>NZ_BPWJ01000045.1:0-214 GCF_040362985.1 Duganella caerulea | reverse complement strand
CTAGTTCTGCTGATACTTAAAATATCAAATGTTCACAAAAAATATAGGATGCTTCGCAAGAAGCAGCCTGTCAGTATTTTGAGTGAGCGACCCGTGAGAAATCACGGTGCCGAGAAATCGGCAAATAAACAGAGATTAAACTGAAGAGTTTGATCCTGGCTCAGATTGAACGCTGGCGGCATGCCTTACACATGCAAGTCGAACGGCAGCGCGG
>NZ_BPWJ01000044.1:0-219 GCF_040362985.1 Duganella caerulea | reverse complement strand
AATAAAAATTTACTTACTTCTTCCAGATTGTTAAAGAACGTACAGCACTTGATCTCTAAAAGATCAAACCTAAATCGCAACCAGTAACGGCTGACTTACGTTTGAACTTTTTGGTGGAGGATGACGGGATCGAACCGACGACCCCCTGCTTGCAAAGCAGGTGCTCTCCCAGCTGAGCTAATCCCCCATGGGTATTGCATAAAACTGGTAGGGCTGGTT
>NZ_BPWJ01000043.1:0-225 GCF_040362985.1 Duganella caerulea | reverse complement strand
ACGGTCCTGTTCGGGATGGGAAGGGGTGGGACCAACTTGCTATGGTCATCAGGCATTGACTTGTACGAGCGACGCTTTCAGCGGCGCTCCGAATCTGGAATCAGTAAGTAATGGGGTAATGAAGTTGTATCAACGAACGTTCCAACATACTTCTCATTCACCATAACCTGCTAAGGTTATAGGGACAAGCCGTACGGGCAATTAGTATCAGTTAGCTTAATGCAT
>NZ_BPWJ01000042.1:0-230 GCF_040362985.1 Duganella caerulea | reverse complement strand
AGTTTTATGCAATACCCATGGGGGATTAGCTCAGCTGGGAGAGCACCTGCTTTGCAAGCAGGGGGTCGTCGGTTCGATCCCGTCATCCTCCACCAAAAGTTCAAACGTAAGCCACGAGGTTTAGGTTTGATCTTTTAGAGATCAAGTGCTGTACGTTCTTTAACAATCTGGAAGAAGTAAGTAAATTTTTATTGATCGCAAGCGCCGACAGGCGAATGCGATGGGTAATG
>NZ_BPWJ01000041.1:0-248 GCF_040362985.1 Duganella caerulea | reverse complement strand
AGCACTATCATCGGCGCAGAGTTGTTTCACGGTCCTGTTCGGGATGGGAAGGGGTGGGACCAACTTGCTATGGTCATCAGGCATTGACTTGTACGAGCGACGCTTTCAGCGACGCTCCGAATCTGGAATCAGTAAGTAATGGGGTAATGAAGTTGTATCAACGAACGTTTCAACGTACTTCTCATTCACCATAACCTGCTAAGGTTATAGGGACAAGCCGTACGGGCAATTAGTATCAGTTAGCTTAA
>NZ_BPWJ01000040.1:0-255 GCF_040362985.1 Duganella caerulea | reverse complement strand
AACCAGCCCTACCAGTTTTATGCA
This sequence comes from Duganella caerulea, assembly GCF_040362985.1. Taxonomy (NCBI): domain Bacteria; kingdom Pseudomonadati; phylum Pseudomonadota; class Betaproteobacteria; order Burkholderiales; family Oxalobacteraceae; genus Duganella; species Duganella caerulea. The sequence continues at coordinate 231 of NZ_BPWJ01000040.1, read as the reverse complement.
ATACCCATGGGGGATTAGCTCAGCTGGGAGAGCACCTGCTTTGCAAGCAGGGGGTCGTCGGTTCGATCCCGTCATCCTCCACCAAAAGTTCAAACGTAAGTCAGCCGTTACTGGTTGCGATTTAGGTTTGATCTTTTAGAGATCAAGTGCTGTACGTTCTTTAACAATCTGGAAGAAGTAAGTAAATTTTTATTGATCGCAAGCGCCGACAGGCGAATGCGATGGGTAATG
>NZ_BPWJ01000039.1:0-295 GCF_040362985.1 Duganella caerulea | reverse complement strand
CTCGCCGCCAGGTTGCCCCGCGCTGCCGTTCGACTTGCATGTGTAAGGCATGCCGCCAGCGTTCAATCTGAGCCAGGATCAAACTCTTCAGTTTAATCTCTGTTTATTTGCTACTTTCGTAGCACCGTCATTGCTGACGGGTCGCTCACTCAAAATACTGACAGGCCACTATTTTCATAGCGCCTATTTCATTACTTCTTGTGAACATTTGATATTTTAAGTATCAGCAGAACTAGTCTGCTGTGCACTTTCATCAAACGTCCACACTTATCGACTGTTAATTTTTAAAGAACTT
>NZ_BPWJ01000038.1:0-305 GCF_040362985.1 Duganella caerulea | reverse complement strand
ACTTTCACACTGGTTGCAGCACTATCATCGGCGCAGAGTTGTTTCACGGTCCTGTTCGGGATGGGAAGGGGTGGGACCAACTTGCTATGGTCATCAGGCATTGACTTGTACTAGCGTCGCGTCTTTTTCCGCGCCGCCAAGAATCTGGAGGAAGTATTATAAACGATTTATATCGTTTATGCAGTAAATATTTAGGTAATGAAGTTGTATCAACGAACGTTCCAACATACTTCTCATTCACCATAACCTGCTAAGGTTATAGGGACAAGCCGTACGGGCAATTAGTATCAGTTAGCTTAATGCAT
>NZ_BPWJ01000037.1:0-486 GCF_040362985.1 Duganella caerulea | reverse complement strand
ACTGGTGGCCGCACCGCCGGCCGCGCCGTTACCGGCGGTATTGCTGCCGCCCGTGCCCGCCGCGCCCGCGCCGCTGGTCCCGCCCGCCGCACCGGCACCGCCCGCGCCGCCGGTGGCGGTGCCGGTGCTGCTGGTCGCGTTGCCGGAAGTGCCGGCGCCGCCGGTGCCCGAGCCGCTGCCGCCTGTCGAGGTCTGCGCGGGCGGCGTGGCGGGCGTGGTCTCGGAGCCGCCGGGCGTGCCGGCGCTATTGGACGACGATGCCGAACCGGTGACCGCGCCGCCGCCAGTGCCGCGGCTGGTGGCAGCACCCGAGCCGCTGCCGGCCATGCCGCCCGCAGCGCCCGAACCGCCCATGCCGGCCATGCCGCCGTTGCCGCCGCTTGCACTGCCCGCGTTACCGGTCATGCCGCCGTCGCCGCCGTTGCTGCCGGTTGCCGCGCCGCTCATGCCGCCGGCGCCGCCGGTCGAACCGCCATTGCTGCCGCC
>NZ_BPWJ01000036.1:0-584 GCF_040362985.1 Duganella caerulea | reverse complement strand
TCGTTCTTGGCCAGGAAGGCGGAGCGCCATACATAGGACAAGCGCGCGCTGACCGGACCCTTTTCGTAAGCCAGCGTGGCGTTGTAGGAGCTGTGCGACACGCCGAAGAACGGTGTCTCGAGCTGCGAGACGATGACACCGGCATCATTCGCGTCAGGCACGTTCTGCGACGAGGTCAGTCGCGTATAGCTGCCCTGGATGCCCAGGCCGTCCAGCAGGCTCGGCAGCCCTTTCGGGAAGTAGACCAAGCCAACCTCGGCGCCTTTGATGTCGCCGTTGGAGGCGTTGACCGGCGAGTTGATGACGTAGTCATAGCCGTTCGTATGGTCGCCGCCCGAGGTCGAGTTGCGGAACGGGTCGTTGGCCGGATCGACGTGCACCTTGTGGCGCAGGCTCACGATCAAGCCGTCGATCTTGCGCTTGAACAGCGTGCCGTACAGCGCGCTGTCCTTCTGGAAGTACCACTCGCCCGTCAGGTCGAGGTTGGTGGAGCGCGTCGGTTTCAGGTCCGGGTTGCCGCCGCTGCCCGAGCCATAACCCACCTTGGACACGTCGTCGCTGAGCTGCAGGACGGGATTCAGATC
>NZ_BPWJ01000035.1:0-670 GCF_040362985.1 Duganella caerulea | reverse complement strand
CAGGTCGAGGTTGGTGGAGCGCGTCGGTTTCAGGTCCGGGTTGCCGCCGCTGCCCGAGCCATAACCCACCTTGGACACGTCGTCGCTGAGCTGCAGGACGGGATTCAGATCACCGAAGTTCGGGCGGCGCAGGGTCTGGCCATAGTTAAAGCGCACCACGACGTCCTTGGATGGGTCGTAAATCAGCGTCATGCTGGGCAGGAACTTGCTGGTCGACTTGTTGGCACCGGACGGCGTGACCGCCTTGGTGGTGGCATCAACCTTGTAGAAGCTCATGTCGGTATCGACCTTCACATAGCGCATGCCGAAATTGCCGCGCAGGCGATGGCCGAACAGCTCGTTCTGGGTATTCCCCATCACGAACAGGTTCTTCGTTTTTTCATCGACGTCGAACGTCTTCTGCAGGCTCAGCTTGTCCGTCGTCAGGAAGTTCGCGTCGGCCGCGTTGTACATCTTGCGCCATTCGTCGATATGGTCGCGGATGTAGTAGGCGTTCGGCTCCACCCACGAGCGCGGAACATCCGAGATGTCCGTGCCGAAGTTCGAATTGGTGGAGGAATACGCCGCACCCAGCGAGGCCAGGTTGCGGCCCAGGAAGGCCGATTGGTTGCGGTTGGCCTCGGACGCCTTGCGGTCGTCGTAGCGCGCGCCGAACTGGACCGTCTGCAGC
>NZ_BPWJ01000034.1:0-670 GCF_040362985.1 Duganella caerulea | reverse complement strand
GCTGCAGACGGTCCAGTTCGGCGCGCGCTACGACGACCGCAAGGCGTCCGAGGCCAACCGCAACCAATCGGCCTTCCTGGGCCGCAACCTGGCCTCGCTGGGTGCGGCGTACTCCTCCACCAACTCGAACTTCGGCACGGACATCTCGGATGTTCCGCGCTCCTGGGTGGAGCCGAACGCCTACTACATCCGCGACCATATCGACGAATGGCGCAAGATGTACAACGCGGCCGATGCGAACTTCCTGACGACGGATAAGCTGAGCCTGCAGAAGACGTTCGACGTCGATGAAAAGACGAAGAACCTGTTCGTGATGGGGAATACCCAGAATGAAGTGTTCGGCCATCGCCTGCGCGGCAATTTCGGCATGCGCTATGTGAAGGTCGATACCGACATGAGTTTCTACAAGGTCGATGCCACCACCAAGGCGGTCACGCCGTCCGGTGCCAGCAAGTCGACCAGCAAGTTCCTGCCCAGCATGACGCTGATTTACGACCCATCCAAGGACGTCGTGGTGCGCTTCAACTATGGCCAGACCCTGCGCCGCCCGAACTTCGGCGATCTGAATCCCGTCCTGCAGCTCAGCGACGACGTGTCCAAGGTGGGTTATGGCTCGGGCAGCGGCGGCAACCCGGACCTGAAACCGACGCGCTCCACCAACCTCGACCTG
>NZ_BPWJ01000033.1:0-819 GCF_040362985.1 Duganella caerulea | reverse complement strand
CGGCGCGGCCGGCTCGGGCGCGGGCTCCGGTGCGGGCGCGGGCTTGCGCTTGCGGGGCGGCTTGGCGGCCGGCGGCAAGGGCTGGACCTCTTCAGCGGGCGGCGTCTCCACATGCTTGGGCAGGGCCAGGCGCAGCTGGGCCGTCATCAATGACGACGGCAGCGGCGACGGCCGGTGCGACTGCGCGGCGAGCCGCTCCCCCACCCAATCGATCGCCAGATAATGCAGCGCCAGCGTGGCTGCGCATAAAACCAGCAGGCGTCGGCGTGGGAATAGATGGGTGGGTAAGCGCATGCCGCTAGTTTAACGTGTTCGGCCCGAGCCTGCGCCCACACAGCAATGTTGTCAAAATCTTTTGAAGCACGCGCTGTTATCTGCTACGCTGGACGTTATTCTTATAGGAGACCGCCATGGCCCACCCACAAATGCCGAACATACCAGGTGCAGCAGTGATGACCGATACGCTGGATTTCGTCAAGAGCCTGTGGGGCAGCATGAGCGTGCCCGGGCTGACGGCGCCCACCCTGTCGGTGGAGGAGCTGGACAAGAAGATCAACGACCTGAAAGCCGTCGAGACCTGGCTCAATCTGAACATGAGCATGCTGCGCGGTAGCATCCAGGCGCTGGAAGTGCAGCGCGGGACCATCGCCACGCTCAAATCGGTCGGCGCCAGCCTGGCGGCGGCCGTCAACCAGCCGCAGAGCAGCGACCACAAATCCATCTTCGACGCCAACCCTTACGCCTCGGCCTTCTTCCACCATGCCCGCGAGGCGGACAAGGACAAGGACAAAGCCGCAGCGCCTGCGCCGGCCGCCGCAC
>NZ_BPWJ01000032.1:0-1064 GCF_040362985.1 Duganella caerulea | reverse complement strand
AAAAAAAAGGCTATGTAGCGCCTAAGTGTTGAACGGCTAGCTCCCCCATCGGTCTAAGCAATACGGACTGATGGGAGACGGCGATGAAAAAATTAGATTTTCAAGCATTAGTTAAGCAGCTGGACGCACTTTCGCCCAAGCAGCGTGAGAGGGTAGCAGCGACGTTGACAGAGCTTTCAGCCCAAGATGGCGCGGGGGAATTGGCGGCACTTCTAAGCGCCAGGTGTTTAGCCTGCCCGCATTGTGGTGCGACAGAGCTATACAAGCATGGCCAAGCACATGGCCTGCCTCGTTACCGGTGCCGCGTGTGCCGAAAGACCTTCAATCCATTGACTGGGACGCCGCTGGCACACTTACGGCTGCGGTATAAGTGGTTGTCTTACCATCAATGCCTGCTCGACTCTCTCACCATTCGTAAGGCAGCAGCGGCTGTCAATATTAGTCGCAATACCAGCTTCCGCTGGCGTCATCGCTTTCTTGCTTGGGTAAAAAATGATCGACCCGAGCACCTGCATGGCATTGCTGAAGCGGACGAGATGTATTTATTGGAGTCAGAAAAAGGCGCACGACAAATATCGAGGCCGCCTCGAAAGCGGGGCGGTGCAGCAAGTCAGCGCGGCACGTCGAAGGAGCAAGTTTGCATCCTGGTGGCACGTGATAGAACTGGGCAGACGCTCAATTTCGTGACCGGACGTGGCCCCGTCAGCAAGGCGCAACTGCGCCAATGCCTGCTGCCAGCGCTCGATAAAGACGTGCTACTCGTTAGCGATTCCAATGCGGTATATCGCTATTTCGCACGCGACGCGGATATCAGCTACGAGTCAATAAACCTGCGCGCTAAGCACCGTGTTCGAGGCGCGATCCATATCCAAAACGTCAACGCCTATCACAGCCGTTGCCGCCAATGGCTGGACCGCTTCCATGGTGTGGCGACCCATTATCTTCCCAACTATCTCGGATGGCGATGGGCCTTGGACGCCCACCGGATCAATGCTCCGCTGGCCTTACTCAAGGCCTCCGTCGGAGTCTTTCCACACCTAGCCGCTACATAGCCAAAAAAAACC
>NZ_BPWJ01000031.1:0-1412 GCF_040362985.1 Duganella caerulea | reverse complement strand
ATCAAGCGCACCAGCGACCAGGTGGTGGAATCGATCGTCGCCGAAGACATCGGCAAGCTCCCCGATAATAATGTCGTCGAAGCGCTGCAGCGCGTGACGGGCATCCAGGTCACCGACCGCTCCGGCGGCGAAGTCGGCACCTTGTCCATCCGCGGCCTGCCCGACATCCAGACCACCTGGAACGGCCGCACCATCTTCACCGCGTCCAACGCGCAGGTGTCGCTGCAGGACATCCCCTCGACGCTGGTGCGCCAGATCGACGTCTACAAGACGCGCGACGCCAGCCAGCTGGAAACCGGCATCGCCGGCCAGGTCGACGTGAAGTCGCTGCGCCCCTTCGATTTCAAGGGCTCGAAAGTTTCGCTCGCGGTGCGCGAAACCTATCTCCAGCCCGCGGACAAGGCCAACCCGCAGCTCAGCGCCATGTTCAGCAACCGCTGGCAGACCGGCATCGGCGAAGTCGGCGCGCTGGTCAACCTGTCGGACGTCAAGACCAAATACCGCAACGAAAGCGTGACGCCGGGCGCCATGGTGCCGTTCACCAGCCCCAACGCCGCCGAGGTTCCACCAGGTTACACGCCCCTGCAGCGCATCTTCGACAACAACATCTGGACGCCCGGTACCCACACCGGCTTGCCGACCAAAGCGGGTTCAACGCTGGACTTCAACGGCAAGGCCTATCCTTACTACCTGGCGCGCGACGCCGTGTTCCAGAGCGACCTCAAGGGCGACCGCGAGCGTCCCGCCGCCAACATCGCCTTGCAGTGGAAACCGAACAGCGATTCGGTCTACACCTTCGAATCGATGTACAACGGTTATCGCGACAAGACCTTCAACCAGCTGCTGTTCAGCTTTGTCGACTGGTGGGGTGACCTCGGCAGCAATCCCGCGAGCACGATCACGACCTTCCCGGGAACGAACATCATCAAGAGCCGTACCGTCAACAACGTCTATGGCTTCAACAGCGGCGACTACACCACGTCGGCCACCGATTCCTACGTCTATGCCCTGAACGGCAAGTGGGACATCAGCGACAAGCTGAAACTGGAAGGCGACCTGTCGTACCAGACCAGCACCTATCACTCGGAATTCACCGCCACCCGGATCGATCGCGTCGCGCCGTCGATCTCGGTCGACTTCAATGGCGGCGGCAACAACACGGCGTTCCGCTTCAATAACAACGCCGACCTGACCGACCCGACCAAGTGGAATGTCGCGCAGTTCTACGATACCGCCAACCGCAACAAGGGCAGCGCCGCGACGGCCAGCCTGGGCGGCGTCTACGATGCCGACTGGGGGCCGCTGCAGACGGTCCAGTTCGGCGCGCGCTACGACGACCGCAAGGCGTCCGAGGCCAACCGCAACCAATCGGCCTTCCTGGGCCGCAACCTGGCCTCGCTGGGTGCGGCGTA
>NZ_BPWJ01000030.1:0-1794 GCF_040362985.1 Duganella caerulea | reverse complement strand
TTTTGGTGGAGGATGACGGGATCGAACCGACGACCCCCTGCTTGCAAAGCAGGTGCTCTCCCAGCTGAGCTAATCCCCCATGGGTATTGCATAAAACTGGTAGGGCTGGTTGGACTCGAACCAACGACCCCCGCGTTATCAACACGGTGCTCTAACCAGCTGAGCTACAGCCCCAAATGCTGTTCTTTAATTTGACAGTCGATAAGTGTGAACGCTTGATGGCGATCCGAAGATCAGTGCCACTCTAGAAAGGAGGTGATCCAGCCGCACCTTCCGATACGGCTACCTTGTTACGACTTCACCCCAGTCACGAATCCTACCGTGGTAAGCGCCCTCCTTGCGGTTAAGCTACCTACTTCTGGTAAAACCCGCTCCCATGGTGTGACGGGCGGTGTGTACAAGACCCGGGAACGTATTCACCGCGACATGCTGATCCGCGATTACTAGCGATTCCAACTTCATGCAGTCGAGTTGCAGACTACAATCCGGACTACGATACACTTTCTGGGATTAGCTCCCCCTCGCGGGTTGGCGGCCCTCTGTATGTACCATTGTATGACGTGTGAAGCCCTACCCATAAGGGCCATGAGGACTTGACGTCATCCCCACCTTCCTCCGGTTTGTCACCGGCAGTCTCATTAGAGTGCCCTTTCGTAGCAACTAATGACAAGGGTTGCGCTCGTTGCGGGACTTAACCCAACATCTCACGACACGAGCTGACGACAGCCATGCAGCACCTGTGTAATGGTTCTCTTTCGAGCACTCCCCAATCTCTCAGGGATTCCATCCATGTCAAGGGTAGGTAAGGTTTTTCGCGTTGCATCGAATTAATCCACATCATCCACCGCTTGTGCGGGTCCCCGTCAATTCCTTTGAGTTTTAATCTTGCGACCGTACTCCCCAGGCGGTCTACTTCACGCGTTAGCTGCGTTACCAAGTCAATTAAGACCCGACAACTAGTAGACATCGTTTAGGGCGTGGACTACCAGGGTATCTAATCCTGTTTGCTCCCCACGCTTTCGTGCATGAGCGTCAGTTTTGACCCAGGGGGCTGCCTTCGCCATCGGTGTTCCTCCACATATCTACGCATTTCACTGCTACACGTGGAATTCTACCCCCCTCTGCCAAACTCTAGCCTTGCAGTCACCATCGCCATTCCCAGGTTGAGCCCGGGGATTTCACGACAGTCTTACAAAACCGCCTGCGCACGCTTTACGCCCAGTAATTCCGATTAACGCTTGCACCCTACGTATTACCGCGGCTGCTGGCACGTAGTTAGCCGGTGCTTATTCTTCAGGTACCGTCATTAGCAAGGGATATTAGCCCTCACCGTTTCTTCCCTGACAAAAGAGCTTTACAACCCGAAGGCCTTCTTCACTCACGCGGCATTGCTGGATCAGGCTTGCGCCCATTGTCCAAAATTCCCCACTGCTGCCTCCCGTAGGAGTCTGGACCGTGTCTCAGTTCCAGTGTGGCTGGTCGTCCTCTCAGACCAGCTACTGATCGATGCCTTGGTGGGCCTTTACCCCACCAACTAGCTAATCAGATATCGGCCGCTCCAGGAGCACAAGGCCTTGCGGTCCCCTGCTTTCATCCTTAGATCGTATGCGGTATTAGCGTAACTTTCGCTACGTTATCCCCCACTCCAGGGTACGTTCCGATATATTACTCACCCGTTCGCCACTCGCCGCCAGGTTGCCCCGCGCTGCCGTTCGACTTGCATGTGTAAGGCATGCCGCCAGCGTTCAATCTGAGCCAGGATCAAACTCTTCAGTTTAATCTCTGTTTATTTGC
>NZ_BPWJ01000029.1:0-2485 GCF_040362985.1 Duganella caerulea | reverse complement strand
TTTGTGAACATTTGATATTTTAAGTATCAGCAGAACTAGTCTGCTGTGCACTTTCATCAAACGTCCACACTTATCGACTGTTAATTTTTAAAGAACTTTATTCGGTACTGCCTGCTGAAGAAGCGTTGTGTTCATCAGCGAAGAGGCAAGATTATGAAGTGTTTCGTTTATCTCGTCAAGCCTGTTTTTTTTCTCGCTTCACTTAGCAACATGTGCTGTGTTCTGCGAGGGGGCGAACTATAGCAAATGCTCACCCGAATTGACAAGGACTTTTTGCAGGTCTCGTCAGGCGTTATGGATGACAACGTCCACGCGCTTGTGTACATCCTCGGCAAATGCCAGGAATTCGCGCATCTCGTCTGGCTGGCTGACGTCCAGCACATACCACTCGGCCGAACCGCCAGCCTTGCGGATCTCGGTAACCAGGGCGGTTAGTTTGCTGGAACGGCGCGCACCGAGCACGACGTGATGTCCCTCGCCAGCCAGCTGGCGCGCCGTGGCCGGACCGCTTCCCCGGCAGGCGCCGGCAATCAGGATGACCTTTCGATGTGTTTGAATAGCTGCTGTCATGACGCGCTCCTTTCAAAGCAATAACACCAGACTGCATCTTACGGCCTCAAGCAAATGCTGCGAATGCACATGCCTATGCACTTATTGCCTAATCCTATAAAAGCGCAGCACATTGGTGGCGACGAGGTGCAGAATCATGGATCATTCCTATTCATCAGTGAATTTGGAAGGAGCCAGCGTGAAACGCATGATCGCCCTACATCAACAGCTAGCGCATGCCGAGGGCTATACCTTGACGGCGCTGGACGACGTACGCTTGACGCGCTCGAACTGCAGCACCACCAAGACGCCGGCCATGTCCGATCCTTGCATCGCCATCGTGCTGCAGGGACGCAAGCGCGCCTACTTCGGCAACGACGTACTGGAATTCGACGCGGACCATTATCTGGTGGTCGCGGTGCCCATGCCCTTCACCAGCGCCACCGAGGCCACCGAGGAAGAACCCTTCCTGGGGTTGTCGATTCGGGTCGACCGCACCACCCTGGCCGATCTGATGTTCGCCATCGATCAGATCCAGAACGAGCTACCCGCCATGCCCAAGGGCATGATGACCACGCGCATGGATGAGCGCCTGAGCGAGACCGTGCTGCGCCTGCTTGAAGCGCTGAACTCGCCTCTGGAGGCGCGCGTGCTCGGCCCGGGCATTGTGCGTGAAATTTGTTATCGTGTGCTGATGGGGGAGCAAGGCGCGGCAATGCGCGCGGCGCTGACCAGCCAAGGTCAGTTCGGACGGATCGCCAAGGCGCTGCGCCGCATCCACGCCGACTACGCTGCCGACATCGACGTCGGCACGCTGGCGGCCGAGGCTAGCATGAGCGTGCCGGCCTTCCATGTGCATTTCAAGGCGGTGACGCAATGCTCGCCTATCCAGTACCTGAAGTCGGCGCGCCTGCACCAGGCCCGGCTCCTGATGGCGCGCAACGATATAACTGCCCAAGCGGCATCGGCCCAAGTCGGCTATGAAAGCCCGTCTCAATTCAGCCGCGAGTTCAAACGCTACTTCGGCCGCAGCCCTGGCGAGGAAGCCAGCGCAATGCGGCGTCATCTGGCGGTGCGGCCGGCGCAAATGACAAGCTTTCCTTAGGCCGCTCCCCGAACCACGAAGGTTGATTTTAAAATAATTACACGATAGTATGCGGCGATGCTGGCATTGCAAATTAGTCAATGCTGCATTTTCTATCAGGAGTAATATGCGATCTATCCTTTGTGGCGCCGCGGCGCTTGCGGTATTGGGCGCGGTCACGCCCGCGTTTGCGGCATCCTTCGAGCCAGGCACGTATGTAGGTGTCGATCTCGCCCGCGCCTCTGTTTCATCGAAATATGCCGACAGCAGCAACGATATCTCGCTGAGCGCCACGGCCGGCTACCAGTACACGCCCAACCTGGGTTTTGAAGTTTATACGCGCAGCCTGAGCTTCTCACCCTTCCGCGGTTTTTTGTCCAAGCCCGGCTATTACCCGGATCGTCACTACGGCATTGCGTTGATGGGGACCCTGCCGCTAGATTCGCACTTCAGTTTGTTCGGCCGCGCCGGCGTCGGACGCACGACAATGAAAGCTACCCGCTCCTCGACGGATGACCGTACCGATACCGATCCAATGTTCGGCTTGGGCGCTCGCTACGCCTTCAACCGCAGCTGGTCGCTGAGCCTGGAAGGCAGCTACCTCACCAAGAGCGAGGTCTCACTGATCTCGTTCGGCGCACGCTACCAGTTCTAACATGAAGCGCGGCAGTGCCGCGCTGAAATGGCCCTAGAATTTTAGACGCAAAAAAGCCCGCTCAGTTCACTGAGCGGGCTTCTTCTTATAACTAGCCTGACGATAACCTACTTTCACACTGGTTGCAGCACTATCATCGGCGCAGAGTTGTTTCACGGTCCTGTTCGGGATGGGAAGGGGTGGGACCAACTTGCTAT
>NZ_BPWJ01000028.1:0-3096 GCF_040362985.1 Duganella caerulea | reverse complement strand
TAGTCTGCTGTGCACTTTCATCAAACGTCCACACTTATCGACTGTTAATTTTTAAAGAACTTTATTCGGTACTGCGTTTGCTGCGAAGCGTTGTGTCCGTCAGCGAAGAAGGAAGAGTATGAAGCGTTTAGATCGTTTCGTCAACCCCGTTTTTTAGTACCCCGTACTAAAAAACTTTTTCTCGTTTCACTCAGCAACATGTGCTGTGTTCTGCGAGGGGTCGAACTATAGCAAAGGTAGCGCGATATCCGCAAGGCCTTTTTTCGAGCTGCTACAATCCCGCCCTTTAGAATATGGCAGGAATGCACGCAATGACTCACAACACCATCAAGCGCGGCGGCTTCAGCTCCAGCTTCGGCGTCCTCGCAGCGACGCTCGGCTCGGCCGTGGGACTCGGCAATATATGGAAATTTCCATATCTGACTGGCGCCAACGGCGGCGCCGGCTTCTTGCTGATCTACCTCCTTGCGACCCTGGTCATCGGCCTGCCAGTGATGATCGCGGAGATCGCCATGGGCCGCGCGGCCAAAGCCAATCCGATCACTGCGCTGCAACAGCTCAGTCCTAGAAAGGGAATGCCTTGGTGGCTGGTTGGCGCGGCCGGCATGGCGGCAGCCTTTCTGATCCTGTCCTTCTATTCCGAGGTGGTGGCCTGGGTTTTCGCTTATGTATTCAAGGCCATTGGCGGTTCCATCCTGAGTAGCGACCGCCACGTCACAGAAGGCGCGTTCGCAACGCTGATCGCCGATCCGATGCAGTCGCTGCTGTGGCAATGGGGAGTGCTCGCCTTCATCGGCGGCATCCTGCTGATGGGCGTAACCAAGGGCATCGAAGGCATCGCCAAGAAACTGATGCCGATACTGTTCCTGTTGTTACTGCTGCTGTGCGCGGTCAGCCTGTCGCTGGACAAGGCAAGCGACGGTTTAGCCTTTCTGTTCCGTCCTGACTTCAGCAAGATCACCGCCGGCGTCATACTCACCGCGATGGGCCTGGCGTTCTTCAAGCTGTCCCTGGGCATGGGCACGATGATGACCTACGGCTCCTACTTCCGCGACGATCAAAATATTCCCCAGACCACGCTGCGCGTCATGGCAGCCGACCTGTGCGTGTCCATGCTGGCTGGCATCGCGATCTTTCCGGCAGTGTTCACCTTCGGCTTTCAGCCAGCGGCTGGGCCGGCACTGGTGTTCATTACCATCCCCGCCGTGTTCTCGCAAATCCCCGGCGGCCAATTGTTGATGATCGCCTTCTTTGTGCTCGCCTCCGTGGCAGCCACCGGCGCGATGCTGTCGTTGATGGAAGTACCGGTCGTAATCCTGCATGAGCGCCTAGGCCTCAGCCGCGTGAAGGCCACGCTGCTGACCATCGCCTTCCTGATGCTGCTGGGCTCCAGCTGCGCATTGACGAACAGTGTGCTGGCTGATTTCAAGCTGTTCAGCATGAACATGTTCGACCTGTTCGATTTCGTTTCGTCCAACGTATTGTTGCCACTGGGTGGCATCTTGCTAGCGGTCTTTGTGGGCTGGGTGTGGGGCGCGGACAAGTTCAATCAGGCGCTGTCGAATCAGGGAAAAATAAGCAACCAGGCCACGACTCGCGTGGTGTTCTTCCTGCTGCGCTATGTCTCGCCAGTACTGATTCTTTTGGTGATGTTGAAAGGACTAAATTTACTGTAGACACAACGGTCTCGCTCTTTTTTCACCATCGCCTGAACTGTATGCCTATACTATCGTGATCGTGAATATCCTCAGGCTGCATGATGAACCAGAGCGAGATCCCCGCAATTCCGATGCCGACGATACTCATCGTCGACGACTCTCTTTCCTATCTGTCGGCCCTGCTGGACCGGCTCGAGCGGCACGGCTTCATGATCGTGCTGGCACAAACTGCCGCTGAAGGCTTGATGCGCGCGGAGTTCGCCGAGCCGGACTTGATTCTGCTCGATGTGGTCATGCCCGGTATCGACGGCTTCGAAGCCTGCCGGCGCCTCAAGGCCTGCAAGGCCACTAAAGATATCCCGGTCATCTTCATGACCGGCCTGACCGACCCCAAGCAAAAAGTCACGGGCTTCGATGCCGGCGGCGTGGACTACATCACCAAACCATTCCAGATCGAAGAGGTACTGGCCCGCATAAATACCCATCTGGCGCTGCGCAGGGCCAATCGCGAATTACAGGACATGATCATCACCCTGGACAAGGCGCGCGAAGACCTGGTGCGCAACCAGCGGCTGGCTGGACTGGGTGCGATGGTGGCCGGGATTGCACATGAATTGAATACGCCGATCGGCAACAGCCTGATGGCCTCCACCACGTTCGAAATGCAGACCGATGAGATCACCAGGCATCTGACGGCGGAAGGCGGTATCACGCGCAAGGAGTTTGAGCACTACATCAAGAATGCGCAGCTGTCGGTGGACATCCTCGGCCGCAATTTGCATCGCGCAGCGGAGATCGTTACCAATTTCAAACAGGTGGCGGTCGACCAGACCAGCTCTCAACGCCGCAGTTTTTTATTGGCGGAGGTGGTGGCGGGCAACGTGCTGACGCTGCAGCCGACAATCAAGCGCACCCCTTACGTGATCCAACAACGGATACCGCCGGACCTGATGATGGAAAGTTATCCAGGTCCGATTGGGCAGGTAATCACCAACCTGATCAACAACGCCATCTTGCATGGTTACGAAGGCCGCAACGAAGGGTTGATCGACATCTCGGCCAGCCTGTCCGGCCAGGGCTTGGTGACGCTATCGGTGGAAGATCATGGCGCCGGCATCCAGAACGAATATCTGCCGCGCATCTTCGATCCTTTCTTCACCACCAAGCTGGGCGTTGGCGGATCGGGCTTGGGGCTGAATATTGTCCACAATATTGTCACCGAGATTCTGGGCGGCGCCATCGCCGTCGTCAGCGAGCCAGGCGGTGGGACCCGGTTTACGCTGACGCTGCCGATGCTGGCGCCGACCCGCTAAAACTGTTCACAGTTTGACAGACGAAAAAAAGCCCCGACTGGATCACCAGAAGGGGCTTTTTAATATAACTAGCCTGACGATAACCTACTTTCACACTGGTTGCAGCACTATCATCGGCGCAGAGT
>NZ_BPWJ01000027.1:0-3102 GCF_040362985.1 Duganella caerulea | reverse complement strand
TACTTCTCATTCACCATAACCTGCTAAGGTTATAGGGACAAGCCGTACGGGCAATTAGTATCAGTTAGCTTAATGCATTACTGCACTTCCACACCTGACCTATCAACGTCCTGGTCTCGAACGACCCTTCAAAGAGCTCAAGGCTCTGGGAAATCTCATCTTAAGGCAAGTTTCCCGCTTAGATGCTTTCAGCGGTTATCTCTTCCAGACTTAGCTACCCGGCAATGCCACTGGCGTGACAACCGGTACACCAGAGGTCTGTCCACTCCGGTCCTCTCGTACTAGGAGCAGCCCCCTTCAAATTTCCAACGCCCACGGCAGATAGGGACCAAACTGTCTCACGACGTTTTAAACCCAGCTCACGTACCACTTTAAATGGCGAACAGCCATACCCTTGGGACCGGCTACAGCCCCAGGATGTGATGAGCCGACATCGAGGTGCCAAACTCCCCCGTCGATATGAACTCTTGGGAGGAATCAGCCTGTTATCCCCAGAGTACCTTTTATCCGTTGAGCGATGGCCCTTCCATACAGAACCACCGGATCACTATGTCCTACTTTCGTACCTGCTCGACTTGTCAGTCTCGCAGTTAAGCACGCTTATGCCATTGCACTATTAGCACGATGTCCGACCGTACCTAGCGTACCTTCGAACTCCTCCGTTACACTTTAGGAGGAGACCGCCCCAGTCAAACTGCCTACCATGCACTGTCCCCGACCCGGATAACGGGCCAAGGTTAGAACCTCAAATGAACCAGGGTGGTATTTCAAGGATGGCTCCACGAGAACTGGCGTCCCCGCTTCAAAGCCTCCCACCTATCCTACACAGATTGATTCAAAGTCCAATGCAAAGCTACAGTAAAGGTTCATGGGGTCTTTCCGTCTAGCCGCGGGTAGATTGCATCATCACAAACACTTCAACTTCGCTGAGTCTCGGGAGGAGACAGTGTGGCCATCGTTACGCCATTCGTGCAGGTCGGAACTTACCCGACAAGGAATTTCGCTACCTTAGGACCGTTATAGTTACGGCCGCCGTTTACTGGGACTTCAATCAAGAGCTTGCACCCCATCATTTAATCTTCCAGCACCGGGCAGGCGTCACACCCTATACGTCCACTTTCGTGTTTGCAGAGTGCTGTGTTTTTATTAAACAGTCGCAGCCACCAGTTTATTGCAACCCGTTCGCCCTACTGAAGTAAATCAGCCAAGCTACAAGGGCGTACCTTTTCCCGAAGTTACGGTACCAATTTGCCGAGTTCCTTCTCCCGAGTTCTCTCAAGCGCCTTAGAATACTCATCTCGCCCACCTGTGTCGGTTTGCGGTACGGTCTCGTATGACTGAAGCTTAGAGGCTTTTCTTGGAACCACTTCCGATTGCTTCAGCACCTAAGTGCCTCGTCCCACTCCCTTGAATTACGTGCCCGGATTTGCCTAAGCACCTTCTATGAAGCAGAAACTGACTATTCCAACAGTCAGACAACCTTCCGCGATCCGTCCCCCCATCGCATCATACGACGGTGCAGGAATATTAACCTGCTTCCCATCAGCTACGCATCTCTGCCTCGCCTTAGGGGCCGACTCACCCTGCTCCGATGAACGTTGAACAGGAAACCTTGGGCTTACGGCGTGGGGGCTTTTCACCCCCATTATCGCTACTCATGTCAGCATTCGCACTTCTGATACCTCCAGCATCCTTTACAAGACACCTTCGCAGGCTTACAGAACGCTCTCCTACCATATCCTTACGGATATCCGCAGCTTCGGTGACTGGCTTAGCCCCGTTACATCTTCCGCGCAGGACGACTCGATCAGTGAGCTATTACGCTTTCTTTAAATGATGGCTGCTTCTAAGCCAACATCCTGACTGTTTTAGCCTTCCCACTTCGTTTTCCACTTAGCCAATCTTTGGGACCTTAGCTGGCGGTCTGGGTTGTTTCCCTCTTGACGCCGGACGTTAGCACCCGACGTCTGTCTCCCAAGCTCGCACTCATCGGTATTCGGAGTTTGCAATGGTTTGGTAAGTCGCGATGACCCCCTAGCCATAACAGTGCTCTACCCCCGATGGTGATACTTGAGGCACTACCTAAATAGTTTTCGGAGAGAACCAGCTATTTCCAAGTTTGTTTAGCCTTTCACCCCTACCCACAGCTCATCCCCTAATTTTTCAACATTAGTGGGTTCGGACCTCCAGTGCGTGTTACCGCACCTTCATCCTGGCCATGAGTAGATCACTTGGTTTCGGGTCTACACCCAGCGACTATCGCCCTGTTCGGACTCGATTTCTCTACGGCTTCCCGATCTGGTTAACCTTGCCACTGAATGTAAGTCGCTGACCCATTATACAAAAGGTACGCAGTCACGGAACAAGTCCGCTCCTACTGTTTGTATGCACACGGTTTCAGGATCTATTTCACTCCCCTCCCGGGGTTCTTTTCGCCTTTCCCTCACGGTACTGGTTCACTATCGGTCGATTACGAGTATTTAGCCTTGGAGGATGGTCCCCCCATATTCAGACAGGATTTCTCGTGTCCCGCCCTACTTGTCGCACGCTTAGTTCCACACATCGCATTTCGAATACGGGGCTATCACCCGCTATGGCTCCTATTTCCAGAGGATTCTTCTATGCGTCATGCTAAAACGTGCAGGCTCATCCCATTTCGCTCGCCACTACTTTGGGAATCTCGGTTGATTTCTTTTCCTGCAGCTACTTAGATGTTTCAGTTCGCCGCGTTCGCTTTGCATACCTATGTATTCAGTATGCAATGACCTAAAAGGCCGGGTTTCCCCATTCGGAAATCTGCGGATCAAAGCTTGTTTGCTAGCTCCCCGCAGCTTATCGCAAGCTACTACGTCCTTCATCGCCTGTAATCGCCAAGGCATCCACCATGTGCACTTATTCACTTGTCCCTATAACGTTAGCCCCTGCGACTAAACAAGGAGCGGTTATAGAAATAAGAAGTACTACGTTGTTGCGTTTGTTGATACATACAATCATTACCCATCGCATTCGCCTGTCGGCGCTTGCGATCAATAAAAATTTACTTACTTCTTCCAGATTGTTAAAGAACGTACAGCACTTGATCTCTAAAAGATCAAACCTAAA
>NZ_BPWJ01000026.1:0-5563 GCF_040362985.1 Duganella caerulea | reverse complement strand
ACCCAGCGCACCGCGCCCGGCTCCAGCGCCGGGCTGTCGCCCAGCTCGAGGCCGCGGCCGCCGGCGACGATCAGCGTGGCGCCGGCCAGCTGGCGGCCGGCGCGCGGCAGCGGCGCGGTCATCACGCTCACGCCGGCGGTGGACGCCACCAGCCCGCCGCCCGGCGACACCATGCGGATGCGGTAGGGTTCGGGCAGGCCGGCGTCGCGCGCCTCGTCGTTCGCGGTGGAGAACACCTGCGCCGGGCCGGTGGCGTCCAGCAGCACGAAGCCGGGATATACGAGCAGCCAGATGTCGATGGGTTTCATGTGGCAGATATTCAACCATGAACGTCATTTGTGTCAACCCGCGCGCTGGCATGATGGACGCTTTCCACCCACAGGAGCAACCATGACACGCACCATCGGCATCTATGTGTACGACGACGTTGAAGTGCTGGACTTCGCCGGCCCGTACGAAGTGTTCACCTGCGCCACGCGAATGGCGGCCAAGCTCACGCCGGACGCGCCGGCGCCGTTCCGCGTCTGCACCATCGGCCAGCGCGGCGCCATGCTGCGGGCGCGCGCCGGCCTGAGCGTGTTCCCCGAGGCCGACTTCGGCAACGCCGGCCCGCTCGACGTGCTGATCGTGCCGGGCGGCGTGGTCGACGCCGAGCGCGACAAGCAGGAAGTGATACGCTGGATCGCCGCCGCCGCGCCGGGCTGCGAGCTGGTGGCGTCGGTGTGCACCGGCGCCTTCCTGCTGGCGCAGGCCGGCCTGCTGGACGGCCAGGAGGTGACCACGCACTGGGAGGACATCGACGAGTTGCGCGCCGCCTTCCCGCGCCTGCGGGTCAGCGGCGAGCGGCGCTGGATCGACAACGGCCGCACCGTCACCAGCGGCGGCATCTCGGCCGGCATGGACATGTCGCTGCACCTGGTCGAGCGGCTGGCCGGGCGCGAGCTGGCCGCGCGCACCGCGCTGCAGATGGAATACGACTGGAACGAGGCATGAGGATCGTGCGCAGCAAGGACTACCGCGCCGGCCAGGCCTGGGGCGCCGACCTGATCGCCGCGATGCAGGACGCCACCGTGCGCCTGCACTGGACCGACCAGCCCTACGGCTGGCACGTCAACGACGGCCAGGAGGTGTTCGCCGTGATGGACGGCGAGGTGGACATGCACTACCGCGACGGCGGCGTCGAACGGGTGGTGACGCTGCGGGCGGGCGACATCTTCTTCGCCGACCAGGGCGACGCCCACTCGGCCCATCCGCGCGGCCAGGCGCGCATCCTGGTCATCGAGCGCGCCGGCAGCGTTTGAGGCGGCGCTAGCCGCGCACCACGAACACCAGCAGCAGCCAGCCGCACAGCAGCAGCGCCGGCAGGCCGTTCAGGACCAGGCCGATCCAGCCGCTCCACGAGCGCCAGCGCGCCAGGATCAGGCCCATCACCGCGGTGACGGTGCCGGCCAGGGTGCCGAGTACCACGACGATGAAGGCGTTGCCCAGGCAAGTGAAGCCGAAGTCGCCGCACTGCGCCGGCCCGCCCGAGAACGCGCCGGACACGGTGAGCGCCCCCAGCACATAGGTCAGCACCGCGATCGCCACGCTGACCACGTCCAGATCGATCCTGGATTTCTTCATAGTTTTTTCAGCTGTTCCCGGGCGTAGCCGGCGTTGGCGTGGTTGGGCGCCAGCTCGAGGAAGCTGGTGTAGGCCTTTTTGGCCTTGTCGCTGTCGCCCAGGCGCATGCGGGCGTCGGCCAGGTTCAGGTAGGCGATCGCGCGCGAGGTGTCGATCTGCAGCGTGTTCTCGAACCAGCGCGCGGCCTCGGCGTACTTCTCCTGCTTGTAGTAGACGAAGCCCAGGTTGTTGGCGGCCAGGCCGAAGTCGGGCCGGTACTTCAGCGCCTCGGTGAACGCCGCCTCGGCCTGCGCGTACTGCTTCTCCTTGTACAGTTGCAGGCCGCGGTCGTTGGCGCGCTGCGCCAGCTGGCGGCTGGACGCGTCCACCGGCTTGGGCGCGGCGATCTTCTGCTCCTCGCCCTGCAGGTTCTTGACCACCACCGTGTTGCCGTCGGCCTTCTGGTCGCGGCCCTTGTCCAGTTTGCTGTTCAACGCGATCGCGTCCGGCGACAGCTGCGCCGATTGCGCGCTCAGGAACTCGGCCTCGGCCGGCAGCTGGAACACGAACTCGCCGCCCTCCGAACCCGGCAGGCTGCCGAACGCCGGCGTCTGCTGCGACACGCTGGCCACCGCCGGCGCCACGTAGGCCGCCAGCTCGGTGGCGGTGATCAGGCCGTCGCCGTTCAAATCGGCCTTGCCGTTGAGCGCCTGCAGCAGGGTCCAGGTGAACACCGAGTGGCCGTTGGGGCCGCCGTCGGCCACCATCTGGTCGGCGCCGCCGGCGGTCAGCATCTGCCGGCCCAGGCGGCGCGCGTTGTCGCGCAGGAAGGCGCTGCTGCCGCCGCCGCGCGTCAGGCCCAGGCCGCTGTAGCAGGCGTCCATGACAAACAACACGTGCTTGGCGTTGAGGCTCTCGGCGATGTTCTGCAGGTCGGTCATCGGGATGGCGTCGAAGCTGACCTGCAGCGGGTCCGAGTCCACCGGGATGATGTAGCCCAGGTTGCGCCCGGAACTGAGCTGGCGGGTGGCGCCGTGGCCGGCGAAGAACACGAAGATGCGGTCGTCCTTCTTCAGCTGGGCGTCGGCCAGCTTGTCGTGGAACAGCGCCAGGATGTTGTTGCGCGTGGCCTCGCCGTTCGACAGCGTGAACACCCGCTCGCCGGCGAAGCCGAAGCGGTTGACCAGCGTGTCGCGGATCGCGCGCGCGTCCTGCACCGCGTACTGCAGCTTGGGCCACTTCTGGTAATCGTTGATGCCGATGACCACGGCGTAGCTGTTGGCGTAGCCGGTGCTGACGGCGATCTTCTCCGGCTCCGGCTTGCCGCCGCGCGCCACCTTGAATTCCTGGCCGTCCCAGGCCGCGAAGCTGTAGCCGTCGGCGATCAGTTTATCCAGCACCAGCGGCAGCGCCTTGACGCTGCGCTCGTGGATGTCGTGGAACAGGATGATGCCGCGTTGCTCCTTGCTCAGCGTGGTCAGCACGCGGTTGGCGATCGAGCTCGGCACCGGGTCGGCCCAGTCCAGCGAGTCGATGTTCCACATCACCGAGCGCAGGCCCAGCTTGGACAGGATGGCCAGGCCCTCGGCGTTGTGGGCGCCGTACGGGAAGCGGAACAGGTCCGAGCGGCGCTGGTCGGTGGCCTTGAGCAGCGCGTCGGCGTTGGCGATCTCGCCGTACAGCTGGTCGCCCTTTTCCTTCGACAGCAGCGCGTGGCTGAAGCTGTGGTTGCCGACGGTGTGGCCGGCGTCGATCAGGCGCCGGCTCTCGGCCGCGTTGGCGCTCAAGGTCTGCTTGCCCTGCGCGTCGAGCTTGCCCAGGTTCTGGCCGACCTGGAAGAACACGCCCGGCACGTTGTACTGCTTGAGGATGGCCGCCACTTCCTCGGTGTAGCTCTTGTGCGGGCCGTCGTCAAAGGTCAGCACCACGGTCTTGGGCGGCAGCGTGTTGCCGAAGATTTCCTTGGCCTGCACTTCCTGCTCGGCGGTCTTGGGCTGCTCGGGATACGGCACGATGACGCCGTAGTCCTTCATGATCTGCTCGCGGCCGTACAGCTTGCGCAGGTGGCCGACGTAGTCGTCCCAGCGCTCGCGCTTGGGCGTGATGGCGCGCGTGTCGAAGCGCGAGAAGATGTCGCTGATTTCCTTGTCGTACTGCTTCTCGATGTCCTCCAGCGCGGCCAGGTCCTCGCTGACGCGCTTGTGCAGCTTGATCGCGGGCAGGGTCTGGTCGGCCGCCGCCAGCTTCTGCAGCGACAGCAGCACTTCGCGGAAGGCCAGGCGGTCGGCGTCGAACAGGTCGCTGGCCGATTCGATGTAGGTCAGCAGCGTGTCGGCGGCGGCGTCGCGGCGGGCCGGCGGCAGCGCCTGGGTTTGCGCCAGCAGCGCCTGCACCCTGGCCAGGCGCTCCAGGTTCTCGTGGAACAGCGACTGCCCGACCTGGCCGGCGGCCTTGCGGTCGGCCTCGGACAGCGTCTTCTCGTCGGCCAGCAGCACGATGATCTTGCGGTAGGCCGCCAGCATGTCGCGCAGTTCCGGCATGACGTCGGGCGCCGGGACGGTGGCGGCCACGGCGGCGCCGGACGGTTCGGCCGGCTGCTTGCCGCGCAGCGCCACGAAGGCGCCCGCGCCGGCCACGGCCACCACCACGGCGGCCATGCTCAACTGCTTGATGTATTTCATGTGCGGAGTCTGGAAAAAACGAATCCCGCATTCTATGACATATTTGCTAATGATTCACTTTGGGGTCAAGTCTGACATTCGGACACGAGCTCTGCCCTAAGCGCCGACTACGGCCGGGTTCGTGTCCGAATGTCAGACTTGACCCCACCGTAGCCGTCGGTCAATGTGCGCAGGAAGGCCACCACGTCGGCGATCTCGCGCTCAGTCAGCGCGGGCTTGCCGCCCGGCCGGCCGCCGAACGGCGCCTCCATGTTGACGTTGGCCTCCAGCCCGGCCGGCTGGTCGTCGAACTTGTGCACACCGCCGTCGGCGGTGCGCGGATACCATTTCTGCGGCGCGGTGTCGCGCTGCGCGTAGAAGCGCACCACCTGCGCCAGGTCGGTGAAGCCGCCGTTGTGGAAGTACACCTGCCGCAGCGCGACGTTGCGCAGCGATGGCGTGCGGAAGCGGCCGCAATATTCCCGGTGTTCGCGCAAATCCGCGCGGTCCGGGCCGCACAGGCCGAGGTCGAA
Organism: Duganella caerulea; assembly: GCF_040362985.1. NCBI lineage: Bacteria > Pseudomonadati > Pseudomonadota > Betaproteobacteria > Burkholderiales > Oxalobacteraceae > Duganella > Duganella caerulea. The sequence goes on along the minus strand of NZ_BPWJ01000026.1, from coordinate 768 downwards.
ATACGCCGGGTCGGCGTTGACCGCCAGCTTGCCGTTGCGCGGCACGCCCAGGTTGATCAGGCCGTAGTCGGTGAACTGCGGGAAGGCGCCGCCCTGCCCGATCTTGCTGATGTGGCAGGACGCGCAATTGCCCTTGTGCTCGTCGTTGAACAGCGCCAGCCCGCGCGCCTCCTGCGGCGTCAGCACGGCCTGCTTGCGCAGGTAGGCGTCGTACTTGCTGGTGTAGGGGTAGAAGTCGGCCGGGCTTTGCTGGAACACCTCCAGCGCCATCAGCACGCCGCGCATCGCCGCGTCCGGACGGTCGAAGATGGCCTCGCCAAAGGTGCGGCGGAACTGCGCCGCCAGCGGCCCGGCGCGCAGCCGCGCCACCACCGCCGCGTCGTCCTTGTTGCCCATCTCGCGCGGCGACAGCAACGGCCCGCGCGCCTGCTCGTGCGCCGACTGCGCGCGCCCGTCCCAGTCGTAGCCGCCGGTCGGGCCGGCGTCGACGCTGTCGTCGCCGTCGTCGTCGTGGTAGTGCTCGGTGAACGGCGGCACCGTCTGCAGATACTTCAGCGACGGCGCCGCGCGCGTGCCCTGCGTGGCGCCGTCGGCGCCGGCCAGCTGCGCCGCCAGCCGGTTGGGCGGGCCGTAGGCGTGCGCGGGGCTGTGGCAGCTGGCGCAGCTGCTGCGGCCGGACGCCGACAGGCTCGGTTCGTTGAACAGCGCGCGACCCAGCGCGGTCAATTCCGCCACCGGCGGCTGGCGCTGCGGGCCGGGCGCGTAGGC
>NZ_BPWJ01000025.1:0-11147 GCF_040362985.1 Duganella caerulea | reverse complement strand
CCGCCGCACCAGCCCCCGCAGCCGCCGAGAAACCGGCAGCCGAGGAAGCCGCCAAGTCCGCGGCCACCCCGATGACCAATCCGGCCATCTGGTGGAACATGCTGCAGGATCAGTTCAAGCAGGCCGTGTCGACGGCGATGGCGTCGGAATCGATGATGGCCACGGCGGCCGCGCGCGCCACCGACACGGCGGCCAAGTTCGCGGCGGCGGCCACGCAGCCGGCCGCCAAGGCCAAGCCGGCGGCTGCCGCCACCCCGGCCACGGCCAGCGCCGCGCCGAAGAAGGCCCCGGCCAAAAAACGCGCACCGGTCAAGAAGCCGGCCGCCGACAAGGCCTAGCCGCCGGCAGCGCCGGTCACGCCAGCCGCTGGATGCGGATGGCGTCGATCAGGCCATCGGCCTGGCGCTGCACCTTCTCGATATCGATCAGGCCTTCCTCTTCCAGCACCTTGGCGCTGTCGTGGGCAGACTGAAAACTGTCCAGCGTATCTCCCTTGGCGGCGACCGGGCGTATCCAGGCCACGCTGCCGACTTTCATTTTCGTATAAACTTCTTTTGCGATATCGCGCATAGATTGGTGCCCTTTATTTGCCCTCAATATTGACGGCGATTCAAGGCGCAGACAGGGCTGCGCCGCGATTCAGTGTAATCATTTGCCGGGCCGGAAACAAGGCTGCTACGACGCGCGTTGTTGCGTCCAGCCGTCACCCGCGCATGTCCTGGGGGCGGTCCGGTATGGCGCCGTTGGCCGCCTCGTACTCGCTGGCGGCGGCCGCCGCCACCACGCCCGACATCGGCGCCAGCAGCGCCAGTTGCTCCATCAGCTGGGCGAAGCGCTGCTGCCCCGGCGCGATGGCGTCGACATGCATCAGCACCGCGATCGCCTCGTCGGCCAGCTCGCGCACGTAGCCGGTCTGCTGCAGCTGCGAGATCAGGATCTGCGCGGAGTTGAACAGGATGCGCATATTGTGCGGCAGCGCCTTGCGCGCCACCCGCATCCACTCGACCGCCTCGATCAGCTTACCGGTCTTCCACAGCAGCACACCCTTGTTCATCATGTCCGCCGCTTCCTTGCGCGAAGCCTTGATCAGCTCCACGCCCTCGTCGGTCATGCGCGCCTTGTCGAAGATCTTCTGCACGTCCTCCAGCAGCGGCGCGTTGTCATGGTTGTTGCGGGTGATGTAGCACAGCAGCCCCACCGGCGCCTCCTTCACGCCGACCGCGAACAGCAGCGTCGCCATATCGAGGCAGGTTTCGGTGTCGGGGCGCTGCTTGGTCTCGTCGGCCAGCATCGCCTCCAGCTCGTCGCCGGACTTGCGCGCGCGCCGGTAGTCGCCGGTCTCGTGATACACCAGGCCCTCGGTGATCTTGGCGCGCAGCTCGACCTGGTCGCCGCCGAACTGGTGGACCGCCGCGTTCAGCAGGCGTATGGCTTCCTTGGTGTCGTTCTTCTGCGCGCACACGCGCGCCAGGCCGAAGAAGGCGTCCACCGTCTTCATCACCGAATACTCGCCGATCTCGATGCACTTGCGGAAGGCCTTCTCCGCCACCGGGATGTTGCCCAGCTTGAGGGCCGTCTGCCCCAGCGCGCGCTGGCGCGGCACCGAATTGGGCGACAGCTTGGCGGCCTTTTCCAGCACGCCGAAGGCCTCCTCGGTCTTGCCCAGCAACTGGAAGGTCTTGGCCAGCTGGTCGAAGGCGTCGATGTAGAAGCGGTTATCGGTGATCACTGCCTGGAACATGGTCAGCGCCGCATCGAGCTCGCCGTTGTTCATCAGGATCTTGGCCAGGCCGCAGCGCGCCCAGTTGTAGTCGCGCTCCTCCAGCACCTGCTCGTACACCTTGCGCGCCTGTTCCGGCTCGCCGCTCTTGAGCAGCAGCGTGGCCTTCATGCGCAGCAGGTCGATCTCGTGCAGCCGGTCGTGGGCGATCTGCTCGTCGCACAGGCGGGCCGCGCGCAGGTAGTCCTTGTCGGCGAAGGCCTGGTCGATCTCGCGGAAGATCTGCTTCTTGTTCCACACGCGGTTCAGGCGCGTCAACAGCACGCCCTCGGTGATCGGCTTGATGATGTAGGCGTCCGGCTGGTGTTCGGCCGCGCCCATCACCGACTCCACGCTCTTCTCGGCGGAGACCATCAGCCACACGCTGCTGGGCAGCATCAGGTTGCGGATGCGCGCCTCCTCCAGCACCTGCTGGCCGTTCTTGCCGTCGCCGAGGTTGTAATCGCACAGCACCACGTCGTAGCGGGTCTTCGACAGCAGCATCATCGCCTCGCCGCCGCTGGCCGCCTGGTCGATATGCTTGGCGCCGAGGTTGCGCAACGACTCGCGCAGCAGCTGGCGGATGCCGACGAAATCGTCCACCAGCAGGTAGCGCTTCTCTGCCCAGTCGACGTCACCTTCGGCGGTGGCGGCGGCGATCGCCTCGGCGCCGCTCATGGCAATCGCAGCACGAAACAGCCGCCGCCCAGTGTGCCGCCGTTCTCCAGCGCGATGCCGCCGCTGCGCTGGCGGTACTTGTGCATCTTCGCCACTTCGCTGGAGAAGTAGAGACCGAGGCCGCTGCTGTTGTTGAGGAAGTTGATCGCGCTGCGCTGGCTGTTCATCGCGCTGACGCCGGCCTCCAGCAGCGATGGCGGGAAGCCGTCGCCGTTGTCCTCCACGCGCAGTTCGAGATAGTCGCCGTCGATGCGGATCGCCAGGCGCAGGCGGTCGCGCGTGTAGCGGATGGCGTTGTTGATGGCGTGGACCAGCACTCCGATGATCAGGTCCTCGTCCAGGGTCCAGATGGCGTCGGGCGGGAAGTCCAGGTCCAGCGTGATGCCGCGCGATTGCAGCAGGATGCGCGCCTGCGCCGCCACCTGCTCGACCAACTCGCTGACGCGGCATGCCGCGGGGTCGAACGGGTAGCCCGGCTTGCCGACGTCCTTGTAGAGCGCCAGCAGCTGGATCAGGTTGTCGTTGAGGCGCTTGGTCTGGTACAGCATCTGCGCCAGCTGGCCGTAGCCTGGCTGCTCGGGTGTGGTGGGCGCGGCGGCCAGCAGGTTCTCCAGCGTGCCATTAAGGACGCCGATCGAATTCTTCATGTCGTGCACAGTCGACGCCAGGAACATGAACAGCTCCGGCGAACCTTCGTGGTGCTGCGCATCTTCTTCATCCATCGTTCGGCTCTCCATGGACGGCGCGGGTTGGGATTGTTATTTGTGCCGCAATTATAGCCTGTTGATATAGCAGCGCCAACGCTGCGTTGGCGCGCACGCAACGCAAGGCGGCCGGCGGCTACTGGCTGCGGCGGCGCTGTTTGAGCAGGAAGCGGCCGGGATCGAGCGCGTCGACCAGCATGGTCTCCAGCGGCGGCGGCGCGTTTTCCAGCTGCGACACCAGCAGTTCGGCCATCAGCGGCGCCCAGATCAAGCCGCGCGAGGCGTAGCCCAGCAGGCCATACAGGCCGGGATAGCGCGGCACGTCGCGCAGGCGTTCGAGGCGGCCGGCGGAGGGGTAGTCGGGCAGCGGGCCTGCCAGCGGCAGGCGGTCCGGCGCGGCGCAGCGGAAGCCAACCCGGCCCGCCAGCGGCGCGGTGGCGGCCAGCGCGGCGACGGCCTCGCCGGGCACGATCTCGGCGAGGCGGGTCAGGTTTTCCAGCTGGCTTTCGATGCGCAGCTCGGGATCGTCGTCGTTGTCGTAGGTGGCGCCGGCGCAGACGATGCCGCCGGACGGCGGCGTGACGTAAGCCTCGCGGCAAACCACCAGCGGCAGAATCGGCGGCGCAGGAGGCGCCGGCACGGTCGCGGCGCGGGCGTCGCCGTGCATCGGCGGCGTTGACGCGGTCGCGGCATGGGCCCCGTCCTGCGCCGACGGCGCTGGCGCGGTCGCGGCGCGGACGTCATCGGGCGTCAGCGGCGTGGTCGCGGCATGGGCGGCATCCGGCACCGGCAGGTGGGTAACTTGGCCGCGCAGCCGGGACAGCGGCAGTTCGGCCGCCTGCGCGATGTTGACGGCGCCGGTCCCATTGGCCAGCACCACGGTGGGCGCTTGCGCGATCAACGCGCCGTCGCCGCCGCGCACCTGCCATTCGCCGTCCACGCGCTGCAGGTCCAGCACCTCGGTGGTGAACACGCGCCGCAGACGCTCGCCGCACGCATCGAGCATCGCCGCACACAGCGACGCGGGACGCGCCCAGCCGCCCTGCCCGAACAGCCAGCCGCCATGCGGCGTGGCACCGCCCAGCAGTTCGCCGGCGGCATCGGCGTCCAGCCAGCGCACGTATTCCTCGGGGTAGTTCCAGGCCGCCACCACGTCCTGCTGCACCGTCGCATGGTCGGCGTCGCGCGCCAGTTGCAGCACGCCGCAGCTGGCGCCGTCGAACACGCGGCCAACGCCGCCCAGCCGCCGCCACTCGCGCAGCGCGAAGGTGTAGGCGGCGCGGCTCAGGCGCGTTGGGATATTGTCGTCCTTCGACAGCAGCGGCATGAAGATGCCGGCCACGTTGCCGGACGCCTCCTGCGCCGGCGCGGCGTGGCGCTCGATCAGCGTGACCTCCCAGCCGCTGGCGCACAGGCGATGGCTAGCCGCCGATCCGGCCACGCCGGCGCCGATCACGATCGCGCGCCGCACCGGCTCCGGCGGCGGTGCGGGTTGTGGCCTGCGGCTTTGGTAGACGGCGCCGATGTCCTGCGTGCCGTCGATGGCTTTGCAGACAAAGCCCGCCGCCGTCAACGCCCATGCCAGCGCCTCGTCCGGCGCACGCGCGTGCAGGGCGGCGCCCAGCACGGCCAACTTTGCCAGCCCGCGCGCCTGCGATGCGGGGAATGAGGCGTCCACATGGAAGGCGTCGACCCGCGCGGCGACCTGCGGCAGCACGGCATCGAGCGCGCCGACCAGCAGGTCCAGCGTGACGCGGCCATCATCGAGCAGGATGCGGTGGAATCCCGGCACGTCCAGCGGCCACAGGGCACGCAACTGCGCGCCGCTCGTGTCGGCGAGCGTGTCGGGCACCGAGGCGGCGACCGTATCGGCGATCGTGTCCGCGCTTGGGACGTTCGGCGTCACCGCCAGATAGTGCAGCACGCCCTGCGGCGGCAAGCCGCGCCACTCGGCCATGAATCGCTCACCGAGGCCGAAATCGGTGTCCAGCACCACGCGCCGCGTCATCGCTTGCGCGTCCGGCAGAAGCAGTCCGGCGCATGATCGTTCACCATGCCGATGCCCTGCATGTATGCGTAGATGATGGTCGAGCCGACGAACTTGAAACCCAGCTTGGCCAGGTCCTTGGAAATGCGGTCCGACAGCTCGGTCTTGGCCGGGCGCGGCCCGTCGGCGGCATCCAGCGGCTTGCCGCCGACATAAGCCCACAGCCACTGGTCCAGCGTGGTGCCGCTGGCACGCAGGCGAAGATAGGCCTGCGCGTTGGTGATGGCCGCCGCCACCTTCAGGCGGTTGCGCACGATGCCGGCATCCGCCAGCAGCGCCGCCACCTTGTCGGCGTCGTAGGCGGCGATCTTTTCCGCGTCCCACTGGTCAAAGGCGGCGCGGTAGTTCTCGCGCTTGTTGAGTATCGTCTCCCAGCTCAGGCCAGCCTGCGCGCCCTCCAGGTTCAGCATCTCGAACAAACGGCGCTCGTCGTGGCAAGGCACGCCCCATTCCTTGTCGTGGTATTCGAGGTAGAGAGGATTGGCGGGATTGGCCCAGCTGCAGCGCGTCTTGGTCATGGCGAAGAAGGATCGGGGAGAAGCCGACAGTATAACAAGTGGGCTATCATATAGGCCCCTCACCTCGACGGAGATTGGCATGCAATTCGAAGCGAAGATTGAATGGACGCGCAACGGGCAGGACTTCCTGGGACAGCGCTACAGCCGCGCCCACGCATGGCAGTTCGACGGCGGCGCCACGGTGCCCGCATCGTCGTCGCCGCTGTCGGTGCCGCTGCCGATGTCGGATGCCGCAGCCGTCGATCCCGAGGAGGCGCTGGTGGCCGCAACATCCAGCTGCCATATGCTGTTCTTCCTGTCGATCGCCGCCAAGCGCGGACATACCGTCGACAGTTACCGCGACCACGCCGTCGGCCAGATGGGCAAGAACGCCGCCGGCAAAATGGCGATGACGCGCATCGCGCTGCGGCCGGTGATCGCCTTCGCCGGCACCGCGCCGCCGGGCGCCGAGGAGCTGGAAGCCATCCACCACGAGGCGCACGACAAGTGCTACATCGCCAATACGCTCAACTGCGAAGTGGTGGTCGAAGCGGCCTAGGTCTCAAGGTCGCTGGACAAACCCACGCGGCGACGCTCGCCGCCCAGCACCAGCGGCCCGGTCAGGTTGCTGACCAGCCGAACCTCGCCATCGGCCACCGCCTGGTCCAGCTGCTGCATCAGGCGCGGGAAGATGCCGTCCGGGCGCGTGGCTGCGGTGCTGTACAGCGCCGCCCAGGCGTTGCGGCCGGAGCGCTTGGCGATGTACAGGCCCTGGTCGGCCAGCTCCACCACCTGCGACCATGACAGCAAACGCGGTTGCGACGGCAGGAAGGGGAAGCAGGCAAACCCGATCGAACAGGTCTTGGACAAACGCGCGCCGTCCGGCAGCAGGAAATCGCGGTCGGCCACGGCGCGGCGCATGCGCTCCGCCACCACATGGGCCTCGTCGCGGTGCGTGGCGCGCGCCAGCACCAGGAACTCCTCGCCCCCCCAGCGGATCACATAATCCGATTCGCGGAACACTTCGCGCAAACGCTCCTGCATCTGCACCAGGATGGAATCGCCGGCCGCGTGGCCGTAACGGTCATTGACTTCCTTGAAGTGGTCCAGGTCGACCATGAAGAACACCAGGTCGTTGGGCGCCAGCAGGTCGCACTCGGTCAGCTCGCGATGCTGGCTGGTGTCGTAGCCGCGCAGGCTCATGGCCACATCGGCGTCGACATTCTGCAGGAAGAAGCGGCGGTTGCGCAGGCCGGTCAGCTGGTCGGTCAGGCTCACTTCCTCCAGCGCCTTGTAGGCCTGCTCCAGCTCCACGTTCTTCTCCAGCAGCTGCTCCTGGGTCGCGCTCAGGGTCTTGAGCGTGGCCGCCACCTGGCGGTAGGCGCTGGCGTTATCGAGCGCGATCGCGCCGTACGCGCACAGCGTGCGGAAGATCAGCCGTTCGCGCTCGCCGTACGCGCGTTCATGCAGCGACTGCACCGTCATCACGCCCAGCACGCGCTCGCCCACGCGCAGCGGCGCGAAGATCAGGCTCAGAGTCGGCAGCGTGCCGGGGATCAGGTTGGGCGTGACATCGGCCTCACCCAGTTCGATCAGGATCTCGCGCCGCTCGCGCACGCAGCGCGCCGAGTTGGCGTTGGGGTCCGACAGCGGCACCCGCACCGGCGGCACCGGATTGCCGGCCTCCACGCCGAAGGCGCAGGCCAGCCACTCGCCGCCCGGCTCCAGCAGGAACACCGAGAAGTGCGTGGCATCGAGCAGGCCATGCACGTGGCGGTCCAGCGCGCGGAACACCGCCGCCGCGTCCAGATGGGCGGTGATCTCCTGGCCGATGGCGCTCAGGTGCTCCAGCGTGGCGCTGGTCTGTTGCAGCACCTCGGCGCGCTGCGCTTCGGCGGCGGCCAGCTGGCGGTGATGCTCGCCCTCGGTCTGCGCGCGCTCGGTCTGGTACTGCACCTGCATCGCGATGGCGCGGTTGGTGGCTTGCTGGCTGTGGGTCTGGTCGCGCGCCGCGCTGGCCTGCAGCGCGATCGCGTAGGCGCGCGCGTGGTCGCCGATGGCCGCGTACTCGCGCGCGGTGGCGTCGAGCAGCGCGCCGGGCACGGTGTAGCCTTCGATGGTGGCGGCGATCTCCAGCGCCAGCTGCAGGTAATGCAGCACCGGATTGGCCGCCTTCATGTCGGCCGGCGGCGGCAGCTGGTGACGCGCGTGGATGTCGGCCAGTACATTGAGCGCGGCGATCTGGCTGGAGGCGTCGGCGTGTTCGTGCGCCAGCGCCAGCGCGCCCTGCGCGGCGGCCAGCGCCTCCTCGGGCCGCGCCAAGTGCGACAGCGCGTGCGCCTGGCCGCGCCGCGCGCTGCTGCGGAAGTCGGTCTGGCCCAGCGCGTCGCCGCGCGAGGCCAGGCGGGTGAAGCTGTCCAGCGCGGCCGCGTGGTTGCCCAGGTCCAGCGCCAGGTCGCCCTGGTATTCCAGCGCCACCGCATAGGCGCGCGAGCCGGACAAGGGCGCCAGCGTGTTGAGCGCCTCGCGCAGCAGCGTCTGCGCCGCCTCGCGCTGGCCCAGCTGGCGCAGGGTCTCCGCCGTCTGCATCAGACACATGCCGATGCTCAGCGGCCAGCCGGTCGGGCGCGCCAGGTCCAGCCCGCGCTGCATCCAGTCCAGCGCCGCCTCGTGCGCGTTCAGGCTGGTGAAGCCGTTGCCGATGTTGGTGGCGACGATAATGGCGCGCCGTATCTGCCCGGTCGCCAGCGCGGTCTCGTAGCTGAGCATGAGATGGCCGATGGCGCGGCCGTAGTCGCTGCGCTGGAAGGCGCAGGTGCCGAAGAAGTCGCTGATCCAGCCGGCCGCGATGGGCGCCACGCCCTCCAGGTCGGTGCCGAAGCGGCCGCTCCAGCGCTCCTGCGCGGCCTTCCAGTCGCGGAAGGTATCGCAGATGCCGGAGGCGGCGTCGATGACGTCGATGCGCAGCGGGTCGCCGCCGACGCGCGCGGCCAGCGCGGCCTGCTCCAGCCAGTGGCCGCCGGCGCTGCTGTTGCCGCGGTCGTTGGCGACCCAGGCCAGCACCCAGCAGGCGTCCGCGCGCACGCGCTGGGCCTTGGCCGGCAGCGCGGCGGCCTGCTCCAGCTGCCGCAGCGCTTGCTCGGCCTGGTGCTGGGCGGAGTCCAGCCGCCCGTTCAGCCATTCGGCCTCGGCGCCGATCAGCAGCAGGCGGGCGCGCTGCACGGCGGCCTCGGCCTCGGGCAGCGCGGCCAGCAGCGGCGTGAGCTCGGCGGCCAGGGTTTGCGCACGCGACGGCTCGCGCTGGCGCAGGTGCCAGGCCAGCGCCGACAACAGGGGCAGACGCGACGAACCTTGCGCTTCAGACAACTCCGCCTGCCAGCGCGCCAGCTCCACATCGTGCGCGAACATATTCACCAAATAACTTCCCTTTACTGTGTGCTACCCGCTCCCGGTCGGAGCGGCAGGCGCCATTGCCTTAGCGCATGTATGCGCTGTTACAGCATTATTCCACAGTTTACGGACTGCCCTGGCAGCCCTTTTTAAGTCCCTGAAATCAAAGAGATTTTAGTTCCCAAGAGAAATTATTTTAACACGGGGAAATATTCGGCCGCCGATCGCTCACTGTTTGGTGGTCGCGTGCTTGCCGCCCTCCATCGCTTGCACGGTTTGCAAATGCTGGTCCACGGTCGGCTGCAGCTTGGCGGCCAGCGCCTTGACGTCGGCGTCGGTGGCGTGCTTCTGCGCGCTGGCGACCAGCTTGTGCGCTTCGTTGTGCGCCTGCACGCCGGCGTTTTTCAGGTACGCCTGGTCGAAGGCCTCGCCGCTCAGGCTGTTGAGGTGCTCGCTCATGCGCTTTTGCTTGGCGTCCGGTTCGGTCGGCAGCGTGACGTTCTTGCTGCGCGCCACATCCTGCACGGCTTGCAAGCCCTTGGTGTGGTCATCCACCATCTGTTGCGCGAACGTCTTGACCTCCTGCTTGCTGGCCTTTTGCAGGGCGATCTTGCCGGCCTCCACCTCGGCCATATTGGCCTGCGCCAGCTGGGTGAGGATGTGCTGGTCGCCCTTGTTCAGCGTTTGGGCGTAGGATGGCGACATGGCCGCCACGGCCAGGCCGGCGACAATGATGAGTTGCTTTTTCATTGGTATCTCCCGTTCATTGATCGGAAAATTTATTTTACGGTCGAGGGAATAATCCGGTCGTACCTTACGTATACGCAATAACAGCGCCGTTTCGCGTCGCCGTTCAACCCAACCGTAAAGGACTCATGCCATGAAGATCGCCCCCCGCCTGTCCCTCCTGCTCGCCGCCGCGCTGCTGGCCGGCGCCGCCCACGCCGACTCCGTCACGAAAAAAGACGGCATCCTGGTCAACGCGACCGGCATGACCGTGTACACCTTCGACAAGGACGCGGCCGGCAGCGGCACCAGCGCCTGCAACGGCCCGTGCAGCGAGAACTGGCCGGCCGTGGTGCCGGCGGCCAGCGTGGCCGCGCCGTATTCCGCGATCACCCGCGAGGACGGCGCCAAGCAGCTGGCCTACAAGGGCAAGCCGCTGTACCTGTTCAAGAAGGACCTCAAGCCGGGCGACCGCAACGGCGACAACTTCAAGGACATCTGGCACGTGGTCAAGGACTAAGCGCCGTCCATGCAAGACGAACGCGAGCGCCTGATCGCCTGCATCCCGCGCCTGCGCCGCTACGCGCGGGCGCTGCTGGGCGGCCGCGCCGAGGCCGACGACCTGGTGCAGGACACCGTCGAGCGCGGCTGGGACCGGCTGGCCAGCTGGCGGCGCGGCAGCGACATGCGCGCCTGGCTGTTCGGCATCATGCACAACCTGCACGCGGACCAGCAGCGCCGGCCGTCGCTGGCCACCGAGCCGCTCGACGACGCGCTGCAGCCGGCCATGGCCGACACCACCGCCCACGGCCTGGCCCTGCGCGACATGGACCAGGCGCTGCAGCAGCTGCCGCCGGAACAGCGCGAGGTGCTGCTGATGGTGGCGCTGGAAGAGATGCGCTACGACGAGGTGGCGGCCGCCCTCGATATTCCGCTCGGCACGGTGATGTCGCGCCTGTCCCGCGGCAGGGAAAGGCTGCGCCTGATCCTGCAGGGCCAGCCCCTGCCCTCCACGCTCAAGGTGGTCAAATGAATTCCCCTGTTACCGAAGCCGAATTGCAAGCCTGGGTCGACGGCCGCCTGGCGCCCGAACGGCGCGGCGCGGTCGACGCCCACCTGTTGCTGCATCCGGCCGACGCGGCGCGGCTGCAAGCCTACCGCGACCATGACGCCGCACTGCGCGCGCTGTACCAGCCGGTGCTGGAGCAGCCGCTGCCGCCGGCCATGACCGCCCGCGTGACGCCACCCGCGCACCGCCACGGCTGGCCCGGCTGGCTGGTCCCGGGCTCCGGCCCGGCCTGGCCGCCGGCCCTGCGCCTGGCCGCCATGCTGGCGCTGACCGTGGC
>NZ_BPWJ01000024.1:0-12197 GCF_040362985.1 Duganella caerulea | reverse complement strand
CAGCCGGGGCGGCCGGCGCGGAGGCAGCCGATCAGCAGGCCGCAACAACGGGCCGTCCCGCCACCACCCCGCAGACGGCCAGTGCCGGCACCGCGACGCCCGCCGCGAATCTGCCAGGCGCGGCCGCCACACCGGCCGCCGCCGCCCAAGCCAATGCATCAGCCCAGGCCGGCGCGGCCACGGCGGCCAGCGGCGGCGCGGTCCCGGCCGAAGCCGTCAAGCCGCAAAGCCTGGCCGCCACGCTCTTGGGCAAGGCGCCGCTGACGCCAGCCAACGAACTGCCCGACCTCGATCCCAACACGCCGCAAGCCACGCTCAGCAACACCGCCCGCCTGCTGACCACCGTGCTCAGCGCGGCGCAAAGCGGCGGCGCCGCGCAACTGGCGCTGGTTGGCAAGAGCGCGCTGTTCGGCAACGCCGCGCCGGCCACCGAACAGCTGGCGCAAAAGCTGCAGGACACCATCTCGCAAAGCGGCCTGTTCTACGAATCGCATGTCACCGAATGGGCCAAGGGCGAGCGCACCCTGCCCGAGCTGATGCGCGAGCCGCAGATGCAGCGCATGCTGCAGGGCGGCGAGAACGCCGCGCGCGCCGCCACCAACGGTCCCGACCTGAGCGCGGCGCAGCTGATCAACCAGCAACTGCACACGCACGAGCAGGGCCGGGTGCAATGGAACGGCGAAGCCTGGCCAGGCCAGCCGATGCAGTGGGAAATCCGCCGCGAACAGCGCAACGGCCGCCAGGACGACGGCCAAGGCGGCGCCGACGGCGAGCCCGAGCAGATCTGGCGCAGCGGCGTGCGCTTCCGCTTCCCGATGCTGGGCGCGGTGTCGGCCGCCGTCACGCTGATCGGCGGCCAGGTGCATATCCAGGTGCAAGCCGACGACGGCGACACCGCCGACACGCTGCGCGCCTACGCCGGCCAGCTGGAACAGGCGATGGAGGCGGCCGGCGCGCCGCTGTCCTCGCTCACCATCGCGCAGGAATCGCCATGACCGACGACCTGCCGCGCCGTCCGCTGCAACAGGCGGTGGCCCTGACCTACGAGAACGGCGCGCCGGCGCCCAAGGTGGTGGCCAAGGGCCGCGGGCTGGTGGCCGAGCAGATCATCAGCGTGGCGCTGGAGGCCGGCGTGTTCATCCACGAGTCCAAGGAACTTGTCTCTTTATTGATGGATGTTGACTTGGATCAACAGATTCCGCCCACGCTGTACCGGACGATTGCGGAACTATTAGCGTGGCTATATCATATTGAATCAGCGCAAAAGTCTGGCCTGCCGCTCCCGGCGGCGCCCGACAGCATCCCTCTTACAGAAATTTGACGCGAACGATGTACCCACACTTTCAGGATGCGGAATTGGAAAACTGGCACGATTTTGAAGTCGAATCACGGAAGGAGATCACCTCCCTGCTGCGCGGTATCGGCGAAAAAAACCAGTTGATCCGCATGCTGATCCATGGTGAGGCCGACGTCTGCGTGACCTCCATCCTGGAAGTGGACGAGCCGAACAACACCGTCTACCTGGATTGCTCGATCGACCGCGAGCAGAACAAGCGCATCCTGGCGTCGCGCCGGCTGTCGTTCGAGACCACGCTGGACAAGGTGCGCATCCTGTTCGCCGCCGACCGCATCGAGGCGGCCACCTGGCAAGGCAACCCGGCGTTCAAGATCGCCGTGCCGCCGACGCTGATCCGGCTGCAGCGGCGCGAGTACTACCGCATCTCGACGCCGGTGACCAATCCGGTGCGGGTGCTGATCCCGCTGCCGGACGAGCTGGGCGGCAACACCACCTTCCCGCTGGCCGACATCAGCTGCGGCGGCATCGCCATCCTGGACAACAAGATGATGCTGGGCGACGCCATCGGCCGCAACTACGCGGACTGCCGCATCGACCTGCCGGAGATCGGCCAGGTGGCGACCTCGCTCCAGATCCGCAACTCGCTGGACCTGACCCTGCTCAACAACAAGACCAACCGCCGGCTCGGCTGCGAGTTCGTCGGCATCTCGCGCGGCATGCTGTCGTACGTGCAACGCTACATCACCAAGCTGGAACGCGAACGCAACGCCCGCATCGCCGGCCTGATTTAGACCTGCATGTTCATGATGTCGTGATACGCTGAAACGAGCTTGTTGCGCACCTGGATGGTGGCCTGGAAGTTGATGCTGGCTTTCTGCATCGATACCATCATGTCCGACAGGCTGACGCTGTCGTCGCCCATCGCGAATTTCTTGCCCATGTCGTCGGCCTGCACCTGGCTGGCGTTGACGCCGTCCAGCGCGTTCTTCAAGGCGTCGGAAAACTCCACCTTGGCGGCCGGCGCCGGCTCGGTCTTGATCACCGGCGGCGTCAACCCCGGACGCGTGGCGTGCGCCTTCAACTGGGCAATCATGGCCTGGATCTGGCTGCCGTCAATTCCACCTGTTTTCATCTCACACTCCATCTTGTTGCTGTCGTGGAACAAATTTCCGCGACATGGCCGGGCGCGGCGTTACAATACGGCACGGCTCTATCAGTGCTGCCAGAATACCAAGGCCGTGACCAGCCCCCTTGGCCGAGCAGGACCGTAAACGGCGCTCTGTTTGGCCGATTGATTTGCCCGCAGTCACGCAATAATGGCTCATTCTCTCTAGAACCACGCACCGGAAACCAATCATCATGGCCGTAGCCGAACCTATCGACAACGACACAGCAGCAGCCGACGCCGCCGATGACGGTGCCGAGAAGCTGCCCTTTATCCAGACCCCGATGGGCCGCAATTTCCTGCGCGCGGCCGGCGCGGCGGCCATCGTGGCCATCCTGCTCGGCCTGTGGCTGTGGAACAAGCCGCCCGAGTACGGCGTGCTGTTCTCCAACTTCACCGACCGCGACGGCGGCGCCATCACGGCAGAACTGGACAAGCTCAACGTCAAGCACAAGTTTTCCGAGAACGGCACCGCCATCCTGGTGCCGACCGACCAGGTCCACGACATCCGCCTGAAACTGGCGGCCCAGGGCCTGCCCAAGGGCGGCAACGTCGGCTTCGAGCTGATGGAGAACCAGAAGCTGGGCGTGTCCCAGTTCCTCGAACAGGTCAACTACCAGCGCGCGCTGGAAGGCGAACTGGCGCGCTCGATCCAGTCGCTGGCCGCGATCGAGAACGCCCGCGTCCATCTGGCGCTGCCGAAACCGTCCGTGTTCGTGCGCGACCAGCAGAAGCCAACCGCCTCGGTGATCGTCACGCTGCACCCGAACCGCCAGCTCGATCCGTCGCAGACCGCCGCCATCGTCCACCTGGTCGCCTCCAGCGTGCCGGAGCTGCTGCCGGCCAACGTCAGCGTCATCGACCAGGCCGGCAACCTGATCTCCGACCAGAACAAGAACGGCAACGCCGGCCTGAACGCCAAGAACATGGACGAGACCCAGCTCAAGTATGTCAAGGACATGCAGCTGCAGGTCATCAAGCAGGTCGAATCGATCATCATCCCTATCGTCGGCGAAGGCAATGTGCGCGCCGAGGCCACCGCCGACGTCGACTTCGCGCAGATCGAGCAGGCCGCCGAGACCTACAAGCCGAACTCGCCGCCGGCCGCCTCGGCCATCCGCAGCCAGCAGAGCAGCGAAACCAACGGCAACACCGGCACCACCAATCCGGGCGGCATCCCGGGCGCGCTGTCGAACCAGCCGCCGGGCACCGCCACCGCGCCGCTGACCCAGACCGCCGGCTCGCCGACCGGCACCGCGCCGGCCCCGGGCACGCCGCCGGGCGCGGCCAGCAACACCACGGCCACCGGCCCGAGCCACAAGGAATCGACCACCAACTACGAAGTCGACAAGACCGTGCGCTACGAGCAGCGCGGCATGGGCGGCCTGCGCCGCCTGACGGTGGCGGTGGTGGTCAACTACAAGCGCATCATCGGCAAGGATGGCAAAGTCACCATCAAGGCCTATACTCCAGAAGAGATGGTCAAGATCAACGACCTGGTCAAGCAGGCCATGGGCTACAACCAGGACCGCGGCGACGCCGTCAGCGTGGCCAATTCGCCGTTCGACGGCGTCGACAAGCCGTTCGAGCCGCCGCCGGAGTGGTGGCGCGATCCGGCCAACCTGCCGATGGCCAAGGACCTGGCGAAGTTCCTGATCACCGCGCTGATCCTGCTGTACATCGTGATGCGCATCGTCAAGCCGATGATGCGGCCGGTGTTCAAGAAGATCGACGAGATCAACGCGCCGGAGCCGGAACCGGAAGAGCCGGAGGAAATCATCGAGGAAGGCCCGGACGAGGCCCTCATCGCCGAGGAAGAGCTGCGCAAGATGGAAGAAAACACCGCGCGCGGCTATCGCGAAAACCTGGCCATGGCCAAGAAACTGGCAACCGAGGATCCGCGCATCGTTGCCAACGTGATCAAAGAATGGATAGGCGCAAATGACTGAGAATACCGGACTGCAAAAGGCCGCCATCCTGATGCTGGCGATGGGCGAGAGCGAGGCCGCCGAGGTGATGAAGTTCCTCGGCCCGCGCGAGGTGCTCAAGCTGGGCGCCGCCATGGCGACCATGAAGAACGTGCCGCACGAGGAAGTGGTGGGCACGCTGGACAATTTCCGCGACATGGTCGCGGCCGCCTCCACCGTGGGCCTGGATTCGGACGAGTACATCCGCCAGGTGCTGACCAAGGCGCTGGGCGACGACAAGGCCTCGGTGCTGCTGTCGCGCATCCTGGGCGGCAAGGACGCGTCCGGCATCGAGTCGCTGAAATGGATGGATTCGCAATCCGTGGCCGAGCTGATCCGCAACGAGCACCCGCAGATCATCGCCACCATCCTGGTCCACCTGGAGCGCGACCAGGCTTGCGAGATCCTCGGCCACTTCACCGACCGCCTGCGCAACGACGTGGTGCTGCGTATCGCCACGCTGGACGGCGTGCAGCCGGCCGCGCTGCGCGAGCTGAACGACGTGCTGACCAAGCTGTTGTCGGGCAACGAGAACATCAAGAAATCGTCGCTGGGCGGCGTGCGCGCGGCGGCCGAGATCCTCAACTTCATGTCCGGCGAGCAGGAAGGCTCGGTCATGGACAACATCAAGAACTACGACAACGACATGGCGCAGAAGATCATGGACGAGATGTTCGTGTTCGACAACCTGATCGATATCGACGACCGCGGCATCCAGCTGCTGTTGCGCGAGGTGCAGTCCGAAATGCTGATCATCGCCTTGAAGGGCGCGTCGCAGGAGCTGCGCGACAAGATCTTCAAGAACATGTCGGCCCGTGCGTCGGAAATGATGCGCGAAGACCTGGAATCGAAGGGTCCCGTGCGCCTGTCCGAGGTGGAAACCCAGCAGAAGCAGATTCTGCAGATCGTCCGCCGCCTGGCCGACGAAGGCCAGATCGTGCTTGGCGGTAAAGGTGAGGATTCGTTCGTCTAATGTCTCTGTTACCTAAAGAACAGCAGTCGGCGTTCCAGCGCTGGGAGATGACCTCGTTTGGCGACGAGCGCCCCAGCGTGATGGCGCTGCGCGAAGCCGAGCAGCGCGAGCGCGACGCCGAACAGGCGCGCCTGGACGCCGAGCAGCGCGTGCACGAGGCGTTGATGGAACAGCAGGAGGCGCTGGAAATGGGCCCGCCGCTGCCGCCGCCGATGGAATACCCCACCGTTGAAGAGCTCGAAGCGATCCGCGAGGAAGCGCGCAAGGACGGCTACGACGAAGGCCACGCGGCCGGCCACGCCGACGCCATCGCGGCCGGCAAGCTGGTCACGGCCGAGGAGCTGGAGCATGTGCGCGCCATCGCCGCCAACTTCAGCAACTCGCTGCAGGACGCCGACCAGCTGATCGCCAACGAAGTGCTGGAACTGGCGCTGCAGCTGGCCAAGGGCATGCTGAAGAACGCCTTCCAGGTCAAGCCCGAGCTGATCCTGCCCATCGTGCGCGAGGCCATCGAATACCTGCCGGTGCTGCAACAGCCGGCGCTGCTGGTGCTGCATCCCGACGACGCCGCCGTGGTGCGCGCCGGCATAGGCGAGGAGCTCGACAAGGGCGGCTGGCGCGTGGTCGAGGACCCGCAGGTCGGCCGTGGCGGCTGCAAGGTCGATACCGCCAGCAACCAGATCGACGCCACCGCCGCCGCGCGCTGGCAGCGCCTGAGCCACGCGCTCGGCAAAGAAGTGGACTGGCTGGCCTGACATGGACGCCGCCGCTCCCCTCGCCCCCGCCAGTCCGCACGCCGGCCGCTGGAAATCCTATCTGCACGACTGCGGCGCGCTGGTCGGCTTCGTCGAGCCGATGCAGGTGTCGGGCCGCGTCACGCGCGTGGCCGGGCTGGTGATGGAAGCGGTCGGCCTGCGCCTGGCCGTGGGCGCAGCCTGCACCGTGCCGCTGCCGTCCGGCGGCAAGATCGAGGCCGAGGTGGTCGGCTTCGAGGGCGAAAAACTGTTCCTGATGCCGCAAAGCGATGTCGAGGGCGTGGTGCCCGGCACCCGCGTGTTCCCGGTCGAGCCCGCCATTCCCCGGCCCGGCACCGTCAACCACCCGCGCCGCCGCCCGAGCGACCGCGCGCGCCACCTGCCGGTCGGCCCCGAACTGCTGGGCCGAGTGCTGGACGGCGCCGGCCGACCGCTGGACAACCTGGGCCCGCTGCACGCCAGCGACAGCGCCCCCATCAACACCCGCCCCGCCAACCCGCTGGGCCGCGCGCCGATCACCGAGACGCTGGACGTGGGCGTGCGCTCGATCAACGCCATGCTGACCGTCGGCCGTGGTCAGCGCATGGGCCTGTTCGCCGGCTCCGGCGTCGGCAAGTCCGTGCTGCTGGGCATGATGGCGCGCTACACCGAGGCCGACATCATCGTGGTCGGCCTGATCGGCGAGCGGGGCCGCGAGGTCAAGGAATTCATCGAGCAGATCCTCGGCGAGGAAGGCCTGGCCCGCTCCGTGGTCGTGGCTGCCCCGGCCGACACGCCGCCGCTGATGCGCCTCCAGGGCGCGGCCTACGCCACCGCGATCGCCGAGCACTTCCGCGACCAGGGCCTGAACGTGCTGCTGATCATGGATTCGCTGACCCGCTACGCGATGGCGCAACGCGAGATCGCGCTGGCCATCGGCGAACCACCTGCCACCAAAGGTTATCCGCCGTCGGTGTTCGCCAAGCTGCCGATCCTGGTGGAACGCGCCGGCAACGGCGAAATGGGCGGCGGCTCGATCACCGCCTTCTACACCGTGCTGACCGAGGGCGACGACCAGCAGGACCCGATCGCCGACTCGGCGCGCGCCATCCTTGACGGCCACATCGTGCTCAACCGCCGCCTGGCCGAGGCCGGCCACTACCCCGCCATCGACATCGAACAGTCGATCAGCCGGGCCATGCACTCGATCACCTCGCCCGAGCACCAGACCCGCTCGCGCCACCTGAAGCAGCTGTTCTCGCGCTACGAGCGCAGCCGCGACCTGATCAGCGTCGGCGCCTACGCGCCCGGCAGCGATCCGGTGCTCGACCAGGCCATCCAGTTGCACGACCGGATAGAGAATTTCCTCCAGCAGCAAATCACCGAACGGGTGACCATGGGCGAGAGCTTGGCCCAACTTACCTCTCTATTCGACTGATTGACGCGGATAACAGCCACCTATAATTGACGCATCATGGCTTCCAAAGCGCAACTTGAAACACTGATGGACCTGGCGCGCCGGGAAACCGACGACGCCGCCAAGCGCCTGGGCGCTTCGCTGAAGGCCGTGGACGAGGCCAAGCAGAAGCACCAGATGCTGGTCGGCTATCGCGAGGAATATGCGAAACGCTTCGAGGCGGCGCAGCAGGCCGGCATCACGCCCATGGCTTACCGCAATTTCCAGGCCTTCATGGAGAAGCTGGACGTGGCGGTCAAGGGCCAGCAGGACATGATCAAGCACGCCGAGTACCGCAGCGAGCAGGAAAAGGCCGCCTGGCAGGCCAGCGAACGCAAGCGCATGTCCTACTCCACCCTGAACGACCGGGCGGACGCCGAGGCGCTCAGGCTGGAAAACAAGCGCGACCAGAAGCAGATGGACGAACACGCAGCAAGGCAGGCGTATTACAAACGCTGACATTCAGACGCAACCAACCGACACGGCGCGATCATGCAAACCCCGAATCTCCAAATTCCCACTCTGAACGCCAATGCAGTGGCGGCGCCCAAGGTCAACCTGAATCTGAACGCCGGCGGCGGCGACAACTCCTTCCAGCGCGCCCTGTCGCGCGAGATGGACCAGCGCCAGGCCGGCAACGCCAGCAACGGCCCGGCCATCGTGGCCAAGGCGCCCGAGCGCCCCGCCGCCTCGCGCTCGTCCGCGCCCAAGCCGGCCGAGCAGGCCAAGCCCGCCCAATCGCAGAACCAGCAGGCCGACGCGGCCGACAACAACCAGGCCGTCGCCAAAAATGACAGCCAGCCGGCGCCCACAGCGCCCGCCCAGGCCAAGAACAACAGCAAGGACGGCAATGCCAGCGCCGACGAATCCGCCGACAACGCGGCCAGCGATGCGCAAGCCGCCGCCCAGGCCGATCCGGTGGCCGACATGCTGGCCCTGGTGGCAGCCTTCAATCAACCTGCGGCACCAGCCGCCGCACCGGTCGCCAGCACGGCCGACGCTTCGGCAGGCAATGCCGCCGGCGCTGTGAGCGCCGCCGCCTTGGCCGCCGAAGCCGCCGCTACGGCTGCCGCAGCCACCGCTGCATCGGCAACCGGCGCGGGTGCCGATGACACGGCCGCCACCGCCGTGGACGCCAACGCCACCGCCGCCCTGCCCGCCGCAGCCACGCTGGACGCCGACACGCTGAAAACCGCCCAAGCCGGTGCCGACGCCAACGCCGCCGCCGATTTCAAGGCCGCCCTGACGAAAGCCGGCTCGGCCGCGCAAACCGCCGCAGACGCGGCAGCGGCAGCCGCCAAGGCAGCAGCCGCCAGCGCCACGGCGGGCGCCACCGTCGCCGCAGCAGCCACTGCCGCC
Source organism: Duganella caerulea (assembly GCF_040362985.1). Classification (NCBI taxonomy): domain Bacteria; kingdom Pseudomonadati; phylum Pseudomonadota; class Betaproteobacteria; order Burkholderiales; family Oxalobacteraceae; genus Duganella; species Duganella caerulea. The sequence goes on along the minus strand of NZ_BPWJ01000024.1, from coordinate 3,246 downwards.
AAGCCTGCCGTCACTGACAACAAGCCGGTCAGCGCCGTGCCGGACGGCCCGATCGTCGACACCCTGTCCGACACCACCGACGCCGCGCCCGCCACGCCGGCCGAACCAGCCGCCCCGATCAAGGTCGGCCCCGGCATGGAAAAACCGGCCGACGTGGCCCACACCACGCCGCGCCAGTCCGATCCGCTGCAACCGGTCTTCAACGGCAAGAGCACCCAGCCAACCGAAGCGGCCCCGGTGCTGAAGGAAACCGCCCCGGCCATCACCATCGCGCCGACCGCGCAATCGGCGCTGGAGGCGGCCAAGGCGGCCGTCACCGCCGTGCCGACGGACAAGCTCAGCAGCCGCGTCGGCACCCAGGCCTGGGACCAGCAACTGGGTCAAAAAATCATCTTCATGGCGGCCGGCGGCGAGCAGAGCGCCACGATGGAATTGAATCCGCCCGACCTCGGCCCGCTGCAGGTCGTGCTGAGCGTGAACAAGGACCAGGCCACCGCGGCCTTCAGCTCGGCCCAGCCGGAAGTGCGCCAGGCGCTGGAGTCGGCCATGCCCAAGCTGCGCGAAATGATGAGCGAGGCCGGCATCCAGCTGGGCAACGCCACCGTCTCGGCCGGCATGTCTGACCAGAACAACGGCTTCAACCAGCAGGCCAGTTCGGCGCAGCACAGCGGCGGCAATGGTGGCGGCGGCCGTTCCGGCGCCAGCTTCGGCGGCGACAGCGGCGCCAGCGTGGACGTGCCGCGCAGCGCTCCACCGGCGCGCCGCTTGCCGGCCGGCGCGGTCGACACCTTCGCCTGATCATCAGCGGCCGAGACGAAAACCGGGACCGGCCAGCCAGCCTTCCCGGTTTTGTTGTTTGTTACACTACGGAAACGCCAAGCAGCACCCGGATCGCCCCTCTTTTCGACGTATGCGATGCCGCAGTCCCGACCGATAATGACATAATGGCGTCATGTTCCACTTCCGCATCATGCAAGGGCAATTTTGAAAGCGAACCCAAAAATGAAAGCCGATCAGAAAGTTGAAGCAGCGCCCAGCGGCGGCGGCAGCAAAAAACTGATCATCATCATCCTGGCGGTGGTCCTGGTATTGGGCGCGGCCGGCGGCGGTGCGGCCTGGTTCTTCCTGCATGGCAAGGGCGACGCGGCCGAGGAAGAGGCGCCGGCCAAGAACAAGCACAAGAACGCCAAGAAGGCCAAGGCCGGTCCGCCGGAATACGTGCCGGTCGATCCGTTCACGGTCAACCTGCAGCCGGGCGACAACGGCGCCGACCAGTACCTGCAGATCGCTTTCACGCTGGAAGTGGGCGGGCTGGAAGAGAAGGAAAACGTCAAGAACAACATGGCCAAGGTGCGCAGCCGCATGCTGTTGCTGCTGTCGAGCAAGCGCGCCATGGACATCAACACGCCGGATGGCAAAGTCCAGCTGGCCAAGGAAATCATCGCCCAGCTCAAGGAACCCTTCGAGGACCGCGGCTCGCCGCAGGACATCGAGGATGTGCTGTTCACCTCGTTTATCATTCAGTAAGTTAGAAAGTCATGGCTGATAATTTTCTCTCCCAGGAAGAAGTCGATGCCCTTCTGAAGGGCGTCAACGGCGACCAGGACGACGTCCAGGCGCAGGAAGACGTCGCGGGAGTACGAACGTATAACCTGGCCACCCAGGAACGTATCGTCCGTGGGCGCATGCCGACGCTGGAGATTATCAACGAGCGCTTCGCGCGCCTGTTGCGGGTCGGCCTGTTCAACTTCCTGCGCCGCAGCGCCGAGGTGTCGGTGGGCTCGGTGCGGGTCTCCAAGTATTCCGAGTTCATCCGCAACCTGGTGGTGCCGACCAACCTCAACCTGGTGCACATGAAGCCGCTGCGCGGCACCGCGCTGATGGTGTTCGACCCGGGCCTGGTGTTCCTGCTGGTGGACAACCTGTTCGGCGGCGACGGCCGCTTCCACACCCGCGTCGAGGGCCGCGACTTCACCCAGACCGAGCAGCGCATCATCCTGCGCATCCTGGACATCGTGTTCGAGGCCTACACCAAGTCGTGGGAGCCGGTCTATCCGGTCGAGTTCGAGTACATCCGCTCGGAAATGAATACGCAGTTCGCCAACATCGCCACGCCGAACGAGGTGGTGGTGGCGTCGACCTTCACGGTGGAGCTGGGATCGGTCTCCGGTCAGATCCACTTCTGCATGCCGTACTCGATGATCGAGCCGATCCGCGATTCGCTGACCTCCAGCCTGCAGGGCGAGGCGCTGGAAGTGGACAAGCGCTGGATCCGCCTGATGACGCAGCAGATCCAGATCGCCGAGGTGGAGATCGTCGCCTCGCTGGGCACGGCCAAGGTCAATTTCGACGAGATCCTCAACATGCGCGTGGGCGACATCATCCCGCTGCACATCCCGGAAATGATCTCGGCGACCGTCGACGGCGTGCCGGTCATGGATTGCAGCTACGGCGTGATGAACGGACAATACGCGCTGAAGGTGGAGAAATTGCTCGCCAATGCCGATAACATCAAATAACGCCGGCGCAACCGCCGCCGGTGACCGCAATACAGGAGAGAAGCATGTCGGATAATCAAGACGATACGATGGACGACGACCCATGGGGCGCGGCCATCGCCGAGCAGGCGCAGGCCGAGGCGGCCGCGCTGGAAAAGCAGCAGGCCCAGGCGGCCAGCGCCGCCGTGTTCACGGACTTTTCCAGCACGCCGAGCAAGACCGAGACGCATAACGATATCGACTTCATCCTCGATATCCCGGTGCAGCTCACGGTCGAGCTGGGCCGCACCAAGATCGCCATCAAGAACCTGCTGCAACTGGCGCAGGGCTCGGTGGTGGAGCTGGACGGCCTGGCCGGCGAGCCGATGGACGTGCTGGTCAACGGCTGCCTGATCGCCCAGGGCGAGGTGGTGGTGGTCAACGACAAGTTCGGTATCCGGCTGACCGACATCATCACGCCGTCCGAACGTATCAGAAAACTGAATAAATGAAGCACGGACTGACCTCAACCCTGATCCTCGCGGCGGCCCTGGCCGCCGCGCCTGCAATGGCCCAGCGCAGCGTGTCGGGCACCATCGGCGGCCAGCACGCGGCCAGCGCACCGGCCGTGGCCGCGCCGCCGGCAGCCGCCGCGCCGGCTGCTTCGCCTGCCGCTCCCGCGGTTGCCACCGTCGCCCCTGCCGCCTCAGCCATGACCGTTGCTCCAGCCACCACGGCCGCCGGCACGACGGCCGCGCCAGCCCCCGGC
>NZ_BPWJ01000023.1:0-19913 GCF_040362985.1 Duganella caerulea | reverse complement strand
TAGCAAGTTGGTCCCACCCCTTCCCATCCCGAACAGGACCGTGAAACAACTCTGCGCCGATGATAGTGCTGCAACCAGTGTGAAAGTAGGTTATCGTCAGGCTAGTTATATTAAAAAGCCCCTTCTGGTGATCCAGTCGGGGCTTTTTTTCGTCTGTCACATCCATGTAACCTCGTCTCGGTAAACTTGCTTCCTTTTCAATCGAGGCAAGCAGAGCATGAAAAACTTTTCCCTGATTTCGCTGGCGGTATTCTCCGCGCTGGCCGGTTGCGGTGGTAGCGATACGGCCGCGCCAGCCAAAACGCCGACCACCGGCGTGTTCCTGGACGGCGCGGTGGAGAACCTGGACTACGTCGCCGGCACCGCCGCGAAAGCCAGCACCTCCGCCAAGGGAGAGTTCACCTGCTACGCCGGCGATACCGTCAGCTTCAGCATAGGTGGCGTCGCGCTGGGCAGCGCGCCATGCGCCGCCACCATCACGCCATTGGAGCTGGCCGGCGTGACTGACGTCAAAGATACCAAAGTGGTCAACCGCCTGTTGGCCTTGCAGCTGCTCGATGAAGACAGCGATCCATCGAATGGCATCAAGATCGCCGCCGATGTTAAAACCGCGCTTGCCGCCAAGAGCGCCGACTTCTCGCTGGACGCTACCGCCTTCAACACCGCGATGAGCGCCAACCTGACCGCCGCCGGCGCGAAGTACGCCGCCCGCACCATCGACGATAGCCGCCGCGCGCTGGTGCGCGAGCACTTCGAAGACACGCTGGCCTCCAAGGTGGGCACGCCGGTGGCGGAGTCCTTTACGCAGAACACGCCGTTGGGCGCAGTCGCCGTCAACGTCACGCGCTATCAGGTGCAGGCCGCGGCCAGCTACTATGTGCCGTACGAAGGCGCCAACGCCAAGGTCAAGGAAGACTTCCCGCAAGGATTCCTGCCGTCGTACGGTTCGTCGCTGGCCTTCAAGGGCACCAACGCCAACGGCGACCTGGAATTCTACGGCTTGACCGACCGTGGTCCGAACGGCGATGGGCCGAACCTGCCGGCATTGACTGGCAGCGGTGTCACCGGAGCCAAGATCTTCCCGTCGCCGAGCTTTGCGCCCTCGTTCGGCGTGATCACTGTCGGCAAAACCGGCGCGGTATTGACTTCGTCGACGCCGATCAAGGTATCGGCTGCGGTCAACGCCTCCGGCCTGCCAGTAGCACCTGGCGCATTGGGCAATTCGGCCGAGCTGCCGGTGATCGACACGATGAAGTACGACGCCTCCAGCAAAGCCACCTTCAACGCAGGCGGCCTGGATACAGAAGCGATCGTCGTCGACAAGAAGCGCAACGTGCTGTGGATCTCCGACGAATACGGCCCGTTCATCATCAAGGTCGATCCGGCCACCGGCATCATCCTCAACAAGTACGCGCCAGGCAGCGGCCTGCCCGATATCTTCCAGAAGCGCCGCGCCAACCGCGGCATGGAAGGCCTGACGCTGGACACCAGCACCGACAAGCTGCACGGCTTCCTGCAAAGCCCACTCACCGACGGCACTGCGGCCTACTCGGTGACCGGCAAGAACGAGGCGATCGAACGCTACGCACGCTTCACTCGCTGGGTGGAATTCGATCCGGTCTCCGGCACCTCGGGCAAGATGTACGCGTACCCGCTCGATGCCGCCGACTACCAGGACGGCCGCACCGGCAACGCCAAGCTGGGGGAGCTGGTCGCTTTGGGTAATGGCAAATTCATCGTGATCGAACAGGGCGCCGCACCAAACGGCAAAGTGTTCAACAGGTTGATGCTGGTGGAGATAGGCGCGGCGACCGACATCGCCGGCGCGACCTACAACGCCAAGACTTCGGACCTGGAGAAGAGCAGCATGGGCGGCGTGGCGGTCAACGGCGCCGATTGGAAATCGGTGACGACGCTGAAGAAAACCCTGCTGCTGGACTTGAACGCGATAGGCTGGCAGGCGGAGAAAGCCGAAGGCCTGACTATCCTCGACGGCAATACGCTCGCACTGGCGAACGACAATGACTTCGGCCTGAAAACCAAGATCTTCACCGCAGCCGGCGTGGCGATTGAAGATGCCGATGTCACCAAGTGCACGGTCGATGCGGCGGGCACGATCATCACCAGTAGCGCCACCGGCTGCAATGCCGCGAACACGATCCGCGTCGCGCGCGGCGAGGATCGTGAACGTCCAAGCCGTCTCTGGCTGATCAAGTTCACCAAAGCGCTGACGGCGTTTTGATTCAGGCCGCACTGCCTTTGCTGATGCTTTCGCCATCCTCCTGACGCAATGACCAGAAGGTCAGCGAGGACAGGACGGTGAGCACCGCCAGCGTCAGAAAAGCGTGATGCAGAGCGCCAGTCAGCGCAAGACGGTTCGATTGTGGCAGTCCGCCCAGGAACCAGCCTGTGATCAGCGAACCTGTCGCCAGCCCGAAGCTCATCGACAGCTGCTGCATCGAGCTGGCCATGGTGCTGGCCATGCTGGAGTCGGCGCTGTCCACGTCGGCGTAGGCGATGCTGTTCATGGCGGAGAACTGCAGCGAATTGAAGAAGCCCAGGCACAGGCTGATCATCACGATCAGATACAACGGCGTTCCCTGCTGGACGAACGAATACAGGCTGATGGTCAATCCGATCAACACCGTGTTGACGGTGAGGACCTGGCGATAGCCGAAGCGGCCCAGCACCCGCACCGAGATGAACTTCATGCCCATGGCCGCGGCGGCGGACGGCATCATCAGCAGGCCCGATTGCCATGCCGGCAGTCCCAATCCAAGTTGATACAGCAGTGGCAGAAGGAAGGGCAGTCCGCCGACTCCGATACGCGTGATGAAACCTCCCATCACGGATACGCGGAAGGTGCGTATCTTGAACAGCGCCAGTCGCAGCAAGGGGAAAGCCGCATCCCTGGCGTGCCACACATAGGCCGCCAACAGGCTGCAGGCGATGAACAGCAGCACCGTGGCAGAAGTGATATCGATCTGGTGCTCACCGAAGATCTCCAACAGCCATGACAGCAGCGCCACGCCGGTGCCGAATAATACGAGGCCGACGATGTCCAGCGGCCGCGCATCGTCGCCGTGGTAATCCGGCATATAGCGGTGCGCCAGGAAGATCGCCACCGCACCCACCGGCACGTTGACGAAGAAGATGTCGCGCCACGTCAGCCAGTGCACGATCAAGCCGCCGATCGTGGGGCCGAGCAGAGGGCCGATCAACGCCGGGATGATCACGAAATTCATCGCCGCCAGCAGTTCGGATTTGGGGAAGGTGCGGACGATGGTCAGCCGGCCGACCGGCATCATCATCGCCGCGCCCAGGCCTTGCAGCAGCCGCGCCGCCACCAGCATCGGCGAATTGACCGACAGCCCGCACAGCACCGACGCCACGGTGAATATCGCCACCGCGCTCATGAACACCCGGCGGGTGCCGAAGCGGTCGGCCATCCAGCCGCTGATCGGGATCGATACCGCCAGACTGAGTATGTAGCTGGTGACGACCGCTTTCAAACTGAGGGGAGTCACTTGCAAGCTGGCTGCCATGCTGGGAATCGCCGTGTTGACGATGGTGGAGTCTAGCTGCTCCATGAACAGGGCGGTTGCGACCACCCACGGAAGGTAGCTCTTGGCGGCGGATGTATTCATGCACACGATTGTCACACAAAAGCCACGCTGGGGTTATAGGTCATAAGGCGGTCACGAATCGGGCGTAAGTTGGCGCACATCGAAATGGCCAATGGAGTTGATATGGACGCTAAGTCGCTGTTCCCTGGTCGTCGCGGGTTTATCCGCCAGATGGGCGCCACCGCCTTGCTGGGTGTGGGCGCGGGCGCGGGCCTGAGCGGCTGTAGCAGCACCGCGGCCAGCATCGCCGACGATGCCCCGGCCGGTTTCGATCATGGCGTGGCCAGCGGAGATCCGCTCATCGACCGGGTGATATTGTGGACACGCGTAACGCCGCGCCGCAGCGACGACAGCGGCGATATCGCTGTCCGCTGGCAGATGGCGACCGATCCGGCCATGCAGGCGGTGGTGGCACATGGCAGCGTCTCAACGTCGGCGCAGAAGGACTACACCGTCAAGGTGGATGCCGCCGGACTGCTGCCGGGGCATGTCTACTACTACCAGTTTGCGGTCGATGCGGTGAAGTCGGTCGTGGGGCGCACCAAGACACTGCCGCGCAGCGACGTGCGCCAGGTCCGGCTGGCGGTGTTCTCGTGCTCGAATTATCCGTCCGGTTACTTCAACGTCTACGCCGATGCCGCGCGCCAGGACGACATCGACGCCGCGCTGCACATCGGCGACTACATCTACGAGTACGAAAGCGACGGCTACGCCTGCGATAATGCGGAGGCACTGGGCCGCTTATCCGAACCGCGTGAGCTGCTGCTGCGGTTGGAGGACTATCGCCGCCGCTACGCGCAATATCGCACCGATCCCGATTTGCAGGCCGTGCATGCCGTACTGCCGTTCATCGCCGTGTGGGACGATCACGAATTCGCCGACGATACCTGGCGCGATGGCTCGGCCGAACACAAGGCTTCGGAATATGGCCCCTTCACTTTGCGCAAGGTGGCGGCCATGACTGCCTACCATGAATGGATGCCGATCCGCGCGCCCGATCCTGCGGCTCCGGAAAAAATCTATCGTTCGTTCGACTTCGGCGGCGTGGTATCGCTGCATATGCTGGACACGCGCCTGATTGGTCGCGACCAGCAGCTGATGATGTCCTCCTATTACGACGAACATAAGCGCTTCGATGTCGAGAAGTACAAGCACGACGTCTGTTCGCCCCGCCGGCAGATGATGGGCACCGAGCAGATGGCGTGGCTGGAGCGGCAGGTGCAGGATTCCAAGGCGCGCTGGCAGATGCTGGGCCAGCAGGTGCTGATGGCGCGCATGGAATATCCCACCGCCGTCGCCATGGGAGAGTGCAATTGCACCGACTATTCCGCGCTGAAGAAGCGTGCCGCCGCGGATCCTTCCTGCGTCAGCGGCAAGGAAAAGCGCTGGCTGACCGCGCCGACGCTGCCCTGCTACATGGATTCGTGGGATGGCTACCAGAACGACCGCGAACTGGTGTTCGCCATGATGCAGCGCCATCGCAAGAACATGGTGGTGTTGGCCGGCGATACCCACAACGCCTGGGCCAGCGACCTGCACGACGCACAGGGGCGCCAGGTGGGCGTGGAGTTTGCGACGGCGTCGGCTTCGTCGCCGGGTCTGGAGAGCGCCTACCCGGACCGCGATCCCGAGGATGTCGCGAGCATGATGCTGGACTTGATCGAGCCGCTGTACTACGCGCAAACCAGCAAGCGCGGTTACATGATCGTCACCGCCAGCCACGAGCAGGTGCGCTGCGACTGGCGGTTTGTTGATACCGTCTTCAAGCACGAGTTCACGGCCGCGACGGAGCGCAGCCTGCGCACCTTGCCGGGGCCGGGAAATCGCAGGATCGAGGAGTGCCCCGGGGCTTAAGCCACTCCGGCCGGATTGTCCCAGCGGTCTTCGAACATGACGTCGGAAAGTGGCCGGCGCTGGTCCCACTTTTCAAGCTCCAGCATCGGCGCGGTATAGAACTCGTCCACTTGGCCGACGCATAGCACGGCGATGGGCTGGCTGCCGGCCGGCATGCCGCAAATGTCGCGCAACCGCTGCGGATCGAACATCGATACCCAGCCGGCGCCTATGCCTTCCGCGCGTGCGGCGAGCCAGAAGTTCTGCAGCGCGCAGGCGGCGGAGGCGAGGTCCATTTCCGGCATGGTGCGGCGGCCGAATACGTATTGATCCCGCTTGTCGATCAGACCGACGACCAGCACTTCGGCGCAGGCCAATATGCCTTCCACCTTGAGCTGCATGAATTCCTCGGCGCGCTTGCCCAGCGCTTCTGCGGTCTTGATGCGCTCTTCGTTCACGTGCTGATGTATCCGCGCGCGCAGCGCGGGATTGGCGATGCGGATGAAGCGCCAAGGTTGCATCAACCCGACGCTGGGACCATTGTGGGCGGCGCCGATGAAGCGCTCCAGCTGTCCCGGCTCCAGCGGGCCCGGTTTGAAATGGCGAACATCGCGCCGCTCGCGGATGGCGCGGTAGACGCCTTCGATTTCGGCGGGCGAAAATGCATGTGGGCTGGCGGTGCTCATACAGATGCCTCCTTGCTGTGCAGCGCAAGCAGGGCGTCCAACAGCGGCTGGGCGGCGTCCGCGATGCGATCAAGGCTGGCCTCGCGCAGTGCGCTGGTGTCCACCGTGTTTTGCGTGTGCAGTCCGGCCCAGCGCAGCAGCGCGCTGCTGGCTTGCGGCGTGTCGAACAAGCCGTGCAAGTAGGTGCCGAGGATCTGGCCATCGGCCGAGCGCGCGCCTTCGGGGCGGCCATCGATGATGAAGGCCGGCGTGTCGAGCGCGCCGCCGGTCGAGGTGCCCATGTGGATTTCGTAGCCGCTGACGCTGGCCTTGTCCTCGTCGAAGGCGCATACGCCCTGTACCTGCACCAGCCGTTTGTCGGCCGTCATTTCGGTGTTCATGTCGAGCAGGCCGAGTGCGGGGGAGGTGCCTGGCTTGCCCTCGATGCCCAGCGGGTCGGTCACGCTGTGGCCCAGCATCTGGAAGCCGCCGCAGACGCCGATCACTTTGCCGCCGTAACGCAGGTGGCGGGCGATCTGCTCTGGCCAGCCTTGGGCGCGCAGCCAATCGAGATCGCCGCGCGTGTTCTTGCTTCCGGGGAGGATGATCAGGTCGGCCGCTGGAATCGGTTCGCCTTGGCGCACGAAATGCAGGTCCACGTCGGGGTGGGCGCGCAGGGCGTCGAAATCCGTATGGTTGCTCATGCGCGGCAGGCTGGGGACCACCACGCGGAAGGCGCCTCGCGAGGCCTGGACCGGCTGGACCGCGTCTTCGGCGTCGAGGAACAGGCCATGCAGATAAGGCAGCACCGCCAGCACCGGTTTGCCGGTTTGCTGTTCGAGCCATTCCAGGCCGGGTTCTAGCAGCTTGATGTCGCCGCGGAAGCGGTTGATGACGAAGCCGATGGTGCGGGCGCGCTCGCTCTCGGATAAACAGGAGAGGGTGCCGACGATGTGCGCGAACACGCCGCCACGGTCGATGTCCGCCACCAGTATCACCGGGCAGTCGACCTTTTCGGCGAAGCCCATGTTGGCGATGTCGCGGTCGCGCAGGTTGATCTCCGCCGGACTGCCGGCGCCTTCCACGACCACGCTGTCGTATTGCGCCAGCAGGCGCTGGTGCGATTCCAACACCGCCTGCATGGCGATGGTCTTGTATTGGTGGTAGTCGCGCGCGTTCATCTCGGCGCGCACTTTGCCGTGGATGATGACCTGTGCGCCGATATCGCTCGATGGTTTGAGCAGCACCGGGTTCATGTCGGTATGCGGCGCCACGCCGGCGGCGATGGCCTGCAGCGCCTGGGCGCGGCCGATTTCGCCACCGTCCGCTGTGACGGCGCTGTTGAGCGCCATGTTCTGCGGCTTGAATGGCGCCACACGCACGCCCCGACGCTTGAGCAGCCGGCACAAGGCGGCAACGATGGTGCTTTTCCCGGCGTCGGAGGTGGTGCCCTGAACCATCAGGGTCGAATAGGGAAAGCTCATATCAGTTCTTCCGGTGCTGTCGCGCCAGTTCCAGTTTTTCGCACAGGGCGGCGGTACCGGCGACCATGCGCGGGCCGGCGCGGTTCAGCAGTTCTCCGTCCAGCGTGAACAGGTTGTCGTTGCGGACAGCCTTCATTGTCGTGTAGGGGCGCCATAGGTTTACGCCGCCGTAGTTCTTTTCGCTGGTGCCGAAAATCGCCTCGGGATCGGCCTGCAGCACCGCTTCGTTGCTGACCACCGGCGCCGTCACCTTCAGGTCGGCGAAGATATTGACGCCGCCGCACAGGCGCATCGCGTCGCTGACGATGGAGACGCCGTTGAGCGTGTAGAGTGGCTTGTCCCACACCTGGTAGAACATGCGTACCGGCGGACGGTTGGAATATTGTTTGGACAGCGCGGCGAACTTCTGGCGGATTTCGGCGGCGGCGGGCTGCGCGACGCTTTCGGTGCCCATCAATTGGCCCAGGCGCTGCACATTGTCGGCGATGCCTTCCAGTTTTGTCGGCTCGCTGTGGAACATGGGGATGTTCAATTGGCGCAGCGTTTCGATCTGGCGTTCGGAGGAGCCATGCATCCAGATGACGATCAGGTCCGGCTTCATGGCGATGATGCGCTCCATGTCGACCTGGCGATTGTCCCCGATGCGCGGGAGCTTCTTGGCGGCTTCCGGGTAGTCGCTGTAAGTGACCGCGCCGACGATCTTGTCGCCGCCGCCGGCCGCGTATAGCAGCTCCGTCACGTGCGGCGCCATGGCGATGACGCGCTGCGCGGGCTTTTGCAATGTGACGGCATTGCCGTCGTCGTCGCGTACAGTGATCGCGGCGCTGGCGTCGGCAGCCATCGCCAGCGCCGTCAGGACGGCCAGTATTTTGCACGTCGGTTTGTTCATGTGTGTTCCTTGTTGGTCCATTCGTTCAGCGCCGTCTCCAGCCGTTGCCAACCTTCTTCGTCGGGTGGCAGGCCGAGTCGGATGCCGCGCGCGGCTTGTTTGAACAGCCGTACCCAGATGCCGCGTTCCGCCATGTGCTGCCAGAAGGCTTCCGCGCGGTCCTCGCTCCACCATTGGAATAGCGCGGTGCCGGCCGAACGGATATCGTGCGCCGCCAGCAGCTGGCGCAGACGTTCGCCGCTTGCCAGAAGCTGGTCGTGCGTGTGTTCTTGCCATGGGCGGTCGCGCAGCGCGGCGAGCGCGATGTGCTGGGCGGGACCGCTGACAGCCCACGGTCCCAACAGGTCCGCCAGATCGCGCAGCAGGTCCGCATGCGCGGCCACAAAACCCAGCCGAATGCCGGCCAGCCCGAAGAACTTGCCGACCGAGCGCAGGACGATCAAGCCGGGACGTCCGCTATGGGCCGCGACGCTGTTGTGCTGCGCCGTGTCGCAGAAGGCTTCATCGACCACCAGCCAGCCGCCGCGCGCCGCCAGCTGGTCTGCCCACTGCAGCAGCTGGGCGGCGGGTACGCTGGCACCGGTCGGGTTGTTTGGATTGCAGATCACCATGACGTCGCTGTTCGCGACCGCCGCGTCCAGTGCCTCATATGGCGTTTGCGTCAGCGTGTGTCCGTGGTCGTTCCAGTGGTGCGCGTGTTCGGCGTAGGACGGTGCGGCCACGGTCACGCGCGAAGGCTTGCGCAATCGGGGCAGCGCCTGGATCGCGGCCTGCGTTCCGGCGACCGGCAACATCAGCGGCGCGCCATAGTAAGCGGCAGCAGCCAGCGCCAGTTCGGGATCGGCTTCGGGCAGACGGTGCCACGCATTGCCCGGCAGCGCGGGCGCGGGATACCAATGGGGATTGATGCCGGTCGAGAGGTCCAGCCAGTCGTCGCGGCCGAAGCGCAGCGCGGCGTCGCGCAGGTTGCCGCCGTGTTCAAGCATGTGCGAGCTCCATCCAGATGGCGACTGCGCTGGCAACGGCCAGCCACAACGCCGTGGTACGAGCGACCAGCCGCCATGCGCGGCTGATGTCGGTGCCGGTGGCGGGTTGCCCTTCGCCCAGCGGCGGGCGGTGTTCCACTTCACCGTCGTAAATGGCGGCGCCGCCAAGCTGCACGCCAAGCGCGCCGGCGCCGCTGGACATGACCGGTCCCGCATTCGGGCTGCTCCAGGCTGGGGCCTGCGTGCGCCAGCAATGCCAGGCGCGCAGCTTGCCCTTTACGCCGGATGCCAGCAGCACGTAGGAGAGGGCGGTCAGGCGTGCGGGGATGTAGTTAAGCGCATCGTCGATGCGGGCGGCGGTGCAGCCGAATTGCAGCAGCCGCGCCGTGCGATAGCCCCACATCGCGTCGAGCGTGTTCGCCATGCGGAACAGCACCGCGCCGGGACCGCCGGCGATGATGAACCAGAACAGGGTGCCGAAGACGGCGTCGTTGCCGTTTTCAAGCAGGGATTCCGCGCTGGCCTTGGTCAGTTCGATTTCGCTGGCGCTGGTGGTGTCGCGGCTGACGATGCGGGCGGTCAGCAGGCGGGCATTGGGCAGGTCATTCTGCGCCAGCGCGTCGGCGATGGGCAGGTTGTGGTCGCGCAGGCTGCGCAGGCCGAGGCAGAAGTAGAGCATGATGGCATGGGCTATCCATGGCAGCGCGCCGTTGGTGCCCAGTAGCCAGACCAGCAGGGCGGCGAGGGCGGTCAGCGGCAGCACGGCCAGCGTCCAGGCCAGTGCGCCGCGCCAGAAGCGCTGGCCGCCGCGGTTGAGGCGCCGCTCCAGCGCCATCGCCAGGTTGCCGAAGCCGACCAGCGGATGCCAGCGGCGCGTTTCGCCCAGCATCAGGTCGAGCACTACGCCGGCCACCATCAGCAAGGCGATGACGCCAAAACCTAAACCTGTCAGCACGGCGCTCCTTTTAGCACAAGCGGCAGGCCGGCGGCGACGAAGACCGCGCGATCGCACAGGGCGGCCATGGCCTGGTTCAGGCGTCCCTGTTCGTCCACAAAGCAGCGGGAGATGGCGCCGAAAGGCATGATGCCCATGCCGACTTCATTCGATACCAGTACCACGTCGCTGGCGCACTTGGTCAGCGCGCTGGCCAGCATGTCCTGCTGCTCGTGGAAGAGTGCGGGCAGCGTGATCTCGCCCACGTCCGGATATTGTTCGCCGCTGCTGAACAGCAGGTTGCTGAGCCAGAGCGTCAGGCAGTCGACCAGTATCAAACGGTCCGGCGAGGACCAGCGCAGCAACTGGTTTCCCAGTGCCAGCGGCTCCTCCACCGTGGTCCATTCGCTCGGCCGGCCGGCGCGATGATGTGCGATGCGGGTGGCCATTTCGGCGTCGCCGGCGGTGGCCGTGGCGATGTAGACGACTTCCTTGCCCGACTCGATCGCCAGGCGGTCCGCATATCCGCTTTTACCGGAGCGTGCGCCCCCGAGAACCAATGTACGTGTCATGCTGCGCTCCTTGAAAACAGGGCGGCGGCGGCCGCCGGATTGGATGGAAAGTAAGCGTGAAAATACGACGCCTTCAGGGAGCCTACGCGATACCAAGCCTCACCCTGAACGGCGGATGGATGTTTGATAGTGTACGCCGTTGGCTCCACCGCTGTCTCCAGTTTGGAGTAGTGGAACGTGTGGCCGCGCAGGACGCCGTGTTCCGTCGTCAGTCCCTGCGAACCCAGGCCCGCGAGGCGCGCTTGCATCGCCACGGCGCCGGACAGTACACCTGCCATGGGCCATACCGTGCCTGCCTGGTCGGCCAGGGTGTCGGCCAATGCCATCATGCCGCCGCATTCGGCCACGATGGGCATGCCGGCCGCGTGGGCCGCGCGGATCGATGCTTGCCATATGGCTGCTTGCGACAGCGCCTCCGCATGCAGCTCGGGATAACCGCCCGGCAGATAGACGGCGTTCGCTTCCGCCGGCACGGGCTCATTGGCCAGCGGCGAGAAGAACGTCAGCGTCGCGCCCAGCTGGCGCAGGGTGTCCAAGTTGGCTGGATAAATGAACATGAAGGCCGGATCACGCGCGACCGCGATGTTTTGCCCTGCAAGCAGCGGTGCTTGCGGTTCCGTGGCTGGCGGGATCTCGATGCTTACGGGCGGCAGGCGTTCCCATGCCGCTTCGTCGAACACCAGCTGGTCCGCCAGATTGTCGAGCAGCTGTTCAATGTCGACGACTTCGCCGGGCAGCACCAGGCCGAGGTGGCGCTCGGGCAGCGACTTGGCCTGGCGCGGCAAGGTCGCGAACAGGGGAATGTCCCGTAGCGAGGCCGCCACCATCTTGGCGTGGCCTTCGCTGGCGACGCGGTTGGCGATCACGCCCGCCATCTGTACCGGGCCATAGTCGCGCAGGCCGTGGACCAGCGCACCCGCGGTTTGCGCCATGGCGCCCGCGTCGATCACCGCCATCACCGGCACGCCGAATTCGCGCGACAGGTCGGCGGACGACGGCGTGCCGTCGTACAGGCCCATGACGCCTTCGATCAGGATCACATCCGCTTCGGCGGCGGCTTGCGCCAGTTGGCTGCGACACAGCTCATGGCCGACCATCCACAGGTCCAATGAGCGTACCGGCGCGCCGCTGGCGCGTTCCAGCAGCATCGGATCGATGAAATCCGGGCCGCATTTGAACACGCGTACCCGTTTGCCCTGCCGTACCAGCTTGCGCGCCAGCGCGGCCGTCACCGTGGTCTTGCCCTGGCCGGAGGCCACGGCCGCCACCAGCACTGCCTTGACTTCGATATGCGCGGCCATTACCACTCGGTGCCCAATTGCGCGCCGATGCCTGCCTTGAAGGCGTGCTTGACGACTTCCATTTCGGTGACGGTATCTGCGATGGCGATCAGCTCCGGCGGCGCGCCACGTCCAGTGATGACGACGTGCTGCATTGCCGGGCGGGCCAGCAGATCGTTGATGACTGTCTCCACGTCCAGGTAGCGATATTTCAGGGCGATATTGAGTTCGTCGAGCAGCACCAGGCCGATTTCGGGATCGGCCAGGAAGCGCTTCGCCTGCTCCCATGCCAGCTGCGCCTTCTCGATATCGCGTTCGCGGTTCTGGGTTTCCCAGGTATAGCCTTCTCCCATCGAGTGGAAGCTGACCTCCATCGGGAAGCGGCGCAGGAACAGCTCTTCACCGGTCTGCATCGCGCCCTTGATGAACTGGACTACGCCCACCTTCATGCCGTGGCCCATGGCGCGGATCACCATGCCGAAGCCGCTGGAGCTTTTGCCCTTGCCATTGCCGGTGTTGACGATGATGATGCCGATCTCTTTGTCGGCGGCGGCGATCTTGGCGTCGATGATGGCCTTCTTGCGCTCCATGCGAACGCGATGGCGTTCGTTTAGCGCTGCGGTTTGCTCGTCGATGCCGTCGTTATTTTGTTGAGTCATGCTGGGTCCTCCGTGGGAATGAAGATACTGCGCTTGCCGTGCTGGATGATGTCGATCGGATGCCCGAGGTAGTCGCCCAGGATATCTGCTTGCATCACCTCGGCCGTGGTGCCGGCCAGCCAGCGGCCGTCGCCCATCAGCAGCAGCGCGTGGGTGGAGACGCTGTGCGCCAGCGTCAGGTCGTGGCCGATCATCACCGCGGTCTTGCCCTGGTCGCGGCACAAGCGCGCCAGCAGGCTCATAACGCTGACCTGGTGCGCCAGGTCCAGCGCATTGGCCGGTTCGTCGAGCAGCAGCAGCGGCGTGTCCTGCGCCAGCATGGCGGCGATGGCCACGCGCTGGCGTTCGCCGCCGGACAATGTGCGTACGTCGCGCTCGGCCAGTTCTGCCACTTCCATAGCCTCCAGCGATTTCAGGGCGATGGCGTGATCGTCGCTGCCTTCCCAATACCGGTTGCCGTGGTAGGGGTGGCGGGCCGACAGCACGGTTTCGATCACGCTGTAGGCGAAGGCGTCGCTGCGGCTCTGCGCCAGGAAGGCACGCTGGCGCGCCAGTTCGGCCAGCGGCCAGTCGGGCAGGGCGCGGTTCTGGATGGTGACATAGCCGCCGTCCGGGTTGCGCAGTCCGGCCAGGGTTTTCAGCAGGGTGCTCTTGCCGGCGCCATTGCGGCCGATGACGCTCCAGCATTCGCCTTCGCGCACACGCCAGTTCAGATCCGCGATCAGCTGGCGCTGGCCGATTTTCAGGGAGAGGTTGTGGGTGCTGATCATCATTTGCGCAGCCGGTGCAGTTGATACAAGAAGATCGGCGCGCCAATCAGGGCGGTGATCACACCCACCGGCAGCTGCTGGGGCGCGATGATGGTGCGGGCCAGCGTGTCGGCCAGCAGCAGGAAGGTGCCGCCGGCCAGCGTAGCCGCCGGGATCAGCACCCGGTGGTCGGCGCCGATGGCGAAGCGGCAGGCGTGCGGCACGATCAGGCCGACGAAGCCCACGCTGCCGGCGCTGGTGACGGCGCTGGCGGTCAGCAGACCGGAAGCGAAGAACAAACCCTTGCGCAGCGCGCCGACGCGGATGCCCAGCGTGGCGGCGGCTTCGGCGTGCAGCGCCATGACGTTCATGGAACGGGCGCTGCGCACGGCGAACACCAGGCCACAGGCCAATACGATCCACGGCATCGCGCGCGACGGCGCGCCGGCCAGGTCGCCGATCATCCAGAAGATCATGCTGCGCAAGCGGCTTTCAGGAGCGATGGAAAGCATCAGCGTCACCAGCGCCATGCAGGCGGAGGACAGTATCACGCCGGTCAACAGCAGTAGCGCGGTGCCGCCTTCGCCCGCCGTGCCGCCGCGCAGGTCGCGCCGGGCCAGCAGGTACAACATCATCGCGATGGCGACTGCGCCGCCGAAGGCCGAGGCGTCGACCATCCAGATGGCGCAGCCGAACAGCATCGCGGCCAGGGCGCCGACGGATGCACCGGCGGAAATGCCCAGCACATAAGGGTCGGCCAGCGGATTGCGCAGCAGCGCCTGCATCATCACGCCTGTCAGCGATAGCGCCGCGCCGGTGACGAAGGCGGTCAGCGCGCGGCCTACGCGAAGGTTGAGCAGGGTGGATGCCAGGGTGTTGGTCTGGCCGTGCAGCAGGTCATTGACCGCTGCGGGGATATCGGAAAGGGGAATCGAGACCGAACCGGTCATGCCCGAAAAAATCAGGCTGGCAAACGCGAACAGCACCAGCACGGTCAGGGTGACGGTGGCGCGTTGTCGCAGATTGCGGGAGAAAGAATGCATGCACTGCTTTCAAAAAGAGACTGCCGGGCGCTCGGCGGATGCGCTTCCCGCCCGGCAGATTACACCATTACTGCTTACTTGTAGCCGTAGCGGATGCCGGCAAACAGCTTGGACATCGGCGTGGTGTAGTTGCGCGCCAGATCGTACTGCTTGTCGCCGATATTGTTCCAGCGGACCAGCGCAGACCAGTCGCGGTTGAAGTGGTAGGTCGCGTACAGATTAACCAGGCCATAGCCGCCCATGCGGACGGTGTTGGCGGTGTCTTCGTAGCGGTCGCCGGACAGTTCGATCTCCACACCGGCCTTCAGGGCGCCGGCGCTGTAGTCGGCCATCAGGTTGCCGTGCTTTTTGGCGCGGCGCTGCAAGCGCTTGCCGCTGGTTTCGTCCTTTGGATCCTGCAGGTCGATGTTGGCGGACAGGTTGAAGCGGCCCAGCTGCTGGCTGGCGGCCATGGTCAGGCCTTCGAGCAGCGCGTGGTTAACGTTGTAGGCGCAGCCGTAGGAATAATCGCCGGCGTATGGGCATGGCGTCGTGTTCACCAGGAGGTCGGTCAGGCGGTTGTGGTAGTAGCTTGCGCTCAGCGCGGTGGAGCCGTTGTCGTAGCGCAGGCCGATTTCGGCGTTCTTGCCCTGCTCCGGTTTGTTGTTGGGGTTCCCATAGCTTGGGTAGTACAGTTCATTGAAGGTCGGTGCGCGGAAGCTGGTGCCGTAGCTGGCGGTGGCGCGCAACGCCTGCGTGAAGGTGTAGCCGTAGCCGATGGAGCCAGTGTTCTTCCCACCGTAGACCGATTTGTCGCGGCGCACGCTGGCGTTGAACAGGTTATCGCCACGGCGGGCGTTGTACGAAGCCGCCAGGGAGTTGGTGGTGCGCCGCGAAGCGTCCAGCGTGAAGCCGCTGGTCTGCACTTCTTCCTTGCGGTGGTCGTACAGCAGTTGCAGCACGTCGGCGCCGATCTGCACATCATTCTGCCAGGTGAAGTCCGTTTGCTTGGTGTTGGCCTGCGAATAGCCGAACGCGGAGGCGCTGCTGTAATTGGCGCCATCGTCCTTGGCCTGCGAGTACTGCACCAGGCTTTGCCAGGTCGGCAGGATCTGGTTCTTGCTGTAGACGGAGGCATTTTCGAGCTTCGCGTGCGAGCGCACATCGTAGGACGACGGGCCGTTGTCATACTGCGAATCGAGTTTGCTATGCAGGAGCATCGCGCCTACTTCGTGGCCTTCGGCCAGGCGCAGGCTGAATTGCGCCGCCGCGCTTTCGCGGTCGTAGCCATCCTTGTCGGCGTTGTAGGACTTGCCGATGGTTGGGCGGGTGGCCGAGAAACCGTCCGACTTTTCCTTGCCGGCGCTGATTGCGTAGCTGATGCTGTGTTCACCGCCGGTGGCGCCGGAGACCGAAACATCGCCCTCGCGGGTGTTGTCGGTGCCATAGCCAGCGAAGGCGGTGAATTCCGGTGCGCCCTTGCCCTTCTTGGTGAAGATCTGGATCACGCCGCCGATGGCGTCGGCGCCGTACAGGGAGCTCAGTGGGCCGTAGACGATTTCGATATGGTCGATGGAGGTCAGCGGCAGCGCGCTCCAGTTGGCGGCGCCGGTGGTCGACGAGCCGATACGCACACCGTCGACCAGGACCACGTTCTGGTTGCTGTTGGCGCCGCGGATAAACACGGTGGAGTTGGTGCCTGGGCCGCCGGTGCGGGCGATCTCGATGCCGCGCTGGCGTTGCAGCAGGTCGACAATGGAACCGGCGCCGGATTCGGCGATCTGCTCGGCGCTGATGGTGACGCTATCGCTGATAACGTCGGCCACTGGCTGGGGGCTGCGGGTGGCGGTGACCAGCACGGTGCCGGCGATTGGTTCTGCGTGAGCGTAGGAGGCGGCCATTGCCAGTGCCAGCGACGTCAGGGCCGCCGGACGGGAGATATGAAGATTCATCATGTAGTTTTTCTGTTAATAGCAACCGGCCGACGTCCCCGTGGGCCAGATTGAACAGAAGCGGAGAACCGGACGATGCATGCAGCGGAGCGCCGATACCAATGCCGGCTCCTTCCGTTCGCGCACATCCCGTTCGCTCACTTCCACCTGATTTGGCCGGTATCCGGGCTGGCAAGTTAGACCTTCTCACCTTCCCATGCGGAGCACAGTGGTTTGTCGGAGGAGGGCTGTCGCGCATGCGCTGCGACACTTGCTTACCGTTGCGGGGGCAGCACACGTGGGCCTTGGTCGAGTGGACCAGAAGCTTCGTGTTTCCCGTTTAACTGCGCATCTGGACAGACGCGCGGGCACCAAAACCCCGCCATTATACGGGTTTGCGCTCCAGAGGTCATTGGCTGGAGGTTTGGCTTTGCAGGATCAACGTGGCGCCGTAGCCGATTTGATGCGGATGCCGGGCCGCCTGCAGCGCCATACCGGCGGGCGCCAGGCCGGTGTGGCATGCGGACAGCAAGCGCATCGCGCCGGCATGGCAGATGATGATGGCGTCGCGCTGCTGGCGCTGGAGGTCAGCATAGAAAGCGGCGATGCGGCCGGCCATCTGCAGCACGCTCTCGCCGCCGCCGGGGCGGTAGTTGACCAGATCCGCGGCCCACGCGTCGATGTCGGCGCGCGGGATGTCGTCCCAGGCGCGCATTTCCCATTCGCCGAAGTCGATTTCGGCGATGCGGGCGTCCAGCAGTGGGGCGGGGGATTGCAGCAGCGGCGCCAGCTCCGCTGCGAGCCTGGTGCAGCGTTGCAGTGGGCTGCTATAGACAGGCAGGCCGTGGGGCAGCGCGGCCGACAGTGCCGCCAGCGTTCGTGCCAGCTGATCCTCTGATACGGCGAGGTCGCTGCGGCCGTAGCAAACGCCGGTGGCAACCAGCGGCTGCGGATGGCGGACCAGTATCAGGCGCATGGCGTTACCAAGGCAGTGCGCCGTGGCGCATGCTGGCCAACACGCACAGGTAGAACGCGACTTCGCTGAGCTGTTGTACGGCGCCGAGGCAGTCGCCCGTGTAGCCCGCGATGCGGCGGACGAACTTGCGGGCCAGCCAGGCGGTGGCGATGGCGCCGGCGGCGATGCCAGCTGCCAGTGCGCTCCATGTGATCCATCCGCAGGCGATCATCGCGAACGCTGGAATGGCGGCGGAGGCGGTCGCCAGTGAAAATTCGGCGCCGCTCATTTTTTGCGCCAGCGGCTTAGCCTTGCCTTCCGCGCGCGCGTAGTCGAGTCGCCAGATCAGCGAGGTCGCCATCAGGCGCGATAGCGGATGGGCGACAAACAACGCGGCGATGGCCGTTAGTGGGGGCAGCATCGACAGCGTCGTGCACTTGGTCGCGAGCAGGCAGATGATGCCGATAGCACCGTATGCGCCAATGCGCGAATCCTTCATGATCTCCAGCACGCGCTCCGGCGTCATGCCGCCGCCGAAGCCGTCGCACATATCGGCGAAGCCGTCTTCGTGGAAAGCGCCGGTGGCGTAGATGCCGGCGGCGGTTGACAGCAGTACAGCGACCGGCGCTGGGAGGATCCACGCCGCCAGCGCGTACACGCCGGCGGTGATAGCCGCCACCACCACGCCGACCAGCGGGAAATAGCGCGACGCCTGATTCAGCCAGGCGGGATCGAAGCCCACCCAGCCGGGAATCGGCAGGCGGGTAAAGAACTGCAGCGCGGTGAAGAACAGGCGTAGCTGATGCACGGCGCGTTACTTGGACTTCTCGCCGACCTGGGCCGATTCGAATGTGGCCATCTGGTTCAGGAAGTTGACCGACGCATGCAGCAGCGGCAGCGCCAGTGCGCAGCCGGTGCCTTCGCCCAGGCGCAGGCCCAGGTTCAACAGCGGCTTCGCACCCAGCGCGGCCAGCATCTGCTGGTGGCCGTTTTCATTTGAGCAGTGGGCGAAGACGCAGTAGTCCAGGATCGCCGGTTGCAGGCGGGCCGCGACCAGCAGTGCGCTGGTGACGATGAAGCCATCGATCAGCAGTACTTTACGCAGCTCGGCCGCTTTCAGCATGGCACCGGCGATCATGGCGATTTCGAGCCCGCCGAAGGTG
This sequence comes from Duganella caerulea, assembly GCF_040362985.1. Taxonomy (NCBI): domain Bacteria; kingdom Pseudomonadati; phylum Pseudomonadota; class Betaproteobacteria; order Burkholderiales; family Oxalobacteraceae; genus Duganella; species Duganella caerulea. The sequence continues at coordinate 1,165 of NZ_BPWJ01000023.1, read as the reverse complement.
GCCAGTACGTCCAATGGTTCGGTAACGTCGTGCTTTGCTGCTGCCGCTTCGATCACGCGCTGCTTATGCAGCACGCCTTCAGCCGACAGGCCGGTGCCGGCGCCGACGCATAGGGCGACCGGGATGCCGGTGAGCTTGTGCATCAACGCGGCGGCGGCGGTGGTGTTCCCGATGCCCATCTCGCCGAAGCCGACCACATTGCCTTTCAACTCGGCGGCGAGGGCCATGCCGGCGGACAGTGCGGCCTCGCAAATGGTGCGGCTCATTGCTGGTTCGTGCGCGAAGTTCTGCGTGCCGTGTGCCAGCTTGCGATCGGTCAGGCCATCGCGCGGGCCGAAGTCGTGATTGACGCCGGCGTCGATGACGCGCAGCTCGCAGTTGTTTTGTGTAGCGAAGACGTTGATGGCAGCGCCGCGCGCGAGGAAGTTCTCGACCATCTGCCAGGTCACGTCCTGCGGGTAGGCGGAGATGCCCTCCGCAACCACGCCGTGATCGGCGGCGAACACCAGTATGGTCGGCTGCGTGATCGCGACATCGCGCGTGTTCTGTATCAGGCCTATTTGTTTGGCCAGCGACTCCAGTACGCCCAGGCTACCCAGCGGCTTGGTCTTATTGTTAATGGCCTTGTCCAGCAGGGCGGCCAGCGTCTCGTTATTAGTAGCAGGGATAGTTGGAATAAACATATGGGCGACTTATAAATCGGAGAAGCCGCTATTTTACTCTTGCAAGCTGCGCCTGCTCTTGCTATAGTTCGCCTCCCCGCAAAACGCTGCATGCAAATGCAGCGAAGAGCGGAGAAAAAAACAGGCTTGACGAGATAAACGAAACACTTCATACTCTTGCCTCTTCGCTGATGAACACAACGCTTCTTCAGCAAGCAGTACCGAATAAGTTCTTTAAAAATTAACAGTCGATAAGTGTGGACGTTTGATGAAAGTGCGCAGCGAACTAGTTTCGCTGATACTTAAAATATCAAATGTTCACAAGAAGTAATGAAATAGGCGCTATGAAAATAGTGGCCTGTCAGTATTTTGAGTGAGCGACCCGTCGAAAGACGGTGCCGAGAAATCGGCAAATAAACAGAGATTAAACTGAAGAGTTTGATCCTGGCTCAGATTGAACGCTGGCGGCATGCCTTACACATGCAAGTCGAACGGCAGCGCGG
>NZ_BPWJ01000022.1:0-23758 GCF_040362985.1 Duganella caerulea | reverse complement strand
CCCTTCCCATCCCGAACAGGACCGTGAAACAACTCTGCGCCGATGATAGTGCTGCAACCAGTGTGAAAGTAGGTTATCGTCAGGCTAGTTATATAGAAGAGCCCCACCAAGCGATCTTGGTGGGGCTTTTCGCATTCCGTGGCCATTTGTTCAGCGCGGCACCGCCGCGCTTCACTATTAAAAAAGCCCCTTCTGGTGATCCAGTCGGGGCTTTTTTTCGTCTATACGTTGCCCGCTTGCGCGGGCGCACTGTTCACTCATCGGCTCCGAGGCAGTATTCGGTAATCTACAACCGAACGGAGCGTGGACATGGACGACAAACTGACTGGGCCGGTTACGGCCATCATCGATAAACATCGCACCACCATCACGCCCATGCTGGCGGCGAATGGCGGTGCCATCACCCGCACGGCGCTGCAAAACGACGCCGCCGTCCGAACCGTCGCCGGCTATTGCTATCAATTGCTGCCTGCCCTGATACGACTGGCCGTCAAGGAGCCGGCCTTCATCGAATTCGTGATGACGCACCGGGAGCAGCTGCTCAGTAAACTGGTGGAGCAGCCCGCCCAACAGCGCTAGGCGCCACGCTGCAAGTTGAGGACAAAGCTGACACCATCGACTTCGTTCTGCGCGACGATGGTGCCGCCCATCTTGGCCATGTAGGTGCGCGCGACAAACAGGCCCTGGCCACGATTACCATTGGCGCCGGATTCCGCTTGGTCCGATACGCCGTACTCGAAAATCTTGGTGAGCATATCGGGCGCTATCCGTGGCCCGCGATTGCGGATGGTGATGGCCGCGCCAGTATCGCCGGCCTCCAGCGAAATGGTAATCGCGCTTTCCTGCGCCCGATAGCGTTCCGCGTTGCGCAAAACGTGGGTGACGACATCCTCCAGCGAATACTCGTCGGCCCGCGCGGTCAGCGTTTCGCTTGGCCCCTGGAAGACCACATTCTGAATGCCGATGCACGACGCATTCTCGGCGACGTTCCGTAGAAACGCCGTCAAATCAATCTCGCTGACTTGCAGCTCGGATGACTGGAACGCTTCGCTCGGCGATGCGCGGCCATACAGAACACGGATCGCCTGCTGCATGCGACTGATGTAGCGATGGCTTTCATCTTCTGGCGAACCATGCAGCACCATCAACGACTGCAGTGGCGACATGATCTCGTGGCCAACCGCATGCCACATGTCTCGCTCCTGCTCCGCGCGGATGTTCTCGCGCTCGACGTCCTCGCGTACGCGGCGCAGCAGATCGTGCAGGCCGGTGGCGAGCACGCCCAGTTCATCTTCGCCGCGCAGATCGGCCAGGTCGGTTTCGGAAAAACCTTTGGCGGCCTTGACCCGTTCCCCGACGTCGTCCGCGCGCTTGATCAGCACCTTGATGCGGCGGATGATGCCGATCTCGATCACCAGCCACGCCAACATCAGCGCCGCCAGCATCGCACCGACAAACCATACGAGCCGGCTGGCCACCACGCTCAGGCTTTTGCTGACGCTGCGAACGTCACCCTTGAGCAGAACCTCGTAACTGCCGGCAGGCGTGGCGATGACCTCCTTTGCCTCCAGCGGAACATCATAGGCATCGACCGGCAGATGGCGAATCAGGGTCGTCACAAAATGCCAGGATTGGTCTTCAGGATCGACCGGCCCAACCAGCAGCGGCAGCGCCGCAGCCGGAGAGGCGCTATCCGCCAGCCGCCGGATCTGCAGGCTCTCCCCAGGCAGCAGCATGGGCTTCAAGTCCGCCAATGAAAACGCCGGCGCGCTCGGACCGGTGGCGCTGTCGAGCAGCGGCGCTCCATCGCCCGGAGGCAGCACCGCGATGTGGACATCGATGCGGTCCAGGTCTTCCGGCGGCCAGACAGGGCGGCGCTTCTCGAACAGCGCGTCCTGCAGCACGCCTACCGGTAGCCGCAGCGAGAAGAAAGCGCTGCGCGTGCAGCTGCTGTCATCGTCGGCGGCGGTTTGGTCGGTGCAGCGCGGATTCTGCCAGATCCATCCCCGGAAGTCCTTCACCGCTGGCGCCTTGGCCCGCGCCACATCGGCCGCGGCGAATCCGGTCAAGCGCCCGCGCATGCCACCGAAGCGGTGTCCCGGCGTTTGCGGTTCGGTGCTTTCCTCGAACGGCGCGATCCACTCGTATGTCTGGCCGCGCAGGCTGACCTTGACCCTGACGCGGTGCGCCTGGTCCACCACCTGGTCGCCGCGCGTATGCGGCACCAGTTGGGCGCCGTCGAAAGTACCTGCGACGTAAATGAAGCCGCCGGCCCAGGGGTTATTACCGATACCGACGCACAGCGAACCGTTGTTACCGTACTGCGCCAGGCAGCCGGACATCGCCACCGCCTGCTGCACCTTTTGCAGATCGTCGAAATCGAGCGCGGCGAATGGCAGCAGCAGTGGATGCAGCGCTTTGCCGGCGGTCGCTGGCTGAGGATTCAGCAAAGCCAGTTGTCCGGTCGGATGTCGCAGCGTGGCCGCCACCTGCACGCGGGTCTTGTGAAAACTGCCCTGGTAGTTCTTGTAGCTGAGCTGCTTCTCTTGCTGAAGCACAGACAGCGCCAGGCCCACCGTCGCCGCCATCAGGAAGACGAAGGCCGCGCGCAGCAGCAGCCGCAGGCGATAGGGGACGAGGCTGAGCCGGCGCCAGTTCACGATCAATGGCTTTCGGTGTCGGCCCAGCGGAAGCCACGCATGGGGATATTCTCGATGCAGGCGAAATCGGGATCGATCTCGCGGAAGGCGTCGCGGATGGTGCTGACATGCTTGCGGATGTTGTCGCGATTGCGCCCGCTCTTCACCACTTCGAATAGCTCGTCATAGGACACCACCTGGCCGCGCCGCGCGAACAGCGCCGCCAGGATGCGCTGCGCCGTCAGCGGCAGGTTGATGCGATGGCCGCGCCAGGTCGGTGTGCGCTGGCGCAGCGGGTCCATGCTCAGCTCATCGGCGGCATGCGCCGGCTCCGCTTTTTCCTTCACTGAACGCAAAATCTCCAGGAAGGTTTCGATGAAGTCGGATTCCTCGAACGTGGCTTTCTGCAGATAGTCCCAGGCGTCCAGCGCCTTCATGATGCTGCGGTAGATGGTGGCTGGCATCGCCGATACAACCAGCACCGGCGTGGCGTGCCGCTTGTTGATGGCGTTGATGATGGCGACGCCGGCATGGCGCTCGCGTCCCAATTCGATGTCGAGCACCACCAGGTCGTAGCGTTCGCGCGCGATGGCCGCCTCGGCGTCGTCGCGGCTGAACCATTGGTCGACCACGATGCCAGGCCGCGCCGATTCAATCCACGCCCGCAGCTGGTTGCTGGTCGGCAGATCGTCCTCGATGACGGCGACTTTGGCCATGTTGTACTCCACTGACTGTCAATGCGACGAGTATCCACGGTTTTACGCAAAAAGTCACAAACCGGCTGTGAGGATTTCTTCACAGCGCCGGAGGATACCGGGACGGCTGCGGCGTTGATACTTCCGCCACACCCGGCGCACCATGCATGTCAGGGATTAGCCCTTAAATCAATCAACCGGGAGTAGGTGAATATCATGGCGGAACGGATCAAGCGGATGGTGCAGGCAGTGCGCGCGGCGTTGAGCGGCGGCGCCGGCGCTGCGGTGAACGGCATGCGCCGCAATGGCGCGATGGTGGTGGCGTTGGGCCTTGCCGGCGCCGCTGTCTACGGTCTGGCGACGCATCCGCCGATCGCCAAACTGGCGCCTGGAAGCCTGGGCATCCGCACCAATCAGCTGACCGGCTCCGCCATCACCGTGCGCGATGGTGCGGTATTCCTGGTGCCTGGCGTGCACGTGTTGCGGCAGGTGTCGCTGCGCGACCAGGTGTACCGCCCGAGCGGCAGCGACAAGGCGCCGCTCCAGTCGGTTGAAGGTCTGGCGCTGGGCGTGGACATGTCGGTGCGCTATGCGCTGGATGTGAACCGCGTCGCCGCGATGGCGCAGTCGCTGCCGCCGGATATCAATGGCTCCATCGTCGAGCCGGCGGTGCAGGGCGTGATCTACAAGGTGTTCACGCGTTACACGGTGCGTGAGATCTTCTCGACCAAGCGTGCCGAGATCCAGCAGGCGATCGAGGCGGAGCTTAAACCCAAGCTGGCGGCGGACGGCGTCACGCTGCGCGGCATCACCATCGGCAAGATCACGCTGCCTGCAGAGTATCAGGCGGGCATGGAGAAGCTGCTGGCCGAGGAACTGGAAACGGAGAAGATGCGCTACACGCTGGAGCTGAAGGAGAAGCAGGTCAAGCAAACCGCCTTGGAGGCGGATGCGGAAAAAATTCGCCGTGAGAAGGCCGCCGAAGCGGCGGGCAATGAGCAGATCATCGCGGCCAGGGCGCAGGAGCAGGCGATGGCGCATGTGCTGCCATTCAAGGAGAAGCAGATCGAGCAGCGCAAGCTGGAGGCCGAGGCGGAGAAAATGGCGCGCATCAAAACCTCCGAGGGCAATGCCCAAGCGCGGGTTATCGAAGCCGCCGGCGAGGCCGATTCCCGTCGCAAACTGGCGGATGCGGAGGCCTATCGCCAGGAGCTGGTCGGCAAGGTGGCCGCCGCGCAGATGGAGCGCGAAGGTGATCTGATTACTCGCAATCCGCTGCTGATCCAGAAAACGATGGCGGACAAATTATCGGACAAGGTCTCGGTCATCATCGCGCCGTCGCCGACCGATGGCGGATTTATAGGCTCTGCGCTGCTTGGCGGCCAGCGTGGCAAGCAGCCGCGCCTGGCGACGGTCAGCGGTGAAGTTTCGGACGACGTCAAGGAAGGCCAATAATCATGTCGATGATTGCAGCCGCCGCCGTACTGGCGATCGTTACGCAGGACCAGGCCGCGCTGCGCGCCGCTCCCAAGGATGCGGCCCAGCAGCAGGCCGTCCTGTGGCAGGGTGATAGCCTGGAGATTCGCGGCGAGAAGCAGGACTTCCTGCAGGTCTACGACTATCGCCGCGAGCGTGCGGGCTACATTCGCGCCTCGCAGGTGCGCAGGGTTTCGCTGGCGCCGGCGGACGCGCCGGAATTGCTGTCGGTAGTGCGCTTCCTGCGCGATACGCCGGGAGCGGAATCGCTGGGCATCAGCTACGCGGCGGCTTACCTGAAGGCCGCTCCGGTCAGTGCGATCACGGCGGAACCCTTCGACGCACTGGGCACAATGGCTGAACGGCTGGCGCGACGCGCATCCGCCAAGCAGGGCAAGCAGGGCGATGCCACGATCGCCGCGCACCTGGAGGTGGTCGCCAACTACGGCGTCGGTATCCGCAGCTTTGAACGGGAGGGACGCATGCAATTATGCTACGACGGCGAAGCGTTTCGCCGCGTGCTGGCGATGCTGTCGGAGCCGCAGCAGCGCGCGACCGCGATACTCGGCTTGACGCGCCAGGAATGCGTGGACCCGGCATTGCGTCCCGGCGCTCGCGTGGCGCTTGACGACTGGCGCGCCGAGGTACTGGAGCGCGTGGACCTGAAGGATCTTGCGCCCCACATGCGTAACCGTATCCATATGCGACGCGCGGCGGTGTGGTCGTCGGTGGCTTTCGCCCGGGCGCGCAAGGGTGAGCCAGCAACGCAGCCGGCGCAGCGCGCGCTGGATGAACTGGGGATGGTCGATCCCGCCGAGCTGACCGAGGACGACGCGAGCGCTTTCGCCGATGCCGGCGTGCGCGTGGGCAGCATACGTTGGGCCGCCGCCAGCCCGGTGACGCCTTCCGCCAGCGGCTTGCATGTGCAGGCGATGGCAGGTCAGCCGGGGGAAACCTGCGTCGCGCTGGTCGATGCAAAACACGATCAGCAGCATGCGCTGGCACGCCGCTGCAGCTACGGCGTCGTATGGCCGGCGTCCGCGCAAGCCAACGCACAGAACACGGCGCTGTCGCTGGCGGTACAACCGATGGATGGCTGGCGCGAGATGTGGCTGTTCCACCAGACCAGCGCGGGCTGGCTGGTCGACGTGCTGCCGCCTGCCGCCGCCGATCCCGATATCGGCTATGCCGAATTCGCAGGCTGGGTGCCCGGCTCGCAGAACATGCTGGTGGCGCGGGAGGCCCGTGTTGACGGCAAATTCAAGCGCAGTTTCGAACTGGTGGAGATCAATACGCTGGCGACGCTGAAGACCGCCGACAAGCCTTCCTCTCTCAGCATGTTCTATCGCTGGCAGGACCGGGCCTGGAAGCGCCAGACCGTCAGCCTGCGTTGAACAGCGGGGGTGTGACAGCTGTTCCAGATTGGAGCAGGTGTGCGATGGATCAAGGAGGGAAATGCGTGGCATGGCATTTGCTCAATGGCTGTATATCACTCATTAAAACAGCCAGGAGACAACCATGCATCATCCATTCCGCATCTTCGCCATCGTGACCGTCATCGCTGCCGCGGCCACGACCTCCCTCTACGCCACCGCCCACGGCAACGTTGTGCCGCAGGCGGTGGACACCACCGGCCTGACGCCACTCGGCGAGAAATGGCTGGACCAGAACCCTTATCGCGGCAACAAGCTTGCGCTAAAAATAGGGACGTCCGCTTATAACCAGAACTGCGCCCGCTGTCACGGGCTGGAGGCGGTCACCGGTGGCATCGCGCCGGACCTGCGCCAGCTGGACCGCGATTGTACCGACGTCAAAAACGACAACAAGAAGAAGGCTTGCTACAAGGAGACCGACAACTACTTCCTGACCTCGATCCGGCATGGCAAGGTGCGCAACGGCGCCGTGTACATGCCGCCGTTCGAGGGCGTGTTCAATCAGGAAGCCATGTGGGCCATCAAGACCTATCTTGAAGCCCGCCGCGACGCCGCCAACTGATCGAGGAGCAGACCATGTCGAATTTTCGTTCGCGCGCAGGCGCGTTGCTTGCCCTCGTCGCTGCACTGCTGGTGGCCACCGCACCCGCGCATGCGGAGTGGGACAAGATCCGTCTATCCGGTTCGCTTAAGGTGGCGGTGTATGAACAGTTCGCGCCGTTCTCGGATCGGGGCGCCGGCATCGATGTGGAGGTTGCGCAGGCGCTGGCCTCGAAGCTTGGCCTGAAATTAAGCCTGCTGCCTTTTCCCGCCGGCGAAAACCTTGGCGACGACCTGCGCAACATGGTCTGGAAGGGGCACTACCTGGGTTACGGGCCGGCCGACATCATGCTGCACGTGCCGGTCGAGCCTCAGCTGATGAACGAAAACGGCAAGGTCACCATCTTCGCGCCGTATCACGTCGAGACGGTGCGGCTGGTGCGCAGTGCGCGCAGCATGCCGGTGTTCGACGGCATCGACGCATTGAACGGCAAGACCATCGGTGTCGAGAAGGTCTCCATCGCGGCGATGGTGCTGCTGGGCGAAGGCAATGGGCGCTTCCGCGACAAGGTGCGGATTTTCGACACCGCTGCCGAAGCGCTGGAGCAGCTCAAGGCCGGCCAACTCGACGCCGTGCTGGCCAACCGCTCGGAGATCGATTCGGTATTCCGCGACGATCCCGCTTTTCCGCTGAACGAGGTGGCGTTCCAGCGCCTGCCTCGCGCAGGGTGGGCGGTGGGTATGGCGGTGCGCAAGGACGACCAGGAAATGGCGCGCCTGCTCCAGGTGGCCGTCAACGACATGAAGGCCAGCGGCGAACTGCAAGCCATCTTTGCCCGGCACGGCGTGCACGAGCAGATGCCGTGATGCGCGGCTATTCGGTGGCAAGCGCCATGCTGCTGGCATGCGGCGCGGCTGCGGCGGTCGATGCCACGATGGTGGTCTATCCGGCTACCGCGATGCTGTCGGTGGATGTCGTCGGCGTCGCGCCCTTGCCCGGCCTGGGAGTGGACCGCAACCAGCTGCCGTACCAGGTGCAAACGGCAAATGCCGCCGAGGTGGGCGCCGCTGCCGGCCAAAACCTCAGCGAGTTCATGGCGCGCAATCTGACCGGCGTGAACGTCAACGAGGTGTCGGGCAGCCCGTTCCAGAACGATATCACCTATCGCGGGTTTCGCGCCTCGCCGGTGCTGGGCGCGTCGCAGGGCATTTCCGTCTACCTGGACGGAGTACGCGTGAATGAACCGTTTGGCGACGTGGTTAACTGGGACATGCTACCCGAGGCGGCGATCGGCAGTGTGATGCTGGCGCCGGGATCCAATCCTCTGTATGGCTTGAATACGCTGGGCGGCGCGCTGGTGTTGACCACCAAGTCCGGGAAAAATCACCCGGGCGCGGATCTGGGCATGTCAGGTGCCAGCAACGGCCAGCGTCGAGCCGACCTGGCTTATGGCTACGACAGCGGCGGGCGCTGGAATCTCTTCATCGCAGGTACGGCTTTCAACGACAAGGGCTGGCGCGATCATTCCGACGGCCGGCTGGCCAATGCCTACGTCAAGCTGGCCGGCGCCGCCGGCGACAACGAGTGGAGCATCGCGCTGCTGGCCGGCCAAAGCCGCTTGGTGGGCAATGGCCTGCTGCCCGATGACCTGTATGAACAAAACCGCCGCGCCGTCTACACCTCGCCCGACGAAACCCGCAACCGCTTGCGCCAGGTCGTCTTCAGCATGACCCATCGCTTCGACGACCATACGGAGTTGAGCACCGCCGTGTACGCGCGCAATAGCCGGCGCACCACCGTCAACGGCGACATCAACGATGCCTATGCCGGGGGCGATAGCCCTTACCCTGCCAGCTACAACACGACAGAGACCCGCCAAAGCAGCCAGGGATTCAGCGCCCATTTGAGCAAGGACGCCGGCCGACATCAACTCACCACAGGGCTTGCGTTCGACCGTGGCAGCGTCGCCTTCGCGCAGTACGAGCAGGATGCCGGCTTTGCCCCGGACCGCTCGGTCGTGCCGGATACGAATGCCGAACAGGAGGCCGGATCGTCGGTCAGCGGCCATTCGCGTACGGCCGGGTTGTATGCCGCCGACACCTGGGCGGTGGACACCGACACCTGGTTGACCGCGTCCGCCCGCTACAACCACGCGACGGTCAGCAACCAGCTGCGCCGCGACGGTGAGCCGCAGCCTGCCGAGACGTTCAGCTATCGCAAGCTCAATCCCGCCATCGGCATCGCGCGCCGAGTGGGTGGCGGCTGGACGCTGTTCGCTAATCTGTCGCAGAGCAACCGGGTGCCGACCGTGATCGAACTGGGTTGCGCCGATCCCGAACAGCCATGCCGCTTGCCGGTCGGTCTTCAATCGGATCCATACCTGAAGCAGGTCGTGTCGCGCACCGCCGAAGCGGGCGCCCGCTGGAAGGGCGTGCGCGGTGCGGCGGCGGTATCGCTGTACCGCACTGTCAACCGCGACGACATTCTGTTTCGCAGTGCCGGCATTGCACAGCAAGGCTACTTCTCCAACTTCGACCGCACACGCCATCAAGGCGCGGATCTGAGCGCGAGCTACCGGATCGGTGACTGGTCGGCGCGATTGAGCTACAGCTATCTGGAGGCCGTGTACGGCGCGGAAGGTGACCTGTACACCGGCACGCGCAACGTCCATGTGACGCCAGGCACTCGCCTGGCGGGGCTGCCGCGCAATACACTGAAGCTCGGCCTGGAGTGCAGCGCGATGCTGAACTGGTCCATCGGCGCCGACCTGACAGCTTTGTCCGATATGGCGACGCAGGGTAACGAGGACGGCAAGGCCGCTCCGGTATCGGCCGACTGGCGCGTGCGCGGCTACGTCCTGGCCGGCCTGCACGCCAGCTATCGGCCGGATTCGAAATGGGAGTGGTATCTGCGCGTGAACAACGCGTTCGATCGCCGTTACGAGACCTTCGGCGCCGTCGCTGCGGACATGTTCCCGAACGGCGCATTGCAGCAGCAGGGTGTCGGGGCCCAGCAATCCCGGTTCGTCGCACCCGGCGCGCCACGCTCTGTGGCGGCCGGTCTGCATTACCGCTTCTAGAACTGATACTGGGCGCTCGCGCCAACCAACCAGTTCCGTCCAGGCGCCGCTTCGTAATAGCGCTTGTTGGTGTCGCCGACGATCAGCGAACCGACATACTGCTTGTCCAGCAGGTTATTCAAGCGCACGAACTGTTTGAAGCGCCAGCCATGCCACTGTTGGTTGGCGTTGACGCGCGCATTGAGCACGCCATATCCCGGCGCCGCCTTGTCGGCGTTGGCGTCGTCCGCATAGATCTTGCTGCTGGCGACAGCTTCCAGTGCGGCGCCAAAACGGTTGGCGCTGTCCTTCCACGCCAGCTCACCGTAGGCGTTGGCATTCGGGATGCCGGGGAGGCGGCTGCCTTCGGCGACCGTGCCAAAGGCGTGGTCGTAGACCGCGCGCAAACTGGTCAGCGCCACGTGCGCGCTCAGGCCATGAGTCCAGGTGGTGTCCAGCGACAGCTCCATCCCTTGGCGCAGCGTGCTGCCAGCATTGCGATAGCTGGTACGGCCTCCAACGCTGCTGTCGACCACCAGTTCGTCGCGCGTGCGGACCTGGAATACAGCCGCATTGATGCGCGTCCCTTCACTCAGCCGCGCCTTGATTCCGGTTTCGAGATGGGTGCTCTGCGCGGCCTGCAAGCGGAAATTGAAGCCGCCGCCGGTACCGGAGTAGAACAGTTCATTGAGCGTTGGCGTTTCGAAGCCGCGCGCGGCGCTGGCGTATACGTTCAGCGCTGGCGAGAGGCGATACAACAGGCCAAGCACCGGCGTGGTGTGGTTGTATTCGAGGCTGCCGCTGTCATTGCCGTTGCTGAGGAAGCGATCGTCCACCGATATCTTCACGCTGCTGTGGCGCAGGCCCGCGCTCACCATCCATGCGCCGGACTGCCATTCCGTCTGCACGTACGGATCGAGGCTGGTGACCTTGTCGTTCTCGTCGCGGCGCAGCGCGCCCTTCACACCGAACTGCGTGCCGATGAAGTTCTCATAGCCCCGGCGCGCGTCGCTGGAGCGGCCATATTCCAGGCCGACGGTGGTACTAAGCTTACCGCCCGCCAGTTCGCCCACGTGCAGCCAGTTCAGGTCCGCGCCGTGGAAGTCGCGGTCGAAGTCGACCACGCCGCCGGAATGCGTGGCCGGCGCCTGGAAGGCTTTGGAGAAGGCCTGGTACTGGATTACGCCGCGATTGCCGCCGTAGGCGGTCATGCGCAGGCGGTCATCGCCGAAGCGCTGCTCCCAGCTGGCGCCGATCTGCTGGTGGTCGATGCTCTTGCGGGTGTTGTAATGATCGGCCAGCGTGCGTTTCGGATTCTGCGTATCGGCGGTATCGATCTCGCCGGCGCGTGGGTCGCGCTGATAGGTGGCCCAGGTCACTCCCAGCGCGTCCTGGGTGTCGTCCTGGCGCAGCGCGTTGCCGACGATGGTGAGGCTGGCGCCGGCCATCGGCGCCAGCGTCAGCTTGGCGAACGCCTGGTCACGGGTGGCGGCGCTGTGGGCGCGATAACCGTCCGTTTCGAAGCGGGATGCATCCAGTACGTAGCCAATGCCGGCTTGCTTGCCCTGCGCGTTCAGATCAGCTTTGCGGCTGCCGTAGCTGCCGGCGCTCAGCGCAGCTTCCACCGTTGGCGCACCTTCGCCGTCGCGTGTGAACATCTGGATCACGCCACCCGAGTGGTTGCCGTAGATGGCGGAGAAGGGGCCGCGCAGCACTTCGATACGCTCGGCCATATCGAGATTGAAGGTGGCGGCCTGGCCTTGGCCATCCGGCATGCTGGCCGGGATGCCGTCGGCGATCAGGTGCACGCCGCGCACGCCGAAGGCCGAGCGGGCGCCGAATCCGCGCGAGGAGATTTGCAGGTCCTGCGCGTAGTTCTGGCGGTTTTGCGCCACCAGGCCGGGGACGGCGGCCAACGCCTCGCTGGCGTTGACGCGTGCCTGGCTGTCGCGGATGCGTTCAGCGTCGACGACATCGATGGCGGCGGGCATGTCGAACACCGTGTGCCCGACGCGGGTGGCGCTGACCACCACCCCCGCCGGCCGCGCGGCGTCGTCGGCTGCGATGGCGCCGCCGCCCAGGGCAAACAGCGTGGCCACCGCGTTCAATTGGAAAAGTGCTTGCTTCATATTGTCTCCGTTTTGGTCTGTGTTATGCCGGACCACTAAGCAATATACCTGCCATCCCGGTTTTCCGGTGGCACGCCGATTGCAACGGTCATCGCATTTTCCAGAAAGGTGATCACCATGAACAGCCCTCGCATTCTGTCTTACCTGGTTTTTTTGTTATGCGGCCCCGCGATGGCCGCGCCCTTTGCCTATGTGCCGAACGAGAAGTCGGGCAGCATTAGCGTGGTCGATACCGCCACCGATTCCGTGCTGCGCGAGATCGCCGCAGGCAAGCGGCCGCGCGGCATCGCGGCCGATCCAGCCGGCGCGCGCCTGTACGTGACCGACGCCGCCAGCAACGCGCTGCTGGTGATCGATACCGCCAGCGGCGCCGTGGCGCGCCGTATCGCGCTGGGCAAGTCGCCCGAGGGCGTGAGCGCATCGGCGGACGGCCGATATGTGGCGGTGGCGGTTGAGGAGAGCAACAGCGTCACCCTGATCGAGGCGGGCACCGGACAGGTGCTGGCGGATATCGCCGTGAAAGGCAAGAACCCGGAGCATGCGGTCTTCAGCCCGGACGGACGCTGGCTGCTCGTCAGCGCGGAGGAGGCGGAGCAGGTCGACGTGATCGATGTCGCCGCCCGGCGCCAAACCGGTGCGGTGGCTGTGGGCTTGCGGCCGCGCGGCATGGGCTTCAGCCCCGATGGCGCCCGCGCCTATGTCGCTTGCGAATTGGCAGGCGCAGTGTACGTGGTCGACATGGCGACGCTGGCGGCGACGGTACGCATCCCGGCAGGGAAGAACGCCAACGGTATCGCCGTGCATCCCGGTGGCCGGCAGGTCTACGTATCGAACGGCGCGGATGCCAACGTGATGGTGATCGATGCCGCCACCAATACCGTCAGCGCCACCATTGCAGTTGGCAAGCGACCCTGGAACATGGCGCTGACGCCTGATGGCGCCAAGCTTTATGTGGCCAACGGCCGCTCCAACAGCGTATCCGTGATCGATACCTCCGCCGCGGCAAAGCGGGCGGATGTCGCGGTGGGCGAATTGCCTTGGGGTGTAGTGATCCGTTGAGACGCTGTTCCATCGGCAGACACCTGTTCCAAACCTGAACAGGTGTCACGGCACCGGTACAGCCCTCCGCCACCGCTTACCCCTGTATTTCAAGCGCGGCACGGGGAAAAGCGAAGCTGGCACGGTGCTTGCGAAAAGGAGAGCACGCAGTACCTACCGCCGCCTCACGCGGCCTCATAACCACAGCAGAAAGAGGACGACATGAATCTCGCAGACATCAGCAAATTGGGCGTTGCCAATCCATTCAAACAACGCTACGACAACTACATCGGCGGCAAATTCGTCGCTCCGGTCAAGGGCGAATATTTCGGCAATGTCACGCCGATCACCGGCCAGGTATTCTGCGAGGTGGCCCGCTCCACCGCCGAGGACATCGAGCTGGCGCTGGACGCCGCCCACGCCGCCAAGGACGCATGGGGCAAGACCTCGCAGACCGAGCGCGCCAATATCCTGAACAAGATCGCCGACCGCATGGAAGCCAACCTGGCGCTGATCGCCACCGCTGAAACCATCGACAACGGCAAACCTATCCGCGAAACCACGGCCGCCGATATTCCGCTGGCGATCGACCACTTCCGCTACTTCGCCGGCTGCATCCGCGCGCAGGAAGGCTCGGTCGCGCAGATCGACTCAGAAACCTACGCTTATCACTTCCACGAGCCGCTGGGCGTGGTCGGCCAGATCATTCCATGGAACTTCCCTATCCTGATGGCGGTATGGAAGCTGGCGCCGGCACTGGCGGCCGGTAACTGCGTGGTGCTCAAACCCGCCGAGCAGACTCCCGCCTCGATCATGGTGCTGCTGGAAGTGATCGCCGACCTGCTGCCGCCTGGCGTGCTGAATGTGGTCAACGGCTTTGGCCTGGAAGCGGGCAAGCCGCTGGCGTCGAACAAGCGCATCGCCAAAATCGCCTTCACCGGCGAGACGGGCACCGGCCGCCTGATCATGCAATACGCCGCGCAGAATCTGATCCCCGTCACGCTGGAACTGGGTGGCAAATCGCCGAACATCTTCTTCGAAGACGTGATGGACGCCGACGACGCCTTCTTCGACAAGTGCCTGGAAGGCTTCGCGATGTTCGCGCTGAACCAGGGCGAGGTGTGCACCTGCCCATCGCGCGTGTTGATCCAGGAATCGATCTACGAGAAATTCATCGAACGCGCGCTGGCCCGCGTCGCGGCGATCAAGCAGGGCAACCCCCTGGACGCCAGCACCATGCTGGGCGCGCAGGCCTCGCACGAGCAGCTGGAAAAGATCCTGTCGTATATCGACATCGGCAAACAGGAAGGCGCTGAACTGCTGGCCGGCGGCGGCCGCAGCATGCAGGGCGGCGACATGAAGGAAGGCTACTACGTGCGTCCGACCGTCTTCAAAGGCCACAACAAGATGCGGATCTTCCAGGAAGAGATCTTCGGACCGGTGGTATCGGTGACGACTTTCAAGGATGAAGCGGAAGCGCTGAGCATCGCCAACGACACCTTGTACGGCCTGGGTGCTGGCCTTTGGACGCGTGACGGTTCGCGCGCCTTCCGCGTCGGCCGCGCGATCCAGGCTGGCCGCGTGTGGACCAATTGCTACCACCTGTATCCAGCGCATGCGGCGTTCGGCGGTTACAAGCAGTCGGGCATCGGCCGCGAGAACCACAAGATGATGCTGGACCACTACCAGCAGACCAAGAACCTGTTGGTCAGCTACAGCCCGAACGCACTGGGCTTCTTCTGACCATGGACCACGTCATCGCCCGCGTTACGGCCACCCAGGCGGCGCTCGACCTGATCGCTCTCCTGCGCGGCCGCCACGGGCCGTTGATGTTCTTCCAGTCCGGCGGCTGCTGCGACGGCAGCACGCCGATGTGCTACCCGGCCGGGGAGTTTGCCATCAGCGACACCGATGTCTATCTCGGCAATCTGGACGGGACGCCGTTCTACATGGGCAGCGAGCAGTTCGAGTACTGGGAACACACGCAGCTGATCATCGACGTGGTTGACGGGAACGGCGGCATGTTCTCGCTCGATAACGGCACGGGCAGGCGCTTCCTGACCCGTTCGCGCCTGTTCAGCGACGAAGAGCTGGCGGCTTTAAGACCGCCCGCCTAGCAGCACACCGCGGCAAACCAAAACATAATAACTGGAGAAGATTGTGCAGAAAAATGTCATCGCAACGCTGGCGGGGATTTCCTTCCTGTCGCTGGCACAGGCGGCCGACGTCTCGTCGGCCATGCTGAAGAACGCGGCATCCAGCACCGACAGCGTGCTGTCGTTCGGGATCGGATCGGAGGGACAGCGCTATTCGCCGCTGACCCAGGTGAACACCAAGACCGTGGCGAAGCTGGTCCCGGCGTGGTCATTCTCGTTCGGGGGCGAGAAGCAGCGTGGCCAGGAATCGCAACCGCTGATCTACAACGGCAAGATGTTCGTTACCGCGTCCTATTCGCGCATCTTCGCGGTGGACCTGAAGACCGGCGCAAAACTGTGGAAGTATGAGCACCGTCTGCCGGACGGCATCATGCCTTGCTGCGATGTGGTCAACCGTGGCGCGGCCTTGTTCGGCAACCTGGTCATCTTCGGCACGCTCGACGCGCAGCTGGTGGCATTGGACCAGAACACCGGCAAGGTCGTTTGGAAGGAGAAGGTCGACGACTATGCGGCCGGCTACTCGATGACAGCCGCGCCGTTGATTGCCGACGGCGTGCTGTTGACCGGTGTCTCCGGCGGCGAGTTCGGCATCGTCGGTCGCGTGGAGGCGCGCAATCCGCTGACGGGCGAGTTGTTGTGGACCCGGCCCACCGTCGAGGGACACATGGGCTACCGCTACGACAAGGACGGCAAAGCCATCGAGAACGGCATTTCGGGAACGCTGAACAAAAGCTGGCCGGGCGATTTGTGGAAGACCGGCGGCGCCTCCACCTGGATGGGCGGAACCTACGACTCCAAGACTGGCTTGGCCTACTTCGGCACTGGCAATCCGGCGCCATGGAACAGCCACCTGCGTCCTGGCGACAATCTGTACTCATCATCGACGGTGGCGCTGGACGTGAAGACGGGCCAGATCAAATGGGCTTACCAGAACACGCCCAACGATTCCTGGGACTTTGACGGTGCCAACGAATTCGTCACCTTCGACATGGACGGCAAACGTTATGGCGGCAAGGCCGACCGCAACGGTTTCTTCTACGTGATCGACGCGAACAACGGCAAGCTGCAGAACGCCTTCCCGTTTGTGAAGAAGATCACCTGGGCGTCGAGCATCGACATCAAGACCGGCCGTCCCAACTTCATCGCCGCCAATCGTCCGGGCGATCCGACCAAGGGCGAGGAAGGCAAGAAGGGCAGCACCGTGTTCTCGGCTCCGGCCTTCCTGGGCGCGAAGAACCAGATGCCGATGGCCTACAGCCAGCAGACCGGATTGTTCTACGTACCCGCCAACGAGTGGGGCATGGAGATCTGGAATGAGCCGATCAGCTACAAGAAGGGCGGCGCCTACCTGGGCGCTGGCTTCACCATTCGTCCGCTGTTCGACGACTACATCGGCGCATTGCGCGCGGTGGATCCCAAGTCCGGCAAGATCGTCTGGGAGGTCAAGAACAACGCGCCGTTGTGGGGTGGTGTGATGACGACGGCGGGTGGCCTGGTGTTCTATGGCACGCCGGAAGGCTACCTGAAGGCGCTGGACGCGAAGAGCGGCAAGGAACTGTGGAAGTTCCAGACCGGCTCCGGCGTGGTCGCGCCCCCTGTCACCTGGCAGGATGGCGATACGCAGTACGTGGCGGTGGTCTCCGGCTGGGGCGGTGCGGTGCCTCTGTGGGGCGGCGAGGTGGCGAAGAAGGTCAACTTCCTTGAACAGGGTGGCTCGGTGTGGGTCTTCAAATTATCGGCCAAGTAAAAGATCTCTTGTAGTTTTTTGGGCGGCTTTGGCCGCCTTTTTTTTCGATCAGATTTTGAACAGTGCGATGGAACGCATGATCAGTTTTTGCACAAGGCCTTTGTCCATAAGGTCTGCTTCTCCCTGTGGCGATGCACGGGCACGCAAATTGCGATATGCGAGTTGCATCGCCCGATGTATGAAAACAATACTGGAGACATAAAAATGAAAACAATTCTGATGATCGGCGCACTGACCGCGACGGGTATCCAAGGCGCGCAGGCTGTCGATTTCAAGGCTGGGGAATGGAACGCATCAATAGGTGGGATCGTCAACGCCTACTACACGCAAGTGTCATGCAATGGGGACGCTGTCGGTGGACTGGCGCTGGGCAGCAAGGGGCTGGGCTGCGGTGGCGAAAATAATCGCACCACAATCGGCAATGGCCTGCTGCCGAATGGCCTCGTCACGTCGGCCACGTCGAAGCAGGGTGATTACGACATCAAGGCGCTGATCGGCATCTATAACGCCACCGCCACCGACAGCGCCATCGCGGTCAACAGCGGCGTCGACGTGCGCCAGGCCTACTTCACGTTCGGGAACGCTCAGATGGGCACCATCAAGCTTGGACGCGACAACGGCATCTTCGGTGCCGGCGCCATCTTTTCCGACATGACGCTGATCGGCGCGGGTGCGCCGGTTCAGGCGACGCAGCGCGGCCGTGTGACGCTGGGCCATATCGGCGCCGGCTACAGCTATGTGGGCTACTACGGCCAGATCGCCTACAGCGCGCCGAAGTCGGCGTCGGGCATTGGCTTCGACGCGGCGCTGGTCAGCCCTGTGGCCGATACACCTATCGTTGCGGCGCCGGTGTATTCGTCGAAATCGAGTCCGCAGGTGCAGGCGCAGCTCAGTTATGCGGTCGACGGTTTCAAGGGATGGCTCGGCGCCAAATCGCAGAAGTTCAGCGCCACCGCGCCGGGCGTCAAGGATTTCACGATGACCGGTATTGAAGCCGGAGCTTCGTATCAGGCCGGCCCGCTGGGTGTACTGGCTAATTTCCAGGGCGGCAAAGGACTGGGCATCCTGTCCGATGCCGACCAGGGCGATACCAAGTCCAAGGCCTACTTCGTGCAGGCCACCTATAAGACTGCGGACAAGGTCAAGGTTGGCCTGAGTTATGGCATCAGCCGTAACGACGACAACGCGGCGGGCACCGGTGGCCTGAAATCGAACGCCAACCTGACCTGCGGCGTGTACTACTCGATGACCAGCGCGATCACGCTGGTTGGCGAAATCGGCCAGACTCGTTCCAAAGGCTTCGCCGGCGGCGAGGGCAAGATGAACGGCGCCTCCTTCGGCGGTATCATCTTCTTCTGATGAGGGCCACGCTGACCTGCGTTCTGTGTCTGCTGGCCGGCGTGCTGGCGCTGGTGCTCGGCGCCACGCCGGCGCAGGCCGGCGTGCTCACGCGCGCCGAGATGGCTCGCCGTTTCCCCGCGCCGCTGATGGTGGGGGAACGCGAGGCCGATTTGCCGGTATGGCCGCTGTTTAAGCAGAACGCCACGGCGACCGAGTTGGTGGGCTATGTATTCGAGTCGATCGACCTGGCGCCGATACCAGGGTTTTCCGGTGTGCCGCTTAACCTGATGGTGGCGATCGATCCCAAGGGTACCTTCATCGGTGTCGAGGTGTTGTCGCATCACGAGCCGGTGTTCCTGGATGGGTTGGGCGAGGCGCCGCTCTACCAGTTCGTCAAGCAGTACAAGGATCTCTCGCTCAAGCAGAATATCAGCATCGAGACCGGCGGGCACCGCGTCCGCCATACCGACGCGGCACATGCGTATATCGACGGCGTATCCAAGGCCACGGCATCGGTGCGCATCATCAACCAGAGCGTGCTGGCCGCCGCTCTCAAGGTCTCACGCAAGAAGCTGGGCTTTGCCGCCGGCCGCGATCCCGATCAAATCGCGCGGGTGCGGCAGGACGTGTTTGAACCGCTGGATCTGAAACAGATGATGGCTGATGGCCTGGTTCAGCGTCTGCGTGTGAGCAATCGCGACATCGAATTGTTGTTCGCCGGCGGCCCGGGTGCCGGCCTCGATCCGCAAGCGCTGGCTCACCCGGACGATACCTTCATCGACCTGTACCTGGCCTTCGTTTCCGTGCCGTCGATAGGCCGGAATCTGCTGACGGCGGCCGGCTGGCGCAAGCTGCAGGGACGGTTGGAGGAGGGCGACCACGCGCTGATCGTGATGTCCTCCGGCCGTTACAGCGTCACGGGTGACGACTTTGTGCGCGGCAGTGTGCCGGACCGTATCCTGCTGCGGCAGGAAAAGCTGCCCATCGATATGCGCGACCTGGATCTCGATGTGAAGTTGGCCCTGCCGCTGGCGGTGGACAGCGTGACCATCTTCCGCGTGATCGGCCAGGCGGGGCTTGATCCGGCTTCGTCTATGGATTTCGCGCTGCCGGTCACGCGCAACAAGGGCATCGTCTATCCCGAGCGTATAACCCGCGAATTGAATCTGCGTTACAGACTACCCGAGCACCTGTTGACCAAGGTCGAAGACAACAGCAAGTCCTGGCCGGGTATATGGAGCGCGCGGCGCTGGGAGCTGGCGACGCTGGCGGCCGGGCTGGCGGTGTTGAGCGTCGCGTTGAGCATGCAGAAGCGCCTGACGGCCAAGGGTCCGCGTTTCAACTGGTTCCGCCGCGCCTATCTTGTCTTCACCGTGGGCTTTGTCGGCTATTACGCGCAGGGCCAGCTTTCAATCGTCAATGTCACTGGCGTGGTGCAGGCGTTGTGGGCGCGGCGCAGCCTGGAGTTTCTGCTGTTCGATCCGATGACGGTGGCGCTATGGGTATTCGTGCTGGTGTCGTTGCTGGTGTGGGGGCGTGGCACGTTCTGCGGCTGGTTGTGTCCTTTCGGTGCATTGCAGGAGCTGACGGGGAAGCTCGCGCAGTGGATGCACATACCGCAGTTGCGCATCAGGCGTGGAGCGGACGCGCGGCTCAAGTACCTCAAATACGTGGCGCTGGCCGGAATTGTCGCCAGCGCCTTCTTTTCCAATGAGCTGACGGACAAGCTGGTGGAGCTGGAACCGTTCAAGACCGCGATCACCCTGAGCTTCGTGCGTAGCTGGCCATACGTCGCATACGCGGTGGGGTTGCTGTTGGCCAGTGGCTTTGTCTATAAATTCTTTTGCCGTTACCTGTGTCCTTTCGGCGCCTCGCTGGCGCTGCTGGGCAGGATTCGGCTGCTTGACTGGATACCGCGCTATAAAGAATGCGGCACGCCGTGCCAGACCTGCCGCCACCGCTGCGACTATCAGGCGATTTCGCCATCCGGCGCCGTGGCGTATGACGAGTGCTTCCAGTGCATGGATTGCGTCGTGATCTATGAGAGCGACGAGAAGTGCGCGGTACGCATCCTCGAGATCAAGCGCCATCGCACCATACCGATCCAGCCCGCCGCAAGGAGCAGCATATGAAGAGACGTACGTTTATCGCCAGCGCCGTCGGAGCGATCGGCGGCGTGTCCGCCTGCGCATGGCGTGGGAGCGACACGCTGCACAGGGGCGCAGCACTGGCCTTCGGCACGACGATCTCGATCTCGGTGGTGCACGAAGATGCTGAACTCGCGGGGCGCGCGATTGCCGATGGCTTGAAGGCGGCTCAGACCATCGATCACCTGATGAGCATCTACCATCCTGGCAGCCAGGTATATCAGCTCAACCGCGACGGCATATTGGCCCGTCCGGATGCGCGTTTGCTGGAAGTACTGAACCAGGCGGCACAGCTGTCGCATTTGAGCGCGGGCGCCTTCGATGTGACCGTGCAGCCTTTGTGGCGGCTGTATTCCGAATCTGCGGCGCGCGGCGGGCTGCCTTCCGATGCGGAGCGTCGTCGGGCGCAGGCGCTGGTCGGCTGGCGTCAGCTGGAGATAGGTGATGCCGCCATCCGGTTCCGCAGGGAGGGTATGGCGCTCACCCTGAACGGTCTGGCGCAGGGTTACGCGGCGGATCAGGCGTTGGCGGCGGTGCAGGCGCATGGGATACGCCACGCATTGCTCGACACCGGAGAGTTTGTCGCGCGCGGCCGCCAATCCCTGAGTCACCCGTGGATACTGGGCGTGCGTGATCCGCGCGATGCCAATGCCTTGGCGGCGACTTTATATGCGCAGGGGTGTAGCGTCGCCACCTCTGGGGATTACGAATGCACCTTCACGCCGGATTACAAGCATCACCATATCTTCGATCCGGCGGCCGGTGATTCGCCGGACGAACTGGCGAGTGTTACGGTACTGGCGCCGAATGCGATGCTGGCGGATGGCCTGTCCACCGCATTCATGGTCATGGGGTGGGAGCGGGCCAGCGCACTCGCATCGCGGCTGCCCGCCGTCGATCTGATGGCGATCGACAAGCAGGGGCGCGAGAAACGGTCCGCCGGCTTTCCTTCGGACGCTTGAGGATGCGCTGCTCGTTACTTCAAGTTCGGCACCTTGCGGTAGATGGTGTTACGCGATACGCCAAGCGCGCGCGCCGTCGCCGAGACGTTGCCGCCGTGGGCTTCCAGCGATTTGAGGATGACTGATTGCTCCATCTCCTCAAGATTGGCGCCGCTGGCGACGATGCGCTCGGCGCGAATGTCGTTGTTGGCGACCGGCGATTGCTCGATATCGTCGAGGAAGTCGTCAGGCATGTGTCGAAGGCAGATTTCATGCTCGTCGCCGGCCATCACGATCGCGGTGCGCAGCAGATTGGTGAGCTGGCGGAAGTTACCCGGCCAGCGATGGCGCCGGAACAGCTGCAGGATCTCATCGGACACGTGATAGCGGCCGTTGTTCGACTCGGTGGACAGAATCTTCTTGACCACGGTCTCGAGATCGGTACGCTCGCGCAGCGGCGGCAGCTTAACCACCAGGCCATTGAGGCGGTAGTAAAGGTCTTCGCGGAACAAGCCCTTGGCCATGCGGTCGCGCAGATTGTGGTTGGTCGCGCAGATCAGGTCCACGTTCACGGGAATGGATTTATCGCTGCCCAGCGGCGTGACCATGCGCTCTTGCAGCACTCGCAGCAGGCGTGCTTGCAGGCTGAATGGCATGTCGCCGATTTCATCGAGGAACAGAGTGCCGCCATTGGCTTGCAGGATTTTGCCGGTTGCGCCCTTCTTGCGCGCGCCGGTGAACGCCCCGTCTTCATAGCCGAATAGTTCGGACTCGATCAACGTCTCGGGTATCGAGGCGCAGTTCACCGCGACGAAGGGGCTCATCCCGCGCGGCGAATCGTTGTGGATCGCCTGCGCCAGCAGCTCCTTGCCGGTGCCTGTCTCGCCCATGATCATGATGGGGATGTCGCGCCCGAGGACGCGGGTGACTTTTTCGATCACCAGCTCCAGTTGCTGGTCGCCGGTGCGCAGGTAGCGCAGGCCGGACAGCCGGCGTGCGGTGGCCGCCGCCTGGTTGGCCGCCACCGAGGCATTGGCTGGCGGAGCGCGTTCGGCGGTCAGCGATTGCTGGAAGACGCTGTTGGATAGCCGCAGCTGCGCACGCCCATATACGCGCACGCCACTGTGCATGCACAGGTTCAGCAGGCCGGGAGACGCCGTGCGATAGTGATCGTACAGCGCGGACACCGGCAGTCCAAACAGGGAGCTGAAGGTATGCGATTGCAGCGCGGCGAAGGGGAGCCCCAGCTGGAACAAGCCATTGCGATTGGCGGCCAGGAAGCGGCCACCGGGGCTGAATGAGGCGATGCCCTCCATGAGCGTACCAATAAACTCAGGACGCGCATGGAAGTGCAGCGTGATCGCTTCTTCGAACGTCGCGGAGAACAGCTGGTTCTCGATCATCAGCGCGGACATGCGTACCAGCGCCATGGTGTGTTTGTGATAGCTGCGCTGGTCGCCGGAGACATCGAGCACACCGACCACATTACCCAGGTGGTCGGAGATGGGGGCGGCCGAGCAGGTGAGGAAGTGGTTGGCGGACAGGTAGTGCTGGTCCGCGTGGACCAGTGCCGGCGAGCGTTCCGCGATGGCGGTGCCGATGGCGTTGGTGCCGCGACTTTGCTCCGACCATGCGACGCCAGGCTGCAGGGCTACGCGGCTGGCCTTTTCCAGGAAGTCGTCGTCGCCCAGCGAGTGGACGATGACACCCTTGGCATCCGTGAGGATCACCATATTGTGCGTGTTGACGATTTGCTGGTACAGCGTCTCCATCGCCGGAATGGCGTGGGCGTGCAGCAGGCGGTTCTGTTCTATGAGCAGTGACAGATCGTTGTGTGCCAGCGGGCTGTAGTCGGGCGGGGACTCCGGGGATAACCCGTACTTCTGCGATCGCTGATGCGATGTCTCGATGATTTGCGGCATATTGTCTGCCCACGCCTTGCATGCGGGTGCGGTGTTCAGATCTGGAGCAGTCTGGCGTTCCATATAGGTCTCTTTGTCTCCGGCGGCCGTTATCGGCTCTGCTTTGCCTGCAAGGGTGTTCCATAATGTAGCACCTGTGCAGAATGTGAGCAAAAGCTGCGCGTTAAGCTGTTGCTATCAGGGGTATAAGCAAACAGAGTGCCAGCGAAAAATAAACCTTGGCAGTTCCATCGGGTCTTTGCTATAGTTCGCCCCCTCGCAGAACACAGCACATGTTGCTAAGTGAAGCGAGAAAAAAACAGGCTTGACGAGATAAACGAAACACTTCATAATCTTGCCTCTTCGCTGATGAACACAACGCTTCTTCAGCAAGCAGTACCGAATAAGTTCTTTAAAAATTAACAGTCGATAAGTGTGGACGTTTGATGAAAGTGCACAGCAGACTAGTTCTGCTGATACTTAAAATATCAAATGTTCACAAGAAGTAATGAAATA
>NZ_BPWJ01000021.1:0-44979 GCF_040362985.1 Duganella caerulea | reverse complement strand
CCGCCGACGCGCCCGCCGCCGCTGCCGCCCCGGCGCCGGCCCCGGTCAACACCGCGCAGGTCGTCACGCCGCAAAACATTTACGTCATGGCCAACAGCGCCGCGCTGGGCGCGCAAGCCCAGCAGAGCCAGTCGGATACGCCGGCCACGGCCGCCCCTGCTCCGGCCGCGTCCGCCGCCAGCCCGGCGCCGGCCGACGCACCGCTGCTGAGCGCGGCCTTCACGCCGGCCCTGCCGCGCGTGGCCCCGCGCAGCGCCGACGCGGCCAGCGCCGCCGGCGACAGCACCGATTACAACGCCAGCGCCACCACCGCCGCCGTCACGGCCGCCGCCGCCAAGGACGACAGCCTCGGCCGGGCCAGCGCGCCCGCCCCGACGCCGGTCGGCAACAGCGTCGGCTTCAGCCAGGCGCCGCAGACCGCCGCGCCGGCGCCTGCCGCCGTGGTCAAGCTGGCCGGCGCGCCGGACCAGTGGCAGCAGCCGCTGCGCGAGGCGCTGGGCGACCGCCTGCAAGTGCAGCTGCAACGCAATAACGACCACGCCGTGATCCGGCTGGAACCGCCCAATATGGGCAGCATCGAAATTTCGATCCGCCACAGCGCCGGCTCGCTGCAGGTGAACCTGAGCGCCAACCACAGCGAGGTGCTGCGCCAGCTGAACACCATCGGCGACAGCGTGCGCCAGGATCTGTCGACCCGGCAGTACGCCGACGTCTCGGTCACCGTGTCGTCCTCGCGCGCCCAGGCCCAGGCCGACAGCGGCGGGCGCAACGGCCAGCAGCGCGAGCAGGACCAGGGCCGCGCGCCGGGCCGCGCCCTGGCCGACGACGACACGACCACCTTTGCCATGACGTCCGAGCGGGAGTAATCAGTAGATGAAGAACATGAAAATGATCATAACGCTGGCGCTGGTGGCCGTAGTGGGCGCAGCGGTTGCCGGCGGCGCAGTCTGGTACATCTCGAAGGGCAAGGACGAGCCGGCGACGGAAGCCGACGGCAAGTCGGCCAAGAAGCCGGCCAAGAAGGAAGAGAAAAAAAGCGACGACAAGTCGGCACCGAAATACCTGACGGTGGACAAAGTGGTCATCATGCTCAAGCGCCAACCCGGCGACACGCTGTCGCACTACATGTCGGCCGACCTGGTGATCACCACCACCGAGAAGAAGGAAAAGGAAGCCAAGGAACAGTTGCCGCTGCTGCGCAGCGTGGCGGTGCGCACGCTGTCCAACCTGCCGATGGCCACCGCGCAAGTGATGACCATCGACCAGTTCGCGGCCGAGCTGAACAAGGCCTTCGACGCGACCTATGAGCACGAAGGCCGGGAAAAGCCTTTCAACGAAGTCATGATCGGCAAGCTGATCATTGAGTAGCTTGCGGCCAGCATGAAAACGAGTGAAGCGAGCACTGGAGCGGGCATGGCCTATGTAGAGCAATTCGCGGACGCCTACGCCGAAAGTTACGGCGAGCCCGGCGTCGCGCCGGTCGCGCACAGCGTGGCCGACGAGCAAAAACACCTGCTGGCCTACGCGCCGCTGGTCAAGCGCATCGTGCGCCAGCTCAATTCGCAGATCGCCGGCGCCATCGACCGCGACGACATGGAACAGATCGGCCTGATGGGCCTGCTGGAGGCGCTGCGCCGCTACGGCGAGCCGGACGGCGCCTTCGGCAGCTACGCCAGCCTGCGGGTGCGCGGCGCCATCCTTGACGAGCTGCGCCGCCAGGACTGGCGTCCGCGCGCGGTGCGCCAGCAAAGCCACAAGCTGCGCGACGCCGTGCGCGCGCTGACCCGCACGCTGGGCCATGAACCGAGCGAGCAGGAGATCATGAGCGGCCTGAAGCTCACGCCCGAGGCCTACCAGGCTTACCAGATGGACGAGAACGCCGAGCTGATCGCCAGCTTCGACGAGGTGCTGCAGGACAGCGTCAGCAACGACAGCGCGCCCAGCCCGGAGGACCAGCTGGTGGTGCGCCGCAGCCTGGAGCAGGCGCTGCGCGGCCTCGACGAGCGCGAGCAGCGGGTGGTCCAGATGTATTACGAATTCGAGCTCAGCTACAAGGAAATCGCCGCCGTGCTGGACCTGACCGACGCCCGCGTCTGTCAGCTCAACAAGGCGGCCCTGGGCAAGATGAAGGCAGTATTGCAAAACGCCTGATCCAGAGCGGGCGCAAGGCAAGATTAGAAAAATGACGCGGAAAGGCGAATCATCATGCAGCAAATAGTCGGCATACTCATAGTTTTAGGCAGCGTCTTCGGCGGCTTCTTCATGATGGGCGGGGCTTTCCATCAGATCTGGCAACCGATCGAGCTGATCGTGATTGCCGGCGCGGGCTTCGGCGCGCTGGTGATCGGCAACCCCAGCCACGTGCTGAAGGAGGCGGTCACCCAGATCAAGAAGATCGTGTTCCGCAAAAAATACGACTCCGAATTCCAGCGCCAGTTGCTGCTGCTGATGTACGAGCTGCTGCAGCTGGCCGCCGGCGGCCTGAAGGCGCTCGACGCCCACGTCGAGGCCCCAAAGGACAGCCCGCTGTTCCAGCGCTACCCGCGCGTGCTGGAGGAGCCCAAGCTGCTGGCCTTCATCGTTGACAACTTCCGCCTGATGGCGATGGGTAAGATCAACGCCCACGAGCTCGAAGGCGTGCTGGAGCAGGAACTGGAAGCCATCCACACCGAGCTCGAACAGCCGGCCAAGTCGCTGGCCAAGATCGGCGAGGCGATGCCGGGCTTCGGTATTCTGGCCGCCGTGCTGGGCATCGTGATCACCATGAACACCGTGAGCGAAGGCGCGACCTCGGGCGAGATCGCCGAGCACGTCGGCGCCGCCATGGTCGGCACCTTCATCGGTATTTTCTTCTGCTACGGCATCCTCGATCCGATCTCCAGCATGATGAAGCAGCTGGTCAACCAGGAAGCGTCCAACAAGGAAACCGTCAAGGTGGTGCTGGTGACGCACGTGGCCGGCAAGCCGCCGCTGCTGGCGATCGACGCCGGCCGCCGCCTGGTGCAGCTGAACATCAAGCCGAGCTTCGCCCAGCTGGAACGCTGGATCAACGACCTGGAAGGCCGCGACAGCGCGCCGGCCGAGGACAGCTCGCGCAGAGGAGGCCGCGGTGCTAAAGTCGCATGACAAGGGCCACGAGCAAACCATCGTCAAGCGCGGCGGTGGCAAGCACAAGCACGACGACCACGGCGGCGCCTGGAAGGTAGCCTTCGCGGACTTCTGCCTGGCGCTGATGTGTTTGTTCCTGGTGCTGTGGCTGATGGCGGCCCGCAACTTCGAATCGCTCGAGCAGATCCTGACCGAGGCCGACGGCGCCAAGACCGACCAGGGCAAGGGCGTCATGCCCGAGCAGGTGGGCGGCCCGCGCGGCAGCCTGATCGACCGCTTCCCGATGCCGCACACCGGCAGCACCGAGGAACCGGGCGACTTCAAGGCCAAGGGCGAGGCCAACACCAGGGTCACCGGCGAGGCCGAGCCGGTGGTCGAGTCGCCCAAGATCAAGTACGACAGCCCGAGCGACCTGGCGGCGCTGTCCAAGGCGCTGACCAAGATGAGCGCCGAGGCCGGCCTGACCAGCAACCTGGAATCCGTGATCACGCCCTACGGCCTGCGCGTGATGCTGCACGACACCGACCACCAGGGCATGTTCATGCGCGGCTCGGCCGTGCCGACCGACAAGTTCCGCGCGCTGCTGCGCAAGATGGGTCCGCTGTTCCGGCAGATGGAGAACCAGATGCTGATTGTCGGCCACACCGATTCGCTGCAGTACGCCGACCGCAGCTACGCGGCCTTCTCCAACTGGACGCTGTCGGCCAACCGCGCCATGTCGGCCCGCTCGCAGCTGCTGGCCGGCACCATGAACCCGGAATCGGTGCTGCAGGTGGTGGGCATGGCCGACCGCGCGCCGCTCGACACCAAGCGCGCCGACGCCGGCGTCAACCGCCGCATCGAATTACTGATTTTGACCACGGCGCAGGCCAAGTCGATCGCCACCATGTTCGGCATGCCGGAGGGCAGCAGCGCGCTGACCGAGGATGTCGACACGGCGCTGCCCGACGCCACCCTGCTGGAAAAACTGCGCAGCAAGCTCGGCGGCGCCAGCCCGCTGCGCGACCCGCGCCGCAACAAATAATACGACGTATGGAAACCAAGCCAACCCGAGGCACACGTATGAGAATCTCCACAGGAAGTCCGGACGGCGTCGCCGTCCAGCGCGTGGCGGAGGCGGCCCCGGCCGAAGCCGCCGAGGCGGTCGCGCCGCCAGCCGTGCAGGCGCCGCTGCAGTCGGCGGTGATGCAGCCGGCGCTGCAGGCGATGCGCGAGATGCCGGAAATCGACCAGGAAAAAGTCGACATGCTGCGCGACGCCCTGGCCAAGGGCGAGCTGCCGTTCGACCCGGCCAAGCTGGCCGGCCTGATCCAGCGCTTCCACGGGAGCGAGAAGTGAGCGATGCGGCAAGCTTGACCAGCCCGACCTCGCGCCAGGACGCCATGCGCCAGTTGCTGGCCGGCGTGGCCGACGACCTGCTGGCCTACGCCGAGCTGCGCGGCCTGCTGGACCAGCAATTCGACGCCGCCCTGCGCCACAAGGGGCCGCAACTGACCGCCGTGGCCGAGGCCATTTCCGCGCTGGTGGACGTGATGCAGGCGCGCCGCACGCAGCGCGTTGCGCTGGTACAACGTCTACTTGGCCCGTCAGCCACCATGTTGCAGGCTTTTGCCTTGCTGAAAAATTCGGCACGGGAGAGAATGGAGAACGACTGGAACACGTTGGAACAGATGGTTATCGAATGCAAGCGTTTGGGCAAGCGCAATAGCGACTTGCTGGTAGAGCAGTACAGCATCATGCAGCGCGTGCTGCATGGCGAGGAGCAGATCTATGCACCAGCTTGACCGGATGCAATCGACCGCACCCACGGCTGCCACCGTATCGAACATGACGCCCAGCCGCCCGACCGCGGCGCTGGGCGGCATGGCGTCGGCGGGGGCGTTCGCCTCCACCTTCCAGCAAGTCCAGCACGACGTCAGCGCCTTCATCGCGCAGGGCGGCGGCTTCAGCTCCCCTGCCCCGGCCGCCGATGGCGCCAACGGCACCACCCCGGCCATGAACCTGCAGGCGATGGCCTTGCGCCACCAGGGCGCCGGCGCGATCGACGGCGGCGCCGACACCGACGCCCAACAGCAATTCCTGGCCTCGATCAAGCCCTGGGCCGAGGAAACCGCCGGCAAGCTGGGCGTCTCGCCCGACATCGTCGCCGCGCATGCGGCGCTGGAATCGGGCTGGGGCCGCAATCCGCTGCGCCAGGGCGGCGCCGACAGCAACAACCTGTTCGGCATCAAGGCCGGCGGCGGCTGGCAAGGCGCGGTCGCGGCCGCCACCACCACCGAATTCGAACACGGCGCCATGCTGAAAAAGGTCGAGCGCTTCCGCAGCTATCCCGACACCGCCAGCGCCTTCCGCGACTACGCCGATCTGCTGACCGCCAACCCGCGCTACCAGGCTGCGCTCAACACCGGCAGCGACGCCCGCGCCTTCGCCCACGGGCTGGCGCAAGGCGGCTACGCCACCGATCCGCACTACGCGGACAAACTCAGCAAGCTGGCGGCGCAGCTGCAACACGCCGGCGGCAAGCTCACTGCGTCGGGGAACTAGTGGAACCGGGCATATCGACAGGCTCCACCGTCGCCGCGCCCGTCACCCTGGCGCGGATCACGGTACCGTTGGCGTTGCGCACCCGCACCATGGTGCCGCGCGCGCCGTTGTCCAGCGCCTCGGCTCCCATGCTGACCTCGATCTCGTCGCGCCTGGCCACGATGCGCACCGCGTCGCCGCGCTTGACCACGGTCGGCGCGCTCAGCAAGGCCATCCGCAACACTTCGCCGCTGCGCAGCGCGCGCCGGCCAGCCAACCCCACCACTTCCTGCGGATCGGACACGCTGTCGGTCAAACCGGAGATGTCGTGGCGCTCCAGCAACACATCTTCATCTGTCAGAATTTTTCCTGACGGAACATCGCTTGCCATGATCGCAATGCGCGCCGAGACCTGCGCGCGCACCACAAACTCGTACCGCCAGCCGTCGGCGCCGTCGCAAACGGCGGCGAAACGCATGCGGCTCGGCAGCCGCGTATCGAGCGCTTCAACCGTCACAGCGTGGCTGCAAGGGGCTAGCGGCCTGCTTCCGCGCACCACGGTGAGCTCGAATTTGGGTTCCACCAGCCCGCTGCTGTCGGCCCAGCGTTGCACATGGGTGCGCGCCGCGGCCTCCACCGCCAGCGGCACTTGTTCGGCGCTGGTCGGACCGGTCGCGGAACTTGCTGCAGAAAATGAAGTGCAAAACAGCAACATTGCACGCAAAGCGGTTACAATACTTTTGTTGAACATGGGCAATACCTCTACTATGATGCCGGGAGCCGTAACGTGTTGGGCGGATGATGCGCCCGGGCGCCATTCTACCCCGGCGCCGGCGGTTTTCACTCATGCAACATCGTTTTACAGCAATGCTTACACAGGGGACGAACATGGCGATTAATTTCAAAGATGCGGTGGGCCTGCATGCCGACGCGCTGCACCTGCGGGCCGAGCGCACCCGCATCCTGGCCTCCAACATCGCCAATGAAAACACGCCAGGCTTCCAGGCGCGCGACATGGACTTCGCCGCCACGCTGGCCAACACCCAGGCCGAGGCCAGCGGCGACATCGGCGGCGACGACGACGCCGCCATGATGTACCGCGTGCCGTTCCACCCGACCCGCGACGGCAACACCGTCGAGATCGGCGTCGAGCAGGCGGCGTTCTCGCAGAACGCCTCGGACTTCCAGACCAGCCTGACCTTCGTCAACATGAGCCTCAAGGGCCTGGCCAAGGCCATCAACGGCCAATAAGGAGCGCCAAATGTCGTTCAAGAATATTTCCGAGATCGCCGGCTCGGCCATGGCCGCGCAGTCGGTGCGCCTCAATACCATCGCCAGTAATCTCGCCAACGCCGATTCCGTGGCCGGCACCGAGGCCGACACCTACCGCGCCCGCAAGCCGGTGTTCGCCGCCGTCATGACCGACAGCATCGGCGACATGGGCAACACCGGCGGCAAGGTCCAGGTGCTGGACGTGGTCGAATCGAGCGAGCCGCTGCGCAAGGTCTACGAACCGGGCCATCCGATGGCCAACGCCGACGGCATGGTGTTCTACCCCAACGTCAACCAGGTGGCCGAGATGACCGACATGATGTCGGCCTCGCGCGCCTTCGAGACCAATGTCGAAGTCCTGGGCCGTATCCGCACGATGCAACAATCCCTCCTCAAACTCGGTGAAGGTTAAGCCATGACAGTCAGTCTCCTCAACAACGGCGCCAGCGCCAACGCGCCTGCCACCGGCGGCGGCATCACCGGCAACAGCGCCAGCGCGACCTCGGACATGTTCACCAAGCTGCTGGTGGCGCAGATCAAGAACCAGGATCCGCTGTCGCCGACCGATCCGGCGCAGTTCGTCCAGCAGCTGACCCAGCTGTCGCAGACCGAGTCGCTGCAAAACCTGTCGAGCCTGACCAGCTCCAACGCCAGCGTGCTGCAGAGCATGCAGGTGCTGGCGCTCGGCGCCCAGGTCGGCTCCGACGTCATGGCCGAGACCGGCACGCTGACCACCGACGGCAGCACCAAGGTGCAGGGCCAGACCACGCTGGCGGCGACCAGCTCCACCACCCACGTGGTGCTGACCGGCATCGACGGCACCAAGCACAGCGTCAACCTGGGCGTGGCGGCGGCCGGCACCGTGCCGTTCACCATCGACCCGACCGTGCTGGGCCTGCCCGCCGGCACCTACACCATGACGGTGGAAACCAGCACCAAGGAACACCCGCCGATCGACCTGCAGGGCCGCCTGAACAGCGTGCGCCTGTCCTCGTCCGGCAGCGTGGTACTGAACATCGGCAACGTCGGCGAAGTCGCGCCGACCGCCATTACCGCCTTCAACGGCAAATCCTCCGCTTCGGCCACCCAATCTAGTCTCTAAGGAAGGTATCCATCATGAGTTTCGATATCGCATTGTCTGGCATCCAGGCCATTAACGAAGCGCTGGACACGACCAGCCACAACATCGCCAACGCCGGCACCTACGGCTTCAAGTCGTCGCGCGCCAACTTCTCGTCGCTGGTGGCGGGCGACCAGCCGACCGGCGTCATGGTCGGCTCGCACACGCAAAGCATCAACCAGCAGGGCGGCATCCTCAACACCGGCCGCTCGCTGGACGCCTCGATCAACGGCCGCGGCTTCTTCGTCTCGCGCGACGTCAACACCGGCGTCACGCAATACAGCCGCGTCGGCATCTTCAGCGGTTCCAAGGACGGCTACGTGGTGGACTCCAACGGCCGCCGCGTGCAGGGCAACGTCATCACTCCCGGCACCAGCGTCAAGGGCGCGCAGGGCGACCTGAAGATCGAGACCGGCGCGATTCCCGCCGTGATCACCTCGAAAATGAACTACGTCGGCAACCTGTCGGCCGACTGGAGCGTGCCGACGGTCAACTTCGACCAGACCACCGCCACCCCGACCACGCCGCCCGACCCGGCCTCGTTCAACATGGCCAAGGCCACCGTGATCTACGACACGCTGGGCGGCCAGCACACGCTGACCCAGTATTTCTCGCGCGCCAACGCCACCGACGTCACCGTCAACTACCTGGTCGACGGCCTGCAGACGGGCCAGACCACCACCATCACCACCGATGCCAACGGCCAGATGACGGCGCCGGCGGTGTCGCCCGACAACGGCACCTTCAACGTCGACCTGACCGGCTTCACGCTGTCCAACGGCGGCAAGCTGGGCACGATCGCGCTGAACTACACCGGCACCACCGGCTTCGCCGGCGAGGCCACCACCGCCACCAACAACGCCAACGGCTATGCGTCCGGCACCTACCAGGGCATCGACCTGGGCGACGACGGCTCGATCATCGCCAAGTACACCAACGGCCAGAAGCAGACCATCGGCATGCTGTCGCTGGCCACCTTCGCCGACGAAGGCGCGCTGACCTCGGTCAGCGACACCAGCTGGATCGAATCGGTGGCCTCCGGCCAGCCCAACATCGACAACCCGGGCGTGGGCATGAACGGCACGCTGACCGTGGCATCGCTGGAGCAGTCCAACGTCGACATCACGTCGGAGCTGGTCGGCCTGATGACCTCGCAGCGCAACTACCAGGCGAACTCCAAGGTCATCCAGACCGAGAGCCAGATGATGCAATCGCTGATGCAAGCGATCTAAGGATAAGCTGACCCATGGATGCGCTGATCTACACCGCCATGAGCGGGGCCGAGCGGGCCCTGCGCGGCCAGCAGGTACACGCCAACAACCTGGCCAACATCGAAACCGGCGGCTTCCGCGCCAATATGGAGCTGTCGTCGGCGCAGACCGTCAACGGCTACGGCTACGACGACCGCCACATGTCGCAGCTGCAGGCCAACGCGGTCTCGACCCGCCAGGGCACGCTCAAGGCCACCGGCCGCGACCTGGACGTCGCCATTTCCGGCGACGGCTTCCTGGCGGTGCAGGGTCCGACCGGCGAGGCCTACACCCGCGCCGGCGCGATGACGCTCGACGAGACCGGCACGCTGAAGATCAACGGCAACGTGGTGCTGGGCGAAGGCGGCCCGATCACCCTGCCCCAGTACAGCAAGATCGCGGTCGGCAGCGACGGCACGGTGTCGATCCAGAGTCCCGGCACCACCACCATGCAGACCATCGACAAGCTCAAGCTGGTCAAGGCCGAGGCCTCGGAGCTGACCAAGAACGAGGCCGGCCTGCTGGTGGCGCGCAGCGGCCAGCCGCTGGGCACCGACCCCACCGTGGTGGTCAAGCCCGGCCACCTGGAGGGCAGCAATGTGTCGGCGGTCGAGGAAATGGTCGCCACCATGAGCTTGAACCGTACGTTTGAAATCCAGATGAAGTTGTTCAAGGCCAGCGATTCGATGGCCGAAACCGGTAACCGCCTGATCGGCGGCTGAGCCGGTCCACGTTACACCCAAGGGAGAAATCATGAATCCAGCAATGTGGATCAGCAAAACCGGCGTGCAGGCGCAGGACGAAAAACTGCAAGCCATCGCCAACAACCTGGCCAACGCCAACACCGTCGGCTTCAAGCGCGACCGCGTGGTGTTCGAGGACCTGTTCTACTCGATCGAGCAGCAGCCCGGCACCCAGCGCGCCGACAACAACACGCTGGCGCCGTCCGGCGTCCAGCTGGGCAACGGCGTGCACATGGTGGGCACGCAAAAAGTCTTTAGCCAGGGCTCGCTGCAAACCACCGGCAACCAGCTTGACGTGGCGGTGATGGGCAACGGCTTCCTGTCGGTGCGCCAGCCCAACGGCGAGACCGCCTACACCCGCGCCGGCCAGCTGCAGGTCGACGCCAACGGCATCCTGGTCAACGCCCACGGCCTGCCGCTGATCCCGCAGATCACCATCCCGGCCAACGCCACCTCGCTGACCATCGGCGAGGACGGCGTGGTCTCGGCCACGCTGGCCGGCAACACCACCGCCAGCCAGCTGGGCCAGCTGACGCTGACCAGCTTCATCAACCCGACCGGCCTGCTGGCCCTGGGCGAGAACCTGTTCGCGGAAACCCCGTCCAGCGGCACGCCGACCGATGGCAAGCCGGGCGACGCCCAGTGGGGCAAGCTCAAGCAGGGTACGCTGGAGGGCTCGAACGTGCAGGTGGTCGAGGAGATGGTCGACATGATCGCCGCCCAGCGCACCTACGAGATGAACACCAAGGTGCTGTCGGCCGCCGACAACATGCTGCAGTACCTGTCGCAGGCCGCGCGATAATGAAAGCCGCCCTGCCCGTCCCCGGTTGGGCCAAGGCGGCGCTGGCCGCCGCGCTGGCCGCGCTGACCGGTTGCGCCGCGCTGCAGCCGCCGCCGGTGCGGCCCGGCCCGTCCGACGAGCCGCCCACCGTCTCGCGCGCGGTCGGCCCGAAAGGCACCTCGGGCGGCGTCTACAGCGCCGACCTGGGCCTGTCGCTGACCTCGGACAGCCGCGCCTTCCGCGTCGGCGACGTGGTCACCGTCAACCTGCAGGAAACCACGCAGGCCAGCAAGAAGGCCGGCACCAGCTATTCCAAGAATTCGGCCGACAACATCACCGCGCCCAACCTGCTGGGCAAAACCTTCGGCAAGGCCGCCATCGGCCTGGGCGCCTCCAACACCTTTGCCGGCGACGCCACCAGCACCCAGCAGAACGCGCTGACCGGCGCCATCACCGTGATCGTGCAGGAAGTGCTGCCGAACGGCCTGCTGCGCGTGTCCGGCGAAAAGACCCTGACCCTGAACCAGGGCGAGGAATTCGTCCGCCTGCGCGGCTACCTGCGCGCGGCCGACATCGACGCCGACAACCAGGTGTCGTCGCTGCGCATCGCCAACGCCCGCATCGCCTACTCGGCGCAGGGCACGCTGGCCGACACCCAATCGGCCGGCTGGCTGTCGCGCTTCTTCAACGGCCCGTTGATGCCGTTCTGAACGGCCGTAGTTTTTGCGCAGTTTTTAATAGGTGAACCCATGAATTTCCGCAAGCGCCTCAGCTCCCTCCACCGCCTGCTGGCCCTGCCGCTGGCCTTCTGCGTCGCCGTCGGCGGCGCCGTTCCGGCCCAGGCCGCGCAGGTGCTGCGCAACCTGGTGGCGGTCGAAGGCATGCGCGACAACCCGCTGGTGGGCTACGGCCTGGTGGTCGGCCTGAACGGCAGCGGCGATTCGACCCAGGTCAAGTTCGCCAGCCAGTCGGTGATCAACATGCTCAAGCAGTTCGGCGTCAAGGTGCCGGACGGCACCGACGCCAAGTCCAAGAACGTGGCCACCGTGATGGTGTCGGCGGTGTTCCCGCCCGGCTACCGCAAGGGCCAGAACATCGACGTGGTGGTGTCCTCGATGGGCGACGCCAAGAGCCTGCGCGGCGGCGCCCTGCTGCTGACGCCATTGCGCGCGGCCGACAACGAGGTCTACGCGCTGGCCCAGGGCAACGTGGTGGTCGGCGGCTTCAGCGCCTCCGGCAAGAGCGGCTCCTCGGTCACGGTCAACACCCCGACCTCCGGCCGCATCCCGAGCGGCGCCGCGATCGAGCGCGAGATCGCCACCGACTTCGCCACCAAGCCCACCGTGCGCCTGTCGCTGCGCCACCCGCACTTCCAGACCGCGATCAACATCGTCGACTCGATCAACAAGCGCTTCGGCGACATCGCCACCACCACCGACGCCACCAGCATCGACGTGGTGGCCCCGGCCAACCCGACCCAGCGCGTGGCCTTCATGGCCAAGCTGGAGGCGCTGTCGATCGACGTCGGCGACGACTCGCCCAAGGTGGTGTTCAACTCCCGCACCGGCACCGTGGTGATCGCCGAGGGCCTGCGCGTGCGCGCGGCCGCCGTCACCCACGGTTCGCTGAAGGTGGTGATCTCCGAATCGACCAAGGTCAGCCAGCCGAACGCCCTGGCCCAGGGCAACACCGTGGCCACGCCGCAATCGCAGGTCAGCGTCGACCAGGGCTCGGGCCAGATGTTCAAGTGGCCGGCCGGCGCCAAGCTGCAATCGATCATCGACGTGGTCAACAGCCTGGGCGCCTCGCCGGACGACATCATGGCCATCCTGCAGGCGCTGGACCAGGCCGGCGCGATCGAAGGCGAACTGGTCGTCATCTAAGGAATGCCATGAACTTCGACCCCAGCAAATTCGACGGCAGCACCATGCGCATCGGCGTGGCCGACAAGCTCAGCGAAACGCCCGCCGTGGCCGCCCCGGCGGTCGACGACGGCGTCGATCCGAAGTACCGCGCCAAGGCCACCGAGGCCGCGGTCAAGTTCGAGAGCTTCTTCATTGGCCACATGCTGCACCAGATGCGTTCCGGCACGCGCGAGCTGGCGGCCGAGGACAGCGTGTTCAAGGACAAGATCAACGAGGACATGCTGGACATGGCCGACAACCTGGTGGCCGACCAGCTGGCCGGCCAGCGCGCCTTCGGCGTGGCCGACTGCATCCTGCGCCAGCTGCTGCCGCCGGCCAGCGGGCCGTCCACCATGCAGGCCAGCCTGCCGGGCCGCGCCGCCGCTGCCGCGCCTGCGTCGAATATTGCCCAACCGCAAAATATTTCCGCAACGCTTAAT
Organism: Duganella caerulea; assembly: GCF_040362985.1. Lineage (NCBI taxonomy): Bacteria > Pseudomonadati > Pseudomonadota > Betaproteobacteria > Burkholderiales > Oxalobacteraceae > Duganella > Duganella caerulea. The sequence continues at coordinate 31,838 of NZ_BPWJ01000021.1, read as the reverse complement.
CCGGCGCAGTAATCCGTCGCCCTTTACTGTTAACGGACCAGTGAGCGCTATTTAAACACTGCAAGCGACTGGTCCTCCGGCCTTCACCAGGAAAGACCCTTGCAATATGAGCATCTCTTACAACGCACTGTCCGGCGCCCTGGCCGCCCAGGCTGCCCTGAACACGGTCAGCCAGAACATCGCCAACGCACAAACCAAGGGCTACACCCGCCAGGGCGTGCTGCTGCAGGCCAGCGCCGGTGACGGCTCCTCCGGCATGAGCCCGGGCAACGGCGTCAAGATCGGTTCCCTGCTGCGTTTCAGCGATTCCTACAAGTCGCAGCAGATGTGGCGCGCCGCGTCCGACCTCGGCCAGCACAGCCAGACCCAGCCCTACCTGACCCAGATGGAAAAGGTCATGAGCGACGGCAAGTCGAGCCTGAGCTACGGCATCGACACGCTGTTCAAGGCCTTCAACGCGGCCGCCGTCGACCCCACCTCGACCCCGCTGCGCCAGCAGGTGATCACCGCGGCCGATTCCATGTCGCAGCAGTTCAACAGCATCTACAACGTCACCTCCAACCAGCTGATCTCGGTCCAGCAGCAGCGCTCGGCCATCCTGCCGGGCCTGAACGAATCGCTGGCCGGCATCGCCGCGCTGAACCAGCAGGTGATCTCCATCGGCAACAACGGCACCAACACCTCGGCCCTGATCGACCAGCGCGAACAGCTGATCGACAAGGTGGCGTCGCAGATCGGCGTGGAAGTGCTCAACAACCCGGACGGCACGGCCAGCGTCTCGCTCAAGAGCGGCCAGCCGCTGGTGGTGGCCAATCTGTATGGCAAGCTGGCCTTCGACACCACCGGCAGCGCGCCGCAGCTGACGCTGGCGTTTGCCAACACCTCCTTCAAGCTGGACGACACCCGCGTCGGCGGCCAGCTGGGCGGCCTGGCGGACTACCAGGAAAACACCCTCAAGCCGCTGCAGAAATCGATCTCCGAGATCGCCGGGCAGATGTCGAGCATGATCAACACCCAGCTGGCGGCCGGTTTCACCAGCCCCGGCGTGGCCGGCACGGACTTGCTGAAGTTTAATACCGCCAATCCCACCGACGGCACCATCCAGCTGCTGCAGGTGACCAGCGGCTTCAAGACCGCCGACCTGGCCTTCTCCAGCGACGGCCAGCCTGGCGACAGCGGCAACCTGCAGAAACTGGTGGCCATCAAGGGCCAGCCGATCACCCTGACCTCGCTGGGCAGCGTGCTGCTGGGCGACGCCGACACCCAGGTGGTCGGCAAGCTGGGCATCGACAGCCAGCAGAACCAGGCGCAGCTCAACACCGCCACCACGGTCCGCCAGCAGTCGGAAGACGACTGGAAGTCGACCAGCGCGGTCAACACCGACGAGGAAGCGATCAACCTGGTCGAGTTCCAGAATATGTACCAGGCCAACATGAAGGTGATCGCGGTCGCCAACACCCTGTTCGACGCCACCATCAAGATGTTCGGTTAAGGAGAGCCTGAATGCGCATCGCCACCAGCCAGTTCCAGGCCACCATGAACCGCGGCCTGCAGGACAACCAGAGCCACCTGGCCCAGATCACCTCGCAGATGGCCTCCGGCAACCGGATCCAGCTGCCGTCCGACGATCCGGTCGGCAACGTCCGCCTGTCGCGCCTGGAGCGCGAGGAAGCCATCGTCGGCCAGTACCGCGACAATATCGCGGCCGTCAAGATCCGCCTGTCGACCAACGAGACGTATCTGCAGAGTATGACCAACGACATCACCCAGAGCCACGATCTGCTGGTCTGGGCCTCGGACGGCAGCAACACCGCCGCCGACCTGAAGTCCATGGTCAACCCGATGACCGCGCTGCGCGACAGCCTGTTCTACAGCGCCAACGAGAAAGACCAGGAGGGCCGCTACATCTTCTCCGGCACCGCGACCGACACCCCGGCCATCACCTTCGATGCGAATGCGGCCATCGGTTCGCGCTACACCTTCACCGGCAACCAGAACCAGCAGAAGACCGTGGTCGGCAACGGCATCACGCAGACCGTCAACGTCGACGTCAAGGGCCTGGAAGACCTGCTCAACCAGATGGACACGACCATCGACCAGCTGTCGTCGCCGACGCTGACGGTGGGCTCGCCCTCGCTGACGGCCGCACTGGGGGCCAACATGGACGGCGCCAGCGCCACGCTGGACCTGGTGGCCGGCAAGATCGCCGATTTCGGCGGCGCCCAGAACGTGCTGGAAACGCTGGACGGCAACCACGCCAACGTCAGCCTGTCGAACCAGACCGCGATCCTGGACCTGGGCCAATTGGACTACGGTGAGGCCGCGACCGAACTGAACGGCTATAATCTGGCCTTGCAATCGTCGTACAAAGCGTATTCCAAGATCAGCAACCTGTCGCTGTTCAACATCCTGTAATCCCGAGCCGAGCACCCTATGCAAATTTCGCCCAACACCAACCCGAGCGTCATTGTTCCTGGCAACGCCAGCAATGCCAGCGCGGTGGACGGCACCGCGCTGGGGCTGCACGGCGAGAACGCCGCCACCGCCACCCCGGTCACGCCGACGCCCACCTCGGCCGCGCCGCTGCGCCGTGGCCTGAACAACTGGGACCAGCCGCTGCAGGGCGACATCTCCGGCGCCCAGCAGGCGCTCGACTTCCTGGAACAAAGCGCGGCCCAGCTGCGCAACCTGAAGGCCGACCTCAGCGCCCGCCTGGCCAACCGCCAGCGCGCCGACGGCACGGTGGACGCGCGCGTGCGCCAGTTCAGCAACACCTGGCGCAGCCGCAGCGCGGCCTCCGGCGGCACGCTGGACGCCCGCCTCAAATTCAGCAACAAGACCAGCACCACCCGCTTCACGGTGCGCGGCATGAACATCGGCAACCTGCGCAACGGCGGCCGCGAAGTGCTGGCGATCTCGCTGGGCGGCGGCCAGAACCTGCGCTCGGTGGTGCTGGAGCCCGGCCTGTCGGACGAGGAAATCGCCCAGCGCTTCGACGACGCGCTGGCCCCGAGCGGCGTGCGCGCCGACCTCAACGAGGACGGCCAGCTGGAGTTCTCCACACCGGAATCGTCGTGGACCAATGTGCGCGACACCATCGCCGTGCAGGGCGGCGGCATCCGCTTCCCGACCGGCCAGTTGAACCGCGTGAAGGCCGAGGCCGAAGCGCCGGCCATCGATCCCGACAGCTGGCAGACCGCCGACGTGGAGGGCATCCGCGCCACGCTGCAGCAAGTGGTGCAGGCGCTGGCGCAGGTGGAACAGGCGATCGCCTCGGTGCACACCGCGCTCAACCAGGTGAGCGCCCGCGTGCAGGAAGCCACGCCCAGCGACACCACCGACGGCATGGACCAGGTGGCGCAGAATTTCGTCTCGACCGCCAAGCAGCCCGGCTACCAGTCGCTGCTGTCGATCACCTCGGCGCTGGCCGGCATCAGCCGCGAGCGCGTGATCTCGCTGCTGAGCCTGCGCTAGGCGCGGGCGGGCCACCCCGCCCCTTTCACCGCCTCATCTCCACCGCGTTATTCCACCACCATGGGGGGCAGCCCGCGCCTGGCCAGCTCGCTGAACTGCGCGGCCGGCATCGCTTCCGCATACACATAGCCCTGCGCGAAATCGCAGCCGGCCAGCGCCAGCAAGGCGCTCTGCGCCGGCGTCTCCACGCCCTCCGCCACCACCCGCAAGCCCAGCTTGTGCGCCATGACGATCAGCGCCTCGCACATCGCCAGGTCGCCGCTGTCGCTGGCCAGGTGCTGGATGAAGCTGCGGTCCAGCTTGAGCAGGTCGATGCCGAAATGCTTGAGGTGCGACAGCGACGAATAGCCGGTGCCGAAATTGTCCAGCGCCACCTGCAGGCCCATCTCGCGCAGCTCGCGCAGCCGGTCGGCGATCTTGGCGATGCCGTCCATCAGCACGCCCTCGGTGATCTCGATGACGATGCTGCGCGGCGCCAGCTGCAGCTCGGCCGCGTAGTTGAGCCAGCCCACGTACAGCGCGGTGTCGCCGCGGAATTGCGCGGCCGACTGGTTGATGCTGACCTGGAAGCCCGGCCCCAGCTCGTCCTGCCAGCGGCGCGCCTGCAGCGCAGCCTGGCGGAACACCCAGTCGCCGATCTCCATCATCAGCCCGCCCGCCTCGGCGTGCTGCAGGAAATCGGCCGGCACCAGCAGGCCGCGCTGCGGATGGCGCCAGCGCAGCAGCGCCTCGGCCCGCTCGATCTTGCCGCTCTGCAGGTTGACGATGGGCTGGAAGTACAACTCGAACTGCCGCTCCGACAAGGCCGAGCGCAGGTCCTGCGCCACCTGCTGGCGCGCCTGCGCCGCCTGCTGCAGGTCGGCCGTGAAATAGCTGTAGCGGTTGCGGCCCGACTCCTTGGCCGCGTACATGGCCTGGTCGGCCTGGCGCAGCAAGTCCTCCGGCGCCACCGCGTCCGACGGATACAGCGCGATGCCGATGCTGGCCGAGATCGACGGCTGGGCCGCGCCCAGCGCGAACGGCCGGTTCAGCAGCGCCAGCATGGTCTGCGTGATGCGCTCGATGCCGGCGGTCTGCTCGATGCCGGACAGGATCACGGTGAACTCGTCGCCGCCCAGCCGCGCCACCGTGTCCGAGCTGCGCACGCAGGCGCCGATGCGGCGCGCGGCCTCCACCAGCAGCGTGTCGCCGTGCGCGTGGCCGAGCGTGTCGTTGACCTGCTTGAAGCCGTCCAGGTCGATGAACAGCAGCGCCAGCTGCATGCCCTCGCGCTGCGCCTTCTTGACCTCGTGGCCCAGCCGGTCCAGGAACATGTGGCGGTTGGGCAGCGAGGTCAGCTGGTCGAAATTGGCCTGGTGCCAGATGCGCTCGGTCGTGGCGCGGCTGTCGGTGATGTCGCTCACCAGCGCCAGCGCGCCCAGGTAGGCGCCCTCGGCATCGAAGATCGGGTTGGTGGCCAGGGTGGCCCACAGCTCGCTGCCGTCCTTGCGCAGGAACTTGAACTCATGGCGCTCGGCCACGCCCTGCTGGCGCCGCGCGATATTGCGCTCGAGGATGGCGCGGCCCTCGTCGTCCATGAAGGCCACCAGCGGCTGGTCCAGCATCTCCTCGATGGTGTAGCCCAGCATGGCCGCCATCTTCGGATTGACAAAGCTGGTGCGGGCGGCGCCGTCGATTTCCCAGATGCCCTCCTCGGCGCTGTGCACGATGCGGCGGAAGCGCTCCTCGCTGCGCTCGAGCGCCGCCAGCTTGCCCTCGGCCAGCTCCAGCACCACGCGGATGGCCTGGCCGCTGCTGTCGGCGCTGGCGCGCAGCGTGACCGGGAAGCCCTGCTGGTTGCGCGCCCGCGTCATCTGCAGCGAGCATTCCTCGGGGTGCGTGCTGTTGAGCGCCAGCCGCACGAAGCGGTCGAAATCCTCGTGGAAGCGCGGGGCGATAAACTGGCGCAGCGGCAGCTTGGCCGGATTGTTGCGCGGCACGCCGAGCAGGTCGGAGCCGACCACGTTCATTTGCAGGATGGTGGTGTCGAAGCCGAGCACGAAATAGCCGACCGGCGCCAGCAGGTACACGTCGTTGAAGCAGGCTTGCTCGGCGCTGAGCGGGGACGCGGCGGGCGGCGCCGTGAACGCCAGCGCGGCCGCGCCTTCGTCGATAACCGCCATGCTGGTCAGCCCGTCGATGCGCGCCGTCGAGATCGGCTGCCGGCCGCCATGCAGTTCGGTAGTGTGTGTAGGCTTCTGCATACCACCCCTTTGCGTCGGTAGGTATCCAGACTAGCATTTAAGCCGCGCACTGTCGAGCGCGCGGCGACGCCTCAGCGATGCGCGCGGTTCAAGCGTTGTTCCGCGCGCCGTTGCAGCGCCTCGAACAGCAGGCTGAGCATCCAATAAATGCCGGCGGCGGCCAGGTACAGCGGCAGCGGCTGGAAGGTGGTCGCGATCACCTCCTTGGTCGACAACATCAGCTCGGTCATGGTGATGACCGACACCAACGAGGTATCCTTGATCAGGCTGATCAGCGTATTGCTCATGGCCGGCACCGCGATGCGCAGCGCCTGCGGCAACACCACGAAACGCAGCGTGGACCAGTAGCCCAGGCCCAGGCTGTAGCTGGCGGCCCACTGCCCCTTGCTGACCGCCGCGATGGCGCCGCGCAGGCTCTCGGACAGGAAGGCGCCCGCGTTCAGGCTCAGCGCCAGGATGCCGGCCGTCACCGGCGTGAATTCGATGCCCACGCTGGGCAGGCCGTAATAGATGACGAACATCTGCACCAGCAGCGGCGTGCCGCGCATCAGGCTGACATACACGCCAGCCGGCCAGCGCAGCACGCGGTACGGCAGGATGCGCATCACCGCCACCGGAAAGCCGATCAGCAGCCCGCCCAGCATCGACGCCAGCGCGAACAGCACCGTGTAGCCGGCGCCGCGCAGCATGACCGGCGCGGCCTCGTGCAGCAGCTCCAGCAGCCCCTGACTATCCATGCTCAGGGCGCCTTGCTGACGTCAGTGCCGAACCACTTCAGCGAGATCGCCTTCAGGCTGCCGTCGGCGGCGGCCTCGGCCAGCGCCTTGTTCAGCGCCTCCTTGAATTGCGGATTGCCCTTCTGGAAAGGGATGCCCATGCGCTCGACCGCGCCCACCTGCGCGCCAGCCTTGATCGGCAGCTTGGAGATTTTCAGCAGATAGGCCGACATCAGGCTGTCGTTGAGCGCGGCGTCGATGCGGCCGAAGGCCAGGTCGGACATGGTGTCCGGCGCGGCTGCGTAGCTGCGCACCTCGATGCCCGGCACCGCCTTGGCCTGCTGCTCGTAGACGCTGCCCTGCCCCACGCCCAGCTTCTTGCCCTTGAGGTCGGCCAGCGTCTTGTAGGCCGCCTTCTCGTCCTTGCGCACGATCAGCTGCGGCATCGAGTAGATATACGGCGCCGAGAAATCGAAAGCCTGCTCGCGCTTGGGATTGATGCCGACCTGCGAAATGATCACATCGTATTTATTGGCCGACAGCCCGGCCAGGATGCTGGCCCACTCGCTGCTGACGAACTCCACTTTCACGCCCAGCTTGGCGGCCAGCAGGCGCGCCACATCGACGTCGTAGCCGGCCAGCTCGCCGCTCTTCTGGTCCTTGTAGTTGAACGGCGGATAAGTGCCCTCCATCGCCACCTTGAGCGTGCCGCGCGCCTTGACCGTGGCCAGCAGGTCGGCCGCCGATGCGGGCAAGGCCACGGACGTCAGCGCCAGGGCCAGCAGCGCGCCTTGCGCCAGCTTGAAAGTGAAATCGCGTTTATGCATGAAATTCCTTGTAAGTGACAGGCGCTACCACGCGCCCATGCGGCGTCGCAGGCCGAAATTATGGCCGACCACCAGGATGGAACTGGCGATCAGCCCGCTCAGGCCGATCATCAACTGTACCAGCTTATCGTCCGGCAGCACCCACAGCCGGCCCTGCGGCGCCTCATCGATGCGCGCGGCGGCCATGATCAGTGGCGACACCCATTCCGCTTCCGGCGTAACATCCAGAATCAAGGCGCCGTCCTGCGTGGTCTGCATATAGATCTCGCCGCCCTCGGCCAGGGTGAAGCACACGCCATAGCCGGTTTCGTTCTTGGCGATATGCTCCTGCAGGCTGAGGTCGTGCTCGGCTATCCACAGTTCCACATCGGCCGGGGTTTCCAGCCCGCTCCACGGCACCGGACGGAAGCGCGGCTTGTCATTGTCTTGCATATTTTCCTGCTGAGTTAGTCTTTAAGCAGCCGCCAGTTTAATCGATGGAAGGAAATCAGCCATGAAATATAAATATCCCTACGGCCCCGGCCGCCGCGAATACGAGTCCGAATTCACGCAGTTCCTGAACGGCTACCTGCGCCAGCACCCCGAGGTGCGGCGCGACCAGGTGCTGGGATGGCGCATTTTCTGGGAGCGTCCGGTCGATCCGCAACGCATAGACCGCGAACGCCAGGCCGAGTTGAAGCCGACCGTCTACCACTCGTACTTCTACGAATGATGGATCAGCCCTTCCAGGTGCGATTGAGGCCGGTGTCCGCGTGGATCCAGCCGCCGCGCGGGCCGGAGCGGTAATAGAAGCCGACGCCGCCCTGGCGGAAGCTCTTCACCAGACCGCCAAGCACTTCGGAATTCAGGTTGGCCAGCCGGATATCGGCGGCGCGGCCCTCGATGTGCAGCGACTGGCGCGCGGCTGGCACGCCCGCCTCGCGCAGCTTCTGGTTCGACGCCTGGGTGCGGTAGCCGGATAAAATCTCCAGCGGTGTGTCGATGCCGTAGCGCGCCACGAAAGCCTGCGTGCCCCACAACGTTTCAAACAGCTTGGGATCGATGCGCGCGGTTTCCTTGCCGTTGACGTCGCGCAGCAGATGGCACAAGTCCTGGTAGGCCGATTCGATGATCTCGCCGTCGCGCCAGTACAGCAGCTTGGCGCGCTCGCCGGAAGCCGGCCGTATCACATCAAGCGTACGCGGCTTGAGCCAGAACTCCAGGTCCAATGCCTGCGCATCGAAGATATCAGGCGGCGGCGCCAGTTCGCCGAAGCCGGATGGCGCGCTGGCGTGCGGCATGCTCGCTGCCGGCCTGGCCTGCGCCACGGAACCCGGCGCGCTGACACCGGCGCCGCTTGCGGCCTGATGCGGCGCCGGTTTCGGCGCGGCGGCCGCGCTATGTTGAACCGTGCCGCGGGAAGCGCATCCAATCAGCGGCACCGATAAAAAACTCGCTCCCGCCACACCCAAACCCTGCTGTAAAAACTTTCTGCGCGATGCCATAGCCCACCCGTGAAAAACGATATGGATACTATAGCGTATGCAGAGGGAAATGAAAAAGGGAACGCGCCCGATTTCCCGCAAAAAACCAGACGCAACCCGCGGCTAACGCATCGCCAGATGGATCACCTGCTCCGGAACGACGCTGCCATCGGACAGGCTCCGCGCCGGCACCACCATCGTCAACCAGCCGTGCGCGCCGTTATCGTCGTCCGGATGGATTTCCATTTTCAGCTGGCGATCCAGCGCGACGTAGCTGTCGCGGCCGGTGGTGACGATCTTGTGCTCCGGCCCTTGGTCCATGTAGGCATACATATTCGTGCCGCGACTGATGATCGACAGGGTCTGGCCGTTCGACAGCGTGTAGGTGGCCACCAGATCGCGGTAATCCTGCGGCCACATCTTGGAATACGAATCGGGCAACTCGATGCGGGCCTGGTTGGCCGGAACCGGCACCCGCAAGGTCTCTTCGGACTGCTGCGCTTGCAAAGCTGACGACAATGCAAGTCCCCCCACAACCACTGCGACGTAGATTGTTTTCATGATGACATCCCCCGTGTTGGAGATTCCATTTAAGCAGTCGCCGCACAAAAAACAAATTCATTGTGGCTATCATGAATGACGGCGGATACATATTTGAAATGGCTCATCACGCCGCCACCACCTCGCGTTCCACGGCCAGAAAATCCGCGCGCGGCTCGTCCAGCATATAGCCTTGCACCAGCAGCGGCACATCCGCGGCCTCGCCCAGCTGCCGCAGCACGGTCAACGCCGGCGTCGACTCCAGCCGCTTGAACACCAGCGCCACATTGTCCTGCGCGCTGCGCTTCATCAGGGCCAGCAGCGCCTCGCTGTCGTGCAGCTCGCGCGCGTCGAGCTTGATCACATCGGGCCGCAAGCGATCCAGCAACAGCAAGGCCTCACGCGCGTTCGGCACATTGACCGCGAACCGGAAACCGTTGCGGCGGTAGTTGTCGGACACATAGTTCAACAACCAGCCCTGCTGCGGCGAGGCCGCCGGCAATTGCAGCACCACGCGTTGCAGCGGCAGTTCCAGCGCGTCGAGGATGCGGCGGAAAGCGTGACCGTGATTGCTGCTGACCGCGCTCAGCAAGCGGTCATGCACATTCAGGTACAAGTCCTGCGGCCCCTCGCCGGCCTGGCGGAAGAAATTAATCGCATGCAGCATGCGGCACAAACGGTCCAGCTCGATCGACTCGTCGTCGCTGGCCGCGTGGTCCAGCAGCCGCCACAGCGACAAGCCCTGGTCCTGCGCCGACACGCTGCGCACCAGGCCCTCGTAGGCGCGCACCTCGCCCGACGCCAGCTGGCGGATCGGCTGGAAAGCGCTGCTCAGTGTGCAGTTGAAGAAGCGTCCGTGGGCCTTGCCCTCGTAATCGAGCCAGATGGTGGAAGCCGCGCCGCTGGCGTCGGACAAGCGCGCCAGGTATTTTTTCAAGATGGGAAATGACATGGAACTCCTCGACGGACGCTGACAATACCGCCAGCGTAAGCCCGCGCGCGACGAGCGCGAACGAATGCTTTCAGCTATGCATATACCAAAACATTCGTTCCACCGGCGCCATCGCGCCGCTATCGTTGGCCATCGCCACTCTTCGCCCGAACACCATGTGCCAACTACTCGCCATGAGCAGCAGCAAGCCCGCCGCTGTCGACTTTTCCTTCGCCGGCTTCGCGCTGCGCGGCAGCGAGCACCGCGACGGCTGGGGCATCGCATTGCATACGTCCAGTGGCTGCAAGCTCTACACCGATTCGCTGGCCTCGACGCACTCGCCGCTGGCGGCGCAGATCCGCAACCATCCGATCAAGGCCAGGAACGTGGTCGCCCATATCCGCAAGGCCACGCAGGGCCGCATCTCGCTGGAAAACAGCCACCCGTTCACGCGCGAGCTGTGGGGCCAGACCTGGTCCTTCGCGCACAACGGCGACCTGAAATTGTTCGATCCGAATCCTAGCCTGTACTCGCCGCACGGCGACACCGACAGCGAGCGCGCCTTCTGCCACCTGCTGTCCGGCCTGGCGCTGCGCTTTGAAACGCGGCCGCCGCGCCACGTGCTGTTCGGCGCGCTGGAGACGCTGGCCGGCGAAATCGCCGCGCATGGCAGCTTCAATTTCATCCTGTCCAACGGCGAGCTGTTGTTCGCCCATTGCAGCACCGACCTGCACGTGGTGGTGCGCGAATACCCATTCTCGGTGGCGCAGCTGATCGATTGCGACCTCAGCATCGACTTCAGCAAGCACAACCATCTGGATGACCGCATCGCCGTCATCGCCACCCAGCCGCTGACGTCGAACGAGGCCTGGACCAGGTTCGCTCCGGGCGAGCTGAAGCTGTTTGTCAATGGATTGGAAGTGGGATCGGCGCCGGTGCGGCGCCAGGAATGGGAGTTGGAGATCTGCTGCTAGACTAGACCGGATTGCAGTTGCAGAAGCGCTTGCGCTTGCCGCCGTCCGAGGCCTCCGCGCCGGCGTCCAGCTGCTTCCAGAAGAACACGGTTTCCACGCCATACGGCGAGCGCACCTTGCCGGCGTCAACATAACCACGCTTGGCAAAGAATTCCTGGCCGGTGGCCGTGCTGTGCAATTGCAGCGCCTTCACGCCCCAGCTGCACGCCTGCTCCTCCATGCGCGCCAGCAGCGCCTTGCCGACACCCTGGCCGCGCGCCTCCGGCAGCAGATAGCACAAGGCCAGCTTGCCAGCGCCGGTCAGCAGCGCGACGCCGACGACCACGCCGTCGCTGACGGCGACCAGCGAAAAATTCGTCGGCGAGTTAAACCAGTTCGCCACCATCTGCGGAGTTTTATTGCCCAGCCAGGCATCCAGGATGGCGGGATCGTTCTTATGATCCAGATCGCAGCACTCCGTGATCGAGCGGCGCAACACCGTGCAGGCCGCATCCGCATCTGTCGAAGCAGCAATACGAATTTCAAGACTCCGAATTTCAAGACTCATGTACGCTCACAAATATTCCCATTAGCAAAAATGAAGCGCTTCGCCGTTGTACCGCGCGCCTTCTTCAGTGCCTGAAACCGACTATACACCAAGCAGCAAAAGCCGTTGCGGGAGCACCCGATTGACTCATGCAGCCTAATGGCTGGCCCTGCTTTTGCCCACGAATGTTTTCAAAAATCGTTATGCGGTTTTTACTGAAAACCTCGTGCTAACCATACCTACTAAGCATATTACGAAAAATTCGTATCTTTTCCGGGCGAAATTTTACACCATGGGCGTCTGTTATTACGAAAGCTCATTATGACCACCAAAAAACCTGCTCGCCGCGTGATTATTTCCTCGTTCCTGGCCGCTTCGGCCGTCATGCTGGGCCTGCCGCTGCAGGCCAACGCCGCAGAAACCGTGCTGTTGAACGCCTCCTACGACGTCGCCCGCGAGCTGTTCAAGGATATCAACCCGCTGTTCGTCGCCGAGTGGAAGAAGACCACCGGCGAAACCCTCAGCATCAACCAATCGCACGGCGGCTCGTCCAAGCAAGCCCGTTCGGTGGCCGACGGCATGGAAGCTGCCGTGGTCACGATGAACCAGGCCAACGACATCGACATGCTGGCCGACAAGGGCCTGGTGGTGCAGGACTGGGCCAAGAAGTTCCCGAACAACGCCGCGCCCTACTACTCGACCATGATTTACCTGGTGCGCAAGGGCAATCCCAAGCAGATCAAGGACTGGGCCGACCTGGCCAAGCCGGGCGTCAAGGTCGTCATTCCCAACCCCAAGACCGCCGGCAATGGCCGCTACACCTACCTGGCGGCGTGGGGCTCGGTACTGAAAAAAGGCGGCACGGAAGCGCAGGCGCGCGACCTGGTCAGCAAGATCTTCAAGAACGTACCGGTCCTGGACGCAGGCGGGCGCGGCGCGACAACCACCTTCACCCAGCGCGAGATCGGCGACGTTCTGGTCACGTTCGAGAACGAAGTGAACCTGGTGCGCGCGGAGTTCGGCAACAACTTCGAAGTGGTCTACCCGTCGATTTCGATCCTGGCCGAATCGCCGGTGGCCGTGGTTGACAAAGTGGTCGATCGCCGTGGCGTGCGCAAGCAAGCCACCGGCTACCTGAACTTCCTGTACAGCGAACAAGCGCAGGAAGTCATCGCCAAGCACTACTTCCGTCCGCGCTCCGAGACGGCGTTCAAGAAGTACAACGCCAATTTCCGTCAAATCACGCTGTTCACGGTAGATGACGTCTTTGGCGGCTGGCGATCGGCGCAGAAGAAGCATTTTGACGACGGCGGCGAATTCGACAAGATTTACCAGACCAAATAAGGATATCCGAATCGATTCGTTTGCAAATGGCCAGCCGGCCCGTAATCTGGACACGTAGCAAACAACCAGACAAAGGAAACGCGATGGCCATTTCTGAAATTAACGTACGTAACCAGTTCCGCGGCAAGATCAAGGAAATCATCTTTGGGCCGGTCGTCTCGGAAGTCGATGTGGACACCCAGCACGGCATTGTCACCTCGGTGATCACGTCGCGCTCGATTCATGACTTGGACTTGAAAATCGGCAGCGAAGTCATTGCTCTCGTGAAATCAACCGAAGTCTCCATCGCCAAAATCAGCAGCAACTAGACAACATTGCCGTTCAAAAATTTGGGGTCAAGTCTGGCATTCGGACACGGCCTCTGCCATAGCGCCCCGCTACGGCAGAGGCCGTGTCCGAATGCCAGACTTGACCCCAAAATGCTTAGAGGCACCTTAAGACGTATCCGCAACACAAAATAAACAGAATCGTGGAGTTACATTCAATAGACGAGAAACCACTTTAATGTTATCTTCTATCCTCAGGAAATATTGCCGCATAGCTAGACTAGTTTTGCGCCGCGTCAACTTCTGACGCCCGATACACTCCTCTCTCCCTAGAAGTTACCTAACATGCTCAAGAAAATTGTCGCTGTATTGCTGAGTTCGTTTACTGCGGCTGCGTTCGCAGTGCCGCTCGGCTCGCAGTCGGTGCTGGTCGTCGAAGACGGTACCGGCAAAGTGCTGCTCGAAAAAAATTCCAACGTTCAAGTACCGATCGCCTCGCTGACCAAGCTGATGACCGCGATGGTGGTGCTCGATTCCAAGCCGGACATGGATGCACCCATCAGCATCGATAAAACCGACGTGGACATGATCAAGCACAGCACCTCGCGCGTGCCGGTTGGCGCCGAACTGGCTCGCCGTGACGTGCTGCAATTGGCACTGATGTCGTCAGACAACCGGGCTGCCGCATCGCTGGCGCGCACCTATCCGGGCGGTCCCGAAGCGTTCAAGAAAGCGGTCAGCGCCAAGATCAAGGCGCTGGGTTTGACCCAGACCGTGATCGAGGAACCGACCGGCTTGTCGCCGAACAACCGCTCCACCGCCACCGATCTGGTCAAAATGGCAACCGCCGCCTCGGCCTATCCGGACATCCGCCGCATCACCACCGACACCAAGGACGTGATCAATATCAAGGGTCGCCAGGTCGAATATCACAACACCAACCGCCTGGTCGGCGCCAAGGGTTGGGACGTCGGTTTGTCAAAGACCGGCTACACCGAAGAGGCCGGCCGTTGCCTGATCATGCGCTTCAAATCGGCCGGCAAGAACGCCACCCTGGTGTTGCTCAACGCCAAGGCAAACTCGGCCCGATTGATGGATGCCTTCAATATTCGCCGCTTCATCGCGGGTCCGGATGGAGAACCAAAAGTCATGAAGGTTTCGGCCCATCGTCACAAAAAGGCGGCCAAGTCGGCCGGCCGCCACCGCCGCGCCGCCTGATCTTTCAGACTGCCGAAACAAGAGCCGGACCACGCGTCCGGCTTTTTTTCGCCCCTCACAAGCCAGATTCTGGTATTTACATGCCAATTTTGAGCATGATTTGGCTATGACGATGCCTGGAGCAGGCATCTTGCAAAGGGATCAGTTGCCGAGGAGCGTACGCAGGCCGCTGGCGCGCTGGGTGCGCTGAGCGATGGCGTCGAGCAGCACCTGGCTGTTCGGCGTGAGTAACGTAAAGTAGTCGCGGGCGCGCGTGATCCCGGTGTAAATCAGCTCGCGCGCCAGCATGCCACCGCTGTCTTTGGGCAACACCAACACCGTGTGCTGGAACTCGGAACCTTGCGATTTATGCACCGTCATGGCAAACGCCGTTTCGACATTTCTTAGCCGCGTGGCAAGAACGCTGCGCACATTATCGCCCTCCGAGAAGTACACGCGCAGCGCGCCGGGACGCGCCGGATCGGGCAAAGTCAGGCCGATATCGCCGTTGAAAACGCCGGTGCCGTAATCGTTGCGGGTGACCATGACCGGCCGGCCGACATACCATTCGCCGCTTCTGCGCAGCAATCCAGCCGATTGCAATCTTTGTTCGATGACATCATTCAATCCAGCAACACCCCACTCGCCTTCGCGCACGGCGCACAGGATCCGGAAGGTTTCAAAGCTCGTCAGCACGGATTTCACCCATGCAAGATGTACGATCTCCTCGCCTTCCGGCGCCCCGGATTTGATCATTTTGAGGTAAGTCTGGTAGCCGCCGGGAGCCCCGGCGCGGCCCGCCAAAGCCAGCTGAAGCAGGTCGGAAGATTGCGCTGGATCCATCCAGGCGACCTTGCCGTCGGTTCCGTCGCGCAATACTTGTAACGCGGAGGCAGCGTTTCCGGCATTCACAGCCAGCGCCAACGCGCCGATCGGACCGCCAAAACGCCGGCTTTCGCGCAACATCACTGTCTGCTGAGCAATGGGTCCGCCGTCGCCGGCGTAATTTTCAGGAATCTGCTGGCCGGTACTTGCTTGTACATAAGACAAAGTTTCCGACTCGTAGGCGCCCGCTTCCGCGTTGTGACAGAGGTCGCCCAGAACCGCGCCCGCCTCCACCGAGGCCAGCTGATCTTTATCTCCGAGCAAGATCAAGGTGGCTTCCGGCGGCAAGGCGGCCAGCAAAGCGGACATCATCTCCAGATGGATCATTGACGCCTCGTCAACAATCAACACATCCACTTCCAGCAAATTGCCGGCGTTGTGCTGGAACGCACGCGTACCCGGCCGGGCGCCAAGCAGGCTGTGCAGCGTCCGCGCGGCGCCCATGCGGGCGGCCAGTTCCCGCAATGGCAACGCGGTGCCGACTTTTTCGGCCAGATCGTCCAGCGCCGAGTCGATCGATTGCTTGAGGCGGGCCGCCGCCTTGCCGGTCGGCGCGGCCAGCGCCACGCGCAAACCGGACTGGCGTGCGCCGGCCGTCGCGAATAGCAAGGCCAGCAATCGCGCCACGGTGTAGGTTTTCCCGGTGCCGGGGCCACCGGTGATGATGCCCAGCTTGCCGCGCATGGCCACCGCGCAGGCGATTTTTTGCCAATCTGTGGCGCCGCCGCGCGGGGCGTGCGGGAACAAAATATCGAGCCAATGACGGATATCCGCAGTGCTCGTCTCGGCATCCGTGGCGATCAATCCGCCCAGCGCGCGGCCGCGTACGGCCTCGGCGACCAGCGTTTCGTCGCGCCAATAACGGCGCAGGTACAGGCGTTCACCATCCAGCACCAGCGGTTGCTGGAAATCCAGGTCGCCCACCGGCCAGACCTGGTCGCAGCCTGCCAGCAGCGCCCGCCAGGCGGCGGCGTTCCTGGGCCAGACGCCGGCGGCATCGCGCAGCGCGCGCCACTCATCGCTGGTCCAGCCAAGCTGGCCAGAGGGATCGCCCGCCAGCTCATCGAGCATCAGACAACTGTGGCCGCGCCCTTCAAGTTCGGACAACAGCACGCAAGCCGCCATCAATTGCGGGGAACTGGCTCCAACCGAGGCGATGAAGCGCGCAAATGCCCCGCTCAGGCGGCGCAGCTGGCCGTTTTCGGTCAGCGCGTCGACTTGCTCAAACAATGCTGTGGACGTTTCAATACTCATGCGGTGCCTCTGCTTGCGCTGCGCCGGACTCGTCCAGCAACCGGTCCAGCCCGGCCAACAAGACTGGATCGGGTTCTATCAGGTAACAACCGCGCGTTTGCGGATTCGCAATGCCGCGCAGGAAAAGGAAAATCGCGCCGCCCAGATGCTCGGCCGGATCGTATTCGTCGCCCAGTCGGCTCTGCAGCAGCCGGTGCAGCGCCAGCATGTAGATCGCGCCCTGGATGTCGTAGCGGTGCTCGGCCATCGCGGCCACCAGCGCCGGCTGGTGATAGGCGCCGTCGCCCGCGCCCAGCGCGTTCGATTTGTAGTCCAGCACCCAGAAACGGCCCTCGTGTTCGAACACCAGGTCGGCGAAGCCTTTCAGCATGCCGTGCAGCTGCCGCTCCGGCAGCGCCGGCCGCGCCACGCCGCCCAGCAGATGGGCGGCGCACAGGCCATCCAGCGCGCCGGTGCTCAGGCGCTCGCTGGGGAACCAGAACTCCATCTCCGGCAGCGGCGACTCGATGGCGCTCAGCGGCGCCTCCAGATACGGCAAGGTGGTGCGGGCGATTTCGCGCAGCCACGCCAGCGTGTCCTCCAGGCGGTTGCCCCAGCCGGCGCGCTCCACCCGCCGCGTCAGGCGCGATTCAAAATTCTCGTGATCGACGATGGCAAAGCCCTCCTGCCCCATCCACTCCAGCTGCTCGTGCAGGAAGTTACCCGGCACCGAGCCACGCGGGAAGCGGTGCCACGGCGCGTCTTCCACGCGGCCGGGCAGCGCGATGGCCGGCATGTCCGCTCCTTCCAGCAGGTTCTCCTGCAGACCGTCGCGCGGCACGGGCAAGGCCGGCGCGGCGCCGCCGATCGTGCCGGTCGGCCCGGTGCGGCGCGCCAGCGAACTGAAACTGCCCACCGACCAGTCACGTTCGAAACGTCCTGCATAAAGCTGCGGCTCCAGCAACGGCGGGCGTTCTTCCACGCGGCTCAGTCGCGTGAACTGCTGCATCGCCATCTCCAGCGTCTCGATGCTGATGCCATCGCAGCCTTTGCAGGCGTGGCCCCAGCGCTCCATCATCAGGTCCGACGGCAGCGCTTCGCCGCCGGTCAGCAGATAGCCCAGCGCCGATTCGTGCAGCGTGTTGTCGCCGGCCTTGCGGGCGGCCAACGCCGTCACGCCCAGCCACAGGAAGTGGCGCGCGCGCGTGAGCGCCACGTACAGCAGGCGCAGGTCCTCCTGCAGGCGCGCGCGCTCGACCAGTTCCATCGCGGTGTCGGTCAGCGCCATGTCGATCTGGCGCACGCCATCGTCGCCGCTGAATTCGAAGAAGCTGCGGTTGCGCCGCTCCACCTTGCGCGCCGTGACGGCGAACGGCAAGTACACCAGCGGATACTCCAGCCCCTTCGATTTGTGGACGGTGACTACCTTGACCAGCTCCGCATCGCTTTCCAGCCGCAGCACACGCTCATCGCCCGCGCCCTCTCCACCTTCGATCTGCTCGGCGAGCCAGCGTATCAGCGCTTGTTCGCCATCCAGCTGGCGGCTGGCCGATTGCAGCAGCTCGGCCAGATGCAGCAGGTTGGTCAGGCGCCGTTCGCCGCCCGGCTGCTGGAGCAAGGCCGCCGGCAGTTTCAATTCGTGGATGAAGCGGCGCAGCATCGCCAGCACGCCCTGTCGCTGCCAGACAATGTGCAGTGCCTTGAGCTGCTCGACGCGCGCCTCCCACGCCAGTTCATCGGACGACAGCTGCGCCAGTTCCGCCAGCGGCAAGCCGGCGGTGCGTGTGGCGAAGGCGGCCCGCGCCAGCGCACCGTCGAGCGGACTGGCAACCGCCGACAGCCAGCGCAGTACGTCGGCCGCTTCCTCGCTGTCGGTGACGGAATCCTTGTCCGACAAATAGACGCTGGCGACCTGGCGCCGTTGCAGCGCACGGCGTATGGCGGCGGCCTCCTTGCGGTCGCGTACCAGCACGGCGATGTCGGCCGGCTGAAGGCGCACAAAGCCCTTCGGGCCGTCGAAGCCCGCGCGTTCGTCGTTGAGCTGCGCGACGATATGCTCGGCGCAGTGCCAGGCGAAGAATTCGCGGTAGCTGTCCGCCTTCAGGTCCTGCGCGGAGCTGCAGGCGATGACCAGCGCCGGCACGTCGCCGTCGGCGTTGACCATGCGCTCATTGCGTCCCTTGGCGCCGACCGCTTCGAACGGCAGCGGATTCTCGCGCGTGCCGGGATCGCGGAAGCGGAAGGCGCCGCGTCCGAAGCCGCCTTCCGCCGGCTGGCCCTCGGCGTACATGAACAGGTGGTTGACCGCATCCACCACCGGCTTGGTCGAGCGATAGTTGGTGCCCAGCTGGTAGTGGCGGCCGGCGGTGGCCTTGCGCGCGGACAGGTAGCTGTGGATATCGGCGCCACGGAAGCCGTAGATCGACTGTTTGGGATCGCCGATCAGGAACAGGCCCGTCTCGGGATCGTTGTCCGCCACGCGGTACAGCAGGTTGAAGATCTGGTACTGGTTGGGCGCCGTGTCCTGGAATTCGTCGACCATCGCCACCGGATACTGGTCGGTGATGCGCTTGCGCAGCGCGGCGGCGTTCTCGCCTTGCAGCGCGGCGTTCAGGCGGTCCAGCATATCGGCGAAGCCGAACTGGCGGCTGCGCTTCTTCAATTCGTCCATGCGCCTGGCGACCGCGCCGGCGGCGTGCCGGTACAGCGCATGCGACAGCGGCTCGATCTCGTCCAGCGCCTTCTTCAGCGGCTCGGTGGCCTCGAAGTCCTCGGGGATCGTGGCCGTGTAGCCTTTCGAGTAGGCGTCTTCCAGGCCGTGCGGCGTCAAGCGCTTCCAGGCGGTGTCCGAGATGTCGGGCATGACCATGGCGGCATCGTCGGCCCATGCGCGCAGGCCGTTGAACCAGCTGACCAGCGACTCGGCGCGCATCTTGTTCCCGTTGAAGCACTTCGGCGAGAGCACCCGTTCCGTGGCGATCCACTGCTCCATGCGGTTGGCGCGCTCCACCCAGCCGGCCTTCAGGTGCGCCAACTGCGCCTGCTGCTCGCGCTGGACGGCGGCGATCAGCTCACCCAGCGATTCGATCTGCGCGCCATCGCCAATGATGTCGGCGCGTTTGACCAGCTCCCGTATGGAGCGCTTCAACGCGCCCACGTCGCCCCAGCATGACAGCAGCGCCTCTAGCGAGACCGCATTCAGTGGATAGACCTGCTGGCGCCAGTAATCGTGCGCGGCGTCCTCGAACAGGGTCTGCTCGTCGCTGACCAGCTCCTCGTCGAACAGGCTGCCGCTGTCGAAGGCGTGCTCGCGCAGCATGCGCTGGCACCAGGCATCGATGGTGAAGATCGCCGCCTCGTCCATCGTCTCCGCCGCAAGCATCAACCGGTGCGCGGCCTGCTGCTGCTCGCTGTGGCTTGGGTAGGATTCAAGGATCGCATCCAGATAATCGTCGCGCGCTACGCCGCTGCCCGCGCCCAGGCCCATGGCCGAATAGCCGCGGAAATAGGCCGCCGCCTCCACCAGCCGCTCGCGCACGCGGTTCGACAGCTCGCGCGTGGCGGCGCGGGTAAATGTCATCACCAGGATATCGGCCGGCAGCAAGGGACGGCGATAGGCATCGTCGCCGCCATGGCCCAGCACCAGCCGCACGTACAGCGCGGCGATGGTCCACGTCTTGCCCGTGCCGGCGCTGGCCTCGATCAGGCGCGAGCCGTGCAGCGGGAAGCTCAGCGGATCAAGTGAGTTGGCGGTGTTGCTGCTCATGCTGAGTCCTCGCCGTCGATGGCGTCTATCGTGATATGTTGTTCCAGCCAGTCCGCCAGCGGGCCGTAAAGCGCTTGCGAGACGTCGGCAAAATCCGGCTCGGCGCTGAGGGCCGCGAAGTCCGGCCACAGGCGCGCAAGGCACAGGTCCTCGTTCTCGCCGGAGATTTCAAAGCCGCCGTCGTACACGGCACGCGCGTCGCCGCCCTGTGCCAATGCCAGCGCGGTTTTGCAGGCGGTCGGCAACGGACGGTTCATGCCGTCGCACCACAGGCAGACCAGCTCCCGCAAGGCTTCCAGTGCATCGGCCTGCGCCAGCGGTTTCATGGTAACGATAGCGTCGCGCGCCACCAGGAAGCCCGCGACAGGCATGCCGGCCGCCGACACCGCCAACTGGCGCAGCCACATGGCGATCAATTTGTCGCCGCGCGGCTTGCCCTGCTTGTCCGTCACCTTGGACGACATCTGCGCCAGCCACACGGTCTCGCTGCCGTTGCTGCGCAGTTGGTCGATCCAGTCGTCGATCTGCACGCCGGCCAGCTGGAGGCTCAGAGCCACCTTGGATCCGGTCAGAGGATAGCGCTCGCGCAGCGTCAGCCACGCGCAGCGCACCGGCACCAGCGCCTGCACCAGCTGATGCTGGTACTGCTGGCCGATCAGGCCTATCGGCAGCACGCCTTCCCGCGCAAGGCGTTCTGCGCGTTCGGTCATCTTGTCGTAGACCTGGTGCAGCTCCTCGGCTTCAGCACCGTCGTCCAGCATCGTGTCTTCGAGCAGATAGCGTTCCAGGGCGTTCAGCGAGAACGGCTCCTCGTCCTCGCCCACCAGCGCGGCTTCGCCGAACATCACGCCCAGGCGCTGGCGGAAGAAGAAGCGCACCGGCTGGCGCATGAAATTGTTCAGGCTTATGAGCTTGAGGCGGAATTTGTCGTCGATGTCGAACGGCGGCAGTTCAGCGGCGACGGCGTCGCCGGCTTCCTCGCCGTGCGCCTCGCGCCATTCGCGCGCGTAGGTTAGCAGGCCGCCGTCCTCGAAGTACCGGCGGCTGAACGGCTGCAGCGCGTGCTCCGTGGTGCGCGCGTGCGGGTCAAGCGGCCAGCCGTTGACCAGGTAATCGCGCAGTTGCGACACCAGCACCGACGGCGGCTGCTCGCTGTTGTCGCGCACATTGCGTCCGACCCAGCTGATATACAGCTTGTCGCGCGCGGCCAGCAGCGCCTCCAGCATCAGGTAGCGGTCGTCGTCACGGCGCGAGCGGTCGCCCGGCCGCGCCATGCCCGGCTGCGCCAGCAGGTCGAAGTCGGCCTTGGGCGCGCGGCGCGGGAAGTCGCCGTCGTTCATGCCCAGCAGGCAGACCACGCGGAACGGCACCGCGCGCATCGGCATCAGCGTGCAGAAGGTCACGCCGCCGGAGACGAATTGATGGTTCAGCGTCGGCTCGTCCAGAAGGCCCATCCACGCCTCGCGCAGCACGGCCAGCGGCACGGCTTCGTCGTATTGGGCACCTTCGCAGGTCTCCAGCCAGTTGTTGAGCGCATCGTCCAGCTGCGCCAGCGTCAGGCGGTCGCCCTCCTCGCCGGTCTTGAAGAAGGCCGCCAGCAGCGCGCGCGCCTGCACGCCCCATTCAGCCGGCGTGTGGGATTGCGCAAGCACCTCGCGCCAGTGCAGCAGCGCCTCGACCAACTGCGCCAGCGATCCGGCCAACGCCGCATCCAGCCCACCCACTTCACCATAAGCCTCGATGCCGGCGAAGGCCGCATTCTCGCCGCTGGCGTAACCCAGCAGCATGCGGCGCACGCCGAACAGCCAGGAATTCTGCTCGCCCGCCGCGCCCAGGCCAAGGCCGGCGCGGTGTTCGGTATCGAGGCCCCAGCGCACGCCGGCGCCCTCGATCCACACGCCCAGCGTCGGCAGGTCGTCTTCGCCCAGCCCGAAGCGCGCGGCCAGCGCCGGCACGTCCAGCAGGTCGCGCACCTCGCTCTGGCGGCAGCGCTGCTGCGGCAATCGCAGCAGCCACTCCAGCGCCACCAGCAGCGGATTGACGCTGCGGTCGTTGACGTCGCCGATCTCGAACGGGATGTAGCGCGGATCGCTGCGGCGGTGCTGCGCGAACACCGCGTGGATGGCGGCGGTGAAGGTGTCGATGTCCGGCACCATCACCACCACGTCGCGTGGACGCAGCCCGCTGCCGTCGGCGAACATGGCCAGCAGCTGGTCGTGCAGCACCTCGACTTCACGCTGCACGCTGTGGGTGACGTGGAATTCGATGGAGCGGTCGTCGTCCGGTGGCGGCGTTTGCGGGTGCTCCGACAGGGGCAGCAGGTCGCGGATCGCCGCCTGCACCTGCGACAGTAGCGTGCCGTTATCGCCTTCGCTGAACAGATCGATGCGCAGCGGCGCTACATCATCGTTTTCGGCTGCAGCAGCGGCCGAGGCTTCGTCGAACTCGTCCAGCATGCGGATAAAGTCGCGGCCCTGCCGCCCCCAGCTGGCCAGCAGCGGATGGCTATGCGCGTGCAGCTCCTCCAGCGGAATCGCGCCCAGGTCCTGGCCGTTGCGCAGCTGCTGCCTGCGATGCGCGGAGCGCAGCAGGTCGCGCCCTTCGATGATGTCACCCCAGTAGAACTGGCAGGGATTGGGCACCGCCAGCACCACCTGCGTGTAGCGCGCCAGCGAGGCCAGCGCCTGCAGGCTTTGATACGGCAGCGCGGAGACGCCGAAGATCACGATGCGGCGCGGCAGGCGGCCCAGCGGCTCCTCGCCCGCCGCGCTGGCGCGCACGAATTCGGTGTGGACGGTGGCGCGGCCCAGCTCCCGCTCGTGCGGTTCGACGTCGTCGATCACGGCGCGCCACAACTGGCCTTGCCAGCGCTGGTCCTCCGGCAGCGGCTGCGCTTCGTTGCGAGCGTTGCGCAGCTGGTCGCGGCCATGCGCCCAGTCGTCCAGCCAGTCGGCGCGATAGACCTGGTATTGATCGAACAAGTCGGCCAGGCGTTCGGCCAGTTGCAGCCTGCGCTCCGCCTCGCCGTCGGCCAGGAAGTGGCGCAACGGCGTGAACACGGGATCGGCCAGCAAGGTAGGCAACAGGCGCATCAGGCGCCAGGTCAGCGGCCCCTTGTCGAAGGCCGAGCGCACCGGCACGCGCTCGCGCCCCAGCATGCCGCGATAGGTCTCCCACAGGAAGCGCGCCGGCAGCGCCACACGGGTGGCCGCGCAAACCCGCATTTCCTCGGCCAGCGCGATCTTCAGCCATTCGGCCACGCCGTTCGACTGCACCAGGAAGATGTCGGATTCGAGCGCGCCCAGCGGATGATTGCGCAGCCATTGGAACACCGCCGCGCGCAGCTGCTCCATTTGATTACCGTGCAAAATCAGCAGGCCGGGGGTGATGCTCGAACGCATAGGGCTCTTCGTGGGTATGAAGCCCGTATTATCGCTCTAGCCGGGATCGTAGGCCAGTAGTTCCTGCTCCATGCGCTCGTCCAGCGCCGCCAGCATGGCGTGCAGCTGCTGCACCAGCTGGCGCGCGTTGGCGCAATCGGCGTCGTGGCGCACTTTTTCCAGCGCCAGGCACAGGTTCCCGAAGCGCATCGCACCGACCGCGCGGGCCGAGGATTTGATGCGGTGCCCCAGTTCGGAAAGGTGCGCCAGGTCTTCCTGCGCCAGCGCGGCGTCGACCTCCCGCATGCCGTCGCGGGCCGATTCCAGGAACAGCAAGGCGTACTTGCGCATCTTGTCGGCCTTGCCGCCGAAGGTCAGGGCCAGCGCGGCCACGTCCAACAGCTCCGCCTCCTGCGGCAACGGCTCCGGCGCCGACGGCGTCACGTCTGCTTGCGCGGCGATCGGCGTCGCTCCAGGCTCCATCGACAGCGCCTGCGGCTGCAACGGCGCGGCTGCGCCATCGGCCATGGTGAAGTACGACGGCGGCGGCGGCGCCAGCGGCCGCGCGAAGCTGGCCGCGCGCGCCCGTTGGCTCATCCACTTGGACAGCATGTTGAACAGCAGCTTGGGCGCGATCGGCTTGGTGACAAATTCGTCCATGCCCGCGCCGAGGCAGCGTTCCTGGTCGTCGCGGCCGGCGTTGGCGGTCATCGCGATGATCAGCGTGGCCGACAACTTGGGATGGGCGCGGATCAGGCGCGTGGTTTCGTAGCCGTCCATGACCGGCATCTGCACGTCCATCAGCACGCAATCGAAGCGCTCCTTGAGCAGCAGGTCGATCGCCTCCTTGCCGTTGTTGGCCACGCACACGGTGGCGCCGGCGTCCTCCAGCAGTTCCTGGCCCACCTGCTGGCTGAAGATATTGTCCTCGACCAGCAGGATGGAGGCGCCGCGTATGCTGTCCAGCACATCCGGTTGCACCGATTCGTCGCTGGCCTGGAGCAGGCTGACGCCCTTGGCCAGCCGCGCCGTGAACCAGAAGGTGCTGCCGGCGCCCGGCCGGCTCTCGACACCCACGCCGCCGCCCATCAACTCCGCCAGCTGCTTGCTGATGACCAGCCCCAGACCGGTGCCGCCGTAGCGGCGCGTGGTCGACGTGTCGGCCTGGTGGAAGGATTGGAACAGCTGCTCCAGCTGCTCGGGCGACATGCCGATGCCATGGTCCTCGACCTCGAAGCGCACCAGGATATGGCCATCGCGCTCCTCCAGCGGCCGCGCGCGCACATACACCTTGCCGTTCTCGGAGAACTTGATGGCGTTGCTGGTGAAGTTGAGCAGCACCTGCTCCAGCCGCAGCGGATCGCCGCGCAGCTGCTGCGACAATCCCGGCCAGATCTCGTACACCAGCTCCAGCCCCTTGGCCGCCGCGCTCTCGCCCAACTGGCTGGACATGTTGGACAGCAGCGAGTCAAGCGAAAAGTCCAGCACCTCCAGGTCCATCTTGCCCGCTTCGATCTTGGAGAAATCCAGGATGTCGTTGATGATGCCCAGCAGGTGCTGGCCCGAATGATAGATCTTCTGCAGGTAGTCGCGCTGCTTGGGATGCGTGACCGACTTCAGCGCCAGGTGGGCCATGCCGATGATGCTGTTCATCGGCGTGCGGATCTCGTGGCTCATGTTGGACAGGAAGTCGCTCTTGGCCTGGTTGGCGATGTCGGCTTCCTCCTTCAGCTTATGCAGCTCGGTGACGTCGGTCGACAGGCCGATGACGGCCGTGACGGCGCGGTCGATCTCCACCGGCACCTTGACGGTCCACAGGTGCTGCACCACGCCGTCGCGGCCTACGTAGCGCGTCTCGCCGGAGCGCTTGACGTTGTCGGCGAATACAGGCCGCTCCTGCGCCCACGCCGCGTCGGCCACGGAGGTCGGCATCAGCTCGCGATCGAGCTTGCCGACGATCTGCTCAACCGGTAGCCCCATCGAATCGGCCATCTTGGCGTTGACGTAGATGTAGCGGCGCTTCTGGTCCTTCATGTAGACGTGGGCGTCGACGTTGTTGAGCACCGTGTCGAGCAGCACGCCCTGCTTGAGCGCGCGCCGGCGCGAGGTGTACAGCACGAAGAAGTAGCTGTACAACAGCATGGTGCCGGCGAAGCCGGTCAGGCCGGCGATCCACGGAAAATACACATCGAAGCCGGTCAGCAAATCGGTTTTCCTGACCTGGAACTGCGCCTTCCACAGGCTGCCGTTAAAATCGATCGGCAGCACCGATTCGTAGTATTGCCCCTTCGCCGCCGGCGGGATCGGCGAGTCCTGCACCGTGCCGTTATCGTTGAACAGCAGATGGTCGCTATTTTCGATCACCAGGCGGCGCTGCTCGACGTCCTTGCTGCCGTCCGCGTACAACATCAGGCGCACCTGGCGCACGGTCATCTCGTCGATCGCGCCCTGCACCAGCTTGGGCACGCTGAAGCCGATGCCCACCGATCCGAGATAGGCGGCGCGCCGGCCCGCCACGTCGGCCACCGGCATGTTGCGGCGGTAGACCGGCAAGCGGATGCCCAGGCCGATGTGCGGCGTCGGATGCTGGACCACGATAGGCTGGCCCGATGCGATCACCTGGCCGCTGTCGCGCGACGCCGCCACCATTTTTTCGATCGCCGGATTGGCCGTCACATCGACGCCCATTTTCTCGCCCAACATCAGCGCCGGCTCCAGATAGGTCAGCACCGAATAGTGCGGGCGGCGGCCGGGCGGCTTGATATCGAACGCCGGATAACCCTGCGGCGACAGGCTGCGGTCCGCGCGCACGCGAGCGATGAAGGCGTCGCGCTGGTCGTCGCTGACCAGCGGCGCCCAGGTCACCGCCTCGATCGCCGGGAAGTGGCGCGGAATCTCCAGGCTGGCCACGTACTGGTGGAACTGCAGGCGTGTCAGATCATCGCTGGTCTGGAACAGCGCCACCAGCCCGCGCGTCAGATCGGAATACGATTTGATGCGGGCCGAAATACCGTACTGCGTGCTGCGCGCCAGATTCTCGAAACGCTGGCGGGCGTCATCGTCGACCGTCTTGGCCGCGGAGCCATACAGGGCAGCGCCAACGGCCAGCGCCAGCACGCCGCCCGCCAGCCAGAACAGCAGGCGGGGGCTGCGGACCGCTTCCGTCGCGTTACCCGATTTCAGCATGCGCGATCACTTTTGGTCGATATATTGGCGGAAAATTTTGCATCACAGCAGCATACTATTAATGCCGCTTGGGAACCAGTGAAACAATTGGAGAGAATTGCTCCGATAACCTTTCAAAATTAAAGGGAACCTTATGCGATAAGGCGCGCTCT
This sequence comes from Duganella caerulea, assembly GCF_040362985.1. Classification (NCBI taxonomy): domain Bacteria; kingdom Pseudomonadati; phylum Pseudomonadota; class Betaproteobacteria; order Burkholderiales; family Oxalobacteraceae; genus Duganella; species Duganella caerulea. The sequence goes on along the minus strand of NZ_BPWJ01000021.1, from coordinate 4,735 downwards.
AAAAGATGAGGCCGGCAACCTGCCGGTGTTGCGGGAGACTCATCATGCGCGCGCCATCCATCTCAGCGATTTTATTCGCAAGTATCCTTTGCATTCCGGCGGCCAGTCATGCGACGACTGGCGACCACCATGAATTCAACGCCTGGCTGGAGGCGCCCTTCCGCGCCGACGCGCTCGGGGCGCGCACGCTGACGCTGCATTTTTCCGCGCCCGACCCGCAAGCCGGCGGCACGCTGCGGTGGCGCCTCACCCTGCTGTCGCCGGACGGCCGCGCGCTGCGCAACTGGCGTGGCACGCGGCAACCGGACAAACCGGCCGGCCCCGTGATGCTACGCTGGCGCACGCCGCCGACGCTGCGCGACGGCGTCTACAGCCTGCGCTTGCGCGCCAGCGCCGGCGATGGCCCCACGATCGAGCAGAGCTGGAACGTGGCGGTGGGCGCGGGGCCATTGGCGTCCCCGATGACGCCGCCGGCCGGCGACACCCTGCCCTACGCCGTCTACCTGGGCAACCTGCACAGCCAGACCAGCCACAGCGACGGCGGCGGTCCGCTGGACCACTGCACCGGCGCGCAGCCGCCGCAAAGCACGGCGCTGGGGCCGCTGGACGCCTATGCCTACGCCCAGCAACACGGACTGGATTTCCTGATGACATCCGAGCACAACCACATGTACGACGGTTCGGACGGCACCAACAGCGCGGCCGACCCGGCCGCCGCCAAGGCCTTGTACCAGAGCGGCCTGGAGGCGGCCGCCGCCTGGAACCAGGCCCATCCGGCATTCCTCGCCATCTATGGCCAGGAATGGGGCGTCATCAACAAGGGCGGCCACCTGAACATCTTCAACAGCGGCGAACTGCTGGGCTGGGAACGCAACGCCGCAGGCGAGCTGATCGCCGACACCGAAACGCCCAAGAGCGACTACGCCTTCCTGTACCGGCTGATGCGCGAGCGCGGCTGGTTCGGCCAGTTCAACCATCCGCAGGACGACCAGTTCGCCATCGGCGGCAAGCCGCTGGCCTGGAACGCGGACGGCGACCAGGCCATGCTGCTGTGCGAAGTGATGAACAGCAGCGCCTTCTCGTCCCGCAGCGACGAGGGCGAGACCCACCTGAGCAACTTCGAGCCGGCCTGCAACAAGCTGCTGGAGGCCGGCTACCACCTGGCTTTCAGCAGCGACCAGGACAACCACTGCGCCAACTGGGGCAGCGCCTACAGCAATCGCACGGGCGTGCTGATGCCGCCCGGCGCGCCGCTCAACGCCGCCGGACTGCTGGACGCGCTGCGCGCCCGTCGCGTATTTGCCACGATGGACAAGAACGCCCAACTGGTGCTCACCGCCAACGGCCACCTGATGGGTGAACGCATCGTCAACAGCGGCAGGTTGACCTTGCAGGCGAATTACGCCAGCAAAACCGGCCACGCCATGGCCGCCGTCACCATCTTCCAGGGCGTACCGGGGCGCAACGGCACGGTCACGGCGCTCAGCAACAAGCCCCTGAGTGTGATCCGCCCGGCCGCCGGCGAGCATTTTTATTACGCCAGGGTGACCCAGGACGATGGCAAAATGCTGTGGAGCGCACCCATCTGGGTCAGCCAGCGCGGGCGCAATCGTGCGCTGGGGAAAATTGAGTTGCGATAATATTTTTGCTGGTAAAAAATATTTCGCAGGACGATTGTCAGATTGATAAAATGAGGCTTTCACCATTCTTTGGCAGAGCCCGATTTTGCTTGACTCCCGGACACACAAGAGTATCTTTTACCTAACAGACACAGTGCGATTGCCCGACACCTCAACCGTTCAGCTAGCCGTGCCTATTCCCAAAGTCCTCCTCGTCAACGACGACCCGGCCAGCCTGTACGCGCTGGAAAGCTTGCTGTCGGAGGCGGCCGACCAGCATGTCTATGAGCTATTGACGGCGGGATCCGGCAAGGAGGCGCTGCGCCAGGTGTTGTTGCACGAATTCGCCGTGATCCTGCTCGATGTCAGCATGCCCGGCATGGACGGCTTCGAGACGGCCGAGGCGATCCACTCCCATCCCCGCTCGGCCAGTGTGCCGATCATCTTCATCACCGCGCACTACGCGGACGAAATCAACCGCCTCAAGGCCTACCAGAAAGGCGCGGCCGATTACCTCTTCACGCCGGTGATACCGCAAATCCTGCAGGCCAAGGTGGCGGTGTTTGTCGAGATGACGAAGAAGAATATCCTGCTGCGAAAAAAGAGCGAGCAGCTGGCGCGCCTGAACCAGGACCTGCGCGTGCAGCGCCTGCAGGACCTGGAGCGCATCAACGCCGAACTGGAACAGGAAATCAAGGACCGCAAGCAGGCCGAGTCGCGCGCCCACGAGCTCTCCACCCGCGACGCGCTGACCAACCTGGTCAACCGCCGCGCCCTGATCCAGCAGCTGGAGCACGCCGTCGCCACGTCGGACCGCAGCGGCGCCGGCTTCGCGCTGCTGTTCCTCGACCTGGATAAATTCAAGCAGATCAACGACACCTACGGCCACGAAGCCGGCGACGAACTGCTGCGGCAGGTATCGGCGCGGCTGACGGCGGCGGTGCGCGTGGCGGACGTGGTGGCGCGCCTGGGCGGCGACGAATTCGTGGTGCTGATCGAAGGCCGGGCTGCGGCGGCCAATGCCGCGCGCGTGGCGCGCAAGATCGAACTGGCCTGCGCCCTGCCCTTCGAGATCGGCAGCAATCGCCTGAAGACCGCGGCCAGCATCGGCATCGCCATCTATCCGCAGGACGGCGCCAACGCGCAGGCGCTGATGAAAAACGCCGACACCGCCATGTACCACGCCAAGCAAAACAACGCCGGGCCGGTGCAGTTCTTCCACGAAGAGCTCAATGTACGCGAGCGCGAACGCGAACAATGGGCGCTGGAGCTGCGCAAGGCGCTGGCCGCCGGCCAGCTGGAACTGCGCTATCAGCCGCAGGTCGATATCGCCACCGGCCGCACCGTCGGCGCCGAGGCCCAGCTATACTGGCGCCATGCCGGCAAGGGCTTGCTGGAGGCCGGGCAGTTCCTGCCCTTCGTGCAGGAACGCGGGCTGCTGGACCGCGTCGACACCTGGGTCATCACGCAGGCCTGCGCGCAGGCCGCGTTGTGGCAGCCGGTGGCTATACCCGCCGATGGCGCGGTGCCGTGCATCTGGATCAACCTGGCCACGCCGCAGATCAACGCCGACCTGCCGCAAACGCTGCTGCCGGCGATCCGCAAGCACCGGCTGCCGCCGGGCAGCATCGGCGTGGAGCTCAACGAGAAGCAGCTGCAAGGCGCGGCCGAGCCGCTGACCCAGTTGCTGCTGCAATTGCAGGCCGGCGGCGTGCGCGCCGCGCTTGACGATTTCGGCAGCGCGCGCTCCTCGCTGGCCGCCTGCAAACGCTGGCAGCTGAACGTGTTGAAGATAGACCGAAGCTTCATCCACGCCATCGGCAACGATGAAGGCGGCACCGACATCGTCGCCGCCGTCATCCACCTGGCCCGCGCGCTCGCGATGCGGATCGTGGCGATGGGCGTCGACGAACCCGCGCAGCTCGACGTGCTGCGCGCGCTGGGCTGCGACAGCTGCCAGGGCGACCTGTTTTCCCCGCCGCTGACCGCGGCGGCATTGATCGAACAAGCGGAAGCCAGACAACACGCCACCGCCATCCCTACCCATTCCCTCCTAAACGACGAGGATTAAGCCGATGAACAATATGACCGACATGGGCGAGCAGGTCGACGCCAAGCGACTGCTGGCGACCTTGATGGCGCTGAAGAAGGGCGACTTCACGGCACGCATGCCATCCGACTGGACCGGCATGGCGGGCAAGATCGCCGACACGCTCAACGAGATCATCGAGACCAAGGAAAAAATGGTGTCGGTGGTGACGGAGGTGAGCCGCGTGGTGGGCCGCGAAGGCCGCCTGACGCAGCGCGCGCAGGTGCCCAACATGGCCGGCGGCTGGGCCTCCATCATCAGCGCGGTCAATGCGCTGATCGACGACCTGGTGCGCCCCACCACCGAGATGGCGCGCGTGATCGGCGCCGTGGCGAAGGGCGACCTGTCGCAGACCATGGCGCTGGAGGTGGACGGTGTGCCGCTGAAAGGCCAGTACCTGCGGGCCGCCACCACGGCCAACACCATGGTGGAGCAGCTGTCGTCGTTCTCGTCCGAGGTGACGCGGGTGGCGCGGGAGGTCGGCACCGAGGGTAAGCTGGGCGGCCAGGCGCAGGTGAAAGGCGTGGCCGGCACCTGGAAGGACTTGACCGACTCGGTGAACTCGATGGCGGGTAACTTGACATCACAGGTGCGTAACATCGCCGAGGTGACCACGGCGGTGGCGAATGGCGACTTGTCCAAGAAGATCACGGTGGACGTGCGCGGCGAGATCCTGCAGCTGAAGGACACCATCAACGTGATGGTGGACCAGTTGCGCTCCTTCGCGTCGGAGGTGACGCGGGTGGCGCGCGAGGTGGGTACCGAGGGTAAGCTGGGCGGCCAGGCATATGTGCCGGGCGTCGGCGGCACCTGGAAGGACTTGACCGACAACGTGAACTTCATGGCGTCCAACTTGACGGGCCAGGTGCGTAACATCGCGGCGGTGACCACCGCCGTGGCGAACGGCGACTTGTCGAAGAAGATCACGGTGGACGTGAAGGGCGAGATCCTGGAACTGAAAAACACCATCAACGTGATGGTGGACCAATTGAACTCCTTCGCATCCGAGGTGACGCGGGTGGCGCGC
>NZ_BPWJ01000020.1:0-59460 GCF_040362985.1 Duganella caerulea | reverse complement strand
CTAATGCTTGAAAATCTAATTTTTTCATCGCCGTCTCCCATCAGTCCGTATTGCTTAGACCGATGGGGGAGCTAGCCGTTCAACACTTAGGCGCTACATAGCCTTTTTTTTCGTCCAGCATTTCAGCTCATCGCGCGGTGCGCCTGATATCCCGCAGCCGGAAACCCATGGCGAACAGCGCCGCGAAGTACACCGCCCCGCACACACCGATCAACAGCAGCAGCGCGCCGATCCGCAGCAGCGTGTGGTGCTGCAGGCCCAGCCAGTCCACCTGCTGCCCGCCAAACCACGCGGCGGCGCCCATCAGCACGCACGCCATGGCCAGTTTGGCGCAGAACACCATCCAGCCCGGCTTGGGCTGGTAGATGCCGCTCTTGCGCAAGCCCGCATACAGCAAGCTGGCGTTAATGCAGGCGCCCAGGCCGATCGACAGCGCCAGGCCCGCCACCTGCAGGTAGGGCACGAAGATCCAGTTCATCAGCTGCGTTGCCAGCAGCACGCCGGTGGCGATCTTGACGGGCGTGCGGATGTCCTGGCGCGCGTAAAACGCCGGCGCCAGCGTCTTGACCAGGATGATGCCCAGCAGCCCGACGCTGTAGGCGATCAGCGGATAGGACGACTGCGTGGCCGCCTCGTCGGTGAATTTGCCGTAGTGGAAGAGGGTGGCGATCAGCGGCTTGGCCAGCGCGGCCATGCCCACCGCCGACGGCAGCGCCAGCAGGAAGGTCAGGCGCAGGCCCCAGTCCAGCAGGCCGGAATATTCCTGCGGATCGCCATCCGCCTGCGCCTTCGACAGGCTGGGCAGCAAGATCGTTCCCAGTGCCACACCCAGCAGGGCGGTCGGGAACTCCATCAGGCGGTCGGCGTAGGACAGCCAGGAAATGCTGCCCTCGGTCAGGCGTGAGGCGATGCTGGTGTTGATCATCAGGCTGATCTGCGCGGCGGAAACGGCGAACACGGCCGGCCCCATCTTCTTCAGCACCCGGCGCACGCCCGGATCGCCCAGGCCGGCCGCCGGATTCCACGACAGGCGCGGCAGCATGCCGATCTTGATCAGCGCCGGGATCTGGACCGCCACCTGCAGGATGCCGCCGATGAACACGGCGATCGCCATCGCGTAGATCGGCTGCGTCAGGTGCGATTGCAGGAACAGCGAGGCGGCGATGAAGGACAGGTTCAGCAGCACCGGCGTGAAGGCCGGGATCTTGAACTGGCGCCAGGTATTCAATACGCCGCCGGCCAGCGCCACGAAGGCCATGAAGCTAATATAAGGGAACATCAGGCGCGTCATCCAGACGGCGGCGTCGAAGGCGCCCGGCTGCTTGTCCAGGCCGGTCGCGATGAGGTAAACAAACAACGGCGCGCCTATAATACCGAGCGCGCTGACGAACAGCGTCGACCACACCAGCGTGTTGGCCACATGGTCGGCCAGCGTCTTGCTGGCCTCCTGGCCGTGCTGGTTTTTGTATTCCGACAAGATCGGCACAAACGCCTGGGAGAACGCCCCCTCGGCGAACAGGCGGCGCAGCAGGTTGGGAATGCGAAACGCGACGATGAAAGCGTCCGTGTAGGCGCCGGCGCCGAAGGCCCGGGCAAACAAGGTTTCACGCAATAATCCGGTTACGCGGGACAGCATGGTCATGCTGGAGATGGCGGCTAGAGTTTTAAGCAAGTTCATGGGACGTGATTATAGTTGCTCCTGACAGAAAACATCGCTATAATCGCAGGCTGTACAGAATTCTGTTACGCAGACACTAATGTTTGGCAGGCAGTAGTTTGACTCACATGGTTCGGCAGACGCACTGAACGCACCTGTTTGGCAAACAATAATGTTTGCAAACGCACCTTTACCCTGTTTTAGGAAATTCCATGGCAAATACCGCACAAGCGCGCAAACGCGCTCGTCAAGCAGTTAAGCAAAACGCTCACAACTCGTCCCAGCGTTCGACCCTGCGCACCGCTATCAAGGCAGTTCGCAAAGCGATCCAAGGCGGCGACAAAGCTGCTGCGACGGCAATCTTCCAATCGTCCGTGTCGACCATCGACAGCATCGCGGACAAGAAGATCATCCACAAAAACAAGGCAGCTCGTCATAAGAGCCGTCTGGCAGCTGCCCTGAAGGCACTGTCCGCTTAATTCCCCTCGCTGGGATTTAAAGCAAGAACCCGCCTGGCTTCGGTCAGCGCGGGTTTTTTCGCATGCGTGGACGTAAAAAAAGCCGGCCCGGGGCCGGCTTGCTGGGATGGCAGCGATTACTTGGCTGGCATCGAGGCGGAAGCTTCTGCCGATGCGGAGGCTTTCTTGTGTTTGGCTTTCTTAGCTTTTGGTGCGGAGGCGGAGGCCGATGCGGAAGGGGCCGATGCCATCGGGGCCGAAGCAGCGGCCGAAGCGGATGCCGAAGCCGACGGAGCGGCAGCGAAAGCGGAAGCAGCAAACAGGGAGGCAACCAGGGCAGCGATGATCTTGGACATGATGAGTTCCTTTGGCAGTTGATTTAACCAGCTAAAAAAAACGAAGATTCATATGAATCTATCTCATTAACGCCGCTCAAAATTTCTAGTTGACACAAAAATGCTCGAAAAACAGAAATTTATGTGCTGCAACGCATCAATCTAACCGGCCAGGTCCTTGGCCGACACTTCCATCCACTCGCCCGGCATCAGCGGGTGGGTCGCCAGCGAGATGGCGCCGATGGCGCTGCGCACCAGCCGCAGCGTCGGCAGGCCGACCGCCGCCGTCATGCGCCGCACCTGGCGGTTTTTTCCTTCCTGAAGCGTGATCGCCAACCAGCTGGTCGGGTGCTCGGCGCGGCTGCGGATCGGCGGATTGCGCGGCCACAGCCACTCCGGCTCGGCGATCCGCACCGCCTTGCACGGCTTGGTGACGAAGTCGCCCAGGTCCAGCGGCGCCTGCAGCCTGGCCAGGCTGGCCGCGTCCGGCACGCCGTCCACCTGCACCAGATACACCTTGGCTTCCTTGTGGTCGGGATGGGCGATGGTGTGCTGCAGCTTGCCGTCGTCGGTGAGCAGCATCAAGCCCTCGCTGTCGGCGTCGAGCCGGCCGGCGGGGTAGATGTTGGGAATCTTCAGATGGTCGGCCAGCGTGGCGCGGCCGTCCTGCGGGGAGAACTGGCACAGCACCTGGAAAGGTTTGTTAAATAGAATGAGTGACATACTTCTCTTCGGATGATTTTGGTGTAGGCTTGAAGGTTGTAATGAAAACCATGGCGCCTGTGAAAATACTGGTGCATAATGCCACACACCTGTCTTATGTCTTATAGAAGACTTGGCGGGAGCAGCCCGCTGCCCGCCGAGCGTCCACTTCGGAGAACACGATGTATCAGCATATCAAAGTACCTGCCGACGGCCAAAAAATCACCGTCAACGCCGATTTTTCCCTGAATGTACCAGATAACCCGATCATTCCCTACATCGAGGGCGATGGCACCGGCGTGGACATCAGCCCGGTGATGATCAAGGTGATCGACGCGGCCGTGGCCAAGTCCTACGGCGGCAAGCGCAAGATCAGCTGGATGGAAATCTTCGCGGGCGAGAAATCGACCACCGTGTACGGCCCGGACGTGTGGCTGCCGGAGGAGACCCTGCAGGTGCTGAAGGATTACGTGGTGTCGATCAAGGGCCCGCTGACCACGCCGGTCGGCGGCGGCATCCGCTCGCTCAACGTGGCGCTGCGCCAGCAGCTGGACCTGTACGTCTGCCTGCGCCCGGTGCGCTACTTCACCGGCGTGCCGTCGCCGGTCAAGGAACCGGAGAAGACCGACATGGTCATCTTCCGCGAAAACTCGGAAGACATCTACGCCGGCATCGAGTACCAGCAGGGCTCGGAAGGCGCCAAGAAGCTGATGGACTTCCTGATCAAGGAAATGGGCGTCACCAAGATCCGCTTCCCGGCCACCTCCGGCCTGGGCATCAAGCCGGTGTCGATCGAAGGCACGCAGCGCCTGGTGCGCAAGGCGATCCAGTACGCCATCGACAACGACAAGCCGTCGGTCACCATCGTCCACAAGGGCAACATCATGAAGTACACCGAGGGTGGCTTCCGTGACTGGGCCTACGAGCTGGCGCAAAAAGAATTCGGCGCCGAGCTGATCGATGGCGGCCCATGGTGCAAGTTCAAGAACCCGAAGACCGGCCGCGACATCATCATCAAGGATTCGATCGCCGACGCCTTCCTGCAGCAGATCCTGCTGCGCCCGATCGAGTACAGCGTGATCGCCACCCTGAACCTGAACGGCGACTACATCTCGGACGCGCTGGCGGCCCAGGTGGGCGGCATCGGCATCGCGCCGGGCGCCAATATGTCGGACTCGGTCGCCATGTTCGAAGCCACCCACGGCACCGCGCCGAAGTACGCTGGCAAGGACTACGTGAACCCTGGTTCGCTGATCCTGTCCGCCGAGATGATGCTGCGCCACATGGGCTGGGTTGAAGCGGCCGACCTGATCATCAAGTCGATGGAAAAAGCCATCGATTCGAAGAAGGTCACCTACGACTTCGCCCGCCTGATGGAAGGCGCGACCCAGGTCTCGTGCTCGGGCTTCGGCGACGTGATGATCGAACAGATGTAAGCCAGCCACCGGCATGCACCGGCCCCGTCTGCACTGAGCGCGATCTTGAGCGCGTTCAGGCTGACGGGGCATTTTTTTTGACAGGAACCACGATGACGCCCACCACCGCGCCGCCGGCGCCGACGCTCTGGCAAGCCTTCCGCTTCTGGCTCAAACTGGGCTGCATCAGCTTTGGCGGACCGGCCGGTCAGATCGCCATCATGCACCAGGAGCTGGTCGAGCGCCGGCGCTGGATCTCCGAGCGCCGCTTCCTGCACGCGCTCAACTACTGCATGCTTCTGCCCGGCCCCGAGGCGCAACAGCTGGCCACCTACATCGGCTGGCTGCTGCACCGCACGCGCGGCGGCATCATCGCCGGCGGCCTGTTCGTGCTGCCGTCGTTGCTGTTGCTGGTGCTGCTGTCGTGGCTGTACATGGCGTTCGGCCAGCAGCCGCTGGTGGCGGGGCTGTTCTACGGCATCAAGCCGGCGGTCACGGCCATCGTGCTGCAGGCCGCGCACCGCATCGGCACGCGCGCCTTGCGCAACGGCTGGCTGTGGGGCATCGCCGGCGCCGCCTTCGTGGCCATCTTCGCGCTGCAACTGCCGTTCCCGCTGATCGTCGCCGGCGCCGCGCTGGCGGGCTATGCCGGCGGCCGCTTTTTGCCGCAGGCGTTCACGGCCGGCGGCGGCCACGGCGCGGCCCAGGCCTCGTATGGCGCGGCCGTGATTGACGACGACACGGCGCCGCCGCCGCACGCGCAGTTCCGCTGGAGCCGGCTGGCGCTGGTGGCCGGCTGCGGCGCGCTGCTGTGGCTGGCGCCGATGGCGCTGTTGATGGCCACGGTGGGCTGGCGGCACACCTACACGCAGATGGCCTGGTTCTTCACCAAGGCCGCCATGCTGACCTTCGGCGGCGCCTACGCGGTGCTGCCCTACGTGTACCAGGGCGCGGTCGCGCACTACGGCTGGCTGAGCGCGACGCAGATGATAGACGGCCTGGCGCTGGGCGAAACCACGCCCGGTCCGCTGATCATGGTGGTGGCGTTTGTAGGCTTTGTGGGCGGCTATGGGCAGGTGCCGTTCGGCGCGGCGCTCTTGCCGCTGGCGGGCGCGGTGGCGGCGGTGCTGGTGACGTGGTTCACCTTCCTGCCGTCGTTCGTGTTCATCCTGGCCGGCGGACCGCTGGTCGAAGCTACGCGCGACGACATCAGCTTCACCGCGCCGCTGACCGGCATCACGGCGGCGGTGGTCGGCGTGATCCTGAACCTGGCGCTGTTCTTCGCCTATCACGTGCTGTGGCCGGCGGGCTTCGGTGGCGCGCCCGACTGGGTGGCGGCGTTGATCGGGGTGGGGGCGGCGGTGGCCTTGCTGCGCTACAAGCAAAAAGTGCCGCGCGTGATCGCCGCGTGCGCGGTGGCGGGCTTGCTGTTCAAGCTGCTGGCGCCGGCGCTTTAATGGACGGGCGGCGCCGCTGGCGCTGGCCCGTCAACACAAGCTTAGCCGCCGCAGGCGTCTTCGCAGGCGGTGAGCTCTTCATTGCACTGATCGGCTGGCTGGCCGGAATTCATGCATGCCTTGTATTCGACAACGCAGTAGTGGATGCAGCTGGCCATGGCCGGTGCCGATGCCGCGCCGATACCGATTGCAAACAAAAACAGTTTCAGTTTCTTATTCATATTGCGCTCCTCCAAGGTGGTTGGACGTGGGTGATGCCTGCAACCGTGCCGTCCGCATACACGGTCCCCGAATCGAATGGATCAGCCGCCGGTCGCCGGCTTGAGCTGTTCGAGCGCGGCCTCGATGACCGGTACCTTGAAACCGGTGATGCGGCGGTTGCCGATCAGGATCACCGGCACGGCGGTCTCGCCGAAGCTCTGGTAGTCGCGCTGGCCCTTGCCGGCGTGGCTGATGTCGATGTCGGCGTAGGGGATGTGGTGCTCGTTCAGGTAGGCGCGTGTTTGGGCACAATAGGGGCAGGTCTTGGTGCCATACACCGCCACCCTGGTGGAAGCGTCGGGATAGTAGGCCTGGTAGTTGCCTTCGACGTAGGCCGGCGTCAGCCACTGCGGAACTTTGGAGGCCACGCGGCCCACCCCCAGGCCCAGTGCGAGAATGGCGGCATAGGCCAGGCCGGTCTTGATCTTCTTGATGTGTATGCTATTCATGCGACCCTTGGTAAGAGATGAACGGCGGTGCAGGGACGTGCCTGATGGGCACTATTACCTTAACGAATAAGATTATGCATTCTTCAACTTTGTCGATTCTATTGAATTGTCACGCGGCGGGGCGGTGTAGGCGTTCTGCAACACTTGCTGGAAGGTAGGGACGAAAAAAAACCCCGCAGGGCGAGGTTTTTCACATCTGTTGCTTAAGGAATTAAGCGGACTGGATGTTGGAAGCTTGCTTGCCTTTAGGGCCTTGCGTGACTTCGAATTGAACTTTTTGACCTTCTTTGAGGGTCTTGAAACCGTTCATGTTGATTGCGGAGAAGTGAGCGAACAAATCCTCGCCGCCGTCATCTGGAGTGATGAAGCCAAAACCTTTGGAATCATTGAACCACTTAACTGTACCTGTTGCCATAAAAAGAACTTTCAAAATTAAAACGGATCACACGAGCCATAAAAGCAAGAAGCTTCTTGCCCCCTCCTCACGCCTCACTTCTTATCACCTTGTACATTTCTGCACGCAGTCGATAACGCATTGTTAGCGGACCAAATTCTAAAGTCAAGCAGATTTGTATGCATTTTGCTACTTTTAACCCAATTGGCGAAAAAGCAACTCTTGATTTTGACTAATGGGTCGCCATCTGCGTCAAGTTCAGAAAACGCGTAAGATGGAAAACAATTGGATGGGCAGTGTGAAATGCCCATTGCATCAACCCCGAAAGCATTAGAATATAAGCGTATGGCAACCAAGCATGACACCGAAACCCTCTTGGAGCGGCAAGCGCTGAAGCCGCCACCTTTGTACCAGGTGGCGTTGCTCAATGATGACTACACCCCGATGGAATTCGTGGTGGCCATCATCCAGGAGTATTTCAATAAAGACCGTGAAACGGCCACGCAAATAATGCTCAGTGTTCATCGCTACGGCAAAGGAGTGTGCGGCGTGTTCTCAAAAGATATAGCCTGTACCAAAGTGGAGTTCGTTTTAACGCATGCACGCAAGGCGGGGCACCCCCTGCAATGTGTGATGGAGGAAGTATGATTGCGCAGGAATTAGAAGTAAGTTTGCACATGGCGTTTGTCGAAGCTCGGCAGGCACGGCACGAATTCATCACGGTGGAGCACTTGCTGCTGGCCCTGCTTGACAATCCTTCGGCCGCCGAAGTGTTGCGCGCTTGCGCCGTCAACATTGAAGACCTGCGCAAAACCCTGACCAACTTCATTGGCGACAACACGCCGACCGTGCCCGGCACGGGCGAAGTGGACACCCAGCCCACGCTCGGCTTCCAACGCGTGATCCAGCGCGCCATCATGCACGTGCAGTCGGCGTCCAATGGCAAGAAGGAAGTCACCGGCGCCAACGTGCTGGTGGCCATCTTCGGCGAGAAGGACTCGCACGCGGTCTACTACCTGCACCAGCAGGGCGTAACGCGCCTGGACGTGGTCAACTTCATTTCGCACGGCGTGCGCAAGGACCAGCAGTCCGACGCCGCCAAGGCCTCGGAAGGCGTGGAAGAGGGCGCACCTGGCGGCGAAGGCCAGACCAAGGAAAGCCCGCTCGACCAGTTCACGCAGAATTTGAACAAGGCCGCCGCCGAGGGCAAGATCGATCCGCTGATCGGCCGCGAGGACGAGGTCGACCGCGTGATCCAGATCCTGTGCCGCCGCCGCAAGAACAATCCGCTGCTGGTGGGCGAAGCCGGCGTGGGCAAGACCGCGATCGCCGAGGGCCTGGCCTACCGCATCACCCAGAACGACGTGCCGGAAATCCTGCAGAACGCCATCGTCTACTCGCTGGACATGGGCGCGCTGCTGGCCGGCACCAAGTACCGGGGCGATTTCGAACAGCGCCTGAAGGCCGTGCTGAAACAGCTCAAGGACAATCCGAACGGCATCTTGTTCATCGACGAGATCCACACCATCATCGGTGCCGGCTCGGCCTCGGGCGGCACGCTGGACGCGTCCAACCTGCTCAAGCCAGCCCTGGCCAACGGCCAGCTGAAATGCGTCGGCGCGACCACCTACACCGAGTTCCGCGGCGTGTTTGAAAAAGACCACGCCCTGAGCCGCCGCTTCCAGAAAGTGGACGTCAACGAGCCGACCGTCGAGCAGACCGTGCAGATCCTGCGCGGCCTGAAGTCGCGCTTCGAGGAACACCATGGCGTGAAGTATTCGTCGTCGGCGCTGTCGACCGCCGCCGAGCTGGCTGCCCGCTTCATCAACGACCGCCACCTGCCGGACAAGGCCATCGACGTCATCGACGAAGCCGGTGCGGCCCAGCGCATCCTGCCGAAATCGAAGCAGAAGAAAACCATCGGCAAGACCGAGATCGAGGACATCATCGCCAAGATCGCGCGCATCCCGCCGCAGACCGTCAACCAGGACGACCGCAGCAAGCTGCAGACCATCGACCGCGACCTGCGCAACGTGGTGTTCGGCCAGGATCCCGCGATCGAAGCGCTGGCCTCGGCGATCAAGATGGCGCGCGCCGGCCTGGGCAAGACCGACAAGCCGATCGGCTCCTTCCTGTTCTCCGGTCCGACCGGCGTCGGCAAGACCGAGGTGGCCAAGCAGCTGGCCTTCATCCTCGGCATCGAGCTGATCCGCTTCGACATGTCGGAGTACATGGAGCGTCACGCCGTGTCGCGCCTGATCGGCGCGCCGCCGGGCTACGTTGGTTTCGACCAGGGTGGCCTGCTGACCGAAGCCATCACCAAGAAGCCGCACGCGGTGCTGCTGCTGGACGAGATTGAAAAAGCCCATCCGGACATTTTCAACATCCTGCTGCAGGTGATGGACCACGGCACGCTGACCGACAACAACGGACGCAAGGCCGACTTCCGCAACGTGATCATCATCATGACCACCAACGCGGGCGCCGAGAGCTTGCAGAAGACCTCGATCGGCTTCACGAATTCCAAGCAGGCAGGCGACGAGATGGCCGACATCAAGCGCATGTTCACGCCGGAGTTCCGCAACCGTATCGACGCCACCATCAGCTTCCGCGCGCTGGACGAGGAAATCATCCTGCGCGTGGTCGACAAGTTCCTGATGCAGCTGGAAGAGCAGCTGCACGAGAAGAAAGTCGAAGCGGTATTCAGCGAGAAGCTGCGCAAGTTCCTGGCGAAGAAGGGCTTCGATCCGCTGATGGGCGCACGGCCGATGGCGCGCCTGATCCAGGACATGATCCGCAAGGCGCTGGCCGACGAGCTGTTGTTCGGCCGCCTGGTCACCGGTGGCCGCGTGACGGTCGACCTGGACGACAAGGACCAGGTCAAGCTGGAGTTCCCGGAACCGCCGGACGCCGCGCCGACGCTCCCTCCGGAGACCGTCGAAGTCGAATAAGCCGCTCAGGCCCGACAAGAAACCCGCCCACGCAAGTGGCGCGGGTTTTTTTATGCCCGCACCGCCGGGCGCGCGTGCCATATCGCAAAAAGCATACGGGGGTGCAAGAAACGTTATTCGGTTTGCACAAAGCTGTGCCAGAATTGTCGTTCCATTTGACAAACATTGAAACTGTCCCATGACCCTGTCCCGCCCGCTCTCCCTGATGTTGATGTCCGCCGGCCTGCTGTCCGGCACCGCCTCCGCCGCCGATGCCTACTACCGCTATCCCGCCATCCGTGGCGAAGCCGTGGTCTTCACCGCCGAGGGCGACTTGTGGAAGACCGGCCTGCACGGCGGCGCCGCGCAGCGCCTGACCACCCACCCGGCGGCCGAGACCAACGCCGCCATTTCGCACGACGGCAAATGGGTCGCCTTCTCGGCCTCCTACGAAGGCGGACAGGAAGCCTACGTGATGCCGCTGGAAGGCGGCCTGCCCAAGCGCATCACGTTTGAAAACAGCGCGGTGAATGTGCTGGGCTGGACCGCGCAGGGCGAGGTGCTGGTGACCACGCTCGACACCAAGGGCCCGTCGCGCAACAACGTCATCGCGGCGGTCAAGCCGGGCGACCTGCAACGCCGCGTGTTCCCTGTGGCCGACGCCAACGACGCGGTGCTGGACGACGCCGGCAAGACGCTGTACTTCACCCGCAACGGCCTGGCCCTGACCAACGACAATGTGAAGAACTACCGTGGCGGCGCCCACGCGCGGCTGTGGCGCTACGACCTGGCCGGCGGCGCGGAAGCGGTGCCACTGCTGGCCTCCGACGCCGGCAACAACAAGCGGCCCATGTGGTGGCAGGGCCGCCTGTATTTCATCAGCGACCGCGGCGGCTCCGACAACCTGTGGTCGATGGCGCCCGACGGCAGCGATCCGCGCCAGCTGACCAACCACACCGGCTGGGACGTGCGCAACGCCGCGCTGGGCGACGGCCGCATCGCCTATCAACTCGGCGCCGACCTGCACGTGCTGGACCTGGCCGCCGCGAAGGACGAGCAGCTGGCCATCAACCTGGTCTCGGACTTCGACCAGCAGCGCGCCCGCCAGATCCGCTCGCCGCTGGAGAACCTGACCAACGTCCAGATCTCCAGCAAGGGCGAGCGCCTGGTGCTGACCGCGCGCGGCCGCGTCAGCGTGGCCGGCACCGGCTCGCTGCGCCGCGTCGAAATCGCCGTGCCGCCAGGTGCGCGTGCCCGCGAGGCGGTCTTCAGCCACGACGACAAGTGGGTGTACGCCATCGTCGACAGCACCGGCGAAAACGAAATCTGGAAATTCGCCGCCGACGGTTCCGGCAAGGGCGAGCAGCTGACCAAGGACGGCAACAGCCACCGCTGGCAGCTGTATCCATCGCCGGACGGCCGCTGGCTGGCCCACACCGACAAGAAAGGCCGCCTGTGGATGCTGGACCTGGCGACCAAGGCCAACACCGTCATCGACGACGGCAGCAAGGACGGCTCCGACCGGCACGGCGATGTGCTGTGGGCCGGCGACAGCAAGAACCTGGCGCTGGTGCGCGTCGCCAGCACCGAGCAGCGCAACCAGATCGGCCTGTACAACCTCGAATCGAAGCAACTGGCCTTCGTCACCGGCGACCGTTACAACTCGGTCTCGCCGGCGTTTTCGCCGGATGGCAAATGGCTGTACTTCCTCTCGGCCCGCAACTTCCAATTGGCGAACGGCTCGCCGTGGGGCGATCGCAATATGGGACCGGTGTTCGACAAGCGCACCGGCGTGTACGCGCTGGCGCTCCAGCCGGGCAACCGCTTCCCCTTCAAGCCGGACGATGAGCTGAACAAACCGGGCGACAAGCCGGCCGAGGGCGCGGCGGAAAAGGCCGTCGAGCAGGCCGCCGAGAAGGCGGTGGAAAAAGCCGTGGCCAAGGCCGTGCCGGAAAAGAAAGCCGGCAAGGCGCTGCCGGCCATCGTCTACGCCGGGCTGGCGGACCGGCTCTACGAAGTACCGCTGGCCGCCGGTAACTACCGCGACCTGGAGCTCGACGAGAAGCGCCTGTACTTCCTCGACGCCGACGGCAACGACGGCAAGGCCAACCTGAAAACGCTGGCGATCGCCGCCAACGGGCCGCAGCCGGAGGTCTTCGTCAGCGGCGTACGCGAATACGACCTGGCCTTCGACAAGAAGCACCTGTACTACCGTACCTTCGCCGCCAGCGGCCCTGGCGACATGCTGGTGGTGGAGGCGGGCGCCAAGGCGCCGGCCGACGTCTCCAAGGCCAAGGTCAAGGTGGACGACTGGACCTTCACCTCCAACCCGCGCCTGGAGTGGACGCAGATGTTCAACGACGCCTGGCGCATGCACCGCGACTTCCTGTACGACGCCAAGATGCGCGGCGTGAACTGGACCGGCGTGCGCGCCAAGTACGCGCCGCTGGTCGAGCGCGTGACCGACCGCGCGGAACTGAACGACGTGCTGGGCATGATGATCAGTGAAGTGGGCGCGCTGCACTCGCAGATCGCGCCCGGCGACGTGCGCCGTCCCGCGCCGGAAGGCGCGCCTGCGGGACTGGGCGCGCTGCTCACGCGCAGCGCGGATGGCTACCGCGTCGACCACATCTACCGCAGCGAACCGGAGCTGCCTTCCGAACGCGGCCCGCTGCTGCAGCCGGACGTGGACGTGAAGGAGGGCGACGTCATCACCGCCGTCAACGGCAAGCCGGTGCTGGAAGCGCGCGACATCGCCGACCTGCTGCTGAACCAGGCGGACAAGCAGGTGCTGCTGCAGGTGAAGCGCAAGGAAGGCAAGGGTGACGCGGCGCGTTCGGTCATCGTCACGCCGGTCAACATGGGCAAGCAGGCCAGCTTGCGCTACAGCGACTGGGAACAGAGCCGCGCGCGCCAGGTGGACGCCGCGTCCAAGGGCCGCATCGGCTACCTGCACCTGCGCGCCATGGGAGCGCGCGACATCGCCTCCTTCGCGCGCGACTTCTACGCCAACGTCAACCGCGAAGGCCTGATCATCGACGTGCGCCGCAACAACGGCGGCAATATCGACAGCTGGGTGATCGAGAAGCTGCTGCGCAAGGCCTGGGCCTTCTGGTCGTCGCCGGGCGCGCTGCCTGCGCCGAACATGCAGAACACCTTCCGCGGCCATCTGGTGGTGCTGGTCGACGAATACACTTACTCGGACGGCGAGACCTTCGCGGCCGGCATCAAGGCGCTGGGATTGGCGCCGCTGGTGGGCAAGCGCACGGCGGGCGCTGGCGTTTGGCTCAGCGATAACAACCGCCTGAGCGACAACGGCATGGCACGCGTCGCCGAGAACGGCCAGTTCAACACCGCCGATGGCCAATGGCTGATCGAAGGCGTGGGCGTGTCGCCGGACGTTGAGGTGGACAACCTGCCGCACGCAACGTATCAAGGCCAGGACCGCCAGCTGGAGGTGGCGCTGGAGCTGCTGGACAAGAAGCTGAAGGAGCAACCGGTCAAGCCCTATCAGCCGCAAGCCATCCCCGCGCTGAAATAAGGAGACACGATGAAGCACCAGGTATCCGCCGCCGTCGCGGCGATTGAAGCCATCAAGGCTGAACGGGCGAAGAACCCGCCGTGTGGCCGGTGCATTCCGCCTTCCCGATCAAGGTGAAGTAAGTGTTCGGAAGTGAACAGCCATAACGTTCGCTTCCGGACACCGGCCCGCACAAGCGGCCGCCGGAGCGCAATAACAACCGTGGCATGGATGTTGCAAACGCCAGAGGTTTTCCATACACGGACTCTCAATCCATGAAGCTAAGAGACTTTCGCATCGGCTGGCGCGCGCTGATACAGGAGCCGGCCTACACGCTGGCGGTGGTGCTTGGGCTGGGCGTGGGCCTGGCCGCGTGCCTGCTGCTGCTTGGCTTTGTGCGTTATTCGATGGAGTACGACGCGCATCTGCCGGACGTGGACAGGATCTACGTCGCCAAGCAGCATTTCAATATCGATCCCAATTCGCCGCTGCACGAAGTGGTACCGATGCTGCTGCGCGAGCCCGCGCTGAAGACGCCGGGCGTGACTGGCGCCGCGCTCTTTATTCCGGCGCGGCCGGAGATCACGCCGCTCACGGTGCGCGTCAACCGAAGCATGTTCGCTGTGCGCGGGCTGACGGTGATGCCCGGCTTTACCGACATGCTGGGAATGCGGGCGGTGCAGGGCGACCTGGCCGGCGCACTGGACAAGCCTGACCGCTTTGTCGTCACCGAGGCCGGCGCGCTTCGCCTGTTCGGCACGACCAATGCGCTGGGGCGCACGATGCTGGCGGAAGGGAATGCGGTGCAAGTCGGCGCCGTGGTGCCGACGCCGCCGGCTAACACCACGATTCCGTTCGAAGTGATCTTCGGCGTGAATTCGGTGGTGGCGGGGCCGGACATACGGCACGAGATGCTGACCGGTGAACATGGCTGGATGGGCAAGATGCTCATACGTGTGCATCCCGGCGCATCGCTGCCGGCCATCATCGACAGCTTGCAGAAAGTGGTGGACGCCGCCCCGAGCCTGCATCAATACCCGCCGGAGACGCGTGCGCGGCTCGGCACGCGCAAGGCGATCGAGCTGACCATGTCGCCGCTGCGCGATGCCTACTTCGACTACAAGATGCAGAACAGTTTCATATCGATGCCGGGCGACCGCGCCAATCCGGTGCTGGTGGCCGGCCTGGCGGCGCTTGCGTTGCTGATCCTGCTCATGGCTGCGATCAACTACGTCAACCTGAGCATGGTGCGCGTGCTGCGGCGCCAGCGCGAGGTGGCGATGCGCAAGGTGCTGGGCGCCGGTGTGGGGCAGCTCATGCTGCTGTTCCTGTTCGAATCGCTGCTGGTGGCGATGACGGCCACCGCGCTTGGATTGATGCTCGCGTGGCTGGCGTTGCCCGTCTTTTCGCAGCTGGTCAACCGCCAGCTGGACGGCCTGTTCACGTTGCAGAATATCGTCGCGGCGTTTGGCATAGGCGGCTTGCTGGGCGTGCTGACGGCGATCTATCCGGCATGGGTGGCGCTGCGCGTGCATCCGACGCAGGTGCTGGCCGGCCGTCCCGACACGGAGTCGCGGGGCAGCATGCAATGGCGGCGCGCGCTGACGGTGCTGCAGGTGTCGGTGGCGATGGGTTTCGCCGCCGTGACCATCGCGGTGGCGTGGCAGACCCACTACGCGATGCACGCCTCGCCCGGCTTCGATCCTGCGCCGTTCGTCATCGTCGATATGCCGGAACGGGTGAGGGACAGCGAGAAGGCGCGTCGCTTCTACTCGACCCTGGCGGCGCAGCCAGGCGTGGCTGGCGTGGCGATATCGGAAGACCCGGTGGGCCGGCTCGATTGGATCTGGTCCCGTGAGCTGAAGCGTCCTGGCGGCCAGGGGGCGACGATGGAGATGAAATCGGTCAGCGCGAATTTCTTCGAGCTGTATGGCATAGCGCCGCTGGCCGGCCGCCTGTTCCAGGCCGAATGGGACAAGGAGGATGACCGCGTACCGGTGGTGCTGAACGCGGCCGCCGTGCGTGAGCTGGGTTTCGCCAGCGACGAAGCGGCGATCGGTCAGACCGTGCTGTTCACAGGGTTCGACAACAAGGTGATTTCAAAGCGCATCGTCGGCATCGCTCCCGATCTGCGATTCCATTCGCTGCGCGATGCACCGCGCGCGACCGCCTACGAACTGTGGACGGCGGGGACGGTGCTGAGCGTGCGTGCCGCAAGCGATCCCGCAGCGGTGGAGCGCAGCGTGCAAGCGTTGTGGCCGAGCTTTTTCCCGGATGCGATTCCCAAGGTGGTCCGCGCCGGCGACGTCCTGGCGCGCAATTATGCCGACGATGCCCGACTGGCCAAGCTGATGTCCATCGCCACCGGCATCGCCCTGGCGATCGCCGCCTTCGGCACCTACGCGCTATCGGCGAACACGGTGCAGCGGCGCGCCAGGGAGATCGTGCTGCGCAAGCTGCACGGCGCGCGCGGCGCCGACATCGGCGTGCTGGTGGTCCGCGAAATCGGTGCGCTGGTGCTGGCCGCGGCGGTGATAGCGTCGCCGCTGGCGGTGGTCGCCATCCGCCGCTATCTCGCTGGCTACGTCGAACACGCGCCGATAGGTTATTGGACGCTGCTGATTGCGCTGTCGCTAACGCTGGCCATCGCCCTCATTGCCATCGCCCGCCACACCTGGATCGCCATGCGCATGGCGCCCGCCGAGGCGTTGCGCAGCTGAGCTGAATTGGTTCAGAGGCTGGCCAGGCTTTTGAACTGCGCGGCGCGGCGGCGGGAGACTTCGACTTCGAGGTCGTCGCGCAGCAGCAGATCGAGGCCGCCGGCATCGTTCGGCGTGACCTGGTCGACGTAGTCCAGGTTGACGATGTGGCGCCGACTGGCGCGGAAGAAGCGTTGCGGGTCCAGCCGCTCTTCCAGCTGGTTCAGGGAACGCAGCATCAACGGCTTGTGCTTGTCGAAATAGACGCGCGTGTAGTTGCCGTCCGATTCGAACAGCCGCACATCCTGCAGGCCGACAAACCAGCATCGCTCGCCATCCTTGATGAACAGCTTCTTGGCCGCCGTCGACGCCACGGCCGGCACGCCGGCCGCCGCATACGCCAGCGCGCGCCCATGACGCAGCGCGCAGCGTTGCAAGGCCGCCGCCATGCGCGCCGCCTGGATCGGTTTCTGCAGATAGTCCAGCGCATTGACCTCGAATGCCTGCAGCGCGTATTGATCGAACGCCGTCGTGAAGATCACCTCGGGCGCCTCGTCCAGCGCGGCCAGCATATCGAAGCCGCTACCGCCCGGCATCTGCACATCGAGGAACACCAGGTCCGGCTTGAGCGCGGCGATCTGCTGGATGCCGTCGGCCGCGTTGGCCGCCTCGCCGACGATTTCCACCTCGGGATGCGCCGCCAGCAAACGGCGTAGTTCCGCGCGCGCCAGGCGCTCGTCGTCGATCAATATTGCGCGCATCAAGCGGCCTCCGGTAAAGTCATCGTGGCGCGCACCCAGCCACTGTTTTCAGTCAGATCCAGTCTGGCATTCGAACCCAATGCCAGCGCCAGGCGTTTGCGGGTGTTCACCAAGCCCACCTTGGTGGAATTGGCAAACGGCAGAATCGCACCAAGGTTGGCGATTTCGATGTGGATCCTGCCGTCGTCCATGCGCTGCGCGCGGATGCGGATCTCGCTGCCGGTGGGGCTGGCCTCGACGCCGTACTTGACGGCGTTCTCCACCAGCGTCTGCAAGGCCATCGGCGGAATGCGCACCTGCTCAAGACCCAGATCGATTTCCACGCTGACCTGCATGCGTTCCTCGAAACGGATTTTTTCAATCGCCAGATAGGCTTGCACGGCTTCGATCTCCGCCGCCAGCGGCACCGTATCGTGCTGGCCCGATTGCAGCGCATAGCGCATCACGCTCGCCAGCTGGTCGATCATCAGCGCGGCGGAATCCCTGTCCTCATAAACCAGTGCGCGCACGCTGTTCATACTGTTGAAAAAAAAATGAGGATTAACCTGCGCCTGAAGGGCGCGCAGTTCGGCATCCTTGGCGCTGATCTCCAGCCGCAGCGCCTCCTGTTCCAGGCGGTTGGCGCGGCGCAGCGACTGCACCGCCATGTAGAACGTGTTCCACACCAAATAGACGCCCCACCAGAACATCAGCGCGCCCGGTACCCAGGCCACGCCGTGCACTTCGCCGAAAGGCTTGATGACCAGGTAGCCGACCGTCTGCACGGCGGTATGAATGGTCCCCAATACAAGGATGGCGGCCATCATCGCCTTCCAGCTCACGCGCACACCGTTCTGGATCTGGCGCTTGAGCAGCCGGTGCCAGGTGTCCGAAATCAGCAGGCCGGTCACAACGCCCCACATGGAGATGCCCAGCATGCGGGGTGTGTGGCTATCGCCCGGCGTCATGGCGATCAACAGCACTGGCAGGAACATCCATCCAGCCAGCTGGAACAGCCAGTACCAGTTCAGGCGCGCGATGAGTGGACGGTCGTCGGTCATGATGGAATCACTTCAAAAAGTTATCGATGCGATCATACATCCAAGCCGGATCGTCGTACATGATGAAATGACGGGCGTTGTCGGCAAGTTCCACTTTGACGTTGGGCAGTTGCTGGTACTGGCTCTTGTACATCTGCTCGAACATCGGCTTGCTGCCGTAATCCTTGTAGGCGATCCAGGAGCCCAGCACCAGCGTGGGCGCCTTGATGCGGCTAACTTCAGGGCGCATGTCCTCGCTCATCATCTCGACCATCGCGTTGGTGACGGTGGCGGGGTCGGATTGCTTGCCCCAAGCGGCGGCGCGGTCGATATCTTCCTGCTTGGTGATCATGGACTGCAGGGTTTTCATCTGGTTGGCGCGTTTGGTTTCAGCGTCCATGGACTCCATGCGGGTCCGCAGGCCGGCCGCCATTTCCTTCATCTGCGCGCTGGTTATGCTGGGCATCTGGACAGCTGCCAGTGCCGGCAAGGTGTCGACGATGACCAGGCGGCCCACCTGGTCCGGATGGTCGGCGGCGAGCTTCATGCCGACGAAGCCGCCCAGGCTATGGCCGATGATGATGGGGTGGTCGAATTTATTGGCGGCGATGTAGTCGCTTAGTTGCCGTTCCACGGCCGGCAGCAGCGGGCCTTCGATGGCGGGCACGCCGGCAAATCCAGCCAGGGTGACGACGTGGCACTGGCGGCTGCCGCAGTAGTGGGCGACGGTGCCGTCCCACACTTCGCCGGACGATGCCAGGCCGGGGATCAGGATCACGGGAGCACCTTGGCCGGTGACCTGCACCTTGAAGGCCGGATGCGAGGGCGCGGCGGCAGCACCGGCGGAGTAGGCCAGCGCCAGGCTGGCGGCAATGGTGGCGATACGTTTGATGAACGAGCGTGGCATGCTGACCTCCGTTGTTGTGATTAAGTGAGGCCATGCTATCGAACCGCCATCGCACCGGCGACGGCTACTGGATGAGCGGTTTTTTTAAAAGGATGAACGGTATCCGGCTAGCGCCGTCTGCCGCGCTCACGCAGCGGCAGGACGAACCAGAGCGTCAGCAGCAGCGCCAGCGACAGCAGGGCGGCAGCGGTACCGGCCGCCACTGAGCTGGAGACCACATAGCAGACCACGAACATGTCCAGCGCCAGCCCCACCGCCAGTGGAAACAGCGCGGCGCAGATCATGCGCGAGGAGAGCTTGACGATCGATTCCGACACGCGCTGAGGCGACACGATGCGGTGCCAGGCGGCCGGTGTCATGATCAGCGCGATGGCGATTACCACCGTCGCCAGCGCCAGCAGATGGACGGCCTGCGCGGCGGCGGGCAGGTCGTCGAAGCGCTGGTTGAAGACGGCGACGGTCTGGAACCCGAACAGCGCCTGTATGCCGGGCAGCACCATGCGCGCCTCTTCGATGATGTTGCGCAGTTGTTCCTTAAGCGAGTTGGGTTCCGGCGGCGTCATGTCGGGATTCTAGCGCCGTACATCTGGCGCCGGCGCACGGCTACGCAGGCGCTATTCGCCGGCCTCGGCGCGCAGCTTGCGCCAGAGTGTGGTGCGGCTGATGCCGAGATAGTCGGCGGCCGCGTCGCGCCGGCCGCCAAAGCGGGCCAGCACGTCCGACACGCTTTCGGCGGACCGGCGGGGAGCCGGCAAGGCGTGCGGCAGGGCGCCGGAGGCTGAGTCGGCGGCGAAGCCGAAGGCGGGACCTGCGGCGGAACCAGCGACGGGGGCAGCGGCGAACGGCGTGGCCACGCGCCTGCCCAGCTCCGGCGCCACGCTGAGGACGAAGGCGGGCGTCAACGCCTGCAGCGGCTCGGCGGCGAGGAACAGCGCCAGGCGCTCGGTCAGGTTGCGCAGCTCGCGCACATTGCCCGGCCAGTCGTAGTGCTGCAGGAGCGGCGCGCAGGCCGCCATCTCGGCATGCAGGTTGGGATGCGGGCGCGCGCCCAGCGACGCCAGCGCATTCTTCAGCGACCATTCGGCCAGCGTCATCACGTCCTCCAGCCGCGCGCGCAGCGGCGGTATCGTCAGGCGCAGCACCGCCAGCCGGTAGAACAGGTCGGCGCGGAAGCGGCCTTCGCGCACGCGCTGTTCCAGGTCGCAGTGCGTGGCGCTGATGATGCGCACGTTGACCGCGATAGGCCGCGTGCCACCCACGCGCACCACTTCCCGTTCCTCCAGCACGCGCAGCAAGCGGGTTTGCAGCGTCAACGGCATCTCGCCTATCTCGTCGAGGAACAGTGTGCCGCGATTGGCCGCCTCGAACAGGCCCGCATGCCCGCCGCGACGCGCGCCGGTGAAGGCGCCTTCCTCGTGGCCGAACAGCTCCGACTCCAGCAACGACTCCGCAATCGCACCGCAGTTGACGGCCACGAAGGGCCGGTTCTGGCCCAGCGTGCGCGGGCTCTCGCGATGGATGGCCTGCGCCACCAGCTCCTTGCCGCAGCCGGTTTCCGCCTGTATCAGCACCGTGGCCGGGGATTTCGCGTACAGCACCACCGACTGGCGCAGCGTCTCCATCGCGGCGGAGTCGCCGCGCAGGTCGTTGATGCCATGCTTGGCGCGCAGCGTGTCCGCCACGACGGCGCCGCGCGTGCGGCTGCGGTTAGCTTCGAGTTGCGTCAGCCGCGCCATTTCCAGCGCGTCGTCGAAGGCGTGGCGGATCGAGGCGGCGGAGTAGACGAATACGCCGGTCAGTCCCGCTTCCTCGGCCAGGTCGGTAATCAGCCCGGCGCCGACGATGGCCTTGATGCCGGCCGCTTTCAAATCATTGATCTGCGCGCGCGCGTCCTCCTCGGTGGCGTAGGTGCGCTGCTCGACATCGAAGCCGAAGGTGTTGGCGAATTCGGCCAGTTCCGGCAAGCGGTCCTGATAGGTGACGATGCCGATGCGGTCCGACATGCGACGCGCCCGCGCCAGCGCCTGCATCACATCGAAGCCGCTGAATTTGGCGATCACCACCGGCACCGACAGCCGGCCCTTCAAATACGCCGCGTTGGAGCCTGCGGCGATGACGGCGTCGCAACGCTCGGTGGCCATGCGCTCGCGGATGTGCCGCGCCGCCTCGTCGAAGCCCAGGTTGATCGGTTCGATCGTGGCCAGGTCGTCGTATTCCAGCGTGATGTCGCGGAACAGGTCGTACAGGCGCGAGACGGAAACCGTCCAGATCACCGGTTTGTCGTTGGCATCGAAGGGCAGGGGCGTGGAATGGCGCATGTTTCAATTGTAGTTCATCTGTTTCGATGTTTCAAATTGAAACATGAATGCAACACCGTAATTTCGTAAGTCATTGATTTATATGACATGCCTATCTGGCACGCCGCTTGCAAAGCATAGCCCAACTTCACTGCAACATTGAAAGGTCAGAACATGAGTCAATACTCCGCAGGCGCCGCGTTCCGCAAAGCCGTACAAGAAGAGTCCCCACTGCAGGTGGTCGGCGCGATCAACGCCAACCACGCCCTGCTGGCCAAGCGCGCCGGTTTCAAGGCGATCTACCTGTCGGGTGGTGGTGTGGCGGCGGGTTCGCTCGGCCTGCCGGACCTGGGCATCTCCAACTTGGACGACGTGCTGACCGACGTGCGCCGCATCACCGACGTGTGCGACCTGCCGCTGCTGGTCGACGTCGACACCGGCTTCGGCGCCTCCGCCTTCAACGTGGCGCGCACCGTCAAGTCCATGATCAAGTTCGGCGCCGCCGCCATGCACATCGAAGACCAGGTCGGCGCCAAGCGCTGCGGCCACCGTCCGGGCAAGGAGATCGTCACCAAGCAGGAGATGGTCGACCGCATCGCCGCCGCCGTCGATGCGCGCACCGATGAGAACTTCGTCATCATGGCCCGCACCGACGCGCTGGCCGTCGAAGGCCTGGACGCCGCCATCGAGCGCGCAGTCGCCTGCGTCGAAGCCGGCGCCGACATGATCTTCCCGGAGGCGATGATCAGCCTCGATATGTATAAAAAATTCGCCGCCGCCGTCAAAGTGCCGGTGCTGGCCAACATCACCGAATTCGGCTCGACGCCGCTGTTCACCGTGGACGAATTGCGTGGCGCCGACGTGGGCCTTGTGCTGTATCCGCTGTCCGCCTTCCGCGCCATGAACAAGGCTGCGGAAAACGTCTACGGCGCGATCCGTCGCGACGGCACCCAGCAGAACGTGGTCGACACCATGCAAACCCGCGCCGAACTGTATGAACGCATCAACTACCACAGCTTCGAGCAGAAGTTGGATGCACTGTTCGCCGCACAGAAAAAATAATCGATTCGAGGAGACCCTGAAATGACCGAAGCTACCTTCAAGCCAAAAAAATCCGTCGCCCTGTCCGGCGTCACCGCAGGTAACACCGCACTGTGCTCCGTCGGCAAAACCGGCAATGACCTGCACTATCGCGGCTACGACATCCTCGACGTCGCCAACACCTGCGAGTTCGAAGAAATCGCCTACCTGCTGGTCCACGGCAAACTGCCGACCAGCGCCGAACTGAAAGGCTACAAAGCCAAACTGCGTTCGCTGCGCGGCCTGCCGCAATCGCTGAAGTCCGCGCTGGAAGCACTGCCCGCATCTGCCCACCCGATGGACGTGATGCGCACCGGCGTCTCGGTGCTCGGCTGCACGCTGCCGGAAAAGGACGACCACAATGTGCCGGGCGCGCGCGACATCGCCGACCGCCTGATGGCTTCTTTCGGCTCGATGCTGCTGTACTGGTATCACTTCAGCCATAACGGCAAGCGTATCGACGTGGAGACCGACGACGACTCCATCGGCGGCCACTTCCTGCACCTGCTGCACGGCGAGAAGCCATCCGACAGCTGGGTGCAGGCGATGCATACTTCGCTGATCCTGTACGCGGAACACGAGTTCAACGCCTCCACCTTCACCAGCCGCGTCATCGCCGGCACGGGTTCGGACATCCACTCCGCCATCACCGGCGCGATCGGCGCGCTGCGCGGCCCCAAACACGGCGGCGCCAACGAATTCGCCTTCGAGATCCAGAAGCGCTATGAGAACGCCGACGAAGCCGAAGCGGATATCCGCAACCGCGTCGCCAACAAGGAAGTGGTGATCGGTTTCGGCCATCCGGTGTACACCATCTCCGATCCGCGCAACGTCGTCATCAAGGAAGTGGCGCGCAAGCTGTCGCAGGAAGCCGGCTCGATGAAAATGTTCGACATCGCCGAGCGCCTGGAAACCGTCATGTGGGACATCAAGAAGATGTTCCCGAACCTGGACTGGTTCTCGGCCGTGTCGTACCACATGATGGGCGTGCCGACCGCGATGTTCACGCCGCTGTTCGTCATCTCGCGCACGTCCGGCTGGGCCGCGCACATCATCGAACAGCGCATCGACAACAAGATCATTCGTCCAAGCGCGAACTATGTCGGTCCTGAAGACCTCAAATTCGTGCCGATCAAGGACCGCAAATAATGAACACCCAATTCCGCAAACCCCTGCCGGGCACCAAGCTCGATTACTTCGACGCGCGCGCCGCGGTCGACGCAATTCAGCCGGGCGCCTGGGCCAAGCTGCCATACACTTCGCGCGTACTGGCCGAGAACCTGGTGCGCCGCTGCGATCCTGCGACGCTCAACGCCTCGCTGTCGCAACTGATCGAGCGCAAACGCGACCTGGACTTCCCATGGTTCCCCGCGCGCGTGGTCTGCCACGACATCCTCGGCCAGACCGCACTGGTCGACCTGGCCGGTCTGCGCGACGCCATCGCGGCGCAAGGCGGTGATCCCGCGCTGGTCAATCCGGTGGTGCCGACCCAGCTGGTGGTCGACCACTCGCTGGCCGTCGAATGCGGCGGCTTCGATCCCGACGCCTTCGACAAGAACCGCGCCATCGAAGACCGCCGCAACGAGGACCGCTTCGATTTCATCAACTGGACCAAGAAGGCGTTCAAGAACGTCGACGTGATCCCGCCGGGTAACGGCATCCTGCACCAGATTAACTTGGAGCGCATGTCGCCAGTGATCCAGGCGGTGGACGGCGTGGCCTTCCCGGATACGCTGGTCGGCACGGACTCGCATACCCCGATGGTCGATGCGCTGGGCGTGATCGCCATCGGCGTCGGCGGCCTGGAAGCGGAGAGTGTGATGCTGGGCCGCGCATCGTGGATGCGCCTGCCGGACATCATCGGCGTCGAGTTGACGGGCAAGCCGCAAGCCGGCATCACCGCCACCGACACCGTGCTGGCGCTGACCGAATTCCTGCGCAAGCAGAAGGTCGTGTCGTCGTACCTGGAGTTCTTCGGCGAGGGCGCATCGCACCTGACGCTGGGCGACCGCGCGACGATCTCCAACATGGCGCCGGAATACGGCTCCACCGCCGCGATGTTCTACATCGACGAGCAGACCATCAAGTACCTCAAGCTGACCGGCCGCGATGATGAACTGGTCAAGCTGGTGGAGACCTACGCGAAAGAGACCGGCCTGTGGGGCGAAGCCCTGAAGACCGCCGAGTACGAGCGCGTGCTGAAGTTCGACCTGTCGTCGGTGGTGCGCACCATCGCCGGCCCTTCGAATCCGCACAACCGCGTGCCGACCTCCGAGCTGGCCGCGCGCGGCATCAGCGGCGTGGTGGAGAACGAGCCTGGCCTGATGCCGGACGGCGCGGTCATCATCGCCGCCATCACCAGCTGCACCAACACCAACAACCCGCGCAACATGATCGCCGCCGGCCTGCTGGCCCGCAACGCGAATGCGCGCGGCCTGACCCGCAAGCCTTGGGTGAAAAGCTCGCTGGCGCCCGGCTCCAAGACCGTGACGCTGTACCTGGAGGAAGCTGGCCTGATGCCGGAGCTGGAGCAGCTGGGCTTTGGCGTGGTCGCATATGCCTGCACCACCTGCAACGGCATGTCCGGCGCGCTCGATCCGGTGATCCAGAAGGAAGTGATTGATCGCGATCTGTACGCCACCGCTGTATTGTCGGGCAACCGCAATTTCGACGGCCGCATCCACCCTTACGCCAAGCAGGCCTTCCTGGCATCGCCGCCGCTGGTGGTGGCCTACGCCATCGCCGGCACGATCCGCTTCGACATCGAGAAGGACGTGCTGGGCCTTGACACCAATGGCCAGCCGGTCACGCTGAAGGACATCTGGCCGACCGACGAGGAGATCGATGCGCTGGTCGCGTCCAGCGTCAAGCCGGCGCAGTACAACAAGGTCTACATCCCGATGTTCGCCAAGCAGGAAGACGACGGCGTGAAAGTGAAGCCGCTGTACGACTGGCGTCCGCAGACCACCTACATCCGCCGTCCGCCGTACTGGGAAGGCGCTCTAGCCGGCGCGCGTCCGCTGAAAGGCATGCTGCCGCTGGCGGTCCTGGGCGATAACATCACCACCGACCACCTGTCGCCATCGAACGCGATCATGTTGAACAGCGCGGCCGGCGAGTACCTGGCGAAAATGGGCCTGCCAGAAGAGGACTTCAACTCCTACGCCACCCATCGCGGCGACCACTTGACCGCACAACGTGCCACCTTCGCCAACCCGACGCTGAAGAACGAAATGGTGCGCGATGCCGACGGCAAGGTCAAAGCCGGTTCGCTGGCGCGCGTGGAACCGGAAGGCAAAGTCACCCGCATGTGGGAGGCCATCGAGACCTACATGGAACGCAAGCAGCCGCTGATCGTGATCGCCGGCGCCGACTACGGCCAGGGCTCGTCGCGCGACTGGGCGGCCAAGGGCGTGCGGCTGGCGGGCGTGGAGGCCATCGTGGCCGAAGGATTCGAGCGCATCCACCGCACCAACCTGGTAGGCATGGGCGTGCTGCCGCTGGAGTTCCAGCCGGGCGTGAACCGCCTGACGCTGGCGCTGGACGGCACCGAAAGCTACGACGTGATCGGCGAACGCACTCCGCGTTCGACGCTGACGCTGGTGGTCAACCGCCGCAATGGCGAGCGCGTCGAAGTGCCGGTGATCTGCCGCCTCGATACGGCGGAAGAAGTGTCGATCTACGAAGCGGGCGGCGTGCTGCAGCGCTTCGCCCAGGACTTCCTTGAATCCGCGAAGGCTGCATGATCATGGCGCATCAACCGCAAATCAAGATCCCCGCCACGTATATGCGTGGCGGCACCAGCAAGGGCGTGTTCTTCCGGCTGCAGGACCTGCCGGAAGCCGCGCAGCAGCCCGGCGCCGCGCGCGACGCCTTGCTGCTGCGCGTGATCGGCAGCCCGGACCCGTACGGCAAGCAGATCGACGGCATGGGCGGCGCCACCTCCAGCACCAGCAAATCGGTGATCCTGGCAAAGAGCACCAAGCCGGATCACGACGTCGACTACCTGTTTGGCCAGGTCTCCATCGACAAGGCCTTCGTCGACTGGAGCGGCAACTGCGGCAACCTGTCCGCCGCCGTTGGCGCCTTCGCCATCAGCGGCGGCCTGGTGGACGCGGCCCGCGTTCCGCGCGACGGCATGGCCGTGGTGCGCGTGTGGCAGGCCAATATCGGCAAGACCATCATCGCCCACGTACCGATGACCAATGGCGAAGTGCAGGAAACCGGCGACTTTGAACTCGACGGCGTGACCTTCCCGGCGGCCGAAGTGCAGCTGGAGTTCATGGACCCGGCGGCGGAGGAAGAGGGCGCCGGGGGCTCCATGTTCCCGACCGGCCAGCTGGTGGACGAGCTGGAAGTGCCAGGCGTGGGCACCATGAAGGCGACCATGATCAACGCCGGCATCCCGACCATCTTCGTCAACGCGGAAGATATCGGCTACCTCGGCACCGAGCTGCAGGACGCCATCAACAGCGACCCCAAGGCGCTGGCGCGGTTTGAGCTGATACGCGCCCACGGCGCGCTGCGCATGGGCCTCATCAAGCATAACGACGACGCGGCCACGCGCCAGCACACGCCCAAGGTGGCCTTCGTTGCCAAGCCGGCGCCGTATACCTCGTCCAGCGGCAAGGAGGTCGCCGCCACCGACGTGGACCTGCTGGTGCGCGCCATGTCGATGGGTAAGCTGCATCACGCGATGATGGGCACGGCGGCAGTCGCCATCGGCACCGCCGCGGCGATCCCCGGCACGCTGGTGAACCTGGCGGCGGGCGGCGGTGCGCGCGAGGCGGTGCGCTTCGGCCATCCGTCCGGCACTTTGCGGGTGGGCGCGCAAGCGACCCAACAGAACGGCGAATGGAGCGTAACAAAAGCGGTCATGAGCCGCAGCGCCCGCGTGCTGATGGAAGGCTGGGTACGCGTTCCCGGCGATACGTTCTAAGACACAGCTAAGCGACACGTACATAACGGAGGAGACATGAATTACGCTGATTTCTATCGGCGCTCTATCGACACGCCTGAACAATTCTGGCAGGACGAGGCAGCGCTCATCGACTGGAACGTCCCATGCACCAAGGTGCTGGATTATTCCCATCCTCCGTTCGCCAAGTGGTTCGTCGGCGGGCAGACCAACCTGTGTCACAACGCGGTAGACCGCTGGTGCGCCACGCAGGGTGACCGTGCCGCGCTGATCGCCATCTCCACCGAAACCAACACGGAGCGCAGCTACTCGTTCAACGAACTGCGCACCGAAGTCGAACGCTGCGCAGCGATGATGCAGTCGCTGGGCGTCGGCCGTGGCGACAGGGTGCTGATCTACATGCCGATGATCGCCGAAGCGGCGTTCACGATGCTGGCCTGCGCCCGCATCGGCGCCATCCACTCGGTGGTGTTCGGCGGCTTTGCCGCCAACAGCCTGGCCAGCCGCATCGACGATGCCAAGCCGGCGCTGATCGTCTCCGCCGACGCGGGTTCACGCAACGGCAAGGCCATCCCCTACAAGTACCTGCTGGACGAAGCGATCACGCTGTCGACCGCCAAGCCGGCCAAGGTGCTGCTGGTGAACCGCAACCTGGCGCCGATGGAAGTGGTGGCCGGCCGTGACGAGGACTGGGCCAGCCTGCGCGTCGCCCACATGGATGCGCACGTGCCGGTGACCTGGCTGGAATCAAACGATCCTTCGTACATCCTCTACACCTCCGGCACAACCGGCAAGCCGAAAGGCGTGCAGCGTGACGTCGGCGGCTATGCTGTGGCGCTGGCCTCGTCGATGAAGTACAACTTCTGCGGCAACGCCGGCGAAACCTTCTTCGCCACCTCCGACATCGGCTGGGTGGTCGGCCATTCCTACATCGTCTACGGCCCGCTGATCGCCGGCATGGCGACCATCATGTACGAAGGCCTGCCGATCTGCCCCGACGCTGGCATCTGGTGGCGCATCGTCGAGAAGTACAAGGTCACGCGCATGTTCTCGGCGCCGACGGCGATCCGCGTGCTGCGCAAGCAGCCGCCTGAGTTCATGCGCAAGTACGACCTGTCCTCGCTGCGCGCGCTGTACCTGGCCGGCGAGCCGCTGGACGAGACCACGTCGAAATGGATTTCCGAAGAGCTGGGCGTTCCCATCATCGACAACTACTGGCAGACCGAAACCGGCTGGCCGATCCTGTCGATCGCCAAGGGTGTCGAGGATCTGCCGACGCGCCTGGGCAGTCCTGGCGTGGCGATGTACGGCTACAAGGTCAAGCTGCTCAACGAATCCACCGGCGAGGAATGCGCCGCCAACGAGAAGGGCGTGGTGGTGGTCGACGGCCCGCTTCCGCCGGGCTGCATGCAGACCGTGTACGGCGACGACCAGCGCTTCGTCGACACCTACTGGTCCACCTTTGACGGCCAGCAGGTCTACTCGACCTTCGACTGGGGCGTGCGCGACGCCGACGGCTACTACTTCATCCTCGGCCGCACCGATGATGTGATCAACGTAGCAGGCCATCGTCTCGGCACGCGCGAGATCGAAGAATCCATCTCCAGCCACGCCAACGTATCGGAAGTGGCGGTGGTCGGCGTGGAGGACAAGCTCAAAGGCCAGGTGGCGGTTGCCTTCGTCATCGTCAAGGACGCGACGCGCATCGCAGATGACGAGGGCCGTGCCGCGCAGGAGCGCGAGATACTCGGCGTGGTCGATCACCAGCTGGGCGCTGTGGCGCGGCCGTCGCGCGTGTACTTCGTGCCGCAACTGCCCAAGACCCGTTCCGGCAAGCTGCTGCGCCGCTCGATACAGGCCATCTGCGAAGGCCGCAATCCCGGCGACCTCACCGCGATCGAGGATCCGGCTTCGCTGCAGCAGATACAACACGCGCTGCATGGCGATGCGAAAAAGTAGTTGTGCGCGTAAGGGGCCGGTAAGCATGGCGGTTTATTGTGGAGTCAAGCTCGAAAAGAAAAGAGCATAGGCTGCAGATAAACTATAGGAGACAAGTCATGCATGACGATCTGGTTCAAAAAATAAAGCGCGACCCCAGCTACCACCGGCTGGTCAAGACGCGCTCCCGCTTCGGCTGGGCGCTGACCGCGGTAATGATGTTGGTCTATTACGGTTACATCCTGCTCATCGCTTTCGACAAGGAGCTGCTGGCGTCGAAAACCGGTGGCGGGGTGATGACCTGGGGGATGCCGATCGGCCTGTTCGTGATCGTGTTCACGGTGCTGATCACCGGCGCCTACGTCCGCCGCGCCAACAAGCAGTTCGACGACCTGACCCAGGCCATCCACGAGCGGGTGAAAGCATGAACGCCGCCAAGCGTGGCTTGCTTAGCCTTCGCGGCTTGGCCGCCCTGACGCTGCTGGGCGCCAGCGGTGCGGCGCTGGCGGCCGGTGCGGATCTCGGCCAGGCGGTCAAGCAGCCGATCAACTGGACCGCGATCATCATGTTCGGCGCCTTCGTCATCTTCACGCTGTTCGTCACCAAGTGGGCGGCGGCGAAGACCAAATCGGCGGCCGACTTCTACACCGCCGGCGGCGGCATCACCGGCTTCCAGAACGGCCTGGCCATCGCCGGCGACTACATGTCGGCGGCGTCCTTCCTCGGCATTTCCGCCGCCGTGTTCCTGAACGGTTACGATGGCCTGATCTACGCCATCGGCTTCCTGGTCGGCTGGCCGGTGATCACCTTCCTGATGGCGGAGCGCCTGCGCAACCTTGGCCGCTTCACCTTCGCCGACGTCGCCGCCTATCGTTTCAAGCAGGCGCCGATCCGCATCTTCTCCGCCTCCGGCACGCTGGTGGTGGTGGCCTTCTACCTGATCGCGCAGATGGTCGGCGCGGGGCAGCTGATCAAACTGCTGTTCGGCCTTGAATACTGGATCGCCGTGGTGCTGGTCGGTACGCTGATGATGGTCTACGTGCTGTTCGGCGGCATGACCGCGACCACCTGGGTGCAGATCATCAAGGCCGTGATGCTGCTGGGCGGCGCCACCTTCATGGCGGTCGTCGTGCTGGCGCAGTTCAACTTCAGCCCCGAGGCGCTGTTCGCCAAGTCGGTGGAAGTACACGCCAAGAAGGACGCCATCATGGGCCCCGGCACCTTCATCAAGGACCCCGTGTCGGCGATCTCCTTCGGCATGGCGCTGATGTTCGGCACCGCCGGCCTGCCGCACATCCTGATGCGCTTCTTCACCGTGCCAAGCGCCAAGGAAGCGCGCAAGTCGGTGTTCTGGGCCACCAGCTGGATCGCGTACTTCTACATCCTGACCTTCATCATTGGTTTCGGCGCCATCGTTTTGGTGAGCACCAATCCCGAGTTCAAGGACGCCGCCGGCAAACTCCTGGGCGGGAACAACATGGCGGCCATCCACCTGGCCAAGGCCGTGGGCGGCAACGTCTTCCTGGGCTTTATCTCCGCCGTGGCTTTCGCCACCATCCTGGCAGTGGTGGCCGGCCTGACCTTGTCCGGCGCATCGGCGGTGTCGCATGACCTGTATGCCACTGTGATCAAAAAGGGCAAGGCCACCAGCGCCAAGGAACTGTATGTGTCGCGCCTGACCACCGTCGCACTGGGCATCGTCGCCGTGGTGCTGGGCATCGTGTTCGAGAAGCAGAACATCGCGTTCATGGTGTCGCTGGCCTTCGCCATCGCCGCCTCGGCCAACTTCCCTGTGCTGTTCATGTCGGTGCTGTGGAAGGATTGCACCACCCGTGGTGCCACCATCGGCGGCTTCGTCGGCCTGATCACCGCCGTGGTGCTGACCGTGGTGTCGAAGTCGGTGTGGGTCGATGTGCTGGGCCATGCCGACGCGCTGTTCCCTTATGCGTCGCCGGCCATCTTCTCGATGCCGATCGCCTTCGTCAGCATCTGGGTGGTCTCCCTGATGGACCGCAGCGCGCGTGCACGCATCGACCGCGCCGGCTACGAGGCGCAGGAAATGCGCTCCGAAACCGGCATCGGCGCCGCTGGAGCCAGTGCGCACTGATGTAATTGTCAAGTAGTCGGATGACAGCAATGCCCGGTTCGCCGGGCATTGTCGTTTTTAGGGCCGCCGCCGGCATGCGCGATGGCTAATGCGCCCATTGTGGTTTATGATCTGCCAACTATGCTGCCGAGAAGTAACTGGCAAGGTGGCATCTTAGAATGGGTGCCTTTGGTGTACATGAACCGAGTTTCGACCAATCCTGATTTTGTAGCCGACGCGCTGGCGCTGATCGGCGTTCCCGCGTGCGCCTACGGCACCGATGGCATGGTGTTGGCCGCGAATCAGGAACTGGCGGACTTGCTGGGCTTCGACCCATGCGGCAAGCCGCTGGCCGATCTGTTCGCGCGCCACGTGCGCGCCGCCAGCATGAAGGCGCTCGACGCGGCGCTCGACGTGGGGCAGGGCGCGGCCAGCGCGGGACAACGCTGGGACAGCTGCCTGACCTGCGCCAGCGGCCAATACCTGTCGGTGCAGGCGTGGAGCAAGCCGCTGCCGGCCGGCGCGGCGGTGCAGGGCGCCACGGTGGTCTTCCACGACATCAGCGCGGCGGAGCGCGACCAGCGCTCGTTGCGCAAGACGCTGCTGGAGCAGCAGGCCATCCTGGAGAATGCCGCCGTCGGCATCCTGTTCACCAAGGATGGCGTTATCCAGGAATGCAATATCCGCTGCGCCGAGATGCTGGGCTACAGCCGCCATGAGCTGGAGGGCATGGCCAGCGTGACCGTGTATCCGAGCGAGGCGGACTTCCTTGAATTGAGCCGCAACGCCCGCCCGCCGCTGTCGCAGGGCCTGCCCTTCATGCAGGATACGCAGATGCGGCGCAAGGACGGCTCGGTGTTCTGGGCCCGCCTGTACGGCCGCGCCATCGATCCCGTGCAAACCGCCGAGGGCACGGTGTGGATCATGGAGGACATCAATGATCACCGCATCGACGTCGAGAAGCTGCGCCGCGCGCTGCTGGAGATGCAGGCCATCATGGACAGCGCGCCGCTGGCGATCGGCTTCCAGCGCGATAACCGCATCCTGCGCTACAACCGCCGCTTCGCCGAATTCTTCGGCTTCAACGACGACAGCGGCGTGGGCCAGCTGACGTCGACGCTGTATCCGTCGCAGGACGCGTTCGACGCGGTGGTGAAGAAAGCCCGTCCGCTGCTGGCGCGCGGCAAACCGTACCAGGCCGAGATGGAGATGCGGCGCCAGGACGGCTCGACCTTCTGGGCGCACGCCTTCGGCTACGTGATCAATCCGGGCCGCACGCAGCAGGACACGATCTGGATCTTCGACGACCGCAGCGCGCAAAAGCGCCACGAGGAAGAGACCCGGCAGCTGCTGCTGGAGCAGAAGGCGATCCTGGACAACGCCTCGGTCGGCATCCTGTTCAGCAAGGCGCAGATCATGTTGAGCTGTAATCCGCGCATGGCCGAGATGTTCGGCTACGACATCGACGAGATGCTGGGGCAGCCGTCGGCGATGGTGTTCCCGTCGGCGGAGCACTACGAGGAATTCGGCCGCGAGGCGGCACCGCTGCTGGGCGCGGGCCAGCCGTTCGAGAAGAAGGAATACCAGTTCAAGCGCAGGGACGGTGGCCTGTTCTGGTGCCGCGTGCGCGCCAAGGCGGTGGACGACGAGCATAGCGACGGCGGCACCATCTGGATCCTGGAGGACGTGACCAGCACGCGCCAGACCCAGATGGAGGTCGAGGCCATCATGACCAACGCCTCGATGAGCATCCTGTTCACCAAGAACCGTATCATCACGCGCTACAACCGCGGCTTCGCGGAGATGTTCCGCTACGAGGGCGACTCGGGCCTGGGCCTGCCCGGCCGCGCGCTGTACCCGTCGCAGGAATCGTACGACAAACTGGGCGAGCAGGCGTATCCCTATCTGTCGGTCGGCAAGCCGTTCCAGATCGAGATGGAACTGCGCCGCGCCGACGACACGACCTTGTGGGCGCAGCTGATCGGCTACGTGGTCAATCCCGAGGATCCGACCCAGGGCACGATCTGGGTGATCGAGGACCGCACCGAGCAAAAGCGCGCCGAGGAATCGCTGCGCAACGCGCTGCTGGAAAACCAGGCCATCCTGGACAGCGCGGTGCTGGGCATCTCGGTGGTGGAGCATGGCCGCAACCTGCGCTGCAACACCAAGATGGAAGAACTGTTCGGCTACGCGCCGGGCGAGATGAACCAACTGAGCGTACAGGCCTTCTATGCTGACAAGGGCGCGTGGGAACAGGCGCGCGCCGCCACCGCGCTGGACTTCCACGCCGGCCGCGTGCACGCCTCCGAATACCAGCTGGTGCGCAAGGACGGCAGCACGTTCTGGGGCCGCCTGTCGGGCCGTCCGTTCGACCTGGCGCAGGCCACCGGGCGCTCGGTGTGGCTGGTGGACGACATCACCGAACGGCGCGAGGCGGCGGAGGCGGTGAGCCGCGCGCGCGACGAGCTGGAAGTGCGGGTGCTCGAGCGCACCGCCGAACTGGCCGGCGCCAATGCGCTGCTGCAGGGCGAGATCGTCGAGCGGCGCCAGGCCGAGGCGCGCGTGCACCACATGGCCTACCACGACAGCCTGACCGGCCTGCCGAACCGCGCGCTGTTGTCGGACCGTCTGGACCGCGCCATGCTGGCGGCGCAGCGTTCGGAGCGCCGCCTGGCGGTGATGTTCATCGACCTTGACCGCTTCAAGACCATCAACGACTCGCTCGGCCACATGACCGGCGACCAGCTGCTGAAGGAAGTGGCGAGCCGTTTGTGCCGCGCGGTGCGCGCCAGCGACACCGTGGCCCGCCTTGGCGGCGACGAATTCGTGGTGCTGGTGCCCGGCATCCGCTCGTCCGAGGAGGCCAGCCACGTGGCCGAGAAGATCATCGAGGCGCTGTCGGAGAGCTTCCCGCTGGAAGGGCGCAACCTGCACATCACGCCGTCGATCGGCATCTGCGTGTACCCGGACGACGGCGGCGACGTCGAGACGCTGATGCGCCACGCCGACGCCGCCATGTACCACGCCAAGGCCAGCGGCAGGAACAATTACCAGTACTTCAAAGAGGCGATGAACCAGACGGCGGCGCAGCACTTCGAGCTGGAGTCCAGCCTGCGCGGCGCGCTGGCGCAGGACGAGTTCGAGCTGCACTTCCAGCCCATCATGGACATCGGCACGCGGCGCCTGCACACGATGGAGGTGCTGCTGCGCTGGCGGCGCGGCGGCGGCACCGGCCAGCTGGTGCTACCGGACCACTTCATCCCCATCATCGAGGAGAATGGCCTGATCGTGCCGATCGGCGAGTGGGTGATACGCCAGGCCTGCCAGCAAAGCATGGCGTGGCTGCGCGCCGGCCTGGCGCCGGTGCCGCTGGCGGTGAACCTGTCGCCGCGCCAGTTCATGCATCGCGGGCTGATCGAATCGATCCGCGCCATCCTCGACGAAACCGGCATCGATCCGTCGCTGATCGAATTCGAGATCACCGAGACGGCGCTGATGCAGCACGGCGAGCAGACGCTGGACATCCTGGGCCAGATCAACGCCATGGGCATCCGCTTGTCGATCGACGATTTCGGCACCGGCTATTCGAGCCTGGCGTATTTGAAGCGCTTCCCGGTCAAGAAGATCAAGATCGACCGCGCCTTCATCAAGGAGCTGGAGGAAAGCGCGGAGGATCGCGCGATCGTGGCGGCCATCATCGCGCTGTCGGACAGCCTGCAATTGTCGGTGGTGGCGGAGGGTGTGGAGACCGAAGGACAGTATGCGTTGTTACAGCGCAACGGTTGCCAGTACGCGCAGGGATATTTATTTTCGCAGCCGGTACCGCACGCGACGGCCCAGCTGCTGCTGCCGCGAATCTAGTTAATCCAGCGTGGCGATCACCGGCGCGTGGTCGGACGGCTGCTCCCATTTGCGCGGCACGCGGTCGATCACGCAGGCGCTGCAACGGGCCACCAGGGCCGGCGACAGCAGGATGTGGTCGATGCGCAGGCCTTTGTTGAGGCGGAATCCAAGGGCGCGGTAGTCCCACCAGCTGAACGATTTTTCCGGCTGCTCGAACAGGCGGTAGGAATCGGTCAGGCCGATGTCGAGCAGGCGGGTGAGGGCGGCGCGCTCCTTGTCGGACACCAGCACCTGGCCCGCCCACGCGGCCGGATCGTGGACGTCGCGGTCTTCCGGCGCGATGTTGTAGTCGCCCAGCACCGCCAGTTGCGGGTGCAGCGCGGCTTCTTCCTTGATCCAGTCGTGGAAGGCGGACAGCCAGCCCAGTTTATATTCGTACTTGTCGGAATCGACGCTCTGGCCGTTGGGCACGTAGGCGCACACCACACGCACGCCGTCGATGGTGGCGGCCAGGATGCGCTGCTGCGCGTCCTCGTAGCGAGGATTATTCTTGATCACGTCGGTGATCGGCAGCTTGGACAGGATGGCCACGCCGTTGTAGGTTTTTTGGCCGCTGTAGACCACATGGTAGCCGGCGGCCTCGATGGCGGCCGCCGGAAACTTGTCGTCAGTCAATTTTGTTTCTTGAATACAGAGGACATCGATAGGGTTCTCCTCTAGCCATTTCAAGACGTGCGTCAGCCGAACGTTGAGTGAGTTAACATTCCATGTGGCTATTTTCATCTGGGTCAGTATCCTTGCGGGTTTTCGGGGGGCGGTTGCCTACTTGAACGAATCTTACAGTATCTTGATTTAACACATGAGATTGTTAATTTGACGATTTTTATAAAAAAACATGAAAAACTCTTTCGTGCGCGCACTATCAGAGCCTAAAATGTTGCAAAATGTGTGAAATCAAAAAATAATTGCTAGGGGTGTCTCATTGTTGTCAAAATAGAACGGTAAACAAAGACAAAGTAAGCAAAAGAGAAATATACTGTTACAAATAACGCGGAAAACTTGTATTTCCGCAACGCAATTAAAAATAGTAGCTGGCCGGGTGCATTTTAGTGTTGTGGTTTAACAATAAATGGTACTATACGGAAATTACTTGTGGTTTTAACAGTGAATTGCGCGTAGCGCATTTACAAAGGAATAAAAAATGCGAGCTGCATTTGAGACGTGGGCGCAGAAAGACGGTCACATCGTCCGACGCCGGGAAGACAAACCAGAAGAATACCTGGTTTTTGAAACGCAACGCCGCTGGGTCATCTGGCAGGCTGCGTTAGAGCACGGCAAAACGCCGGGCGGCCGCAAGACCGCCGCGCAAAAGGAAGCCGCCGCGCTGGAAAAGGCCAAGGCCGCCGTGCAACGGCCGCCTGTCATCAATTCCGACGAGGCTGCCGTGCGCAACCAGGTGCTGAACGAGGTGCTGGATGCGTTCTCCACCCTGGGTGGTGAACGGGGCATGGATGATATCCTGAAAGTGGTACAGGGTCTGAAGAAGAAGCAGCAGGAACAGGCGGATGTTCGCACTGTGGCTGCCGCACCGGAACGGCATAACGCCTGATCCCGGATGCGTTTCAGGCACTACAAAGGGGGCCTCTACGAGCTGGTGTGTGAGGCCACCCTGGAATCCGATCTGAGTACCATGATCGTTTATCGCGCCGCCAACGGTTCCATCTGGACCCGGCCGAAAGACGTGTTTTTTGAAATCCTGGAAGTCGATGGCGTAAAAGTGCAACGCTTTACGCCTCTTGATTGACCATATAGATCCGCTTGCGGGCTGCTACACTGGTCTGACCCACTAACCCTGAGGCAGACCATGTATTTCCGCCCCGTTGCCGGCGTTTCCGCGCTGCTGGCCTTGCTGTCCGGCTGCGCTTCCCTGACTGAATCCACCCAACAAAACGTGCTGGTGCAAACCGTGCTCGACCACCGGGAAATCGCCGGCGTCGGCTGCGTGCTGTACAACGACGTCGGCAAATGGTTTGTGACCACGCCCGCGCGCGTCACCCTTCGCAAGAGCTCCGGCCCGCTGCGCATCGATTGCCAGAAGGAGGGTGCCGGCTGGGCCTACGAAAAAGTCGACTCCAAGGCCGACGGCAACCTGTGGGGCAATGTGGTGCTGACCGCCGGCGTGGGCTACTTCATCGACAAGAACACCGGCGCCGGCTACGACTATCCGGCCACGCTGACGGTGGTGATGCACGCCGATGCCCAGCGCGATGGCTTGCCTCCGCCAGCCTCCGGCGTGACGCTGTACTGAGCCGTCGCCATGCTGTGCGTGTAGGATTATTCCTACTCAATTAGTCCAATTCCTATGCCCGAATAGGAAAATTCCTATATTTGCCAAGCGGCAATATTTGTTACTATTAGTAATGTTGAATATGTAAATATTATTAATTGTTACAGATATGAGGCGGCGTATGCATGATTCAGGCATGAGGGTGGTAACACGGTTGGGCATGGGGTTTGGTTTGGTGGCGTTGTTGCTGGCCATCGTGACGATGTTCGGCATCCTGCGCATGGGGCGCATGCAGGAGCGGGTGGATGAGATCGTCGACGTCAACAGCGTGGAGTCCAAGCTGGTGGCGAAAATGGATTTGACGGTGACCGAGCGCGCGCTGGCGCTGCGCAACCTGATCCTGCTGCCCGAGGATCAGCGGGACGAGATCCAGATCGAGCTCAAGCGCAT
Organism: Duganella caerulea; assembly: GCF_040362985.1. NCBI lineage: Bacteria > Pseudomonadati > Pseudomonadota > Betaproteobacteria > Burkholderiales > Oxalobacteraceae > Duganella > Duganella caerulea. The sequence continues at coordinate 21,597 of NZ_BPWJ01000020.1, read as the reverse complement.
CGCGGCGCAGAGCGATAAATACGACGAAGTACAGAACAAGCTGGGCGAGATGTTCTCCGGCCCTAACAGCGCCACGCCCGAGGAGGCAGCGCTGTACGCCAAGATCCGCGCGCAGGCTTTGCTGGCCGCGCCCTTCATCGCCAAGGCCAAGGAGCTGATCCAGGAAAAGAAAAACAGCGAGGCCTATCATCTGCTGCGCTTCGAGTTCCGTCCGGTGCAGAAAAAATGGTGGGAGCTGCTGCGCGAACTGGCCGCCATCGAGGAAAAACAAAACGTCGACGGCGCGGCCGCCATCAAGCAGGCCTACCAAGAAACCCGTTCGCTGATGCTGGTGCTCGGCGCGCTGGCGCTGCTGTGCAGCGTGGTCGCGGCGGTGCTGATCACACGCAGCCTGCTGCGGCAACTGGGCGGCGAGCCGGCCTACGCGGCCGGCATCGCCACGCGCATCGCGGCCGGCGACCTGAGTGTCGGCATCGACATCGCGCCCCACGACCGTTCCAGCCTGGTGTTCGCGATGAAGACCATGCGCGACAGCCTGGCCGGCATCGTCGGCCAGGTGCACGACCGCTCAGGCGCGATCGAATCGGCGTCGGTGCAGATCGCGGCCGGCAATCTCGATCTGTCTTCGCGCACCGAGCAGCAGGCCGCCGCGCTGGAGGAAACCGCGTCGTCGATGGACGAACTGGCGTCGACCGTCAAGCAGAACGCCGACAGCGCGCGCCTGGCCAATGATCTGGCCATGTCGGCGTCGGCCATCGCGCTCAAGGGGGGCGACGTGGTGGCGCAGGTGGTCGGCACCATGGGTTCGATCAACGAATCGGCCGGCAAGATCGGCAACATCATCGGCGTCATCGACGGCATCGCCTTCCAGACCAACATCCTGGCGCTGAACGCGGCGGTGGAGGCGGCGCGCGCCGGCGAGCAGGGACGCGGCTTCGCCGTCGTCGCCACCGAGGTGCGCAACCTGGCGCAGCGCAGCGCGGCGGCGGCGCACGAGATCAAGGTGCTGATCGGCGATTCGGTGGAGAAGGTGGAGGCGGGATCGAAGCTGGTCGACCAGGCCGGCGCCACGATGGGCGAAATCGTCGACAGCATCCAGCGGGTCACCGACATCATGGGCGGCATCACCACGGCCACGCAGGAGCAGAGCGCCGGCATCGACCAGGTCAGCCAGGCCATTACGCAGATGGATGAGGTAACGCAGCAAAACGCCGCGCTGGTGGAAGAGGCCAGCGCCGCCGCCGCGTCCTTGCAGGATCAGGCGGCGGGACTGGTGCGGATGGTTGGCGTGTTCAAGCTGGAAGGCGGCCGCGCCGGCGCAGGCGCGCCTGCGGCGGTGCTGCCCATGGTCCGCAGGGCGCAGGCCAAACCGGCCAGGCTGCCGGCGCCGGTCCAGCAGGCGCGCGGCCGCAAGGCAGCCGGCGCCGAAGGGTGGGAAGAGTTCTGACCGTGCTTACGCGCGGTTGATCAGGAAGTTCGACAGCAGCGGCACAGGGCGGCCGGTGGCGCCTTTCGCGCCGCCCGATTTCCATGCGGTGCCGGCGATGTCCAGGTGCGCCCAGGTGTACTTGCGGGTGAAGTTTTCCAGGAACGCGGCAGCCGTGCACGACGCGCCGCCCGGCGTGCCGATGTTGGCCAGGTCGGCGAAGTTGGACTTCAGCTGCTCGTTGTACTCCTCGCCGATCGGCAGGCGCCATGCGGTGTCGCCTGCTGCTTTACCCGCCGCCATGATCTCGTCGGCCAGCTTGTTGTGCACGTCGTCGTCGCGCGTGAACAGGCCGCTCTTGTGGTGGCCCAGGGCGACGATGCAGGCGCCGGTCAGCGTGGCGATGTCGATCACCGCGGCCGGGTTGAAGCGCTCGGCGTAGGCCAGCGCGTCGCACAGCACCAGGCGGCCTTCGGCGTCGGTGTTGAGGATCTCGATGGTCAGGCCGTTCATCGAGGTGACGATGTCGCCCGGCTTGGTGGCGCGGCCGGAAGGCATGTTCTCGCAGGCGGCGATCACGCCGATCACGTTCAGCTTCAGGTTCATCTCGCCGATGGCGCGGAAGGTGCCCAGCACCGAAGCGGCGCCGCCCATGTCGTACTTCATCTCGTCCATGCCTGGACCGGCTTTCAGCGAGATGCCGCCGGTGTCGAAGGTGATGCCTTTACCGACCAACACCACCGGCGCGTCCTTCGGTTTGCCGCCCATGTGCTTGAGGATGATGAACTTCGGCGGCTGCTCGCTGCCGTTGGTCACCGACAGGAAGCTGTTCATCTTCAGCGCTTCCAGCTGTTTGCGGTCCAGCACTTCAACGTCGAACTTGTAGTCCTTGCCGAGCTTCTTGGCGGTGTTGGCCAGGTAGGTCGGGGTGCAGACGTTGGCCGACAGGTTGCCCAGTTCCTTGGTCAGGTCCATGCCGTTGGCGATCGCCACGGCCTGGGCCAGCGCCAGCTTGGTGGCGGCGGTGTTCGGGACCGCCAGCGCGATTTTCTTCACGCCGGTCGGCGCGGGATCCTTCTTGCTCTTCTGGCCATCGGTGCGGAACACGCTTTCGTGCGCGCTTTGGACCACGCAGCGGATCGCCCAATTCACATCGCGCTCTTTCACTTCGGTCATCGGCAGTGCGATAATAGCGTCGCTCGCGCCCAGCGCGGAGAAAGCCTTCAGCGCCGCGGTCACGCCGCTGGCGAAATTCTTCTCGCTGACGGCATCGTCGCTACCCAGGCCCACCAGCAGCACGCGCTCGGCGCTCGCGCCTTTCGCGCCGCGCAGCAGCAGGGTGGTGCCGGCCTTGCCGGAGATGTCGCCGGACTTCAGCGCAGCCGTGATTTCACCGGAACCGTCCAGCGCCTTGGCGGCCTGCGACAGCTTCTTGTTCTCAAAGACCGCGACGGCGACAACGCCGGCTTTGGCCGAAGCGATGGTGTTTTTTGTGTCGAATGCTTTTATGCTAAAGTCCATTTGATTCTCCGTGTCGTGTACGAATTGCCAGCCTGTTTGTCAGGCTGTTATTTAAACTTGTGGCCCAGTGAGGCCCTTAACTACCGAATTATAACTTTCGAATGATCTTTCAACGCGCCTTGAGACGTGAAATGGCAAGTGCCGCCGGCGCCACCTTCACCGTATTGTTCAGCATCTGCGTCACCTGGACCCTGATCACCGTCCTCGGCATGGCCGCCGGCGGCAAGGTGGCCTCCGGCGACGTGCTCGCGCTGATCGCCTTCGCAGCCTTGAATTATCTGCCAACTCTTGTGATCCTCACCAGCTTTATTTCGGTGCTGATGGTCGTCACGCGCACCTATCGCGATTCCGAGATGGTGGTGTGGTTCGCCTCCGGCCTGAGCCTGACCCGGTGGATCGCGCCGGTGCTGGTCTTCGGCCTGCCGCTGGTGCTGGCCACCGCGGCCCTGAGCTTCATCGCCACGCCGTGGGCCAAGCAGAAAAGCTCGGAGTACGTGGAGCGCTTCGAAAAGCGCGAGGATTTGCAGAAGGTTTCGCCGGGCCAGTTCAAGGAATCGGCGTCGGCCAACCGCATCTTCTTCGTTGAGGGCGTGGCCGGCAAGAGCGCCGTGGTGCAGAACGTGTTCGTCAACACGATCGACGAACACGGCACCGCCGTCATCGTCGCGCGCGAGGGCGTGGTCAACACCGGCGCCAAGGGCGAACGCTATCTGGTGCTCAAGAACGGCCGCCGCTACCAGGGCACGCCCGGCCAGTCGGACTTCCAGACCATGGAGTTCGAAAGCTACAGCATGCGCGTGACCAACCAGACCCAGGACCTGGAGTCCGAGCGCAATGTCGCCGCCGTGCCGATCATGGATCTGCTTAACGACGCCACGCCGGCCGGCCGCGCGGAGCTGTTGTGGCGCATCGCCTCGCCGGTCACCTGCCTGGTGCTGATACTGCTGGCGATTCCGCTGGGCTTTGTCAATCCGCGCGCGGGCAGCTCGGCCAACCTGATCATCGCGGTGCTGATCTTCTTCAGCTACAGCAATCTGGTCAAGCTGGTGGAGGCCAACGTCAAGCAGGGCAAATCGGTTTTCGCGCTGTCCTGGTGGCCGCTGCACCTGATTGTCATGCTGCTGGTGGTCGCGCTGTTCGCGTGGCGCCTCAATCTCAACCATCGTTACCATCCGCTGGCGTTGCTGGCGGCGCTGAAGCGCTCGCGCGCCGCTGACAAGAAAGCCGTATCGCCATGAAGATCCTGCAACGCTATTTCGCCGTCACGATTTTCCAGGCGGTGGCATTCCTGGTGGTCGCCCTCCTGGCGCTGCAGGCGTTCTTCGACCTGACGGGCGAGCTGCCGTCGGTCGGCAAGAACGGCTACACCATCCAGTACGCCTTCCTGTATGTGCTGGTGCGCCTGCCGGCCCACGTGTACGAGGTGATGCCGCTGGCGGCGCTGATCGGCACCATCTACACCATGGCGCAGTTCGCGGCGACGTCCGAGTTCACCATCATGCGCGCGGCCAGCATGTCGACCGGGATGGTGGGCTGGATGTTGGCCAAGATCGGCTTCGTGCTGGTGATCGTCACCTTCATCTTCGGCGAGCTGGTGGCGCCACGCACCGCGCCGCTGGCGGAGAAAATCAAGTTGAGCGCGCGCGGCGCCGCGATCTCGTCGGAGTTCCGCTCCGGGCTATGGACCAAGGACATCGTCAAGTCGGACGGCATGAGCGGGACCGTGACCGGCTCGCGCTTCTTCAACGTGCGCCAGGTGCAGCCGGATGGCACGCTGGTCGACGTCAAGCTGTACGAATTCGACACCAGCTTCCGATTGCGCTCGATCACGCTGGCCAAGATGGGCACCTTCAAGGGCAACAACAGCTGGCAGCTGTCGGACGTGACGGAAAATATCTTCACCAATCCAGCGCTGCTCAAGCCGGGCAGCGAGGCTAACCTGGCCAACAACTTCGCCCAGGACACCAGCTTGATCGAAACCCGCCACAGCGCCACCAAGGACCTGCTGTCCGAGGTCACGCCGAAGATCCTGTCGGTGGCCGGCTCGGACCCCGAGCGCATGTCGGCCAACGAGCTGGCCGTCTACACCCGCCACCTGCAGGAGAACAAGCAGGAGACGGAGCGCTTCAAGATCGCGTTCTGGAAAAAGCTGTTCGACCCGCTGGCCATCTTCGTGCTGATGGCGCTGGCGCTGCCGTTCGGCTACCTGCACACGCGCAGCGGCGGCGTGAGCTTGAAGATCTTTGTCGGTATCATGATCGGTGTCAGCTTCCAGCTGGTGAACTCCCTGTTCTCCCACCTGGGCATGCTGAGCGCCTTCCCGGCGATCGTCACGGCGATCGCGCCAAGTATATTATTCCTGCTGCTGGCCCTGGGGGCCTTGTGGTGGGTGGAGCGACATTAGCAATGACCAAGCAAGCCCTGATCCTTTTCGCGCACGGCGCCCGCGCCGCATCCTGGGCGGCGCCGTTCGAGCGGCTGCGCGAGTTGACGCAGGCGCGCACGCCCGGGGTGCGGGTGTCGCTGGCCTTCCTTGAGCTGATGACGCCTCAGCTGCCGGCGCTGGTGGCCGAGCTGACCGCCGAAGGCATCACGCAGATCACCGTGGTGCCGGTGTTCCTGGGGCAGGGCGGCCATGTGCTGCGCGACCTGCCGCTGATGATCGACCAGTTGCGCATCGATCATCCGCAAGTTGGCATCAACGTGGTGGAGGCGGCCGGCGAGAACGCCGCCGTGCTCAATGCGCTGGCCGATTATTGCGTGGACTCCCTGTCAGCGCAGGCGGCGCCAGACTGACAGCGGAATATGCCCGTCCGGCCTGGCCGGCACGTGGTAGCTGAGTTCATCCCCGTTCAATTCGTAGCTGCGCTTCTGCTGCGTTCCCTCCCAATTCGAAAAGGCCGCGCTGGCGATACTGAAGGTCAGCGTGCGCGCATCGCTGTCGACGGCGATGGTGCCGAAGTGCGTGCTCGATCCGAGAACGGCAGCCTCGAATTCGGCCGGCGTGCCGCTCTTCTTGTCGCCGCCGGCGAAGCGCGGCCGGCCGGAGCGGTAGATCTGCACGCTGTAGCGGCCCTGCCGGTCGATCATCATCAGGCCGGCGGGCGCTTCGCCATAGTCGCGCACACGCCTGCCGTCCGGCAGCAGCTGGTCGGCGGCGACCAGCGTCCAGGTGCCGGCCAGCGGACAGTCCGGCGCGGCGCCGGCGGCCTGTGTGGCCGGCACCCACATGACGAGGCAAAATAGTCGGTTCAGCAGTTTCATGGCGGTCTCCCTGGTGGCGATACGGTCACGATAGCGGCAAAACCATCCGAGCGAAATTGGCGAAATCCGCCCAATATGTGTGCATAATTGCACAATGAGCCAACCAGACTGGGACCACCTCCGCTACTTCCTTGCGCTGCACGACGCCGGCACGCTGAGCGGCGCCGCGCGTGCGGCCGGCGTCGAACACACCACCGTTGCCCGGCGCATCGACGCGCTTGAGGCGGCGTTGGCGGTGACGCTGTTCGACCGTTTTCCCAGGGGCTGGTCGCTGACGGCGGCCGGCAGGGCGCTGGTGCCGCACGCGCGCATGATGGAAGAGAGCCTGCACGGCCTGATGCGGGCGGCCAGCGGCGCCGCCCAGTTGAACGGCAAAGTGCGGGTATCGGCACCGCCGGCGCTGGCGGCCTACCTGCTGGCGCCGCGCCTGAAGCCTGCGTTAATGCGCCTGCCTGGCATCGAACTGGATTTGCGCGGCGAGTCGCGCGAGACGGACCTGATGCGGCGCGAATCGGACATCGCGCTGCGCTTCAGGCGCCCCGACGCTCCGGGGCTGGTGGTGCGGGCGCTGACGACGGTGGCGTATCGCCTGTATGCCAGCGCGGACTATCTGGCTGCGCGCACACCGGAGCAATGGGAGTTCGCCGGCTACGATGAGCTGATGCAGGACACGCCGCAGCAGCAATGGCTGGAGAAGATACGCGACGGGCGCCGCTACTGCCTGCGCTCCAACGACCTGGGCGCCTTGTACCAGGCCACGCTGGCCGGCTGCGGGGTCGCGGTGCTGCCCGAATATTTGTCCGCGATGCAGCGTGGCGGCCTGGTCGCCATCGACTCGCCGGCCTGCCCGGTCAGGCGCAAGCTCTGGATCGTCATGCATGAGGATGTGCGGCGTGCCGCGCCGGTGCGAGCGGTGGCCGACGAATTGATCGCGCTGTTTACTTCCTAGGTACGATTTTGATCTCGTACAGCTTGGGCCACAGCTTGCCGGTGACGAACAGGCGCTTTTTCTCGGCGTCCCAGGCGATGCCGTTCATGACGTTCTCGCCGTTGAGGCCTTTGCCGGCGGCCGGGTACAGCTTGCCCAGGTCTATCCAGCCGGTGATCTTGCCGCTGGCCGGGTCGATGCGGGCGATGGTGTTGGTGTGCCACAGGTTGGCGTAGATTTCGTCGCCCACCACTTCCAGCTCGTTGACCTGGTCGACCGGGATTCCGTCCGCCGTCACCTTCACGCGGCGCACTTCAAGAAAGGTCCTGGGGTCGAGGAAGCGCAGCGTGGCCGTGCCGTCGCTCATGATCAACTCCTTGCCGTTCTGCGTCAGGCCCCAGCCTTCGCCCGGGTAGGCGAACTGACCGCGCATCTCGAAGGTGGCGAGGTCGAACACGAAGCCGGTCTGCGTTTGCCAGGTCAGGCCGACCAAGGTGTCCTTCCATACCGTCAGCCCCTCGCCGAAGTACTGCGGCGGGATGTCCTTGGTCTTCAGGACCTTGCCGGTCTCCAGTTCTACCTTGCGGATCGACGATTTGCCATTCAGGCCGGTGCTCTCGTACAGGAATCCGTCGCGGTACAGCAGGCCTTCGGTGAAGGCTTGCGGATCGTGCGGATAGGTGTGGACGATCTTGAAGTCGTAGGTCGGAATGGCGGCGAAGGCGCCGGCGGCGGCCGGCATCAATGCGAGGAGGAGCAGGGTCTTGGCGCAGTTTGTTTTCACTATTCGGTCGCTGATGAGTTTTCGAGTTCGATCATGGCGTCGAGCGTCGTGCCGGGGGCGTCGAGTTCCGCCTGGACGCAGGCGCGCGCTTCGGGCGACTGCACCAGCGTCACCGCCTGTGCACGCGCCGCTTCCGCCGCAGCAGTATCGCCGCAGCCGGCCAGCAAGTCCAGTACCAGCGCCAGTTCGGTGACATAGTTGTACACCTCGGCCAGCAGCGCGTGCATGCCCTCGGTGGTGAGCACGTTCAGGCCGGCGCGCCGTTCGTTGAGCAGGGCGGCCGCCTGCGCCAGGTGCTGCTCCGGATGCGGGAAATGGTGCCTGGCCAGCGCGTAGTCGCCGCACACCATCAGCGACGGCAGCGCCGAGCGGGCGCATTGCGCGGCCAGCGCTTCCGGCAGTTGCTGGAACAGATGCCAGGTGTTTTGCAGGTCGCCCAGTTTGTCGTTGATGGCGCGGATGTCGTTGAACAGCGCGGCGGCGTCGACGTTGGCATTGGCATCGCCGGCTTGCGCCAGCAGGCGCCGGCTGTCGCGGTCGCGCAGCTCGACCAGCGCGTGGCGTGCCGGCAGGTGCTCTTCCGCCAGCTTGGCCCAGGCGCTCAGGATGTAGGAAAGGCGCAGCGACGCGCTGTCGGCATCGGCCGCGCTGGCGTCGAACAGCCAGATATAGTCGGCCAGCGCGCTATCGAAGGCGCCCTCGGAATGGGCCTTCCACGCGCGTTCCAGTACTTCTTGAACTTTGTCCATCGCTACCTCGGTTGGTGTGTATGGACATTCTATTACGGATCAGGCGCGCAGTTGCTCTGCAGCTGAAGGGAGTTGGGGGTGTTCGATGTTCTGGTGGGAGCGGGTGGTCATCGCTTCGCCCAGCATCACCAGCACGGGACCGTGGGCCGCGCCCAGGCCCTGCGCCAGCGAGGCGACGGTCAGGCGGCGGATCCGCTGGTCCGGACGGCTGCAGTTTTCGATGACAACCACCGGCGTATCGGGACGGCGGCCCTGCGCCAGCAGGCGTTCCGCCGTGGCGGTGGCTTCGCGGCCGCCCATGTACTGCACCAGCGTGTCGGTGTCCGGGATGGCGTCGTGCGTCGAGTGCTCCGGCGCGGTCGAGGAGGTGAAGAAGGCGACGCTGCGCGCCACGCCGCGTTTGGTCAGCGGCTGCTTGCTGGCCGCCGCCGCGGCCAGCGCGGTGGTGATGCCGGGGACGACTTCGACTTCGATGCCGGCTTCTTCAAGCGCGCGCAGTTCCTCGTCGGCGCGGCCGAACAGCATCGGGTCGCCGCCCTTGAGGCGCACCACCAGCGGGACCTTATGCGCGTAGTCCACCATCTGCTTGTTGATGAACTGCTGTGCGGTCGACAGTTGGCCGTAGCGTTTGCCGACCAGGATTTTTTCGGCTTGAGGGCACAGTTCCAGCATCTCCGCGGTCACGAGCGCGTCGTGCATCACCACGTCGGCTTGCGCCAGCAGGCGCGCGCCGCGCAGCGTGATCAGGTCCTGGGCGCCGGGGCCGGCGCCGATCAGGTAGACTTTTCCGCGGGATGCCATCTGGATTACTCGCCGAGACGGATCATGCCCGCCGCCACCGTCTGGTGCGTGACTTCATCGATCAGGATGAAGGCGCCGGTCGCGCGGATGTCGTCGTAGGCGTCGGCCGCCAGCGGCTGCTGCACGGTCAGGCCGATGCGGGCGATGTCGTTCAGCTTCAGGCCTTCGGCGCTGTGGCGCTGCTGCGTGTTGATGTCCAACAGCGAGTCGATGCCGGTGATCTTGGCCGAGGTCTGCTTGGTGCCGTGCTTGATCCAGTACTTGCGGCGCTGGTCCAGCGGCTCGTCGGACATCCAGCACACGTCCGCCTTCAGCTGCTTGAGCAGGGTGGCAGGTTGCGTCGCGCTGGCCAGCAAATCGCCGCGCGAGATGTCCAGGTATTCGTTCAGCAGCAGCGTGACCGATTGACCGACCACCGCCGACTGGTGCGAACCTTCCAGCGTGACGATGTCCTTGACGGTCGCGCTCTGGCCGGACGGCTGCACCACCAGCTTGTCGCCGACCGATACCTTGCCGGCTTCGATGCGGCCCATGTAGCCGCGGAAGTCGTTGGCTTCGTGGCCGTTGTGGCGCGCCACCAACTGCACCGGGAAGCGGAACGGCGCGTTGTGCGATTCTTCGTAGACGGAGAGCGATTCGAGCAGCTCGATCAGCGTCGGGCCCTTGTACCAGCTCAGTTTCTCGCTGGCGTCGACCACGTTGTCGCCGGTCAGGGCGGACAGCGGAATCGGCGTGATGTCCTTCAGGCCCAGGCTCGCGGCGAACTCGCCGTAGGCCTTGACGATGCGGTCGTAGATGGCTTGGTCGTAGTTCACCAGGTCCATCTTGTTGACGGCGACGATCACGTGCTCGATCTGCAGCAGGTGGGCGATGGTCGAGTGGCGCTTGGTCTGGATCAGCAGGTCCACGCCGCCGTCCTCGCGCAACTTCACTTTCGACACGTCGATCAGGATGATGACGGCGTCGGCGGTCGAAGCGCCGGTGACCATGTTGCGGGTGTACTGCTCGTGGCCCGGCGTGTCGGCGATGATGAACTTGCGCTTGGGCGTGGCGAAGTAGCGGTAGGCCACGTCGATGGTGATGCCTTGTTCGCGTTCGGCTTCCAGGCCGTCGGTCAGCAGCGACAGGTCGACCGCTTCGCCGACGGTGCGCTTGTGCTTGGAGCGCGACATGGCGTCCAGCTGGTCGGCGAAGATGCCTTTGCTGTCGAACAGCAGGCGGCCGATCAGCGTGGATTTGCCGTCGTCGACGGAACCGGCGGTGATGAAGCGCAGCAGGCCGCGTTCAGTCAGATTCTCATTCAGTGCGTTCATTTAGAAGTATCCTGCTTTTTTACGTTTTTCCATCGATGCTTCGGAGGTCTGGTCGTCCATCCGGGTGGCGCCGCGTTCGGTGATTTGCGTGACCGCGGTTTCGGCGATGATCTGCTCCACCGTGGCCGCATCCGACGACACCGGGCAGGTGCAGGAGATGTCGCCGACGGTGCGGAAGCGCACCACTTGGGTCTCGACGGTTTCGCCTTCGCGCGCCGGGGTCAGGTCGGTCAGCGGCACCAGCAGGCCGTTGCGCGGAATGACCTGGCGTTCATGGGCGAAGTAGATTGGCGGCAGCTCCAGCTTTTCGCGGGCGATGTACTGCCACACATCGAGCTCGGTCCAGTTCGAGATCGGGAACACGCGCATGTTCTCGCCCGGATGGACGCGGGTGTTATACAGGTCCCACAATTCCGGGCGCTGTGATTTGGGATCCCACTGGCCGAATTCGTCGCGGAAGGAGAAGATGCGTTCCTTGGCGCGGGCCTTCTCTTCGTCGCGGCGCGCGCCGCCGATGCAGGCGTCGAAGCCGTGTGCGGCAATGGTCTCCAGCAGCGTCACCGCCTGCGCGGCGTTGCGCGAATCGGTTTGCGGATTACGCAGGCGCACCGTGCCTTTTTTGATCGACTCTTCCACCGAGCCGACGATCAGGCGTTCGCCCAGTTCGGCCACGCGCTTGTCGCGGAAGGTGATGACTTCCTCGAAATTGTGGCCGGTATCGACGTGCACCAGCGGGAAGGGGAATTTGCCGGGACGGAAAGCCTTCTCCGCGATGCGCAGCAGGACCACCGAGTCCTTACCGCCCGAGAACAGCAGGGCGGGGTTGCTGCATTCGGCCGCCACTTCGCGCATGATGTGGATCGCTTCCGATTCCAGTGCGTCGAGGTGGCGCGAGTTCATTTGCGTTGCATGCGCGGCGGGGTTTTCAACAATAGCGTTCATGGACTATGCCTATTCTTTTGTGGGGCGCTTGCTAATCAAGCCGCCACGGATTTAATGCGTATCAGTTTGCCATCGACCATGTGCAGGCCGCATTCCTTCGAGTCCGGATTCTCCCACCACCAGCGGCCGGCGCGGACGTCTTCGCCCGGTTCGATGGCGCGCGTGCAGGGTGCGCAGCCGATCGATGGATAACCCTGGTCGTGCAGTGCATTGTAAGGCACGTTATTGTCGCGGATGTAGTTCCAGACGTCCTGCTCCGACCAGTCGGCCAGCGGATTAAACTTGGTCATGAAGTGGGCCGGATCGTCCTCCTCCACCATCAGCGAGGTGCGGGTGGCCGATTGCGCGCGGCGCTGGCCGGTCACCCATGCCTTGTTGCCGGCCAGGGCGCGCCCCAGCGGCTCGACCTTGCGGATGCGGCAGCACTCGCGGCGCATCTCGACGCTGTCGTAGAAGGCGTTCAAGCCATTCTGCGCGACGTAGGCGTCGACCGCTTCTGGCTGCGGCTTGTACAGCGCGATCTCGTAGCCGTCGTAGTGCTCCTTCACGCGGTCCAGCATGGCCAGCGTCTCGGGATGCAGGCGTCCGGTTTCGAGCGAGAAGATGCCGATATCCAGTTTGGATTTCAGGATCAAATCGGTCAGCACCATGTCTTCGGCCGCCAGGCTGGAGGCGAAGACCGCCGGGCTGTGGTCCTTGACGATGCGGTCCAGCGTGGCGCGGGTGTCCGCAATCAGCTTGTTCATGTCGCTCATCGCCGCTCCCTCAGATGCCGAAGCCGTCGTTATTGGTGCCGGCGCCGACGCCGACATTGCGGGCGTGGCGGCGGAACAGCGGCACCTTCTGGTCCACCGACGCCTGGTAGGTCTCCGAGAAATCGGACAGGCCTTTCAGCGCATCGTGGATGCTGCGGTCCGGACGCGTGGCGTAGGCGTTGAAGCCGACGCGCCGCATCGAGAACAGCTGGTCGCGCAGCACGTCGCCGATGGCGCGCAGTTCGCCGGTCCAGCCCAGGCGGGTGCGCAGGTTGTAGGCGATCGAGTAGCCGCGGCCATCGGTGAACTTAGGGAAGTCGACGGCGATCAGCGCGACCTTGGACAGGTCGTCCTTCAGCGCTTCCGGGCGCTCGTCGCTGGCGATCCAGACGCCGATCTCGCCGGCGGCGGCGCGCGCGGCCAGCAGCTCGCGCTGCACCAGCCAGAGGCTCAGCGGAACGATGAATTTACCCTCGGGGACGGCGACGGTGGCCGGGTCGTGCTTCGGCGCGCCGTCGACCGGTTCGGCCAGGCGCAGCACCTGCCAGTCGTCTTCGACGATTTCATGGCCCTTGATGATCAGGTTCTTCACTGCTTCAGACATATTCATCCTCTCCAACCAGGCGACCGGCTTCGACGATCGGCGTGGCGTACACAAATTCCTTGAACGGCGCGACGCCCAGGCGCTGCGCGCAGTCGGCGAACGACTCGCCTTCGTAGCGGTCGCGCACATACACCTGCAGCAGGCGGCCTATCACTTCCGGCATCTGCAGCGCGGAGAACGACGGTCCGATGATCTTGCCGATGGCGGCGTTGTTGCCCTGCGCGCCGCCGATCGACACTTGATACCATTCGCTGCCGTCCTTGTCGACCCCCAGCACGCCGATGCTGCCGACGTGGTGGTGGCCGCAGGCGTTGATGCAGCCGGAGATATTCAGTTCGATCTCGCCGATGTCGTGCTGGAAGTCGATATTGTCGAAGCGCTCCGCGATGGCGGCGGCGATCGGCAGCGATTTCGCGTTGGCCAGCGAGCAGAAGTCGCCGCCGGGGCAGCAGATCATGTCGGTCAGCAGGCCGATGTTCGGCGTGGCCAGGCCCTTGGCCTTGATCTGTTCCCACAGCGTGTACAACTGCGACTGCTCGACATCGGCCAGGATGATGTTCTGCTCGTGCGTGACGCGCAGTTCGCCGAAGCTGTAGCGGTCGGCCAGGTCGGCCATGAAGTCCATCTGCTCGGCGGTGGCGTCGCCCGGCGGCACGCCGGTCTTCTTCAGCGACAGCACCACGGCGGCGTAGCCGGGCTGCTTGTGCGGCTTGACGTTGCGGTTGACCCAGTTGGCGAAGGCCTTGTTGCCGGCGTGCGCCGCGACCACGTCGCTGTCGTCCAGCTGCTTGTACGCGGGCGGCTGGAAGTAGTCGATCACGCGCTGCATCTCTTCGACGGTCAGCGTTTCCGGGCCGTCCTTCAGGTCCGCCCATTCGGCTTCGACCTGGCGCGTGAATTCCTCGACGCCGATCGCCTTCAGCAGGATCTTGATGCGGGCCTTGTACTTGTTGTCGCGGCGGCCGTACTGGTTATACACGCGCATCACGGCTTCGGTGTAGGTCAGCAGGTGCTGCCATGGCAGGAAGTCGCGGATCACGCTGCCCAGGATGGGCGTGCGGCCCATGCCGCCGCCGGCCATGAACTTGAAGCCGATCTCGCCGGCGTCGTTGCGCACCACGGTCAGGCCGATGTCGTGCACGGCGATGGCGGCGCGGTCTTCGACGGCGCCGTTGATGGCGACCTTGAACTTGCGCGGCAGGGCGATGAATTCAGGGTGGAAGGTGGACCACTGGCGCAGCACCTCGGCGTACGGACGCGGATCGATGATCTCGTCGGCGGCCACGCCGGCGAACGGGTCGGAGGTGGTGTTGCGGATGCAGTTGCCCGAGGTCTGGATGGCGTGCATCTCCACCGAGGCCAGGTCGGTCAGGATGTCCGGGGTTTGTTCCAGCTCGATCCAGTTGAACTGGATATTCTGGCGCGTGGTGAAGTGGCCATAGCCACGGTCGTATTTGCGGGCGATCTGCGCGAACATGCGCATTTGCTTCGATGCCAGCAGGCCGTACGGCACGGCGATGCGCAGCATGTAGGCGTGGCGCTGCATGTACAGGCCGTTTTGCAGGCGCAGCGGCAGGAATTCGGCTTCGGTCAGCTCATCGGACAGGCGGCGGCGCACCTGGTCCCGGTACTGGGCGATGCGTTCGCGGACGATGAGATGGTCATATTGGTCGTATTGATACATATTCTTCCTAGATAGTCGCTTGCTAGAACCCCCAAACTAGCGCTAATAGTAATAAACTTCGTCTTTATTCCATACGACTTAGTCTTTATTTGCTTATATACGTATTGGGTATAAGCATGCACGTTAATAATTTATGATGGGCCTGGATCTGCAATGAACCTTCACCAACTGCGCTTCGTGCGCGAAGCTGTACGCCAGAACTACAACCTGACCGATGCCGCCAAGGCGCTGTTTACCTCGCAGCCCGGCGTTTCCAAGGCGATTATCGAACTGGAGGAGGAGCTGGGCGTCGATATCTTCACCCGGCACGGCAAGCGCATCCGCGGCCTGACGGAACCGGGGCGGCTGGTGCTGGAATCGGTAGAGCTCATTATGCAGGAGATCGACAGCCTCAAGCGCATCGGCAAGGAATATGCCGCCCAGGACAGCGGCAGTTTTACCATCGCCACCACACACACGCAGGCGCGCTACACGCTGCCGAAGGTGGTGCAGGCCTTCATGCTGAAGTTTCCCAAGGTAAGGTTGTCTTTGCTGCAAGGCAATCCCCAGCAGATCGCCGAGATGGTCCAGCGCGACCAGGCCGACCTGGCCATCGCCACCGAATCCATCGCCGGCGTGACTGGTTTGATAACTTTGCCGTGTTATCAATGGGAGCACGTGGTGGTGGTGTCGCCCGACCATCCCCTGCTTAAATCCCGCCAGATCACGCTGGAAGAAATTGCCGCATTCCCGATTATCACTTACGATGGCGCCTTTGCCGGCCGCAGCAAGATCGACCATGCCTTCTCCCTGCGCGGGCTGAAGCTGGACGTGCTGCTGGAAGCCATCGATGCCGACGTGATCAAGACTTATGTGGAGTTGGGCATGGGGATTGGTATCATAGCGGGCATGGCCTTCGACGCCGAGCGCGACAAGAACCTGCGCGCTATCCCTGTGGGCCACCTGTTCGGCATGAATGTGTCGCGGGTGGCGGTCAAGCAGGGGGCTTACCTGCGCAGCTATATCTACACCTTTATTGAACTGCTGACGCCTACGCTCAACCGCAAGTTGATCGAGCAGGCCATGAGCGGTGAAAAAGAACACTACGAACTGTAAATTAGAAAGTAAGACATGATTACCAATCAGTTGGCACAATTTTATGCCGTCAACGCCGACAACTACGACCAGGTCTACGCGCAGGAAGAGCGCTTCGACGATCTGGATGACTTGCAGGAAATGGTCGCCGAGCTGTTCCAGGGCCACAAGGTCCTGGAGCTGGCCTGCGGCACCGCTTACTGGACCGACCTGATCGCCGAAGTGGCGGAATCGGTGCATGCCACCGACCTGGTCCCGGAAATGATCGCGCTGGCCGAAACCCGTGGCTTGGACGAGGACGTGGTGACTTTCGGCGTGATGGACGCCTTCGACCTGCCGGACGGCCTGGAAGGCAAGTACACGGCGGTGTTCGCGGCCGGCCTGTGGGCGCACGTCAAGCGCGAAGACCAGGAAAAATACCTGAAGACGCTGCGCGCCAAGCTGGGCAAGGATGTGCTGCTGGTGCTGCTGGATGAGTCTTATGTCGATGGCAACAGCATGGTGTTCGCGCGCACCGACCTGGAAGGCAACACTTTCCAGATCCTGACCGCCGACGACGGCCAGCGCTACGAAGTGATGAAGAACTACCTGACCGACAGCACGCTGCGCAAGCGCTTCGCCACGTCGGCGCGGCAGATCCGCGTCGAGCGGCTGGAGTATTACTACCTGCTCAGTTGCAAGCTGAAATAAAGTCCCCTAAACCTAAAGTCCCCTAAAGCCGCCTCCAGCGGCTTTTTTTTATATTGATGCCGATTTACAACAAATGGTTGATGTCACATTGTTGAAGTAATTGATAGGCAAGATACGCCGCGTAGATTCATTACATGCAATTACTTCTTTCAACCTCAAGTAGAGAACATCAAGTGAAAAAACTTACTCTGGTAGCAATGATCATCGGCGGTTTCGCGGCTCAAGCACAAGCTCAATCGAATGTCACGATCTATGGCCTGGTCGATGCCGGCCTGGTCAGCGAGCGCGGCGGCGCCGCAGGCAGCGTGACCAAAGTCACCAGCGGTATCGGCGGCCAGTCCCGTCTGGGCTTCCGCGGCACAGAAGACCTGGGCAACGGCCTGTCGGCCATCTTCACCCTGGAAACCGGCGTGAAAGTGGATGACGGCGCCCTGGACAACTCCAATGGCGCGCTGTTCAACCGCCAGTCGTTCGTCGGCCTGAAGAGCAAGGACGCCGGCACCCTGACCATCGGCCGTCAATACACCATGCTGTACAACGCCATGAGCCAGGTCGCCGACCCGTTCGGCGCTGGTTACGCTGGTAGCATCAAGAATCTGTTCCCAGCCGCGGGCGCCAACACCCGCACCAGCAACGCCCTGGTGTACTCGACCCCGGTCATGGAAGGCTTCAGCGCCGACGGCCTGTATTCGCTGGGCGAGCAGGCTGGCAGCTCGACCGCCGGCCGCCAGTTCGGCTTCGGCCTGAACTACGCCAACGGTCCGCTGAACGCGCGCCTGGTGTACAACAACCGCAACAACGACACCGCCGCTGTTGGCGCGACCCCTGCCAAGCTGCAGGACACCGGCCGCAACACCCTGTTCGCGATCAACTACGACTTCCAGGTTGTCAAAGCCTTCTTCGCCTACGGCGCGGACAAGGGCGTGAACAGCGCGGCACTGCCGGTGGCCAATGCCTACGGCTACGCCGTGGCGCCTAAAGCCAGCATCGACAGCAACGACCTGCTGATCGGCGTGCAAGTGCCGGTCGCTCCGAGCGGCACCATCATGGCTTCGTACATCCGCAAGAACGACAAGACCGTCAACAACCAGGACGCCGACCAGTGGGCACTGGGCTACCTGTACTCGCTGTCGAAGCGTACCGGCATGTATGTCGCCTACGCCAAGATCAAGAACAAGAACGGCGCCGGCTACACCGTTGGTAACAACAACGAACCTGGTAGCGGCGACAAGGCCTTCAATGTCGGCATCCGTCACGCGTTCTAAGCGGGATCAGGCGGCGTTTTCCTGAGGCGGCAGCGGCAGCCGGATCGTGATCCGGGTGCCGCCGTCGCTGACGATGGAGATGTCGCCATGTAGTGCCCAGACGCGTTCGCGCATCCCGATCAGGCCGAAGGACGATGCCTTGTCCATATCCTTTTCGGCGATGCCGCGGCCGTCGTCGTGGATGGTGATTTTCAGCTGCCCGTCAACGCGGTACAGCGACAGCATGACCTTGCTCGCCTCGGCGTGGCGGGTGATGTTGGTCAGCGCTTCCTGCGCAATGCGGAAGATGGCCGTGCTGTAGGCGTCGTCCAGTATCAAGTCTTCTTCATTCGCGTCCAGCGTGCAGGCGATGCCGTAGCGCGCGACGAACTCCTGCCGCAGGCTCTCCAGCGCAAAATACAAGCCTCCCTCATCGAGCGCGCGCGGGCGCAAATTGCTGGCGATGCGCCGCAGCGACGTGATCGCCGACATCAGCAGCTCGTCCATGCCGGCCTGGAGTTTGCGGGCCGCCGCATCGTTGTTGTGCTGTTGTTGCAGCAGCGCCAGATCCACCCGCAGCGTCGCCAGCAGCTGGCCCAGGTCGTCGTGCAGCTCGCGGGCGATGTGCTTGCGTTCCTCTTCCCGTATCGTCTGCAGCGCGGCCGACAGCTCGCGCAGCTGCGAGTAGGATTGTTCCAGCTGCTCCTGCACCAGCTTGCGCTCGGTGATGTCGCGCAGGATGATGGTGTAGATGCGGTGGCCGTTTTCCGCCAGCGACGAGATCGAGCCCTCCAGCGGGAAGTGCTGGCCGCCGGCCCTGAGCCCGGTCACAGCGTAGTCGCTGGCGCGGCGGCCTTTCATGCGCAGCCGGATGCCGGTATTGCCGAAGTAGCGGGTGGAGGCCGGCTCGTTGCTCAGGCGCTGGTCGCGCGGGATGAATTGCTGCAACGGCGCCCCCTCCATCGCCTGTACCGTGGTGCCGAACATGGCGGCCGCCGAGGGATTGGCTTGCAGGATGCGCTGGCGATCGTCGGTGGAAATGATGGCGTCGTTGGCGTGCTGAATGATGCCGCGGCTGCGCTTGTGGGCCGTGGCCGTGCGCGCGCATTGCCAGCCCATGCGCCAGGACAGGCGGCTGGCGAGCGCGATGGCGCCCGTGAGTAACAGTAGTGATCGGGTTCGACCCATGCGCGCCTCCATGCGGCCGGCGGCCGCGTGGATTCACACTAAAGCAAGCGCGTGGCTAGGGTTTGATATGCCGCAGACGTACGGGACGTCGGCGGCGGTATTACATCTGCTTGAACAGGTGCAGGAAGCTGCGGCTCACTTCCAGCTTGTCCGGTTTGCCCTTGATCATGACCAGATGGCGGCCGCGGATGTCGCGCGTCACGCCCTCGATGGCGTTGACATTGACCAGCGTGGCGCGGTGGATCTGCCAGAACAGCGACGGGTCCAGCTCCTCGGCCAGGTCGCGCACCGGCTTGCGGATCAGCGCCTCGTAGCGTTCGGTCTGCACGCAGGTGTACTTTTCGTCCGAGCGGAAGAACAGGATTTCCTCGACCGGGATCATGCGCAGGTCTTGGCCGATGCTGGCCTGGATCCACTGCAGATAGGTCGGCTTGGGCGTGGCGATCTTTTCCGCCAGCTGCGACAGCATGGCCGTCACGCTGGCGTTGACGTCGGCGGCCGCGCCTGGCTTGCTCATGCGGGTCTTGAGACGGTCGACCGTGATCTGCAGGCGCTCCTGCTCGGGCGGTTTGAGCACGTAGTCGACCGCGCCGCGTTCGAAGGCTTCGACCGCGTAGGCGTCGTAGGCGGTCACGAACACGATGTGGCTCTTGTTGCCGATGACCGTGGCCGCTTCCATGCCGGTCTTGCCCGGCATGCGGATGTCGAGGAAGGTGAAGTCCGGCTTGAGTTGGTCGACCAGCTCGATCGCCTCGTCGCCATTCTTGGCTTCGCCAATGATCTCCAGCTCGGGCCAGACCTGGCCCAGGCGCATGCGCAGTTGGTCGCGCATCAAACGTTCGTCGTCGGCAATAATTGCTGTAGGCATGGGTGTGTTCTGCAATGTTAATTATTTAAACAATTAATTATTCAACGAATCGCTGTAATAATCAATCGATCTTATTTGGACAGCTGGTACGGGACTTCGATCGTGGCGATGACGCCGCTTGGGCTGTTGGCGGCGATCAGCAACTGGCCCTGGTCGCCGTGCAGCAGTTTCAGGCGTTCGCGGATGGTCATCAGGCCCAGGCCGGTGCCGTCGCTGGGCACGGCGCCGAAGCCGAGGCCGTTGTCGGTGACGATCACGCGCAGCTTGTTATGGGCCACGTCGGCGCGTACTTTCAGCGTGCCGCCCTCGGGTTTGGCTTCGAGGCCGTGCTTGATGGCGTTTTCCACCATCGACTGCAGCATCATCGGCGGGAAGGCGGCAGTGCGCAGGCCGTCGGGGATGTCGAAGTCGACGGTCAGGCGCTCTTCCATGCGCATTTTCAGCAGGTTCAGGTAGGCCACCACCATGTCGGCTTCGCGGCCCAGGTTGGTGATCAGGGCGTTGTCGCGCATTTGAGGCAGCACCGCGCGCAGGTATTTGATCAGGCTGCGCTGCATGGCCGAGGCGCGCGGCGGGTCGGTTTCGATCAGGTGCTCGACCGAGGCCAGGGTGTTGAACAGGAAATGCGGTTCGACCTGGGCTTGCATCATTTGCATCTTCGCTTCGCTGAGCTGGCGCTGCATGGATTCGCGTTCGACGGCGGCGTTGGCGGTCAGGGTCTCGGCCTCGGCGCGTTTTTTGCCGCCCATCAGCGCCTTGGTGCCGAACAGCGCGAGCACCAGCAGGGAGACGAAGCTCTTGAACCAGGTCGAGGCTTGGCGGTGGTAGCGGGTCACTTTTTGCTCGGCGGCATCGTCGACCGCTTCTTCGATGGCGTTCGACAGCTCTTCGCCGATCTGCGGCGGCAGGTCGATGTGGACTTCCTCGCCCGGCAGGGTGGGCAGGGCAGGAACGGATGCGGCGCCTGGCTTGCCCACTTTAGCGGCCGGGGCCGGAGGTGCCGGCGGCGCGGCGGGCGCCGCGTCGGCGGGTTCGGCCGGAGGGGCTACCGGCGGCATGTGGGGCGAATTACTGTCTTCGTTGCTGGAATCGGAGGAATCGTTTTTATCGGACTTGTCGGTATCCTTGTTGCGGATCTTGCCGCGCGGGTTGAAGTGGATGCCGCTGTCGTCGATGAGGATATTGGTGTCGCCGTTCTTGCGCTTGGGATGCTTGTCGTTCTTGATCACGACTTCTTCGTCCGGGCTGGACGAGAACAGCTCGTCCTGCAGGATGGAGCCGGCGATCAGCGTTAGCACCGCGAACACCAGGAACTTCCACCACGACAGTTGAGTAACCCAGGTAGCGGTCGCATCGAAACCGCGGTGCAGCCATGCGCCGGCGGTTTTCAGGGTGTCTTGGGTTTTAGGCATCGGAAACATGTGAGGCTTTCGTTCTATGAATTGTCATGCAAGCGGCAAGTGTAGCTTAGCGAACAACTGTTATTGGACAAAGCTATTGGGATGATGCAACTGTAAGGGATTGTGGGCATGGCAGCCAATGCCATGCGACAGTCTGCAGAATAACGGGGATGGGAGGCGGAGATAGGGGAAGGGCGGCCACGCGTTGCGGCGCAGCACTTGCGGAATTCATTTCCGTTTGCTATAGTTCTCCCCCTCGCAGAACACAGCACATGTTGCTGAGTGATGTGAGGAGAAAAAGAAGGGGTTGACGAAACGGTCTAAACGCTTCATACTCTTTCTTCTTCGCTGACGGACACAAC
>NZ_BPWJ01000019.1:0-59580 GCF_040362985.1 Duganella caerulea | reverse complement strand
GGTGGCCGAGCAGCTGGCCCTGCGCAACGTCGAGGGCCGCTTCCACACGCGGCGGGCGCTGCTGGCCGCCTTCCGGACGCGGGCCACGCTGCTGCCCCTCCGGGCGCGGGCCGCGCTGCTGGCCGGCTGGACGCGGTTCGCCGCTGCGCGGGCGCGCCTCCCCTTGCGGGCGTGGCTGGCCCTGCCCCGGGCGGGCGTTGGGCGCTTGTGGTGCGCGGGAGGGGGCGTTCTGCGTGCTGGCGGGCGTGCTGGACGCGCCTTTGGACTTGTTGCTAGCTTCTGACATTGTTTTTTACAAAGGTTTTGGCGCGGAAGTCGCGCACCGAATTATAATGCGCCTAATGGAAAACCCTACCCAATTCGTCCAATGGCTGCGCTCAGTCGCGCCGTACATCCACGCCTTCCGTGGCAAGACCTTCGTGGTCGCCTTCCCTGGTGAACTCGTGAGCGCCGGCGCGCTGCAGGTGCTGGCGCACGATTTGTCGCTGCTGCACGCGCTCGACATCAACGTCACCGTGGTCTATGGCTCGCGTCCGCAGGTGGCCGAGCAGCTGGCCCTGCGCAACGTCGAGGGCCGCTTCCACAACGGCCTGCGCATCACCGACACCGCCGCCATGGAGTGCGCCAAGGAGGCCGCCGGCGAGCTGCGCCTGGACATCGAGGCCGCCTTCAGCCAGGGCCTGCCCAACACGCCGATGTCGCACGCGGCGATCCGCATCATTTCCGGCAACTTCATCACCGCCCGTCCGCTGGGCGTGATCGACGGTGTCGACCTGGAGCTGACCGGCATCACCCGCAAGGTCGACGCCGAGACGATCCACTCCATCCTCGGCTCGGACGGCCTGGTGCTGCTGTCGCCGCTGGGCTTCTCGCCCACCGGCGAGGCCTTCAACCTGACCATGGAGGACGTGGCCTGCAGCACCGCCATCGCCCTGCACGCCGACAAGCTGATCTTCATCACCGAGACCGGCATGATGACCGACGCCGGCGGCGCCGAGATCCGCGAGCTGTCCTCGCACCAGGCCGAGGCCGTGCTGCAGGCCGGCTTCCTGCCGGACGCCACCGCCTTCTACCTGAAACACTGCGTCAAGGCCTGCAACAACGGCGTTGAGCGCTCGCACATCGTCTCGTTCGACATGGACGGCTCAGCGCTGCTGGAACTGTTCACCCACGATGGCGTGGGCACCATGATCTCGCACGAGAACCTGGAGTCGCTGCGCCAGGCCACCATCGAGGACGTCGGCGGCATCATCAAGCTGATCGAGCCGCTGGAGGCGGACGGCACGCTGGTCAAGCGCGGCCGCGAGCTGATCGAGCGCGAGATCGACTACTTCTCCGTCATCGACCACGATGGCGTGATCTTCGGCTGCGCCGCGCTGTACCCGTTCCCGGAACAGAAGATGGCGGAAATGGCTTGCCTGACCGTCAACCCCGAGGTGCAAGCCCAGGGCGACGGCGAGCGCATCCTCAAGCACATGGAGAACCGCGCGCGCGCCATCGGCATCCAGAAGCTGTTCGTGCTGACCACCCGCACCTCGCACTGGTTCCAGAAGCGCGGCTTCGTGCCGGCCACGGTGGACGCCCTGCCGAAGGACCGCCAGCGCATGTATAACTGGCAGCGCAAATCCCAGGTTTTGATTAAGACCTTATAATCACGTTTTACCTACCGCTTTAGGAGCAACACAGATGGCCCGCACCGTTCAATGCATCAAACTCAACAAGGAAGCCGAGGGTTTGGACTTTCCACCGTATCCGGGTGAACTGGGTAAGAAGATCTATGAATCGGTTTCCAAGGAAGCCTGGGCGGCCTGGCTGAAGCACCAGACCATGCTGGTCAACGAGAACCGCCTGAACCTGGCCGACCAGCGCGCCCGCAAATACCTGGCCACGCAGATGGAGAAACACTTCTTCGGCGACGGCGCCGACGCCGCACAAGGCTATGTGCCGCCAGCCGAGTAAGGTTGGAAACGCCGGCGGCGCCCGCCGCCGGCATGGAATTACATAGGCTTACACTGCTTCAGTTCGCATCGAGCCATGAAAACTTTGCCGTTTTCGCAAGTCATGCGATACACCTCGACCGGTCCCGGTTCGCTCACCAATCCCGCGCCCCAGCCGCCCGTGCAGCCCTGCTGCCTGGCCAGCTTCTCCACCGTCGCCGACGAGACGCCGGCGCGGAATGGCACTTTCTGGATTTCCACGCCGTCCACATAGGTCAGCGGCGTGCCATCGTCGGCCGTGGTGCGCGGCGCCGGCTTGCGTGGCGCGGGGGCTTCGTCGCGCGGCTTGCCCAGCGACGGCATCCACGCGCAGGAACTGAGCAGCATGGCGCCCAGCAGCGCGCCACCCATCCACAGCACCGGCCGGCCGCGGTTCATCAGAAGCTCAGCTTTTGCACGCCGTCCGCCGTGCCCAGCAGGCAGACGTTGGCGCCGCGCGCGGCGAACAGGCCGACCGCAATCACGCCGACGATCTGGTTGATCTGCTGTTCCAGCGCCACCGGATCGGTGATCGACAGACCGGCCACGTCGACGATCACGCCGCCGTTGTCGGTGATGAAGGCCTCGTCGGTGCCCGGCTTGAGGCGCAGCTTGGGCGTGCCGCCCAGCTTGGCCAGCGCGCGGGTGACCGAGGCGCGCGCCATCGGCAGCACTTCCACCGGCAGCGGGAACTTGCCCATCACGTCGACCAGCTTGGAACCGTCGGCGATGCAGACGAACTGCTTGGACACCGAGGCGACGATCTTCTCGCGCGTGAGCGCCGCGCCGCCGCCCTTGATCATGGCGCCGGTCCTGGTGATCTCGTCGGCGCCGTCGATGTAGACGGCGATCTCGGCGACGTCGTTCAGGTCAAATACTTCGATGCCGTGGCCGCGCAGGCGCGCCGCGGTCGCTTCGGACGAGGCCACCGTGCCCTTGATGCGGTGCTTGATCTTGGCCAGCTCGTCGATGAAGAAGTTGGCGGTGGAGCCGGTGCCGACGCCGATGATCTCGTTGTCCACCACGTAATCGATGGCGGCGCGGGCTACGGCTTGTTTCAGTTCGTCTTGGGTCATGATGTTTCTATAAGAGAGGGGAATTCAATCCCGCTATTTTAACGGATCGCCCCCGCCCGCCCCGCTTTTCCGCCAAAAATTGCGCACGGACAACACGCGGCGGGCGCCGGTGTCGCAGACTCGCACAAGCGCAGCGGACAAGCAACGTTGGTCGCCAGCGACGCGGCCGGATATGCGAGAATGATTGCAACGCAGCGCCCAATAACGATTGCGGGGGGATGAGACATGACGCCTACGAAAACAGTCTTGATTGTCGACGACAGCCGCGTATCGCGCCTGATGGCGCGCCAGTACATCGGCGCGCTGCACGCCGACTGGATCGTCGAGGAGGCGGCCACCGGCGAGGAGGCGCTGGTCAAGGCGCGCGCGGTCGGGCCGGACCTGGTCCTGATGGACGTCAACATGCCCGGCATGGGCGGCATCGCCGCCGCCGAGCAGCTGCGCCAGGAACTGCCCGCCATCCCGATCTCGCTGCTGACCGCCAACGTGCAGGCCGCCACGCGCGAACGCGCCACGCTGCTGGGCATAGGCTTCATGGAAAAACCCATCACCGAGGCCCGCATCGCGCAACTGCTGTCCACGCTGGAAGCGGCCTGATCATGTTCTCCCTGTCCGAGCTGGAGAACGACGCGCTGATCGAGATCTTCAACATCGGCGTCGGCCAGGCCGCGTCGTCGATGAGCGCCATCGTCAACGAGGCGGTGCACATGTCGGTGCCGTCGGTGAGCTTCATCAACCGCGCCGAGGCCGCGCGCCTGCTCGACGGCAAATCGGCCGAGCCGGCCGGCGCCATCTGCGGCGTCAGCCAGCACTACGAGGGCGCGTTCTCGACCGAGGCCATCCTCATGTTCCCCGAGGATAAGAGCCTGGAGATCGTGCGCCTGATGGTGGGCGAGGCGGTGTCGCAGAAGGAGCTCACCGAGATGGAGCAGGAGGCCATGTGCGAGATCGGCAACATCATCCTCAACTCCTGCGTGGGCACGCTGGCCAACATCTTCCAGCGCGAGCTGCAGGGCTCGCTGCCCGCGTACCACGTCGGCACCAGCGACGAGATCCTGATCGCCTCAGGCAGCCAGGCCGACACCGTGGTGCTGATGCTGCACATCGATTTCCTGCTGGAGAAGCACCAGATCCACGGCTACGTCGCCTTCGTGCTGGACGTCTCGGCGCTGCACGACCTCAAGGAGCAGATCAACCTCTACATCGCCCGCGCGATGGGCCAGGCATGATGAACAAGCTCACCGCAGCGCACCGCCTGCACCTGCTGCACAGCGTGCTGTGCGCGGTGAACCTGGGCGCCATCGTGCTCGACGGCGAACGGCGCGTGGTGCTGTGGAACGCGTGGATGATCAAGCATTCCGGCCTGGGCCACGACAAGGTGATCGGCGCCGACTTCTTCGCCGTCTGTCCCGGCCTGCGCGGCGGCCGCGTCGAGTCGGCGATCCAACACGCGCTGTACAACAACTTCCCGTCGCTGCTGTCGCAAACGCTCAACAAGGCGCCGTTCGCGCTGTACGCCAGCCCGGCGGCGGCCGCCCGCAACGAGCGCATCCAGCAGGCGGTGGAGGTGCGGCCGATCGCGGTCGAGGGCGCGGCGCGCCATTGCCTCATCCAGATCAACGATGTCAGCATCGCGGTCGCCCGCGAGAAGCTGCTGCGCGAGCAGGCCATGGTGCTGCGCACCCAGACCTTCGCCGACGGCCTGACCGGCATCGCCAACCGCCGCCACTTCGACGTGGCGATGGAGAAGGAACACCGGCGCGCCAAGCGCGGCGGCACGCCGCTGTCGCTGCTGATGATCGACATCGACCATTTCAAGGCCTACAACGACCACTACGGCCACCAGAAGGGCGACCAGTGCCTGATCCAGGTGGCGGCCGCGCTGGCGTCCATGCTCAGGCGGCCGTGCGACCTGATGGCGCGCTACGGCGGCGAGGAGTTCGCCATGATCCTGCCCGAGACCGACGTCGAGCAGGCCACCCTGATGGCCGAGGCGATCCGCGCCCGCACCCAGGAGCTGGCCATTCCGCACGAGCGCAACAGCGACGCCGGGCAGCAGGTCACGGTCAGCATCGGCATCGCCACGCAGCGGGTGGACGCGCCGGCCGGCATCGAGGCGCTGATCGGCGCGGCCGACCGCGCGCTCTACCTCGCCAAGCGCAACGGCCGCAACCGCACCGAGGCGCTGCTGCCGGCCTGATATCCGGCGCGGCGGGGCTGTGCTAGAGTGGCTGGGGTCATGCAAAAATAACCATATTCCCGGAGAGCCATGAAAATCTTCACACGTGCCAGCGCCGGCACCGATCTGCTGCGGCTGGTCTTATGCGCCATCCTGTTCACCCACGGGGCCTACCGCTTCTACGAGGGCAGCAGCCCCATTCTCGGCCAGATCCTGGAAGAGCAAGGTTTCCCGCACGGCAGCGGCACCTGGCTGGCCTACGCCGTCAACCTGACCGAGACGGTGGGCACCGTGCTGCTGGCGCTGCGCCTGCTGACCTTGCCGGTGTGCGCGGCGCTGACCGTCATCTACACCACCGGCATCATCCTGTTCCACCGCCACAACGGCTTCTTCGTGGTCGGGCCGGGCACCGGCGGCTGGGAGTACAGCGTGCTGCTGATCACCTGCCTGCTGGTCACCGCCTGGGAAGAGCTGAAGACCCGGCGCGGCCTGTCCGATCAGGTCCAGATGCGGTAGATCCAGTAGCTTTCGTCTTCGGATTTCAGCATGCGCGCCAGCTCGTGCGGACTATGGCCGGTGATCTCGCGCGCTTCGCGGCAGAAGTGCGCCTGGTCGGCATAGCCGCCGCGCGCGGCCACGTCGGACCACACCACCCGTCCGGCCAGGAACTCGTCGCGGGCGTCGAAGAAGGATTGCTCGGCGCGCTGCAGGCGCAGCAGCTTGCGCATCGGCTGGCCGGCGCGCGCCTTGATGTGGCGCTCGATGCTGCGCACGCCGCGGCCAAGCGCGGTGTCGGCCACCTGCCACGCCAGGTGGCGCACCCAGTCGCCCGCCGTCGCACCGGGCCCGCCGGGACGCGCGGCCTGCCAGCGCGGCGTCAGGAATGCTTCCAGCACCGCCAGCCGCGCGTCGTCGGCGGCGGCGGCCAGCACCGCGTCGGACATCGCCTGCCACTCCGGCCCCAGCACACGGTCGACCGCGTCCCAGCGGTTGACCCAGGCCGGCACGTCCAGGCCACTCAACGCGTGCATGGCCTGCGGATAGAAACACACCATCAGCATCCGCACCGGGCCCGGATTGTAGGTGGCCATGGGCCGCGTCTGCGGGCCGACGAACACCGCGCGGATCGCGGCCTTCGGCATCCCCGGCGGCTGCACCACCTCGGCCTCGCCCTCGATAAACCAGGTGATCGAGCAATGCGGCGTGGCGGGGTAGTGATTGAAACGGTCGGCCGGATCGGTCAGCGGCCGCTCCACCGTGCTGCGCGTGACGCAGGCGCGCACGCAGGAAGCCAGCGCGAAGGGCGGCACGATCAGGCGCGTCAGGGATGGTTCGGTGTCGGACATTTGCAAAGTTTATACCAAAGCTGTCGCAAACGTTCAATACGGGCCGGCGGCGGCACGGCATAGTGACGCTATCGTCACTCAAGGAAGCCGACATGGAACACGCCATCACCGCCGCCCCCACCCTGCGCACCGTCGAGAGCCTGCCGGGACCTCGCCCCTGGCCGCTGCTGGGCAACCTGCCGAACATGCGGCTCGATAGCATCCATCGCGATGTCGAGGAATGGAGCAAGCAGTATGGCCCCGTATTCAAGATCAACATCGGCAACGTGCCCATGGTGGTGCTGGCCGGGCATGAGCTGGTCAACGCCGTGCTGCGCGACCGTCCTGACGGTTTCCGCCGCCCTTCCATCACGGCCGAGGTGTCGAATGAAATGGGCGGCCGTCCGGGTCTGTTCCTGGCCGAAGGCGCGGCGTGGCGCAACGAGCGCCGCATGGTGATGACCGCGCTGGCGCCGCACGCGGTGAAGGCCTACTTCCCATCGCTGGTGAAGGTCGGCCTGCGGTTGCAGCAGCGCTGGCGCCAGGCCGCGCGCGACGGCAGCGCCATCGACCTGACCGAGGACCTGAAGCGCTTCAGCGTCGACGTGATCGCCGGCCTGGCCTTCGGCACCGACGTCAACACCATCGACGGCGGCGAGGACGTGATCCAGCGCCACATGGACGCCATCCTGCCCGAGGTGTCGCGCCGCTCGTTCGCGCTGTTCCCGTACTGGCGCTACGTGAAGCTGCCGCGCGACCGCCGCCTGGACGAGAGCGTGCGGCAACTGGACAAGGCGGTCGACCAACTGATCGCCACCGCGCGCGCCCGGCTCTCGGCCGAGCCGCACCGGCGCGGGCATCCCGCCAACCTGCTGGAGGCGATGATCTGCGCGGCCGACGAGGGCGACAGCGGCGTCAACGACATCACTGTGGCGGGCAACGTCACCACGCTGCTGCTGGCCGGCGAGGACACCACCAGCAACACGCTGGCGTGGATGCTGTACCTGCTGCAAAAGAATCCGGCCGCGCTGCGCAAGGCGCGCGAAGAAGTGCAGCGCGTCGCGCCCGACACGGCGGCATTCAGCATCGAGCAGATGGACGCGCTGGATTATCTGGACGCCTGCGCGCAGGAAGCCATGCGCCTGAAGCCCGTGGCGCCGTTCCTGCCGCTGGAGGCCTTGCGCGACAGCGTGGTCGGCGACGTGCGGATACCCAAGGGCGGCATGGTGTGGTGCGTGATGCGCAACGACAGCGTGAACGATAGCCATGTGGCGCAGGCCAACCAGTTCGATCCCGAACGCTGGCTGCGGAAAGGCGACGGCGCGATGAACAAGCATGTGTCGATGCCGTTCGGCGCGGGCGTGCGCACCTGCCCCGGGCGCTATCTGGCGCTGCTGGAGATCAAGCTGGCCAGCGCGATGCTGCTCAACAGCTTCGACATCGCCTCGCTCGACACGGTGGACGGCAAGGAGCCGGACGAGCTGATGGCCTTCACGATGTCGCCGGTGGGCTTGCGCATGCGGCTGCGCGATCGGGTCGAGTAAGCGGCATGCTGCACAAGGTCCATCGCATCGGAGCCTGCGTGCTGGGCGCCTTCCTGGCGCTGCACCTGTTCAACCACCTGCTGGCGATCGGCGGCCCGGAGGCCCATATCCGCTTCATGGACGCGTATCGCGTGGTGTACCGCAACCGCGTGATTGAAGTCGTCCTGCTGCTGTGCGCCGCCAGCCAGGTTGCCAGCGGATTGACCTTCGTCCGCCGCCGCTGGCGCGACCGGTATCAGGGACTGGACCTCTTGCAGCTCGGTTCAGGACTGTACCTGGCGTTCTTCCTGCCGGTGCACGTGGGCGCGGTGCTGGCCGGGCGCATGCGGTTCGGGCTTGACACGAACTTCTACTACGCCGCAGCCGGCATGCACGTGCCGCCGTATCGCTACTTCTTCATGCCCTACTACTTCCTCGCCGTGCTGGCGGTCACGGTCCATCTGGCGCGGGCGCTGCACTGGCTGGCGCATGATCGCCTGAGCGCTGGGACGCTGCGTATCGCCAAGGTGCTGCTGGCGGCGGGCGGCTTCGCGGCCGCCACGCTGATCGTCGCGGCCTTCTCCGGCGGACTGCATGACATAACAGTGCCGCCGAAATATCTCGCCACGTTCCGCTGACCGTCATTCCACACGAGGCGCCGGCCATGCGTCCGTTGAAGCGAGATGCGCCGCAAGGCCCGACAGCCCGGGCGCCACATCGGCTTTCAATGTCATGGCGGGGATGTCGTAGTCGCCGCCGTTCTGAGGACGGAACGGTATCGGCGCGGTTTGCGCCAGCGTGTCGAGCCGCTCTGCGAATTCTTCGCACACGGCGGAGAACCGGGCATCGTCCATGCGCTCGGCGCGATAGACCACCAGCGGCGGCAGGACATCGAAGCCGGGGTAGTACAGGATGCCATGCTGAATGGGGAACAGCAGGTCGTCGATAGCGCCGTTGACGCCGCGCGGGCCGTAGTGCGACGCCCATCCGCCGGCCGTCACCACCAACATGGCGCGCTTGCCGGCCAGCGTGCCCTCGCCGTAGCGGTCTCCCCAGCGCACGTCGGAATGTTCGCCGACGCCGTAGCCGAAGCCAAAGGCATAGACCCGTTCAACCCAGCCTTTCATAATGGCCGGCATGGAAAACCACCACATCGGAAACTGGAAGATGACGGTATCGGCCCAGCGCAGCTTGTCCTGCTCGCGGGCGATATCGGCGCTTTGCAGATCGTTGGCGTAGGCGCGCCGGGAATCGCCCACCGGATCGAAACGGTCGCCCACCGGGCCGCCGACGACATCGCCGGCATCGACCAGCGCCTTCCATTTCATCGCATACAGGTCGGATACCTGGACGGCGTGTCCCGCCGCTTCAAGACGCCGCACCGCAAAGTCCTTCAACGCGCCGTTCAACGACTTCGGTTCGGGATGGGCATACACAATCAGAACATTCATCACGCTACTCCTTGGCTGGAAAAACACCAGCATAAGAGAGGATCAGGTATATTAAAAATGAATTTCCAATATTCCAGGTATAGCCATGAATAATCTCCGCCGTCTGGACCTCAACCTGCTGGTGACGCTGGACGTGCTGCTCTCGGAGCACAACGTGACGCGGGCGGCGGAGCGTTTGAACTTTTCGCAGCCATCCATCAGCGTGCACCTGTCGAAGCTGCGCGACATCTTCGGCGATCCGCTGCTGCTGCCCGGGCCGCGCGGCATGCGTCCCACCGCGCGCGCCGAACAACTGCGCGAGCCCTTGCGGCTGGCGCTGGAAGCGCTGGGCCGCGCGGTGTCGCCCGCCAGTCCGTTCGATCCGCGCGGGGCGAATCAGACATGGCGCGTCGCCGCCAGCGACTACGGCGAATCGACCATCCTGTTGCCGGCGCTGGCGGGCTTGCGCGCGGCGGCGCCGGGAACGCGGCTGGCGGTGCTGGAACTGACTCCGCCACGCATCGCCAGGCAGGCGGAATCGGGCGAGATCGACCTGGCCTTCCACACCACGGAGGAAGCGCCGCCGGGCATGCGCCATCGGCTGCTGTTCCGGGAGCGCTACGTGCTGGCGGGACGCAGCGGCCATCCGCGCCTGAAACGGCGGCCGACGCTGGCGCAGTTCTGCGCCATGGAGCATGTCATCGTATCGCCCGACGGCGGAGGGTTCAGCGGCGGCACGGACCGGGCGCTGGCGGCGGCGGGCTTGCCGCCACGGCGGGTGGCGCTGTCGGTGCCGCACTTTCTGTTTGTGATATCGGCGCTGGCGAGTACCGATATGGTGGCGATGCTGCCGGAGCGGCTGGTGAAGAACCATCCCGCGCTGCGCTGCGTGGCGCCGCCGGTCGAGGTGCCGGGCTATGAGATGGCCATGTTGTGGCACGAGCGCTCGCATCGCGACCCGGCACACCAGTGGCTGCGCGAGTACATCGCCAGCACGGTAGCTTGAGTATATACTTCGGCGCTGAAGGCTTGGTCACCAAAGAAGGATGTATATGAAGATGCTGTCTCGCGTTGACGCGAACGTCGCTGCCGAAATTCACCGGCAGTTTCCGCAATTGAAGCAAATCAGGGAGCTGGACTCGGACGGCGGCATGGAGCGCGTGGCGATCTCCGTGTTCGACCAATGGCTCGACGACGAGAGCGAATGGCATCTGCTGGATTGCTTCGAAGGCCCGGAGCGCGTACAACGCAACAAGAAATTCGAGCAGCACTGGGCGGCGCTGTTCGACCTGACGCCGGTCTACACGCTGCGCCACCGCGGCCGCTGGCCGGCCAAGGCCAAGCTGGTACTGAAGCGCTACACCGACCGCGAAGGCTTCCTGCGCCAGTCGCGCTTCAACGACTACGGTGTGCCGTCGCAATTCATCATCCTGCCGGAACTGGGCTGCATCTACGCGGCGGGCTGGGACGACACCAACATCCTGTACTTCAAAAACAAGGAACAAGCCGCGCCGGTGCTGGAACTTGCCACGAAGGCCGGCCTGTTCTGCCTGAATCCCAACCGCTGACGGGTCTGCGCACAGGGTGCTCCTCCGCGCTCCTTCTAGCAAAACCCCGATTTTCTCTTCTATTTTCTTCGATTTTTTCAAGCATTATGCTATTCCGGATTTGCCGGGCCAAATATGGGAAAGCCGAAAAAAATAGTGGGGAAAATCGAATGAATGCTACAACGAGCGCGCAGCCCAGCCGCTGCTGCGCAATGTTAAGGCGTGCGCCTCGCTTGACGCTATATGCATATGATATGCATAAGAAGCGGAGCGATACCATGCGTAAAGAATATGATTTCAGCAAAGGGAAACGCGGCGCCGTCATCGCGGCGGCGGGCAAAACCCGCGTTACCAACATGCTCGACGATGATGTCATCCAACACTTCCGAGATTTGGCCGAGGCGCAAGGTACCGGCTATCAGACCATGATCAATGCCGCGCTACGAAGCGCAATGAATCCGCCCGCCGAACATGGCAAGCCGATTACCGCAGCAGCGCTCAGAAAAGTCATCCGCGAAGAACTTTCGATGCTGCGGAAGCCCGCCTGATTCGCCATAAAAAAAGACGCCAGCGGCGTCTTTTTTTATCAGCGCAATCCGCTGGCCGCCTTGGCCAGGTCGGTGATCCGATCCCAGTCGCCGGCGGCGATGGCGTCTTTCGGCGTCAGCCAGGAGCCGCCCACACAGGCGACGTTCTTCAGCGCCAGGAACTGCGACGCGGTCTCTTGCGAGATGCCGCCGGTCGGGCAGAACATCACGTCCGGCAGCGGACCGCCAATCGCGTTCAACATGCCGATGCCGCCAGCCGGCACCGCCGGGAACAGTTTCAACTGACGGAAGCCATGCTCGCGCGCGGCCATCACTTCCGACGGCGTCATCACGCCAGGCAGCAACGGCAGGCCGCTGCTCTTGGCGGCGGCGATCAGCGCCGACGTCAAGCCCGGCGACACGCCGAACACCGCGCCCGCATCACGCGCCGCCGCAAACTCCTCCGGCTGCGTCAAGGTGCCGACGCCGACGATGGCGCCTTCCACTTCCGACATGGCCTTGATCGCGCCCAGGCCGTGCTTGGTGCGCAGCGTCACTTCCAGCACGCGGATGCCGCCGGCCACCAGCGCGCGCGCCAGCGGGACCGCATGTTCAGGTTCATCAATCGCGATCACTGGGATCACGGCCGAGGTACGCATAATGTCGAGCAGAGTCATGGTCATGATTTACGCTTCTTTCTTCATCGAGTAATCTTCATCGGAACCTGGCACGGTGTTGCCGACCGGGTCTTTGTCATGCAGGCCCACCGTGGTGGCGATCGGCGACGGCAGCCCGAACGTGGTCGCGCCCTTCTCCGCTTCGCACACGCTGTTGCGGAACATGGCGAACAGTTCGCGGCCCATGCCCACGCCGTTCGGCGTCAGGTCGGCCGTGGCCAGCGAGCGCGAATGCCACACGCTCGATTCGACCAACGCCTCCAGCGTGCCGGTACGGGCGCAGACGCGAATGATATCGCCATCGCGCACCAGGCCCAGCGGACCGCCAGCCAGGATCTCCGGCGACACGTGGATTGCCGCCGGCACCTTGCCCGACGCGCCCGACATGCGGCCATCGGTCACCAGCGCCACGTGGCGGCCGGCGTCCTGCAGGTTGGCCAGTGCAGGCGTCAGCGCGTGCAGTTCCGGCATGCCGTTGGCGCGCGGCCCCTGGAAGCGCAGCACGGCCACGAAGTCGCGGTCAAGCTGGCCGGCCTTGTAGGCGTCCATGAAGTCTTCCTGCGAATTGAAGGTCAGCGCAGGCGCTTCCACCGTCTGATGCTCAGGCTTGACGGCCGATACCTTCATCACCGCGCGGCCCAGGTTACCTTGTACCAGCACGGTGCCGCCGTCCGGCGAGAACGGCGAGGTGACCTTGCGCAGCACCGCCTCGTCGCCCGATTCGGTCGGCGCATCCTTCCAGACCACGCCCTTGCCGCCCTCGCCCAGGAACGGCTCGGTGCAGTGCGCGCGCAGGCCCTTGCCCAGGATGGTGGTGACGTCGTCGTGCAGCAGGCCGCCATCCAGCAGTTCGCGGATGACGAAGCCGGTGCCGCCGGCGGCGTGGAAGTGGTTCACGTCGGCGTTGCCGTTCGGGTAGATGCGCGTCAGCAGTGGCACCACTTTCGACAGCTCGTCGAAGTCGTTCCAGTCGATGACGATGCCGGCCGCCTTGGCGATGGCCACCAGGTGCAGCGTGTGGTTGGTCGAGCCGCCCGTGGTCAGCAGCGCGACGATGGCGTTGACGATGGACTTCTCATCGACCACGTGGCCGACCGGCAGGTATTCCTTCGATTGCGCGGTGATGACGGCGGCGCGGCGCGCGGCGGCCTTGGTCAGCTCGTCGCGCAGCGGCGTGTTCGGGGTGATGAAGGCGGCGCCCGGCAGGTGCAGGCCCATGACTTCCATCAGCATCTGGTTGCTGTTGGCGGTGCCGTAGAAGGTGCAGGTGCCGGCGCTGTGGTACGACTGCGATTCGCCTTCCAGCAGTTCGGCGCGGCCGACCTTGCCCTGTGCGTACAGCTGGCGGATCTTGGCTTTTTCGGAGTTCGACAGGCCGGTGGTCATCGGGCCGGCCGGCACGAACACCGCAGGCAAATGGCCAAAGTGCAGCGCGCCGATCAGCAGGCCGGGTACAATCTTGTCGCACACACCAAGGTACACGGCGGAGTCGAACATATTGTGCGACAGCGCCACCGCGGTGGCCATGGCGATGGCGTCGCGCGAGAACAGCGACAGCTCCATGCCCGGCTGGCCCTGGGTGACGCCGTCGCACATGGCGGGCGTGCCGCCGGCGAACTGGGCGACCGCGCCGACATCGCGCACCGCGTCCTTGATCAGCGCCGGGAAGCCTTCGAACGGCTGGTGGGCCGACAGCATGTCGTTGTAGGCCGAGACGATCGCCACCGATGGCTTCTTGAGTTCCTTGAGCGACAGCTTGTCGTTGGCGGGGAAGGCGGCGAAGCCGTGCGCCAGATTGGTACAAGCGAGCGCGCCGCGCTGGACGCCTTTGACGCGGGCCGCTTCAAGATGGGCCAAATAAGCGCCGCGCGACGGCTTGCTGCGCTGGATGATGCGTGCGGTGACGGTTTCTAGGACTGGATGCAACGCCATGATCGTTCCTTATGAATGAATTCCGTGAAATTTTACTACAAAATTTCGGATTCAGCCTACTTTTATTCTTGTAATGTGCGGCCGGGCGGGCAACGCATCGGCGGCACTCAGGCCCGACATCCCGCCGCAACGCCCCTCACGACAGAAAAACTGCGCCGTTTGAACGGAACCGTAGTGAATTTACCGGATTTTCCTGTATCATTCATGCATCCCCTCCCTCAGACTTAACGACGCCCAACGATTATGCGCCAGCCAGCACTGACCTCCACTTCCAGCTTCCAAGCCCTTGAATCCCACGCCGCCGACGCGAAGAACTGGCAAATGCGCCAGTTGTTCGCCGCCGACGCGCAGCGCTTCCCCAAACTGACGGTGGACGCGGCCGGCCTGTTCCTCGATTATTCGAAGAACCGCCTGGATGCCACCACCATCGGCCTGCTGCTGGACCTGGCCCGCGAACGCGGCGTGGAACGCCAGCGCGACGCCATGCTGAGTGGCGAGAAGATCAATCTTACCGAACATCGCGCCGTGCTGCACACGGCCCTGCGTATGCCGCGCGGCAAGGCGCTGACCGTGGACGGCCAGGACATCGCCCACGACGTGCACGCGGTGCTGGACCAGATCAAGGCGTTCACCGACCGCGTGCGCAGCGGCGCGTGGCTGGGCCACACCGGCAAGCCGATCACCGACGTCGTCAACATCGGCATCGGCGGCTCGGACCTGGGTCCGAAGATGGCCGTGCTGGCACTGCGCTCGTACGCGCATCCGCGCCTGAAGATGCACTTCGTCTCCAACGTCGACGGCCATGACATGGACGCCGCGCTGGCGCAGGTCAATCCCGAGACCACGCTGTTCATCATCGCCTCCAAGACCTTCGTCACCGCCGAGACCATGCTCAACGCCGGCACCGCCCGCAACTGGTTCCTGCAAACGGCCAAGGAAGAAGACCTGGCGCGCCACTTCGTCGCCGTCTCCACCAACACCGAGGCCGTGAAAGCCTTCGGCATCGACCCGGCCAATATGTTCCCGTTCTGGGACTGGGTCGGCGGCCGTTACTCGGTGTGGTCGGCGATCGGCCTGGCGGTGGCGCTGGCGGTGGGCTTCGGCTACTTCAGCGATTTCCTCGGCGGCGCGCACGCGATGGATGAACACTTCCGCGAGGCGCCGCTGGAGCAGAACATGCCGGTGCTGCTGGCGATGATCGGCTTCTGGAACCGCCAGTTCCTCAACGCCGGTTCGCTGTCGATCGCGCCGTACCACCAGGACCTGAGCCGCTTCCCGGCCTACCTGCAACAGCTGGACATGGAGAGCAACGGCAAGCGCGTCACACGCGGCGGCGCCGAAGTCGACACGCCGACCTGCCCGGTGGTGTGGGGCGAGTGCGGCACCAACGCGCAACACGCCTACTTCCAGCTGCTGCACCAAGGCACCGACGTCACGCCGATCGATTTCATCGCCGCCCTACGGGCCACGCACGACCTGGCGGGCCATCACGATTCGCTGCTGGCCAACTGCTTCGCGCAATCGGAAGCCTTCATGACCGGCAAGACCGCCGACGAAGTGCGCGCCGACCTCACCGCGCAAAAACTGAGCGCCGCCGAGATCGAGGCACTGGCGCCGCACAAGACCTTCCCCGGCAACCGTCCGTCCAACACCATCCTGATGGACCAGCTGACGCCATCCACGCTGGGCGCGCTGATCGCGCTGTATGAGCACAAGACCTTTGTGCAGGGCGTGATCTGGGACGTCAACAGCTTCGACCAGTGGGGCGTGGAGCTGGGCAAAGTCCTCGCCAAGAACATCCACGCGGAACTGACCGGCGACATCAAGCCGGAACGCCACGACAGCTCCACCAATGGCCTGATCATCATGGCCAAGGCCGCACAACATATCTGATTGCGATGAATACTCCACACATCAAAGTCGCCTACGACGCCGTCATGCAAACCGGCGAGTGCCCGCTGTGGCACGCGCAGGAACAGGCGCTGTACTGGGTCGACATTCCCGCCTTCACCGTGCACCGCCTCGATCCGGCCAGCGGCGCGCACCGTTCGTGGAAGCTGTCCAGCGAGCCGGCCACGCTGGCCGTCAGCGACCAGGGCGGCCTGGTGGTCGCCATGCGCAGCGGCTTCGCGCACCTGGACACCGGCAGCGATGAAGTGCGCCTGACCGAGATCGCCGCCGCGCCGTACGACACCGCCATCACCCGCTTCAACGACGGCCACGTCGACGGCGCCGGACGCTTCTGGGTCGGCACCATCTACGAGCCGCGCGACAAGCCGGCCGCCGAGATGTTCGTGCTGGAGCGAGGCACGATCCGCAAGGCCTGGTCGGGTGGCATGACCAACTCGAACGGCCTGGGTTTCAGCCCGGACTACAGCGCCATGTACCACGCCGACACCAGCGCCCACCGCGTCACCAAACTGGATTTCGATGTCGCCAGCGGCAAGGTGTCCAACCAGCGCCTGCTGCACCAGTTCTCGATGGACAAGGAGAACAACTACGGCGGCCGCCCCGACGGCGCGGCGGTCGACAGCGACGGCAATTACTGGGTCGCGATGTTCGAAGGCGCGCGCCTGGTCAAGCTGTCGCCCACCGGCGAGTTGATCGGCGAGATCGCGCTGCCGGTGCGCTGCCCGACCATGATGGCCTTCGGCGGCGCCGACCTGCGCACGCTGTACGTCACCAGCGCGGGCGCGCGGCCGGCGCCGGAACTGGCGCAGTACCCGCTCAGCGGCAAGCTGCTGGCCATCCGCGTCGACGTGGCCGGCCGCACGGAGCCGGCGTATATCGAATAAACTATATGTTGCATCCGCAGCATTTGTAGTAAATTTTCTTGCAATACAACAAATTGTGTAGTAAATTTACAGTTACATCCCTCTTTCAGCACTCTACATACTGCGAATAATTATGGCTCTTACCGATTTTGACCTGGTTCTGTTTGGCGGCAGCGGCGATCTGGCGATGCGCAAATTGCTGCCCGCGATGTACGCCCGCGACGTCGCCAACGACTTGCCCGCCACCGCCCGCATCATCTGCGTCGGCCGCGCCGACGCCAGCCAGCAAGACTTCCTGCACACGGTAGAGACCACGTCCAAACCGCATATCAAGTCGCCGGCCGTCACGCCTGCCGCCTGGGCCAAGTTCACCGCGCGCATCGTCTACGTGTCGCTCAACGCCACCGACTCCGGCAGCTACAGCTCGCTGGTCGAGGCGCTGCGCAAGGACGACGCCATCACCAAGGTCTACTACCTGGCGACGCCGCCGGCGATCTTCTCGCAAATCTGCGAGAACCTCAAGGCCAACGGCCTGGTGACCAAGAACTCGCGCGTGGTGCTGGAAAAACCGCTGGGCCGCGACCTGGCCTCGGCCAAGCAGATCAACGCCGAAGTGGGCCAGGTGTTCGAGGAATCGCAGATCTACCGTATCGACCACTACCTGGGCAAGGAGACCGTGCAGAACCTGCTGGCCCTGCGCTTCGGTAACATCCTGTTCGAGCCGCTGTGGCGCCGCGAGTGGATCTCCGACGTGCAGATCACCATCGCCGAGAAGCTGGGCGTGGGCAACCGCATGGGTTACTACGACACCTCGGGCGCGCTGCGCGACATGCTGCAAAACCACCTGCTGCAACTGCTGTGCATCGTGGCGATGGAGCCGCCGACCTCGATCGCGCCGGACGCCGTGCGCGATGCCAAGCTCCAAGTGCTGCGTTCGCTGAAAAAATTCACACCGACCACGCTGGCGCAGAACATCGTGCGCGGCCAGTACCGCGCCGGCCATGTGGACGGCAAGGCCGTGCCGAGCTACCGCGACGAGCCGGATGCGCCGGAACATTCGCGCACCGAGACCTTCGTGGCGATGAAGGCGGAAATCGACACCTGGCGCTGGGCCGGCGTGCCGTTCTACCTGCGCACCGGCAAGCGCATGGCCGATGGCCTGGCCGAGATCGTCGTGCGCTTCAAGCAGATCCCGCATTCGATCTTCGCGCAGCCGACCAACAGCTTCCAGCCGAATTCGCTGGTGATCCGTTTGCAGCCGGACGAAGGCCTGCGCATGAACCTGATGGCCAAGACGCCGGGCGACGGCATGCGCCTCAAGCAGGCCGAGCTGGAACTGGACTTCCGCGAATCGTTCAAATCGCCGCGCATGGACGCTTACGAGCGCCTGCTGCTCGACGTGCTGCGCGGCCAGCTGACCCTGTTCATGCGCGGCGACGAATTGGAAGCGGCGTGGGAATGGGTCGAGCCTATCCTGAACAACTGGGAGGCCGACGACAGCTTCCCTATCCCGTACGCCTCCGGCACCTGGGGCCCGGCCGCCGCGTCGGCACTGATCGGCCGCGATGGTTTGCAATGGCGCGAAGAAGCGCTTCCGGAAGACTAAACGACGATGCTGTTAGATTCCATCCGCACCCAGCTCGACTCGCTCTCCAAATCGGAGCGCAAGGTCGCGCTGGCCGTGCTTGATCATCCGGGCCAGACGGTCAGCCAGAACATCACGGCGCTCGCCAAGAGCGCGCAGGTGTCCGAGCCGACCGTGGTGCGTTTCTGCCGCACGCTGGGTTACGACGGCTGGCACGAGTTCAAGCTCAAGCTGGCGCAAGGCCTGGCGCTGGCCCTGCCCGGCCTGAACGAACAGCCGACCCAGGACGACCTCGCGGCCGACCTGGTCAACAAGATCTGCAGCCGCTCGATCAATACCCTGCTGGACCTGCGTAACAACCTCGATCCCGAGGCGATCCAGAAGGCGCTGGATATCCTGTCCAAGGCCAACAAGATCGAGTTCTA
Source organism: Duganella caerulea (assembly GCF_040362985.1). NCBI lineage: Bacteria > Pseudomonadati > Pseudomonadota > Betaproteobacteria > Burkholderiales > Oxalobacteraceae > Duganella > Duganella caerulea. Next base: position 40,604 of record NZ_BPWJ01000019.1, on the reverse strand, counting down.
CGGCCAGGGCACATCGGGCATCGTGGCGGCGGACGCGCAACACAAATTCTTCCGCTCCGGCGTGCCGACGGTGGCATATGCCGACCCGCACATCCACAGCATCGCCGCCGCCCTGCTGCGCGCGGGTGACGCGGTGGTGGCCATCTCGCAGCGCGGCAACAGCCCGTCGCTGGTGCGCTCGATCAAGCTGGCGCGCCGCGGCGGCGCCGACGTGATCGTGCTGGCGCCGTCCGGTACGCCGCTGGCGGACCTGGCGACGGTGCTGATTCCGATCGACCTGATCTTCAACATCGATCCCTACACGCCGATCTCGGCGCGGCTGGCGTACCTGGTGGTGATCGACGTGCTGGCGGTCGGCCTGGCGCTGCAACGCGGTCCCGAATTCCGCAAGAAAATGCAGAACGCACAGAAGGCCTTGCAGGAATTCGACCTGCAGTTCGACTCCTTCATCGGCTAAGAAAAAGCGGACGTCCACGACGTCTGCTCTTGTGCAAAGCGCGGCCATCCAGGCCGCGCTACGCTGGCAGTTGTTCCACACTCCAGCTTCCCTTCTGACTTCATACGGCGAACGCCGCGTTCCACGAGATATCTCAGCTCCACACCCAGTTCAGCACTTTCGCAGCAGAGGCTGCGGAGAAAGGAGTCAATCTTGACGTCCCCTCCGCCCTAAAGAGCAGAGATTCCTACTGCTAGCGTCGCACGTCCGCGACGGAGAATATTGACTGCAGCATTGAGATCACGATCATGCACAGCACCGCAATCACTACAGCACCACTCTCTTACTCCAAGGTCTGCGATACCTCTCGGCCTCGTGTCGGGCAACGCGCCACAATGCGAACAGACCTGGGTGGTGAAACGTTCGTCGACTTCCCCGAACCAGACGCCATGCTTAACAGCCTTGTACGCCAGTTGTGTACGGAAGGACGACCAGCCGGCATCGTAGACCGACTTCGCCATGCTGGTTTTGGCGAGGCCCTGCGCGTTGACGTTGCCGACCACGATATAGTCGAACGCGGCGATGATCGCGCTGGTATGGGTATGCAGAAAATTGAGCCTGCGATTGGCAATCTTGGCGTGGATGGCCTGGGTACGCCGCTTCTTGCGCGCGCGCTGGGCACGCGCCAGCGCCGCCTCGGCTTCCCTGTAAAAATGGGGCGCTTCAATGATGCTGCCTTCGCTCAAAGTCGCCAGCATCTTCAGGCCGAGATCGATGCCGACCCCGCGCACGGGGGAGCGGATCGGTGCCGGCTCCACCTCGACGACAATGTTGAGGAACCAGTTGCCTCGACGGTCGCGCGAAAAGTTGGTGCCATCGAGGATTTTCCCTTCTGGCAGAGGGCGCGAGTAAAACACACGAAACGTGCGGCTGGCGAACCGGAAGGCGTTGCCTTCGCGCTTGAGGTCACGTCCCTTCAACGGCACCCAGCCCGTCGTCTTGAGGCCGCGATAGCGCAAGTAAGGCCGGCGTGATATGGCGCGCGAGGTGGCGTAGCGCTGGCAGACGTCGTTGATTGTACCCGAATGCAGGCCAAGCTCTTTGGAGCAACCGGTGGTCAGCTTGATCAGGTCAAATCCAGTGTGCCAGCGCCGACCGAAGCGCAACGCATCCTTTTGCCGGTCATTGCAGTAGTTCCAGACGAAATTGACCGTCCGTGCTTGCTGGTCCAGCAGGCCGATCAAGGATTTGACGCGATATCGGTAAACCAGTTTCATACTTGTTTGACCAATGCGGAACGCATGAGTTCCGTGTTTCCTCCCTCCATCGACTATTGCGGAGTCGGTTCCTTTCACTCCTCGCCCTGAAAGACGAGGTTTCTCGGAACAAATCTGATTCACAGAAAAAAACGGCAAAATGCTGGACATCTGGCGTGTCGACGAAGGGTGTCCGGAATATGACTTTTTGTACGGCCTGTACCTGAGAGCCAGGCGCAAGGCGCCCGGCATACCACAACGATTGGAGCGCATCAGGGATGAGCTCAGGAAATCGAACATCATCGGCGAGGCACCACCAGTCGCAGAGAAAGCGGATGCAACCTCCTGATAGCCGTTCTTGACGCCTTGCGACAGATGTCACATAATGCGTGACATCTGTCGCGTAGAGGCGTCGTATGTTCATTTCCACCCTTCTGATGTTCCGTTTTCTGCTCGCCAGCCTTGGCTGCATGGCCGCCGGCCTGGTGGTGTGGGCGATGACCGCCGCCTGCCGCCGCTACCTGCCGCAGGTCGCTGCACAACGTTCCATCTGGCTGCTGGGCCAGGTGACGATCATCGCGACCTTCCTTGCGTTCCTGCTGCCGCAGAGCGAGCGACTGCGCCTGCTGCCACCAATCGAACTGCCCGAAACCATGCTGGTCTCCCCCGCCGCGCCGGACCATGCTGCCGTGCCGTCGCCGGCCGGCGCCATCGTCAATGGCGGCAACACGACGACGGACTACCGCGCCTGGCTGACCTTCGGCGCGGAAGCCTGGCTGTCGCTCTACCTGCTGGGACTGGCCTACACCACGGGCCGCGTGCTGCAAGCGCACCGCACGCTGAACGGACTGGCCGCGACCGGCGAGCGCCTGAACCTGACGGATCGGCATCGGGGTCTGGACGTGGCCGCGCCGCCTGCGCTCACCATCATCGAAGTCGATGCGCCAATCTCGCCTATGCTGTTCGGTTGGTTCCGCCCGCGCCTGCTGCTGCCGCGCCATCTGCGCAGCTTCGAGCCTTTGCAACAGCAGATGATCGTCGAACACGAACTCACGCACCTCCGCCGGCACGACCTGCAATGGATGAGCGCTGGCGTCGTGCTGCAAACGCTGCTGTGGTTCAATCCCTTCATGCGCCTGCTGCGCGACAACCTGGCCTGGGCGCAAGAGCTCGGCTGCGACCGCGATGTGCTGCGCAACCGTCCACCGTCACAACGCAAAGCGTATGCGGCCGCGCTGGTGGCGCAGCTGCGACTGCAGCCGCATCCAGTCAAGGCCGCGCTGGCCTTCGGTGGCGTCAGCGCCCGCACAGTGGCGGCACGCATCGGCCTGATCCGCGAACCGGCCGCCATGCCGCGCGGCGTGTGGGCGCGCGGCGCCGCCCTCGCCGGCCTGACGGGCATCTTCGCAGCCAGCCTGGCGTTCCAGCCCGCCCTGGCCGACCGCGCCGCACCAACCGCGCACGCGGCAACACCAGCCACCTTCAGCTGCACGGAGATGGTCGATGCCGCCAGCGGCGCGCGGCTGGTCCACGACGGCCATTGCGACGAGCGCGTCACGCCCGCGTCCACCTTCAACATCGCCGTCAGCCTGATGGGCTTCGACAGCGGCCTCCTGCACGACGCCCACTCGCCTAGCCTGCCGTTCAAGCCCGGCTATGTCGACTGGAACCCCGACTGGCGCGAAACGACCGATCCGACCAGCTGGATACGCAACTCGACCGTGTGGTACGCCCAGCAGGTGACAGCCAACCTCGGCGCGCGCCGCTTCCAGCAGTACCTGAACAGTTTCGGCTACGGCAATCTGGATGCCTCGGGCGACCCCGGCAAGGACAACGGCCTGACAATGTCGTGGATCGAATCCAGCCTGAAGATCTCGCCGGCCGAGCAGACCGTCTTCCTGCGGAAAATCGTCAACCGCCAGCTGCCATTGTCGGCACACGCCTACGACATGACCGCCCGCATCACCGCGCTCGGCACCTTGCCGAACGGCTGGCAAATCCATGGCAAGACCGGGACCGCCTCGCCGGTGCTGGCCGACGGCAGGGATGACGAGCGGCGCAGCTACGGCTGGTTTGTCGGCTGGGCCACCAAGGGCGGCCGCACCGTGGTCTTCTCCCGCCTGGTGCTGCAAAACAAACAGGACCGCGCCGCCGGCCCAGCAACCAGGGACGCTTTCCTCAGCGATCTGCCGGCCCGGCTGGACGCGCTTTAACCACACTGAAAAAAGGAGTCGCATGAACTTTCGCCACATCATATTGGGGGCGCTGTACAGCCTCGTCCCGATTTCCGCCGCCCACGCCACCGAGGTCTGCACGGCGCTGTCCGACAGCAACGGCCCGACGCTGTTCAGCCGCGGAGACTGCCAGCGCCAGGTGACGCCGGCATCGACCTTCAAGATCGCCATCAGCCTGATGGGCTACGACGCCGGCATCCTGAAAGACCAGCACACGCCGAAACTGCCGTTCCGCGAAGGCTATGTCGACTGGCGTGACAACTGGCGCCAGGATACCGATCCCAGCAAGTGGATGAGAGACTCGGTGGTTTGGTATTCGCAACAGGTGACGCAGTCGCTGGGCATGCCCCGCTTCGCCGCCTACGCCCGCAAATTTCAATACGGGAACGCCAACGTCGCGGGCGATGCCGAACATGAGGGCCTGACCTTGTCGTGGATATCGTCGTCGCTGAAGATCTCGCCGCTGGAGCAGCTGACCTTCCTGAACAAGGTCATCAACCGCCAGCTCGGCGTCAGCGCCCGCGCCTACGACATGACCGCGCGCCTGACGCAAGTCGACCAGCCGCTGGACGGATGGCGCATCCACGGCAAGACCGGGGCCGCCTCCGGCTTCGGCTGGTACGTGGGCTGGGCCACGAAGGGGACGCGCAGCTTCAGCTTCGCTCACCTGCTGCAAAGGGACGACACGCAGCCGCACGATGTGTCGGCCGGCGTGCTGGCGCGCGAGGCGCTGCTCAAGGAACTGCCGCAACTGCTGGGTTCGCTGGAACAGGAAGCGCTGCTCAGGCCAGCGTTGCGCCAGGCCATCAAGCCATGACCTTGCCTAATCGGCAAACTAAGCTTTATTGCGTCACAATATAGAGACTATTGGATTTCATGTTCTTTAACAATTCTTCACGGTTGAGTACAATAAGACAAGCCCTACTCCCCTCAACTGACAGTCAGCGCACATGAACCAGCTCGAACAGCTCAAGAAATTCACCACCGTAGTCGCCGACACCGGCGATTTCCAGTCCATCCAGGCCTACACCCCGCGCGACGCCACCACCAACCCTTCGCTGATCCTGAAGGCCGTGCAGAAGGACGAGTACAAGCCGCTGCTGGAAAAAGCCGTGCGCGACAACCTCGACAACTCCATCGCCGAGACCATCGACCACCTGCTGATCGCCTTCGGCAAGCAGATCCTGCGCATCATTCCCGGCCGCGTGTCGACCGAGATCGACGCCCGCTTGTCGTTCGACGTCGAGGGCTCGGTGGCCAAGGGCCGCGAGCTGATCAAGTTGTACGAGCAGGCCGGCATCGAGCGCGAGCGCGTGCTGATCAAGATGGCCGCCACCTGGGAAGGCATCCGCGCCGCCGAGATCCTGGAAAAGGAAGGCATCCACTGCAACATGACGCTGCTGTTCTCGCTCGGCCAGGCCATCGCCTGCGCCGAGGCGGGCGCGCAGCTAATCTCGCCGTTCGTCGGCCGCATCTACGACTGGTATAAGAAATCCACCGGCATCGAGTACGTCGGCGCCGAAGATCCGGGCGTGCAGTCGGTCAAGCGCATCTACAACTACTACCGCAAGTTCGGCTACAAGACCGAGGTGATGGGCGCGAGCTTCCGCAACACCGGCCAGATCCTGGAACTGGCCGGCTGCGACCTGCTCACCATCAGCCCCGACCTGCTGCAAAAACTGGCCGACAGCGACGCCCCGGTCGAGCGCAAGCTGAGCGCCGAGACCGTGCCTGGCGCCGGCATCATCAAGCTGTCGCAGGACGAGAAGACCTTCCGCTTCCAGCTCAACGAAGACCAGATGGCCTCCGAAAAACTGGGCGAAGGCATCCGCGCCTTCTGCGCCGACTCCGGCAAACTGAAGCAAATCATCTCCGGCATGCGCTGACCCCGGCGCAGGGGCAGGCGAAAGGCGGTAACGCGGCGCGAGCCGTGTTACCGCTTTTTTACTTTTGTTGGCATACAAAACGTTACATAACTAGCTGTATTACAATGTTGCGACCTTAGCCAACGACCAGTCTGGCTGACCAAGCGCTCTACATAAATCCTTTTACGAGATCCATCCATGAGATTAGTACCTCGTTACACAGCTGCCGTTGTCTCCCTCTCCCTGCTGGCCGCCTGCGGCGACAAAGCCGCCGCCCCCGGCGCCCCGCCCCCAGCCAATGTCGCCGTCATCACCGTCGCCCCCGCCGCCGTCACCCTGAGCACCGAACTGCCGGGCCGCACGGAAGCGTCGCGCATCGCGCAGGTGCGCGCGCGGACCGCCGGCATCGTGCTGCAGCGCGTGTTCAAGGAAGGTGGCGACGTCAAGGCCGGCGAGGTGCTGTTCCGCATCGATCCCGCCAGCTTCCAGGCCTCCTACGACAGCGCGCAGGCCGCCGTCGCCAAGGCCGAGGCCAACCTGGCGCAGGCCGATTTAAAGGTAAAACGATATAAACCGTTGTTGGCCGCGCAGGCCGTGAGCCAGCAGGAATACGACGACGCCGTCACCGCGCAGAAGCAGGCCGCCGCCGATCTGGCCACGTCCAAGGCCGCGCGCACCAACGCCGGTTTGACCTTGGGTTACGCCACCGTGACCTCGCCGATCTCCGGCCGCATCGGCCGCGCGCTGGTGACCGAGGGCGCGCTGGTGGGCCAGGGCGAAGCCACGCCGATGGCCACCGTGCAGACGCTGGACCCAATCTACGTCACCATCACCCAATCGTCGACCGAGCTGCTGCAGCTGCAGCGCGCCCTGGCCGCCGGCAAGATCAAGAGCGCCGGCAAGAACGAGGCGCGCGTCACCCTGATCACCGAGGACGGCCAGGCCTACCCGCAAGCGGGCCGGCTGCTGTTCTCGGACGTGTCGGTGGATGAGAGCACCGGCGCCGTGTCCATGCGCGCCGAGTTCCCGAACCCGCAGCGCACCCTGCTGCCCGGCATGTACGTGCGCGCGCGGCTCGACCAGGGCGTCAACGAAGCCGCCATCACCGTGCCGCAGCAGGCCGTGGTGCGCAGTCCCGAGGGCTCGTCGGTGCTGATCGTCGGCGCGGACAACAAGGTGCTGGCGCAGCCGGTCACCGCCACCGCCAACGACGGCCAGAACTGGGTCGTCAGCTCCGGTCTTAAGGGCGGCGAGCGCATCGTGGTCGAAGGCTTCCAGAAGGCCAAGCCAGGAGCGACGGTCAATCCACAGCCGTGGAAAGGCCCAGCCGGCGCAGCGCCCGCGGCGGCATCGGCACCAGCCGGCAGCGCGCCCGCAGGCGCTGCGGCTCCGGCGCCTGCGCCGGCAGCAGCCGCTCCCGCGGCATCCGATCGCGGCACCGCCAAATAACAGGGAGTCTTGATGGCCAAGTTTTTCATCGACCGCCCCGTATTCGCGTGGGTGATCGCACTCTTCATACTGCTGGGCGGGATGCTGGCGATCACGGTCTTGCCCGTGTCGCAGTACCCGACCATCGCGCCGCCATCGATCGTGGTGACGGCCAACTACCCCGGCGCCACCGCGCAGGTGCTGGACGACGCCGTCACCAGCGTGATCGAACAGGAGATGAATGGCGCCGACGGCTTGCAATACGTCGAATCGTCCAGTGAGGCCAGTGGCGCCGTCACCATCACCGTCACCTTCGTCCCCGGCACCAATCCGGACCTGGCGGCGGTCGATGTGCAGAACCGCATCAAGCGCGTGGAATCGCGCCTGCCGGCCGCCGTCACGCAACAGGGCGTGCAGGTCAACAAGGCACGTTCCAACATCCTGATGTTCGTCGGCCTGACCTCGACCGACGGCCGCCTCGACCCGACCGGCCTGGGTGACTACCTGGCCCGCAACGTGGTCAATGAAGTCAAGCGCATACCCGGCGTGGGCCAGGCGCAGTTGTTCGGCACCGAGCGCGCGATGCGCATCTGGGTCGATCCGGCCAAATTGATCGGCCTGAAGATGAACATGGCCGACGTCACCGCCGCCATCCGCGCGCAGAACGCGCAGGTCACCTCCGGCACGCTGGGCGATTTGCCCAGCCCCGCCAAGCAGACCTTCTCCGCGCCCATCGTGGTCACCGGCCAGCTGTCGTCCACCACCGAATTCGGCCAGATCGTGCTGCGCGCGAATCCCAACGGATCGCTGGTGCGCCTGAAGGACGTCGCGCGCATCGAGATGGGCGGCGCCAGCTTCTCCATCAACGCGCGCCTGAACGGCGCGCCGTTCTCCGCCATCGCGGTGCAGCTTTCGCTCACCGGTAACGCGCTGCAAACGGCGACCGCCGTGCGCGCGAAGATGGACCAACTGGCCAAGTACTTCCCACCCGGCGTGAAGTACACCATCCCTTACGACACGTCGCTGTTCGTCAAGATCTCGATCGAGGAAGTGGTCAAGACCCTGCTGGAAGCGGTGGTGCTGGTGTTCCTGGTGATGTACCTGTTCCTGCAAAACTTCCGCTACACGCTGATCCCGACCATCGTGGTGCCGGTGGCGCTGATGGGCACTTTCGCCGCGATGCAGATCTTCGGCTTCTCGATCAACGTGCTGACCATGTTCGGCATGGTGCTGGCGATCGGTATCCTGGTCGATGACGCCATCGTGGTGGTGGAAAACGTCGAACGCATCATGAGCGAGGAAGGCCTGTCGCCGCGCGACGCCACCCGCAAGGCGATGACGCAGATCACCGGCGCCATCATCGGCATCACGCTGGTGCTGATCGCCGTGTTCATTCCGATGGCCTTCTTCGGCGGCGCGGTCGGCGCGATCTACCGCCAGTTCTCGCTGGCGATGGTGTCGGCCATGCTGTTCTCGGCGCTGATGGCGCTGACGCTCACGCCGGCCCTGTGCGCCACCATTCTGAAACCGGTGGAAGCCGGACATCACCACGAGAAGAAAGGCTTCTTCGGCTGGTTCAATCGCCGCTTCGCGGTGACCGCCACCGGCTACCAGGGCGTGATCGCCAAGATGATCAAGCGCACCGGCCGTTACCTGGTGATCTTCGCGCTGATCTGCGGCGTGGTGGGCTGGCTGTATGCGCGCCTGCCGTCGTCGTTCCTGCCGAACGAGGACCAGGGCTACCTGATCGCCAACGTGCAGCTGCCGGCTGGCGCGTCGAGCAGCCGCACGCAGGCCGTGCTGGCGCAGGCCGACGCCTACTTCCGCAAGCAGCCCGGCGTGGCGCGCACCATAGCGGTGGCGGGCTTCAGCTTCTCCGGCAATGGCCAGAATGCGGGCCTGGTGTTCATCCCGCTGAAGGACTGGAAGGAACGCGGACCTGATCAATCGGCACAGGCGATCGCGCAGCGCGCGTTCGGCGCGTTGTCGAGCATCCCGGATGCGATCATCTTCCCGCTGTCGCCGCCGCCGATCCGCGAACTGGGTAACGCCACCGGCATCACCGCGCGTCTGCAGGACCGCAGCGCGCTGGGTCACGACGCGCTGATCGCGGCACGCAACCAGCTGCTCGGCATGGCCGGCAAGAGCGCCATCCTCAAGGGCCTGCGCCCTGAAGGGCTGGAGGACGCGCCGCAGCTGCAGGTCGATATCGACCGCGAGAAAGCCAACGCCTTGGGCGTGAGCTTCGCCGACATCAACTCGATGATGTCGACCGCGCTGGGTTCGTCCTACGTCAACGACTTCGCCAGCAGCGGGCGCCAGCAGCGCGTGATCGTGCAGGCCGACGCGCCGCGCCGCCTGCAACCGGAAGACATCATGCAGCTCAACGTGCGCAGCGCGGCTGGCACGATGGTGCCGTTCTCCTCGTTCGCCACCTCGCACTGGATACAAGGTCCGGTGCAGCTGGTGCGCTACAACGGCTACCCCGCCATCAAGCTGACCGGCGACGCCGCGCCAGGCCGCTCGACCGGCGAGGCGATGGACGAACTGGAACGCCTGGCGGCGCAGCTGCCGCCCGGCTTCAGCATCGAATGGACCGGCCAGTCGCTGGAAGAAAAGACCTCCGGCTCGCAGGCGCCGATGCTGTTCGCGCTGTCGCTGCTGGCCGCCTTCCTGGTGCTGGCGGCGCTGTATGAAAGCGAATCGATCCCGGTGGCGGTGCTGCTCGTGGTGCCGCTCGGGATCCTGGGCGCGCTGCTGGGCGCCACCATCCGTGGACTGCCGAACGATGTGTACTTCAAGGTCGGCCTGATCGCGATTATCGGCCTGTCGGCCAAGAACGCGATCCTGATCATCGAATTCGCCAAGGACCTGCAGGCGCAGGGCAAGGGCCTGATCGAGGCGACGCTGGAAGCCGTGCATCTGCGCTTCCGGCCGATCATCATGACGTCGCTGGCCTTCATCCTCGGCGTGCTGCCGCTGGTGATCGCCACCGGCGCGGGATCAGCCAGCCAGCGCGCCATCGGTACCGGCGTGATGGGCGGGATGATCACGGCCACGGTGCTGGCGGTGTTCCTGGTGCCGGTGTTCTTTGTCGTGATCCGCAAGATCTTCAAGGGCAGCGAACGTCAGCGCAAGCTGGCCGCACATGAACTGAACGATAAGAAGCATGAAACCTATGACTAAGCCCATCCTGCCCTTCACCGTACTGGCGGCCTTGCTGTCGGCCTGCTCGATGGCGCCGACCTACCAGCGCCCCGCCGCGCCGGTGGCCGCCGCCTTCCCGGCCGACAGCGCCGGCGCCGCCGCGCGCACCAGCGTGCCGCTGCCGCCGGCGGCCGGCATGCGCGAAGCCGCCGATACCGGCTGGCGCGACTACTTCACCGATCCGCGTTTGCAGCAGCTGATCGCCGCCGCGCTGGAGAACAACCGCGACCTGCGCACCGCCGCGCTGCGCATCGAGGAAGCGCGCGCGCAGTACGACATCCAGTCGGCCGACCGCCTGCCGAACGTGAACCTCAACGCCGGCGCCACCAAGGCCAAGACGCCGGCCTTCCTGTCGCCGGGCGGGCAGACCAGCATCGGCAAGCGTTATGACGCCGGGCTGGCGCTGTCCTCCTTCGAGCTGGACTTCTTCGGCCGCGTGAAAAGCCTGAACGACGCGGCGCTGGCGGCCTACCTGGCCACAGACGAAGCGCGCCAGGCGGCGCAAATCAGCCTGGTGGCGCAAGTGGCGCAGGCCTACTACACGGAGCGCGCCTACGCCGAGCAGTACGCGCTGGCGCAGCAGACCTACGACGCGCGCGCCCGCACCTACAAGTTGACGCAGCAGCGCGCCGAAGTGGGCGCCTCGTCGCGGCTGGACCTGCGCTCCAACGAGACGCTGATGGAAACCGCGCGCGCCGCCGCGCTCACGCTGGCACGCCAGCGCGCGCAGGCGGACAACGCGTTGACGCTGCTGGTCGGCCAGCCGGCCAGCGCCAGCCCCGCCGCCGGCGCCATGCCGAGCGACCAGCAGATCGACGCCCTGAGCGCACTGCCGACCGGCCTGCCGTCGGACCTGCTGACGCGCCGTCCCGACATCCGCGCCGCCGAGCAACGATTGAAGTCCGCCAACGCCAACATCGGCGCCGCGCGCGCCGCCTTCTTCCCGCGCATCAGCCTGACGGCCGCGCTGGGCAGCAGCAGCCCGTCGCTGCACGGCCTGTTCGACAGCGGCTCGGGCAGCTGGTCGTTCGCGCCACAGCTGACGCTGCCGATCTTCGACGCCGGCCGCAACCGCGCCAACCTGAGCCTGGCCGAAGTGCGCAAGAACCTGGCCGTGGCCGACTACGAGAAGACCATCCAGACCGCCTTCCGCGAAGTGGCCGACGCGCTGGCCGCGCGCGACTACCTGGGCGAACAGGTGACCGCGCAGCGCGCCGTGCAAGACGCCCAGGCCGACCGCCTGAAGCTGTTGCAACTGCGCTTCGACAACGGCATCGCCAGCGGGCTGGACGTGCTGGACGCGCAGCGCGAGCTGTTCAGCGCACAGCAGACGCTGGTGCAAGCGCGCCTGCAGCGCACCACCAGCGCCATCGACCTGTACCGCGCCCTGGGCGGCGGCCTCAAATAAAGATGGGGTCAAGTCTGACATTCGGACACGAGCTCTTCCGTAGCGGCCTCGCTACGGAAGAGCTCGTGTCCGAATGTCAGACTTGACCCCAATTTAATATGGCATCTCCTATCATTATTCGGCTTGGCGTTCGGGCGCGTGAGCGTATCGCGGCCGAGGGCGTTCGCGCGGCCGATGTCGCTATCGTGCCGGCCGCGGCCGGCGGGCCCAAGGGCCTGATCCTGCATGGCCTCGATTGCTGGATGTTCGGCCACTGGCTGCGCGCCGCGCCGCGTCCGCGCAGACTGGTCGGCGCTTCGATCGGGGCTTGGCGCATGGCGGCGTCAGCCTTCGACGATCCGCTTGCCGCCCACAAGCGGCTGGCCCGGCTGTACGCCGGCCAGCGCTATCCGGCCAAGGTCACGCCCGCCTACGTCAGCCAGACCATCCGCGCCCTGCTCGATGAATTGCTCGATGGGCGGGCCGCCGAGGTGGCCGGCCATCCCGACCATCACGTCTCGGTGCTGACCGCGCGCGGCGTCGGCGCTCTGGGCAATACCAACGGCCAGCGCTGGCGCGAGATGGCCGGCTTCGCGCGCGCGGCCGCCGGCAATGTGCTGGCGCGCCGCCATCTGGCCTCATCAATGGAGCGCGTGGTGTTCCACAACCGGCGCGACGATGCGCAATGGCTGCGCCAGCCGTTCGATGCCTTCAACGGCCATTTCGTCGGCCTCGACCCGGCCAACCTGCGCGACGCGCTGCAGGCCTCGGGCTCGATTCCGCTGGTACTCGAAGCGGTGTCGGCCATCGCCGGCGCGCCGGCCGGCGACTACTGGGACGGCGGCCTGATCGACTATCACCTGCACCTGCCCTACCAGCGCGATCCCGGCTTGGTGCTGTATCCGCATTTCAGCGACTACATCGTGCCCGGCTGGCTGGACAAGTCCATGCCCTGGCGCCACACCCGCCCCGGCCCGGACCACCCGGCCCTGGACAATGTGATCCTGGTCTCGCCCTCGCCCGACTTCGTCGCCAGCCTGCCCAACGGCAAACTGCCCGACCGCCGCGACTTCAAGGTCTACGGCCAGGACCACGCAGCCCGCCAGCGCGACTGGACCCGCGCCATCGCCGAGAGCGAACGCCTGGCCGAGGCCTTCGCCGCCTGGTGCGAACGGCCCGACCTGGCCCGCACAGCCACCTTCTGATTGTTTCAAAAAAGCAACGGAAGCCCCCGAAGATTCATGCCAGCCGGCACCGGACGGGCGCATACTTGAGCCCTGCAAGTTGCGTCCCACGGAGAATGAACATGAATTTTCTGACCCATCTGCGCATCGGCACCCGGCTCGCCGCCGGCTTCGCCATTGTCCTGCTGCTCGCCATCTGCGCCACCTCGGTGGCCTTGTACAACGCCCACGTCAACGCCGCGGCCACCCGCCACATGATGGAGCAGCCGCTGGCCAAGGAGCGCCTGGCCTCCGACTGGTATGTGCTGATCTACTCGGCCGTGGCGCGCACCGCGCTGATCGCCCGCAGCAGCGACGACACGCTATCCACCACCTTTGCCGACGTCATCGGCGCCAGCACCAAAAAAGGCGGCGAACTGCTGGGCCGGATCAAGGAACTGCTGTCCTCCGACCAGGAAAAGGCCGTGTTCGAAGCGTCGATGGGCCTGCGCAACACCTACCAGAAAGCCAAGACCGACATCATGAACGCCAAGAAGGCCGGCAACGCGGCCGAGGCGGAGAAGCTGTACAAGGAGGTGTTCGTGCCGTCGTCCGACGCCTACCAGAACAAGGTGCAGGAGCTGCTGACCTTGCAGCGCAAGGCCATCGACGATACCGCCCACGCGATCGACGCCGCCAACGACCGCAGCAACATGCTGCTGATGGTGCTGGCGGTGCTGATGGTGGCGATCGGCTCGCTGGCCGCGTGGGTGATCTCGCGCTCGATCACCGTGCCGCTCAAGTCGGCGGTGGCGATCGCCTCCACCGTGGCCAACGGCGACCTGACCACCCGCTTCGACGCCGAGACCACCAGCTGCGAAATCGGCGAGCTGATGACCGCGCTCAAGGGCATGAACGACGCGCTGCACAACGTGGTCAGCCAGGTGCAGAGCGGCACCAGCACCATCGCCACCGCATCCAATGAGATCGCGGCCGGCAATATGGACCTGTCGCAGCGCACCGAGGAACAGGCCAGCTCGCTGGAGGAGACCGCGTCGTCGATGGAGGAGCTGACCTCGACCGTGCGGCAGAACGCGGAGAACGCCAGGCAGGCCAACCAGCTGGCCCAGGCCGCCTCCGATGTGGCCGAGCGCGGCGGCACCATCGTGGGCCAGGTGGTCGACACCATGGGCTCGATCGACGCCTCGGCCAAGAAGATCGTCGACATCATCGGCGTGATCGACGGCATCGCCTTCCAGACCAATATCCTGGCGCTCAACGCGGCCGTGGAGGCGGCCCGCGCCGGCGAGCAGGGACGCGGCTTCGCCGTGGTGGCCTCGGAGGTGCGCAACCTGGCCCAGCGCAGCGCGGCGGCGGCCAAGGAGATCAAGGAGTTGATCGGCAATTCGGTCGAGCAGGTCGACATCGGCGCCAGGCTGGTGCAGCAGGCCGGCAGCACCATGGACGACGTGGTGTCGAGCGTGCGCCGCGTGACCGACATCATGGGCGAGATCACCTCGGCCAGCAGCGAGCAGAGCATCGGCATCGACCAGGTCAACACCGCCATCACGCAGATGGACCAGGTGACGCAGCAGAACGCGGCACTGGTGGAACAGGCCGCCGCCGCTGCGGCCAGCATGCAGGAACAGGCGGCGCGCCTGGCCGATGTGGCCGCGTCGTTCAAGCTGGGCGACGAGGTGGCGCAACCGATGCCGGTGCTGGCGCCGGCGCGGCCAACCCAAGCCACGACGCGTGCCCCGGCCACCGTCAAGCCGCTGCGCGCCGTGGCGCCGCCGGCCAAGCCGGCGCCGGTCAAGCAGGCCGCGAAAAAATCCGCCAGCGTCGGCGGCGACAGCGACTGGGAAGAGTTCTAAGCCGGCTGCATGGCGTCGCGGATCGACATGCCCCAGGCGGCGTTGCGGGGCAGGAAGTAGCCTGCATCCTGCAGCAATCCCGCATAGACGCGGAATTCGCGCATGGTGAGCAGGGTCGCGGCGTTGCGGTAGGCGGCGATGGGCGGGTGGCGCACGCCGGCCGCGTCGGGCTGGAACACCGTCAGCGGAAAGCCGTCGTTGTTGTTTTCCATGTCGGCCTGCACCAGCGCGCCGAACGCCACGTGGCGGTGCGATTCGGCGTTGTGGTGCACGCGCCGGAACGCGCCGTTGCCGTTGACCATGCGTCCGTTGAGCAGGTTGATGCAGCGCAGGATGCGCGGCGTGATGTTGCCCATGTCGTAGTGCTCCTCGTTGCCGAAGCCCGCCGGCGCCTGCCAGCCCTGCGGGCGCGGGCGCCCGGTGGTGGTCTCCATGGTCATCACCTTGTCGAGGTTGGTGCCGGCGGCGAACACCTGCCCCTGGCGCGGCGCCATGCCGTTCATCACCAGCCCCGGCTTGGAGATCTCGCGCATGCTGGTGCTGCCGTAGTCGCTCCAGCGCGGACACACCGCCATCAGGTCGTAGTCGCCGGTCATCGGCCGGTCGTTGGCGCCGGCCTCGGACGAGCACATCACCTCCAGCGGCAACAGCAGCCGCGAGGCCATGCCGCGCGCGCTGAAGTCGGTGGCGATGGTGTAGACGTGGATCTGGTAGACGGCGGTGCCGGCCGTGGCGCCGGCGCGGTGCCAGCAGGCGCGGAACTCGAACAGCAGGCCGTCGCCGGAGCGCCGCGCCAGCAGCGAAAAGTCGCGCGTGCCGGGGATGGCTTCCATGAATTGCACCGCCGTGCGCGCCGGCATCTCCTCGGCCTCCACCAGCTGGCGGGTGAGCTGCTCCAGCGTCAGCTCCAGCACATGGGCCGAGGCGAAGCCGTCGTTGATGCCCTTCTGGTTGGCGCGCGTGCCTTTCTGCGCCTTGCCCTGGTCGTGGCCAACCTTGCTGTAGGTGCCGTCGTACGGCACGAAGCCGGCCTGCGGCCCCCAGTCCGAACTCTTGCCCTTGACGTGGAAATTCTTGCTGGGGAAACCGTCCTCCAGCCAGCGCCGCGACCACGGCCCGGTCGAGCGGAAGATGATCACCTCGTCGAGCGCGTTGGCCACCTGCTGGCAGGCGATCATGTCGAGCCGCGTCATGCCGTTTTCGGCATGCAGGAACGATGGCATTAAATCAAAGACGGGCATGGCGGCTCCAGGTTGATCATCGCTGCACCCGAGTATCCGTTCGCGCCCTTTCAGCGTCAAGAAAATTATCAATTCGTCAGCTGGTGAGGAACATCTCCTGCAGATCGTTGAGGAAGCGCTGGCCCAGCTCGGTCGGCTTGATCAGCTTGTGATCGCGGTACAGCAGGCCCTTGGCTTCGGCCGCGTTGAGCTGCTTCTCGATCGCGTTCAGGCTCAGGCCGGTGCGCTCGGCGAACAGGTTGGGATCGAAGCCGCCATGCAGGCGCAGCGTATTGAGCATGAACTCGAAGCCCATGTCCTCGCGCTTGATCTCGTACTCCTCCTGCACGGGCGCGCCCAGCCGCACCTGCTCCATGTAGGCCTTAGGCTGCTTGTAGCGGGCCTGGCGCAGGATGCGGTGCGGGAACGACAGTTTGGAATGCGCGCCCGCGCCGATGCCCAGGTAGTCGCCGAACTCCCAGTAGTTCAGGTTGTGGCGCGCGCGGCGGCCCTCCTTCGCGTAGGCCGACACCTCGTACTGGCCGTAGCCGTTGGCGGCGGTCAGCTCGGCGATCATGTCCTGCATGTCGGCGCTGGCGTCGTCGTCCGGCAGCGCCGGCGGGTACTTGGCGAACAGCGTGTTCGGCTCCATCGTCAGGTGGTACAGCGACAGGTGCGGCGGGTTGAAGGCCATCGCCGTCTCGACATCGAGGCGCGCCTCCTCCAGCGTCTGCGACGGCAGCGCGTACATCAGGTCGAGGTTGAAGTTGTCGAAGTTGGCCTGCGCGATTTCCACCGCGCGCTTCGCTTCGCCGCCGTCGTGGATGCGGCCCAGCGCCTTCAGGTGGCGCTCGTCGAAGCTCTGGATGCCGATCGACAGGCGGTTGATGCCGCTGGCGCGGTAGGACTTGAACTTCTCCGCCTCGAAGGTGCCGGGATTGGCCTCCATCGTGATCTCGCAGTCGCTGTCGAGCGGCAGCAGGGTGCGCACGTCCGACAGCAGCCGGTCCAGCCCCGCCGCCGACATCAGGCTGGGCGTGCCGCCGCCGATGAAGATGGTGTAAATCTTGCGCCCCCAGATCAGCGGCAGCGCCATTTCCAGGTCGGTGCGCAGCGCGTCCAGGTATTCCTGTTCGGGGAAAGTGTGGCCGTCCTTGGCCTCGTGCGAGTTGAAGTCGCAGTACGGGCACTTCTTCACGCACCACGGGAAGTGGATGTACAGCGACAGCGGCGGCAGCGCCTGCAGGTTCAGCGAGCCGGCCTGCAGATACTTGGCGGCGACGCCGGCGGCCTCGCTGATGTCGGTGGCCGGCTTGGCCGCCTTGCTGGTGGCGCCGACGATTTTAATCGGGATCATTTCAGCTTCTCGACCAGCGCGCGCAGGGCCTGGCCGCGGTGCGACAAGGCGTTCTTTTCATCGGCGGTCAGCTCGGCGGCGCATTTGCCCAGGGCCGGGATGTAGAAATGCGGATCGTAGCCGAAGCCGCCGTTGCCGCGCGGAGTGGCGATCATCTCGCCGTTCCAGCGGCCGTCGGCGATCACCGGCTGCGGGTCGTCGGCGTGGCGCACGAACACCAGCACGCAGTAGTAGTACGCGGACTTGTCGGCGTGCGCGGCCAGGTCGGCGATCATTTTCTCGTTGTTGCGGGCGTCCGATTTCGGCTCGCCGGCGTAGCGCGCCGAGTACACGCCGGGTGCGCCGCCCAGCGCGTTGACGCACACGCCGGAATCGTCGGCCAGCGCCGGCAACCCGGTCAGGCGCGAGGCGTGGCGGGCTTTCTGCAGCGCGTTTTCCACGAAGGTGTGGAACGGCTCGTCCGCTTCGGGGACGTCGTACTCGCCCTGGGCGTGCACGGAAAAACCTACCGTCGACAGCAGCTCGTTGAATTCTTTCAGCTTGCCGGCGTTGTTGGAGGCAAGGATCAGGCGTTGGGTCATGGATAATCTGGTGTAACGATGGGGGAAGCCGGCATTGTAATCCTTTTGCGCTGGCCGCTCCCGCTATGGGGTCAGCAGCGAGCGGATCTCGGGCTTCTGGTAGTTCTCCCGCGTGACCATGACGGCGTCGGTCAGGATCAGCGGCGGCTTGACGGCCGCGCCCTTCGCTGCGGCCACCGCGGCCTTCATGGCCTGGTAGCCCATCTGGCGCGGGTCCTGCACCACCAGGCCGTGGATTTCCTGGCGTTTCAAGCCGTCCAGCAGGAACTCGGTGGTGTCGAAGCCGATGAACTTCTTCTTGCCTGCCAGGCCGGTGAGCCGCAGCGCGCGCAGCAGGCCGTCGCTGGTCGATTCGTTGACGGCGAAGATGCCGTCCACTTGAGGATACTTTTCCAACAACGTTGCGGCGCCCCGGGCGGCCTTGCCCCGCGTGCCGCCGCCGTACTCGTCGGCGACGATGACCAGGCGCGGCGCGTTCTTCTTCAGGTAGTCGATGAAGCCGTTGGCGCGGTCGTCGGTCGAACCGCTGCCGGGAATGGTGCGCAGCACCGCCACCGTCCCCTGCCGGTTCAGCAGCTTGGCCAGCCGTTCGGCGGCCAGCGCGCCGGCGGCGTAATTGTCGGTGGTGACGAAGTTGACCTGCGCGTTGCCGTCCACCGCCGAATCCACCACCACAACCTTGATCCCCATGGCGGCCGCCTGCCGGACCGGCTCGACCAGCCGCGCGCGGTCGGTCGAGGCGATGATGATGGCGTCGACCTCCGGCCTGGAGTAGATGCGCAGGATCTGGATCTGCGAATCGATGTCGTCGTTATGGGCCGGGCCGCGCCAAGTCAGCTGGACATGCCCGTCCTCCTGCATGGCCCGCTCCACCCCTTGCCGCATGAAGGTCCAAAAGTCCTGGTCGCGCGACTTCGGAATGAAGACGACGTTGAGGTCTTTGGCTTGGGCCGGCCACATCGAAAACGCGATGCACACCAGCAGGACCGACATCCATTTTTTCATCCGCCCATTTTACAACCGTGGCGGCCTCCGATGGCGGTATTTCGGCCCGCCGTTGCGGATCAGGCGGACAGGCCCAGCGCCTGCTTCTGCAGCTTGATCAGATCCGCGATGCCGCCCTGCGCCAGGTCCAGCAGGCGGTTCATGCCGGCGCGGTCGAAGGCGGCGCCTTCGGCCGTGCCCTGCACTTCGATGAAGTGGCCGGCGTCGTTCATCACCACGTTCATGTCGGTGTCGCAGCCGGAATCCTCGACGTAGTCCAGGTCCAGCACCGGCATGCCCCGGTAGACGCCGACCGAGATCGCCGCCACGAAGTTCTTCACCGGGACCGCCGGCAGCACGCCGCGCTCGACCAGCTTGGAGAAGGCGTCGTACGCCGCCACCATGGCGCCGGTGATGGACGCGGTGCGGGTGCCGCCGTCGGCTTGGATCACGTCGCAGTCGAGGTTCAACGTGCGTTCGCCGAACGCCTCCAGGTCGAACGCGGCGCGCAGCGAGCGGCCGATCAGGCGCTGGATCTCCTGCGTGCGGCCGGACTGCTTGCCGCGCGCGGCCTCGCGGTCCATGCGCGTGTGGGTCGAACGCGGCAGCATGCCGTATTCGGCGGTCATCCAGCCCTGGCCTTTGCCCTTCAGGAAGCCGGGCACTTTTTCCTCGATGCTGGCGGTGCAGATCACCTTGGTGTCGCCGCACTCGATCAGCACCGAGCCCTCGGCGTGCTTGGTGTAGTTGCGGGTCAGGCTCAGGGTGCGCAGCGCATCGACGGCACGGCCGCTCGGACGGGATTCAAATGACATAAACAGTATTCCTTATTTGAGGATTTGGGAGGATTTTTCGATGGCGCCGCGGATCTCGGCGATGGCCTTCTCGATTTCATCGTCGTCGAAGGCGTCCGCCTCCGTGGACGGCGCGGCGGCCTGCTCCGGCACCGGCGCGCTGTTGATCGTGGTGCTGTGCAGGTCCTGCGGCAGCGCCTCGGTCGAGATCACGGTCGACAGCTCGGCCGCGGCCAGCGTGCTGGCGCCCATGCTGTCGATCATGGAGCTGCCCTGCCACATGATGGCCAGCGCGGTGACGTTGTCGCTGGCGCTGCCCGCCGCGCCCAGCGCCGCCTGCAGCAGGTCGGGCACGGCCCGCACCACGGTCTGGCTGTGCAAACGCCGCACCATTTCATCGTCCGGCAGCATAGACCACAACCCGTCCGAGCACAACAGCATCAGGTCGCCCGGCAGCATGCCGGCGCCGCCGGAAATCTCCACCTTCGGCAGGCTGTCGGCGCCCAGGCAGTTGTACAGCTTGTTGCGGTCGGGATGGGTGGCGCGCTCGGACGGCTGCGCCAGGCCCTTGGCGATCAGGCTCTCCACGTGCGAGTGGTCGCGCGTGCGCGCCAGGATCTGGCCGTCGCGCATCCAGTACAGGCGAGAATCGCCGCAGTGCGCCCAGGTGGCGGTGTTGTGCTGGATCAGGCAGGCCACGATGGTGGTGCGCGGCGTCTCCGGCAGCTGGTGCTCCTGGCGGTAGCGGTGGATGTCGTGGTGGGCCGCCAGGAAGGCCTGCTCGAGGAAGCGCTGCGGCTTCTTCACGTACGGCGTGGCCTGCTGCTGGAACAGCGCCGACACGGTCTGCAGCGCCACGGTGGCGGCGATCTCGCCGCGCAGGTGGCCGCCCATGCCGTCGGCCAGCACCAGCAGCAGCGCGTCGCGGGTGAAGCTGTAGCCCATGCGGTCCTGGTTGACCTTGCGGCCGCCGATGTGACTTTCCTGGTACACGGAGAATTGCATGCTGCGGCCTCTTGTCTTTGTCGGTTAGATCAGCGTGTCGGGTCCGGCCTTGGCCTGGGGCTTGGTTTTGGCCTGGTCCTGCCCGCCCAGCCGGCCGACCAGCCCGCGCCAGCCGGCGCCCAGCCGGTCCAGCACACCCTGCGGCGGAGGCGGCGCGGCCGGCACGGGCGGCGCCGCCTGCAGCACCTTCTGCAGCGCGAACAGGCTTTGCGGGCGCTCCAGCGGATCCAGCGCCAGGCACCAGCGCACCATCTTCACCAGCTCCGGCGTGTACTGGCCTTCCAGCTTGTCGAAGTGGCCGGCCATCTTGTCTTCGGTCTTGCGCTGGTCGGCCGGCTGCGGCGGCGCGCCCGCCATGCAGGCGAACATCGAGGCGCCGATGCTGTACACGTCCGACCACGGCCCCAGGCCGCCGGCCTTGGCGTACAGCTCGGGCGGGGCGAAGCCGGGAGTGTACATCGGCGTCAGCGTCGGCAGGTCGTTGTTGACGGTCTGGCGGGCGGCGCCGAAGTCCAGCAGCATCGGCGTGCCGTCGGTGCGCAGGTAGATGTTGGCCGGCTTCAGGTCCAGGTGCAGCAGCTTGTTGGCGTGCACCTCGCGCAGGCCCTTGAGCACCTGCAGGAAGATGGTGCGGATGAAGGCCTCGCCCACCTTGCTGCCCTTGGCGCGCTGGCGCTGGATGTGCTCCTGCAGCGAATGGCCCGATTCGTAGGCCATCACCATGTAGACGGTTTCATTGGCGCGGAAGAAGTTGAGCACGCTTACAACATTCGGATGGGAGATGCGCGCCAACGCCCGTCCCTCCTCGAAAAAACACTTGAGGCCGATGCGGAACACGGGCAGATGCGCCTTGGAGATGGTCGGCACCAGTTCGCCCTCCTGCCTCAGGGCCAGCGAACTGGGCAAATACTCCTTGATCGCCACCGCCACGCCGTCGCCGTCGTACGCCAGATAAACAATACTGAACCCACCGGACGCAATTTTCTTTACAATGCGATATCCAGCAATTTCCAGACCATCTGGTAACGGGGCGTTGTTTTGTGCAGCCATAGGATTCCTCGCCTCAACAACCGGATTGTGTGGATAAATCACTGTTTTGTAAAGATTAAATCGGGGACATCCATTGAGCATTTCCAGTATGACGGGCTACGCCGTCGCCACCAGTGAAAGTGCGGCGGGAACACTGACTATCGAAATCAAGAGCGTCAACTCGCGATTTCTAGACCTTCAGTTTCGAATAAACGACGATTTGCGAGCGCTTGAACCCGATTTGCGCTCGGCGATCATGGCGGCCATCACGCGCGGCAAGGTGGAATTGCGCCTCAGTTTCGGCCGCAAGGCCGCGACCACCGGCTCGCAGGCGCTGAACCTGCCGCTTTTGACCGAATTACAACGCTTGCAAGCCGAGGTGAGCGGCCATTTCCCGGCCGCGCCCACCATGTCGGTGGCCGAGCTGCTGCGCTGGCCGGGCGTGATCGAGGAAGCCCAGATCGGCCAGGAATCGCTGCAGGCCGATGTCGCCGCGCTGACCGCGCGCACGGTGCAGGCCTTCGTCCACAGCCGCCAGCGCGAAGGCGCGGCGCTGGAAGCGATGCTGACCTCGCGCATCGAGGCGATGGAAGTGATCGTCAAGCGCATCACGCCGCTGATCCCGCAGGTGGTGGCGGCGTTCCAGCAGAAGGCGGTCGAGCGCATGCAGGACGCGCTGGGGCTGGCCTGCCAGGGCTCGAATTCGGCGCTGTCGCGCCAGGACGCGCTCGAGCGCATCCGCCAGGAGGTGATCCTGTACGGCATCCGCATCGACGTGGCCGAGGAGCTGGGCCGGCTGTCGGCGCACCTGACCGAGACCCGCCACATCCTGAAAAAAGGCGGCCAGGTCGGCAAGCGGCTGGACTTCATGATGCAGGAGCTGAACCGCGAAGCCAACACGCTGGGCGCCAAGGCCTCGGTCAAGGAACTGGCCGACGCCTCGATGGAACTCAAGCTCCTCATCGAACAGATGCGCGAACAGGTGCAGAACCTGGAGTAAGCGGTACATCAAGGGAGCTGAGGCTCCCTTTTCTATTAGTGCCCAGCTTGCTTGCGGCAGTGCTCCGAAAGGAGTACCGTGGCTTCAGGAGGGCATCATGACGACTGCGACCTTACCGGGCAAGACAAGCGAGCTATCTTTAGCGCAGGCGCAGAAAAAGGCTGAGCATGAGCCGTTCGTCATTTTCGGCGAGAACGGCCCTTCGCATATCCTGCTGAGTATCGCGGACTATGAAAGGCTCATCAGCGGCAAACTCAATATCGTCGAGATGCTGTGGATGCCAGACATGGCGGATATCGAATTCGATCCACAGCGCTCCACTGAAACCGTGCGTCCAGCCGACTTCTCCTGATGTTTATTCTCGATACCAACGTGGTGTCCGAGCTCAGGAAAGTGGCGCTCGGCAAGGCCAACAGCAATGTCCAGCAGTGGGCCAGCAGCGCAGAACCCAAGGCCTTATATTTGTCGGCCATTACCATACACGAATTGGAAGTCGGCGTATTGCAGCTCAAACGTCGCAATGCCACCGGCAGCGAGGTTCTGCGCAAATGGCTGGATGGCCATGTGCTGCGCTCGTTTTCCGGGCGGATCCTGCCGGTCGACACTGCGGTCGCCCAACGCTCAGCAGTGCTGCACATTCCCCAGACACGTCCTTGGGCGGATGCGTTCATCGCCGCTACCGCCCTCGTGCATGACATGATCGTGGTCACACGCAACGTCAGCGATTACCAGACCACCGGCGTGAAATTGCTGAACCCCTGGCTACATTAGCTGGTTCAACTTAAGCATCTGCGCATCCGCCAGCCCGTCAATGGTCTTCACCAGTTCCAGGAAATGCGGCATGGCGAAGTGGGCTTCCAGCGCCTCGGCGTCGCGCCAGGCTTCGAGCACGATGAAGCGGCCCGGATGCTCCAGGTCGGCGTGCAGGTCGTAGCGGATGCAGCCGGCCTCGGCGCGGCTCGGTGGCACGACGCGTTCCAGCGCGGCCTTGAGCACGGCTTCGTGGCCCGGCTTGGCCGTCAGGGTGGCGACAACGATCAGTTCTTGCATGAATACTCCTGTGGATGACGAGAGCACCCAAGCTGGGGACGATTGAAAAAACAGCAAGTGCAGCCACTAAAAAATCCCGCTATCATCGCCCCATCGACTTGCGGGGAGCACTGCATGGCACAGATCAGGGTAGGCATAGGCGGCTGGGATTTCGCACCGTGGCGCGAAACGTTTTATCCCAAAGGCACGCCACAGAAGAAGGCGCTGGAATACGCTAGCCGGCAAGTGACCAGCATCGAAATCAACGGCACCTTTTACCGCACCGCCAAGCCCGAGCACTTCGCCGCGTGGGCCGCGCAAACGCCGGACGACTTCGTGTTCTCGGTCAAGGCCAACCGCTTCGCCACCAACCGCAAGGTGCTGGCCGAGGCCGGCGAATCCATCGAGCGCTTCATCACCAGCGGCCTGGACGAACTGGGCGCCAAGCTCGGCCCCATCCTGTGGCAGCTGGCCGCCACCAAGCAGTTCGCCCCCGACGACCTGCAAGCGTTCTTCAAGCTGCTGCCGACCAAGCTGGGCACGCGCAAGCTGCGCCACGTGCTCGACGCCCGCCACCCCAGCTTCCTGTGCGACGACTATTACAAGCTGGCGCGCAAGCACAAGATCGCCACCGTCATCACCGACTCGCCCAAGTATCCCAACATCAGCGAGGTCACCGGCGAGTTCGTCTACGCGCGTTTGATGGACGCGCGCAGCGACATCGAAACCGGCTACACCAAGCCCGCGCTGAAACAGTGGGCCGCGCAAGCGCACCAATGGCAGCAAGGCGCCAAGTCCGGCGACGCCTACGTCTACTTCATCAACGGCGCCAAGGAACGCGCGCCCGCCGCCGCGCTGCAACTGCTCGCACTACTGTAAATTGGATGCGAATGCTTGCTCTTGGTAAAATACGTCTTTGGGCGACGAAGTTGTGCGCCCGCTGACGTTTTCGAAAGAGAGACATGAGCTCAACCAACTCATTCGCAGGCAGCCTGTTCATGGTGGTCGCGCCCTCGGGCGCCGGCAAGTCCACGCTGGTCAACGCGCTGCTGGCGCAGGAACCGACCATCAAGCTGTCGATATCCACCACCACCCGCGCGCCGCGTCCGGGCGAGACCCACGGCAAGGAATACTACTTCACCACCGCCGAGGATTTCGTCCAGCGCGCCGACGCCGGCGAGTTCCTGGAGTGGGCCGAAGTGCACGGCAATTACTACGGCACCTCGCGCATCATGGTCGAACAACAGATGAAGACCGGCACCGACATCCTGCTGGAAATCGACTGGCAGGGCGCGCGCCAGGTGAAGAAGCAATTCCCGCAGGCGGCCGGCATTTTCATCCTGCCGCCGTCGATCGACGCGCTCGAGGAACGCCTGAAGAAACGCGCCACCGACGCACCGCATGTGATCACGCGCAGGCTGCTGGCGGCGGGCGGCGAAATCGCCCACGCTCCCGAGTTCGAGTATGCTATCATCAACGAAGAATTTGCAGTCGCCCTGTCGGAACTGACGGCGATTGTCAGAGCGGCCCGTTGCCGGTTTGCGCAACAAGCGGCGCGCAACGCCTCGCTATTTGCCCAATTGGGTATCCACGCTGAATAAATACACAAGATTTTAGGAGTTAAGATGGCCCGCATTACTATTGAAGATTGTTTGAAAACTATTCCTAACCGTTTCCAGCTGACGCTGGCCGCGACCTATCGCGCCCGTCAACTGCTGCAAGGCCACACCCCTAAGGTTGAAGCCAAGGACAAGCCGACCGTCGTCGCGCTGCGCGAAATCGCCGCCGGCAAGGTCGGTCTGGAAATGTTGAAAAAGGTCCCAATGTAAGTTGGGCCCGGCGTTCCCGAACAATGTGAATGGTGCGGTTTAGCAGTAGTATGGGATATCCTGATCCCACATTCTCATCGAGACGGAACGCAAACGTATGAATCTGATCCCTGCCGATCCGACATTGAGTGGCATGCCCGCCCGGGCCAATCAGCCGGCCCCAGCGCCGGCTGCGGCCACGTCAGGAGCCGACGCAGGGGATAGCACCACCACCCTCGCCTCATCCGCACCAGCTCCCATCCCGCCTGTGATTTCTTCGTCGCCCCTGGCCACGCCCACGCTGACCGCCGGCGTTGCCTCCGTTACGCATCTGACCGAAAAACTGGCCGAGTACATGACCGCCGCCGACCTGAAAAAGGTCAAGGAAGCCTACCGCTTCTCGGACGAAATGCACCTGGGCCAGGTGCGCAAGTCGGGCGAGCCCTACATCTCGCACCCGATCGCCGTGGCCGAGATCTGCGCCGACTGGAAGCTCGACGCGCAGGCCATCATGGCGGCGCTGCTGCACGACGTGATGGAGGACCAGGACGTCAAGAAGGAAGAGCTGATCGAGCGCTTCGGCGCGCCGGTGGCCAACCTGGTGGACGGCCTGTCCAAGCTGGAGAAGATCGAGTTCCAGAGCCAGATCGAGGCGCAGGCCGAGAACTTCCGCAAGATGCTGCTGGCGATGGCGTCGGACGTGCGCGTCATCCTGATCAAGCTGGCCGACCGCCTGCACAATATGCGCACGATGGAGGTGATGGCGCCGGCCAAGAAGGCGCGCATCTCCAGCGAGACCATGGAAGTGTACGTGCCGATCGCACACCGGCTGGGCCTGAACAACATCTACCGCGAGCTGCAGGACCTGTCGTTCTCGCACCTGTACCCGCTGCGCTACCGCACCCTGGCCAAGGCCGTGAAGGCGGCGCGCGGCAACCGCCGCGAGGTGGTCAAGAAGATCCTCGAATCGGTCAAGAACACACTGGCCATGGCCAACATCGAGGCCGAGGTCTACGGCCGCGAAAAAACGCTGTACGGCATCTATAAAAAAATGCGCAGCAAGCACCTGTCGTTCTCGCAGGTGCTGGACGTGTACGGCTTCCGCGTGGTGGTCGACAGCTTCCCCAACTGCTACGTCGCGCTGGGCACGCTGCACTCGCTGTACAAGCCGATGCCGGGCAAGTTCAAGGACTACATCGCGATCCGCAAGCTCAACGGCTACCAGTCGCTGCACACAACACTGATCGGCCCGTACGGCACGCCGGTGGAGTTCCAGATCCGCACCCAGGAAATGCACCGCACCGCCGAGTCGGGCGTGGCCGCGCACTGGCTGTACAAGAACGGCGACGCCAACATGTCGGACATGCAGCAGCGCACCCATGCGTGGCTGCAGTCGCTGCTCGACATCCAGCAGCAGACCGGCGACTCGGCCGAATTCCTCGAACACGTCAAGGTCGACCTGTTCCCCGATTCGGTGTACGTGTTCACGCCCAAGTCCAAGATCATCGCGCTGCCGCGCGGCGCCACGCCGATCGACTTCGCGTACTCGATCCACACCGGCATCGGCGACCACACGGTGTCGGTCAACATCAACAACGAGCCGGCCTCGCTGCGCACCGAGCTGCGCAACGGCGACATCGTCGAGATCGTCACCGACGCCAACTCGCGGCCGAGTCCGACGTGGCTGTCGTTCGTCCGCACCGGCAAGGCGCGCTCGGCGATCCGGCATCACCTGCGCACCATCAATTTGCCGGAATCGATCACGCTGGGCGAGCAGCTGCTGTCGCATGCGCTGAGCTCGCTGGGCATCAAGCCGGAGCTGGAAGAGCATCTGGTGGAACGGCTGCTGAACGAATCGAGCGCCAAGTCGCTTGACGAACTGTATGCCGACATCGGCATCGGCAAGCGCATGGCGGCCTTGGTGGCGCGCCACATCTTCGGCCTGCGTGGTGGGGAGTCGGCCAGCGCGCCGGTCGACCACAACAGCGCGGCCGAGCTGGACCCGGTGACCATCTGCGGCAGCGAAGGCGTGTCGGTGCAGCTGGCGCCGTGCTGCCTGCCGATCCCGGGCGACTCCATCATCGGCCAGCTGCGGCGCGACCAGGGCCTGCTGGTGCATACCGGCGACTGCACCCTGGCCAAGCGGCAGAAGATCAAGGAGCCGGACCGCTGGATCGCGGTCAAATGGGGCACCGAATTGAACCGCCGTTTCGACAGCCGCATCAAGCTGCTGATCAACAACGAGAAGGGGATCCTGGCGCGCGTGGCGGCCGAGATCGGCGAGTCCGATGCCAACATCACGTACGTGGGCATGGACGAGGACAAGGAACACGTGCTGCACCAGCTGCGCTTCACGATCCAGGTGAAAGACCGCGTGCACCTGGCGGGCCTGCTGCGCAACGTGCGCCGCGTGGCCGGCGTCAACCGCATCCTGCGCGAGCGCAGCTAGGCCGCGTCGCGCAGCACAACAAGGGCAGGCACCGCGCCTGCCCTTTTTTCGTTTACCAATTTGGGGTCAAGTCTGACATTCGGACACGAGCTGTGCCGTAGCGGCGGCTACGGCACAGCTCGTGTCCGAATGTCAGACTTGACCCCAAATTACTTGACCCCAATTTCCTTGTACGGATCGTACCAATAGGCCTTGTTGGCCAGTGGTGTCTGCCGGGACAGGAGTGGATTGTTCAGCCGGAACAGGCGGCGCTTGTGCAACGCCGCTTTCTCGATCAGGCCGTCATAGAATTCGTGGAAGATCTGGTCGAAGCGGCCGTCGGCGATCAGTAGTTGCAGGCCGTATTCCAGCCTTCGCGCCAACCTCGGTTGCCCACCGATGAAGAAGTAGCGCGGCAGCGGCATGTAGAGCACCAGGCTGCGCTCCACCGCCAGTTGCGGAAACGCCGGGGCGTATTCGTCGCGCTCGTACAGCGCCTCGTCGATCGCGCGCGGGAAATGCTGGAACCGGTGCGCCGCCAGCATCCGGTGCAGCCCCGCCGTGGTGGCGCCCCCGACCACGTCGAAACCAGCCTGTGCGAACACCGCCGTCGAACTCCACTGCCGCCCCGCGCCCAGGCTCATCGCCTTCAGCTGCGCCAGCGTGCGCACCTTTGAAAACGCTTCCTGCTCGCGGCCGTCGATCAGCGAGATGCGGTAGCCCGACAAGCCCTTGTCCACCGGGATGCGCACCGGGATCAACTCGCGCTCCCACTCGGCCGACGTCACCTGTGCGCTCAGGTTGACGGACTGCCCTTTCTTCATCTCCACCATCAGCCGGTCGCGCTGCACGCGCAGCGTCGAGATCTTCACCTCGTAAGCGCCGTACTTGGGACGCGAGGCCTCCAGCGCCGCCTTCAACAGGCGCAGGACGTGGCTGTTATTGAATTCTGTCTTGCTGGAGTTCAGGTCGATGATGTAACGGTCCAGCGCCAGCGCCGGCCCCTGCCAGCCCGCCAGCGCCAGCAGGCACAACCCTGCCCAGGCCAGCCGGCGGGCTCTAGTCGGCAGCCGGGGCCGGATAGCTCACCTCGAGGATTTCCAGCTCCTCCACGCCATGCGGCGCCTGGAAGGTGATGACGTCGCCTTCGCGCGCCTTGGTCAGCGCGCGCGCGACCGGCGCCACCCAACTGATCTTGCCGTTCAGCGGATCGAGCTCGTCGATGCCGACGATGGTGATGGTGCGCGTCTCGTCGTGCTGGTTGCAATAGGTGACGGTGGCGCCGAAAAACACCTGGTCGCTGCCATGGTGCACGCTGGGGTCGACGATGGCGGCCGAGTCCATGCGCTTGGTCAGGAAGCGGATGCGGCGGTCGATTTCGCGCAGCCGCCGCTTGCCGTAGATGTAGTCGCCGTTTTCCGACCGGTCGCCGTTGGACGCGGCCCAGTGCACAATGCGCACCACCTCCGGCCGGTCGACGTCGATCAGCTGCAGCAGCTCGTCCTTGATGCGCTGGTAGCCTTCCGGCCGGATGTAATTCTTCGACCCGGCCGGGATCGCCAGCGCCAGCGCGGCGGCTTCCTCGTCGTCGTCCTGGTCCGACTCTTTGACAAATGCTTTGTTCATGCGGGCTATTGTAACGGCTTCAAGCGGCGCCGGGGCTGTTGTGCACGTTCGGTGTTTTTCCCCGCGCCGGCGATGCTTTCACGTATCATGATAGTGATAGAACAATGCTTCAACGATGAAACTCTTCCACCGCTTCTGCCGCTCGCTGTTCGCCCCGCTGGTCTATCTGGCGGCCCTGCTGCTGTTGCTGGAGGACTGGCTGTGGGACGTCGGCATGCGCGTGCTGCGCCGGCTGTCGGCCTGGCCGCCGCTGCACCGGCTGGAAGCGTGGATCTGCACACTCAGCCCGTACGCCGCGCTGGCGCTGTTCGTGCTGCCGGCGCTGCTGCTGTTCCCGGTCAAGCTGCTGGCGCTGTGGGCGATGACGCACGGCCACGCGATGCTGGGCCTGCTCGTCATCGTGCTGGCCAAGCTGGGCGGCGCGGCGGCGGTGGCGCGCATTTTCCTGCTGACGCGGCCGGTGCTGATGACCATTGTCTGGTTCGCCCGGCTGCTGCACTGGTTCCTGGCGCTCAAGGAGCGCTGGATCGAACGGCTGCGCGCCACCCGCGCCTGGCGCCGCGTCAGCGCGCTGGCCAAGGCCTGGCGGCACTGGCGCCAGCACGCCACACCGTCGCCGCGCGGCTGGATCGCGCGCTTCCGCCGCCTGCTGCGGCGCTTCCGCGCCCGCTGGCACGCCCGTTAATCCATACAATTTATATCATTTATATGAACGCAGCCTCCCCTCCCCCTTCCGACAGCGCGGCCCTGGCCGACGAGCTGGAACAGGTGCGCGCGCGCTTCGACGCCATCGTCTCCAACACGCCGGGCCTGGTCTACCAGTTCGTGCTGCACGCGGACGGCCGCGTCTCCTTCCCCTACCTGAGCGACGGCTGCCAGGCGCTGCTGGGCCTGACAACGGCCGAGCTGCACGACCATCCGGACCGCTTCCTCGAGCTGATCCTGGCCGACGACCGCAAGTCCTACCTGGACGCGATGCAGGCCTCGGCCAGCGCGCTGTGGAGCTGGAACTGGGAGGGCCGCATCTGGATCGACGCCTGGAAGGACGTCAAGTGGATCAACCTGCGCTGCACGCCGCACGCGCTGGCGGACGGCGCGGTGCGCTGGGACGGCATCATGACCAACATCAGCGAGAGCAAGCAGGAGCAGCTGGAGGTGCGCCACTCGCGCGCCCGGCTGGCCGAGCTGAGCGCGCATGCCGACCGTGTCAAGGAGCAGGAGCGCGGCCGCATCGCGCGCGAGATCCACGACGAGCTGGGCGGCAATCTGACCGCGATCAAGATGGCGGTCGCCATGCTGGCCGCGCGACTGGACGAGGTGGGCGATTTCCCGGCGCTGCGCGACAAGACCGACTACGTCGACGCCCTGGTCGACCGTACCATCGACGCCGTCCACCGCATTTCGCTGGACCTGCGCCCGGCGCTGCTGGACCTGGGCCTGGCGGCCGCGCTGGAGTGGCAGGTCAAGGAATTCGAGAAGCAGACCGGCATCGCCTGCAGCTTCAACGCCAACCAGCGCGACGTCGAGCTCGACAACGACCAGGCCACCGCGCTGTTCCGCATCGCCCAAGAGGCGCTGACCAACATCGCCAAACACGCCGGCGCCACCCGCGTCAGCGTCAAGCTGGCGCGGCTGCGGCATCACATCAGCCTGAAGATCGGCGACAACGGCCGCGGCATCCGCCAGGCCGACCGCGCCAAGCCGGCCTCGTTCGGCCTGCGCGGCATGGCCGAGCGCGCCCGCGCGCTGGGCGGCACGCTGACCCTGAGCCACGCGGCCGGCGGCGGCACCGTGGTGTCCATCAAAATTAAGCACGAAAGCGCACGCGCGGCCCTCATCGCGGCCGCCGCCGGCGCTACAATAGCGGGTGAAAACATTTCTGCCGTGAAATAGCAAAAGATCAATAGAGAGTCACATGTCAGAAAAAGCCATCATCAAGGTCTTCATCGCCGACGACCACGCCATCGTGCGGGAAGGCTTGAAACAAATCCTGGCCGAGACGCGCGACATCGTCGTGGCCGGCGAGGCCGAGAACGGCCTGGACGCCATCAAGCTGTTCCGCAAGGCCGACTGCCAGGTCATGCTGCTCGACATCTCTATGCCCGACCGCAGCGGCATCGAAGTGCTCAAGCAGATCAAGAAGGAAAAGCCGGAACTGGCGGTGCTGATGCTGTCGATGCACCGCGAGGACCAGTACGCGATCCGCTCGCTCAAGGCCGGCGCGGCCGGCTATCTCACCAAGCAGAGCGCGCCGCGCGAGCTGGTGACGGCGATCCGCCAGGTGGCCGGCGGCCTCAAGTACATCAGCCCGGCGCTGGCGCAGGAACTGGCCAACCACGTCGGCGAGGACCACGAGGCGCCGCCGCACGACAGCCTGTCCGACCGCGAATACCAGACGCTGACCATGATCGCCTCCGGCAAGACGGTGGGCATGATCGCCAAGGAACTGTCGCTGTCGGTCAAGACCGTCAGCGAGTACCGGGCCCGGCTGCTGGTCAAGATGAAGCTGAAAAACAGCGCGGAACTGACCCACTATGCGATCAAGAACCAGCTGATCGAATAGGCCCGGGCAGGCGCTTGCCGGAATGCTCATACTTAATACCCTGATGAAAGCCACATTCCACCCTTTTATTCAAGCTATGCCGACCGGGACGCGGGCTTAATATGGTTTAATGAACAAACCTTTAAGAGGCAGCATCTGATGTCCAGCAAATCCTCCACTCCCGAGCAGAATCCGGCCGACATCGCGCGCGAGGCGTTCAAGCGCCTGGCCGTGCGCCGCATCGCGCCGACGCCGGAAGCCTACCGCGACATCTACAACGAAATCGCCGGCATCGCCGCCGAGCCGGCCGCCGCGCCGCTGGGCGCTGTCGATCCGGGGCCGGAATCGGTGCTGAGCCAGTTCGCCACCCGCCTGACCGAGAACAGCGGCGACCTGGCCGACTTCGGCCGCCGCTTCAACCGCGCCGTCAAGTCGCGCGACTGGGAAGGCTACGCCAAGGCGCTGTCGCAGCTGGTGGAAAAACACTTCGTCAGCAAGAAGGGCGGCATCGAGGTGGCCGGCCTGGCGCCGGAGGACGAACAAAGCCGCACGCTGCGCGACCTGCTCAGCCGCACCCTGACTTTCGCGGTGGCGTCGCTGCTGTCGGGCGCGCCGGTGCTGGTGGCCGAGGCCGAATCGCTGGGCGCGGCCACCAAGCTGGCCCACAGCGAGGAGGCGCTGGCCGAGATCGCCGTGCGCCTCAAGCAGCTGTGCTACCAGATCGAGCTGCGCGGCGGCGACAGCGGCGAGCAGCAGGAACTGCTGCTGCGCCTGTTCAAGCTGCTGCTGGAGAACGTCAGCGAGTTGCTTGACGACGACAGCTGGCTGCGCGGCCAGATCGAGTCGGTGCAGAACCTGATCACCGGCCCGATCGACGTGCGCGCGCTGGAGGAAGCCACGCGCAGCCTGAAGGAAGTGATCTACAAGCAGGGCCAGCTCAAGCACAGCCTGTCGGACGTCAAGCTCACCGTCAAGAACATGATGATGACCTTCATCGACCGTCTCGGCCAGGTGGCGGCCTCGACCGGCGACTTCCACGAGAAGATCGGCGGCTATTCGGAAAAGATCAGCAAGGCCGACAACATCGCCGAGCTCAACAACATCCTCGACGAGGTGCTCAAGGAAACCCGGCTGGTGCAGAGCGAGGCGCTCAAGGCGCGCGACAAGATGGTCCTGGCGCGCCAGGAGGTGCAGGACGCCGAGAACCGCATCCACGCGCTGGAAGCCAAGCTGCAGCATTTGAGCGAGCTGGTGCGCGAAGACCAGCTGACCGGCAGCCTCAACCGCCGGGGCCTGGACGATGTGTTCGAGCGCGAGACCGCGCGCGCCGACCGCCGCGGCACGCCGCTGTGCATCGCCATCCTCGACCTGGACGATTTCAAAAAGCTCAACGACACCTACGGCCACATCGCCGGCGACGCCGCGCTCAAGCATCTGGTCAAGATCGTCAAGGACACGCTGCGCTCGATGGACGTGATCGCCCGCTTCGGTGGCGAGGAATTCCTGATCCTGATGCCGGAGACCTCGGTCGAGGCGGCCGCCAGCACGATGACCCGTTTGCAGCGCGAGCTGACCAAGCACTTCTTCCTGCACGATAACGAGAAGGTGCTGATCACCTTCTCGGCCGGGGTGGCGCTGCGCCGTCCCAACGAGGAGCAGACCGAGCTGGTCAAGCGCGCCGACAAGGCCATGTACACCGCCAAGCAGACCGGCAAAAACCGGGTGGTGGTGGCCGATTAGCCCCGTTTATTGTCATTTTTATTCCAGCCCGGCGCCCGCCGGGCTTTTTTTTGCCCAAAAACAAGGCCGAAAAATAATTATTTTTGCCCTAAAGATTCCGCGAACGCGGTCGTTTAAACGGGCATCGGCAATGAACTTTAGGCCTGATGTAGAAAATTTCCCGGCTTTTTGCCCCTTAATTTTCCCTCTGGGCAACCGTTACCAGTTACAACAGCGGTTTGAATGTCTCGGAATGTGGAGACAGACCAATGGGAACTGAGCATATCGCCGAATCGAAGTATTAAGTCTGGAGAAACATCATGGCACAAGTCATTAACACTAATATTGCATCGCTGAATTCGCAACGTAACCTGACCACGTCGCAAGCCTCGCTGTCGACTTCCCTGCAACGCCTGTCTTCCGGTTTGCGCATCAACAGCGCAAAAGACGACGCCGCCGGCCTGGCGATTTCCGAGCGCTTCACCTCGCAAATTCGCGGCAATACCCAGGCAGCACGTAACGCCAACGACGGCATCTCGCTGGCGCAAACGGCCGAGGGTGGCTTGAGCACCGCAGGCGATCTGCTGCAACGTATCCGCGAACTGGCAGTCCAGTCCGCCAACGGCACCAACTCGGATTCGGACCGCAAGTCGATCCAGGGCGAGGTGTCGGCCCTGTCGAACGAGCTGGACCGCGTGGCCAACACCACCCAGTTCAACGGCCAGAACGTGCTGGACGGTTCGCTGACCTCGGCCCAGTTCCAGGTCGGCGCCAATTCCGGCCAGACCATCAATATTGGCGTCCAATCGGCCAAGGCCACCGATATCGGCAACAATACGCTGGCTGCGCTTTACGGCGATGCCGCTGGCAATGCCTCGGCATCCACCGCCACCGGCGCCAACGAAACGCAGGCCCAGACCCTGACGTTCACATCCGGCACGGGCACCACCAGCACCGTGGCCGTCACCGCCGGCGACAGCGCCAAGCGTATCGCCGCCAACGTCAACGGCCTGAGCGCGACCAGTGGCGTCAAGGCGACTGCCAGCACCACCGCAACCCTGAGCGGTGCCGGCGGTGTGGCGATCAAAGATGGTTCGCTGCAATTCACTCTGCGCGGTGACAACTCGATCGAATCGGACGCCAACTCGACCGCCGTGACGATTTCGGCCAAGGTAAAGGGCGGTGATTTGTCGGCGGTTGCCCAAGCGATCAACGCTCAAGTGGGTACTACGGGTATCAGCGCATCGATCAAGGTCAACGCCACCACCAATGCCAAGGAAATCCAACTGACCAACTCGTCGGGCGCCGATATTCAGATTACCAATACCAACGGCGACGCAGCCACTGATTCGCTGAGCGGTGCGGTCTTGCGCGGTATCGACAAACCGGCCAATGGTTCGGTTGCTGCGGTCCGTGCTGCGGAATCGGCTTTCGCCGCCTCCGGCACCCAGGCTACGGTCGGCGGCCACCTGGACTTCTCGTCCGATTCGGGCTTTACCTTAGCGTCGAGCGGCCCAACCGACATCGTCGCCGCCTCGACCGGCTCCGACCTGCAATCGGTTGCCAAGATCGACGTCAGCTCCGTGGCCGGTGCCAATGCCGCACTGCTGAGCATCGACTCCGCGCTGAACCAGGTCAACAGCAACCGCGCTGCACTGGGTGCGATCCAGAACCGTTTCGCTTCGACCATCTCGAACCTGAACACGACGACGGAGAACTTGTCCGCTTCGCGTAGCCGGATTCAAGATACCGACTTCGCGTCGGAAACGGCCAACCTGACCCGCGGCCAGATCCTGCAACAAGCCGGTACCGCCATCCTGGCCCAGGCCAACTCGCTGCCGAACGGCGTGCTGTCCCTGCTGCGTGGCTAAAATCCGGGGAAGGATTGACCCGACAAGGTCA
Source organism: Duganella caerulea (assembly GCF_040362985.1). Classification (NCBI taxonomy): domain Bacteria; kingdom Pseudomonadati; phylum Pseudomonadota; class Betaproteobacteria; order Burkholderiales; family Oxalobacteraceae; genus Duganella; species Duganella caerulea. The sequence continues at coordinate 4,730 of NZ_BPWJ01000019.1, read as the reverse complement.
CCCTGACTAGGTTCCCCGGCTGATTTATTCAGTCGGGGATTTTTCACAAAGGAAGCATCATGACTATCGATACCATCGGCTCGGCCACCCAGGCCCGCCCAGTAGACCGCCCGGCCACAGCCGCTGGCGGCGATGTCGCTGCGCAAGGCGCCGCGCGCGCACCTGCTACTGCCGTGGAAACGGCGGCTGCCGTCAAGGGCCCGGCCAACGTACCGACGCTGGAGCAGGTCAACCACGCCGTGTCGCAGCTGAACAAGTCGGCGCAGGCCAAGTCGCAAGGCCTGGAATTCTCGGTCGACAGCGACACCAAGCGCACCGTGGTCAAGGTGATCGACCAGACCACCAAGGAAGTGCTGCGCCAGATTCCCTCGCCCGAAGCGCTGGAAATCGCCAAATCGCTGGAGTCGAAGTCCAGCAACTCCGGTTTGCTGATCCAGCAAACCGCCTGAAGCGGCCGCGCTCGCGCGCGCCGCTTTTTCTCCATCCATGGCATCCTGACGCCGGGAGCGCCTGTCCAATTCCCGTCACATCCTCTCCACTGCCCGTTTTTTCAGCTTTGCCTGAACTGGCAGGTATTCTCCCCTCTCAAGTCCGGTTTGATTCTGCCGATATTGTCTTATATTATTGCTTTACTTAGGAGCGCATCGTGGGCATCTCTTCACCTGGCATCGGCTCGAACATCCCGGTCGACTCCATCGTCAGCAAGCTGATGGCGGTCGAGTCCGCGCCGCTGGCCGATTACGACAAGAAGTCGGCCAGCTATCTGTCGCAGGTGTCCGCGTTCGGCAATCTGTCCGGTGCGCTGGGCACCTTCCAGGGTGTGCTGGCGGGCCTGACCTCGGTGTCGAGCTTCCAGACACTGGTGAGCACGCCCAGCGACGCCACCGTGATGACCGCCACCGCGAGCGGCACCGCGCAGCCGGGTACGTATCGCGTCAACATCAACCAGCTCGCGCAGGCGCAGACGCTGGCCTCGGGCGGCTATAAATCCACGACCTCGGCGATCGGCCTGGGCGCCAAGACCACGATCAACTTCTCGCTCGGCACCGTCAGCGGCGGCAGCTTCGGCATCACCGGCACCCAGCTGGGCGCCAGCCTGTCGAGTGGCGGTCTCACGCCGGGCTCGCTCAGCATCAACAACACCGCGATCGCCACCGACGGCACGACCCGCAGCGCACGCCTGCTGGCCGATGCCATCAACGCCAAAAGCACGACCACGGGCGTCTCCGCCAAGGCCGCGCCCACTGTCACCAATGCCGCGCTGTTCGGCGCCGCCGGCGCCTCGACCTTCGGCGATATCGATACCAGCGGCGGCGGCACTTATACGCTGACCGTCGGCGGCGTGGAAATCGCCGCCCAAGCGACCGGCGTCGCCGCCGGCGGCGCGGGCGGAGTCACAGCCGCCTCGATCGATGCCGCGCTGACCGGCAACACCGCCGTCACCCGCGCGCTGGCCGACGCCAACATCACCGTCAGCGGCACCGCCGCCGCCGGCACGCTGCAGTTCACCAACGCCGACGGCAGCAACATCGCCGTCGCCGAGGCCGTCACCGGCACCGTCACCGGCGGCATCGGCAACAGCGGCACAGCCAATATCGGTTCCAGCACCACGGCGGTCGGCTCGATTTCGCTGGTCTCGGCGGACGGCAGCCCGATCAGCGTCGGCGGCACCAACCCGGCCGGCGCCGGCTTGACGGCCGGTGTAGGCGGCGCCTACCTGGGTGCCAGCTTCAGCGCCGACTCGACCCGCACCAGCGGCAACATCGTCATCGACAGCAGCAACAATACCCTGCAGGGCATCCTGGCCGCGATCAACAAGGGCAATTTCGGTGTCACCGCCAGCATCGTCTCGGACGGCTCCACCGGCACCACCGCCACCCCCAATCACCTGATCCTGACCTCGACCGCCACCGGCGCCACCTCGACCATGAAGATCACCCTGGCCGGGTCCGGTGGCAATCCGCCGGACCCTGATCTGGTATCGCTGCTGGGCTACGATCCGGGCGGCGTGCAGAACCTGAGCCAGAAATCCGCAGCGGCCGACACGCTGGCCACGGTGAACGGCATTGCCGTCACCAGCTCCAGCACCAGCATCGGCGGCGCGATCGCCGGCGTCAGTATCAACGCGCTCAAGGTCGGCAGCTCGACGCTGTCGGTAAGCAAGGACAGCGGTTCGCTCACGACTGCGGTCGGAGGCTTTGTCAAGGCGTACAACGACTTGACAGACCAGATCAAGCAGCTGGGCGGTTACAATCCCGACACCAAGACCGGCGGCCCGCTGCTGGGCGATCCGACGCTGCGCAATCTGCAAGCCTCGATCCGGCGTCAGCTCGGCTCCTCGATCACCGGGCTGCAAGGCAGCAGCCTGACCAATCTGTCACAGATCGGCATCTCGTTCCAGAAAGACGGCACGCTGACACTGGACAATTCCAAACTGCAAAAGGCCATCACCAGCAACTTCAACGATATCGCCGGCCTGTTCGCGGCGGTTGGCCACGGCAGCGATCCCGATGTCAAGTTCACCAGCTCCGGCACCAACACCAAGGCCGGCGACTATGCGATTAACATCACCCAGCTGGCCACCCAGGGCACGCTGCAGGGCACCAACGTGCTGCCGGCCGAAACCGTGATCGACGCGGACACCACCTGGACCGTCACGCTGAACGACACCACGCCGCCGACGCTGGCCAACACCGCCACCATTTCCCTGCCGGCCGGCAGCTACAACCCCAGCCAGCTGGCGACCTTGCTGCAATCGTCGATCAATGGCGTCAGCGCGTTTTCCAACGCCGGCGCCACGGTCACCGCCACCGTCGGCGATGACGGCAAGCTCAAACTGGCCTCGACCAGCTATGGGTCGAAATCGAACATCCACATCGCCACCGCCACCGGCACCGACATCTCGGCCGCCTTCGGCACCGGAGCCTCGGTCGACGGTTTAGATGTGGCCGGCACCATCGGCGGCTATACCGCCACCGGCAGCGGCCAGACCCTGACCGGTTCGCCGGGCGCACCGGTAGATGGCCTGAAGCTGACGGTCACCGGCGACACCATCGGCTCGCGCGGCAGCTTCGGCTTCTCGCAAGGCTACGCCTACCAGCTCAACTCGCTGGCGGCCGGCTACCTGGGCGCGCAAGGCGCGATCACCAGCCGCACCACCGGCCTGAACAACACGGTCAAGGATATCGCCAAGCAGAAGGACGCCTTCAGCGCCCGCCTGGTCGATATCGAAGCGCGCTACCGCGCACAGTACACGGCGCTCGACACCTCGATCGCCAGCATGAATACCACCGCGTCATTCTTGACGCAACAGTTCGCGGCGCTTGCCAAGCAATAGCCGCTGACGCTTTAACAGGAGACAGAATATGTTCGGATCGCGACAAACTGGCGTGCACGCCTATGCCAAGGTTGGCATGGAAACCGGCGTGGTGGCCGCCAGTCCTCACAAGCTGATCGTCATGCTGTTCGACGGCGCCCTGGTGGCGCTGAGCAGCGCGCTGAACGGTATGCGCAACGGCGACATCGGCGAGAAAGGCAAATCGATCTCCAAGGCCATCATGATCATCGACAGCGGCCTGCGCGCCGCGCTCGACAAGAAGGCCGGCGGCGACATCGCCGAGGGCCTGGACGCGCTGTACGAGTACATGAGCGCGCGCCTGCTGACAGCCAACCTGAACAACGACCCGACGATCCTGGAGGAAGTGCAGCGCCTGCTGACCGAGCTGCGCGACGCCTGGAACGCCATTGCCGACACTCCCGCCGCCACCGGCATCCGCCCCACCACCAATCTCGCGAGCGCCTGATTCATGATGACCAGCCAAGATATCCTTTCCGTGTACGCCGCCATGGCCGACCTGACCGAACAGATGGTGCAGGCCGCCACGCGCAGCGACTGGGACCAGTTGGTGCTGCTGGAGCAACGCTGCGCCGCGCACGTGCAGGCGCTGCGCGAGCAGGAGCCGGCCCGGCCGATGCAGGGCGCCGACCGCGAACGCAAGATCAGCCTGATCCGCCAGATGCTCAACGCCGACCGCCAGATCCGCGACCTGACCATGCCGTGGATGGCGCAACTGTCCAAACTGATCAACTCCACCGGCACTGAACGGCGCGTGATTAACGCCTACGGCAGCGTCTAAAGCAGGGGCGCGCCATGATGCCGCCAGCGGTCACCATCTTGCCGGTCGGCCCGGCGGCCGGCGTCGGCGGTGTCGCGCCGGTGGGCGACGGCCGCCAGGCGGCCTTCCAGCGCGCGCTGCAAAGCCTGGTCGGACAATCGGTGACGGCCGAGGTGCTGTCCAAGTACAACGACGGCAGCTTCCTGGTCCGCGTGGCCGACAACGCCGTGCGGATGATGCTGCCGCCGGAGGTGCAGGTGGGCGCCGACGTGCCGCTGACCGTGCTCACGGCCAGCCCCCGCCCCACATTCCAGCTCGCTAACAATACCCCCGGCAGCTCCGCCACGGTGGTCTACGGCGACACCGCCGAAGCCGACCCCGGCCTCTATTCCCCTACCCTGCCGTCGCAGGACGCACCGGCCACCTTGCCTGGCACGCCACGCCAGCCCGCCGGCACCGCGCCGGGCCAGCCGGCCACACCCGGCGCGGCCGAGGCCGAAGCCGGCGTGCCGGCGGAAGCGGATAGCGTTCCGGGCCAAGCCAAGCCTGGCACGCAGCCAGCCGCCGGCGGTGCGGCCAGCCCGGCCACGGGCGCCGCGCAAGCAGGCACCGCTG
>NZ_BPWJ01000018.1:0-63085 GCF_040362985.1 Duganella caerulea | reverse complement strand
GTGCGCTGGGTGCGGCGCGCGGCTGCCACGGCGGGCGCGGCCGGCGGCCTGCGGCGCTGCTGCTCGGGGTGCACCGGCGCCTTCGTGCTGGCGCGCGCCGGCCTGCTGGACGGCCGCAGCGCCGTCACGCACTGGATGGACGCGGCGCCGCTGCAGGCCCAGTATCCGGCGCTGCGGGTGCTGGACGACGCGATCTACGTCAAGGACGGCCCGTTCTACACCTCGGCCGGCATCGCGGCCGGCATGGACCTGGCGCTGAGCCTGGTCGAGGAGGACCAGGGCCGCGGCGCCGCGCTGGACACGGCCAAGCGGCTGGTGGTGTTCTTCAAGCGGCCCGGCGGCCAGCGCCAGTTCAGCTCGGAGCTGCTGGCGCAGGCCGCGCCGCAGGGCCTGCACGGCCGGCTGACCGAATGGCTGCGTCCGCGCCTGCGGCGCCACATCGATGTCGAGCAGATGGCGGCCGCGTTCGCGCTGTCGGTGCGCACGCTGCACCGGCGCCTGCGGCAGGAGGCGGGCGTGTCGCCGGCCCAGCTGCTGCTGCGGCTGCGCATGGAGGCGGCCTGCGGGCTGCTGGAGCGGCCCGGCATGAGCGTCAAGCGCGCGGCCAGCCAGAGCGGCTTCGGCAGCGAGTACAATCTGCGGCGCGCGTTTGCCGCCCAGCTGGGCGTGGTGCCCAGCGACTACCAGGCGCGCTTCGGCTGAACCGGATGAACGGACTGAATAAATGATGCGGGAATTCGAGAAGTGGGTGGCGCGGGTGCTGCTGCTCAACAGCGCGCTGGCGCTGGGCGTGAGCCTGGGCCTGCTCGGCGAGCGCCAGCCGGCCGACGCGCTGCCGGTGCTGTACGGCGCGGCCCTGCTGGGCTTCCTGTCGGCGGTGCTGTCGCTCAAGCGCTGGCAGGCCGGCCTGTGGGGCGGCCTGCTGTACTACGCGCTGCAGCTGGTGGCCGTGTACCCGCTGGACGGCGGCTGGCAGTTCGCGGTCAAGGCCGGCGTCAGCGTCGGCCTGGTGCTGCGCTTCCACGGCGCGGTGGTGGTGCTCAATATGGTGGCGCTGGCGCTGCTGGCGGCCACCGCCGCCGTGCTGGCCTGGCGGCGGCGCGCGCCGCCGGCCTGAGCGGCCTAGGCGCGCGGGATCCCGGCCGGCTGTGCCGCTGGCCGGGGCGCCCGCCGGCGTCGATCAGGGCTTGCGGAAACGCAGGATGAACTGGTCGGTGTGGGCGCGGATGCCGGTCTCGAACACCTGCGCGCCGCGGTCGTCCTTGGGATTGCGCAGCGCCTGCGATTCGCCGTCCAGCACGAAGCCGGCCGCCAATACTTCCTTCTTGACCAGCGCCTCGTCGATGCGGTGCAGCTTGGCCATGCCGGCCTCGTCCAGGCCCGGCTGGGCCGCGTGGTCCAGCACAATATAGTGGCCGCCCGGCTTGAGGGCGTCGAACACCGCCTTGTTCAGCTCGGCCGTGGCGGCCGCGCCGCCCCAGATGCGGATGTCATGGTAGTTCTGCGAGGTCCACACCAGGTCGGCCTTGACCGGCACGTTGAGCGAGGCGGCGGCGACCGTCTCGTGCACGTTGCCGCGGCCCGGCTCGGCCGACACCGGCGGCGGCAGCGGCTTGCCCTTGAGCTTGTCCACCCACACCTGCGGCGCCGCCGCGTACACCGATCCCTGCGGCCCGACCGCCGCGCTGAACAGGCGGGTGAAGTAGCCGCGGCCGGGGAAGTAGTCCACCACCGTCTGGCCCGGCTGGACCTGGGCGAAGGCCAGCATCTCGGCCGGCTTGCGGTCGGCGTCGCGCGCCTTGTCGGCGTCCGGGCGGCCGGCGTCGGCCACGGCGGCGGCGGCCAGCGGCGCCTGGGCGGCGGCCTGGCCGGCGGCCAGGCACAGCGCGCCGGCCAGGCTCAGCAGGATGAGGGGGCGGAATTGGTTCATGGGTCGGTCTCCAGTCGGGTGAGGGAGTGGCGATTATGCACCGGTCACGCGCTTGTCACACGCCCGATGCAAAATATCCTTGTGGATACATTTCTCTAACGCAAATAGCGTCTTGCCATCCCGATCCGATAACTGTCTTAATGATTAAACATGGCGGAACGACAGGTTGCGGGGCCGCGACAGCGCTTAAAAAAATTCTTTTGAGAAATTAAGTAAGATATAATGCTCTATTGAAACTCCGCCGCCAGCGCGGCCGGAGCGCGACGTAAAGTGTTACCGGAAAAAAGTTTACTTAATGAAAGTCAAAATTCCGTCGTTATGTACAGTACTGGCCGGTTTTTCCCGGTAGCACTAAAAAAGATGTAAAAAATAGCAACATATTCCATGACAGGGCTCGAACGCGGGCGTCCGCCTAGCGGTCGGGTTGCTTTCTGAGCTGACAGCGCAGTACCTCCAGGAGAATTTAGAATGAGTTTCGCGACCACTTTTACCACTGCGCAGCTTGCCAGTCTCAGTACTTCCCAGATCATCACGCTGGCGACTGCCGACATCGCGGCGTTCAGTTCTGACCAGCTGGCCGCGTTCACGACTTCGCAGATTCCCGCCTTTACCACCGCCCAGCTGGCCGGCGGCATCACCACCACCCAGGCCGCGTTCCTGACCACGCAACAGATCGGCGCGCTGAGCTCGACCCAAGTCGGCGCCCTGCAGAGCGCCAGCTTCGCCGTGCTGTCGACCAACGACATCGCCGCGCTGTCGACCGCCGCGATCGGCGGCATCAGCGCCGGCCAGATCAAGGCCCTGACCACCAATCAAGTGGTGGCGCTGTCGAGCAACCAGGCCGCGCAACTGACCTCGGCGCAGATCGCCGCGCTGACCACCAACGCCATCGGCGCGCTGGAAACCGGCGACCTGGCCGCCATCAAGACTTCCTCGATCGCCCTGCTGAGCACGGCCCAGGTGGCCGCGCTGAGCACCGGCCAGATCACCTCGCTCGCGACCGGCGCGATCGCCGCGCTGGGCACCGCCGCCATCGCCGCGCTGAGCACCAACCAGGCCGTGGCGCTGACCTCGAACCAGATCGCCAGCCTGAGCACCGCGCAAGTGGCCGCGCTGACCGCCAACAGCGTCGGCGCCATCGAGACCGCCGACCTGGCCGGCCTGTCCACCGGCGACATCGCCGCGCTGCGCACCAGCCAGCTGGCCGGCCTGACCACCGACCAGGTGGGCGCGCTGTCGACCAACCAGTTCTCCGCATTGAGCTCGGCGCAAATCGGCGCCCTGAGCACCAACCAGATCGTCGCCCTGACCACCGGCCAGGCCAGCGTGCTGACCGCCGCCCAGGCCGCCGGCCTGAGCACCAACGGCGTGGCCGCGCTGTCGACCAACGACTTCGCCGCGCTGTCGACCAACGCGATTGCCGCGCTGAGCGCCACCCAGGTCAAGGCGCTGACCACCAACCAGGTTGTCGCGCTGACCACCAATGAAGCCGCCGCGCTGGGTACCGCGCAAGTGGCCGCGCTGTCGACCAACGACATCGCCGCGCTGGAAACGGCCGACCTGTCGGCCATCAAGGTGGCCGCCATCGCCATCCTGAGCACCGCGCAAGTGAGCGCGCTGACCACCGGCCAGGTCGCCTCGCTGGCCACCGCCTCGATCGCCGCGCTGAGCACGGCCGCCATCTCGGTGCTGAGCACCAACCAGGTTGTCGCGTTGAGCTCGAACCAGATCAACAGCCTGGGCACCGCGCAAGTGGCGGCCCTGTCGAGCAACGCCATCGGCGCGATCCAGACCGCCGACCTGGCCGGCCTGTCGACCAACGACATCGCCGCGCTGCGCAGCAACCAATTGGCCGGCCTGACCACCGACCAGGTGGGCGCGCTGTCGACCAACCAGATCGTCGCGCTGACCACCGCCGCCGTATCGGGTCTGACCACCAACCAGATCGTCGCCCTGACCACCGGCCAGGCCAGCGTGCTGAGCACCGCCCAAGTGGCCGCGCTGACCACCAACGCCATCGCCGCGCTGTCGACCAACGACTTCGCCGCGTTGTCGACCAACGCTGTCGCGTCGCTGAGCGTCAACCAGGTCAAGGCCCTGACCACCGCGCAAGTGGTGGCGCTGAGCACCAACGAAGCCGCCGCGCTGAGCACCGCGCAAGTGGCCGCTCTGAGCACCAACGCCATCGCCGCGATGGAAACGGCCGACCTGTCGGCAGTCAAGACCGCCGCCATCGCCGCGCTGACCACCGCGCAAGTGGCTGCCCTGACCACCGGCCAGGTGACCTCGCTGGCCACCGCCTCGATCGCCGCGCTGAGCACCGGCGGCATCGCTTCCCTGGGCACCAACCAGGTTGTCGCGCTGACCTCGAACCAGATCGCCAGCATGAGCACCGCGCAAGTGGCCGCGCTGACCGCCAACAGCATCGGCGCGATTGAAACCGCCGACCTGTCCGGCCTGTCGACCAACGACATCGCCGCGCTGCGCACCAGCCAGCTGGCCGGCCTGACCACCGACCAGGTGGGCGCGCTGTCGACCAACCAGTTCTCCGCCATGAGCTCGGCGCAAATCGGCGCCCTGAGCACCAACCAGATCGTCGCCCTGACCACCGGCCAGGCCAGCGTGCTGACCGCCGCCCAGGCCGCCGGCCTGAGCACCAACGGCGTGGCCGCGCTGTCGACCAACGACTTCGCCGCGCTGTCGACCAACGCCATCGCGGCGCTGAGCGCCAACCAGGTCAAGGCCCTGAGCACCAACCAGATCGTGGCCCTGACCACCAACGAAGCCGCCGCGCTGGGTACCGCGCAAGTGGCCGCGTTGTCGACCAACGACATCGCCGCGCTGGAAACGGCCGACCTGTCGGCCATCAAGGTCGCTTCCATCGCCATCCTGAGCACCGCGCAAGTGAGCGCGCTGACCACCGGCCAGGTCGCCTCGCTGGCCACCGCCTCGATCGCCGCGCTGAGCACGGCCGCCATCGGCGCGCTGAGCACCAACCAGATCGTCGCCCTGAGCTCGAACCAGATCAACAGCCTGGGCACCGCGCAAGTGGCCGCCCTGTCGAGCAACGCCATCGGCGCGATCCAGACCGCCGACCTGGCTGGCCTGTCGACCAGCGACATCGCCGCGCTGCGCAGCAACCAGCTGGCCGGCCTGACCACCGACCAGGTGGGCGCGCTGAGCACCAACCAGATCGTCGCGCTAACCACCGCCGCCGTGTCCGGCCTGACCACCAACCAGATCGTCGCCCTGACCACCGGCCAGGCCAGCGTGCTGAGCACCGCCCAAGTGGCCGCGCTGACCACCAACGCCATCGCCGCGCTGTCGACCAACGACTTCGCCGCGTTGTCGACCAACGCTGTCGCGTCGCTGAGCGTCAACCAGGTCAAGGCCCTGACCACCGCGCAAGTGGTGGCGCTGAGCACCAACGAAGCCGCCGCGCTGAGCACCGCGCAAGTGGCAGCTCTGAGCACCAACGCCATCGCCGCCATGGAAACGGCCGACCTGTCGGCCGTCAAGACCGCCGCCATCGCCGCGCTGACCACCGCGCAAGTGGCTGCCCTGACCACCGGCCAGATCACCTCGCTGGCGACCGCCTCGATTGCCGCGCTGAGCACCGGCGGCATCGCCGCCCTGGGCACCAACCAGGTTGTCGCACTGACCTCGAACCAGATCGCCAGCATGAGCACCGCGCAAGTGGCCGCGCTGAGCGCCAACAGCATTGGCGCCATCGAGACCGCCGACCTGGCCGGCCTGTCGACCAACGACATCGCCGCGCTGCGCACCGGCCAGCTGGCCGGCCTCTCCACCGACCAGGTCGCCGCACTGTCGACCAACCAGTTCGCTGCGCTGGGTTCGGCACAAATCGGTTCGCTGAGCACCAACCAGATCGTTGCCCTGACCACCGGCCAGGCCAGCGCGCTGACCGCCGCCCAGGCAGCCGGCCTCTCCACCAACGGCATCGCCGCGCTGGAGACCAACGACTTCGCCGCCCTGTCGACCAACGCCATCGCGGCGCTGAGCGCCAACCAGATCAAGGCCCTGAGCACCAACCAGATCGTGGCCCTGACCACCAACGAAGCCGCCGCGCTGGGTACCGCGCAAGTGGCCGCGTTGTCGACCAACGACATCGCCGCGCTGGAAACGGCCGACCTGTCGGCCATCAAGGTCGCTTCCATCGCCATCCTGAGCACCGCGCAAGTGAGCGCGCTGACCACCGGCCAGGTTGCCTCGCTGGCCACCGCCTCGATCGCCGCGCTGAGCACGGCCGCCATCTCGGTGTTGAGCACCAACCAGGTTGTCGCGTTGAGCTCGAACCAGATCAACAGCCTGGGTACCGCGCAAGTGGCCGCCCTGTCGAGCAACGCCATCGGCGCGATCCAGACCGCCGACCTGGCCGGCCTGTCGACCAACGACATCGCCGCGCTGCGCAGCAACCAATTGGCCGGCCTGACCACCGACCAGGTGGGCGCGCTGTCGACCAACCAGATCGTCGCGCTGACCACCGCCGCCGTATCGGGTCTGACCACCAACCAGATCGTCGCCCTGACCACCGGCCAGGCCAGCGTGCTGAGCACCGCCCAAGTGGCCGCGCTGACCACCAACGCCATCGCCGCGCTGTCGACCAACGACTTCGCCGCGTTGTCGACCAACGCTGTCGCGTCGCTGAGCGTCAACCAGGTCAAGGCCCTGACCACCGCGCAAGTGGTGGCGCTGAGCACCAACGAAGCCGCCGCGCTGAGCACCGCGCAAGTGGCAGCTCTGAGCACCAACGCCATCGCCGCCATGGAAACGGCCGACCTGTCGGCAGTCAAGACCGCCGCCATCGCCGCGCTGACCACCGCGCAAGTGGCTGCCCTGACCACCGGCCAGATCACCTCGCTGGCCACCGCCTCGATCGCCGCGCTGAGCACCGGCGGCATCGCTTCCCTGGGCACCAACCAGGTCGTCGCGCTGACCTCGAACCAGATCGCCAGCATGAGCACCGCGCAAGTGGCTGCGCTGAGCGCCAACAGCATCGGCGCGATCGAGACCGCCGACCTGGCCGGCCTGTCGACCAACGACATCGCCGCGCTGCGCACCAGCCAGCTGGCCGGCCTGACCACCGACCAGGTGGGCGCGCTGTCGACCAACCAGTTCGCTGCGCTGAGCTCGGCACAAATCGGTTCGCTGAGCACCAACCAGATCGTTGCCCTGACCACCGGCCAGGCCAGCGTGCTGACCGCCGCCCAGGCAGCCGGCCTCTCCACCAACGGCATCGCCGCGCTGTCGACCAACGACTTCGCAGCCCTGTCGACCAACGCGATCGCCGCGCTGAGCGCCAACCAGGTCAAGGCCCTGACCACCAACCAGGTTGTCGCGCTGACCACCAACGAAGCCGCCGCGCTGGGTACCGCGCAAGTGGCCGCGTTGTCGACCAACGACATCGCCGCGCTGGAAACGGCCGACCTGTCGGCCATCAAGGTCGCTTCCATCGCCATCCTGAGCACCGCGCAAGTGAGCGCGCTGACCACCGGCCAGGTTGCCTCGCTGGCCACCGCGTCGATCGCCGCGCTGAGCACGGCCGCCATCTCGGTGCTGAGCACCAACCAGGTCGTCGCGCTGAGCTCCAACCAGATCAACAGCCTGGGCACCGCGCAAGTGGCCGCCCTGTCGAGCAACGCGATCGGCGCGATCCAGACCGCCGACCTGGCCGGCCTGTCGACCGGTGACATCGCCGCGCTGCGCAGCAGCCAGCTGGCCGGCCTGACCACCGACCAGGTGGGCGCGCTGTCGACCAACCAGATCGTCGCGCTGACCACCGCCGCCGTGTCCGGCCTGACCACCAACCAGATCGTCGCCCTGACCACCGGCCAGGCCAGCGTGCTGAGCGCCGCGCAAGTGGCCGGCCTGACCACCAACGGCGTGGCCGCGCTGGAAACCTCGGACTTCGCCGCGCTGTCGACCAACGCGATCGCCGCGCTGAGCGTCAACCAGGTCAAGGCCCTGACCACCAACCAGGTCGTGGCGCTGACCACCAACGAAGCCGCCGCGCTGAGCACCGCGCAAGTGGCCGCGCTGAGCACCAACGACATCGCCGCGCTGGAAACGGCCGACCTGTCGGCCTTCAAGGTGGCGTCCATCGCCGCCCTGAGCACCGCCCAGGTGTCGGCGCTGACCACCGGCCAGGTGACCTCGCTGGCCACCGCCTCGATCGCCGCGCTGAGCACCGGCGGCATCGCCGCCCTGAGCACCAACCAGGTGGTCGCCCTGACCTCGGCCCAGGTGGCCGCGCTGGGCACCGCGCAAGTGGTGTCGCTGAGCTCGACCAGCATCGGCGCGATCGAGACCGCCGACCTGGCCGGCCTGTCCACCGCCGACATGGCCGCGCTGCGCACCACCCAGCTGGCCGGCCTGACCACCGCCCAGGTCAGCGTGCTGACGACCGCGCAGATCGCCGCGCTGTCGACCGCCGCCTTCGCCAGCGGCCTGTCCACCAGCCAGATCGGCGCGCTGACCACCAGCCAGGCCGCCGCGCTGAGCGCGCAGCAGGTGACCGCGCTGTCGACCCGCAACGTCGCCGCGCTGGCGACCTCCAGCGTGGCCGCTTTCTCGACCACCGAGATCGCCGCGCTGACCGCCGTCCAGCTGGGCGTGCTGAGCTCCGACCAGGGTGTGGCGCTGACCTCGAACCAGCTGGTGGCGCTGACCACCGCGCAAGTGGCCGGCCTGTCGACCAACGCCCTGGCCGCGCTCGACACGTCCGACTTCGCCGCGCTGAGCACCACCTCGGTCGCCGCGCTGACCACCCGTCAGATCGTCAGCCTGCGCACCGCGGAATTCGCCGCGATGAGCACCAACCAGGTGCACGCGCTGACCTCGATGCAGATCCACGCGATGACCAGCGACCAGCAGCACGCGCTGAGCACCGACCAGACCCGCGCGCTGTCCTTCCTGACCCCGATCGCGCTGGACCTGAACGGCAACGGCGTGCAGACCACCGCACTGGGCCAGGGCGTGCAGTTCGACCTGCTGGCCAACGGCCATAAAGTCAACACCGGCTGGACCGCCGGCGGCGACGGCCTGCTGGCGCTGGACCGCAACCACGACGGCGTCATCAACGACGGCGGCGAGCTGTTCGGTTCGGGCACCACGCTGGCCAACGGCCAGAAGGCCGCCAACGGCTACCAGGCCATGGCCGAACTGGACACCAACGGCGACGGCGTGATCGACGCCAAGGATGCCGCCTTCGCCGACCTGCGCGTCTGGGTCGACGGCAACGCCGACGGCGTCAGCCAGGCCGACGAGCTCAAGTCGCTGCAAGCGCTGGGCATCACCAAGCTGAACCTGGACGTCAAAGCGGACGGCACCGTCAACAACGGCAACATCCTGGGTCTGAGCTCGACCTTCGAGACCGCCGACGGCGCCACCCACGCCGCGGCCGACGTGTGGTTCGCCACCACGCCGACCAGCAGCGTCAGCGGCAACGTCAGCGGCCTGGCCCAGGCGCTGGCCAGCTTCGCCGGCAACGCCGCGGCGGCGCCGGCCACCGCCAAGCTGGACCTGCCAGGCGCGGTCGGCAGCAACGTCGCGCAGATGGCCGACGCCATCAAGCAGTTCAGCGACAAGCCGCTGGGCGCCGAGACCCAGGCCGCCACCGACAGCGAGCTGCGCCTCAAAGCGCTGCAAGCCCAGGGCGGACACGGCTTCCTGGCCTCGCCGGCCAAGTAAGACCACAACGTAGTACGGCAGGAACGGCAGGGCTTAGGCCCTGCCGTTTTGCCCTCTGGACCCGGTTTTTCGTAGCGAAATGCAAGTGTTGTGAAGCGCACACCCGTTGCGCGTAGCAAACAAAAAATTTTAATGCCGTGAGTAAATTTGTCGCTTTGTACGTTCAGGACGGCTGCCGCCGCAGGGCCTACCGTCACCGATTAACCCAGACTATGTGATGGTGGCAAGCAATAAAAATGTTAACGGTAGGAAAATTCCTAGGGCTGGTATCCTAAAGTTGGCTTGGATATTGACGTTAAGAACTAAAGTCCAGCGCTTTTCTCGCGTTTAACTCAAGCAATTCCGTAGCAAAATCGCAAGTAACACCTAATTTGATGTTGGAGCCGGGGGAATGGTCCCTGTGGGCTCCAACCTTCGTCCGTCTAGAACTGTGCAGCGCCCCAAGGAGAATGGAAATGAGCCTCGTAACAAGCATGAGTACCGACCAGATCGCAGCTCTGTCGACCCAAACAATTGCTGCTCTCGCGACTTCTGATATTGTTGCGCTCAACTCGGCCCAGACCCGCGCGCTCACCACGGACCAGACCGCCGCGCTGACCACCGTCCAGATCTCCGCCCTGACCACCAAGCAATTGACGGTGGGCCTGACCACCGACCAGGTGGTGGCGCTGACCGCCACCCAGGTGGGCGTGCTGAACTCCGCGCAGTTCAACGCGCTGGCCACCGAATCGATCGTCGCGCTGGAAACGGCCGACTTCGCCGCGCTGCGCACCGCCACCATCGCCGGCATCAGCACCAGCCAGATGGCCGCGGTCACCACCGACCAGATCGTCGCGCTGACCACCGCCCAGGCCGGCGCGCTGACCAGCACCCAGGTGATGGGCCTGAGCACCGGCGCCGTCACCGCGCTCGGCTCGGCCGACCTGGTCGCCATCAAGACCTCCGCCATCGCCGCGCTGACCACCGCCCAGTTCACCTCGCTGAGCACCGACCAGATCACCAGCCTGACCACCGGCCAGGTGGCCGCGCTGAGCACCGCCGACCTGGCGTCCGGCCTGACCACCGACCAGGTCGTCGCGATGAGCGCCAACCAGCTGTCGCAGTTGAGCAGCAACCAGTTCAACGCCCTGGGCACCAACGCCGTGGCCGCCATCGAGACCGGCGACCTGGTCGCGCTCAAGACCAGCATTATCGCCACCCTCAAGACCGCCCAGCTGGCGGCGCTGACCACCGACCAGCTGTCCAACCTGACCACCAGCCAGATCGCCGCCATCACCACCGCCAGCCTGCAGGCGCTGACCACCGACCAGATCGTGTCGCTGAGTTCGCTGCAAGTGGCCGCGCTGAGCTCGGCCCAGGTGGCCGCGCTGTCGACCAACGACATCGCCGCGATTGAAACCGCCGACATCGGCGCGCTGAAGACCGCCGCCATCGCCGGCCTGTCGGTCAACCAGGCCAAGGCCCTGACCACCGACCAGATCGTCGCGTTGGCGTCGGGCCAGATCGGCGCGCTCACCAGCGCCCAGGTCGCCGCGATGAGCAGCGGCCAGATCGCCGCCATCGAAACCGCCGACATCGGCGCGCTGAAGACGTCCGCCATCGGCGCCATGACCACGCAGCAGACCGCCGCGCTGACCACCGACCAGATCGGCGCGCTGAGCACCGCCCAGATCGCCTCGCTGACCACCGCCAACCTGGCCTCGGGCCTGACCACCGACCAGGTCGTCGCGCTGAACTCCAACCAGCTGGGCGCGCTTAGCACCGCCCAGTTCGGCGCGCTGACCACCGGCGACGTGGCCGCCATCGGCACCGCCGACATCGTCGGCCTGAAGACCTCGATCATCGCCGCGCTCAAGACCGCGCAGCTGGCCTCGCTGACCACCGACCAGTTGTCCAGCCTGACCACCAACCAGATCAGCGCCATCACCACCGCCAACATGCAGGCGCTGACCACCGACCAGATCGTCGCGCTGACCTCGCTGCAAGTAAGCACGCTGAGCTCGGCCCAGGTGGCCGCGATGTCGACCAACGACATCGCCGCGATTGAAACCGCCGACATCGGCGCGCTGAAGACCTCGTCCATCGCCGGCCTGTCGACCAACCAGGCCAAGGCCCTGACCACCGACCAGGTGGTCGCGCTGGGCGCCGGCCAGGTCGGCGCGCTCACCAGCGCCCAGGTCGCCGCGATGAGCAGCGGCCAGATCGCCGCCATCGAGACCGCCGACATCGGTTCGCTGAAAACCTCGGCCATCGGCGCCATGACCACGCAGCAGACCGCCGCGCTGACCACCGACCAGATCGTTGCCCTGAGCACCGCCCAGGTGTCCGCGCTGACCACCGCCAACCTGGCGTCCGGCCTGACCACCGACCAGATCGTCGCGATGAGCTCGAACCAGCTGGGCGCCCTGAGCACCAACCAGTTCAGCGCATTGTCGACCGGCGACATCGCCGCCATCGAGACCGCCGACATCGTCGGCCTGAAGACCTCGATCATCGCTTCGCTGAAGACCGCGCAGCTGGCCTCGCTGACCACCGACCAGTTGTCCAGCCTGACCACCAACCAGATCAGCGCCATCACCACCGCCAACATGCAGGCGCTGACCACCGACCAGATCGTCGCGCTGGGCTCGCTGCAAGTGGGCGCGCTGAGCTCGGCCCAGGTGGCCGCGCTGTCGACCAACGACATCGCCGCGATTGAAACGGGCGACATCGGCTCGCTGAAGACCTCGGCCATCGCCGGCCTGTCGACCAACCAGGCCAAGGCCCTGACCACCGACCAGATCGTCGCGCTGGGCGCCGGCCAGGTCGGCGCGCTCACCAGCGCCCAGGTCGCCGCGATGAGCAGCGGCCAGATCGCCGCCATCGAAACGGCCGACATCGGCTCGCTGAAAACCTCGGCCATCGGCGCCATGACCACGCAGCAGACCGCCGCGCTGACCACCGACCAGATCGTTGCCCTGAGCACCGCCCAGGTGTCCGCGCTGACCACCGCCAACCTGGCCTCGGGCCTGACCACCGACCAGATCGTCGCGATGAGCTCGAACCAGCTGGGCGCGCTCAGCACCGCCCAGTTCGGCGCGCTGTCGACCGGCGACGTGGCCGCCATCGGCACGGCCGACATCGTCGGCCTGAAGACCTCGATCATCGCTTCGCTGAAGACCGCGCAGCTGGCCTCGCTGACCACCGACCAGTTGTCCAGCCTGACCACCAACCAGATCGCCGCCATCACCACCGCCAACATGCAGGCGCTGACCACCGACCAGATCGTCGCGCTGGGTTCGCTGCAAGTGGGCGCGCTGAGCTCGGCCCAGGTGGCCGCGCTGTCGACCAACGACATCGCCGCCATTGAAACCGGCGACATCGGCTCGCTGAAGACCGCGGCCATCGCCGGCCTGTCGACCAACCAGGCCAAGGCCCTGACCACCGACCAGATCGTCGCGCTGGGCGCCGGCCAGGTCGGCGCGCTCACCAGCGCCCAGGTCGCCGTGATGAGCAGCGGCCAGATCGCCGCCATCGAGACCGCCGACCTCGGCTCGCTGAAAACCTCGGCCATCGGCGCCATGACCACGCAGCAGACCGCCGCGTTGACCACCGACCAGATCGTCGCGCTGGCCACCGCCCAGATCGCCGCACTGACCACCGCCAACCTGGCCTCGGGCCTGACCACCGACCAGATCGTGGCGATGAGCTCGAACCAGCTGGGCGCGCTCAGCACCGCCCAGTTCGGCGCGCTGTCGACCGGCGACGTGGCCGCCATCGAGACCGCCGACATTGTCGGCCTGAAAACCTCGATCATCGCTTCGCTGAAGACCGCGCAGCTGGCCTCGCTGACCACCGACCAACTGTCCAGCCTGACCACCGGCCAGATCTCCGCGATCACCACCGCCAACATGCAGGCGCTGACCACCGACCAGATCGTCGCGCTGGGCTCGCTGCAAGTGGGCGCGCTGAGCTCGGCCCAGGTGGCCGCGCTGTCGACCAACGACATCGCCGCGATTGAAACCGGCGACATCGGCTCGCTGAAGACTTCGGTCATCGCCGCGCTGTCGACCAGCCAGGCCAAGGCCCTGACCACCGACCAGATCGTCGCGCTGGGCGCCGGCCAGGTCGGCGCGCTCACCAGCGCCCAGGTCGCCGCGATGAGCAGCGGCCAGATCGCCGCCATCGAAACGGCCGACCTCGGCTCGCTGAAAACCTCGGCCATCGGCGCCATGACCACGCAGCAGACCGCCGCGCTGACCACCGACCAGATCGTTGCCCTGAGCACCGCCCAGGTCTCCGCGCTGACCACCGCCAACCTGGCCTCGGGCCTGACCACCGACCAGATCGTGGCGATGAACTCGAACCAGCTGGGCGCCCTGAGCACCAACCAGTTCAGCGCATTGTCGACCGGCGACATCGCGGCCATCGAGACCGCCGACATCGTCGGCCTGAAAACCTCGATCATCGCTTCGCTCAAGACCGCGCAGCTGGCCTCGCTGACCACCGACCAACTGTCGAGCCTGACCACCGGCCAGGTCGCCGCGATCACCACCGCCAACATCCAGGCGCTGACCACCGACCAGATCGTCGCGCTGGGCTCGCTGCAAGTGGGCGCGCTGAGCTCGGCCCAGGTGGCCGCGCTGTCGACCAACGACATCGCCGCGATTGAAACGGGCGACATCGGTTCGCTGAAGACCTCGTCCATCGCCGGCCTGTCGACCAGCCAGGCCAAGGCCCTGACGACCGACCAGATCGTCGCCATGGGCTCGGGCCAGATCGGCGCGCTGACCAGCACCCAGATCGCCGCGATGAGCAGCGGCCAGATCGCCGCCATCGAGACCGCCGACCTGGGCGCGTTGAAAACGTCCGCCATCGGCGCCATGACCACGCAGCAGACCGCCGCGCTGACCACCGACCAGATCGTGGCCCTGAGCACTGCCCAGGTCTCCGCGCTGACCACCGCCAACCTGGCGTCCGGCCTGACCACCGACCAGATCGTCGCGATGAGCTCGAACCAGCTGGGCGCCCTGAGCTCCAACCAGTTCAGCGCATTGTCGACCGGTGACATCGCCGCCATCGAGACCGCCGACATCGTCGGCCTGAAGACCTCGATCATCGCTTCGCTGAAGACCGCGCAGCTGGCCTCGCTGACCACCGACCAGCTGTCGAGCCTGACCACCGGCCAGATCGCCGCGATCACCACCGCCAACATCCAGGCGCTGACCACCGACCAGGTGGTGGCACTGAGCTCGCTGCAGATCGGCGCGCTGAGCTCGGCGCAAGTGGGCGCGATGTCGACCAACGACATCGCCGCGATTGAAACCGGCGACATCGGTTCGCTGAAGACCTCGGCCATCGCCGGCCTGTCGACCAACCAGGCCAAGGCCCTGACGACCGACCAGGTGGTCGCGCTGGGCTCGGGCCAGATCGGCGCGCTGACCAGCGCCCAGATCGGCGCGATGAGCAGCGGCCAGATCGCCGCCATCGAAACGGCCGACCTTGGCGCGTTGAAAACGTCCGCCATCGGCGCCATGACCACGCAGCAGACCGCCGCGCTGACCACCGACCAGATCGTCGCCCTGAGCACCGCCCAGGTCGGCGCGCTGACCACCGCCAACCTGGCGTCCGGCCTGACCACCGACCAGATCGTGGCCATGAGCTCGGCCCAGTTCGGCGCCCTGAGCTCCAACCAGTTCGGCGCGCTGTCGACCGGCGACATCGCGGCCATCGAGACCGCCGACATTGTCGGCCTGAAAACCTCGATCATCGCTTCGCTGAAGACCGCGCAGCTGGCCTCGCTGACCACCGACCAGTTGTCCAGCCTGACCACCGGCCAGGTCGCCGCGATCACCACCGCCAACATCCAGGCGCTGACCACCGACCAGGTGGTGGCACTGGGCTCGCTGCAGATCGGCGCGCTGAGCTCGGCACAAGTGGCCGCGATGTCGACCAACGACATCGCCGCGATTGAAACGGGTGACATCGGCTCGCTGAAGACCTCGTCCATCGCCGGCCTGTCGACCAGCCAGGCCAAGGCGCTGACCACCGACCAGGTGGTCGCACTGGGCTCGGGCCAGATCGGCGCGTTCACCAGCGCCCAGATCGCCGCGATGAGCAGCGGCCAGATCGCCGCCATCGAGACGGCCGACCTCGGCGCGCTGAAGACCTCGGCCATCGGCGCCATGACCACGCAGCAGACCGCCGCGCTGACCACCGACCAGATCGGCGCCCTGAGCACCGCCCAGGTCTCCGCGCTGACCACCGCCAACCTGGCCTCCGGCCTGACCACCGACCAGGTCGTGGCGATGAGCTCGGCCCAGCTGGGCGCCCTGAGCTCCAACCAGTTCAGCGCGCTGTCGACCGGCGACGTGGCGGCCATCGGCACGGCCGACATCGTTGGCCTGAAGACCTCGATCATCGCCTCGCTGCGGACCGCGCAACTGGCCTCGCTGACCACCGACCAGCTGTCGAGCCTGACCACCGGCCAGATCGCCGCGATCACCACCGCCAGCATGCAGGCGCTGACCACCGACCAGGTGGTGGCACTGAGCTCGCTGCAAGTGGGCGCACTGAGCTCGGCCCAGGTGGCCGCGCTGTCGACCAACGCCATCGCCGCGATTGAAACGGGCGACATCGGCGCGCTGAAGACCTCGGTCATCGGCGCCCTGTCGACCAACCAGGCGTCCGCGCTGACCACCGACCAGGTGGTGGCGTTGACCGCCGGCCAGATCGGCGCGCTGACCAGCCTGCAGGTGAGCACGATGGGCACCGCCGCCATCGCCGCCATCGAGACGGCTGACATCGGTTCGCTGAAAACCGCCGCGATCGCCGCGCTGCGCACCGCCGAAGTGGCCGTGCTGACGACCGACCAGATCGGCGCGCTGGGCACCGCCCAGGTCGCCGCGATGACCACCGCCAACCTGGCCTCCGGCCTGACCACCGACCAGGTGGTGGCGATGACCTCGCTGCAACTGGGTGCCCTGAGCACGGCGCAAGTGAACGCGCTGACCACCGGCGCCATCGCCGCGATCGAAACGGCCGACATCGGCTCGCTGAAGACCTCGATCATCGCCACGCTGCGTTCGGCCCAGGTCGCCTCGCTGACCACCGACCAGGTGGCGGCGCTGACCACCGCCCAGGTCATGTCCCTGAGCACGGCCAACCTGTCGTCGGCGCTGAGCACCGACCAGGTGGTGGCGCTGACCACGACCCAGGTCGCGGTGCTGAGCTCGGCGCAAGTGAGCGCGCTGACCACCAACGACATCGCCGCGCTGGGCACGGAAGACGTGACCGTGCTGAAGACCTCGGTGTTCGCATCGCTGCAGACCGCCCAGGTGGCCGCGCTGACGACCGACCAGATCGTCGCGCTGTCGAGCCAGCAGGTCGCGGTGCTGAACTCCAACCAGGTCAAGGCGCTGTCGACCAACCAGATCGTGGCCCTCGAGACCGCCGACCTGGCCGGCCTGAAGACCAACGCCATCGCGGCCCTGAGCACCACCCAGATCCGCGCGCTGACGACCGACCAGATCCACTCGTTGAACAGCCAGCAAGTCTGCGCCATCACCAGCGCCCAGGTACCGGGCCTGACGACCGACCAGATCGCGGCGCTGCCTTCGCCACTGGGTACGCCGATCGTGCTGGACCTGAACAACGACGGCATCACCACCCTGGGCCTGTCGGCTGGTGTGAACTTCGACCTGAACGCCAACGGCACCAAGGTCAACACCGGCTGGGTGGGCGGCGGCGACGGCCTGCTGGCCCTGGACCGCAACCATGACGGCGTCATCAACGACGGCGGCGAGCTGTTCGGTTCGGGCACCACGCTGGCCAACGGTCAGAAAGCGACCAACGGCTACACGGCCCTGAACGAGCTCGACACCAACGGCGACGGCGTGGTCGATGCCAAGGACAGCGCGTTCGGCGACCTGCGTGTGTGGGTGGATGGCAACGCGGACGGCGTCAGCCAGGCCGACGAGCTGAAATCGCTGGCATCGCTGGGCATCACCAAGCTGAACCTCGATGCCAAGCAGAACGCCTCGGCCAACAACGGCAACATCGTCGGCATCACCTCGACCTACGAGACCGCCGACGGCGCCAGCCACGCGGCAGCGGACGTCTGGTTCCAGACCGGCGCGGCCACGACCAGCCTGACCACCTCGGTGAGCGGCCTGGCCTCGGCGATGTCGAGCTTTGACGCGGCGGCGGCAGCGACCACCACCACGGCCAAGCTGGAAGTGCCGAACAGCGTGAACACGGCGGTGGCGGCGATGGCCGACGCGATCAGCAGCTACGACAACAAGCTGACCGCGACGACCAACTCGGCAGCGACCGACGAAGCGCTGCGCCTGAAAGCTCTGCAGAGCGGCAACCACCAGGGCTTCCTGGCTGCCAAGTAAGCAAGCAGCTTTCATAGCGTAAGCAAGAACGGCAAGGCCTGCGGGCCTTGCCGTTTTTTTATGCGCGGAACAAGAAGGTAAATTGCGCTGTGTTTGCGCCACACAAAAACCTCCCGGAAACACTATGCTGGGTTAGAATCCGAAGGCTGGCACGATAGTGCGCTAATGCAAGCTTTTCCCAGCTCTTACCCATTCATCAGGCCTATGCACGATAAATTTCCCCACACCGCGATCCAGTGTCTGACAGCGATCGCGCAGCATCACGGTCTGCAAATCAATCCTGAACGCCTGATCGACGACTATGCGCTGCGCGCGGAAGAGCCAGGCACCGGCGCGCTGCTGCGGATCGCCTCCGACATCGGCCTCAAGGCCAAGGCCGACAAGCTGACCTGGTCGCGCCTGATGGCGCAGGGCGGCGTGTTCCCGCTGATGGCGCGCCTGGTCGACGGCAACATGGTGATCGCGGTCGGCGTCAAGCCCGGCGAGAACGGTGCGGAAGACCAGGTGGCCGTGCTCAACCCGGTCAACCCCAACGCCGCCGTGGTGATGGTCGGCCGCGCCGACTTCGAGCAGCGCTGGCACGGCGACGTGCTGTTCGTCAAACGCCAGCACAAGTTGAGCGACCCCAACCAGCCGTTCGGCCTGCGCTGGTTCATTCCCGAGATCCTCAAGCAGAAGTCGGCCTTCCGCGACATCTTCATCGCCGCCATCGCCATGCAGCTGCTGGCGCTGGCCTCGCCGATCTTCTTCCAGCTGGTGATCGACAAGGTGCTCACGCACCAGAGCGTGACCACGCTGCAGGTGCTGGCGGTGGGCATCATCGCCGCGCTGGTGTTCGACGCCACCTTCGGCTTCCTGCGCCAGACGCTGACCCTGGCCGCCTCCAACAAGATCGACATGCGCCTGACGCGCCGCGTGTTCAGCCACCTGCTGTCGCTGCCGATCGACTTCTTTGAAACCACCAGCGCCGGCGTGGTCACGCGCCATATGCAGCAGCTGGAAAAGATCCGCAGCTTCCTGACCGGCCGCCTGTTCTTCACCGCGCTCGACCTGATCGCGCTGCTGGTGTTCGTGCCCATCCTGTTCAGCTACTCGTTCAAGCTGGCCATGATCGTGCTGCTGTTCGCCGCCATGATCGCCGGCGTGGTGATGGCCATGGTGCCGACCTTCCAGCGCCGCCTCAACGCGCTGTACTCGGCCGAGGGCCAGCGCCAGGGCATGCTGGTCGAGACCATCCACGGCATGCGCACCGTCAAGGCGCTGGCGATCGAGCCGTCGCAGCGCCGCATCTGGGACCAGCGCTCGGCCGAGGCTATCACCATGCACTTCCGCGTCGGCCAGATCTCGATCGCCGGCAACGCCGTCACCGATTTCCTCGGCAAGCTGCTGCCGGTCACCCTGATCGTGGTGGGCGCGGCCGACGTGTTCGACAGCACCTTGTCGGTGGGCGCGCTGATCGCCTTCCAGATGCTGTCGGGCCGCGTCACGCAACCGTTGATTTCCATCGTCGGCCTGGTCAACGAATACCAGGAAACCGCGCTGTCGGTGCGCATGCTGGGCGAGGTGATGAACCGCGCGCCCGAAGGCCGCGCCGGCGCCAACGGCCTGCGTCCCGTGCTGCAGGGCGAGATCCGCTTCGACGACGTCACCTTCCGCTATCCGGGCGCGCAGGCGATGGCGCTGGACAAGGCCCGCTTCACGATCGAGCCGGGCACGGTGGTCGGCATCGTCGGCCGCTCCGGCTCCGGCAAGACCACCCTGACCAAGCTGATCCAGGGCCTGTATCCGGTCCAGGAGGGCATCGTCCGCTTCGACGGCATCGACGCCCGCGAGATCGAGCTGTCGCACCTGCGCCGCCAGATCGGCGTGGTATTACAGGAAAACTTCCTGTTCCGCGGCACCGTGCGCGAGAACCTGTCCGTCACCAAGCCGGACGCCACCTTCGAGGAACTGGTCGAGGCGGCAGCCGCGGCCGGCGCCGACGAGTTCATCGAGCGCCTGCCGATGGGCTACGACACCGTGCTGGAAGAGAACGCCTCCAACCTGTCCGGCGGCCAGAAGCAGCGGCTGTCGATCGCCCGCACGCTGGTGGCCAAGCCGCGCATCCTGATCCTGGACGAGGCGGCGTCGGCGCTGGATCCGGAATCGGAGGCCATCTTCATCAGCAACCTGTCGCGCATCGCGGTGGGCCGCACGGTGGTGATGATCTCGCACCGCCTGTCGACCTTGGTCAACGCCGACAAGATCATGGTCATGCAACAGGGCCGGCTGATGGACGCCGGCCGCCACGAAGAACTGCTCACCCGTAGCGACACTTACCAGCACTTATGGAACCAGCAAACAAGTCACCTCTAAGCCTCAAGCGCCGCCGCAAGGACGAAACCGAAATCGCGTTTCTGCCGGACGCCGACGCCATCGAGCGCGGCCCGCTGCCCAAGTTCGTGCGCCTCACGCTGCACGTGATGCTGGCCGCCTTCGTGTTCTTCATCGTCTGGGCCAGCGTGTCGCCGGTGGAGAAGATCGTGGTGGCGCACGGCCGCCTGGTCAATCCGCTGCCCAACATCGTGGTGCAGCCGCTCGACACCTCCATCATCCAGAGCATCGACGTGCGGGTCGGCCAGGTGGTGAAAAAAGGCCAGGTGCTGGCGCGGCTGGATCCGACCTTCACCGCCGCCGACGAGCAGCAACTGCGCGTGCGCCTGGACAGCCTGAACACCCAGGCCGCCGGCCTGCGCGCCGAGCTGGCGGGCCAGCCGGGCGCCGTCACCGGCAGCGGCTCGACCGCCGACAGCCTGCTGCAGGCCCAGCTCTCGACCGAGCGCAAGGCCAACTTCGAGGCGCAGAAGACCAAGATGGACCAGAACATCGCGCGCCTTAAGGCCGGCCTGGAAACCAACAAGCACGACCAGCAGATCCTGGCCCAGCGCGTCAAGTCGCTGCGCGAGGTGGAAGCCATGCAGGAGCAGCTGATGGCCGAGCAGTTCGGCGCCAAGATGCACCTGCTGGAAGCGCGTGACCGCCGCCTCGAGGTCGAGCGCGACATGGACCTGCAGCGCAACAAGGCGATCGAGATGGCCAGCGAGCTGGCCTCGGCCCAGGCCGAGCGCGCCGCGTTCGACAAGAGCTGGCGCCAGAAGACCATGGAAGACCTGCTCAGCGCCACGCGCGAGCGCGACGGCATCACCGAGCAGCTGGCCAAGGCCGACAAGCGGCACCAGGCGATCACCATGGTGGCGCCGGCCGACGGCGTGGTGCTGGAGATCGGCAAGCTGTCGGTGGGCTCCATCGTGCGCGAGGCCGAGCCGCTGTTCACGCTGGTGCCGCTGGGCGCGCAACTGGAGGCCGAGGTGCAGATCGACTCGCTCGACATCGGTTACATCAAGCAGGGCGCGCCGGTCCACATCAAGGTCGACGCCTTCTCGTTCCAGCAGCATGGCATGTTGGAGGGCAAGGTGCGCACCATCAGCCAGGACGCCTTCAAGCGCGAGACCACCGACAAGAACGGCGGCGGCCTGGACGCCTACTACCTGAGCCGCATTCCCTACACCGGCAAGCTCAAGAAGCTGCCCGAGGGCGCCCAGCTGCTGCCGGGCATGACCGTGTCGGCCGAGGTGGTGGTGGGACACCGCACGGTGATGTCCTACCTGCTGTACCCGCTGACCCGGGCGATGGACGAATCGATACGCGAACCTTAACCAGAAGCGGAGGCTGCCCGTGTTCTCCATCATCATCCCGACCCACGACCGGCCGCTGCTGCTGACGCGCACGCTGGAATCGCTGATCGCCCAGACCTGCCAGGACTTCAAGGTGGTGATCGTGTCCGACACGGCCGGCTACCTGCCGCCGTACAACCAGCTGAACCAGCTGGCCGGCCGCTTCGACTACGTGCTGCGCTGCAGCGGCAAGCCGGGGCCGGCCGCCAGCCGCAACCTCGGGCTGGCGATCGCCGACAGCGAATACATCCTGTTCCTCGACGACGACGACACCTACCGGCCCGACCACCTGGCCAGGCTCAAGGCGCGCCTGCAGCGCGACAAGCCGGAGCTGCTGTTCCACGACTTCCAGATCCAGAACGAGGACCGCACCGTGTTCCCGCCGGCCCTGCTGCCGGGCGGCCAGAAGGTGTCGATCGCCGACGTCACGCAGGACAGCGTCTACGTGCGCAACCGCATCCCGAACAGCTGCGTGGCCTACCGCCGCGACGTGCTGGAAGGCGTGCGCAACGAGACCGACCTGATCATCTACGAGGACTGGGATTTCCTGCTGGCCGCGCTGCACGGACGGCGGCTGGTGCACCACCCGCTGGACGGCGTGGTGATCCACAAGAGCGCCGCGACGGCGCCGGAGAACATGCGGCGGGGGAATTCGCGCGACGACCAGATCGTCGACGTGATGCTGCAGTTGTACCGCA
This sequence comes from Duganella caerulea, assembly GCF_040362985.1. Taxonomy (NCBI): domain Bacteria; kingdom Pseudomonadati; phylum Pseudomonadota; class Betaproteobacteria; order Burkholderiales; family Oxalobacteraceae; genus Duganella; species Duganella caerulea. The sequence goes on along the minus strand of NZ_BPWJ01000018.1, from coordinate 40,656 downwards.
AGCATCCGGCGCCCAACATGGCCACGCGGCTGGCGCGCCAGGCGCTGATGGGCGGCGCCGGCGTGGTGCTGGAGCTGGCTTACTTCTAAGCCGGCTTGCTTCTAAGCTGGCTTAATTCCGGCTAGCTGGCATGGAACAGGGCCAGGCCCTGCGGCAGGTCCATCTTGGGCCGCCAGCCCGGCACGCTGTTGTAGTGGTGCCACGGCACCATCACCTCGCGCGCGCGGTAGGGGCGGCCGCCCCAGACGATGTGCAGCGGCTTGCCGCTGACCTGCGCGTACAGCGCGGCGATGTCGCGCAGCGGCAGCGGATGGCCGCTCGAGACCCCATATTCCTCCACCGCGTTGAGCTGCACGCCATCGGCCAGCTGCTGGTAGGCCAGCAGGTAGGCGTCGATGACGTCGTCGATATACACCAGGTCCACCAGCTGTTCGCCGGGCGACATCTCCAGCGTGCCCCCTTCCAGCGCCAGGCGCTTGAGCAGGTTCAGCACCTTGGGCCGGGTGTCGCCGGCGCCGTAGGTGTCGAACAGCTTGAGCGTGGCCACGCGCAGGCCGTGCGCCTCGACATAGTAGCGCAGCAGCGCGCCGAAGGCTTGCTTGGTGGCCGCGTACAGGCACACCGGGTTGTAGCCGGCGCCGTTGTAGTGCTCCCACGAGGTGCCGGTATTGACCAGGCGCTGCACGCCGCAGGCCGCCATCGCTTCCACCAGCTGGGTGGAAAACAGCAGGTTGGAGGTGATCAGGCGCTCGACGTCTTCCGGCTTGTGCGTGGCCAGGAACAGCGAGGCCAGGTGGAACACCGCTTCCGGCGCGGCGGCGCGCATGATGTCGATCAGCTGGTTGATGCTGCCGTCGTGCCGGTGCAGGCGCAGCTGCGCCCCTTCCGGCGGCAGGCTGGCGGTGGACGAGCCCTCGCGCAGCACCAGGTGGACTTCCCAGCCGTCGGCCAACAGGCGGCGGGTCAGCGCGGCGCCGACAAAGCCGGAGGCGCCGGTGACCAGTGCGCGGCGTGCGGCCGCGTTCATGCCTGCGCTCCGGCGGCGTGGTACACGAAGGGCGAGTCGAACTCCGCCAGCGTGGCGAACTGGCGGTCGCGCGCCGACATGACCGGGTCCTGCACCGGCCACGGAATGCCGGCCGAATTCCACAGCAGGCCGCTGTCGTTATTCGGCGCGTAGGTGGTGGTGACCTTGTACACCATCAGCGACGGCTCGCCGAGCGAGCAGAAGCCGTGCGCCAGCCCGGCCGGCAGGTACAGCATATGGCCGTTCTCCGCGCTCAGCTCCAGCGTGATGTGCCGGCCGTAGGTCGGCGAGCCGCGCCGCAGGTCCACCGCCGCGTCCAGCACCGCGCCCTGCACGCAGTACACCAGCTTGGCGTGCTCGTGCGGCGGGGTCTGGAAGTGCAGGCCGCGGATGACGCCGCGGTGCGAGGCGGAGTAATACTCCTCGGCGAAATCGGTGGCCAGGCCGTGCTGGCGGAAGATCTCTTCGTGGAACACCTTGACGAAGCTGCCGCGCTCGTCGTGGCGGACGTCGGGGATGATGTGGAAGCAGCCGGGGATGACGGTGGGGACGATGTTCATGGCGGTTCAGGTGTTGGGGTAGGCGGCGTCCAGCCGCACCAGCGCGCGCGAGATCACCTTGTCGGCGCCCCATTCGGCGATGCGTTTGGACAGCAGGAAGGCTTGCAGGCGCTCGCAGCAGAAAGCCATGCTGCGGTCGGCGTAGCCGGGCCGTTGCGCGTAGTGGTGGCGGTAGTAGCGCGACATCACCAGCTCCAGGTCGTGCACGATCTCGACGAACCACTGCACCGGGATGTATGCCACGGTGGGCGCGGTGATGAACGACGGGTTGCAGAGGAAGTTGGCCGCCTCCAGGTTGGTGATCACGCCGCAATCGATGGCGTCGCCGAAGAACATCAGCATGTCGCGCGCCACGCCGTTGGCCTCGTATTGCTGCAGCACGGTGCCGGCGAAGGTGACCGAGATCGGCACGATCGGCGTCTTGCCGTCGCCGTAGAAATGCTCGGGCTTGACCTTGGCCAGCATGTCCGGGTGGGCGTGGTAGTTGAAGCCGGTCAGCACACCGATCGGCTCGGTCAGCGCGAAGCGGCGGTAGTGGCAAAAGCCGACGAAGCCGGTGGCCTTCTCCGCGATCAGGCGGCGGCGGATTTCAAACAGCGCCAGGTATTCGCCCAGGTAGCGGTTGGCCAGCGCCTTTTCCGGCGTCAGCAGCTCGCTCATGGCCAGGCCGCGCTCCGGCACGTAGTCGCCGGAACCGACCATGGTCATGAAGTCCGGCATCTTCCAGGCGAACGGCGCGTGGGCGATGCAATAGTAGTGCAGGGTGTCGTTCATGGTGCTCATGCCGGCATGGCTTTGATCAGGTAGTGGGACGGTTGCACCGCCTCCATCAGCAGTTCGGGCGCGACGCCGGTCCGCAGGGCTTGCAGGCGCAGCGCGGTTTCCACGTCGGCCGGCACCGGGCCCGGATTGAGCAGGATGCCGTTGACGACGCGAAAGCCGTTGTCCTCGAACAGCGCCACCATGGCGCCGATCTCCAGCTGGTGGCGCGCCGGCTGCTCCGGCGCTTGCCAGTGGGCGCCGTTGGCGATGCGGGCCACCACGCAGGCGTCATACTGGATCACCTGGCGCAGCTGCGCCAGCACCCGTGCCGGCTGCGCGAATTGTTCAAGCGTGGTGTCGAAGATCCAGCCGTCGGCCCAGGTGAGCTGCTGGTAGAAGCCCTGGCCGGCGGTGTCGAGGTCGGCCTGGTAGATGCGTTCGGCATACGCGCGCGCCCGCTGGGCGCCGGCCGCGTCGGCGTCGACCACCAGCAGGGACGAGGCCGGATAGAGGGCGTGGTAATGGCGCGCCAGCGCGCCGTCGCCGGCGCCGGCCTGCACCAGCAGGCGGGCGTTGGGCGGCAGCAGGTTGGACAGCGGCGCGATGTGGGCCGTTGCGGCCTCCGCTAGACTCATAGCGGCCTCAGAAGTTCACGCCGAAGAAGGTCTCCAGGCGGTCGACCGCGTAGTCCAGCATCTCGCGGGTCAGGCCGGGGAACACGCCGATCCAGAAGGTGTCGTTCATCACGCGGTCGGTGTTGGTCAGCTCGCCCGAGACGCGGTAGTTGCGGCCGATCATGTACGGCTGGCGCGTCAGGTTGCCGGCGAACAGCAGGCGGGTGCCGATCTTGTGCTGGTCCAGGTAGGTCAGCAGGTCGACGCGCGAGACGTTGGCCTCGGGTTTGAGCGTCATCGGGAAACCGAACCACGACGGGTCGGAATGCTCGGTGGCCTGCGGCAGGATCAGGAAGTCGGTGCACGACTGCAGGCGCTCGGTCAGGTAGGCGAAGTTGTCCTTGCGGGCCTGGATGAAGCCGGGCGCGCGGTCGATCTGCGCCAGGCCGCAGGCGGCCTGCATGTCGGTGATCTTCAGGTTGTAGCCCAGGTGGCTGTAGGTGTACTTGTGGTCGTAGCCAGCCGGCAGCGTGCCCAGGCACTGGCAGAAGCGCTTGCCGCAGGTGTTGTCCTTGCCCGGCGCGCAGTAGCAGTCGCGGCCCCAGTCGCGGAACGATTCGGCGATCATCTTCAGCTCGGGATTGTTGGTGAACACCGCGCCGCCTTCGCCCATCGTGATGTGGTGCGCCGGGTAGAACGACATGGTGCCGATGTCGCCGAAGGTGCCGACCATCTTGCCGTGGTAGGTGGAGCCGAGCGCGTCGCAGCAGTCCTCGATCAGCCAAAGGTTGTGTTTCTTGCAGATCGCCGTGATGACGTCCAGGTTGTACGGGTTGCCCAGCGTGTGGGCCAGCATGATGGCCTTGGTCTTGGGCGAGATCGCCGCCTCCAGCTTGGTGACGTCGATGTTGTAGGTGCCCAGCTCCACGTCCACGAACACCGGCACCGCGCCGAACTGGATGATCGGGTTGACGGTGGTCGGGAAGCCGGCCGCCACGCCGATCACCTCGTCGCCCTGCTGGATTGCGCGCGCGCCCAGCTTGGGCGAGGTCAGCGTGTTGAACGCGACCAGGTTGGCCGACGAGCCGGAGTTCACGGTGATCAGGAAGTCCACGCCGATCAGCTTGGCCAGCTTGGCCTCGAACTGGTCGTTGAAGCGGCCGGTGGTCAGCCAGGCGTCCAGCGAGGCCTCGACCATCAGTTCCATCTCCGGCGCGCCCACCACCTTGCCGGCCGGCGGGATCACCGTCACGCCGGGTTCGAAGGCCTTGGGCACGCTGGCCAGCGCGCCGTATTCGCCCACCAGCTTGATGATCTGTTCGCGGAGTTGTTCTTTGCTTTGTGCTTCACTCATGATTGCTGCCTTAGATATGTGCGGTGTTTTGATAGGTGTCGATCTGCGCCAGCGTCAGCGCGCGCATGTCCTCGCCCCGGGCGTGCGCCTGGTGCCAGGCCACGATCATGTCGATGGTGTGGCCCAGGTGCCAGCGCGGCTGCCAGCGCAGGCGCGCGCGGGCCTTGGAGCAGTCCAGCTTGAGGTAGTGCGCCTCGTGCGGCTGCGGCGCGCTGTCCAGTTCCCACGAGGCGCCCTGGCCCCAGCTCTCGCACAGGCGCGAGATGATCCACGCGACCGGGCGGGCGTCGATGTCGTGCGGGCCGAAGTTGAAGCCCTCGGCGAACGCCGCGCCTTGCTGGTACAGGTGTTCGGCCAGCGTCAGGTAGCCCGACAGCGGCTCGAGCACGTGCTGCCACGGGCGGATCGCATGCGGGCTGCGGATGCGCACCGGCGTGCCGGCGGCGATGGCGCGGACCATGTCCGGGATCAGGCGGTCCTCGGCCCAGTCGCCGCCGCCGATCACGTTGCCGGCGCGGCCCGAGGCCAGCGCCACGCCGTGCTCGGCGTATTTTTCAGGATTGAAGAAGGACGAGCGGTAGCCGGCCGTCACCAGCTCGGCGCAGGCCTTGCTGTTGCTGTACGGGTCGTAGCCGCCGAAGGCTTCGTTCTCGCGGTAGCCCCAGGCCCATTCCTTGTTCTCGTAGCACTTGTCGCTGGTGACGTTGACCACCGCCTTGACGCCCGGCGTGTTGCGCACCGCTTCGAAGAAATTCACCAGGCCCATGACGTTGGTGGAGTAGGTCTCCACCGGATGGGCGTAGGAATGGCGCACCAGCGCCTGCGCCGCCATGTGGATGACGATTTCAGGACGCGCCTTCAGCATCGCCTCGCGCAGCGCCGCGCCGTCGCGGATGTCGCCGATGATGGAGGTCATGCCGTGGGCCACCTGGGCCGTCTCGAACAGGCTGGGCTTGCTCGGCGCTTCGAGCGCGAAGCCGGTGACGTGCGCGCCCAGTTGCTGCAACCACAGGCTCAGCCAGCTCCCCTTGAAACCGGTGTGCCCGGTCAGGAATACACGCTTGCCGCGCCAGAAATCGGGCGTCATGGCCATCGCTTCCACGGCGCCTTGCCGCTTTCCCACAGGTCTTCCAGGTGGATCTTGTCGCGCAGCGTGTCCATTGGCTGCCAGAAGCCGTGGTGGCGGTAGGCGTCCATCTGGCCATCCTTGGCCAGGTTTTCCATCGGTTCTTTTTCCCAGATGGTCATGTCGTCGCTGACGTAGTCGATCACCTTGGGCGAGAGCACGAAGTAGCCGCCGTTGATCCAGGCGCCGTCGCCCTGCGGTTTTTCCATGAAGCTGACGATGCGCTGGCCGTCGATCTCGACCGCGCCGAAGCGGCCGGGCGGCTGCACCGCCGTCATGGTGGCCAGCTTGCCGTGCTGCTTGTGGAAGGCGATCGAGGCGGTGATGTCGATGTCGGCCACGCCGTCGCCGTAGGTGAAGCAGAACGCCTCCTCGTTTTCAAGGTGCTTGCGCACGCGCTTGAGGCGGCCGCCGGTCAGCGTGTCGGCGCCGGTGTCGATCAGCGTGACGCGCCATGGTTCGGCGTGGCGCTCGTGCACTTCCATGCTGTTCTGTTGCAGGTCGAAGGTGACGTCCGACGTGTGCAGGAAGTAGTTGGCGAAGAATTCCTTGATCACGTAGCCGCGGTAGCCGCAGCAGATCACGAAGTCGTTGATGCCGTGGCTGGAATAGCTCTTCAGGATGTGCCACAGGATAGGCTTGCCGCCGATTTCCACCATCGGTTTCGGCTTGACCGTGGTCTCTTCGCTGAGCCGCGTGCCCAGTCCACCAGCCAGTATGACTGCTTTCATGCTATCCCCGGATTGTTATGAGTTGACGCAGACCATATTGTCTATTGCGCCCGGGCTATTTTAAACGAAAAGCAGGGGCCGTTTGGTGCCACAGACCGGGCGATGGCGATTTACCACACTTATGGCGACAGCAGGAATTGATAGCCAATTCTCAGGGCCCGTTGCAGCGCGTCGAGCCGGTGCGCGGCGTCGGCGGCCAGTGGCGTGTACTGGGTGGCAACGAGCGTGTTCAATTCGGAAAGACGGGCCGACAACAGTTGGCGGAAGCGTTCCGGCGGCTCGAAGCGGTGGCCGTGCGTGCGGGCCTGGAACAGCAGCTCCAGCGCCTCGATGCCGGCCTCCAGTTGGGCCAGCGGCGTGGGCGGCGTGGCGGGCGCGGCGCGGTAGCTCGACAGTGGTTTTGGCAGGTAGACGTAGTCGCCGCCGGCCAGTGCGGTCAATGCGGTGGCGACGTCGGCGCGGTCGAAGTAGGGACGTTCATGATAGTGACCGAAGGCCGGCCCGATGCCGGCGCGCTTGTACAGCAGCGCACCCGGCGCGCACACGGCGGCGGCCGCGCCGCTGTCGCCGTTCAGCAGCAGCTCGGACAGCGAGCCGCCGCTGACGGCGATTTCGTCGGCGAACAGCGGCGCCGCCGGCAGCGCCTGGCCGTCCGGCGCGCGCGGCTGGCGCCAGCAGGCCACCAGGCTGACCTGCGGATGGTCGAGGAAGTAGGGCAGCATGACGGCGATCTTATCCGGCGCCAGCGTGTCGCCGGCCGGGGCCACGGCGATGTAGGCGCCCAGCGCCAGGGCCAGGCAGTGGTTCAGGTTGTCCAGCGGCGACAGGCCGGGCGCGGGGGCGTAGCGCAGGCGGCGGTGGGCTTTCAGGTGGGGCTTGAGCAGCGCAAGGCAGGCGCCGCTTGGGCTGCTGTCGCTGACGATGATTTCGCAGTGGGCGTAGGTTTGGGCCAGTGCGCTGAGCAGGGTGGGTTCCAGCGATAGCGGATCGTCGGCGGGGATCAGGATGCTGACCAGCGGTTCGGTGCTGCCATTGCCGCGAGCGAGGGATGGAGCGCGGCCGCTGTCGCGTTGGCTGCCGCTGATGTCGCTGTCGTGGCCGTTGCCGGGCTGGCCGGCGGCCGGCGCATCGGACGGCGCGGCGGACTGCCGTGCGTTGGCGGGGACGGCGGGCCGCATGCCTTTGGCGACGCGCAGGTACAGCCGTTCCAGGTCGGCCACCAGTTGTGGCGTGTCGAACAGCGGCGCGCTGTCGCGGTGCTTGCGCAGGCGGTTGCGCAGCCGCGCCAGCTCCTTGGGGCGATCGGCCAGGCGCACCGCGCGCGCTTCGTATTTTTGCTCGCTGGCCGTGACCAGCTCGGGCAGCCCGGCGGCGAGCAGCAGGCTGGCGCTGGTGCGGCTGGCGCTGCCCCGGCCGGTGCTGGTCAGCAGCGGCAGGCCGGCCCACAGCACGTCGCCGGCGATGTCGCCCGACGCGTGCGGCGCGGTGTCGAGGAACAGGTCGGCGGCCAGGTAGCGCGCTGCTTGCTGGTCCGGCTCGGCGAAGCACAGGCGCTCGCTGGGGACGCCGCGCTGCATGGCCGCCACGCGCAGGTTGTCGCGCACCGCTTCGCTGGACGATTGCAGCCACAGCACGCTGTCCGGCACTTGATGCAGGATGCGCATCCAGGTGGCGAAGCGCTCCGGCGTGATGTGCTCGGGCGCGCTGAAGCAGCAGTAGACGAAGCCGGGCTCCGGCAGGCCCCAGGTGGCGCGGGCGGACGGCGCGGGCGCGGCCAGCGCGGCCTTGCGCGTCGCGGGCGACGCAGGCCCGGAGGATGCTGCGGACCGGGACGATGGCGCGGGCGAGGGAAGCGAGGCAGACCAGGAGGGCGCTGCGGATCGGGACGACGGCGCTGGTGGTGAAAGCGACGTGGAACAGGACAGCGCTGCTTGCCGCGACAGTGCAGGCCGGGATGGCGGCGCCAGCGCGGGCAGGGGGCGCCGGCGGTCCTGCGGTTGGAAGCAGTGCGGCAGGTACAGCGGCTGTTCGGTGTAGTGCGGCGCCAGTGCCGGCGGCAGGGTGACGGCGTCGGCCAGCACGTAGTCGATGGCGGCCATGGCGCTGGTGCCGGGCTGGCCCAGCCAGGCGATCTGCACCGGCGCGGCGCGGTGCTGCAAAATCCCCGGCCGCGCGCCCGGCAGCCGGCCGTGCAGGTCGACCAGGATGTCGATCTCGTGCGAGCGGATCGCCTGCGCGGCCTCGGCGTCGCTCAGCGTGGCGATCGGCACGTGCAGGTCCATGCCGCGCAGCAGGCGCTGGCGCAGCGCCGAGCCGTCCTCGGGGCTCCAGCAGAAGCCGTAGACTTCCACCAGGCCGCGATCGTGCAGCTCGAGCACCTCGGCCACCATCCGTCCCACTGCATGTGCGCCGAAGCCGCACGACAAATAGCCGATGCGCAGCTTGCGGTGGCCATAGCCTTCGCTGTCGGCCAACGGTGTGGGCGCCGGCGGCAGCGTGGCGCGCACCTCGCGCTGCGCGGCAGCCAGCTGGCGCGCCGGATCGTCGCTCAGATCCAGCATCGCCAGCGCCGAGGTGGCGTGGCGCAGCGCGCTTTCGCTCAGGCCGGGCACGAAGCCGTACACCGGCCACGCGCACAGCTTCTGGCGCAGGTTCAGCCACTGCGGCGCGATCAGCGGCTGGCGCGGGTCCAGTTGCAGGCTGTGCAGCAGCGCCTGCTCGGCCTGCGGCAGAGCGCCCTGCGCCTCGGCCAGCCGGCCGATGTTGTTGTACAAGCGGATCTGCAGCACCGGCGACGCGGCCGCCGCGGTGTCGAGGTCGTCCAGCGCGGCGCGCCACTGCGCCAGCGCCGCTTCCGGCTGGCGCTGGCGCTCCAGCAGCGCGCCAAGTCCCAGCTGGCTCTCGGTGAAGCCGGGACGCAGCCGCAGCGATTGCCGGTAGCCGCGCTCGGCGCCGGCCTCGTCGCCGGCCTGCAGCTGCACCACGGCCAGGTTGTACCAGGCCACGTATTCCAGCGGCGAGTCGCAATGCTCCAGCCACAGTTGGTACAGCGAGATGGTTTGCTCGGTCCTGCCCTGCGCGGTCAGCAGGCCGGCCAGGCCGATCAGGTCGATGATGGCCAGCTCGCCCAGCCGCGCCAAAGCCAGCGCCAGCGTGCCCGCCTCGGCCAGGTTACCGGCCGCCATCGCCTTTTGCAGTTGCTGGGACATGGGCGGCTCCGGTCGGGTGAGGTGGCGTCAGTGCTGCTCGGCCAGCATCAGCACGCCGACCAGGTCGAGGTAGCGCTCAGGCGCGCCCGGCAGGCCGGGGGCGTAGCAATCGAAGCCGGTCTGCGCGCCGCCGGCCTGCTCCGGCACCGACACCGTCAGCCGGCTGGCGCCGTACGGACGCAGCAGGCTGTGGCTCCACAGCAGCGGCAGCGGGATACTGGAGTAGACGAAGGGCAGCGTCTCGGTATCGGCGTGGCGCGTGGCCACGCGGGCGTTGAAGGCCAGGCCGTCGGTGCTGCTCAGCTCCAGTTGCAGCGCGTCGTGGTGCGGATCGGATTTCAGGAACAGCGCCAGCGGGAACATTTCGCTGTTCAGCTCCAGCCGGCTGCCGGGCAGCATGCGCAGGTAGTCCAGCTGCATCAGGCGGTTGCCGGTGTGGCCGGGCTGCACCGGGCCGGTGGTGAACTGCTGCAGGTTGCGGCCGGGCAGGTACATCGCGCTCAGCCTGGCGAACGGCGACACCGCCTGCAGCCGCGCCGCCGTGACCGACAGCGGCTCGGCGTGCTGCGCGGCCAGCGTCAGCAGGCGCTGCGCGACGATGGCGCCGACGATGGAGGTGGCGTGCGGCGTGTCGTAGTGGGCCGGGTCGCGGTACAGCCAGGCCGGCGCGCGGCCCAGGAACAGCGACGACAGCGCGGCGCGCACGTCGATCACCGGCAGGGCCAGCTGCTCGAAGGCGCGCAGTTGGGCGTCGTAGATCGGATGCGGCGCGGCCGACGAGAAGTGCTGCTGCTGCGCCAGCACCAGCGGCACGAAATGCGCCGTCGGGTACAGCTGGGCGGCGGCCTTGAGCAGCAGGTGGAAGCAGAACAGCCAGGAGTCGGCGCCGCCGGGGCGCGGCGCGAAGTGGCCGGTGTCGTTGATCGAGTACTCGTACAGCACCACGTCCACCGGCTTGCCGTCGTAGGTCTCGTACAGCCGGCCGATGGCCGACAGCGAGGTGGTGGCGCCGACCGAGATCTGCACGATGTCGGGCTCGGTGTAGCCCTGCAGCGAGTGCGCCAGGTGGGTGACGTAGCCGTCCTTGAGCAGCGAGTTGGAGCCGCCGATGATGAGCACTCTCATGGCGTCAGGCCGGCACGGCGGTGATGAGGTAGCGTTGCGCCATCGCGTCCTGCGCGGCCAGCTCGGGATCGCTGCCGCTGGCCTGGGCCAGCTGGCGCAGGATGGGCAGGAAGGCCTCGCGGCCCGGCTCGTTGAAGATCACCGGCAGGCCGCCGCTCATGCGGAAGCCGGCCTGGTCCAGCAGCTCCAGCAGCGAGCCGCGCGTGAAGCCGTGCAGCTCGTCCGGCTGCATGACGCCGTCCGCGCGGTAGCGGAAGTCGCCCATGTTCAGGCGCACCTGCACGCTCCAGTGCTGCAGGTTGCGCACCGACAGCGCCAGCGTGCCGCCCGGCGCCATGCTGGCGCGGATCGACTTGAGCACGGCCAGCGGATCGCGCACGCGCTCCAGCGCGCCGTCCAGCACCCACAGGTCGGCCTGCGCCACCTGGCGCTCGCGCTGCGGGTCCGCGGTCTCGATGTCCTGGCTGTAGACGAAATCGCAGTGCGCGCGCGCCTGCTCGGCGGCGATGGCGTCGCGCTCGATGCCGGTGTAGTTGCACAGCGGGTGGCGCTGCTTGTAGGCCTTGGCGAAGGCGCCGTCGCCGCAACCCAGCTGCACCACCTTGACCGCGGCCGGCGCGAAGTCCAGCAGCTGCTGGTTGATCTGCACGGTGGCGGCCGGCTTGTCGTAGTGGTAGCCCCCGGTGCGGCGCACCGTGCCCTGCCAGTCGTGGCGGATGAAGATGCGCTGCGCCGGCTGGTCGCTGAAATCGTTGTTGACCCAGGCGATGTTGCGCATCAGTCGGTCGCTCTGGCCGGCCTGCGCCATCGCCACCATCGATGGCAACATCGGCGCGCCGTGCTTGACCGGCAGCGGCCATTGGCGCACCACCTCGATGTTGGTCAGCATGCAGGCCGGGTGCAGGTAGGGCATGCTGCCCTCGCCGTAGGGCTGGCCGTCGGCGTTGACCGGCGTGACGTTGCCGACGCCGTACATGTGCGGCTCCAGGTTCTCCGCCAGCGATTCGAGGAAGCCGCGCTTGAGGATCTCGACGTCGGAGTCGAGGAACAGCACCTGGCCGGACAGCTCCAGGTTCTCGATGGCCCACGCCATGCCGGGGCCGTGGTGGATGTTGTAGCCGAACGGGATGAAGCGCACGCCCTCATACTGGGCGGCGATCGGCGCGATCTGCGCGGCGATCTCCGGCGTGGAGCCGTCGATGATGGTGACCGGATTGTGCGGGTAGAACTGGCGGAAGGTGCCCAGCAGCGAGGCGATCAGGTCGGGCGCGTTGTAGGACACGGCGATCATCGGAATCTGGTCGATATTCATGGGGGCTTTCGTCGTGTGGGTTGCTGCTGCGGTTGCCGCGCCTGCGGGCAGGGCCACGCGCCGCATGGCCGCTTCCAGGTTGCGCACCAGGCGCGGCGTGTCGAACAGCGCGCTGCTCAGGCGGTTGTCGACCAGCTGGCGCTTCATGGCGGCGATCGTGGCCGGGTCGTTGGCCAGCGCCACCGCTTTTTCTTCGTAGTCGGTGAAGCTGTAGGTGATCAGCTGCGGCAGGTCCACCGCGCGCAGCAGGCTGCCCGCCATGCGCGAGGCGAAGGTCGGCCCGGCGCAGGTCAGCAGCGGCAGGCCCGCCCACAAGGCGTCGCTCGCGGTGGTGCCGGCGTTGAACGGGTAGGTGTCCAGGAACAGGTCGGCCAGCTGGTAGCGCGCCAGGTAGTCGGCCGGCAGCGCGCGTTCGGCGAAAATCAGCCGCTCGGCAGCGATGCCGGCTTCGGTGGCGTGGCGCTTGAGGTTTTCGGCCACCAGCGGCGTGTCGGCCACCAGCCACAGCACGCTGCCCGGCACGCGGCGCAGGATGTTCATCCAGTGCGCGAACAGTTCCGGCTTGAGCTTGTAGCTGTTGTTGAACGAGCAGAAGACAAACGCGTCCTCCGGCAGCTTGACGCTGGCGCGGGTCGGCTTGTTGCCGATCAGGCGCTGGCGGTCGTTGATCTGGAAGGTGTCCGGCAGGTACAGCGGTTGCTCGGTGAAGTCCTTGGTCATCTCCGGCGTGATCAGGAATTCGTCGGCGATCACGTAGTCGACGCCGGGCAGGCCGGTGCTGCCGGGGAAGCCCAGCCACGTCATCTGCACCGGCGCCGGACGGTAGGCCAGGATCTGCGGGCGCGCGCCGGAGGTCAGGCCGTGCAGGTCGACCAGGATGTCGATCTCGTGGCTGCGGATCAGGCGCGCGGCCTGCTCGTCGCTCAGCGCGTGAATCGGAATGTAATGGTCCATGCCGGCCACCACGCGCGCGCGCAGCGGCGAGCCGTCCTCGCGGCTCCAGCTGAAGGCGTAGACCTCGAACTGGCTGCGGTCGTGCAGGCCGTACAGCTCGGCGGTGAGGATGGAGACCGCGTGCGAGCACAGGTCGGACGACAGGTAGCCGACCCGCAGCCGCTCATGGCCGTAGCGGGAGCCCTGTCCGGCCGGGCCGGTCAGCGACGGCACCGTGGTGTCGAGCTTCTCGGCCACGAAGCGGGCGGCGGCGGCCGCTTGCAGCGCCGGGTCGTCGGTCAGGCTGAGCATCGCCAGCGCGGAGGCGCCGTCTTCCATCTGGCGGCGGCTGATGTGCGGCAGGCCGCTCCAGGTCGGCCAGTGGCACTGCTTCTGGCGCAGGTGGACCCAGTGCGTCATCACGTGCGGCTGGTCCGGCTCCACCGTCAGGCTTTGCGCCAGCATGGCCTCCGCTTCCGGGTATTGCTTCCGGATCTCCAGCAGGCGGCCCAGGTTGTTCAGGGTTTGCAGGTATTGCGTGCGCTGGGCTTTCTGGTCCAGCTTGACGGCCGGGCCGAGGATGGTGCGCCACATGGCGAGCGCTTCCTCCGGCTGGCCCTGGCGTTCCAGCAAGGTGCCGAGATTGAGCCGGCCTTCGACAAAGCGCGGCTGCAGCGCGATGCACTTGCGGTAGGCCGCCTCGGCGCCGGCGTCGTCGGAGTCGGCGGCCAGCAGCGCGCCCAGGTTGAACCAGGCGGCGTACAACAGCGGCTGGCGGGCGCCGTGCTCGATCCAGCAACGGTACAGCGCGATCGCCTGCTGCGGCTGGCCCTGCTTTTGCAGCGCGGCGGCTGCGTCGAACAGCTGCGGGATGGTCATGTTGCCCCGTCCCGCCTGTTTCAGCCATTGGACGTAGGGCGCGCCGGCCACGCTCATGGTTGCGCCGCGTCCCAGCCGGCGGTGATGTCGCCGGGATAGCCGCGGCGGAAGTGCGTGGTCCACGGGTAGGCCGGGCGGTCGGTGCCGTCCTTGAGCTTGATCTTGCTGGTGTCGCAGATGTACTTCGACGGGCTGCCGCCGGCCACCGTGTCCGGCGCCACGTCGCGTCCGACCATGCTGTGCGCGGCCACCAGCGCGCCGCTGCCGACCTTGACGCCGGGCAGCACCACGCTCATGGTGGCCACCGCCGCGTAGTCGCCGATCTCGCAGCCGAGCAGCACGTCGCTTGGCGGATGCGGGTCGTTGGTCAGCACCACGTAGGGGAAGATCCAGACGAAGTTGCCGACCTTGGACATCTTGCCGATGTGGACGTTGGAGTGGAAGCGCACGTAGTCGCCGATGCTGCAATCGCCCTGGATGTCGCTCAGCGTGCCGAGCTGGAAATTCAAACCGGCGGTGGTCTTCTCGCGCACGGTGACGCGGTGGCCGGTGATGAAGCGCGCGCCGAAGGTCGAGCCGGCGTACAGGATGGAGTGCGAGCGGATCCGCGAATCGGCGCCGATCACCAGCGGCAGGCCCTCGGCCAGCGGGCTGGGATAGCCGATTTCGCAGAAGCTGTCGATCACCGTGTTGTCGCCGATGTGCACGTTCTCATGGACGATGGTGAACGCGCCGATGCTGACGTTGGCGCCCAGGATGGCTTGCGGTGAAACGGATGCGCTGGGATGTATCATGCTGGTCTCCTCCTGTTGTTGGACTTCTATTGTTTTTTTATTTGGACAGCGCCTGGCGGACGGCGGCGCAGACGGTCAGCGCGTCGGCCTCGCTCATGGTCGGCCCCATCGGCAGGCTCAGTACTTCCTTGTGGATGGCCTCGGCCAGCGGGAAGTCGCCCGGCTTGTAGCCCAGGTGGGCGTAGGCCGGCTGCAGGTGCGGCGGCACCGGATAGTGGACGATGGTGCCGATGCCCTGTTCGGCCAGCGCCTTGGCCAGCGCGTCGCGCGCGGCGTGGCGGACCACGTAGACGTGCCACACCGGCTCGGCCCATTCCGGCACGTGCGGCAGCGCCAGGCCGGGGATGCCGGCCAGCTCGCGCTGGTAGATCGCGGCGATGGCGCGGCGCTTGGCGTTGTCGCCGTCCAGCTTGGGCAGCTTGACGCTCAGCAGCGCCGACTGCACCTCGTCCAGGCGCGAGTTATAGCCCGGCACCTCGTTGTAGTACTTGACCTTGGAACCGTAGTTGCGCAGGGTGCGGATCTTGTCGGCCAGCGCGTCGTCGCTGGTGGTGACGGCGCCGCCGTCGCCCAGCGCGCCCAGGTTCTTGCCCGGATAGAAGCTGAAGGCCGCGGCGTCGCCCAACTGGCCGGCCACGCGGCCGCGGTACAGCGCGCCGTGGGCCTGGGCCGCGTCCTCGATCACCTTCAGGCCGTGCTTGGCGGCCAGTGCCAGCAGCGGATCCATGTCGGCGGTCTGGCCGTACAGGTGGACCGGCATGATGGCCTTGGTGCGCGGCGTGATGGCCGCTTCCACGCGGGCAGGGTCGATGTTGAAGCCGTCGGCGGTTGGCTCAACCGGCACCGGCGTGGCGCCGCAGTCGCTGACCGCCAGCCAGGTGGCGATGAAGGTGTTGGACGGCACGATCACCTCGTCGCCGGGGCCGATGCCGTAGGCCTTGAGGATCATGAAGATCGCGTCCAGGCCGTTGGCGACGCCGATGCCGTGCTTGCTCTTGCAGTAGGCCGCGAAGCTGGCCTCGAAGGCGCTGGTCTCGCCGCCCAGGATGTACCAGCCGGAATGCAGCACGCGCTTGAACGCGGCTTCCAGTTCGTCGGCTTGCGACAGGTTGATGGCTTTCAGGTCGAGGAAGGGAACGCTCATGGCAAAACTCGCTTAAGTTGTCACTTGGGTTGTTGGTGTGCCGCGGCCACGAATTCGTCGTAGTCGTGGTAGTAGTCTTTCTGGTCGTACAGCGTGGAGGCCAGCACCACGCACACCGCGCCCGAGGAGAAGTTCTCGACCTCGCGCCACATCATGCCGGGCACGTACAGGCCGTAGTACGAGCGGTTGAGCTGGAACTTCTTGCGCTCGTAGCCGTCGTCGACGATCACGTCGAAGCTGCCCGACATGGCGACGAACAGCTGCTGCAGCTCGATGTGGCCGTGGCCGGCGCGCGCCGAGCCGCCCGGCACGTCGTACAGGTAGTACACGCGCTTGATGTCGAACGGGATGTGCACGCCGCCCTCGATCACCGACAGGTTGCCGCGCACGTCGTGGTGCGGCGGCAGGTCGATCAGTCTGCATTGGTCCATCATGATTGTGCTCCTTCGCGTTGTGCCGCCAACACCTGGTGGTAGCGCTGCTGCGAGCGCGCCACCATCGGGAATACGCCGCTCAGGCGGGCGGCGACGTCGTCCACGGTCGGCTGCATCGCCGCCAGCTCCTCCGGCGCGACCATGCCGATGTCGCACGATTCGATCAGCAGGTCGATGTAGTCGGAGAAGCAGTAGCCGAAGTTGGGGTTGCTGTTGATGTTGCTGTTCGATTCCAGCCGCTGGTCGTGGCGGAAGTAGGTCAGCTCCTCGTCGATGTAGAACACCTTGCCGTCGCGCGCCAGGTTGAAGTAGGCGGCCACGTCGGCCAGGCCCAGCGTGCAGTCGTGGTTGTGGTAGCGGAACAGGTGGCGGCCCAATTCCCACAGGCGCTCGCGGCGGAACATGATGGAGGTGAACTCGCCGATGAAGTTGCGCATGCCCAGCACCATGCTGCGCTGCATGTCGCGCGCGTCCATGCTGCCGCTGGCCTGGTAGGGGCGGCGCAGCTCGGTGCGCTCGTTGTCGACGTTGATCACCTGCGACGACGAGAACACCAGCTGGATGGCCGGGTCCATGTTCATCGTGGCCACCATGCGCTCGACGCAGAACGGGTGCAGCACGTCGTCGTCGAACAGCGGCTTGATCAGCTGGCCCTTGGCGCCGAACAGCGCGGTCAGCACGTTCTGCTCACGCAGCGCGGAGTTGCGCTGGTAGATCAGGTGGCCGGTGTATTTGGCGCAGATCTCCTTGATCGCCTCGGTCGGGCAATTGTCGCTGACCATGATCTCGATGTTGGGGTAGCTCTGTCCCAGCGCCGACTTCAGGCACGCCTCGAAGTGGGCGGGTTTGTAGGACGGAATAACGATGGTAACTAATGGCAAACTCATAGATTGTCAGGCTCCTGGCTGAGGCGGTTAAGCGGCGACCGCCATCACGATGTATTGCCACGGCAGCGCGTCTTCCACCGCCACCACGGGGTCGAGGCCGCTGGCGCCGGCCATCAGGCGGATGGCGGGCAGGTATTTTTCGCGGGCCGGCTCGTCGATGATGCGGGCGCTGCCGCCGGCGATCTGGAAGCCGGCCTGCTGGAACAGCTCCAGCATGGCGCCGCGGGTGAAGATGCGCTTGCGCGATTTTTCAATGCCGCCGGGACCGTAGCGCATGTCGCCGGCGTTCAGGCGGGCCTGCATGCTCCAGTGCTGGAAGTTGCGCAAGGTGGCGACCACCTTGCCGCCCGGCGCGATGCTGGTGCGGATCTTCTGCAGCACGGTCCACGGATCGTTGAGCGTTTCCAGCGTCTCGTCGATGACCCAGCAGTCGGCGCCGCGCACGTGGTCCCACAGGTCGGGGCCGGCGTGCTCGATGTCGAGGTTGAACACGAAGTCGCAATGCGGACGGGCGGCCTGGGCCGGCGCCGGATCGGCCTCGATGCCGGTGTAGTTGGCCAGCGGGTTGCGCACGCGGTAGGCCTTGGCGAAGGCGCCGTCGCCGCAGCCCAGCTCGACCACCTTGACCGCGGCCTGCGGCATGAACTGCAGCAGGTCGGTGTTGACCTCGCTGGTGGCGCTGGGCAGGTCGTAGTGGTAGCCGCCGGTGCGGATCACCGTGCCCTGCCAGTCGTGCTTGATGTAGGTGCGGGTCGGCTCGCGGGCGAAATCGTCGCGCACCCAGTCGACCGCGTGCAGCAGCGCGTCCTGGCCGGCGCGGTGCAGGGCCAGCATGGCCGGCAGCAGCGGCGCGCCGTGCTTGATCGGCAGCGGCCACTGGCGCATCACCTCGGCGTTCACCAGCATGCAGGCCGGGTGCAGGTAGGGGATGCCGTCGGCCTCGCGGCTGTGGCCCAGCTCGTTGACGCGCTGGACGTTGCCGACGCCGTACATCTCCGGACGCAGCTGGCTGTGCAGCGATTCCAGGAAGCCGGGCTTGAGGATCTCGACGTCGGAGTCGAGGAACAGCACCTCGCCCGACAGGCCCAGGTGGTTGAGCGCCCACGCCATGCCGGGGCCGTGGTGGATGTTGTAGCCAAACGGGATGAACTCGACGTTGTCATGGGCGTCGGTGATGGCGCGGATCTTCTCGGCCACGTCCGGGTTGGAGCCGTCGATCACGTACACGCGGTTGCCGTAGAACTGGCGCAAGGTGCGCAGCAGCGCCTTGATCAGGTCGGGCGCGTTGTAGGACACGGTGACGATGGGGATGTCGGCGATGCGCACCGGCTCGGCGGCCTGCGACGGTTCCTGCGGACGCACCGCGTGTTCCGGCGCGGCCAGGCGCGGCGCGGCCGGCTTGGCGACCTTCTGCAGCGCGGCCTCCAGGTTGCGCACGAAGCGCGGGCTGTCGAACAGCGGGCAGGTCAGGCGGTTGGCGGCCAGCTGGCGCTTCATCGAGGCGATGCGGGCCGGATCGTTGGCCAGCGCCACCGCCTTTTCCTCGTAGTCGGCGAAGTTGTAGGTGATCAGCTGCGGCAGGTCGACCGCGCGCAGCAGGCTGCCGGCCATGCGCGACGAGAAGGTCTGGCCGGCGCAGGTCAGCAGCGGCAGGCCGGCCCACAGCGCGTCGCTGGCGGTGGTGCCGGCGTTGAACGGGAAGGTGTCGAGGAACAGGTCGGCCAGCTGGTAGCGCGCCAGGTACTCGGCCGGCACCGCGCGGCTGTTGAAGATCAGGCGGTTGCGGTCGATGCCGGCTTCCTCGGCGTAGCGGTACAGGTTCTCGCGCACTTCCGGGTAATCGGCCACCAGCCACAGCACGCTGTTGGGCACGCGGCGCAGGATGTTCATCCACACCGTGAACAGGTCCGGCGTGAACTTGAAGTTGTTGTTGAACGAGCAGAAGACGAAGGCGTCCTCCGGCAGGTTGACGCTGGCGCGGGTCGGCTTGGGCGCGATCAGGCGCTGGCGGTCGTTGATCTGGAAGGTGTCCGGCAGGTACAGCGGCTTCTCGGTGAAGTCCTTGGTCATCTCCGGGGTGATCAGGAACTCGTCGGCGATCACGTAGTCGACGCCGGGCAGGCCGGTGCTGCCGGGGAAGCCGAGGTAGGTCAGCTGCACCGGCGCCGGGCGGTAGGCCAGGATGTTGGGGCGCGCGCCCAGGGTCAGGCCGTGCAGGTCGACCAGGATGTCGATCTCGTGGGCGCGGATGGTGCGGGCGGCCTGCTCGTCGGTCAGCTTGTCGATGCGGATGTAGTGGTCCATGGCCTTGACCACGCGGGCGCGGATCGGCGAGCCGTCCTCGCGGCTCCAGCTGAATGCGTAGACCTCGAACTTGCTGCGGTCGTGCAGCTCGTACAGCTCGGCGGTGAGGATGGACACCGCGTGCGAGCAGAAGTCCGACGACAGGTAGCCGATGCGCAGGCGGCCGTGGCCGTAGCCGTGCTGGCCGGTCAGCGGCGCCACGGCGGCGTTGACCTTCTCGTTGACGAAGCGGCGCGCGGCGGCCAGCTGCTGGGCCGGATCGGCCGAGGCGCTGAGCATGGCCAGCGCCGAGGTGCCCTCCATCATGGTGGCGACCGAGATGTGTTCGAGGCCGCTGTAGACCGGCCATTCGCATTGCTTCTGGCGCAGGTGGACCCAGTGGGTCATGACGTTGGCCTGTTGCGGATCGACGCGCAGGCTCAGCGCCAGCATGGCCTCGGCCTCGGGGTAGCGCTTGCGGATTTCCAGCAGGCGGCCCAGGTTGTTCAGGGTTTGCACGTACAGGGTCGGATTGGTCTTGATGTCCGGCTGCACTTCATCGGAGAGGATGGTCTTCCACATCGCCAGCGCGTCGTCCGGGCGGCCGGTGCGTTCAAGCAGCGTGCCCAGGTTCAGGCGGGCCTCGACGAAGCCGGGGTTCTGGCTGATGGCCTTGCGCAGCACGGCTTCGGCGCCGGCATCGTCGCCCGCGTTGGACAGCACCACGGCCAGGTTGAAGCAGGCGGCGTAGAGCAGCGGCGACGGTGTGTGGTCGATCCAGGCGCGGTAGAGGGCGATGGCGGCGGGCAGTTGTCCGCTTTCCTGCAACACCGAGGCGGCACCGAACAGATCGCCGATGGACAGCGCGCCCTTGACGGCCAGCGCCATAACGGTGCCCAACGGGCTGGTATCGATGGGAGCGGCAGGTACTTGAGCGGTCATAGCGGGCGTAGGATGGGATGAGCCATAAAAGGTACGCACTATCATACCTTTTTGTCGCTGGATGAGGGGCAACTTTTGGCTCAGGAGCAAGACTGTAAAACGCCACCTGCTCAACGTATAGGCAGGAGTAACAATCAACCTGGGGTCAAGTCTGGCAATCGGACACGAGCCCGGCTGTAACGGGGTGGGGTCAAGTCTGACATTCGGACACGAGCACAACCGTAGCGGGCGCTACGGTTGTGCTCGTGTCCGAATGTCAGACTTGACCCCAATGTGACGGCAGAGGTCGTGTCCGAATGCCAGACTTGACCCCACTGGGGGTTAGCGGTTGGGGACGCTGAACCAGTTGCCGGTGTTGTGTTGCTGGTCGTCGGGTTGCTTGCTGAGCGCGGCCGCGGCGCCCGCCAGCGCTTGCCGGCTGCGGTAGTGCTGCAGCGCGTCGGCCATCGCTTGTGCGTTGCTATCGACTGCCGCTGTGTCGGACTTGCACAACGCCGCTTGTGGCGCCGGCGCCGCAGGGACGTCGCTGGCGTAGGCGGCCATGGCATTGCTCAGGCCGCTCACTTGCTGTTGCAGCGTGGCCGCGACCGTGGCCGCGCTCTTCTGCGCCAGGAACCAGACGTCGGCGCTGGCGTGGCTGCTGCCGTCGGTGCCGGTGTAGCTCGATGTCAGGCCGACCATGTTGCCGTTTTGCTGTGTCAGCGCGTGGCCGGCGCTGGTGCTGATGGCGGCGATGCCCAGCTGGTCCAGCGTCTTCAATTCGCCGGCCTGGCTGATGCCGTCGGAGTTGCCATCCACCCACACCCGCAGCGCGCCGAAGCCGCTGTCGGCGCTGGTGATCTGGCCGTCGCCGTTGCTGTCGAGCGACTTGAGCGCGGCGTAGCCGTCGGCTGCCGTGCTGCCATCGGCCAACTTGGTGGCGCTGCCGAACAGTTCGCCGCCGTCGTTGATGAGGCCGTCGCCGTTGCGGTCCAGGGCCAGCAGGCCGTCGTGGGCGTCGACCCAGCCGGTGTGCACGGCCTTGCCTTCGGCGCGGATGTCGAACTGCACCCCGGCCCCGATGCCCAGCGTTTGCACGCCGTTGCCGTCCAGGTCCAGCACCAGCGGCGTGGCGTAGTTGGTGGACGAGGCGTTCAGCGCCATGGTTTGCGTGACCGTCATCGCCGCCACTTGCGTGCCGGTGAAGGCGTTGGCCTGCGTGACGCTGAGCGCGGTCAGCCCGGCCGTGGTGAGCGACGGCACTTGCGCCGCCGTGAACGCGGCGATCTGGTCGGTGGTGAAGACGATCAGCTGGCTGGTCTTCAGGCCGGCCACCTGGGCGTTGGTCAGGCCGGCGATCTGCGCGGTCGACAGGTAGCCGATCTGCGTGGCCGTCAGCGAGCCGAGCTGGCTGGTGCTCCAGGCGCCCAGCTGCGTGGTGCTGAAGGCGTTGATCTGGTCCACCGTCAGCGCGGCGATCTGGGCGTTCTTCAGCGCGGCCATCTGCGTGGTGGTCAGCGCGGCGGCCTGGGTGCCGGTCAGCGCGTTGAGCTGGGTCGAGCTCAGCGTCTGCAGCTGCGAGGTGGTGACCGCCTGCAGCTGGTCGGTGCTGAACGCTGCCATCTGGTCCACCGTCAGCGCGGTGATCTGGCTGAGCTTGATGCTGGCGACTTGCGCCGTGGTCAGCGCCTGGATCTGCGTGTCCGACAGCGCGGCCAGTTGCGTGGTGTTCAGGTAGCCGATCTGCGCGGTGCGCAGCGCGGCGATCTGGCTGGTGCTCAGCGAGAACATCTGGTCGGCCGTCATCGCGCCCAGTTGCAGGCTGGTCAGGGCTTGCATCTGCGCGGTGTTCAGGCCCACCAGCTGGCCGGCGGTCAGGCTGGACACTTGCAGCGTGCCCAGCGCGGCGACGTCGGCCGTCTGCAGCGCGCCGACCTGGTTGGTCGACAGCGCGGTCACGGCGTTGATGCTGAGCGCGGCGGCCTGCGCGGTGCTCAGCGCGGCGATCTGGTCGGTGCTGAGGACGTTCACCTGCGGCACGTCGATGGCGGCGATCTGCGCGGTTTTCAGGCCGTGGATCTGCGCCGTCGTCAACGCGACGGTCTGGTCGGTGGACAGGCCGGTGAACTGGCTGGCGGTCAGCGCGGCGACGTCCTGCGTGTCGAGCGCGGCCACTTGCGCGGTGCCCAGCGCGGCCAGCTGGCCGGCGCTCAGCGTCGGCATCTGCGCGGTGGACAGGCCGGTGACCTGGGCCGTGCCCAACGCGGCGATCTGGTCGGTGGTGAGGCTGCTGGCCTGGTCGGTGGTCAGGGCGGCGATCTGCGCGGTTTTCAGCGCGCGGATCTGGTCGCTGCCCAGCACCAGCAGGTTGTCGAGGCTGAGGCCGTACGCCATCTGGGCGGTGCTAAGCGCGGCGATGTGGTCGGTGTCGAGCGCGGCCACCTGGTCGGTCTGCAAGCCGTAGGCCAGCTGGCTGGTGCTGAAGGCGGCCAGCTGCGCCAGGCTCAGGGCGTTCAGCTGAGCGGTGTTGAGCTCGCTGACCTGGGCGGTGGTGAAGGCGGCGACTTGGCGTGTGCTCATCGCGTTCAGGTCCACCGTTTCCAGCGCGGCGATCTGGCTGGAGGTCAGCGCGGCGACCTGCTGCGTGGACAAGGTGGACGCCTGCGCGGTGCTCAGCGCGACGATCTGGTCGGTGGTCAGCGCCTGCACCTGGGCGGTGCCCAGCGCGACGGTCTGCGCGGTGCGCAGCGCGGTGATCTGGTCGGTGGTCAGGGCGGCGATGGCGTCGCTGCCCAGGCCGTAGGCCAGCTGTGACGTGCCCAGCGCGGCGATGTGGGCGCTGTCCAGCGTGACCAGCTGGGCCGTGCTGAGGCCGTTGTTGATCTGGCTGGTGGTCAGCGCGGCCAGCTCGGCCGTGGTCAGCGCGTTGAGCTGATCGCTGCCCAGCGCGGCCACCTGGTCGCTGCCCAGCGCCACCATCTGGCGTGTGCTGAACGACGACAGGTCGGCTGTTTCCAGCGCGGCGACCTGGGCCGTGGTGAGGGCCGCCACCTGGCGCGTGGCCAGCGAGCTGGCTTGCGCGGTGGTCAGCGCGGCGATCTGGTCGGTGTTCAGTCCGCTAACGATCTGGTCGGTGGTGAGCGCCGCCAGTTGCGCGGTGCCCAAAGTGGCGAACTGGTCGGTCAACAGCGCCTGCAGCTGGTCGCTGCCCAGCAGGACGACCTGGGCGGTGGTCAGCGCGGCCAGGTCGGCCGTTTCCAGCGCGGCCACCTGGTTGCTGGTGAGCGCGGTCAGCTGCACGCTGTTCAGTGCGCGCACTTGCGCGGTGCTCAGCGCGACGATCTGGTCGGTGGTGAGCGCGCCGAACTGCGCGGCCAGCAGGTGGTTGACGGCGCTGGTGCCCAGCGCGGCGAACTGGTCGGTGCCCAGCGCGGTCAGCTGGTCGGTGCTCAGCGCCGGCGCTTGCACCGAGGTCAGCGCGGCGACCTGCGCGGTGCTCAGCTGGCCGAATTGCGCCGACGTCAGCGCGGTGATTTCCTGCGTGGTCAGGCCGGTGAAGGCGCTGGTGGACAGGGCGTTGAGCTGGTCGCTGGTCAGCGCGGCGAACTGGGCCGTGCCGAACGCGGCCAGCTGGTTGCTGCGCAGCGCCACGAAGTCCTTGGTGCTGAGCGCGGCGATCTGGTTGGTGCTCAGGCCGCCGATCTGCAGCGTGCTCAGCGTGCCGACCTGGGCCGTGCCGAGCGCCTGGATGTGGTCGGTGCTGAGGGCGGCGATCTGGCCGCTGCCCAGGCCAGCGATCTGCGCCGTGGTCAGCACGCTCACCAGGTCGGTGGTCAGGGCGGCGATGTTGGCGCTGCCGATGCCGGCGATCTGCGCCGAGCCCAGCGCGACGAAGTCGGCGGTTTCCAGCGCGTCCAGCTGGTCGCTGCTGAGGGCGGCCACTTGCGCGGTGCTCAGCGCGGCCACCTGCAGGCTGCTCAGGCCGACCATCTGGTCGGTGGTGATGGCGCCGAACTGGCCGGCGTTGAGCGCGCCGATCTGCGTGCTCGACAGCGTGGCGAAGTTGTCGGTGCTGATGGCGGCGATCTGGTCGCTGCTCAGCGCGTTCAGCTGGCGGGTCGCCAGGTTGTCCACTTGCAGCGTGGTCAGCGCGGCGATCTGCGCGGTGGTCAGCGCGGCGGCCTGGGCCGAGGTCAGCGCGTCCATCTGCGCCGTGGTCAGGTTTTGCAGCTGGTCCATCGTCAGCGAGATCAGCTGATTGGTGGTCAGCGCCTGCACCTGCGCGGTTTTCAGCGCTTGCAGATCGTCGGTGCTGAGCGCCTGCAGCTGGTCGGTCGACAGCGTCACCAGCTGGCTGCTGCTCAGTGCGGCCGCCTGCGCGGTGGTCAACGCGCCGATGTGGGCCAGGTCCAGTTGCGAGATCTGCAGCGTGCTCAGGGCCAGGATCTGGTTGCTCAGCAGGGCGGCCAGGTCGGGCAGCTCGATCGCGGCCAGCTGGTCGGAACTGAGCGCGGCCAGCTGGGACGTGCCCAGCTGCGCGTACTGTTGCGTGGTCAGCGCGATGATCTGGTCGGTGCTGAGGGCGCGGAACTGCGCCGTGCCCAGCGCGTTCAGTTGCGCCGAGCCCAGGTTCTGCAGCTGGTCGGCGATCAGGACGTTGAGCTGGTCGCTGCTGAGGGCTGCGATCTGCGCGGCCTTGAGCGCGTCGAGGTCGTCGCTGCCCAGGGCCTGGATTTGCGCCGAGCTCAGCGACAGCAGCTGGTTGGTGGTCAGCGCCTGCGCCTGCGCGGTGGTCAGCGCGGCGATGCGGTCGGCCGCCAGCGCCTGCATCTGGTTGGTGCTCAGCGCGGCAACCTGTGCGGTCTTCAACGCGGCCAGGTCTTCGGTTTCAATCACGGCTACTTGCTGCGTGGACAGCGCGGCCACTTGCGCCGTGCCCATGGCCACGAATTGCTGCGTGGTCAGTTCGACGATCTGGTCCGAGCTCAGCGACTGGATCTGCGCGCTGCCCAGGGCGTTCAACTGGGTGCCGCCCAGGCTCTGCACCTGGGCCAGCGCCAGCGCGGCGATCTGGTCGCTGCTGAGCGAGGCGATCTGCGCGGTCTTCAGCGCCAGGATCTCGTCGGTGCTCAGTGCTTGCACCTGGTCGGTGGTCAGCGCCTGCACCTGCGCGGTGGCCAGGCTGGACGCTTGCGCCGTGGTCAGCGCCTGCACCTGGTCGGTGGTCAGCTGCTGGATCTGCGAGGTCTGCAATGCCGCCAGTTGCGCGGTCTTCATCGCGGCCAGGTCTTCCAGTTCCAGCGCGCGCAGCTGGTCGCTGCTCAATACGCTGACGCCGGCCGTGCTCAGGCTGCCGATTTGCTTGGTGGTCAGCGCGACGATCTGGTTGGTGCCCAGCGCGGCGATCTGGTCGGTGGTGAGGCCGCCGATCTGCGCCGGCGTCAGCGCCTGGATCTGGTCGGTGCTCAGGTTGTTCAGCATGCCGAGCGCGCTCAGCTGGGCTGCGGTCAGCACGGCGAAGTCGGCCGTGCTCAGCGCGCCGATCTGGTCGGACGACAGCGAGGACAGCTGGGCGGTCGACATGGCGCCGACCTGGTTGCTGGTCAGCGCCATGATCTGGTCCGTGCTCAGCAGCGTGACCTGGGCGGTGCGCAGCGCGTTGATCTGCGCGGTCTTCAGCGCGGCGATCTCGTCGGTGTTGAGCGCGGCCAGCTGGCCGGCGCTCAGGGTGGCGATCTGGCCGGTGGCCAGCGCGCCCACTTGCAGCGTGGTCAGCGAGGCGATCTGCGCGGTCTGCAGGCCGAGGAATTGCGCTGTGCTCAGCGAGGACAGCTGGGCCGCCGTCATCGCCTGCAGCTGGTCGGTGCCGATGGCGTCAAGCTGGTCCGTGCTCAGCGATTGCAGCTGCGCGGTGCGCAGCGCGGCCAGGTCTTGCGTTTCCAGCGCCTGTACCTGGCCGGTGGTCATCGCCGTCAGTTGCTGCGAGGTCAGGCCGGACACCTGGGTGGCGGTCAGGCCGGCGATCTGGTCGCTGTTCAGCAGGACGAACTGGTCGGTGCTTAGGGCCGCCACTTGCAGCGTCTTGAAGGCGGCCAGGTCCTGGGTTTCCAGCGCGGCCAGCTGGGTGGCGCTCAGCGCGCGCACCTGGGCCGTGCCGAGGTTGGCGGCCTGCTGCGTGCTCAGCGCAACGATCTGGTCGCTGGTCAGCGCCTGGAACTGGGCGCTGCTCAGGGCTGCCATTTGCGTAATGCTCAGGGCGCGGAACTGGTCGCTGCCCAGCGCTTCGAGCTGGTCGGTGGTCAGCGCCAGGATCTGCACGGTGCGCAGCGCGGCGATGTCGGCGGTGGAGAACACCTGCAACTGCGCGGTGCCGAGCGCGGCCAGCTGGCGCGAGCTCAGGCTCGATACCTGCGTGGTGGTCAGCGCGGCCGCTTGCGCGGTGCTGAGGCTGGCGATGATGTCGGTACCCAGCGCGGCGAACTGCGCGGTCTTGAGCGCGGCGAAGTCCTGGCTTTCCAGCGCGTTCAGCTGGTCGCTGCCGAGGGCGGCGATCTGCTGCGTGGTCAGGTTGCTGACCTGGGCGGTGGTGAGCGCGGCCAGCTGGTCGCTGTTGAGGGCGGCGATCTGCGCGGTCTTCAGCGCGGCGATCTGCGCGGTCTTCATCAGCGACAGGCCTTGCGTGCCCAGCGCCACCATCTGGTCGCTGCTCAGCAGGGCGACTTGCGCCGTGGCCAGGCCGGTCACCTGCGCGGTGCTCAGGTTGGCGATCTGCGCGGTGGCGAACGCGGCCAATTGGGCGCTACCCAGCGCGGCCAGCTGGGCCGTGGTCAGGGCTTGCACCTGCGACGAGGTCAGCGCGTTCAGGTTGTCGGTGCCGAGGCCGGCCATCTGCGAGGTCTTCAGCGCGGCCAGGTCGCGCGTTTCCATCGCGGCGATCTGGCTGCTGCCCAGCGACAGCAGCTGGCGCGTGCTCAGGCTGCCGACTTGTGCGGTGGTCAGCGCGACGATCTGGTCGCTGCTCAGCAGGCTGATCTGGTTGCTGCCCAGCGCGGCCAGCTGCGATGTTTTCAGCGCGGCCAGGTCGTCGGTGCCGATGGCCAGCAACTGGTCGCTCGACAGCACGGCGATTTGCTGGCTGCCCAGGTTGCTGGCCTGGGCGGTGCTCAGCGCGGCGATCTGGTCGGTGCTCAGCGCGGCCAGCTGCTTGCTGGTCAACGCGGCCAGCTGCTGGGTCTTGAGCGCCTGCAATTGGACGGTGGTGATGGCGGCCACGTCGGACGTGGCCAGCGCGACGACCTGCTGCGATTTGAGCGCGGCCAGGTCGGCGGTTTCCATCGCGGTGATCTGGTCGGTCGACAGCTGTGCCACTTGCTGGGTGGCCAGCGCGCCCGCTTGCAGCGAGGTCAGCGCGATGATCTGGTCGGTGGTGACGGCGGCCAGCTGGTTCGAGCTCAGCGCGTTGAGCTGGCTCGATTTCAGCGAGGCCCAGTCGGCCGTGGTGAGCGCGGCCACCTGCTCGGTCAGCAGGTAGCCGATCTGGGCGGTGCTCAAGGCGTTCACTTGCGCGGTGTTCAGCGCGCCCAGCTGGGCCGAGTTCAGCACGCGGATCTGGTCGGATGTCAGCTGCGTGATCTGCGCGGTTTTCAGCGCGGCCACCTGGCCCACGGTCAGCAGCGCGATGGCCTTGGTGCCCAGGCCCAGCAGCTGGCTGGTCTGCAGCGCGGCGAAGTCCTGGGTTTCCATGGCGTTGAGCTGGTCGGTGCTCAGCGCGTTGAGCTGGCCCGGCGTCAGCGCGCCGGCCTGGGCGGTGGTCAGGGCGACGATCAGGTCGGTGCCCAGCGCGGCCACCTGGGCCGTGGTCAGGGCGATGATCTGCGCGGTCTTGAGGGCGGCGAAGTCCTGCGTCTCCAGCGCGTTGAGCTGGTTGGTCGACAGCGCGGCGATCTCGCGCGTGCTGAGCGCGCCGGCTTGCGCGGTGGTCAGCGCGACGATCTGGTCGGTGGTCAGCGCGGCGATCTGGGCGGTGGTGAAGTTGCTCAGCTGGATGCTGGCCAGCGCGGCGAACTGCGCCGTGGTCAGCGCGGCCACGGCGTTGCTGCTCAGCGCGGCGGCCTGTTGCGATTTCAGCGCCACCAGGTCCTGCGTTTCCATCGCGGCCACTTGGTCGGTGGTGAGCACGGCGATCTGCTGGGTGGCCAGCGAGGCCACTTGTTGCGAGCCCAGGCCGACGACCTGGTCGGTGGTCAGCGCGCCGATCTGGGCGCTGCCCAGCGCGGCCAGCTGGGCCGTTTTCAGCGCGGCCAGGTCGCGGGTTTCCATCGCGGCCAGCTGGCTGGTGCCCAGTGCGGCGAGCTGGCGCGTGGTCAGCGCGCCGGCTTGGGCCGTGGTCAGGCTGACGATCTGGTCGGTGTCGAGCGCGCCGGTCTGCTGGGTGCCCAGGGTCGCCACCTGCGCGGTGGTCAGCGCGGCGACCTGGTCGGTGCCCAGGCTGCGGATGTTGTTGGTGCTCAGGCCGCCCAGTTGCTGGGTGCGCAGCGCGGCCAGGTCCTGCGTGGTCATTGCGGCGAGCTGATCGCTGCTCAGCGCGGACAGTTGCAGCGAGCTGAGGGCGTTGGCTTGCGCGGTCTTCAGCGCGGCGACCTGGTCGGTGCTGAGCGCGGCGATCAGGCTGGTGCCCATGGCGGCCAGCTGCTGCGTCTTGAGCGCGGCCAGGTTGGCGGTGCTCAGCGCGCCCAGTTGCGTGGTCGACAGCGCGGCCACCTGCTGCGAGGCCAGGCCGCCGATCTGGGCGGTGCTCAGCACGGCGATCTGGTCGGTGCCGAGCGCGGCCAGTTGCGCGGTCCGCAGCCCGCCCATTTGCAGCGAGCTCAACGCGGCGATCTGATCGGTGCCCAGCGCGGCCACGCCGCTGGTGGACACGGCGGCGATCTGCTGCGTGCGCAGCGCGGCCAGGTCCTGCGTTTCCATCGCGGCCAGCAGGGTGGTGCTCAGCGCGGCCAGCTGCTGCGTGGCCATGCCGGCCGCCTGCGCGGTGCCCAGGCCGGCGATTTGATCGGTGCCCAGCGCGTTGATCTGGGCGGTGGTGAAGGCCGCCACCTGCGCGGTCTTCATCGCGGCCAGGTCGCGGGTTTCAATGGCAGCCACCTGGTCCGAGCTCAGCACGATGATCTGCGCCGTGCCCAGCGCGGCCACCTGGGCCGTGGTGAGCGCGACGATCTGGTCGGTGGACAGGCCGCGCAGCTGGCCGCTGCGCAGTGCGGCGATCTGGGCCGTGGTCAGCGCGGCGACCTGGTCGGTGCTCAGCACGGCGGTGCTGATGGTGTTCAGCGCGTTCAGCTGCTGGCTCTTGAGTGCGGCGAAGTCCTGGGTTTCCATCGCGGCCAGCTGGGTGCTGGACATCTGGCCCAGTTGCAGCGTGGTCAGCGCGGCGGTCTGCGCGGTGGTCAGCGCGACGATCTGGTCGGTGCTGAGGGCGGCGAATTGCTTGGTGGTCAGCGCGGCGATCTGCGAGGTCTTCAGCGCGGCGAAGCCGTCGGTGCCGAGCGCGGCCAGCTGGTCGCTGCCGAGGGCGCTGATCTGCTGGGTCGCCAGGTTGCTGCTTTGCGCGGTACGCAGCGCGGCCATCTGCGTCGTGGTCAGCGCGCCCAGCAGGCCGGTGCCCAGCGCGAGCAGCTGCTGCGTGCCGAGCGCGGCGATGTCGTCGGTGTCGACGCTGGCCAGCTGGTTGCTGGACAGGGCGGCGATCTGGCGGGTCTGCAGCGCGGCGGCCTGGCTGCTGGTCAGCGCGACGATCTGGTCGGTGCTCAATGCGCGCACCTGCGCGGTGTTGAGCGACACCAGCTGGGCGCTGCGCAGCGCGGCGATGTCGCCGGTGCCGACGATGGACAGCTGCTGCGTGCCGAGCGCGGCCAGCTGCAGGGTCGCCAGCGCGGCGAACTGGTCGGTGGTAAGGCCGTTGACCAGCTGGTTGGTGCTCAGGCTGACGATCTGGCCGGTGGTCAGCGCCGCGATCTGTTTGGTGGTGAGGCCGTAGCCCAGCTGCTGCGTGGTGAGCGTCTGCAGGTTCTGGGTGGACAGCGCCCGTAACTGGCTGGTGCCGAACGCGGCCAGCTGATCGGTGCTCCACGCGGTCATCTGCAAAGTGGAAAGCAGCACGATATCCGCAGTCGTCAGTAAAGCGATCTGATTGGTCTGCAGGCTGGCGATTTGGTCGGTCGTTAAACCAGGTACGAGTGATGGCATATGAAATAGTCTCCTTACGGAAATATATAGTACCGCCAAACGATGTCATACAGTAAGGAAAGGGGGAAAAGTAGTGTAAATCTTGGTCTGAAAACAATGACTTAGCGCGCGTTCTGTCATCAGGATGTCATCAATTCCCAGGACCAAAGTAAGCATTTAGGAAACACTGTAAGATCATGGCTTGCGATTCCACCTGAGCCTCCCTGCCATGCTGCTGACTCCCGCCACATTTGCCCCGCTGATCCGCCCCCAGGATCATGACGATCCATTAACTTTCGTGTTCCACCGTGGAGAGTTGCTTTTGCGCAACGAAATCCTCGGCCTGCCCGACCGCGAGGCGGTGGCGGCGCTGAACCTGCCGGCCGAGCGCTTCCACGCGCTGGGCCTGTGGGAAGGCCGCTACTACCAGCTGGCGTGGGTCGACCAGCCGCAACTGCCGGGGCCGGAATACGGCTATCACGGCCTGCGCTCGCTGTTCGGCGTGGTCGACGAAAGCTTCGTGGCGCTGGCTGCGCGCGCCAGCCAGCTGGCCGAATGGGCGCGCACCCACCGCTACTGCGGCGTCTGCGCCACGCCGATGCGCCAGCTCGAAGGCGAGCGCTGTTACCAGTGCCCGAACTGCGGCATGAGCGCCTATCCGCGCATCTCGCCGGCCATGATGGTGCTGGTGCGCAAGGGCGACCAGGTGCTGCTGGCCATGCACGCCAACGCCCCGTACAAGCGCTACACCGCGCTGGCCGGCTTCCTGGAGGCGGGCGAGTCGATCGAGGAGGCGGTGCACCGCGAGGTGTACGAGGAGGTCGGGCTGCGGGTGCACAACCTGAAATACTTCGGCAGCCAGTCGTGGCCGTTCCCGCATTCGCTGATGATCGCCTACACCGCCGAGTACCTGGACGGCGAGATCCGCGTCGACCAGAACGAAATCGCCGACGCCCGCTGGTTCGGCGTGGACGACGAATGGCCGGACATGACGGTCACCGTATCGATCGCCGCCGAGTTGCTGAACGCCCACCGGCCAAAGCGACAGTGAACTGTGACGGAGTAAACGATAGTGCCTGCCGCGCGGAGCGCCACGCATGGCGGAAGGAGTTCGCCCTTGCAAGGGCGAGCCGTTGCGCGGGCGCGGGGCTCCGCCCCACGAAGCCCCCGCTGCACCGTTGCAAATGCTCGCAATAGCTCGCTATTGCTGCGCTTTGCGCCTTGCCCTGCGCGCCGCCCGCGCGTCCTGCCCTACCGTTTCCTCCGCCACAGTCCACTTGCCGGTAGCTTGCCGCGGATTTCTATATACTGTCGGCAATCGTAAAAAAAAGGTGTTTCATCATGTCTCAAAAAGAATTTTCGGAAGGCGACTGGCGTCGTCTGATCGCCAGTTTCGGTGAAGATCCCGACCGTCCGGGCCTGCTGGAAACCCCGGCCCGCGTCTCCAAAGCATGGAAACACTGGACCTCCGGCTACGGCCAGGACCCGGTCGAGCTGCTGAAAGCGTTCGAAGACGGCGCCGAGCAGTACAACGAGCTGATCGTCGTGCGCGGCATCCCGGTCTACAGCCACTGCGAGCACCACCTGGCGCCGTTCTTCGGCAAGGCCACGGTCGGCTACGTCCCGAACGGCAAGATCGTCGGCCTGTCCAAGCTGACCCGTCTGGTCGACTGCTTCGCCAAGCGCCTGCAAGTGCAGGAACGCATGACCATGCAGATCGCCAACGCGCTGATGGAAGTGCTGGAACCGAAGGCGGTCGGCGTGGTGGTCAAATGCCGCCACCTGTGCATGGAAAGCCGCGGCATCCGCACGCCGGGCGAAGAGACCGTCACCTCCGCCATGCTCGGCGAGCTGCAGCCCAACCTGGCGATGCGCACCGAATTCCTGGCGCTGGCACGCGAGTCCTAAGCGGCATGGCGGCGATCGCATGGCAGCACGGCGGCCTCGACGCCGCCTTTGCATTGGCGGCCGCGCAGCAGCGGCCGTTGTTCCTGTACTGGGGCGCGGTCTGGTGCCCGCCCTGCAACCGGGTCAAATCCGAAATCTTCGCGCGCGACGAGTTCATCTCACGCTCGGCCTCGGTGGTCTGCCAGCAGCTTGACGGCGACAGCGCCGGCGCGCAGGCGCTGGGCGCGCGCTACGGCCTGCGCAGCTATCCGACGCTGGTGCTGTACGCGCCGGACGGCCACGAAATCACGCGCCTGCCGTGCGAGCTGGACGGCGAGCTGTTCACGTCCGCCTTCGACACCGCGCTGGCCGTGCACGCGGCCGGCTCGTGCGCATCGAGCGCGCTGGCTGCGGCCTTGTCCGGCGAGCGCAAGCTCAGCGCCGGCGAATGGTCGCTGCTGAGCCATTATTCGTGGGACACCGACGAAGGCCGCCTGCTGGGCACGCTCGCGCTCGCGCCGACCCTGCTGGCGCTGGTGCGCGCCTGCGACGACGCCGACGCCGGCGCGCGCCTGCAACTGCACGCGCAGCTGGCTACGGCCGGCAAGGACATCGACGCCGAAGCCAACGCCGCGTTGTTGCTGAAGGTATTCGCCGACGCGCGGCTGGCGCGCGCCAACATGGACATCCTCACCAACAGCGGCATCAACCTGATCAAGTACGCCACGCGGCGCGAAGAACTGGTGGCCGCGCTGGGCGCGACCGCCGCGCAATGGGCCGACGACTTCTGGCTCGGCGCGCCGGACCGCCTGATGGCGGTGCGCCTGCAAATGCGTCTGGGCCGACTGCTGGCGCCGTCGCAAGGCTTGCAGGAGCGGGTGCGCGAGCGGGTGGAGCAAGCGCTGGCGGAGTCGACCGATCCATACGAACGGCACACGCTGGTCAACACGGCGGTGAGCGCCCTGAACGACGCCGGCCTGTCGGCGCAGGCCGAGCAAGTGCTGCTGGCCGAATTGCCGCGATCGCATTCACCGTACTACTTCATGCTGAGCCTGGCCTCCAGCGCCAAGCGGCGCGGCGACACGGCGGCCGTGCTGGACTGGTACGGCAAAGCCTGGCAAGCGGCGGTAGGACCGGCAACGCGTCTGCAATGGGGCGTCACCTACCTGAGCAGTTTAATGGAACTGGCGCCGCAAGAAAGTACCCGCATCGAGCAAGCCCGCGAAGGCCTGCGCGCCGACATCGCCCAAGCCGGCCCCGACGCCCACCAACAACGCAACCAGGCCCAGCTGCAAAAACTCAATTGGGGTCAAGTCTGACATTCGGACACGAACTCTGCCGTTGTATGGTGGGGTCAAGTCTGACATTCGGACACGAACTCTGCCGTTGTAGGGTGGGGTCAAGTCTGGCAATCGGACACGAGCTCAGCCCTTGTCCCTGCGCTCCAACGCGGCGACGGCGCGGCTTACCGTTTTGACCGAGACGCCGAAGTGCTCGGCGATTTGCCGCATCGAAAACGCGGTGGAGCGGTAGGCTTCCGCCATCGCGAGATCGCGCGGGTACCGCAATGCGTACTCGCCAAGCGACATCGCCAGCGCACGCCGCTGTACCCGCGCGATTTCCACCGATCTGGATTCCTTCGCCGATTCGCGGTGCTGCGCGATGAACCCGGCATCACCCAATATGCACCGGAAGCGCACCTGCTTGAGCGGACTGTCCGCGTGCATGCCGGCCATGACGAACTGGTGATAGGCAAGCCGCGCCGCCATCTGATCCTGGCCGAAGCAGGCCAGCAGCCAATTGGTCGCCAGCCAAGCGGCCGCCGGGGCCTCCCCAGTCATCGCGCGATAGCTGCTCCACTCCCAGTCGCCGGGCGCGCACGCCATACCTGCACGCACAGGATTCAGAACGATATAGCGCGCCAGTTCGCGCAGGTAGCTCTCCTTTTGCACGAGGATGGCGTGATATCGGCCCTGCATGACGTGCCCGGCCAATTCGTGGCGGCGGTTGTAGTACTGCGAATACGCGCTGTTCAACTGGCGCATGCCTTGCCCGAGATTGCCTTCAGGCGTTTCGACCAGCACGTGGTAGTGGTTCGCCATCTGGCAAAACGCGTGGACGACGAAATGAAAGCGCCCGCATACGCGTTCGATTTCCGCGAGCCAGGCCAGGCGATCGATGCGATCGCGAAAGATGCGTTCACGCCGGTTGCCGCGGCAAGTGACGTGATAAAGCGCACCGGGGAATTCGAGTCTGAGTGGACGGGCCATCGCCACAATGTAGCGGTTGCTTGGCGGCGCGGCGCTGACGCAGCGCAGAAGTCGTCACAGTCCCGGCCGCCAGATACGGCAGAGCTCGTGTCCGAATGCCAGACTTGACCCCAATAATCTTCAGCAGAGCTCGTGTCCGAATGCCAGACTTGACCCCAATAATCTTCAGCAGAGCTCGTGTCCGAATGTCAGACTTGACCCCAAATTCAGCGCTTGAATTCGGCGTTGTCTTTCCATTGCGGGCGGTCTTTGCCTTGGGCGACCTGGTAGCCGGCTTTGAACAGCAGTTCGATGTCTTCCACCGCGCCGCTGGTGTCCCATTTGGCTTGCACTGTGTCGTTGACGGTGTGGTACTGGTGCGCGCTGTAGTTGAGCAGCTTCTCGCGGCCGTAGCCTGCAGCCTTGCCGATGAAGTTGGCGCTGCTGCGCAGATACACCACCGGCACCCCACCCCTGGCGAACTCGAACTGGTCGCCGCGGTAGAAGCTGCCGTAGTCGGCGTTGCTGTCCGGCCGCACGCTGCGCCCCTGCCCGCGCGCGATGCCGATCACCAGATCGTCGGCGCTGGATTTGCCCATGCCGCTCAATTCGACATCCCGCGTGCGGCCCCACATGTTCAGGCCGTCCACGTTGATGTCCAGCAGCGTCTTGTTCAGAGGATAGGCCGGGTTGCGCGCGTAGTATTGCGCGCCCAGCAGTCCGCGCTCCTCGGCCGTGGTCAGCACGAACACGATGGTGCGCTTGGGCGCCACCGGCAACGCCTTGTACGCGCGCGCGATTTCCAGCAGCGCGGCGACGCCGGTCGCGTTGTCCATCGCGCCGTGGAAGATCTGCTGCGTGCGCGGTCCCGGCAGCGTGTCGTCGATGCCGAAGTGGTCCCAGTGCGCGCTGTAGACGATCGCTTCGTTCTTCAGCAGCGGATCGGAGCCGGGGATCCGCGCCACCACGTTGTGCGAGCCCACCTCGCGCCACGCGTTCAACACCGTGACGTTGAGCTTGACGCCCAGCGGCACCGGCTTGAAGTTGCGCGACAGCGCCTGCTGCTTGAGCGCGTCGAAGTCCTGGCCAGCGGCCTTGAACAGTTCGCGCGCGCGGTCGCCCTGCAGCCAGCCGGGGATGGCCGGGAACAGCGGATCGGGCGTCTTGCCCTTGATGGCGAAATTCTCGCGGCCCCAGCTGTTGCGCACCACGTCGTATGGATAGGTGGCCGGCTTGGTCTCGTGCACGATCAGCGCGGCGGCCGCGCCCATCTTGGCCGCCATCTCGAATTTATAGTTCCAGCGGCCGTAGCGGGTGGTGGCGCTGCCGCCGAACATGGCCGGGTCCAGCAGCTTGGGATGCTTGGGGTCGGGCAGCTGCGGGTCGTTGATCAGCATGACCAGCGTCTTGCCCTTCAGGTCGGCGCCCTTGTAGTCGTCCCACTGGAATTCCGGCGCTTGTACGCCGTAGCCGACGAACACCAGCTCGGAATTGGCGACTTCGATTTTCTTGTCGGTGCGCGCGGTCCACGCCACGTAGTCGTCGCCGAAGGTCAGCTGCTTGCTCTGGCCGTCCTTGATGTAGCTCATCGTCGGATGGCTGGAGATGGCCACTAGCGGTACCGGCTGCAGATAGGTGCCGTCCGGGTTGCCCGGCTCCAGGCCCATTTTCTTGAACTGCTGTTGCAGGTATTCGATGGTCACGGTTTCGCCGTGGGTACCCGGCGCGCGGCCCTCGAACTCGTCGGAGGCCAGCGTGGTGATGTGCTCCAACAGGCGTTCGCCGTCGATGCGCGGCGTCGCCGCCTCGGCCGGTTTTCCGGCCTTGGGCGCGGCGGCCAGGGCGTGGCCGGTGCTTAACGCCAGCAGCGCCATCGACAGTAGGTATCTCATTTGGAAATGATTGCTAAGAGGGAAGCCCTTATTCTGACACATTTTGTTGCTCAAGAACACTAGCAAGCCAATCGACAACCACACGTACCCGTGGCGACAGGTGGCGGTTGTGCGCATACACGATGTTCAGCGGCAACGGCGCCGGTCGCCGTTGCGGCAGCACCTCCTCCAGTTCGCCCGATGCCAGCAGCGGCGCCAGGCTCTGGCGCGGCATCTGGATCAGGCCCAGGCCGGCCAGGCAGCAGGCCAGATACGCGTCGGTGCCGCTGACCGACACCTGGCTGCGCATCGGCAGGGTGCGTTCGACGCCGTCGGCGTCGACGTATTCCCAATCGAGGTCGCGCCCGCTCTGGCTGGAAAAGAAATTGACCGCCGTGTGCTGGTGCAGGTCGTCCAGCGTTTGCGGGCGGCCGTGGCGCGCCAGGTAGGCGGGCGCGGCGACGTTGACTTGTTCCATCGCCGCCACACGGCGCGCCACCAGCGTGGAATCGCGCAGCGTGCCGCCGCGCACCGCGCAGTCGATGCCTTCGCCGACCAGGTCGACGTAGCGGTCGGTGGAACCCAGCCGCAGCTGCAAGTGCGGATGGCGCTGGCAGAACGCCGGCAGCGCCGGGATCACGTACAGGTGCGCCAGCCGCTCCGGCAGGTCGATCCGCACCGTGCCGCTGAGCAGCCTTCCGTCGCCGGCGAACAGGCCGTTCAGGTTGTCGAGGTCGTTGAGCAGGGCGGTGCAGCGCTCCAGGTATTGCGCCCCCTCCACCGTCAGGCTGACCTTGCGCGTGGTGCGCTGGAGCAGGCGCACGCCCAGTTGCTGTTCGATGGCCTGCACGGCGTTGGTGACGCTGGGCTTGGGCAGGTCCAGCCGCTCGGCGGCCTGCGTGAAACTCTTGCAGTCGGCCACCGCCTGGAAAATCTGCATGGCCTTGAACTGGTCCATGATTGTTATCTCTGATCGAATAAAGTAATAGGATTTACCGTATTTATTGCTGATATCGATAATAGCATAATGGCTCCACTCGCTAACCACCCTGGAGATTTCATCATGCAAACACGCAAACTTGGCCGCACCGGCCCGCAAGTCGCCCAGCTGGGCCTGGGCCTGATGGGCATGTCCGACCTGTACGGCCCGGCCGACCGCGGCGAAAGCCTGGCCACCATCCGCGCCGCCATGGACGCCGGCGTCACCCTGCTCGACACCGGCGATTTCTACGGCATGGGCCACAATGAAATGCTGCTGGGCGAGGCGCTGGCCGCCGGCGGCCGCGATGGCGTGCAGATCAGCGTCAAGTTCGGCGCGCTGCGCGATCCGTCCGGCAACTGGGCCGGCATCGACACCCGCCCGATCGCGGTGAAGAACTTCGCCGCGTATTCGCTCAAGCGCCTGGGCGTCGAGCACATCGACATCTACCGCCCGGCCCGGCTCGATCCCAATGTGCCGATCGAGGACACGGTGGGCGCCATCGCCGAGCTGGTCCAGGCCGGCCGCGTCAAGCACATCGGCCTGTCCGAGGTGGGCAGCGAGACCCTGCGCCGCGCCCACGCGGTGCATCCGATCGCCGACCTGCAGATCGAGTATTCGATGATCTCGCGCGGCATCGAGACCGGCATCCTGCAGACCTGCCGCGAGCTGGGCATCGGCATCACGGCCTACGGCGTGCTGTCGCGCGGGCTGATCAGCGGCCACTGGAGCAAGCAGCGCGAGGGCGAGGCCGACTTCCGCGGCCTGGCCAGCCCGCGCTTCCAGGGCGAGAACCTGGACCGCAACCTGGCGCTGGTGGAGAAGCTGCGCGCCATCGCAGGCGAGCTGGGCGTGTCGGTGGCGCAGGTGGCGATCGCCTGGGTGGCGGCGCAGGGCGAGGACATCGTGCCGCTGGTCGGCGCCCGCACCCGCGTGCGGCTGGAGGAGGCGCTGGCCTCGACCAAGGTCAAGCTGTCGCCGTCCGACCTGGCGCGGCTGGAGCAGGCGGTGCCGCCCGGCGCGGCGTCCGGCGGCCGCTACGACGACCACTCGACCTCGGTGCTGGACAGCGAGAACAGCTGACCTATCGGATAAATGGATGAGTTTAAGCGGATATTTGCGCTTTTATATCTGAAAAATAAATCCTACTATGACTCCATCGACGACACAAAGCCGGTTGGCACCCAGGACTGGGTGCCACACTTAATCTGACAAGGAGCATCACATGAACGCCAAATCCATCATCGCATCGGTCTCCCTCCTGCTTGCCGCTGGCGGCGCTTTCGCGCAGGGCCCTGTGGAGCAGAATGAAGTCACCGCCGACATCGCCAACGCCAAGCCGGTCGCCAGCACGGTCACCCGCGCCCAGGTCAAGGCTGAAACCATCGCCGCCATCCAGGCCGGCGAGCTGGAGCGTAACGAAGTCACCGGCGACATCGCCTACCAGGCGGCCCACAGCGGCAAGACGCCAAGCGTGGAAGCGCGCCTGGCCGCCAAGTCGGTCAAGGACCGCAGCGTTCAATAAACACCAGCCGCAGTCTCCCGGCGGGCGCCGCGATGCAGATCGCCGCGCCCGCTGTTTTTTTAGTGCACATATGCAAATAAACGACAGTGTCTAGGACACAATTCAGGTATTCTGATTGCCATAAGACAATACGGAGACCCGATACCATGAATAAGTTGTCCTTCCAACAGAAGCTCTGGGTACCGTTGATTTGCAGCCTGCTGTGCATCACCGCCATCTTCATTTACCAGACCCTGCAGATGCGCGACGTGCGCATCGAGGAACGCCAGATCGATCTGATGAATCTGGACGACGCCGGCCTCAGCATCCTCAAGCTGTACGGCGAGAAGGCCAGCTCCGGCGCCATGAGCAAGGAGGAGGCCCAGAAGCAGGCCACCGCCCTGATCCAGGCGCTGCGCTTCGGCAAGGACGGCTACGTCACCATCACCCAGGGCACGCGCTCGCTGATGAATCCATTCAAGATGGAGAACAACGGCAAGGACATGGCCGATTTCAAGGACCCGAACGGCGTCTACCTGTACCGCGACATCGCGGCGGCCGGCGCCAGGCCCGAGGGCGGCGGCTTCGTGCGCTACTCGTGGATCCGGCCCAACACCAAGGAGCCGGTGCCCAAGATGAGCCGCGTGGTGCACTTCGCGCAGTGGGACTGGGACCTGGTCACCGGCGCCTACATCGACGACATCGACAACGCCTTCTACGCCTCGCTGTACAAATCGGCCGGCGTGCTGGCGCTGGTGTGCATGGTGCTGTGGGCCATCGTCAGCGTGGTCAACAAGAGCCTGCGCCACACCATCGGCGGCGATCCCGAGTATGTGGGCGACATCGCCCGGCAGATCGCCGGCGGCGACCTCAGCGCGCACATCAAGACGCATGAATCCGACCGCGCCAGCATCCTGTTCGGCATGAAGTCCATGCAGGCGCGGCTGGCCGACACCATCGGCGAGATCCGCCGCAGCGCCGACACCATCGCCACCGCCTCGGGCGAGATCGCCTCGGGCAATATGGACCTGTCGGCCCGCACCGAATCGCAGGCCAGCTCGCTGGAAGAGACGGCCGCGTCGATGGAGGAGCTGACCTCGACCGTGAACCAGAACGCCGACAACGCGGTGCAGGCCAACCAGCTGGTGATGTCGGCCTCGGCGGTGGCGGAGAAGGGCGGGCGCGTGGTGTCGCAGGTGGTGCAGACCATGGACACCATCAACGCCTCGGCCACGCGCATTGTCGACATCATTTCGGTCATCGACGGCATCGCCTTCCAGACCAACATCCTGGCCTTGAACGCGGCGGTGGAAGCGGCGCGCGCGGGCGAACAGGGCCGTGGATTCGCGGTGGTGGCATCCGAGGTGCGCAACCTGGCGCAGCGTTCGGCCGGCGCGGCCAAGGAGATCAAGGAGTTGATCAACGCCTCGGTGGACAGCATCAACGCCGGCAGCGCGCTGGTGGCCGAGGCCGGCACGACGATGGATCAGGTGGTGGCCAGCGTCTCGCGGGTCACGCAGATCATGTCGGCGATCACCGAGGCATCGAGCGAGCAGAGCACGGGCATCGGCCACGTCAACATGGCGATCACGGAGATGGATTCGGTAACGCAGCAGAACGCCGCGCTGGTGGAACAAGCCGCCGCGGCGGCCGGCAGCATGCAGGAGCAGGCCGGCCGCCTGGCCGAGCTGGTCAGCCGCTTCAAGCTGGAAGGCGAAACCGCCGCCGCCTCCAACCGCTCAAGCCGCCTCGCCCTGCGCTAAACAAAATTGGGGTCAAGTCTGACATTCGGACACGGCCTCTTCCGTAGCGGGCCCGCTACGGAAGAGGCCGTGTCCGAATGTCAGACT
>NZ_BPWJ01000017.1:0-81705 GCF_040362985.1 Duganella caerulea | reverse complement strand
AAGTATCAGCAGAACTAGTCTGCTGTGCACTTTCATCAAACGTCCACACTTATCGACTGTTAATTTTTAAAGAACTTTATTCGGTACTGCGTTTGCTGCGAAGCGTTGTGTCCGTCAGCGAAGAAGAAAGAGTATGAAGCGTTTAGACCGTTTCGTCAACCCCTTCTTTTTCTCCTCACATCACTCAGCAACATGTGCTGTGTTCTGCGAGGGGGCGAACTATAGCAAAGCGAGTACGGGTTCCGCAAGGGCTTTTTACGGGAACACGAATGATTTCACCAGCGTCAGTTCGCCAGCTGCGCGCATTGGCACTTGATAGGTTTGCAGTCTTTCACGCGGCGTGCCTTCATTGGTGATGATGGAGATACGCGCGACGGTTAGCGTGGACGTGTCCGCGCCGCTGCCGAAGTAATTTACGTAGACGTGATAATTACCCTTCTGCGGCGAAGCGCTGGAAAAGATCTCCGGCCCGTAGCCGGTCGTCACGTCCACATCCAGGGCCGAGCCGTCCTGTAATACGCGATTGCCGTACCAGGCGTGGCCGCCGTCTGGCGTCACCACATGAAGATCGAGATCGGTGCCGGCGCTATCCCAGGACAGCACCACCCGCAAGCGCGCCTGGGTCTTCCCTTGGTAGCTGTCGACAAATTGCGCGCGGGCGCGGCTCTTGCCGTCCGGCGCGCGCACCTCCACACTATTGGAGCCGCTGCCGAAACCATACGGCCGTCCGTACGTGCCATCCTCCGCCACTTCCAGCGGCATCGCCACGCCATTGACCACCAGCGTGGCCGGCTTGCCTTTGGGCGCGCCGGCGATACGGCCGCGTATCTGCGCCGTTTCGCTCTGTCCCGGCTGCAGACTGACGGAGGCCGCGGGGTAATGCACCGGCTGCGTATAGTCCTCGCGCGCGCCGGCGGAATTACGCCAGCCGCCCTTGGGCGAATCAATGGTGACCTGGGCCTGCGCCCAAATCGGTAATAACATTAACAATAACCAGCGCAGATTCATGCTCAGTACCTGAAGGTTTTGACGAGGGTAAGCTCGCCGATGCCGCGCAAGGGCACGACAAACGATTCGCGCCGCTCGCGCGGGGTGTTCTCATTGAAGACCAGCGTGATGCGGCTGGTGATGACGGGCCGCTGCCGCGTGTTCTCGTCGAAGTGATAGCCGTCGGCGCCGAAGTTACCCCAGTAGTTAATCCATACCTGGTACAAGCCATGCATCGGCGACGTCATCACGAAGTTCTCAGGGCCCGGTCCGTCGACGGTGTCGGCATCCAGGCCGCCGCCGTTGCTCAGCGCCGGCTGTCCAAAGAACGCGTGCTGGCCGTCCGGCGTAATCACGTGCAGGTCGACTTCCGCCTGGCTGTCGTCCCACGCGGCGATGATGCGTATCATCGGCTGCGGCTTGCTGCGGTCCGCTTCATAGAACTGCACGCGCTTGACCGCTTTGCCGTCCGGCGAGCGGATCTCCACGCTGTTGGAACCGGAGCCGAACGAATACGCGCGGGCGTAGCGCCCATCCTCGTCCGTGTACAAAGGCGTCGGATTACCATTGACCACCAGCTTATGGAAAGCCCTGCCTTTGCCCACTTTATCAAGTTGGCCCTGGATCATGCGCCGTCCACGTTGTGCACCACGGTCCACCAGCGCGTAGGGATAGTTGACCGCCAGCTCCTCCGAACGGTCGGTCAGGCCGGCGCGGTTCCAGCCGCCTATCGGTGAGGTCATGCTTTTGTCCTGCGCGTGCGCCAGCTGGCATGCCAACAGCAGCGCGGCGGCGTTGAGCAATCGGATGCGGGGAATCACAGCGTCTCCAGGTTAAGGTCGACCAGCCGGCGCGCCAAGCGCTCGACATAGTCTTCATCCTGGCCGCGCGGGTGACGGCGCAAGCCAAGATGCAGGTATTCATGGGCCAGCGTGATGCGGTCTTCGCGCGTGGTCAGCGGGCGCATGAAGATGCGGTTGCGCGACTGCTCCGAGTACGGCGCGCCAGAGGCCAACGCGCAGACCAATGGCGGCTGCGCCGGCGCCTCATAACCAGCCTCGCCCAACAGCACGCGCTGCCAGCGTGGCAGGGCGCGTGCCAGCCACTCCTCGTTCTGCCCCAGACGCTTGCAGCGCACGCCGGCGTTGCCAGCGGTGCTCAGCGCACCGCCGGGATAGGCCGCCGCCAGCAATTCATCGTAAAGCTTGCCCTGCTTCGCCTGCCGGACCGCATCGGTCCACACCAGCGTGCCATCGGATGCCTGGTCACGGTGATATCGCACCGGCACGCCGTCGACGATCAACTGGTCGGTCCAGCGCGCGATGGCCAGCGCCGCCGGCGTGGCGGGGCTGGGACTGACGCGCTGCGTCGCGCTGCTGTCGGCGATCTGCTGGCAGCCGGCCACGCTCTGCGCGTTCTGCCGCAGATAACTGCGCGCGGCGATGGCCAGCGCCTTGGCCGCTTCCGGCTCGTCGGCGCTGGCTTCGCGGTCGATCACCCGCGCCACGTATTCATTGACGCCGAAGCGGCCGCGCAATTGCGGACGGCCGTCGCCACCGGTCTGCAGCATCATCTCGCCCGCGCTGCGCAAGGCCAGGCTCTTGCCATTTTCGAAGCGCACCTGGAAACGGCCATTGAGCGGCCCCGCCGCAGCCGGACCATCCGCACCGCGCACGCTGCTGATCGGATAACGCTTGAAGTAATCGACGACAACGCAACCGCTGTCCTCGGCCGCCTGCACCGGAGGCAGATTGGCGGCCAGTCGCGGCGCCCACTGCTGCAGCACATTGCTGCTGCCGCCGGCACCGCCGAACCACACCGGCGTGCCGTCGGCCAGCCAGCCCGCCGCGCCGCCGAGGCGTTCGCGCTCCTTGCCCGCTTGCGTGGGCTTATGCCAGGAATAGGTCTTCACCCGCAGCTGACTACCGAACCAACGCGCGGTGCCTGCGCCTCGGCCATCCAGCACCACGCGCAGCAGCGCCGCCTCGGCATCGGCACGGCTGGCGGCCGGTATGCTGGACAGTGCGCGCAGCAGGCTGTCGAGCCGCACCAGCCGTTCCGGTGTCAACTGCGCGGGATCGGCCAGCCATGCGAGTTCGCCGGAGGGCGCGGCGCCAAGACGGCGCGTCCAATAATCCCGCCACGACGCCGGCGCGATCATCAACCGGCGCGGCGAAAAGAACGGGCCGCATGACTGGGCCAGCGCCGCATCCCGGCTTACGCTCTGCCCCGCCTCGCAGCAATAGACTTCTTCAGGATCGCGCCCACCGCAACGATAGTCCGGCATCGGCACATGGCCGTCGTCCGCATAGATATAGACGAACAGCTTCCACAAGCTGGCCAGCGGCACCTGGCGGCGGCCGTCGAACGGCTGCGGCGCCGGGCCGCCCTGGCGCAATTGCAGCACCTCGGCTTTCCCGTCGCGCCACCAGGCCACATCCAGCGACGCCGCCCGCGACGACACGGCCAGCGGCTGCACGGCCAGCATGGCCAATACAGCCGCAGGACGCAGCACGCGGGAAAGCGCCGATTTGCGCATCATTCCACCTTCAACGCGCGCATGGTCTTGCCGCCGCCTTCCAGCGCCTTCTGCTCCGGCTGATACATGCGGTGGAAACGAGTCGGCGGCAGCACGTAGCTACCCTTTTGCGCAAAACGCAGCAGGTGGCGCACCGTCACGGCCTCCTCCAGCGGATCGATCGGCACCGCGTAACCATCACGGCGCTCGGCGTGACGCGCGCGCTCCAGCGGCGTCGGTTTTTCGCCCGCCATCACCATGCCCCAGGTGCTTGACTCGACCATCGCGCCAGGCGGCAGCGCCACCTCCAGCAAGCCAAAGCGGTGCTTGGAGCCGGGTGCAGGTTTCAGCGTGATCTCATCCAGATAGAGTTCGGCGGTGCTGAGCGCCTCGCCCGGCTTGACCAGCTCCGTGGTGTAGCCGTCCTTACCCTGCTTCATGCGCAGGATGCGGCGTTCGACGGTGACCGGCAAGGTGGATGCTTCCGCTGCGCGGCTGTCGTACTGCACCACGGCCACCGTGCCCGCAGGCGCGGCGCCCGATGCCGCAGCCAACTTGAGCTGCTCCGGCAGGGCCTTGGCGTCGTTCCAGCGCCAGACCGGCTGGCCGCTGCGGCT
The DNA here is from genome assembly GCF_040362985.1 of Duganella caerulea. Classification (NCBI taxonomy): domain Bacteria; kingdom Pseudomonadati; phylum Pseudomonadota; class Betaproteobacteria; order Burkholderiales; family Oxalobacteraceae; genus Duganella; species Duganella caerulea. The sequence goes on along the minus strand of NZ_BPWJ01000017.1, from coordinate 77,583 downwards.
CTCCTGTTTTTGCCACGGGCCGTCCAACGCCAGCGCCGGCGCCTTGCCGAACGACGCGCCGCCCAGTTTTTTCTGCACCCACAACAGCGTCATCGAGCGGTCCAGCGTCGGCATGTCCGCGCGAACGCTGGCCAATACCGCATCGGCCTGCGACGGTGGGACTTCGCCGGCCAGCATCAGCAAGGCCTGCGCCACCGGCGCCTTCGACGAGCGCAACACGCTCCACGCGGCGACGACCTGCTGCTGCAGCGCCGGCGGCAACGCCACGCCATTCTGGCTTGCGACCACCGACGTCAAGCCAACCGCCATCGCCTGCGCTTCGCGGTCATCGCCGGCGCCGAGCAGCAGGCTGCTGGTGTCGCCGCCCGCGTGCGGCTTGCCGGCCAGCGTGACGGTGGCCATGTCGTCGACCAGGCCCGAGGCCAGGGTCTTGGTGGGCAGGCCGATATCGCGGGCCATCCACAACACCAGCGCGCGGTCGATCGGCGCATCCTTCAGTCCCTGTTCACTGTACACGGTCAGCAGGCTATTCCAGTGCTCGGGCGGCAGCTCGATGCGCAATGCGCGCGACGCGTACCAGTCCGCGTAATAGGCGTAGCCGGTCATCAGCGCGCTGCCCGCAGTGGCGTTGCCCCACCAGCCGAAGACCGCGTTGGGCCCGGCCATCGCCACCAGCCGCAGGCGCTGCGCGGTGAGCGTGGCCTGCAGGCGTTCGCGCAGCTGCGTGGCGTCCGGCGGCATGCTTTGCAGCGCCAGCGTCAACGGAATCAAGCGGCTCGCGGTCTGTTCCACGCAACCGTATGGGTACTCGATCAGGTCATCGGCGATGCGCGCGAAGTGGCTGGCCGCGCCCTGCGCGAACGAGACGCGGATATTGCGCGCATCGGCCGGCAGCTTGAACGCGGTCTCGGCGCCGGTCAGCGGCAACGTCAGCGTGCGGGGGCTGAGCCAAGCCGCAGGCAGGGTTTGCATTGTGGTGTCCAGCGCGTCCACCAGTTTGCCGTCCTGCTTGAGCTCCAGGCGCAAGGCGCCGGAAACCGCCGCCAGCGGGAACTCGACGTAATTGACGCCGGGCTTTGCGCTCAGCTTCTCGGTCTTCGGCTGCGTGCCGCCGGACAGGATCACCTCCAGCGTCTGCGCGGCGCTGGTCTGGTTGAACACCGCCACCGTGGCGCGCGGCGCGTCGCCGGCGCGCATCCAGTCGGGCGCGGTCCACTTGGCGTAGAAGTTCTTGTCCGAGCGCAGATAGCCGGTGCGCTGGCCCACGCGTCCTTGCGCATCCATCGCGCGGCCGGTGATGCGCCAGCGGGTCAGCGCGTCCGGCATGGTGAAGCTGACGCGCGCATTGCCGTCCGCATCGGTCTTCAGCGACGGTGCCCAGTATGCCGTGTCGATGTTGTCGCGGCGCGGCCGCTCCAGCACCTTGACGCCGCGCTCATTGTAGTTGTGGCGCGCGGGCGCACCGCCGCTGCGGCCCTGCGCCATGTCGTAGCTGATGAACGACAGGCTGGCCGTGGTGCGCACGTTGTTGCGGCGCGGGTGGTAGAAGAAGTCGCCGATCTCCGGCGCAATCTCCGGCTGCAGCACGTAGATCATCTCATCGACCACGCCCAGCGCCACCATGGTGCTCAGCGGCTTGCCGTCCAGCGTGGCCTTGACGTCCAGCGTCACCTTCTCGCCGGGCTGGTAGACCTCCTTGTCGGTCTTGAACTGCAGCGCGATGCGCGGCTCGATCACCTGCAGGCCGGCGTTCTCGAACACGAAATCGCCATTGCGTGTGTAGGCCACCGAGAAGGTCATGTTGGGGCCATGCTCCTCCTTCACCGGTATCCGCACGCGCCACTGCTTCGGTCCCACGCGCTGCGCCTTGTACCAGTCGGCGCTGCCGGCCATCAGGCCATATTGTTCAACCTTGTCGCGCTCCAGCGTGAGCAGCGCCTGGTCCACCTTGTCGGAGAAGGTGATCAGCGCCTCGGCCGTCTCGCCCGGACGATAGCGCGCGCGGTCCAGCACAATCTCGATGCTGCCCGGCGTGGCCTGCACGCCGTCGCCGCTGACCCAGTGGCTGGCCGCCGCCAGCAGGTTGCCGCGCTCGTCGCGCAACGACAGCTGGTAGGAACCGGAATCCGGGAAGGTCACGTCCCATCCCTTGGCGGCGGGATCGAAGGCGCCGGACGTCTTGGTCTGCCGCTCCAGCTGCACCATCTCCCAGCGCACCGGACGCGCCGAACCCTGGCCGTCTGCCAGCAGGTCGAAATGCACCTTCTGCCCCGGATCGGAGAACTGGCGCGACGGCTTCAAGGTGTAGGTGGTGCTGGAACGCTCGATCATCAGCTCGCGCGTGACCTTTACGCGGTAGGCCGCGCCGTCGGTGGCCAGCACGGTCAGGATGTAGCGCGAAGGATCGGCGGCCGGCGGCAGCGAGAAGTCCACATTGCCGCTGCTGTCGCTGACCACTTCCTCGGTCTTGAGCGACACCGGGAACAAGCCGCTGTAACGCAGCTCGCCGTCCACCATGCTGTTTTGCTGGCTGCGCAGCGACAGCGTCATCGATGCGTTCTTTACCGGCTTGCCGTCCGGGTAGCGCAGCGAGATGCTGCCCTTGACCGCCTCGCCGGTCTTGAACTCCGGCTTGGACGGCTGGATATTGATCTCGAAGTGAGGCTTGATATATTCGGCCACGCGGAAGGCCGCGCCGTAGACGCCGTCCTTGTAGGTGAAGCGCAGCTCGTAGCCGCCGGCGGTGGCCTGCTCCGGCAGGCGGAAGCGGGTGTCGGCGCCGGTATCGCCGGACAGCTGCAGCGTTTGCGTCAGCAGCGGCGTGCCGTTCGGATCGAACACGGTCAGGCCGATAGGCGCCGCGGCAGCAGCCTGCGAGGCGCGCGCCGACATGAACTCCCGTCCCATGAACTTGACATTGACCTCGTCGCCGGGCCGGTACAGCGGCCGGTCGGTGACGGCATACAGCTTGGTGTTATAGATCTCGCTGTCGTAGTAGAAGTTCTCGGACACGAACACGCCGCCGGCGCGGTCCTCGCCCAGCACATAGGTATGCTCAGGGCTGCCGCGCTCCATCGACGCCACGCCGTCGGCGCCGGTGGTGGCCGATTGCAGCACGCCGGTGCCGTCGGTCCAGGCCACATTGGCGCCGGCGACGGCGGCGCTGTTGTCGCGCCGCGCGGCCCACACCAGCATCTGGCCGGACGACACCTTGGTCACGGCCATCGTATCCGACACAAACACCAATGTCGTGGCGCGGTGCTGGCCGATGATGGCTTCAACCAGGTACAGGCCCGGTTTGCGTTTGCCGAGCGGGATCATCACATTGCCGGCGCCGGGGACAACGAAGTCGCTGCTCGATCCGTCGAGCTTCACGCCCTTGGGCGGCGCGATCGGCGCGGCCTGCCAGATCGGATAGCGGAAGCTGTCGACCAGCTCCATGCCCTTGATCGGTTTGTACTGCGGATTATTGACGAACACCGTCGGCCGGCGGATCGCGTCGTTGGTGGCCAACTTGGGATGCTCGCTGGTCACCGACAGGCGCGCCTCGGCCGAGAACAGCTTGCGCCAGAAGAGGCGCGACTGCTTCCACCAGCTGTCCCACAAGAAGCTCAGCGTGTTGGCCAGGCCCTCGCCCTGGAAATTGCCCTCCACCTGGATGCGGTGCAGGTTGGGCTGCTTCTTCAGGAAGGCCATCGGCTCGGGCACGCGGTACAACACGATGTCGGCGCCAGAATAGGCCTCGAGATTCATGCGGCCCATGTCGCGCCCCGGCACCTCAAGGCGCACGCGCGCCTCGTCGGTGCTGCCATACGTGGCGTCGGACAGCAGGAAGAACGGCTCGCCCTTGAACGGCGTGTAATAGCTCGGCTCCGGCTGCGCCACGGCGCTTCCGATCAGGAACAGGGACAGCACACTGGCGAGCAGCAGCTTCATGAAAGAAATGACAGCCGGAATACACCGGCGAAATTGGGATTGTTGGACGCAGGTTGCCACCGCGTGTCCTTCCAGGTCGTGAGTTGTTTGATATCGACGGTCCGCAGACCATTGTCGTCGGGGGTAACGGTGCCGGTGTGGTAGGCGATGCTCGCCCCCATCCAGACCATCAGGTGTTGTTCGTCGCCCTGGTCGAAGAACAGCAGGTCGCCGGGCATGGCCTGGCTGATTTCGCGCGCGACGAAGCGGCTGTTGTGCTGCACCAGCGCCAGCGCGGTGACGAAGTGGCCGACCGTGCCGCCGGTCTGCACCCAGCGGTTGCGCAGCGCGGCCTGGCTGGCGTCGAGCTCCAGTTCGGGCGGCAGGCGGCGGTCGCTGGCGATGCCGTTGGCGCGCAGCCAGCGCGCGTCGTGCACGGCCAACGCCTCGTTGACGGCGAAGCGCACCAGGCCCGCGCAGTCGCGGTGGGTCCAGCGCGGCGACGGTCCGCGTTCGATCTGCGCCGTGATGATACGCAGCATCCACGCCTGGAAGGCGCGGCTCTGCGCCTGCGACAGCCGCGTGGTCGCCTCCTCGCCCTGGCGCAAGGCCCAGGCAGGGGACGCGGCCGCCGCGCCGGCGCAGGCCAGCCAGCGCAACGCGGAACGCCGTTGCATCATCGCTGGACCGCTTGCCATTCCAGCGTTTCCCATGCGGTGCCGCTGGCCGGCAGGCGCTTGAGCACCATGCGGTACGGCGGATACTTCTTCAGCGCGGCCAGGCGCGGCGCCAGATGCTCATTGGCCGCGGCACGCAGCACCGGCTCATGAGCGGCCGGCAGCGTGTCGTAGGCTTCGCGCTCGATCAGCTGCGCCAGCGAGGCCGGCGCGATCAGGCCCACCGTATGGCCGGCGTCCGGCAACAGGTCGGAGGCGGCGGGCGCCTGCTTGCGTCGCACCGCCAGCACCTGGTCCACCAGCTTGCCGTCGGCGGAGAAGACCACCGTGTCGCCAGCCACCGCCAGCGCCGGCTTGGCCTCGCCCATCGCGGTCGCCACGGTGCGCTCCCAGCGCGTGACGCCTTTCGCTTCGGTCTTGCGCACCGCGTCCTTGCCGCCGATGGCCACCGTGAACAGGCTGCCGTACAGCGCCTCACCGCCCGCTTTCGCCTGGCGCGTGGCCACGAACACCGGCGTGTGCAAACGCGATCCGCCGTACCAGCACGCGGCGGCCGGGCCTTGCAGTTGGGTTGCCAGCGGCAGCACCGGTTCCGAGGTCTTGCCGCTCATTTGCTTGAGCATGGGCTGCAGCGCGTCCCAGTCCACCGGCACGCTGAAGCAGGCGCTCGGATCGTTCGGCAGCACCGGCCACAAGGCGGCGTTGTCGTAGCCGCCCTTGTGCAGCTTGTCCGCGTTGACCAGCACCTCGGAGCGCCAGGCGCCCTTGCTGAAATCGAAGCGCAGCGCCTCCAGCGCGCCGAAGAAGGGCTGGTAGCCGAAGGACAGGAAGTCCGCCTTGACGGCGATGCTGTGGCCATCGGGCGCCGCCTGGTCCAGATGGAACTGCGGATGGAAGATGTTCTGCTTGGACTGGTCCGACGCCAGCAGGCTGGCGACTGTTTTACCGGCCGCGCTGTCGGCGCTCTTGCCCTGCGCGCCGCCATACATCATGCCGGGATGCGACAGGATCACCAGCCGCTGACCGTGCGCGGCGAACAGCATGGTGCGATTGTAGGCGTAGTTGAGCGCATACACCGGCACCTTGTCGCCATCGACACGCAGCTCGCCGGCCACGCTCATTTGCGTGTCCTTGAGCGCGACCTTGCCCGCCTCCTCCAGCAAGCGTGTCAGCTGGTTGCGCGAAACGGCGATGGCGAAGTGCTTGAGCGAGCCGTCGGCGTCGCGCCACAGGGCCACTTCCGCCGGCTGGTCCAGCACCATGCGCAGCAGCTGGTCGCCCCAGCCCAGTTCATGTTCGTAGGCGATGCGCCGCAGGCTGCCCTTGAGGCCCAGCCGGTCCTCGCTTTGCTCGTAATAGAACAGGAACTCCTCGCGCAGCACGTCGCGCGCCAGCGGCACCGTCAGCAGGTCGCGCGGCAGCGACGACAGGCTCTTGGTCATCACCAGCGCGTCCGGCCGGGACAAATCCAGCTTCAGGCTATTGACGTCCCCCATGAGATTCCAGCCCAGGAGCCGGTAAGCAGCTACCGCGGCCAGCACCACCGCGCCTCCGGCGAGCGATCCGACCAGTATTTTTTTATTCATGGGCGACGATTGCCAAGTTAGTAATAAGTTATAAATAATAACATGCCAACTCGGCAACCGAGAGCGCGCATGGCACGAAAGCGTAAAATAGCGGTTTCGCCGATCCGAACACCCGTCATGTCCATCCTGCTCACCACCCTCAACGCCCGCTACACCCACGCCTCGCTGGGCCTGCGCTATCTTCTGGCGAACATGGGCGAGCTGCAGGAACAGACACGCCTGCAGGAATTCGTCATCGGCGCCAAGACCACCGAAATCGTCGAACGCATCCTGGCGCACGCGCCGAAGATCGTCGGCTTCGGCATCTACATCTGGAACGTCGAGGAGACCACCAAGGTCGTCGCCATGCTCAAACGCGTGGCGCCGCATGTGACGGTGGTGCTGGGCGGGCCGGAGGTGTCCTACGAATCGAACGAGCAGGAAATCGTCAAGCTGGCCGACTACCTGATCACCGGCTGGGGCGACGTCACCTTCCCCAAGCTGTGCGGCGAGATCCTCAACGGCCCCAAGCCGCTGATGAAGATCCACGCCGGCGTGCAGCCGCCGATGGCCGAGATCAAGCTGCCCTACTCGCTCTACACCGACGACGACATCAAGAACCGCACCATCTACGTGGAAGCCTCGCGTGGCTGCCCGTTCAAGTGCGAGTTCTGCCTGTCTGCCCTGGACAAGACGGCGTGGCCGTTCGCGCTCGACCACTTCCTGGCGGAGATGGAGGCGCTGCATGCGCGCGGCGCGCGGCTGTTCAAGTTCGTCGACCGCACCTTCAACCTGAATATCAAGACCAGCCTGAAGATCATGCAGTTCTTCCTCGATAAGCTGGAGGCGAATCCGGACGATCCGGTCTACGCCCACTTCGAGCTGGTGCCGGACCACCTGCCGGACGCACTGAAAGAGGGCATCAGCAAATTCCCGCACGGCGCGCTGCAGTTCGAGATCGGCATCCAGAGCTTCAACCCGGCGGTGCAGACGCTGGTCAGCCGCAAGCAGGACAACCAGAAGGCCGCCGACAACATCCGCTGGCTGACCGACCACTCCAACGCCCACATGCACGTGGACCTGATCGCCGGCCTGCCCGGCGAGACGGTGGAGAGCTTCGCCGAAGGCTTCAACAAGCTGTGGGCCTTGAATCCGCACGAGATCCAGTTCGGCATCCTGAAGCGGCTGCGCGGCACGCCCATCATCCGCCACACGCAGGAATACGGCCTGGTGTTCGAGCCCTACGCACCCTACACCATCCTGGCCAACCGCGACATCGACTTCCCGACCATGCAGCGCCTGGTGCGCTTTGCGCGCTACTGGGACCTGGTGGCCAACTCCGGCCGCTTCGGCCACACGCTGCCGGTGCTGCTGGGCGACGATGCCTTCGGCCGTTTCATGGCCTTCTCGGACTGGCTGTACGCGAACACCGACGCCACCCACCGCATCGCGCTGGAGCGCCTGGTGGCGATGGTAGCCAAATACCTGCACAGCCAGGGCATGGACAAGGAGGCCGCCGAGGCGCTGCTGGCCAGCGATTATGCCGGCGCCAAGCCCAAAGCCGTAGAGACGCCGGCGCCCAAACGCCAGGCCCGCCGGCTGGCCGCGTGAGCGGGGCCGCCGGCTCCCACACAAGCACAGGTGGCGGCCGGGGCCAAACTCCCTTAAACTGACGCAATGCCTATCGCCAAAGAGCCCACTCTCACTCTCAATCCCGGTGCCGCCAAGGGGCCTTCGGTCGCCGCCGGCGGCACCTGGCAAGTGCACGCTCTGGCCCAGGGCAAGACCATGGCCACCATCACGGCGATGATCAAGACCCTCAAGGCCGACGGCGTCAAATGGGACCTGACGGCGATCGACAGCATGGACCACATCGGCGCCCAGCTGCTGTGGAACGCCTGGGGCAAAACCCGCCCGGCCGACCTGCAACTGGCGCCCGGCCAGGAAGAATTCTTCAACCGCCTCGAATCGACCGGCAAGCTCGAACTGCCGGCGGCCCGCCCGCAGCGCCTGACGTGGGTGATGAAGCTCGGCTTCGCGATGCTGCTGTTCTTCGAGCACCTGATCGCCCTCACCTCGCTGATCGGCCAGGTGGTGCAGGAACTGTGGCGCTTCGCGCGCGCGCCGATGCGCGGACCGTGGAAGGAAATCTCCGCGAACATCTTCCACGCCGGCTTCCAGGCGCTGGGCATCACGGCGCTGGTCGGATTTTTGATCGGCGTGGTGTTCTCCTACCTGTCGGCGCAGCAGCTGCGCAACTTCGGCGGCGACATCTTCCTGGTCAACCTGCTCGGCATGAGCATCATCCGCGAACTGGGGCCGCTGCTGGCGGCGATCCTGGTGGCCGGCCGCTCCGGTTCCTCCATCACCGCGCAACTGGGCGTGATGCGCGTGACCGAGGAGCTGGACGCCATGCTGGTGATGGGCATCTCGCACGGCTTCCGCCTGATCATGCCCAAGGTGCTGGCCCTGGCCGTCGCCATGCCGCTGCTGGTGATCTGGACCGACACTATCGCGCTGTTGGGCGGCATGGTGTCGGCCAAGGTGGAGCTGAACCTGTCGCCGCAATACTTCATCCTCAAGCTGCCGGACGCGGTGCCGCTGGCGAACTATATGATCGGCCTGGGCAAAGGCACGGTGTTCGGCATCCTGATCGCGCTGGTGTCCTGCCACTTCGGCCTGCGCATCAAGCCGAACACGGAGAGCCTGGGGCGAGGCACCACCACCTCGGTGGTCACGGCGATCACCGCTGTGATCCTGGCCGACGCCGTGTTCGCGATCGTCTTCAGCGGCGTGGGGTTCTGATGGCCAATCAAGCACTCGTCCCCGAAAAAGTCTGCGGCCCCGGCACCGGCGAACTGACGCTGGACGGCAGCGTGCCTATCGTCGAGATCACCGGCCTGTGGACCAAATACGGCCGCACCGTCGTGCACCAGGACTTGAACCTGGAAATCGAACAGGGCGAGATCCTGTCCATCGTCGGCGGTTCCGGCACCGGCAAGACCACGCTGCTGCGCCAGATGCTCGGGCTGGAGACGCCGGCGCGCGGCTGCGTGCGCGTGTTCGGCGAGGACATCAGCGAGATCGGTTCCGACCAGCTGCAGCAGCTGCGCAACCACTGGGGCATGCTGTTCCAGCAGGGTGCCCTGTATTCGGCGCTGACGGTGTTCGAGAACATCGCCCAGCCGATGCGCGAACTGGGCACGCTGCCCGAGGACCTGGTGCGCGACGCCGTGCTGCTGAAGATGAACATGGTCGGCATGGGCCCCGAGCAGGCCAACAAGATGCCGTCCGACCTGTCCGGCGGCATGGTCAAGCGCGTGGCGCTGGCGCGCGCGCTGGCGCTCGAACCCAAGCTGCTGTTCCTCGACGAGCCGACCGCCGGCCTCGATCCCGACCTGTCCGAAGCCTTCGTCTCGCTGATCAAATCACTGCACCGCGAGCTGGGGCTGACGGTGGTGATGGTCACCCACGATCTCGATACGCTGTTCGCCCTGTCGACCCGCATCGCCGTGCTGGCCGAAAAACATGTGATCGCGCTTGGTCCCCTGCGCGACCTGCTGACCATCGACCACCCGTTCATCAAGGAGTTCTTCCTCGGCGACCGTGGCCGCCGCGCGCTGGAAGCGCTGGACGAAAAAACCAATACGGAGCACCACTGATGGAAAACCGATCCCACGCACTCACCACCGGCTTCTTCACGATCACGCTGCTGATCGCGGCCATCCTGTTCGGCCTGTGGTTCAACCGCGACCGCGTGCAGCGCGCGCCCTACGTGATCGCCACCGCGCAATCGGTGCCGGGCCTGAACCCGCAGGCGCCGGTGCGCTATCGCGGCCTGGAGGTGGGCAAGGTTGGCAGCATCGCCTTCGATCCCAAGGTGGCCGGCCAGATCCTCGTCACCCTCAACATCAACACCGACGCGCCGATCACCAAGACCACCTTCGCCACGCTGGGCTACCAGGGCGTGACCGGCATCGCCTTTATCCAGCTCGACGACGACAAGGTCGGCTCGCCGCTGCTGGCCACCAACAGCGACAACCCGGCCCGCATCCCGCTGCGTCCCGGCTTCTTCGACCAGCTGGAAAAGCGCGGCAAGGAGATCCTGACGCAATCCGAGGAAGTGACGCGCAAGCTCAATACGCTGCTCAGCCCCGAGAACCAGAAGACCATCCTCGCCGCCTTCTCCGATGTCAGCGCCACCGCCAACGCCTACCGCGAGCTGCCGACCAAGCTGGAGCCGACCATCGCCAAGCTGCCGGCGCTGGCCGAACAAACGCAGCACACGCTGAACTCCTTCAACACGCTGGCCAGCGATTCGGACCGGCTGGTGAAAAACCTGCAGGCGCCGGACGGCCCGATCGCCCGCATCGCCGCCACGGCCGACCGCATCGGCGGCTCGGTGGAGGCGGTGGCCGGCGGCATAGAACTCGACACGCTGCCGCAAGTGAACTCGCTGTCCGACGACACCAAGGCCTCGATGCGCGCGCTGCGCAAGACCATGAACAAGATTAACGACCGTCCGCAAAGCCTGATCTTCGGTTCGCCCGGCACGCCGCCCGGCCCCGGCGAAGAAGGCTTTTCCGCCTCGTCCAAATAAGGATCAATGAGATGACTTCCGCCATCCGCAACGCCATCGCCATCGCCGCCGTCGCCGCCCTGCTGGGCGCCTGCGCCAGCAAGGGCCAGCCGACCGCGCAATACGATTTCGGCCCGCTGCAGCAAGCGCCCGCCTCCGCGCAAGTGCCGGCCACCATCGGCGCCCTGATCGTGGCCGACATCGCCGGCCCCAATGCGCTCGACACGGAGCGCATGCAATACCGCCTGCTGTACTCGGACGCGCGCCAGTCGCGCCCCTACGCCTACAACCAGTGGACCGCCACGCCGTTCCAGCTGATGACCCAGCGCATGAAGGCGCGCATCGCGCAGGCCGGCGTCAAGGTGCTGTCGACCACCGACGCCGCCGCCAGCCCGACCGTGCTGCGCATGGAGGTCAACGACTTCGCGCAGAACTTCGACAGCGCCACCAGCAGCACCGGCGTGGTCGACCTGCGCGCCTCGCTGTTCCGCAACCACAAGCTGGTGGACCAGAAGACCTTCACCCGCAGCAGCCCGGCCCCGAGCCCGGACGCCGCCGGCGGCGCCCAGGCGCTGGCGGCAGCCACCGACGCCGTCACCGCCGACGTGCTGGCCTGGCTGGCGACCCTGCCGCTACAAAAGGAATGACAGACAACACGCCAGCCGCGCCGGCGCCACCGCCGGCCGAGGCACCGGCCAGCAAGCCGTCGCCGTTCACGCGGGCGGCGCTGCTGGCCTACGTGCTGCTGATCGTCTACGCCAGCTGGTTCCCGTTCTCGGGCTGGCACAACCAGGGATTGTCGCCGCTGATCTTCCTGGAAAACACCAGCATGCCGCGCTACTGGACCAAGTTCGACGCCATCATCAACGTGGTCGGCTACATGCCGCTGGGGACGCTGATCGTCTACTCGCTGTACCCGCGCTTCAAGGGCCTGGCCGCGTGGCTGATGGCCGCCATCGGCGGCTTGCTGCTGTCCGGCCTGATGGAAGGCGTGCAGACCTACCTGCCGAGCCGCGTCTCGTCCAACCTGGACTTCTACACCAACGCCGCCGGCTGCGCGCTGGGCGCGGTGGTCGGCGTGCTGACCGTGCGCCGCCTGCTGGACCAGAGCCAGCTGCAGCGGCTGCGCCAGGCCTGGTTCGCGCCGCACGCCAGCCAGGGCCTGGTGCTGCTGGCGCTGTGGCCGCTGGCGCAGATGTATCCGCAAAGCTTCCTGTTCGGCCTGGGGCAGCTGCTGCCCATCCTGTCGGAATGGCTGTCGCAGCTGCTCGACACCGAGATCGACCTGGCCAGCTATGTCCGTCCGGATACGATCCTGACGGTGGAACAATACTGGCTGTCGGAAACCATCATCACCGCCTGCGGCATGGTGGGCGCGGCGCTAACGCTGCTGTGCCTGCTGCGCAAGCCGGCCCCGCGCGGGCTGCTGGTGGGTGCCATGATCGCCGCCGCCATCGTCGTCAAGGCGCTGGCGACGGCGCTGCTGTTCTCGCCTGAGAACGCCTTCGTCTGGGTCACGCCGGGCGCCGAGGGCGGCTTCCTGATCGGCGCCATCATGCTGGCCGGCCTGGCCTTCGCTCCCCACGTGGCGCAGCGGCGGCTGGCGGTGGCGACTTTGCTGTTGAGCCTGGTGATCGTCAACACCACGCCGGCCAACCCGTATTTCGTCGCCACCTTGCAGACCTGGGTGCAGGGCAAGTTCCTCAACTTCAACGGCGCGGCGCAGTTCCTGACCTTGCTGTGGCCCTTCTTCGCGGTATGGTTCCTGTGGCTGCCTTCTCACAAGCTCAATAAGCCGTGACTAAGCCTTAGCGGGTATCATAGCGCCTATAATTTTCCCCGAGGTACAGCGATGAGCGATACTCCCTACTATAAACACCACGTCTTCTTCTGCATGAACAAGCGTGATGACGGCCGCAACAGCTGCGGCGACCACGGCGCGGAGACCGCGCAGAAGCACGCCAAGAAGCGCTGCAAGGAACTCAACATCAACGGCCAGGGCCAGGTCCGCATCAACCAGGCGGGCTGCCTGGACCGTTGCGAAGAAGGCCCGGTGCTGGTGGTCTATCCGGAAGGCACCTGGTACACCTACGTCGACACCAGCGACATCGATGAAATCATCGACACCCATCTGGTGCAGGGCAAGGTTGTCGACCGTCTCAAAATCTGATGAACATGAACAAGAACGAAAAATTCACCCTGGCCGGCGGCGCCGGCCAAATGGAAGGCATCCTCGACTATCCGAAGAGCATCCCGCGCGGCATCGCGCTGGTGGCCCATCCGCATCCGCTGTACGGCGGCACCATGGACAACAAGGTCGCCGTCACGCTGGCGCGCACCTTCGTCAACCTGGGCTACGTGGTGGCGCGCATCAACTTCCGCGGCGTCGGCGCCTCGGAGGGCGTGCATGACCACGGCCACGGCGAGACCGACGACATGGCCCTGCTGCACGCGTGGATGACGGCCAAGTACCCGGGCCTGCCGGTGGCGTTGTCGGGCTTCTCGTTCGGCACCTTCGTGCAGTCGCAGCTGGCGCAGCGCCTGGCCGCAGCCGGCACGCCGGCCGAGCGCCTGGTGCTGGTCGGCAGCGCGGCCAAGAAGTGGGAGATGGCGCCGGTGCCTGCCGACACCATCCTGATCCACGGCGAAAACGACGACACCATCCCGCTGCTCGACGTGCTGGACTGGCTGCGTCCGCAGGACATTCCGGTCATCGTGATCCCCGGCGCCGACCACTTCTTCCACCGCAAGCTGCAGCACATCAAGGGCTGGGTCACGCAGCTGTGGCACCGCACGACCGACGTTGCCGAGACGGAAACGGACACCGCAACAGCGGATTAAACCCCTATAATTCCCACGCCTTCAACTTTTCACCGAATAAAGCATCCCATGAAAAAATTTATCGCGGCACTGGCCACCAGTGTGATGTTGATGTCCGCCGCCGTCGCGCAAACCCTGCCGCCGCCGACCATCGCCGCCAAGTCCTGGCTGTTGCTGGACGCCACCAGCGGCCAGATCATCGCCTCGCAGGATCCGAACGCCCGCATCGAGCCGGCCTCGCTGACCAAGATCATGACGGCTTACGTCACCTTCGGCGCGCTGCGCGACAAGAAAATTGACCTGAAACAGATGGTCAACGTCTCCACCAAGGCCTGGAAGGTCGATTCGAGCAGCTCCAAGATGTTCATCGACCCGGCCACGCCGGTCAGCATCAACGACCTGCTGTACGGCCTGATGGTCCAGTCGGGCAACGACGCGGCCGTGGCGCTGGCCGAAGCGGTCGCCGGCGACGAGTCCGCCTTCGTGGTGATGATGAACAAGGAAGCCCAGCGCATGGGCCTGACCAACACCCACTTCGCCAACCCGCACGGCCTGCCGAGCCCGGAGAACTACTCGACCGCGCAGGACTTGTCGGTGCTGGCCAAGCGCGTGATCCTGGACTACCCGGAGTTCTACAAGATCGACTCGGTCAAGAGCTTCACCTACAACAAGATCACCCAGCCGAACCGTAACCGCCTGCTGTGGCTGGACCCGACCGTGGACGGCATGAAGACCGGCCACACCGAGGCGGCCGGCTATTGCATGATCGCGTCGGCGCACCGTCCGAACGGCGCCGGCGAGCGCCGCCTGGTGTCGGTGGTGCTGGGCACCACGTCCGACCAGTCGCGCACGCAGGAAAGCCAGAAGCTGCTGAACTGGGGCTTCCAGAACTTCGACACGGTCAAGCTGTACTCCAAGGGCCAGGCCATCGCCACGCCGGAGATCTGGAAGGGTTCGAAGAGCGCGGTCAAGATCGGCTTCGCCAACGACGTGCTGGTGACGGTGCCGAAGGGTGTTGCCGCCAAGATGAAGCCGCTGCTGGAGCGCAAGGATCCGCTGGTCGCGCCGCTGGCCGAGAACAGCCGCGTCGGTTCGCTGAAGATGATGGTGGATGGCAAGCCGCTGCTGGAACTGCCGGTGGTGGCGCTGGAAACCGTCGACCAGGCATCGATCTTCGGCCGCGCCTGGGATTCGATCCGCCTCTGGCTCAAATAAACCCTGGGGGTCAAGTCTGGCATCCGGACACGGGCTGTACCGTTGCGCTCGCTACGGCAGAGCTCGTGTCCGAATGTCAGACTTGACCCCAGTTGTTACTCATCATCAGCGTGGGTGTGCTGCAGCGATTCCTGCGCCCACTTGAAGGCCGCCTGGCCGACCGTGGCCAGCCCCTCCACATCCAGCCCCAGCTTTTCAGCGATCTCCAGCGCCCGCTGGACCTTGTCGCGTTCCAGCAGCATCACCATCATCAGGTAGGGCCCGTAGGGACCGTCGCTGCTCAGCAGCACGTCGCGGATGTCGTCCGACAGGTGCATCTTGTCGACCAGGTTGGCCATCGGCACGCCCAGCAGCACGTCGAACAGCGACAGCAAGCCCACCAGGAACAATTCGTCGCGCTTGGCCTGCGGCAGCTTGCTGCAGGTTTCCATGAAGCGCGCGCGGGTCAGCGCCACTTCCAGCAGCGATTCGTCGCGCGCCGCGTTGGCGCCGCCGCCCAGCCGGAACATCGACACCGTCAAGCCCCGGTACAGCTGGTTGCGGCCCAAGACCATGAAGGCTTGCTGCAGGCTGGTCACCTTGGTGGTCTGGCCGTTGCTGGGCGCGTTGGCCCATTGCAGCACCTGGTAGGTCATGCCGGGATCGCGCTTGGCCACCTCGATCATGGCCGGCAGCTCGGCGTCGCTGCGCAGCAGGTTGAGCAGCTCGATCGAGGTCATGCGGCTCTGGTCGATCTTGGCGTCCGGGTCCACCTTGTCGCTGGTGGTCAGGAAGTGCCCCATGAAGTAATTGCAGCCCCACGACAGGCACATGCGCTGCTCATCCCAGGTTTCGACACCGTCCACCGCCAGCTTCATGTCGGGATAGCGCATGCGCAACTGCTTGATCAGGGACTGGAAATCGGCCAGCGTGTGCTCGCCCAGCGACAGCATGGCGACGTCGCACAGCGCCAGCAGCGGTGCGTCGGCCGGGTCCAGGCTGATGCCGCGCAGCGCCAGCTTGCAGCCGGTCTGGCGCAGCGCCGTCATGCGGCCGGCGATCTGGTCCACCGGCAGGCCGGCGGCCTGGCTGCGGTCCAGCAGGAATACGGTGTGCGGCGCGACCAGCGGCAGGTGGCGGTTGAACACCACCGCGTCCATGCTCACCTGCACCAGCGCGATGCGGCTCTGCGCGAATTGCGGCAGGCGCGCGGCCACCAGGGTCTCGATCTGCACCGGTTCGGGCAGCGGCGCGCGGTTGCCGCCGAAGGGCACGGAAAAACGGTAGCCGCACAAGCGGTGGCGCTCGTCGACAATTTCCGAGCGCACCACGATGGCCTCGGGATCGCCCTCGTGCGCCGGTGCGGCCACGGGCGCGGCCGCCTTGGCGGGCGCGGCGGCCGGCTCCGGAGCGGCCTCCGGCTTGGATTTCAGAAACGATAAGAAGCCCACTTGCTCACCCTCCATCACCGTCTGTCTGAGTCGATCATACAACGAAAATCCAGGCGAAAAGCACTTGCCACAGAAAAATTCATTTCCAGTCGAACACGCTGCGGCATGCCTATCCTGCAAGCTTGTCGCTATAATCCCTGCCACCCTTCCCCACTGAAAGCGCGCCCATGAGCCCCACCCCGCCGACCGACCTGACCTGTCCCGCCGTCGCCACCAGCCGGGGCGGACCGGCCCTGTCGCGCATCGTGGCCGGCATGTGGCGCATGAACGAATGGCAGATGACGCCGCAGCAGCGCGTGAGCTTTATCGAGCAGTGCCTGGCCATGGGCGTGAGCAGCTTCGACCATGCCGACATCTACGGCGGCTATGGCGTCGAGGCGCTGTTCGGCGAGGCGCTGGCGCTGCAGCCGTCGCTGCGCGCGCGCATGCAGCTGGTGAGCAAGTGCGGCATCAAGCTGGTGACCGCGGCGCGGCCGGCGCACACCATCCAGCACTATGACACCAGCGCCAGCCACATCATCGCCTCGGCCGAGCACTCGCTGCGCCAGCTGCGCACCGACCACCTGGACCTGCTGCTGATCCACCGCCCCGATCCGCTGATGGATTTCGACGAGATCGCCGGCGCGTTCGAGCGCCTGCGCGCGGACGGCAAGGTGAAGCATTTCGGCGTGTCCAATTTCAGCCGCCACCAGTTCGAGTGCCTGCACCGCCGCATTCCGCTGGCGACCAACCAGGTGGAATGCTCGCCGCTGCACGTGGCGCCGATGTTCGATGAAACCTTCGACGGCCTCCAGGACCTGGGCGTGGCGCCGATGATCTGGTCGGCGCTGGCGGGCGGCCGCCTGTTCAGCCGCGACGACGCCGACGGCGCCCGCGTGCGCACGGCGATCCAGCAGGTGGCCGACGCGCTGGGACGCCCGTTCGGCAGCGTGGTGTATGCGTGGATCATGCAGCTGCCGAGCAGGCCGCTGCCGTTGACCGGCTCGGGCCGCATCGAGGCGGTGGCCGAGGCGGTGCAGGCCACCCAGTTCAGCCTGAGCCGCGAGCAGTGGTTCGCCATCCTGCGCGCCGCGCGCGGCCACGAGGTGGCGTAGGCGTCAGTCCGGGTAGACCAGCGGCGGCGCGATGCCGCGCCAGCCGCGCTTCCACGCCAGGTTCAGCAGCAGCGTGGCGGCGATGTAGACCGCGAAGAACAGCGCGAAGTACAAGCTGCGCAGCCAGGCCAGCAGGCCCAGGTTCACCAGCAGCACGACCAGCGCGCCCATGCTTTTCTTTTGCTTGGAACTGGGGAAGCGCACGGTCGTCACCATCAGCCCGCCCACAACGAACAGCAGCGCGACGATCAGGCCGCCATGCAGCACCGAGGCCGCCGGGTCCGGCCATGCCACCACCACCGAGGCCACGCAGGCCGCGCCCGCCGTGCTCGGCATGCCGACGAAGTAGCGCGGATCGGTGCGGCCGACATTCACATTGAAACGCGCCAGGCGCAGCGCGCCGCAGGCCACAAAAAAGAAACTGGCGATGCCGCCCACGCGCAGCAGCATCGGATGCTCCACGCCCAGCTGCACGAAGCCGTAGCAATACAACAGCAATGCCGGCGCGCAGCCGAAGTTCATCATGTCGGCGATGGAGTCGAGCTGCATGCCGAAGGCGGACGAGGTGTTGGTGGCGCGCGCCACCAGGCCGTCGAGCGCGTCGAACACGCCGGCCAGCACCAGCAGCACGGCGGCCAGGCGGTAGTCGTGGGCGGAGCCGATCATGGCGTTGTCGACCGAGATGACGATGCTGCCGAAACCGCACGCGATCGACATCAGCGTGACCATGCTGGGCAGGGCGAATTTGGCGCGCTGCACGCGCGCGTGGTGTAATGGCTTCAAATTGGAGGCAATCAAAAAAATACCGCGTGCTTCACGGCGGGCGGCAAAGCGGCAAGCTTACCATTTTAACAGCGCGTCCTGCTGGCTCATACAGGATGCTGCCCAACCGAAATCTGACATAGAATTGGACCAGCCAGCCACAGGCCGGCGCCCCACCGTACAGGAGTTTTCATGGCTATTCACCGACCACGCAGCGCCCTCATGCTTCCCACCCTGCTGCTCGCCATGCTGCTGTCCGCCTGCGGCGGAGGCGGCGGTGGCGGTGCCAGCACCGGCGGCGCCACGCCGCCCGACCTGGCGCAGACGCCGGGCGCGCCCGTCTTCACCGGCAACACCGCGCTGGACGGCTACAACTGGATCAACTACCGGCGCGCCCAGCTCGGCCTGTCCACCTTGACGCGCAACGCCCGCATCGACGCCGCGGCCCAGGGCCATTCCGACTACCAGCGCCTGAACAACACCGTCACCCACGAACAGACGCCCGGCCTGCCCGGCTTCACCGGCGCCACGCTGCTCGATCGCCTGACCAACGCCGGCTACCAGGCCACCAAGCCGTACGCCATCGGCGAGGTCATTTCCGCCACCGGCAACGCTTCCGGCTTCTACCAGGCCGAGGAGCTGATCACCGCGATCTACCACCGCTTCGTGATGTTCGAGCCGGTGTTCAAGGAGGTCGGCACGGGCGCGGCCACCACCAGCGCCAACTACACCTACTTCACCGCCGACCTGACCGCCGTGGCCGGCTACGGCGCCGGCCTGGGCGTCGGCCGCATCGTCAACTACCCGGCCGCCAACCAGACCGGCGTGCCGACCAACTTCTTCAGCGACAGCGAATCGCCCGACCCGGTGCCCAACCAGAACGAGGTGGGCTATCCGATCAGCGTGCACTCGGACACCATCCGCGACGGCGTCGGCATCACCGTGCAAAGCTTCACGGTGGCGCCGCGCGGCGGCGCCGCGCTCAGCGTGCGCCTGCTCAGCCACGCCACCGACAGCAACACCGGCGAGACGGTGGCCGCCATCATCCCGCTGGCGCCGCTCAAGGGCGGCACCGTCTACGACGTCAGCTTCAGCGGCCTGGCGGCCGGCGTGCCGGTCACCCGCAGCTGGTCCTTCACCACCCGATGAACCCGGCCGACGACGAGGTGCTGCACGTGGCCGCCGGCCTGCACCGGCTGATGGGCGACTACACGCTGTACCTGAACATCCTGCGCAGCTTCCGCCAGCGCTACCGTCACGCGGCGGCCGAGGCCGGCGCGGCGCAGGCGTCCGGCGACCGCGACGGCGCGCTGCGCATCGTCCACACGCTCAAGGGCGCGGCCGGCATGATCGGCGCGCAGCAGGTGGTGCGGCTGGCGGCCGCGCTGGAGGCGTCCGGCGGCGACGCGCCATTGGCGCCGCTGGCGCAGGCGATGGAGCGTTTATTGGACGAGACCGGCGCGCTACTGGCGGCCGAGGCGCCGCGCGAGGTGCCGCCCGCGCCGGCGCGGCCGGTGCCGGGTGCGCGCGCGCTGGTGCGGCAGCTGGCGCGCCTGCTCGACGAGGGCGATGGCGCGGCGATCGATGTGCTGGAACAGTCGGCCACGGCGCTGGCGGCCGGGCTGGGCGTGGCGGTGTTCGAACAGGTGACGGCGGCGGCCCACCAGTTCGATTTCGAGACGGCGCTGGCGCGCCTGCGGGCCGGCGCGCCCTGACGTCAGCGGGTAGTCAGCGGGTATATTCCTTTTCCTCGTCGAAGGCGTCGGCGCACTCCTTGTCGCAGAAGCGGCGCACATTGTCCAACGGTTTGTCGCAGTACCAGCAGGCGCCCTTGGGAGGCAGGCTGTGGCGGGTGCGGGCGGCGGTCGCGGCCGCCGTGACGGGCGGCGCGGCGCCGGCGCCGTCGTCCGGTACGCTCTCTTGTGTCGGTTCCACGATCGCCTCCTTTCCAGGCAAAGCACAGGTCAACGTTGCAAGATTACTTCAGCGGAATATCCCACGCATGAGAATTCTCAACCAACCCATGATAGCAGGTTCGGCGTGGCCGTCTCACGCGCCGAAACGCCAAAAAACGACGCCGCGCGGCCCCGCGGCGCCCCCGCAGAATGAGGAAATATTTTTTAATTGAAAAGTCGCCCATGATAGTGAGTTCAACAGACAACATCGCCCCGCGATTCGGTACGGCCGGCGTTGGCACCGGCGGCCGGAGTCCTTACAATCGTTTCATCCCTCCGCCGATCCGACGCCGCCGATAAACCGCCCGCCCATGACACCCGCGCCAGTCCCGCCCCGGCCCCACGCTCCCGGCGTGCGCGCCAGCCTGGCGCTGCTGGTGCTCGCCTGCGTGCTGCCGGTGGCGATGGTGGCCGCCATCCTGATCGTCAACTTCTACCACCGGGAGCGCGCCCAGCTGATCGACAACACCGTGGCGCGCGCCCACGCCATCATCGCCGCCACCGACCGCGACATCGCGGCCACCCAGCTGGCCCTGCAGATCCTCAGCACCTCCACGCTGCTGCGCGACGGCGACCTGGCCGGCTTCCACCAGCGCGCCACCGGCCTGGTCGGGCAGCTCGGCGCCGACAGCATCGTGCTGCTCGACACCGACGGCACCCTGCTGCTGTCGACCCGCCGACCCTACGGCGCGCCGCTGGCGCGGCTGGGACGGGCGCCGCTGCTGCAGCGCATCCTGGCCAACGGCCAGCCGGGCGTGTCCGACATGTTCACCGGCCCGCTCAACGGCAAGCCCATCTTCAGCATCGGCGTGCCGGTGCGGCGCGACGGCGCCATCGTCATGACGCTCAACGCCATCTACACGCCGGAGCGCCTGCTGCACGTGCTGGGCGAGCAGCAACTGCCGGCCCACTGGCGCGCCAGCATCCTCGACACCGGCGGCCGGGTGGCCACCCGCAGCCACGAGCTGGCCACCTATGCCGGCCAGCAGGTCAGCCCCGCGCTGCGCCGGCAGCTGACCGGCGCCAGCGAGGCCGGCATGGACTCGCGCACGCTGGACGGCGAGGATGTGTACGTGGTCTACAGCCGCTCGCCGCGCACCGGCTGGAGCGCCGTGCTGGGCATCCCGCGCGCGGAGCTGACCGCCCGGCTGACCGGCACGCTGACCTGGCTGGTGTCGGCCGCCGCCGCCGCGCTGGCCGCCGGCCTGGGCCTGGCGTGGCTGCTGGGCGGACGCATCGCCCGCTCGGTGCAGGCGCTGGTGGCGCCGGCGCGCGCGGTCGGCGCCGGCGGCATCCCGGCCATCCCGCCGCTGCACTTCCGCGAGGCCAACCAGCTGGGCAACGCGCTGCGCGAGGCCGCGCTCGGCATGCAGCGGGCCCGCTCCGGCATGCGCGAAAGCGAACAGCAACTGGCGCTGGCGGCCAACGCCGCCCACCTCGGCATCTGGACGCGCGAGCTGCGCGGCGACGTCATCTGGGCCTCGGACCAGTGGCGCGCGCTGTTCGGCTTTGACGCCAACCAGCCGCTGACCCTGGACGCGCTGCTGGCCAGGGTGCATCCGGACGACCGCGCCGCCGTGCAGCGCACGCTGCAGGACACGCTGCACGGCACGCCGCGCTACGACATGGAATACCGGCTGCTGCCGGCCGGCGGCGCGCCGCGCTGGATCTCCTCGCACGGCAGCGTCGAGTTCGACGAGCAGGGGCAGCCGCTGCGCGTGCGCGGCGTCTCGCTCGACATCACGGCGCGCAAGCAGGCCGAGCTCGATCTGCTGCAAAAGCAGAAGGAGGTCACCCACCTGGCGCGGGTGGCCATGCTGGGCGAGCTGTCGGGCGCGCTGGCGCACGAGCTGAACCAGCCGCTCACGGCCATCCTCAGCAACGCCCAGGCGGCCCGGCGCTTCCTGGCCCAGCCGGAGCCCGACGTGGCCGAGGTGGCCGAGATCCTGATCGACATCGTGGCCGAGGACAAGCGCGCCGGCGACATCATCCAGCGCCTGCGCCGCCTGTTCGGCAAGCAGGACATGCCGCGCCAGCGGCTCGACGCGCGCGAGCTGGCGGACGGCGTGATCCGCCTGGTGCGCAACGACCTGATCCAGCATGGCCTGTCGGTGCGCGCCGAGCTGGACGACAAACCGCTGGCCATCCTGGCCGACCCGGTGCAGCTGCAGCAGGTGCTGATCAACCTGCTGATGAACGCCTGCGACGCCCAGGCCGCGCCGCCGGCCTCGGACGGCGTGATCGTGCTGCGCTGCGCACGCGACGGCGACGCCGCGCTGTTCAGCGTGATCGACCACGGCACCGGCATCGCGCCCGACCTGCTGCCGCGCATCTTCGACCCGTTCACCACCACCAAGGTGCGCGGCATGGGGCTGGGGTTGTCGATCTGCCGCAGCATCGCCGCCGCCCACCAAGGCACGCTGTGGGCGCACAACAACCCGGACGGCGGCGCCAGCTTCCACCTGCGCCTGCCGCTGGCGGAAGCGCCATGAGCGGCCTGGTCCATCTGGTCGACGACCAGCCGGCCGTGCTGAAGGCGCTGGCGCGGCTGCTGGGCGCGGCCGGCTACACGGTGCGCGCCTACGCCGGCGCCCGGGACTTCCTCGACGCGCTGGAGGACGGCGCCGACGGCTGCCTGGTGCTGGACCTGTCCATGCCCGGCATGGACGGGCTGGCGCTGCAGCAGGCGCTGGCGGCGCGCGCACCGCAGCTGCCCATCATCTTCCTGACCGGCCACGGCGACATCGACAGCGGCGTGCGGGCGATGAAGCTGGGCGCGGCCGATTTCCTGACCAAGCCGGTCGACGATGCGCGCCTGATCGCCGCCATCGAGGCCGCGCTGGAACAACAGCGCCAGCTGCGCGGCGCCGATGCCGAGCTGGCCGCCATCCGCGCGCGGCTGGCCACGCTGACGCCGCGCGAGACCGAGGTGCTGGAGCTGCTGGTGGAAGGCCTGCTGAACAAGCAGGTGGCGGCCGCGCTGGGCACGGCGGAGAAGACCGTCAAGGTGCACCGCGCGCGCGTGATGGCGAAGATGCAAGTGCGCTCGCCAACCGCGCTGGTGCGCCTGGTCGACCGCGCGCGCCGCGGCTGATCCGCAACCTGTTGGCCCAAGGTCCAATAGCCGCGCGGCGGCCGGCGGGCTATCGTGGCCGCATGGATACCTCTCTTCCCTGGGTGGCGGTGGTCGACGACGACGAGGCGGTGCGGCGCGCGCTGCAGCGGCTGCTGCGCTCGGTCGGCATCGCGGCGCGGGCCTACGCAGGCGGCGCCGACTTCCTGGCCGCGCTGGACGATGGCCATCCCTGCTGCGTAGTGCTGGACGTGCACATGACGGGCCTGTCCGGGCTGGAGGTGCAGGCGCGGCTGGCCACGCTGGCGCCCGCGATTGGCGTGATCATCATCACCGGCCACCAGACCGACGCCGAGCAGGCGCAGGCGCAACTGCACCGGCCGCTGGCCTACCTGAGCAAACCCGTCGACGACCAGGCCATCCTGGACGCCATCGGCATGGCCTGCGCCAAGCCGTCATCCGCCACCGGAGGCCCGCCCCCATGATCCCGTCTCCCCCAACGCCGGCGCAGCCGCCGGCCGGCGCCGGCCACGACAGCCTGACCGGGCTGCCGAACCGCCAGCTGTTCACCCACACCCTGGCGCGCCAGCTGCCGGCCGCCTGGCCGCGCGCCAGCGCCCTGCTGCTGATCGACCTGGACGGTTTCAGCGCCATCAACGGCCTGCACGGCCACGTTGCCGGCGACGCCGTGCTGCGCCAGTTCGCCCGGCGCCTGAACCTGCTGGCGCCGGCGCGCGCGGCCATCGGCCGGCTCGGCAACGACGAGTTCGCGCTGCTGCTGCCGGCATTGGCGCAGTTGCGGCAGGCCGGCGAGCTCGCCGAGCTGATCCGCACCGCGCTGCACCAGCCCTTCGACCTGCCCGGCGGACCGGCCACGCTGACGGCCTGCATCGGCATCGCCGCCTGCCCGGCCGACACCGACGACGTCGCCACGCTGCTGCGCTACGCCGGCCTGGCGTTGCAGCAGGCCAGGCAGGCCGGCGTCGACCGCTGCTGCCATTTCACCGAGGCCATGCAACGCGGCGCCGGCGGCCATCACCAGCTGGAACACGCGCTGCGCCACGCCTGCGCCCAGGGCGAGTTCGAGCTGTACTACCAGCCCAAGGTGCGCATCGACAGCGGCCGCATCACCGGCGCCGAGGCGCTGCTGCGCTGGAACCGGCCCGGCCACGGCCAGGTGGCGCCGTCCGAATTCCTCCCGCTGCTCGAGCGCAGCGGCCTGATCGTGGCGGTCGGCGCCTGGGCCATCGACCAGGCCTGCCGCCAGATCGCCGCCTGGGCCGCGCTGGGCGAGCGCCCGCTGGGGATCGCGGTCAACGTCGCCAGCCGCCAGTTCGCCGACACCCGGCTGGAGGAGACCGTGGCCCAGGCCATTGCCCGCCACGGCATCGCCCCCGGCCTGCTGACGCTGGAGGTGACCGAGAGCGCCATGATGGACGACCCCGGCCGCACCGCCGCCACGCTGGCCGCGTTGCGCGCGATGGGCGTGCGCATCGCCATCGACGACTTCGGCACCGGCTACTCCAGCCTGGCCTACCTGAAGCGCTTCCCGGTCGACGCGCTGAAGATCGACATCTCCTTCATCCGCGACGTCACCAGCAATCCGGAAGACGCCGCCGTGGTCGACGCCATCATCGGCATGGCGCACAGCCTGAAGCTGGAAGTGGTGGCCGAGGGCGTGGAGACCGAGGCCCAGCTGGCCTACCTGGGGCGCCAGCGCTGCGACCAGATCCAGGGCTACCACTACAGCCGCCCGCTGCCGGCCGGGCAACTGGAATGCCTGCTGCGCGACGACGTGCGCCTGGGCGTGCCGGAGGGCGTCGGCGCCGCTGCCGAGCGCACGCTGCTGATCATCGACGACGAGCCCAACGTGCTGAGCGCGCTACAGCGCCTGCTGCGCGCGGACGGCTACCGGGTGTTCGCCGCCAACGGCGCGGCCCAGGCCCTGGCGCTGCTGGCGCAACATCCAGTGCAGTTGATCCTGTGCGACCAGCACATGGCGGAAATGCGCGGCACCGAGCTGCTCGACCAGGTCCAGCGGATGTATCCGGACACCTTCCGCATCATCCTGTCCGGCCACACCGAGCTGGGCGCCATCATGGAGGCGGTCCACCGTGGCGCCCTGTACCGCTTCTACACCAAGCCCTGGGACAACCGCACGCTGCGCGAGAACATCCGCGCCGCCTTCCGCCACTACTGGCAGCTGCACGGCCTGGCCGAGCCGGCGCCGCCGCTGCCGGCGGGCGGCTGACCCGCTCCCCCGCGCGGCGCGGCTGCGCTTATAATCGCAGGGTCACTCCACGGTCACGCCAGGAAGAGAGCCCATGCAAGCAAAGCCCACCGCCACCCCGCCGGCCGCCGGCAGCCACACCCACCTGTCCGCGCGCGTGCTCGGGCTGGCCAACCTGGGCCTGATGGTGCTCGACGCCGACGGCCGCATCGTCATGTGGAACCAGTGGCTGGCCAGCCACTCCGGCCTGTCCGCCCAGCGCGTGCAGGGCAGCGACCTGTTCGACCTGTTCCCCGAGCTGCGCGGCCAGCGCCTGGAGCAGGCGGTGCAGAGCGCGATGCAGAGCAAGCTGCCGCAACAGCTGTCGCCGGCGCTGAACCGCTCGCCCTTCCCGCTGTACCCGGCCGGCACCTGGGGCGGCGAACGTGTCGAGCAGGCGGTGTCGGTGACACCCTTCACCGAGGGCAAGGAGCGCTTCTGCCTGATCGAGGTCAGCGACATCAGCACCACCGTCGGCCGCGAGCGCCAGCTGCGCGGCCAGGCCGAGGCGCTGCGCGCGCAATCGTACGTGGACGGCCTGACCGGCATCGCCAACCGCCGCCACTTCGACGTCGCGCTGGACCGCGAACTGCGCCGTGCCCAGCGCAACAACAGCCAGCTGTCGCTGCTGCTGATGGACATCGATTCCTTCAAGGCCTACAACGACCACTTCGGCCACCAGCAGGGCGACGCCTGCCTGACGCTGGTGGCGGAAGCCTTCGCCGCGATGCTGCAGCGTCCGGCCGACCTGGCCGCGCGCTACGGCGGCGAGGAATTCGCCGCCGTGCTGCCGGACACCGGCCCCGAGCAGGCGGCCCAGCACGCCGAGGCGATCCGCGCCCGCATCGCCGCGCTGGAGATCACCCACGCGCCGGCCGCCACCCGTCCGCACGTGACGATGAGCATTGGCGTGGCCAGCTACGACAAGGACCGCCTGTGCGACGCCGCCACCATGCTGGCCGCCGCCGACGCCTGCCTGTACGCCGCCAAGCACGCCGGCCGCGACTGCGTGATCGTCCACAAGCCCGCCGAGCAGGCGGCTTGATGCTGGATGCGCTGTCGTCCAACTGGTCCGCGCTGCTGAGCAGTGCCATCGGCAACCGCGTCGGCGACATGCTGCTCAAGTCGCTGTGGTGGGTGCCGGTGTTCGCGCTGCTGGGCTTTGTCATCGCGATCGTGGTGATCGTCGTGCTGGCGCGCAAGCGGCTGATGGTGCGCGAGCACCGCGTCTGGAACGTGTTCGCCAAGCTCAGTTATCTGGTGATCCTGGTGGGCGTCATGTTCGCCACCGTCACCATCGGCGTGCTGCGCCACCAGCAGAACCAGCTCGACGCGGTGATGGAAACCGAAGTGCTGCCGGCGATGGAGAACAACATGCCCACCGTGCGCACCTATCTGTTCGCGGCGATCCAGGAGCATCAGATCCGCACCAGGGTGACGCGCGAACTGCTGGTCATGCTGGTGCTCAGGGACCTGCGCTACGTCCCGCACGACGACGGACTGTGGGAGCGTCTGAAGGCGCGCGGCATCAACAAGGTGCTGGCGGAACTGCGGGCCGCCGCCTCGGGCGGCCCGATCATCGGCCTGGACGAGGCCAACTCGACCCCGGCCAAGCTGGTCGACTCGCTGCCGCGCTTCATCGTGGGCAAGGCGGTCGACAGCATCGACCACCTGTTCCACGGCATGTACCTGAGCATCGCCATGCTCTTCCTTGGCCTCGGCGCGCTAGTGGCCGGCGAAATCCTGCTGTACTTCAAATGGTATCTTCCCCGGCAAAACCGCCCCCGAGGCGCATAAACTGCATGCATGCCTGCCATTCGGCGCCAGGACGTTTAATGCATTAGCTGGAGTTATGCATACCATGCAGATGTTTCATTTGTCACCAGTTAGAGCTCGGTAGCGGGCCGCAGCGGTACGCCCTGCGCCGATGCGGCGGCACGTTCCGCCGCCTGCGCGCGCAGGAAGGCGGGACGCTGGCGTAGCCGCTGCCAGTAGGCGGCGACGGCCGGCGTGAATGACGTATGCAGTCCCAGCTGCTCGGCCAGCAGCAGCGCGTAGCCGACCGAGACGTCGGCCGCCGTGAAGCGGCCCGCGCACAGGAACTCGTGTTGCTCCAGGCGCGGCGTCAGCGTTTTCAGGCGCGACAGGAACCAGCGCGAATAGTCTTCCACCACTTGCGGCTGCAGGCGCTCCGGCGATTCGAAGCGGCTGTAGCGCAGCACCAGCGTTTGCGGGAAAGTCAGCGTGGCTTCGCCGAAGTGCAGAGCGTTCAACCACGCGCCGTAGTCCGCCTCGTCCAGCGCGACGTTCAGCCGCGCGGCCGGATGGCGTTCGGCCAGGTATTGGCAGATCGCCGCCGATTCCGTCATCCGCATGTCGCCGTCGAAGAAGGCCGGCACGGTGCCGCAGGGATTGATGTCGAGGTAGGACTTGTCGTGCACGCGCGGCGGGAAGGCCTGCATGCGCAGTTCGTAAGGCAGCCCCAGTTCCTCCAACATCCACAGCGGACGGAAGGAACGCGCGGCAATGCTGTGATAGAGAATCATGGTGCGCCTTTTTAAAGATCCATCAAGGTTTGGGGCAACTGAGGATTACCTCGGCTTCAACTGGCACGGCCTGCTCTGGCTGGGTCACGTCGGTGATCGTCTGCTCGCAACCGCTGCTGATAAAATTGAACATGACCTGGTATCGGTGCTGCGATTGCGGCGTGAAGCGAAGCGTCCGCGGGCCGCAGGAGCCGCTGCTGCGGAACGGTCCGTTGGATGAGCTGTACGACGAGTAGCCGCGAATCTGCAGCGGCTCATCGGCTTTCACTCCAGTCTCGATCTCCGGAAGCGCATTTGCCACGGTGCGATTGCTCTTCTCTACCATCTTCGCGATGAAGCCCAACAGCTTCTTGCGCAACAGCTCCGCAGCATAAACCCTCCCGACCGGTACCATGCCCTTGCAGGCTTCCGCCTCGGTGCTGTTGGCGAAGTCCACGATCATGCCATCCCCATCCGATTTGTAGTTGATGGCGGCGCGGCCCTCTTCCAGCGCCCGTGGCGCCACCGCTTCATCGGCGGCATGGCACAGGGAAAAAGTGCAGAACAGGGCGGCGCCCAGCCTGGCGCTACTCCGCATCCGCTTCCTCCAGCGGCGCGGACTGCGCGCGCATCTGCTGAAACACTTGTGCGAACTGATCCAGGTGCTGCTTGATGGGCGGGAAGCCCAGCGCGCACATGCGGTCAAGCAGCGCCTCGCCCTCCTCCACCTTGCCGAGCGCCTGGCAGGCGCGCAGCAGGTTGAGGCCGGCCATCGGATCGTGGTGATGCTCGTCGAAGGCCGGGGCGATCAGTTCCAATATCAGCGGGATTTGGCCGCTGCTGCCCATGTCGCTGGACATCATCGTCAACGCGGCGCGGTCGTAGCGGCCGCCTTGCAGTACTTGCTCGTACAGCGCGCGCGCCGCAGCGAATTCCTCTTTTTCCAGATGATGGCGCGCCAGCCACAATTGCGGGCACCAGCTGCCCGGCAAGGCGGCGGCGGTTTGCAGCGCTTTCAGATAGGCGGGCTCGCCATCGCGCTCCCGCTGGATCGACGCCCACCACATCAAGCCGTTTTCCTGGTTCGGATCGGCCTGGACCGCGCGCCACAGCGTTTCATCCGCCAGCGCCTCGTCGCCCCGTTCGGCCTGCACCTTGGCCAGATTGGTCAGCAGCGTGCCGGACTCGCCGACCTTCTCGATGCCGGCGCGCAGCGTGGCTTCGGCCGCGTCGAACTGGCCGTTCCTCAACAGCACGATGCCCAGCATGGTGTGGCCGCGTTCGGGCATGGTCTCGATTTCCAGCAAGCGCTGCGCGGCGCGCTGCAGATCGGCAGGGAAGCCGTCGTCGAGGCCGGAGAATATCAATCGGTAGAGTTCGTCGGGGTCGTTCCAATTCTGCTTCAGGCTAGGCAGGAATATCCTGTCGTGCCACTCGTTGCGCGTGATGTTCAGTTCGTGTCCGTAGGCGTCATAGACGGTGATCATTTCCTTGCCGCCCGGACGGGCTTCTGTCACTGGTGGGGAATCGGAAGCTTCGGTTTTTTTACCGGACAGGGCGGACAGGAGGCGTTTGAACATGGAGGGGCGTTTCTTGAGTGGAGTCTTGGCCGTATTATAGGAAAGTCAACAACTCGAAGTCTATCGAATTCTCGCAACCGTGCGGCGACCGGCGTGGCGGGTCGCCATGTCGATCGCATTGCACGCCACTTATTTCCCGATACAGAAACGGGAGAAGATCACACCCAGCAGGTCGTCCGACGAGAAGGCGCCGGTGATGCTGGAGAGCTGCACCTGCGCCAGCCGCAGCTCTTCCGCGAACAGGTCCAGCGACTGGTCGTTCTGCGCCGCGTGCTCGCCGGCGCGCGCCAGGTGGGCGCCTGCGTTCTTCAGCGCGATCAGGTGACGCTCGCGTGCCAGGTACAGCGATTCCCCAGTCTGCTGCCAGCCGGCGATGCGCAGCAGCTCGGCGCGCAGCAAGTCGATGCCGATGTGCTCGTGCGCGGACAGGTAGACGTGCGTGGCATCCTCCATCGGATCGACGCCCGGCTTGTGGCCCGACAGGTCGATCTTGTTCCAGATGCGCAGCACCGGCACGCCGGCCGGGAAGGCGGCGACGATGCCCTCGTCCGCGCGCGACGGGCCGTGGTCGGCGTCCAGCAGGTGCAGGATGACGTCGGCCTTGCCGACCTCGCCCCAGGTGCGCTCGATGCCGATGCGCTCGACCACGTCCACGCCGTCGTCGATCGCGCGGATGCCGGCGGTGTCGATGATGTTTAGAGGTATACCTTCAATCTGGATGGTCTCGGTGACTTTGTCGCGCGTGGTGCCGGCGATCGGCGTGACGATGGCCACGTCCGTGCCCGCCAGCGCGTTCAGCAGCGACGATTTGCCGACGTTGGGCTGGCCGACCAGTACCACGTTCAAGCCTTCACGCAGCAGCGCGCCTTGCGAGGCCTGCTTGAACACCTGCTCCAGCGCCTCGACGATGCCGGCCAGCTGGCCGCGCGCGTCGGATTTTTCCAGGAAGTCGATCTCCTCTTCAGGGAAGTCCAGCGTGGCTTCGACCAGCATGCGCAAGCCGGTCACGCCGTCCACCAGCGCGTTCACGGTCTTCGAGAACGCGCCCGACAGCGATTGCGACGCCGACTTGGCGGCCGCTTCGGTGGAGGCGTCGATCAGGTCGGCCACGGCCTCGGCCTGGGCCAGGTCGAGCTTGTCGTTGAGGTAGGCGCGACGCGTGAACTCGCCCGGCTCGGCCAGCCGCAGGCCCATCTCGGCGCCCGCCTCCAGCACACGCGCCAGCAGCAGCTGCAGCACGATGGGGCCGCCGTGGCCCTGCAGTTCCAGCACGTCTTCCCCGGTGTAGGAATGCGGTCCCTTGAACCAGATGGCGATGCCCTGGTCGATCAACGCGCCGTCGGCCTGCTTGAACGGGATGTAGGTGGCGTGGCGCGGCTGCAAAGCGGTGGCGCCAAACAGCGCGGTGATCAGCGGCTGCAGGTGCTTGCCGGAGGCGCGGACCACGCCGATGCCGCCGCGCCCCGGTGCGGTGGCGATGGCGGCGATGGGGGAAGAGTCGATGTTCATAAGGGCAATTGTAAGGTAAAAAAAAGCCCGCGATTAACACGGGCTTTTCTGCAACATCAGCTGGTGATCAGGAGTTGGCTGCCGCAGGCGGCGCGAACTTCTTGGAGATCACGTACTGCTGACCGATCGACAGCACGTTGTTCACAACCCAGTACAGCACCAGGCCGGACGGGAAGAAGAAGAACATGACCGAGAACGCCAGCGGCATGAACAGCATCATCTTCGCTTGCATCGGATCGGCAGGAGCCGGGTTCAGCTTGGTGGTGATGAACATCGAGATCGCGTACAGCACCGGCAGGATGTACCAGGGATCCGGCGCGGCCAGGTTGGTGATCCAGCCGATCCACGGCGCGCCGCGAATCTCGACCGACGCCTGCAGCACCCAGTACAGGGCGATGAAGACCGGCATCTGCACCAGGATAGGCAGGCAGCCGCCCAGCGGGTTGATCTTCTCGGCCTTGTACAGTTCCATGGTGGCCTGGTTCATCTTGGCCGGATCGCCTTTGTAGCGCTCGCGGATGGCCTGCATCTTCGGCGTGACCAGCTTGACCTTGGCCATGCTGCGGTAGCCGGCGGCCGACAGCGGGAAGAACGCCAGCTTGATCAGGATGGTGAAGGCGATGATGGTCCAGCCCCAGTTGCCCAGCACCTGGTGGATGTGGTCCATGACCCAGAAGATCGGCTTGGCGATGATGGTCAGCCAGCCATAGTCCTTGACCAGTTCCAGGCCAGGGGTGACTTTTTCCAGCAGCTTCGATTGCTGCGGACCGGAGTACAGGCGCGCGTCGTTGCTGACGGTGGCGCCCGGCGCCAGCGTGCCCAGCTGCTGGATGGTGCCGATCGCGTACTGGTTGGTCGTCACTTTCTTGGTGAAGATGGTGCGCGCCAGCTTGTCCTGCGGGACGAAGGCCGAGACGAAGAAGTGCTGCGAGATCGCGAACCAGCCGTTGTCGGCCTTGGTCGGGTGATCCTGCACGGCATCCTTGCCGGTCTTGGCGGCTTCGGCGGCTTCTTTTTCCAGCGTGTCGAACTTCAGCTTCTTGTAGTGGTCTTCGGCGGTGTACAGCGTCGGGCCGGTGTAGCTGCTGTTGAAGTAGGAGTCGCCGGCCGGCTTGTTGCCGTCGTGGACCAGCTGCAGGTACAGCTCAGGCTTGACCGGGGCGGTGCCGACGTTGGTCACGTCGTGGCGCACGTCGATCACGTAATCGCCGCGCTTGAAGGTGAAGGTCTTGGTCAGCTTGACGCCGGCCGATTCCGCTTCCAGCACCAGTTGCACCTGGTTGCCATCGCCCAGCATGCGCGGGCCTGGCTTGGCCACGAAGCCGGTCTGGTGGTTCGGCAGGCCGGGCGCGCCGATCAGGCCGGTTTGGGCCAGATAGGTCCTGCCGGTGCCGGCGTCCACGTCGAACAGCACCTGGTTCTTGGTCGGGTCCACGCCGTCCTTGAACTTCAGCAGTTCCAGGCGCTTGATGGTGCCGCCCAGGGTGTCGACGTCGACACGGAACAGATCGGTGGTGACGGTGATGCGCTCACTCTTGAACGGCTCGGCCGCGGCGGGCGCGCCCGGCAGTGCGGAAGCGCCGGCAGCCGCGGTCGCGGAGGCGGCCGGCAGTTCGGATTTCTTCGCTTCCGCGGCCTTGGCGGTTTGCGCCGGGGCGGGAGCAAACATGGAAGGCTTGCCTGTCGAGACCATCCAGTTGTTCCAGAGAACTACCAGCGACACGGCAAACACGATCCACAGGATGGTACGTTTATTGATATCCATTAGGCTATTTGTCAGGAGTGGTTGCAACCGCAAGCGGTCGTAGAGGAATTCGTTTTGCCGTCCGCGGGGGGGACGGGGTCATGCCCGCCCGGATTCCATGGATGGCAGCGGCACACGCGCTTGACCGCCAGCAGGCTGCCCTTGGCGGCGCCATGCACCTGCAACGCTTCCAGCGCGTAGTTCGAGCAGCTCGGATGAAAGCGGCAGCTCGGCGTCATCAGCGGGCTGATGGCCAGCTGGTAAAAGCGCAGCAGCAAGCGTAGCAGAGTTTTCATGGGGCCTCAGATGGAGGCGGCGGCGCCGAAGGCAAGGCCGGTTTGGGCGGCTTGGCCGTCTTGGCCTGCGCGAACAGGCGTGCCAGTTCCACCCGCAAAGCCGCTTTCAGCTTGGCGGTGGTGGCCGGCCCGTCCTTGCTGTTGACCGGCTTGGCCAGGCGGATCAGGCAATCGATCGCAGGCAGGCTGGTCTGGCGGAACAGTTCGCGGGTGACGCGCTTGATCGTGTTGCGCGTGACGGCGCGCGGCGCAAATCGCTTGGCCACAACGACGCCCAGCCGCGCATGCGGCAATTCATTCAGACGGGTGTAAAGCACGAAGTGCGCGCTTTTCTGGGTAGGGCGCAAACGAAAAACGGATGAAAATTCATCCGTTTTAACGATACGCCGAACGCGCGCGAAGTCGTGTGAACCTTCGCCTGTCGAGCCGCTTGAAATACAGCTTTCCACGCGATCAGCTAACAAGCAGTTGGCTTATACAGCCAGACGCTTGCGGCCTTTGGCGCGACGTGCGTTGAGCACTTGACGGCCACCACGGGTAGCCATACGTGCGCGGAAGCCGTGGGTACGCTTACGGCGTACAACGGAAGGTTGGTAAGTACGTTTCATGTTGGTCTCGCTAAAAGCAGAAAAAAATGCAAAATCGGGTTGTGGCCCCGTCAGTTTTTGGTGCCAATGACACTTCGCGCACCCATGCCAACGCTACCGGCACAAGCTGGGTCCATCTCATCGCCCGCTAAATCCACGCTTACTCCATATTGACGTTCATGTGAATAAACTAGGAATACGGGCGGGGAACCCTGAATTATCAACATTTAGCTCCCGCTTGTCAACAACTGATGGCCGCCGGCGGCCGCGCCGGGGCCGCCGGGACTGCGAAAATAAGCGTCGTGCCTGTGGATAACTTGCGCCGGCGAGAGTAGAATAGCGCGTTACGTGTGGCGAACCCAGGTTCACCGACACCCTGATCAGCAGTAAAGAATAGATAAAGATTCATGGAAAATTTTTGGCAGACCTGCTCCGCCCAGCTGGAGCTGGAGCTGACGCCGCAACAGTTCAGCGCGTGGATAAAACCGCTCATCCCCCTCGACTACGAGGCGGGCAAGCTGCGTGTGGCCGCGCCCAACCGGTTCAAGCTGGACTGGGTCAAGACCCAGTTCGCCAGCCGCATCACCGCGCTGGCGTGCCAGTACTGGGAAGCGCCGACCGAGGTGCAGTTCGTGCTCGACCCGCGTCTGGCGCTGCCGAAAAAACCGGCCACCGTGGTGCCCGCTCCCGACTACAACGACGGCGCGCCGAACGGCAACGCCCGTGCGAACGATCCGGTGCCGTCGGTGCCCGAACTGCCGGCCTCGGCCGCGCCGCGCCGCGAGCAGAGCCGCATCAACACCGACCTCACCTTCGACAGCTTCGTCACCGGTAAGGCCAACCAGCTGGCGCGCGCCGCCGCCATCCAGGTGGCCAACAATCCGGGCGTGTCGTACAACCCACTGTTCTTCTACGGCGGCGTCGGCCTGGGTAAGACCCACTTGATCCACGCGATCGGCAACCAGGTGATGGCCGACCAGCCAGGCGCCAAGATCCGCTACATCCACGCCGAGCAGTACGTGCGCGACGTGGTGACGGCCTACCAGCGCAAGGGCTTCGACGACTTCAAGCACTACTATCACTCGCTCGACATGCTGCTGATCGATGATATTCAATTCTTCGGCGGGAAGAGCCGCACGCAGGAAGAGTTCTTCTATGCGTTCGAAGCGCTGATCGCGGCCAAGAAGCAGATCATCATCACCTCGGATACCTATCCGAAGGAAATCACCGGCATGGACGACCGCCTGATCTCGCGCTTCGATTCCGGCCTGACGGTGGCGATCGAGCCGCCCGAGCTGGAGATGCGCGTGGCGATTCTGCTCAAGAAGGCCAAGCAGGAAGGCGTGACCTTCTCGGACGACGTCGCCTTCTTCGTGGCCAAGCATCTGCGCTCCAACGTGCGCGAGCTGGAAGGCGCGCTGCGCAAGATCCTGGCGTACTCGCGTTTCCACGGCAAGGACATCACGATCGACATCGTCAAGGAAGCGCTGAAGGATTTGCTGTCGGTGCAGAACCGCCAGATCTCGGTGGAGAACATCCAGAAGACGGTGGCGGACTTCTTCAACATCAAGGTGGCCGACATGTACTCCAAGCGTCGCCCGGCCAACATCGCGCGGCCGCGCCAGATCGCGATGTACCTGGCCAAGGAGCTGACGCAGAAGAGCCTGCCCGAGATCGGCGAACTGTTCGGCGGCCGCGACCACACGACCGTGCTGCACGCGGTGCGCAAGATCGCGCTGGACCGCACCAAGAACCCGGAATGCAACCACGAGCTGCACGTGCTGGAGCAAACGCTGAAAGGCTAGCCGGACGATAGGAATGCCTTTATGATCTAGGCAAAAAAGCACGGCTGCTCACAAGGCAATATAGTTATAAAAATATCGTTTAATCTTTACTATTGAGGATAATCTATGCAATTGGTCAAAACCACCCGAGATACCCTTCTCCGGCCACTGCAGATCGTGAGCGGTATTGTCGAGCGTCGGCACACTATGCCGATTCTGGCCAATATCCTCATCCGCAAAGAGGGCGAGAGCGTATCCTTCCTGTCGACCGACACGGAAGTCCAGATCACCACCAACGCCGACATCGGCTCCGGCAGCGAAGTGACCGGCACCACCGTGGCCGCGCGCAAGCTGCTCGACATCCTGCGCGCGCTGCCTGAATCGGGCGACGTGACGATGACCTTGCTGAACAAGCGCCTGACGGTCCAGACCGGCAAATCGCGCTTCGCGCTGCAGACCCTGGCCGCCGAGGAATTCCCGACCGTGCAGCAGGCCGACAGCTACAGTGCCTCCGTCACGCTGCCGCAGAAGACCCTGAAGCACCTGTTCAACATGGTGCACTTCTCGATGGCCCAGCAGGACATCCGCTACTACCTGAACGGCCTGCTGCTGGTCCTGGACGGCAAGAACGTGATCGCCGTGGCCACCGACGGCCACCGCCTGGCCTTCTGCCAGGTCGAGACCGAGCAATCGTTCGAGCGCCAGGAAGTGATCATCCCGCGCAAGACCATCATCGAACTGCAGCGCCTGCTGGAAGAGAACGACGAGACCGTGCAGCTGGACATCGCCGCCAACCAGGTCAAGCTGACCTTTGCCGACATCGAGCTGATCTCCAAGCTGGTCGAGGGCAAGTTCCCCGACTACACGCGCGTAATCCCGAAAGGCTACAAGAACGAATTCACGATCGGCCGCGATGAGCTGCTGCGCTCGCTGCAACGCGCCGCCATCATGACCAGCGATAAGTTCAAGGGCGTGCGCTGCATCATCACGCCGGGCAGCATGAAGATCAGCTCGACCAACGCGGACCAGGAGGAAGCGGTGGAAGAACTGGAGATCGACTACGGCGGCGACAGCGTCGACATCGGCTTCAACGTCACCTACCTGCTGGACGTGTTGAACAACCTGAAGTGCGACCAGGTCAACGTCGCGCTGGGCGATTCGAACTCGTCCGCGCTGATCTCGATCCCGGACAATGCCGACTTCAAGTACGTCGTCATGCCGATGCGTATTTAAGTTTTTTTTGCAGCCGCCGTCAGAACACCAGTAATCGATAACAGAGAAAGCAGCACATGTCCGCCATCCCAGAAGAGAATCCAGTCCCAGTACCGGCCAAAACCGAAGAATACGGCGCAGCATCGATCCAGATCCTCGAAGGTCTGGAAGCCGTCCGCAAACGACCGGGCATGTACATCGGCGACACCTCGGACGGCACCGGCCTGCACCACCTGGTGTTCGAAGTGCTGGACAACTCCATCGACGAATCGCTGGCCGGCCACTGCACGGAAATCCACGTCACCATCCACTCGGACAACTCGATCTCGATCACCGACAACGGCCGCGGCGTGCCGACCGGCCTGAAGATGGACGACAAGCACGATCCGAAGCGCTCCGCCGCCGAGATCGTCATGACCGAGCTGCACGCCGGCGGCAAGTTCGACCAGAACTCGTACAAGGTGTCGGGCGGTTTGCACGGCGTGGGCGTATCGTGCGTGAACGCGCTGTCGAAAACCCTGAAGCTGACCATCCGCCGCGACGGCAAAGTCCACTTCATGGAATTCGCGCGCGGCGTGCCGGTCAACCGCGAACTGGAAACGCGCGACGGCGTGGCCGTCTCGCCGATCAAGGTCATCGGCGAAACCGACAAGCGCGGCACCGACGTGCACTTCTGGGCCGACGAGACCATCTTCGGCCACGTCGAATTCCACTACGAGATTTTGGCCAAGCGTATCCGCGAACTGTCGTTCCTGAATAACGGCGTCAACATCAAGCTGACCGACCAGCGCACCGGCAAGGAAGAAATCTTCGCGTTCGAAGGCGGCACCCGCGGCTTCGTCGAGTACATCAACAAAGCCAAGACCGTGCTGCACCCGACCGTGTTCCAGGCCACCGGCGAGCGCCTGTCGGACCAGGGCACCAACATCTCGGTGGACGTGTCGATGCAGTGGAACGACGCCTACAACGAACAGGTGCTGTGCTTCACCAACAACATCCCGCAGCGCGACGGCGGCACCCACCTGACCGGCCTGCGCGCCGCGATGACCCGCGTGATCAACAAGTACATCGACGAGCAGGAATTCGCCAAGAAGGCCAAGGTGGAAATCTCCGGCGACGACATGCGCGAAGGCCTGACCTGCGTGCTGTCGGTCAAGGTGCCGGAGCCGAAGTTCTCGTCGCAGACCAAGGACAAGCTGGTGTCGTCCGAAGTGCGCGGCCCGGTTGAAGAGATCGTCGCCAAGACGCTGGCCGACTACCTGCAGGAAAAACCGAACGACGCCAAGATCATCTGCGGCAAGATCGTCGAAGCGGCGCGCGCGCGCGAAGCGGCCCGCAAGGCCCGCGACCTGACCCGCCGCAAAGGCGTGATGGACGGCCTGGGCCTGTCGGCCAAGCTGGCCGACTGCCAGGAAAAAGATCCGGCGCTGTGCGAACTGTACATCGTCGAGGGTGACTCCGCAGGCGGCTCCGCCAAGCAGGGCCGCGACCGCAAGTTCCAGGCCATCCTGCCGCTGCGAGGCAAGGTGCTGAACGTGGAGAAGGCGCGCTTCGAGAAGATGCTGTCGTCGGAACAGATCACCACGCTGATCGCCACGCTGGGCACGTCGATCGGCCCGGACGAATTCAACGTCGAAAAGCTGCGCTACCACCGCATCATCATCATGACCGATGCGGACGTCGACGGCGCCCACATCCGCACGCTGCTGCTGACGCTGTTCTATCGCCAGATGCCGCAGCTGGTCGAGCGCGGCCACATCTACATCGCGCAACCGCCGCTGTACAAGGTCAAGGCCGGCCGCGACGAGCGCTACCTGAAGGATGACGCGGAAGAAGCAAGCTACATGATGAACGTGGCGCTGAACACCGCCGCGCTGATGCCGCGCGAAGGCGCCGATCCTATCGTCGGCGAACCGCTGGCCGAGCTGGTGCGCCAGTTCAACCTGGCCAACATCATCATGATGCGTCTGACGCGCGTGATCGACCGTGCCGCACTGACCGCCATCATGACCGGCGTGACCTTGAACCTGGATACGCAGGAGCAGGCCGAGGCATCGGCGCGCGCGCTGGTGGCGGAGATCAACGACATCAGCGTGAAGGTGACGGTGATATCGGATGAGCTGTCCGAGAAACACGCGCTGCGCATCGAGCGTATGCACCACGGTAACGTGAAGGTCAGCGCGATCGACGCGGACTTCGTGCAGGGCGCGGACTACGGCGTGCTGGCCAGCGCGGCGGCCACGTTCAAGGGCCTGATCGGCGAAGGCGCCTACGTGCGCCGCGGCGAAGGCGAGCGCACCAAGGAATCGGCCGTGGTGGACTTCCACCAGGCGATGGAGTGGCTGCGCGACGAGGCGGAACGTGTGGTGTCCAAGCAGCGCTACAAAGGTCTGGGTGAGATGAACCCGGATCAGCTGTGGGAGACCACCATGGATCCGACCGTTCGTCGTCTGCTGAAGGTGCAGATTGAGGATGCGATTGCTGCGGATCAGATCTTTACGACGCTGATGGGTGATGATGTTGAGCCGCGCCGCGCGTTCATTGAGAACAATGCTCTGCGGGCTGGTAATATCGACGTGTAAGCAGGGTTAGCTGCCATAGAGTCAAATTACATGTAACTGACTATATGCAACTGACGCCATAATTCTGCGACTAGGAACCTAGTCGGGCGGCCGATCTATTATTTTCGCAAACGTGAAAGGCAAAAGTCGACATGCATCAGTGAGTAATTGATGACACAGGATGGAAGATCCTCGTGTCGGTGGTTCGATTCTGCACCAGGGCACCAAGAATAGTCCCAAGCAAACCGCTTGTCGTACAGGTTGGCGCTTGTTTGGGCTGCGGTTCTTTTCACCGCTTCGGTCCATTTCCGGCTTGCCGGAAGACACTCAACTGCCCGAATCGTCCGATTGTCCGATGCGAACCGTTCCGTGCTAAGGGCACTGCGGACTAAAGCCTCAACAAGGTGAGAAATGACACAGGAATTGGACATCACACCAACACCCCGAGTATTGCAAATGCTCGGAGAGATCAATCTTGAGCAATGGCGATGCTTAGCTGAGCTCATCGACAACTCCATTGACGGCTTCATTGATGCCATGAGGGCAGGTACGCCGATTGCACATCCGGAAATTGCAGTTAGCATACCTACAGCAGACACCGAAAATGCACGAGTATCATTAAAGGACAATGGTCCTGGGATGTCCTTAGAGACATTGGAGAATGCTCTTCGAGCAGGATGGTCGGGTAACGATCCGCTATCGAAGCTAGGACTATTCGGCATGGGCTTCAATATCGCGACGGCCCGTCTTGGTGTTGTGACGGAGATTTGGACTAGCCGTCGAGGCGATCCGGAACAGATTGGCGTCCGCATCGATCTGGAAGAACTTCGCTCCTCCGGAAATTACAAAGTCCCGAGGCAGACGCGAGCCAAGTTAAATCATGAGGACCACGGCACGGAAATCATAATAACGCGACTCAAGCCGGAGCAGCGTGCGTACTTAGCGCGCGCCAACAACAGAACGACCATAAAAAAACACCTAGCCAAGACATACTCGGCGCTTTTATCCAATTCCGAAGCAGGTGCGATCCGCTTGATGTTAAGTGGCATGAGAGTCTCGCCGCTTCGGCCTTGTGTATGGGATCCAAGCCGATCCATCGAGCTGCCTGACGGCACCATTGTTGGAGCGGTGGAGCAGTTTGATATCGCGCTCGCCCCGCGGCGATATTGCGAACACTGTATGCGTACGCTGACAAGCGATCAAGAGCAATGTCCTACTGGAAGCGCAAACTGCACCATCCTGGAGACTCCACGAAAGGTCAAAGGCTGGGTCGGCCTTCAACGATATTTGGACAAAACAGATTTCGGTATTGACTTCATTAGAAACGGCCGAAAGATTGAGATCGGGAGCAAAGATCTTTTCGTTTGGAGCGATGGGGAAAATCAAGAGGTAGAGTATCCGATCGATGATCCACGAAGCCGAGGGCGTTTCGTAGGAGAGATCCACCTCGACCATTGCCAAGTAAGCTATACCAAAAATCGCTTCGAACGCGATGATCCAGCGTGGGCTGAAATGATCCAGGTTGTTCGCGGCGAGGGTCCATTGCGGCCCAACAGCGCACGACAGAAGGGTTTCTACGGCAACCAAAGTCCACTGTATAAACTTTTCCAGGCTTTCCGTCGCACCAGCCCTCAAGGCAAGAACGGTTTATGGTCTCGAATTATGGTCGTTCAGGACAATGATCGCGCCTTACAGATGGCTAGCTTGTTTGCCAATGCTGACCCCGATTATTTGACGGACGAGCGCTGGTGGCAACTCGTCGAGGAACAAGATGCCAAAATTTTGGGCGATACGCCTAACACCGGCGACGGGATATTGATTCCTCCCGGCTTTTTCGGGGGGGACTCCAATACAGAAGGTCCATACAGCGGCCCACCGAGCGGTGAACAGCTTCCTTAAATTGCACCGGTCGCGCCTGCCCCTGCGCGACGCCCGATATACGAACTTACTCGCAAGTACATTCATCCGACATTCCGTGCAGAGTTCGACGTGGAAGCTTTCTCAGTCGATCCGACTGACCCGCAACTGCCAGCGGGCCAACCTTGGGCGCTTCACTTGGATAACGTCGCGACACGCACCTATGCATACCTCGTCGATACGACACACGAAATGTTTCGATCCTCGACAATGACGCCCCTCGACGCGCTGCTGGTCGATCTCACCTATCGAACGATTGAATTTCTTCGCGGTCATCGACAAGATGCGACGCCAGCGATCGTTCTCGCGGAATTTCGCTCTGAGTATTGTGGCGACACTCGGCTTGACGAACAGGAGATTATCGCTCTCGCGAGTAGTATTCTGAGTGATATCTGCCGCTCGGTGACGCGTCTTATAGAGGGACTATCTGCCCAGTCGGTGTACGACGAGCTGTCCGATCGTGAGAAAGGGGACATCGCTCGCAGGATGGCCGGTCGAGGTGTCGCCGACCCACGAGCTTTGATTGTGGACGGCCGATATTGGGACTACGCAGACGGTAATACGGTACGTCGATTTTTCACGCGCCATCCTGAGCTATTTCTTGACGGAGGGTATTGGGAGGATGCATATGCTGTCCTTGACTTTGGAGCCGCTGACGTCACGAATGACGCGAAGGCTACAACCGTCGCTCGCTTTGATGCGTACTTGGGCGACGCCATATGGCTCGCCGATCAAACGCCAGCGGATCTGGCGCGAGCCTCCCGTGACACTGTAATCCGAGCGACATGTTCGCTCCGGCTTCTCCGACCGGATGTCGTGACGTGACACTGGTGCCTTTTCTCCACACTCAGCGCTTGCTAAGAGGGCCATGGCAAGCCTTCGAGCGTGATATTGCTCGGCTGCTAGTATGCAATGGATTTGAGGATGTAAGGCTTATTGGTGGTTCAGGCGACGTCGGGGCCGATGTCCTCGCAGTCAAGAACTCTGAAGTATGGGTGATCCAATGCAAATTCACAACTAGCGGCTATCCATCTCCGGCAGCTGTGGATCAAGTCGGCGAAGCGGCGCGTTATTATCAGGCCGATCGGCTCTACGTCGCCACAAGCCGTCGGCCCGGCCCGGCGATGCAAGCAGCCGTTCGTCGCTGGGCCGCGTTAGGTATAGAGATCGGTATTCTTGAGCCGGTAACCTTGCTCGAAATGGCGAGGCGTAGCCCTGAATACCCGCCTAGCAGACGAGAGCTACGCGATTATCAGCGCGATGCTGTAAATCAATTCGTAGATTCGCTACGCGAAACTGGCCGGGGACAGGTCGTTCTTGCTACAGGACTTGGAAAAACAGTCGTCTTGGCAGAGAGTATCGCGCAGCTCTTTCGCGATGAGGCGATTCCTGGAGGGAGAGCATTGGTACTCGCCGGGACCAGAGAGTTAGTCGAACAATTGCAGAAAGCATTTTGGGATCAGCTTCCAAAATGGGTCCCGACACACCGCCTGATCGGTGGTGAGTTTCCGAGCGAATGGAATGGGATTACGTTCGCGACCGTTCAAAGCGCTGTTTCCCGCCTCGACGAATTACCAGACTTCGGGGTTGTAATGATCGATGAAGCGCACCATGTCGGCTCAGACACCTTCCGCCGCGTGACTGATAAGATGGCGCACGCGATGATCGGTGGCGTCACAGCGACGCCATGGCGTGGTGATGGCTATGATATTGATTTCCTGCTGGGTCCTCCCGTCGTACGAATTGGTATCGCCGAAGGCCTCAAGCGAGGTTTTCTCTGCGAGGCGGATTACCGTCTGCTCGCCGACAATATTGACTGGTCATTTGTGCGATCGCACTCAAGCAACCGCTATTCAATCATGCAGCTCAACAAACTATTATTGCTGCCAACACGTGACGAGGAGGCAGCGCGCGCGATTCGGGACACATTCGATAAAGAAGTCCGGCGCTCGGCAATAATATTCTGTTCCTCGGTGGCCCACGCCGAAAGCTTCGCGGCCATGCTGAGGCTCTTCGGCTTTCGCGCTGAACCAATAACTGGCGAAATGCCCCCTCGAGAACGTGATCGAGCAATGGCTGCATTCCGAAAGGGGACCCTCGATGTGGTTACAACTCGTGATTTATTTAATGAGGGCGTAGATGTGCCTGACGTCGACATGATTGTATTCATGCGCGTCACACACAGCCGTCGGATCTTTGTGCAGCAGTTGGGGCGAGGACTACGCATTAGTCCAAGGAAAAATAAAGTCGTCGTTCTAGATTTCGTTAGCGACCTTCGCCGCTTAGCCGAGGTTGTCGAGCTTGAAAAGGCTATCCGAGGGAACATCGAGCGGCTGCACCTGCCGGGCATCGTACAATTTCGTGACGAGGGAGCTGGTTCGTTCATGGTTGATTGGATGAAGGATCAAGCGAATCTGTTCACTCGCGAGGGCGACCCAACACTCGAACTTCCTGCTTTTGATTTCCCAGCGCCTCATGCTAGGGGCGGAATCCAATGACCTCTGTCTCAACAGCGTTACGTGATAACTTGAGGGATAAGCTCTGGCAGCAGTGTGATGAGCTCGGTTGGATGTCGCTCCCGGACGTGGAACGAGCGCGCTACTATGAACTATGGACGCGGAATGCCTCCATCGGTGGCCAACTAGCCCATGTGATGGATGCTCGGAAAGTGCGAGTCTACATTAAGGACTCCTTAATAAAACCATATCTCAGGGCGCGACTCTCGTTAAATGAAGACGAAGTCTGGCGCTTACTCGGTCTTAGCTCCTCCGATCACACCGTTCACGTTTATATCAAACCACATGGACGGCGAACTGAGGATGGCCGAGTCATCGGTTGGGGGCGAAGCCGCGACTGGAAGTCAATACTGATGGCAGTTTTCGAACGCGGTCGCGCGCAAACTACATTTAGATCGTTCGGTGTAGTCCTGCTTGAAAGTGGAAAAACTGAAACCGAACGATCTCGCCAGCTTATTAGAGAGGCCGCGCATAGGCTTGGTATTGAAAAACTGGCCTGGTTGGAGTAAGGATGAGAGATAAATATCCGGGCTGGTATCCGAAGTCTGCGGCCGAAGCCGCAGCGTTGTGGGAGAACGCCATTTTCGTCCCCGATGCGAACGTCTTGTTGCACTGCCTCCGTCATCCCGCCGCCGTTCGCGAAGAGCTTTTGCGGTTGTTCGACGCGCTAAAAGAATCTCTTTGGATTCCATACCAGGTTGGGTTGGAGTTTCATCGGAATCGCTTAGATGTCGAGCTAGGCGCGCAGGATGCATATGATGTGTTGATCAAAGATCAGGAAGCTACAATCGATAAAGCGCGCGAGCGGCTCAAGCAGCTTCGCGCCCATCCGACGATCAGCGTTGCAAAGGAATTAGCCGCCTTGGATATGTTCTCGGCGGATTTTCGTGCGCGAATGGCGACCTCACGTGCTGCACATCCGACCGAGGATATTGCCGCCGCGGTCAAGCGACTCACTCAGCTCTTGGATGGTCGAATTGGAGAAAAGTGGCGGACTGAGCAACTTAATGGTATTAAGAAGGAGGGCGACGATCGTTATGCAAAAAAAATCCCACCTGGCTACAAAGACGCGAAAAAAGATCTCGGAGAATTCGATAA
This sequence comes from Duganella caerulea, assembly GCF_040362985.1. Taxonomy (NCBI): domain Bacteria; kingdom Pseudomonadati; phylum Pseudomonadota; class Betaproteobacteria; order Burkholderiales; family Oxalobacteraceae; genus Duganella; species Duganella caerulea. The sequence goes on along the minus strand of NZ_BPWJ01000017.1, from coordinate 32,900 downwards.
GTATGGTGATCTGATTATTTGGAAGGACATGATCGGCAAGGCGAAAGCCGATAAACGACCAATCATTTTTATTTCAGATGATGCAAAAGAGGACTGGTGGTGGATTCACAAAGGTCGTAAAGTGGGTCCCCGTCCTGAGCTGATCGAGGAATTTCAAACGATTTCAGATCAGGCTTTCCATATTTATGAGTTCAGTCAATTTCTACGGTTTGCAGCGGAACGTTTTCCCGAGATCAAAGCAGGAGTTGATCAGGTGGAGAAAAGTCTGCAGGATGATGTGCGTGCTCGCGAAAAGCAGAATGAAATAGCGATAGCAATCGAAACGCAGGCGAGAGTTCGCGAACTCGAAGACGAGCGCGATCGAATTGTTAGCATCTTGTCGGGCGCGCCAGGGATGGCGATGTCGGTTGAGAACATTGATCGAGCTATGCTTAGAGCGCGCCTGGGCAATCTCACCGCAGAGCTAAATTCTCAACAATCTTGGCCGGAGACGACTTCTGAGAACGCTGCTGTTAACCAAGCTGCGCAGACCAAGGACGAAGCATCTTAAACGGTGCGATTCATAGAGATCATTACAACCAGCGTCGTTAAAACAAGCCAAGCGAATTCCGGTTGGCTTTTTTATTTTGCCTATTAAGCATTAGCCATAGTCACCAGGGTAAGATAGCTGTAACAGAAAACAATACGCCTTTGGACGATGACCACAACCCTCGACTATTACGATCAAAACGCGACGCTCTTCTTCACAAACACTGTTGATGTCGACATGTCCATCCTTCACGACAGATTTTTATCGTCGGTTAGCGCAGGCGGACGGGTTTTGGATGCGGGCTGCGGATCGGGGCGAGACACTAAGGCATTTCTTCAACGAGGCTACCGCGTCACCGCATTTGATGGCTCGGCTGAGCTTGTGCGCTTGGCTAGCGAGCATACAGGCATCAAAGTCGCGCTGCGCGATTTCTCCCACGTCAGCGAACAGCTTTGCTACGACGGAATCTGGGCTTGCGCCAGCCTATTGCACCTCCCGCAGGAAGAGCTACCCTCCGCGCTCAAGCGTCTCTGGAGCGCGCTCAAACCCGGCGGCGCATTCTATCTGAGCTTTAAACTCGGCGTCGGCGAGCGGATCCAAGATGGTCGTCACTTCACGGATGTCAACGAAAACCAGTTGCACGCCTGGCTATCCATTCTTCCAGATTTCAGCAATGTCGAGTATTGGATCTCGGCCGACCAACGCCCGGGTCGTACCGAGCAATGGCTGAACGCGATGGTGTTCAAATCCAAGACGATCAAAGAGCGCTTAGTCACCGGCGGTACAGATCCGTTCTTGCCGCACATCGGCGCCGCGATCGCACGGGCTTCCGACATCGACATGGCAGTCGCGTTCATCAAGACAACCGGGCTTCGGTTGCTATTGGCAGATCTGCAGAGCGCGCTAAAAGGAGACACGCTGCAAGAACTCCCGCCCGCACGCGTACGTGTGCTCACCAGCGACTACCTCGACGTGACGGATCCCGAAGCGTTACGACTTCTGATGATACTGCAGGGCCTGGGCGCACAAGTAAAAGTGTATGAGTCCGCCGGAGGCAGCTTCCATTTGAAAGCCTATTTGTTTGCGAAGTTCGACCACGCGGAAGGTCTTACCGGAACGGCGTTCATCGGCTCCAGCAATATCAGCAGACAAGCGCTGCAAAATGGACTGGAATGGAATTACCGGATCGATTATCCCGGCGACAATGGCTTCCTCGAAGCCCGTTCAAGATTCGAAGAGTTATTTTCCGATACGCGCAGCGTCGCCCTCACTGACCAGTGGATAGCACAATATGAGGCACGCCGTGTCCCGCTTCCCCGCATCGTCGCACCGGGCAGCCTGGAACAAGACCCGCCACCGATCCCAACCACCGTACAAAGGGATGCACTATTCGCCCTTTCGGAAACGCGGGACGAAGGCTACGGCCGAGGATTGATCGTGCTGGCCACTGGACTGGGTAAGACCTGGCTCGCGGCCTTCGATGCGGAACAATTCGGCGCCAAACGCGTGCTATTTGTCGCCCATCGCGAAGAGATTTTGAATCAGGCCGCTGAGACGTTTTTAAGAATTCGGCCTCGCGCGCGGGTCGGCCTGTATGCGGGTGAAACGCGGGACACGGAAGTGGATGTGCTTTGTGCATCAGTCCAAACCCTGAGCCGCAACGTCCATCTGGAACGGTTCTCGCCGCATCATTTCGACTACATCGTTATCGACGAGTTCCATCACGCGGCAGCAGCCACATATCGCCGTTTGCTGGCGTATTTCTCGCCGCGCTTCCTACTCGGATTAACGGCGACGCCGGACCGATCGGACCAGTCCGACATCTTGACCCTGTGCGACGACAACCTGGTCTTCAACTGCGGCCTGTTCAGTGGCATTGAATCAAAGTTGCTGGTGCCGTTTCATTACTACGGGATTTACGACGACACAGTCAACTACGATGAAATACCTTGGCGTAGCGGCCGCTTCGATCCTGAGCAGCTGTCGAATAAATTAGCGACCTTGGCGCGTGCCAAGCACGCGCTACAAGAATGGGAGCAACACAAGCAGGAGCGCACCTTAGCTTTCTGCGTCTCCATTGCGCATGCTGAATTCATGGCGGCGCAATTTTTAAAAGCCGGTATCGCGAGCGCGGCAGTCTACGCCGGCTCGCCGCTGAGCCGTGCGGATGCACTAAGCCGCTTAAAGATGGGCACTCTGAGTGTGATCTTCTCTGTGGACCTGTTCAATGAAGGCGTCGACTTGCCGGAGATCGACACGGTAATGATGCTGCGGCCGACAGAGTCAAAAATCCTCTTCCTTCAACAATTGGGTCGAGGTCTCCGTAAATGCCACGGCAAGGAAAAATTGATCGTCCTTGATTTCATCGGCAACCACAAAAGTTTTCTGCACAAGCCGCAAGCGCTATTCGGCATCGAGGCGAACTTTAAGAAATTGGCGGGCTTCGCCAGACAGGTCGAGGCGCAACGTCTCCAGCTTCCCGACGGCTGCTATGTGAACTACGATTTAAAACTGATCGAGTTCCTCAAGTCCCTCGATAGCGAGGGCATCAAAAACGACTATGTCGCGATGCGAGACAGCCTCGACAGACGCCCGACACTCGCTGAGTTTTATCGTTCCGGGGTCAGCATGCAATCGATGCGCAATGACTACGGCAGCTGGTTCGCACTGGTCGAAGAAATGGGTGACCTGCACATCGAGGAGCAACAGATCGCGACGACACATCGCACCTTCTTGCGCGATGTGGAAATCACGGCCATGACCAAAAGCTTCAAGATGGTCTTGCTTGAGGCGTTCCAAGAGCTAAACGGTTGGGACGAAGCGCCTACCACCAATGCACTTGCCGAACGTTCGTGGCAGGTACTGCAACGTCGCCGCAGCCTGCTATCGGATCTTCCTGCGACACAGCTTCAATGGAAGGACGGCACTTCGGAGGCGTGGCATCGATATTGGTTGGAGAATCCGATCAACGCGTGGACCGGCGCTACTCGCACGGTAAAGAGCGGAATTTTCTTCGAGGTTATCAACGGCATCTTTAAGCCTTCGTTCGCCCTGTCGTCGCATCAACGAGAACGCTTTGAAGCGATGGTGCAGGAGTTGATTGACTACCGCTTGGCGGCTTATGAAATACGGCGGGTGAGCTCCGAGGCTTCCGACAACGTCCTTCCGTTCAGTCGAAATGCCAAGACGAACAGTCGGGCAGAACTACCTTACTTCCCCAATCTAAAAATCGCCTGCGGTCATTTCAAAACAGGGACTGCGGACGCCGAGGAATATCGCTCGCTTGCTCCAAGCTACGGCCAACTGGACCCGGAACGATATTTCATCGCTCGCGCCTCGGGGAATTCCATGAACGGCGGTAAGCATCCCATCGTCGATGGTGACTTCCTTCTGCTGGAACATATCAACCCGACACGCGCTGGCTCGATCACCGGCACAGTCATGGCCATCGAGCGCCAGGATGAAACCGGAGAAGGAAGTCAGTACCTGCTACGCACAGTGGTGAAGGCTGCTGACGGTGGATATCTGCTCCGTGCAAACAACCAGGATTATGAGGACATGCCTGCAACGGAGGACATGCGCACCTTGGCCCGCCTTAAAGCCGTTATCGATCCGATCGATCTCGCGATTGGACAGTCCTTCTTCCGAGAAGATATCCCACCGCTGTTTGGCGAGGAGTTCAATCCAGGAAACTGGAATACCGGTCACGTCTCGTTGGCGAACAAGCATGCGGTGATTCTGCTGGTGACGCTGAATAAACAAGGCAAGCAAGAAGACCACCGCTACCTTGACCATTGGATCGACGACAAAACGTTTCATTGGCAAAGCCAGAACTCAACGACGCCAAGCAGCAAAAAGGGACGTGAGATCATTGGGCATGCAACCGATGGAACTAGAGTGCACTTGTTCACTCGTGAAGGCAAACTCGCTAACGGCAAGGGAGCGCCGTTCGTCTATCACGGAGCTGTGCACTACAAGAGGCATACCGGCAGCAGCCCGATGAGTGTGGTGTTCGAACTTGAAGACCAGGAATGACTAAGCCGGAAAGTTCGCGACAAGTGCTTGACTGCCGCCGCCGGGTCCACCGGGCAGAGTACTGCCGGCCGGCGGCCCCAGGAACGCACGCAAATTTTCTTCCAGTGCCACCAGATCGCCAAGCTCGCACTCCCACACCACATGCACATGCCACCCTGCGCGCCGCAGGGCGTCGTAGCTGCGTGCGTCTCGCGCCTTGTTGCCATTGAGTTTGTCTCTCCAGAACTCCACCCGAGACTTGGGCATACGCGCCAGGTTGCAGTCGTCGTGGCGATGCCAGAAACAACCATGGACAAAGATAACTTTCTTCCGCCCCGGGAAAACCAGGTCCGGCGATCCGGGTAGGGTCCGTACATGCAAACGGTACCGATAGCCGGCTGCGAACACCAGTTTGCGCACGATGAGCTCGGGCCGCGTATTCTTGCCCCGTACCCGCGCCATCACGGCGCTACGCGCCGCCTGATCTATGGAATCGACCATGTCGTCCCCCGCTCGCTTCAAACAGATTTAGAGCAAAGATCGCACGTGACACAGAATATTCAAGGGTGTTCTGATAAAACACAATAAAGTCGCATTGAATACTGTTTAAACATACAGTAAAATTAACGAAATTCGTGCCTCATCGGCCGTCGGCGGAGTTGGTTGAGGTCGGGCATTGCTTTATACTGCTGCAGTTCCGGTCGGCTTACACGGCCGCGCCGGAAGCGTCGCGCTAACAGATTACGTCTGGTTGGAGCCACATCGATTCAATCCGATCGTATTAAAAGAACACCATGTACAAGCAGCCCCTCACCTCCGCGCTCCTCGAAGAACATCTGACATTGGCGCCGCGCACCCTCGATTCGATCGAGCTGTTCGCGGGCGCCGGCGGCTTGGCCTTGGGTTTTTCCGGCAATGATGTCCGCCATCGCGCGGTGGTCGAGTGGAACACGCACGCTTGCAACACCATTCGGCACAACAAGCGGCACTGCGTTGATCCGATCAGCCATTGGCCTGACGTGACCGAGGGTGACGTCAAACAATTCAATTACGGCGCCTTCGAAGGCATCGACCTGATCACCGGCGGCCCGCCTTGCCAGCCGTTTTCGATGGGCGGCAAGCATGGTGGCTTCCTGGACGAGCGGGACATGTTCCCACAAGCGGTGCGCGCCGTGCGCGAGGCACGGCCGCGTGCCTTCGTCTTCGAGAACGTGCAGGGCCTCACTCGCGCGGCCTTCGCCGATTATTTCGACTACATCCTGCTGCAGTTGGAGTTCCCTTCGCTGATCGCCAAGGCCAAAGAGCAATGGGGCGACCATCTGGCCCGGCTCAGGAAGTTGAAGCAGAAGGGCACCGCCAGCGAATATCGCGTGACGTTCAAACTGGTGAATGCCGCGAACTATGGCGTTCCGCAGAAGCGCATGCGCGTCTTCTTTGTGGGGTTCCGGGCGGATGAGGACAAGATCTGGCAGTACCCTGCGGAGACGCACAGCAGCGACGCGCTGCTCTTATCCCAATGGGCATCCGGTGAGTATTGGGATCGCCACAAGGTCGCGACGCGAAATCGCCCGCCCAAGCCGGATGGTATCGAGAAGAAAATCAAGTCGCTGATCGACGCCGATCCCGACGCCAACTTGCTGGCGTGGGAAACCGTGCGTGACGCTATTTGCGATTTGCCCGATCCGGAGAAGTATCCAGGCAAAGTGCAGGCCCACCGCTTCCAGCCTGGCGCGCGCACGTATGTCGGCCATACCGGCAGTCCCATGGACGAGCCGGCGAAGGCGTTGAAGGCCGGCGACCACGGCGTTCCCGGTGGTGAGAATATGCTTCGGCGCGCGGATGGATCGGTTCGCTATTTCACGGTCCGCGAGTCAGCCCGCATTCAGACCTTCCCCGATAACTTCCTGTTTGAAGGGACCTGGTCGGAAATCATGCGTCAACTCGGCAATGCGGTGCCGGTACGTCTGGCATCGGTTATGGCCGAGAGCGTGTGTGATTTGCTAAGGGCGTAGCGTCGCCAGCCGGCCGGCGCCGCAGCGGCGTCAATGACACATTTCGAAACTAGGGCAGCAACTCAACGCCGTACTGGTAGTGCTTGGTCGTCTTGTAGAGCACCATCCCGTAGCTGATAATCGCGCCCTTCCAACCTTCGCCGAGGAAGGTGACGCTGGCTTGGAGCAGATGGCGCGCGCTTCGATTGTCATTCGCCAGGACGATGGTTTGCTCAAGGCTCTCCGCAGGCACATCAAAGCGGAAAACATACGGCAACTGCGCTTTCATCGCGTTGAACATTTCACCTAGTTTGATCCTGTTCTGTTCATCCGTTTTCAGCTCTATCTTGAAGTCGTCGAGAATCGGATAGGTTTGGTCGAACTTGCCGGGCTTGGTGGTATCGCGTTCCTTGCCTGGGTCCTTCGGACCGAAGCCGCCGCCATTCCACATGTCCTTGTGCTCCGCCCTAAACATCGAGATGAGGATGCCTTCGTTGGCTGCGGTGCTCATGCTTTTATCCAGCAGTAGCGACTTGTATCCGATCGCAGCAGGATCGATGCCTTTCCGCCCGAGCAGCTTCGTCAAATGCTGCGACAACCTATCGGCGACGTTGTTGGCCTTGCCTACATATTTGGGCGAGCCTTCGTAATGCACCACGTATACGCCCTGCTGAGATCCAACCTCGCGCTGGTAACGCGCCAAATCCAGAAGTGATTTCGGATCCAGAACCGTTTCCTTCAAGTCTTCCAACATTTCCTTAAGTTGGACCGACACAGTTTGGAGGAAATCAAATACGTAGAGAGTGTGCAATTCGATGGGCCTTAAAGATGTGCGGTAGGAAACACGTTCACTCATGCTACCTGATCATAACTTTAAGAGGAACTAGATTTTTCACCTCGCGAGCAAGGCCAAGGCTGGCGCCCGCACATTCAGGCGATATCGACACGCACGGCTACGCCATCCTGCAGCGAGGTGTCCATGCTGACCGCTGCGGAGCAGGTTCTTGGCGCGAGTGACCGCGCCATCGCGCAGGCCGTCGCAGGTTTGGTTCAACAATTCCATCGGTTCCCTCAAGTGCATTCAACCTGAGCCGCGTCGCGCGTTCATTAAGAACAATGCTCTGCGGGCGGGTGACATGGAAAGCGAAAATGCCAACTGATTTTTTTTACGGGTGCGCCACAGAATTCGAGCAGGCATTCCGAACTTCTAAATCCAATAATAAATTCAATGACTTACTGAACTCCGAATGCGAGCTGACGGCCCACGTCTACGCGCGCTACGCTACTGGCATTACAGAGGAGTGTTCATGTCAAACAAACAGATTCAATGGCTCATGAAGGTGCTGCAACCAGAGAAGACGCTGGGTTCGCTGCCTGGGATAGCAACGCTCACCGAAGGCCAGCTCGCTGCGCTGATTGGAATTGATCCAGAGCTGTACCGGGCAGAGCTCAGAGTGATGCGTCAAAATGCAAAGGACGCAGCCATCGAGCTGCTTGGCGATCCGTCCATCGGAATGTTGATCGACCAACTGCCGCTGCACAAGGGTGCGCAAATTGTCGTGTTCGGCGACAGCCTGACCGCCGATCCGCAGTCCTGGGCGGTGATCGTGGCGGAACTGCTCGCTGCGCGCCGGCCCGATGATGCCCTGGCCGTGACGATCAATGCCGTCCCAGGTGAGACAACAACTCATGGGCTAGTGCGGATTGGCGAATCGCTCGCGCGCCAGCCTGACTGGTTGATTTTCTTCATGGGGATCAACGACGCTCGAACACAGGAACCGAGTCCGACCAAAACGATCGTCAGCCGTGAAGAGACCGCGCGCAACCTCGCCGAAATGCGCAGCCGCGCCGCCGGCGAATGCAAGGCTCAGCGTCTGTGGATCACGCCACCAGCCGTCAACGAAGAGGCAGTGGCCGTACACTGGGGCCTGACACGCTTCGGCGTCGGCTTCCGCAATTCGGACGTGGCGCAGGTTGCGAAAAATGTGCGCGGGCTTGACGATCCAGTGATCGACCTCTTCTCAACACTCGGTGCCCCGCCTGCGCCGGAGCTGATGATGGACGATGGCCTTCACCTCTCTCTTGAGGGACAAAAGCGCATCGCACTGGAAGTGCTTCGCGGCTGGAGCGCGCGCTGAACCATGAGGCTACTCATAACAGGCGCAACTGGAAACATCGGATCGCTGGTCACTCACCGCCTGATTGAGCGCGGCGTCCGGCCTTGCATCTTGGTCCGCGATGAAGCGAGGGCGCACGCGATGTTTGGTGACGCTGTCGATATTCGCGTTGGCAATCTGAGTGCAGGTCAGAAGTCTTTAACCGCCGCCTTTGCGGGAATGGACTCGCTCTTTCTCCTCAACAGCGGTCCCGATCTTGGCGCTCGCGACCGTGTGGCGGCGCTCGCCGCAAAAAAAGCTGGCGTCGGCCACTTGGTCAAACTCTCGACGCTCGATGTCTTGTCGGGAGTTGGCACGGGACCTTGGCATGCCCAAGGTGAGACGGCGGTACGTGAGAGCGGACTCGATTACACATTCATCAGGTGCGCGGGGTTCATGTCCAATGCGCTGTATTGGGCGCCAGCGATCAAGACCGAGCGCATCCTGCGCTCCGCGACCGGTGAGGGCAAAATCGCCTTCATCCATCCGGCCGACATCGCCGATATCGCCGTCCATGCCCTGACTACGCGCGATCTGCGTGGCGAGGCCGTTGTGATCACCGGGCCGAAAGCATTGAGCTATGCCGAGATGGCGGACGTGATCGGTGCCGCGATTGCCAAGCGTATTCGATTCGTTCCCATCAGTGATGGCGAGGCGGGCTTTGGTAGCGATGCCTATGCGGTGACGTTGACAGATATATGGCGAGCGATCCGGGAGGGGCGCATGACCATGGCGACGGACGAGGTTCAACGCATCCTCGGGCGCGAACCGTACTCTTTCGATCAGTGGGTGTCCGAGAATATCAGTGAGTTCGCTGCGCTTGGCAGGTCTCGAGGTAAGAGAGCGCAGTCTTGACGGTCTCCGCCTTCGTCTGTTCAAGCGGGATATGAGATGGCCACTCGGCTAAACCATGCACCAGCGACTCGATGAGACCAGACAGCACAAAGAGCATTCGCTTCGTTTCATCGTCGACGGGGACAACGACTTGTTCGAAGATCTTACTCAGCGCAGAGCGGAACTCCGCCGGGCCTTCCGGCACCAGGGCCGTGATGAGTTGATGCAGCTTTGGATCGGCGGCATGGACATTCACCAGCCCCTCTACAAGAGCGCGAGTGAAGTCTTCAAGCGATCCGGATTCGTTTTCCGCCAACGCATGCGTGATGGCTACGCGCACCTCATCCACATGGCGTTCATGGAGCGCCCGGTAGATTGCCTGCTTGTCCGGAAAGTAGTGATAGAGCGAGCCGATGCTAAAGCCGGCCACCTCGCTGATGCGGTTCGTAGTGACCCCATCCGGACCGTAGCGTTTGAGCACAACCGTGACGGCGTCGAGCATCGTATTCATGGTTTGCCTCGACCGTTGCTGCCTGGGCTCACGTCGGACTTTCTGATCGGGATTGCTCTTCATTTGTTGGGGAATTGTTATTCGAAGCGGAGATGCCTCGTCAATTCTCAATATTTTACAAGAGGTGGCATCTGGGGCGCCCTTCGAGCATGACTGCCTGTCAGCGCTCCTCCGGCTAAGGTCCGCCCTTAGACCGGTCACGGCGTGAAGTAATAATATAAACTATTTATAATATTTACGACGTCGGTATGATCTCAGCTCGTCCAGAATGTGGAGATAGTGGATGTAAGCGTCGCGCCGCACGAGGTCTTGTCGCCGTCATAGGCAACCGCCTTACCGTTCACCGTGTGCGTTGAACTGCCGCTCGCGACTGTGCAATTCGAGGTGGCCATTGATGGGGCAGCTGCATTTGTCGCCAACGACGACCACCGCCTTTCCCTCAACAGTAAAATGGCTGACGCTGCTGCTAAGAACACTTCCGCCATGCGATGTTGGATCGCCGACGCGTATGACGTTTGGCATATCGATCTCCTCAACCTTAAATGAACCCGTCACCTACCATCTGTAGGGCGAACGCGAATGGATGAGGTGAGCTTTTCTCATATAGCGACTGCCTCATCGTCGCTTACGCTTGGCTTCGTCCCACCAATACGATTCTCTTTGACTCCTGTATGAAACTCAATTTCGAGAACAGGTAACAATGAATTTTTAGGCTCGCCCTGACTCACAAATACGAACTCGTGCGACTCCCCTTCCTCTGCCTGCGCTGGCTTCCGCGCCAGCATTTCAAAGCCATACCATTTACCAATTTGGCGCCGGCCCACGGCGAAGGGTTTTGATGTGTGAGTACCACGCTGCATTTCCCGAATGGCTCGCAATCTCCTCGGCTTGCCTAAGACGTGGTTCAAGCGCATCGGATTCAACCAGAGCGTCTTTTTTTGTCACAGACAATGAAAGGTGGACATCAGGATACTCGGCCAGTCGTATTCCTATATTTAGCGCTTCATAATCCGAGATATTGGGATCGCTGACAAAGCCAGCTTCGATGCATACGCCCGGTTGCCTTGGTATTTCAAGTTCCCCCCTTGAACGTAGCGATGCTGCGATAGCATTTAGCTCCTGTACCGCAAGATCTTTCTCCGAGGAGATTGGATCAGCTTGTTGAATGAACAGATCGCCATTCACCTTGATATAAGAGTCGATTCGATAGATGCGGCTACTTCCCTTACTAACGCCGAAGATGATTTTTTGATTCGGCATTCCTCCGTTGATCATCTTGCCTACCGAAGAACCACTCTCTATCAACGGGCCGCTTGCCCAAGCCTTCTTCCCATCCCATTCGCCCAACCGTTCAGCGATGATGGCATCAATACTATCGCCCTTACCGGGATATGCAGTGATCGGCCACGGAAGAGACGTAGGACCGTAAACGACTTCGGATTCCTGTGGGATATCGATCAAAAACCTTCCGACGCAAATCGTCTTAGTCTCGGTGAAGAGCCGCGTGACGCGAGCAGATATCGGCAGCACGTCAGTCTTGCGGACACTCTGATCAGGATCAGCAATGAGGGCCAGTGAGAACACCACTACTGTCGTGGCTATAATCACATAGCGGTAAGGAAATGCATGGAGTGTAAGCATGCTCGCTCCAGAGCTGCTGGCAGGCCCCCACTATGTGGGCTTGACGGTCATCCAATATTAAGCGGCTATATTGAAGAAATCAGCACCGCACCACACGCCGCCTTATCCCCATCGTATGCGACCGCCTTTCCATGATGATGGCGCTCGCTTTCAGAAGGTTGGATGGGGAAGGTTCCTTTACACTGGGGACATGTCGTCATGTTTCCTTCCAGTGCAACCGCCTTACCCAACACCAGATAGTCGTTAGCCCCAGAGGTGACCTTCCCTCCATGGGAAGTGGAATCGCCTACACGAATCACACCTTTTCCTTTGCTATTTTTCACGGCCTCTCTCCTTTGCCAATCGAAGACATAGTGCGTGACTCCTCTTATGCATAAGTAAGAGGAAAGAAATTATTTCCTACTAGTTACCAGGAGCGACCTCTGCCTGCCATCGTTCGGCATTTTTTAAACCGTCTTCAGCACCACTCCAGTTGGGAATTTTCCGACGTGGGTCCGCGGGGTAAGAGTTAGCCCTATGCGCTTGCGATGTCTGTGCCCAGCCTATTGGTGTATCTCCCGTGGGTTGCTGGAAAGGATCATCTTCGGCAATCAAGCTTACTTTTTCTACATTTTCTGGCCAAATTGGCGGCCGACAAGTCGAGAGCGCTAAAACCCTTTGAATAGTCATCCAAAAAAAGAAGGGGAGTAATACTATGCGCAACATCGGGCTAAGACCAAACCCAACTTCATACATGCAATACAAAAACGATTCAAACAACCCTTCCTTTTCACTCAAAAACAACAAAGGCCGAGGTAATTCTGACGGGCCAGAATTCATATACCAACACCAATAATTCCATTGACAGAGGAGATCATTCATTCCATCAAGCTCATCCCACTCCCTACCAATAGCGAAACCTCGCAACACATTACCTTGCGAATCCGTTTCATAGCATCGGATATGATATGTATCCTCATCATTTGAATTTTTACGGCCACTGTGAATGCAGAAAATGGTATTTTCGTTCCACGGAACCTCCCAAGTTACATCTCCGTCTTTTGCGGAAGAAAAAAACCGCCGTCTGCGGATTACATATATTTTTTTCTCTACCCGATTGAACCTAATGGGACGCCGCGTAAGCGAAAACATTTCATCACGACCAAACCTTAACGCAAAATAGGAAAATCCCGCCGAGAAGGCGGCTAGCTGAATGGCAAAAAAATAATATTTTCCGTCCCATATTGGGGGAGGCGAAACAAAAATCACAAAAATAAGAAATGAAAAAAATAGCATCGCAAAAATAATGGCAACTAAAATCCCGCCTGCCAGCCATTGTCTCATTATATGCGGTTGATCGCTGACGTCCATATAGACGCTATTAATTCTAAATACCGTTCCGCTATCTTTGCATTCTGGCCCGACGTAATTCCCGATAGAAAGCCTGTGCTTGCTGTCCCATACTGGAATTGGAACACCGGTTTTTATTTTAAAGACACGCTCGTCCATTTATTCTCCTAGCGCATTTTGCAATGCAGTTAATTCCTCTTCAAGCGTTTTATAGCCTGAATCTTTTAGGAAGTCCGCAGAAAAGAAACAATGGGAAAGCCATTTTTTTAACGCTGGTTTTTTTAACACGGCAATAGCAATTGCCACAAAAATCGAAGCAATAAATAACGGCCAGAAAGCGGCGGCACTTAGGTATCCAGCTATTGCTAAAGAGGCCCCTAATGCAGCGCTACTAGCATATAACGACCCCAACAACACGTCATGTTCTAAATATGATTTATATGCATCGACAATGTCGAGTGTTGCTGTAGCTAGGCCAGCAAGTAATCCGACCCTTTTTCCAAATGTAAGAAGCTTTTTCCCATAAGGCGGGCCTTTTGCCCAGTGCTCCTGAATTGCAATAGAAAGCGGGTGGCTCGGCGTTTTCTCTACAACAGATCCAGTTAATTCTAAAAGTGCTCCACTTAGGCTCATGACAGCTATGCCAAGCTTCATGAGCGTCTTATCATTTTCGAATCGATCACTCACCTTAAAATCACGGAAAGCAAAAACGAAAGCACTCATCTGCAATACGACCGCAACTGATCCTAAATTGAAATCGGCTGATGATCTTAGCCATTCGTCGGCAACCTTATAGCCCGGGATCTTTATGCCTTTAATGGCACCGGGAGAAATACGCCCTTCTTCTTCGAGTTTCGTCAAATCAAGCTCATAGGCACAAACCCCAGGAGTAAATGGCTTAGCATCAGGAATTCTTTTTGCCACTTTTAAAGCACTTGACTTCGCCTCTGATTTTCCCGCATCTAGTTTTATGCCTCGATGTTTTGCCTCACCAATCACCCAGTCTCTTATGTCGCGTGCGCTGTGATTACTCGCACTTATAATCGTCTTCCCTAGCAAAGATAAGCTAACCAAAACTATATTTTGCATTGCCTTATTCACGTTCTGACCAAGCGCTTTGACGACGGAATTCGTCGTTGTGAAAATAAATCGATCTATCAGCCGTAGTTCTTGACCTTTTTTTAATCGATTCATTCCTTGCTTGTATATGTTCAGAATATTTTTTAACTTAACATCCCCGCCCTTTATTTGCGGGCCAGCGGCAGTAATAATTTCCGTCTGATTAAATAACAAGGCGCGCGCATAAAGATTCCTGGTATTGGAAGCATCCGCAGACTTTAACCAATCAGAAAGCTGCGTATCGCAAGCGTTTGTCGCGGCAGCCTTTCCGATACACTGTGAAAGAGATTCTCTGTATGCAAACCCGCTGCAAAGATCTTCCTCATCATGAACTCCATCCATCCAATGATGCAGTTGTTCACTTCCGAGCCACTCCACATGAGCCTGTGCAAGGGCAAGCCCTTTCTTTTCAAATTCCGCTACAGCAGCGTTGTACAGCGCAGGAAACTTTACGCGCTTCTGTGCATCGAGCACCGGCTTGTTGTCGATTGTTGTCAGGTCTACCCATGCTCGCTCCTCCGCAGCTCTACGCTGTGAAGCTAAGTCGGCACCATATCTCTTCTCTTCTTCTCGCTGGCGCTTCGCAAGATTGTCAGGGCCGCCAGCTTTAATTACGTCCAAGAGCCCTCGCATATCGCTATATGAAACTCCTTCAAGATTGACGGTTTGATCATCAATCTTCTTTTGCTCAATCCTAAAATCGAATTCACTAGCAGCATGTGTCCGCACCGCTGCTTCCGTAGATTGAAGAATCTCCTCTACTATTCTTCCGCGATATAGCTCGATGTTGAAGCCCGAATGTTCAGTCGGCACAGTGAGCTCACTAAGATCATTTGTAACTCCAACCGGATCATCTAGCGCGACAATGTACCCTTTCTTTACTGGGACATGTTTTGAAAAGGTCTTGATAAACTGTTCGGCTAGCCCTAGACGTCCGCTCTCATGGCTTATTGGGGTGTTACTAAAACTGAACGCTTTCTTCATTTCGGGTACAGACATAGTGAAGTGAGCGACGTTTTTGTAGGCAAGTTGGAATTCCTCAACATGTTTCTCGTGTGGACCTGTAAGCAACGATGGAATATCAATACACCGCATATGCTTGAGGCGCCATTCGCGATTAGATACTTTCCGTATGAGCGCTGGCGTCCATGCAGAGTTCGACCATCCTATCCAGAACTCACCGGCGGGATCGATTTTAGAATGCATGACGTCAATGCACATTGACATCGCATTCTCGACATGGCTTTCGCAGGGAAAAACTTTACCGGAAGCATTCTGAGGAAGAGCCGACGGCGGAGCTTCTTCACAAGAAAAATTCCAAAGATGTCCCTCCGCCGTAACGATGTATGCCTTCAATCGGCCACGCTTTCCGTCATACGTATAAAGATACCCGGTCCGAATGGCTCGCAGGGTATATTTGGCTGTCGCTATGTCCGCTGGTGCATTCTCTATCTTAAAATTCCCACTTAACCCAGGCGCGCTTGCAGCGCCCGCCGGGCATGCGATCGCATACCGAACTGGATATAGGAGTAAGCCTTTTCTGTCACAAAAACTGCACTTCTCAAGCATCTTCATTCTCCATGTCAAGAATCGAGGGATATATTCAGGCGATCAAAGTCTGCCTGGCCAAGTTGCAGGCGCAACGCGGTCCAACTAATCTTCCCCTGCTGGAGCAATATCCATCCCTCTATCAATTTCGGATGGCGGCGATAGGCTTCACCGTACCTGACACAGAGATATGCAAATTCGAACTGATCATCTTCGTCCGCCAAGCCCAATGTCAGCGCACCGTCCTTTAAGTATTCGATTGATGATTTCAAATACCTTAGACACTCCAAGGCGGTCGGTTCGCTGTTCAGAAAATATTTAGCCAAAACGCGGTGCAGTACGCGAGACTGCAAAATGCTCGGCCACTGTTCAACAGTTGGCCAGCCTGTCTGAAAGCTAGTGAGTCGGTCAGCTTCATCCGCGCCCCCTTTAACGAGCCACCAATTTCCGCACCAGGTAAACCACCAGTTCTTAATAGGTCCGAGCAGCGCCGTACGCTGCTGTCGCGTAAATAAATGCATAGTTATAGAAAACACTCGCGGATCGAAGTAACGCCAAAAAATGCTAGTGCCGTCAGGTCCAAGTCCGCTCAGGAAACTCGCAATGTGAACAGCAAGCTCCTCGATGCTCAGGTCACAATCAAGCCAAGCACAAATTGTGAATGGATGCTGCGCCGCTTGCTGCTGACGAAATATTTCGATAACTTGTTCTAGCTGCGCCAGCGATAACACCTCGACGCTTATCAAGCAGGGCATAAGATCTTGATTATTCGTCAGCTCAGGAGGAACACAAAAAATCATCTTTAAGGGTTCACAATTGAACTCTGGCGGGAGGTTACAAACATCGAGCAACAAGAATCCCCTCGTCATCGTCGCGCATGGGTCGGTAGCGGGCTCCATTAGTCAGCCTCGTTCAATCAACTGTAGGGACAGCGGCGGCGCCTGCTTGCGCTGCACCGACTGTCTGCGTAGGGCAGACCTTTGATCCAGGAAACTGGACCTCTTTGCTACTCGCCCCCATCGTCTGATGATCAGAAGCATGCATCTCATGCTTACCGGATGTGTATCCTTTGATACCATCTGCACTTAGCACCAACTCGGTACCGCCACCATTGATGCGGACGCCCTGCTTGGCAGTGATATTGATCCAATCTGTAGTGCTCATTATTTCGAGCACTTTTTTTGCCAATAGCAGCAGGGCGTTGTTCGGTGCTTGCACCTGAACCTTGCCACTTGCTGCTGTAATCTTCACATCATCTTGATTAGTAAAGAGGCCTAAACCCCGAGCCGTATGCAACGTACCTCGACCGGCTGACGAAATATGCGTATCTCCACTACTCGCAATATCGATATCATTGACGGCACCTAGAAGAAGGCTTTGCCCACTGGTGACAACAACTCCCATCGGTCCTTCGACAGCAACAAGCTGTACGCTTCCCCTCTCTAGTTCCGCGAGCTTTTCTGACAATTGGGTTAGCTCAGGTCCGTGGGGCTCTTCAGTTGCATATCGCTCCGCCAACTTGGACAGCTGCTCGGTAATCTTCTGTAGTCCGCTGACGATTCGCGTGAGCTCACCTCGCTCTAACTGCTTTCCTATAACACCACCTCCAGCGTTCGCAGTCACCAGCACTCCTCCTGCTCCCCGCACGGCCACCGACTTATCACTGCGAAGTTCAGCCCCCTCGCCACGAAAATCACCATCACCCTGCATTCTTGGACGAGTGATGTATCCCAGATTCAGTTGACTCTCCCCGTGATCGCTGGATAACTGCGCGCTGATCTGGCCTTCGGTGTCATCCAGCCGCAGCTGATTGCCGCGTGAGCCTTTGATCTCACGGCTCTTGATACCGGATAGGTAGCGATTACCCGGCAACTCGCCGACGTTGCTGAGTGCTGGCGGCTGCGCTTGCTGGTTGTAGAGCTGCCCGACGATTACCGGCTTGTCCGGGTCGCCGCCGAGGAAGTTGACCAGCACCTCCGTCCCCACGCGAGGCAAGGCGACGGCTCCGCATTGCTGCAGGCTGCCTGGTCCATTGCCGGCCCAGTTCGACGCCACGCGCACCCAAGCCGAATCCCTTTCGGAATCGGATGCCCCAATGCCGGCGGCTTCCTCGTGGTCCACCGCGCGCGTTCCGGGGAAGCGGATTTTGACTCGTCCCATCTGGTCGCAATGCACCTCCTCCCCTTCCGGGCCGACTACGATCGCGCTTTGCATCAGCGCCTGCGGCAGGTCGGTGCGTGGGTCGTAGGCCGGCACGATGACCACCCCGCGCCGCACGGCCGTGAACTGGATGTGCATGCGCAGCGGGCCCGATGCCACCTTGTCCGCCACATCCCTTTGCATCTGCAGCTCCTGCCCTCCCTGCATCCACCGGCTGCGCGCGAACAGCTTCTCCACGCGCGCCGCCAGCGCCTTGGGCAGGTTGTTCTGCGCGTTCACCTGCAGGGCCGTGACGACAAAGTCCCGCTCCTCGGCCGGGTGCCTGTCCACTTCAGGGTGCTCGGCCAGCGTGAAGTACTCGCCAGCGCACAGGTCGCGCACGCTGCCTTCGCCGTGAAAGCATTTCGACTCGAAATCGTGCCGGCTCATGCGCAGCTTGCCGAGCCGGCACAGGTCTTCGTTGTCATCGCCCGCATGGGGCGCCAGGATTTGATAGTCGTCCAGGCTGACGGCCAGCTCGTTGCCGTGGACGCCCTGGTCCACGCCGCTGCCCACATCCGCCATCATGAAGTCGCGCCCCAGCGGATTGCGGTAGTCCCAGCTGTGCCGCGTTACCTTGCCGGCTTGCAGGCTGCGCACCGCGCTCCAGGAGGTGATCGTGTCCCGTTCCTCGGTCGCGGCGTCGCGGTGGTAGCGGATGGTGCCGGCGGCGTTGCGGCGCAGGCTGTCGGCGTTGTTGAACAGCACCAGCGTGTGCACCGGATAGTCGCCGCCCACGGCGCGCACATACCAGCCGATGCCGCGCCGCTTGAGCAGGCGCCGGATGAAGGCCGCGTCCGATTCGTTGTGCTGCATCGTGAATTCGCGTTGCGGATATTCGCGGATGGTGAAGAATTCATCCAGCTCGTGCTTGAAGCAGACGCCCAGGATGGGGCTGTTCTGCCGCCATTCGTTCAGGATGCGCTGCACGATTTCCACTTCGTCCATGTTGCGAAACACGCGGGTGTTGTTGCGTTTTTCCAGCAGCGCCAGCGCATCGCGCAGCACCAGCTGGTAGCTCGCCAGGCCGCCGTCGCTGTCGCCCGAGCAGGCTTCGGTGACGATGCCGCATACGCTGCGCAGGTCGCCGCGGTCGGTGACGAAGTCCAGCGCGGCCGGCACGGCGATCATTTCCTTGAGCGGCAGTTGCGCGTTGGACGATACGCACAGCACGCGGTACTCGATGCCGCCGCACAGCGTTTCGGAGCCGTACACCCGCTGCGGCAGCAGCATGTCGTCGTTGATGCCTCCCGGCAGGTCCAGCCGCAGGCGCAGTGGCCGGTTGCTGGTCACGAGTTCCTTGGCCAGGCCCATGAAGCTGAAAAAGTCGTTATCGCTTTCCACAGTCGCTCCTCAGATATGCAGCAGGTACATCAACTCTTCCCGGTCCCGGTCCGGCGGCCCGTCCACCAGGCGGGCATTGACGCCCAGCCTGCATCCGCCATCCAGGCTCAGCGCGGAGATGTCCTCGGCCCGCTGGATCAGGTGCACTTCATATGTCATGCCCACGCCGCAGTGCAGGCCCAGCATCGCTTCCAGCCGCCGCGCGGCGCTGTGGCCGGGTAGGAAGTCCTCGTACAGCGCCCGGTCCAGCGGGCCGATGCGCAGGCGCACCCGCGCGTCGCAGCCGTAGGTGCGCTGGCCCAGCATCACGCCCGCGCCCAGGTCGACATGCGCCACGCCCAGCCGTGCCTGGTCCGCAGCCGGCAGCGCTTGCCACTGGCCCACCAGCTGCTCGACCACGAAGCGCACGTTGAAGTATTCCGAGTACATGCCCGCCATCAGCGGCGCCGATGCGCTGCGGCTGCGGAGCTGCATCGCGTAGCGCGCCAGCGTCTCGCGGTCGACGGTTCCGTCGGCATGCGTACCGGACAGTGCGAGCAGCATCGCGAGAAATCCGTCGCCGCCGTCCGTCGCGGTCATGCATTCCGGCCGGTGCTTGGCCCATGCCTGGTAGAACATGCACAGCGAGCGGTGCGACAACATGTCCAGGAAGGCGCGCGGGCCGCCGTCGTTGCTGGTCCTTTCGTGGCGGTTGATGCGCTCGGAGTAGTGCAGCGGCAGCGCGCCGTGGCTGCCCAGCAGGCCCATGAAGGCGGGCGTCAGGCGGATCAGGCCGTGGCCGTCGTTGCTGATGTTCTCGATCTGGTTCGGCGGGAAGGCCAGCGACAGCCGGTTGCGATAGCGCAGCCGGCGCGGCGGCCGCGCCTGCTCGATCAGACGCACGGCCTGGAAGAACTCGAAGCCGTGCGGCTCGGCCAGCAGCACGTCGATCAGGCCAGCGTCAGTGCGCCGTTGCGAGGCAGGCATCGCAGCAACTCCTTTCCGCTTCCGTGGGACAGCACGACCAGTTGCGTGAAGCTGTTCAAGTGCACATGCAGGCCGAACAGGTGGTCGAGCACTTGCGCGAAGGCGTGCACGCCGGTGCCGGCATAGGCCTCCTCGTCCAGCGATACCCGCACTTCCACGCCGCGCAGGTAGGCTTTGCCGCGCGCCTGCCGTACCCATGCGGTGGCCGACTGCTGCGACAGCGCCATCACGCCGTCGATCTGCCGCTGCGAGACGGCGCTGTCCTGCTGGGCGTACAGCCGCAGCATCGCGGTCAGCGCCGGCAAGCCTTCCTGTGTCAGCGAGCGGTGGTTCAGGGCCAGTTGCGCGATCAGTCCCCATCGGTTGCCGCCGCCCGGCTGGCGGTAGGACAGCGTCGGCCGCCGCAGCAGGCGGATCGGGAAGCCGCCGGTGGCCGCTTCGGCGCTGAGGTCGCCTGCCGCGCGGCCGTAGGGCAGGCCGTGCGGCAGGTTGCGGTTGGTGCAGGTGAGGCGTACCGATGCCGTGCCCTCGTCCAGCGTCAGCGGCGAGAAGTCGCGGTCCAGCAGTGCGAGGGTGTACTCGTGGCCGGCTTCGGCGTCGGCCAGTTCCTCGTCGCGATGGGCCAGCCAGTAGTGGCCTTTGCGGCTGTCCTGCTCGCCGTGGCGCAGCGAATAGTAGGGGAAGAATTCGGTGAGCGAATTGCCTTGCGGCGCTTTGCGCAGCAGCTGCACCGTGTCGATGCTGTAGATCTCGCAGGCGCTGCCCGGCATTTCGTCCGGCATCAGCGGGTAGCTGCTGCGGCGGTGGTCGACGCGGATCGGCGTGGCTGCTTGCTGGTAGAGGTTGATCACGGGCGTGCAGCCGAGCAGCAAATGCTCCGCCGACAGCGTGCGCAGGATGCGTGCGGCCGGTGCGTCGGGCCGGACGTCGGCCAGGGCGATGCGCAGCGTCAGCCGCGAGCAATCGGCCGGGCTAGCGGCGAGCAAGGCGGACAGGTCGATGTCGAAGAAGTCGAATTTTTCAGGGAAGGCGAAGTACTCGCTCAGCAGCCGGTAGGCGCTGTGCTCGGATGCGGCGGCCGGCAGCAATGCATCCTCGGCGGCGAAGCCTGCCGGGGCGATCGGCATGCCGCCCAGCAGGCGCCACTGGCCGTTCGCCTCCACGCAGGCGCAGGCGGCGCGCATGAAGAGCATGTCCCGCAAGGCGGCCCGCAGCGAGGCGTCGCAGTCGATGAAGACGCGCAAGGTGGACAGCTCCAGCGAGGCCAGGCCGCGCGCGGTGGCGGTGCTGTCGATGGTGATGCAGATCGCGGAGCCGGCCTCTGCCGGCAGCGGCAAGGTCGATGGCGCCTGGATGTAGGGTTCGAACCAGGCGGCGCTGATGGCCACCGGCGCCACCGTCACATCGTAGACGCTGCGAAAGCGGCAGCTGACGGCGCCGCGTCCCAGCGACTTGAGCGCCGTGCCGCGCGGCAGGACGGTGACGCTGGTGACGACGTTGCCGGCCGCGCCGCCGTAGTCGACCTGGGCGATGGAGCAAGACGGAATCGGCCGCAGGTAGTGCGGGTAGAGCATGCCCAGCAGCGCTTCGGTGAAGTTGGCGTAGCCATCGTCCAGCAGCTTGGCGGTGCGGGCGTTGAGAAAGGCGGAGGCCTGGATCAGGCGTTCGACATGCGGGTCGGCGCAGGTTTCGCCACTCATTTGCAAGCTGCCTGCCAACTTGGGGTAGCGACTTGCAAACTCGGCGCCGGAGCGGCGCAGCATGCTTAGTTCGCGTTCGAAGTAAGGCAACAGCTTTTCCATCGTGGCATCCCTCGCAGTTTTTTACCGCACAGGTTGCCGATGATGTCATGCCCGCTTGTCGCGCTTTTGATCTTCAACAATCGCCTTGCAGCTTGCACTACGCAATGCCGCGAGGCGCAACACTATTGCTGCGATTGGAACGGCGCCAGCGCCTGTTCGGCCGCTGCGGGGCTGAGGGTTCTTGCTTCAAGCGCACTGAGGGCGCGTGCCACGTCGGATTTGCGCGCGGGGTCGCGCAGCACGGCCTGGTTGTCCAGCATGGAGCGCAAGATCTGTGCGGTGAGGCGGTCGAGCTCGGGGCGTACGGTCTTTGCCAGGTCGGGGGCGTCGGCGAAGTGGTCCACCTGTTGTGTGCGCCACTGGGCGAACAGTTCCCTCTGCACGGTTTTGGATGCTTCGATCTGGGCACGGAACACGGCTTCGATCCAGCTGGCAGGCAAGCCCAGCGCGGCGCCCTGCGCGACGGCGGCGCGGATGACTTGCGCTTCACGCGGCAGATCCTCGACCTGCGCGTGCACATTCCACTTGGCGCGCGCGACGCCTTGTGCCAGCAACAAACGTTGATCGATGGCTAGCCTCAACGGCTCCAGTTGCGCCAGGTTCTCGCCGCGCGCGGTGGCGTGGTCGAGACGCTCACCGGGCTTGTCTTGCGCGCCGGCGGCCCCGCCTGCGAGCAGCAGAACAAGCAAGGCGCTTCCGGTCCAATATCCAAGGCGGGTGTTTTTGTGCAAAATCTTTACTCCTGGTTTCAGCGGGAAACCAGTGTACCGCCTTCAGCGGGCCGGTGCGCGGCCTACCTCGTCACGCGCTCCCATCCGGCGCGCACGGCTTCCTTGAATTTTTCCCAGTTCGACTGCGGGTGCCGGGTTTCCCATTCGCTGCGCAGCGTCGGTTCAGCGCTTTCCCACGGCTGGTCCTTGTAGCCGGGATTGCCGGCCATCGATTCGCCGTAGCGGTAGGCGGGATCGAATTCCTGGTAGGTGTTGCCGGTGTACGAAAGCGTCTTCTCCCAATGCGAACGGAAATATTCAGCGTCGTCGCCGCTGTCGTCGCCGCGCAGGATGTCCAGGCTTTCCTGGTTGGGCGCGGGCGCGGACGCGCTCGGATAGATGCGCATGCCGCTGCGCTGCACCGTGCTTTGTTCCGAGATCGGCGCGTTCACGCCGGTCATGGTCGGCGCTACCGTCTCGCCGCGCTGCATCGAGCCCTGCGTCAGCGAGCCTTGCGCGGAGCGGGCGAAGTCCACCGCTTCCTCGCGCGGACGGATGCCGTGCTGCTCGGGCGCGCTTTGCTGCGCGCCCAGCGCGGTCTGGGCGGTGCCGCCACCGCGCAGCAGCTCGCCACCGGTCCAGCCGCTGGCGCGCCACATGGTTTCGTGTTCGTCGATGTCGATCGGGTTGAAGTCGTCGACGATATCGGCCGCGCGGTCGGCCGCGTCCATGCTGTTGGTCTGGACGGTCAGCACCACGTGGCCGCGGTTCAGCGCCTCGGCGTAGATGTGGCGGTCCGCGTGCTCGCGCCCCAGCAACTGGCTGAACATCTGCTTGATGCTGTGCAGGATGGATTCGTCGTCGTTGATGCGCGGCGTGCCGGCCACGCTGCCGGAATCGCTCACGGTGATGCTCTCGGCGGCATAGCCGCTGTGAATCAGCTCGTCCTTGGCTCGGTTTGCCTCGGCACGGGTTTCAAATACTGCTGCCAATGTGTGTGTCATGGTGGGCTCCTGGGTTGAGACGCTAGGGACCGGACGCTAGAGTTCGGTCACCATTCCAGTCTACGTCCGATGCCGCGCGGGTAGCGCCCGTTTGCCGACAGGAAATCGCGCGCACCGCCATGGTGCGCGCGCCGGGAGATCAGCCCTTGTTGTCGATGGCCTGCGTCAGTTCGCCGGCTTTCATCGCGCTCATCAGCCCCATCAGCGTGCCGAAGGCGTTGCTGTCGCCGCCGCCCATCTGCACCTGCGGCACCAGCGGCACCTTGGCCGTTTCAAACGCTTCGGCCAGGCGCAGCATTACGGTCTGCATCAGCTGCTTGTCCGCGCCCTCGCCCTGCATCGCTTCGGACTTGGCCTGGATGGCGGCCGCCTCCGCCTCGCCCACCGAGCGGATCGCCGAGGCGCAGCCGGCGCCTTCCATCTCCTGGCGGAACTTGTCGGCCTGCGCCAGGGCCTCGATTTCCTGGCGGCGCTTCTCGGCGGCCTTGACGCTGGCCGAACCTTGGTTCTCCTTGATCGAGATGTCCACCAGCGAGCCGGTCAGCTCCTTCTGCTTGGCGGCGCGCTGTTCGGCCTCGTTCAGCTCGCGCTGCTTGTCGGCCGCGATCTGCTTCTGCGCGAAGGTTTCGACCTGCTCGCGGGCGATCTGGCGGTCGCGCAGCTGGGCCATGATGTCCTCGATCTTGTTGTCGCCGGGCTGGGGTTTCGGCGTGCCGATCAGCACCTCCTGGAATTCCAGCGAGTAGGCCTGGAAGCGCTGCTTCATGTCGGTCGAGGCGTTGTTCTGCAGCTCGCTGCGCGACTGGATCAGGTCGATGAAGGTCTTGGTCTGCGAGACGTTTTTAAAGTACGACGACACCATCGGATCGAGCGTCTGCTCGACCAGCTGCGCCACGTTGCCGAAACGCTGCACCACCATCGGCGCCTTGCGGTAGTCGATGTGCACCACCACCGACAGCGGCAGCTGCGGCTCGAACGCGTCCTTGGTGATCAAGGTGATCTCACGCAGGTTCTTGTCGAAGTTGGAGCCGCTCTCGCCGGACTTCCACATCAGCACGAAGTTCGTGGTCGGTACCAGCTCGATCTTGCCGGCGTAGGTGTTGAAGGCGTATTTGCCCGGCATCAGCGCGTCGCGCCACACGCCGCGGCAGCCGGTTTCCACCAACTCGCCGTGCGAGTATTCGGTGCCCGACAAGTCGGTACCCACGCGGCCCGTGTACGACACCACCACGCCGACGAAGCCTACCGGAATGATGGTCTTCTTGATGAACTCCACCGTCGCGAACAGGCGGTTGATGAAGTAGGTGCCTTCGACCAGCACGCGCTCCTGGCGGCCACGGCGGCCACCGGCGGCGAGGAACTTCTCAGGCTCCTGGAAGGCGTTGTGGCTGTCGCCAACGTCGGGCGCCAGCAGCTCGTCCTTCAGCAGGCCGGGGCCGTCCTGCACGGTCACCACGGCCAGCTGGTCGGAGTCATGCGAGCCGGTCACTTCCTTGATGACCACAGGCTTGAAGCCGCCGCGCTCGTCGAGCACGCCGCGCATCTGCTGGTAGTAGGCTTTTTCCAGCGCGTCGAGCGACATCGAATAGGTGGTCTCTTCCGTCATCACGACGAACAGCGCGGGGTTGATGATGTGGGTACCTTCGCGCAGCACCATGCGCTGCGGGCCTTTCTGGCCGCCGTCGCGCAGGAAGTCACGGACGTTGCGGAAGTCGACGATGCGCGAGTTGTCGGCCAGCGTCTGGCCGGCCGGCAGGTCGAGGCCGTCGCGGGCGAAGACGTAGGCGATGGTGCCTTGCGTGACCGACACCATCGGATGAATGTGGACGCGGTACTGGAACGGCGCGAAGAAGTGGAAGCCGCCGCGGCGCAGTTCGGGCTGCAGGCCGGCCTCGCCGTTCAGCGCGAGCAGGCCGTTTTGCACGGAGCCGGACGAGCTCCAGAGTTTTTCGATGACCCCGACGCGGTCGTTGGGGATGTACTTGATGGCCCCGGAAAACTTGATCAGGGCGGCGATGACGAGAATGCAGACGACAACGGTTACTTCACTGCCAAGCAGGGTAAACATACGAACCTTTCGGTTGTGGATAAAGTTGTGGGATGCAGCAGCCTGGCGCAGCTATCGTCGCGAGCAGGCAAATGGAAGGCTGGTGTTGGGGAGGGGTACTGCGCTTGCCGCGAGGGCACTAACGAGTGGGGTGAACACGATGTTTTTGTTATTACCGTTCAATGAGTTCGTGCTGATCATTCTTGCACAATGGCGCAAAAGGTAAAGGTGGGCCGCCGGGATTAGAGGCTGCACTCTAAACCCGGCGGAGACTATAATGATCCGTCTCCCGGGCCCCTGGAATACGCGATGCCGAAAACCTTTTTGTCCCTGCTTTCCATCCTGATGGCGGCCTTGTCGCCGCTGGCCGCGCATGCCGGGCCCGGCGAACTGGTGATGCTGGCGCCGCTGGACCAGACCATGCCCATCGTCCGCTTCACCAATGGCGCGCTGGACGGGGGCATCGTCAAGGATGTGGGGGACGCGCTGGCGCAGCGCCTGGGCCTGCGCCCGGTGTACATCAACGTCGACGTGCCCGGCGTGACGCCCGCCCTCACCAGCGGCCGCGCGGACGCCATGTGCTACGTGCTGCCGTTCTGGATCGACGGCGACTACGACTGGAGCGCGCCGCTGCTGCCCGATACCGAACTGGTGGTGGCGCGCGCCGAGGCGCCCCGCCTGCGCTCGCTCAAGGACCTGAAGGACAAGCCGGTGGGCACCGTGGCCGGCTACCGTTATCCGCGCATCGAGCAGGTGCTGGGCAAGCGCTTCGCGCGCGTCGACTCGGCCAGCATGGACCTCAACGTCCAGCAGATGATCGCCGGTAAAACGCCGTACACGGTGGCCGGCGAAAGCACGCTGGTCTATCTGCAGCGGGTCCATCCCGCGCTGAAGCTGCGGCCGGAGCTGGTGTTCTCCAGCTACAAGGCGCAGTGCGCGTTCTCGCGCAAATCGCAAGTTCCGTTCACCGACGCCAACCGGGTCATCGACGCCATGCTCAGGGAGGGCGTGATCGACCAGATCCTGGCGCGCTACCGCTAGGAGGCCCCATGGATACCGATGCACTAATCGCCGCCCTGCAAACCCACAACCAGGACCGCGATCCGCAACTGCTGCGCATGAAGTATCGCAAGATGGCGCAAAGCGCCTTCCTGTTCCTGCGCGGCGCCGACCACCTGTTCTACGACGAGCTGCTGCCCGACGAGCCGTTGTTCCGCAAGGCGCCGCTGGCGTGGAGTTGCGGCGACCTGCACGTGGAGAACTTCGGCAGCTACAAGGGCGACAACCGCCAGGTCTATTTCGATATAAACGATTTCGACGAAGCTGCGCTGGCGCCGGCCAGCTGGGACCTGGTGCGCCTGCTCGCCAGCATCCAGTGCGGCGCCGAGGCGCTGCGCGTGTCGGCCAACGAGGCGGCGGCGTTGAGCGCCCATTGCCTGGACGCCTACCGCACCGCGCTGGCCAACGGCAAGCCGCGCTGGGTCGAGCGCGAGACCAGCGTGGGCCTGGTCAGGGACCTGCTGTGCGATCTGCAGGATCGCAAGCGTGCCGACTTCCTCGACAAGCGCACCACGCGCAAGGGGCCGCGCCGCAGCCTGAACCTCGATGGTGTGAAGGCGCTGCCGCTGCTGCCTGGCCAGCGTGAACTGCTGGATGCCTTCCTGCCCGGCTTCGCCGCGCAGCAGGAGCAGGCCGGGTTCTACACCATGCTGGACGCGGCGCGCCGCATCGCCGGCACCGGCAGCCTGGGCTTGATGCGCTTTGTGGTGCTGGTCGAGGGCAAGGGTTCGCCGGACGGGAACTATCTGCTCGACATCAAGGAATGCAAACCGTCGGCGCTGGCGCCGCGACTGGCCGCGTGGAAGATCACGCAGCCAGCGTGGTCGGACCAGGCTAGCCGCGTGGTGACGGCGCAGCACCACATGCAGGCGGTCGATCACGCCTTCCTGCACGCGATCGCGCTGGACGGCCGCTCGTGCGTGCTGCGCGGGCTGCAGCCGTCGGAGGATCGCGTGGCGCTGGATGCGTGGGGCAAGAAGCTGAGCCGGCTGGAGGAAGTGATCGCCACCATGGGCTGCAATCTGGCATGGGACCAGTTGCGCGCGGCGGGCCGGCGCGGCGCGGCTGGGGCGGACGAGTTGATCGCACATGGCCGCGACGACGGCTGGCGCGAGCCGATGCTGAACGCCGCCGCCGCGATGGCCGAGCAGACGCAGGCCCAGTGGCGGGCTTGCAAGGAGTGGCTCGCTAACGCCTGAGCAGCAGGCCTTGCGCCAGCCAGTGCTGCAGATAGCCAGCCAGCGCCAGCATCGCTTCCTCGCCGGCGGCCGCGCAGACCTCGCCGAAGGTCGCGCCTTCGGCGATGCGGTACAAGGCATCGGCCTCCACCACCGGCAGTGAGCGGAAGTGCGGCTGCTCGCCCTGGCGCCACACCAGCCAGTGTGTGGCGCCGTTTGATTGTTCCGGCTCCGGCGGTTCGGTGCTGGCGGCCAGCGCCTGCCACAGCGCGACTGCATTCCATTCCATATCCAGCAGATGCACCGACGGATGCAAGCCGAATCGCAGCTCGCTCCATGCTTCGGGCGGTACGTCCGACAGGTCGGCGGCGGCCAGCGGCGCGTCGTCCTGCGCGTCGAAGGCCAGGCTGAGCGACCATTCCAGTTCCGCCAGTTCGGCGATGAAGGGATAGTCCGAAAGCGCGGCCGCCGCGTGTGCGGCCAGGCCGCCGCCGAACCAGCGCAGGTTGGCGTGCCGCGACGGCTGCGCGGCGATGTAGCCGTTGGCCAGCTCGGCGAACATGTCGTCGCCGATGTAGGTCCAGGTTTTGTCGTAGGCCTCGCACAATGCCTGCCGCAGGCGGCTGCGGTAGGCGCGGTGGTAGATCGCCAGCCGCGCGGTGGCGCTCAAGCCGTACTGCTCGCGCACGGCGGCGTGGATGGCGCCCGGCGCGTCGTCGGCCAGGACGTAGTGCTGGAAGGCGCTCTGCACTTCATCGAGCGTGTTCATAGCGACTCCGCGAGGGCGCGCGCGCGTTGCAGCTCGGCCGACAGTTCGGACAACGGCGGGATGTGGTCGTCGCGCTCGATCATGGTCGCGACTTTGCCGAAGCGGCGCAGGGCCTGCGCGTACAAGGCCCACACCGGATCGGCCACCGCCTGGTCGTGGGTGTCGATGATGCAGCCTTCCTGCACGCTGTGGCCGGCCAGGTGGATCTGCTGCACGCGCCGCGCAGGCAACGCATCCAGATAAGTGATCGGATTGAAACCGTGGTTGACGCTGCTGACGTAGACGTTGTTCACATCCAGCAGAATCAGGCTGTCGGACTCCTCGGCCACGGCGGCCACGAAGTCCCATTCCTGCAGGGTGTCCGCCTCGAAGGACAGGTAGCTCGACACGTTCTCCAGCAACAGCGGGCGCTCCAGGTAGTCCTGCACGCGGCGCACGTTGCGCACCACGATGGCGACGGCCTCCTCGGTGTACGGCAGCGGGAACAGGTCGTGCATATTCGTGCCGTGCGTTCCGGTCCAGCACAGATGGTCAGAGACCCACAGCGGCTCGACGCGCCGCACCAGTTTTTTCAGTTCGCGCAAGTAGTCGTCGGACGGCCCTTGCGGCGTGCCGATCGACATCGACACGCCATGCATCACCATCGGATAGTCGCGGCGGATGCGGTCCAGCATGGCCAGCGGCTTGCCGCCGGGGACCATGTAGTTCTCGGACAGGATCTCGAACCAGTCGATGCCTGTCGCGGCGGGCGGCGTGGCGATGATGTCGGTGTAGTGCGCGGGGCGCAGGCCAAGTCCGTAACCTGGCGACGGCAATGTAGATGTCATGGTGTGGATGGCGCCGGCCGGGCCGGCGCCGCATCAATGATTACTTGTCCAGATCGACAATCTTGCCTTTTTTGGCGAAGCAGGCGCCGGCCTTGGTGGCCAGGAAGCCGTGGCCCTTGCAGGAATTCTGGCCCTTGCAGGCGTTTTCGGCGGTGGCGCAATCGCTGGTGCCCTTGCAGCTGTTGATGCCGGCGCAGTGCACGGTGTCGTCGGCGCTGACGGTCGAGGTGGCGGCGATGGCCGATGCGGACATGGCCATGGTGGCGACGGTGGCGGCCATGGCGGCGATGCGGGTGATGTGGTTCATGTGATTCTCCAAGAAAGGTAAGTTGGGTAGGTGTTGCATGACTCTGTCGCGCCGCTGTAGCGATTACTTACACTCATTTGGAAAATATTTTCTTTTTTGACTTGCATCAAAGTTTTTACTGCGCTGCATCAATAGACTTGCTTACGTTACTTCACAACGACAAAGAGGGTTGAAATGAGCAAGTCCTTAGCAGCAGCAGTATTGGCCACCCTGAGCCTGGTTGCAGCCAGCAGCGTGATGGCAGAAGAAACCCCATGGCTGGTGCGTGTGCGCGCCGTGCACCTGGACACCGCGGACAAATCCGATCCAGTCGGCGGCGTGGGCGCATCCGACCGCCTGACCGTCAGCAACAAGACCATCCCAGAATTCGACGTTTCCTACTTCTTCTCGCCTAACCTGGCGGCCGAGCTGGTGCTGACCTATCCGCAAAAACATGACGTGGCGCTGGACGGCACCAAGATCGGTACCTTCAAGCACCTGCCACCAACGCTGCTGCTGCAATATCACTTCGTGAACAGCACCCAGTTCAAGCCTTACCTGGGCGCCGGTGTGAACTACACCACCATGTCCAAGGTGGATCTGCTGGGCGGCAAGGGCGGCCTGGAACATGACAGCTTCGGCCTGGCGCTGCAAGCGGGCGTCGACTACGCGATTGACAAGAAATGGTCGCTCAACTTCGACGTGAAGAAAGTGCAGATCCGCAGCGACGTGTTCATCAGCGGCGCCAAGGTCAGCCGCGTGAAGGTCGATCCGCTGATGGTAGGCGTGGGCGTCGGCTATCGCTTCTAAGCACACAGCGCCGCGGATGGCGTAGGCGCCGCGGCAGGGCTGCCAGGAACGGGCACTTTGAGAAACCAGTTTTCTTGAATGCCCGTTTTTTTCGTCTCAACGAGAGGAGTTTCGCTATGTCATTCGACCACGTCAAAATCGGCACCCGCCTCAGCCTGGGCTTCGGCATCGTGCTGGCACTGCTGGTGGCCATCGTCGTGCTGGGCCTGAGCTCCATGACCGGCATCGGCCACCGCACGCAGGACATCATCGGCGACAAGAACGTCAAGGTGGATGCGGCCAACCGCATGCTGGACAACGTGCGCGGCATCACGCTGTCGCTGACCACCACCCTGGTCGTCTCCAGCATGGAGGAGGTCAACGCCGAGCTGGACAAGATTGCCGCGTCGCGCAAGCGCTACGGCGAAGCGAAAAAAATCCTCATCGACCATGTCCGCGACGAGGAGGAGAAATCCATGCTGGCCCGGCTAGATGAATTGCTCAAGACCGGCGCGGCCAAGAACAACAAGGTGATCCAACTGCGCAAGAACGGCGAGGTCCAGGAGGCCATGACCTACCTGACGCAAGTGGCAGGCCCCACGCTGAAGGATGTGCAGAAGGTGCTGGACGACATCGTCGCCTACGAAACCGCGCAGACCAGGCAGGCCGGCGACGAGGTCGAGGCGGCGCTGGGCACCGCGCAGAAGGTGCTGGTGGCACTGGGCGCGCTGGCGATGACGATAGGCTGCGCGGTCGGCTGGTTCATCAGCCGCTCGATCACGGTGCCGCTGACGGCGGCGGTCGGCGTGGCCGAGACGGTGGCCTCGGGCGACTTGTCGTCGCACATCGAGGTCCGCACCAGCGACGAGACCGGCCACCTGCTGGGCGCGCTGCGGACGATGAACGACACGCTGCTCAACGTGGTCAACCAGGTGCGGCAAGGCACCGACACCATCGCCACCGCCTCGAACGAAATCGCGGCCGGCAACCTGCACCTGTCGACCCGCACCGAGGAACAGGCCAGCTCGCTGGAGCAGACCGCCTCCTCGATGGAGCAGCTGACCAGCACCGTCAAGCAGAACGCCGACAACGCGCGCCAGGCCAACACGCTGGCGTGCACCGCGTCGGAAGTGGCGACCAAGGGCGGCGCCATCGTCTCGCGGGTGGTTAGCACCATGGGCAGCATCAACAGCTCGTCGCGCAAGATCGTCGACATCATCGGCGTGATCGACGGCATCGCCTTCCAGACCAACATCCTGGCCTTGAACGCGGCGGTGGAAGCGGCGCGGGCCGGTGAGCAGGGACGTGGCTTCGCGGTGGTGGCGTCCGAGGTGCGCAACCTGGCGCAGCGCAGCGCGGCGGCGGCCAAGGAAATCAAGGAGCTGATCTCGGCCTCGGTGGCCAACGTCGACGATGGCTCGCGGCTGGTCGGCGAGGCCGGGCAGACCATGGGCGACATCGTCGCCAGCATCCAGCGCGTGACCGACATCATGGGCGAAATCACCTCGGCCAGCCAGGAGCAGACCATGGGCATCGAGCAGATCAACATGGCGATCGCGCAGATGGACGAGGTGACGCAGCAGAACGCGGCGCTGGTGGAACAGGCCGCCGCGGCGTCGCAAAGCATGCAGGAGCAGGCGGCTGCGCTGGCGGCGGTGGTTGGCTTCTTCAAAACCGATCCGGCCGGTGGAGGCCGCTATAATGAACGGCAATCACTGGCACTCACCCCCAACGGAACCAAGGCCCATGCGCAAGATCCTGATCGTACTGACCTCCCTGCTGCTGACGGCTTGCGTCGACGACTCGGCCTCGTACTACGCGGACGGTAGCACCGGCAACCACGCGCTGACGCTGCACCGCGCGCAAAAGCACTTCTGGAGCAGCGACAGCAACGTCGAGCTGATCATGCAGCGGCTGCCGGACTGCCTGCGCCGGGTGGAGCTGACCGAGATGCCGGCCGATGATGTGGAGATCGAGTTGCTGTCCAACGGCGACAACGTCTGGACACTACGCGCCGGCAAGGAGCAATGGCAGGTCGAAACGCAGACCTGCACACAATATCCCGACGTCAAAGGCAGCGAGGGCGAGCTGATCGGTGTATTCCGCGTGGAAGACAAGAAGCTGGTATTCGAAGCCGCCGTCCTCGAACCCGCCAAATAATATTGGGGTCAAGTCTGACATTCGGACACGGCCTCTTCCGTAGCGGGCCCGCTACGGAAGAGGCCGTGTCCGAATGTCAGACTTGACC
>NZ_BPWJ01000016.1:0-92592 GCF_040362985.1 Duganella caerulea | reverse complement strand
GGCGCCCCCGCGTCCCCGGACGCCGCCGCATCGGCCGCCGCTGGCGCCCCCGCGTCCTTGGACGCTAACGCCGCCGCCGTCGCCGTCGCCGCAGCCGCCCAAGCCGCCGCCAGCGCGCTGGCGTTGGCCAACGCCCGCAAGGCGGTGGGCGCGGCGGCCGGCATCGCGGTGCACGTGGCGGGGCTGGACTGGCAGGCCATCGCCGATGAGCTCAACGCGCACGGCTACGCTATCGTCCCCGGCATGCTGACCGCCGACGAGTGCATCGCCATGGCCGCGCAATACCGGCAAGCGTCGCTGTTCCGCAGCCGGGTGGTGATGTCGCAGCACGGCTTCGGCAGCGGCGAATACCAGTACTTCCGCTACCCGCTGCCGTCGATGATCTCGGCGCTGCGCCAGTCGCTGTATGGCCCGCTGGCCGACATCGCCAACCGCTGGCACGAGTTGATGGACATGGAAGCCCGCTTCCCGCCCGACCACGCCGACTTCCTGGCGCGCTGCCACGCCGCCGGCCAGCAGCGCCCGACGCCGCTGATGCTGCAATACGCCGCCGGCGACTACAACTGCCTGCACCAGGACCTGTACGGCGAACACGTGTTCCCGCTGCAGGCCGCGATACTGCTAAGCCAACCGGGCAAGGATTTCGAAGGAGGGGAGTTCGTGCTGACCGAGCAGCGCCCGCGCATGCAATCGCGGGTGGAAGTGGTGCCGCTCAAGCGCGGCGACATGGTGATCTTCCCGGTCAACCACCGGCCGGCGCAGGGCGCGCGCGGCGTCTACCGGGTGGCGATGCGGCACGGCGTGAGCAGGCTGCGCTCAGGCTCGCGCCACACGCTGGGACTGATTTTTCACGACGCCACCTGAACGCTCTTCTGCGTCTGGTACAGGCGGGCGTAGATGCCATGCTGCGCCAGCAGCGTCTCATGGCTGCCGATTTCCGCGATACGGCCGCCGTCCAGCACCACGATGCGGTCGGCGTTCTCGATGGTCGACAGGCGGTGTGCGATGACCACCGTGGTGCGGCCGCGCATCAGCACTTCCAATGCCGCCTGCACCAGCCGTTCGGATTCCGTATCGAGCGCGCTGGTGGCTTCGTCCAGGATCAGGATCGGCGCGTTCTTGTACAGCGCACGCGCGATCGCCAGCCGCTGGCGCTGGCCGCCCGACAGCCGCAAGCCATTCTCGCCAACCGAAGTCTGGTAGCCGTCGTGCTGCCGCTCGATGAATTCGTGCGCATGGGCCGCGCGCGCCGCCGCCTCGATGCGTTCCATCGACGGCTCCGGATCGCCGTAGGCGATGTTGGCGGCCAGCGTGTCGTTGAATAGCACCACATCCTGGCTGACCAGCGCGATCTGCTTGCGCAGCGAGGCCATGGTGTAGTCGCGCAGGTCGACGCCATCGAGCTTGATGCTGCCGGCGCTGACCTCGTAGAAGCGCGGCAGCAGGCCGGCCAGCGTGGTCTTGCCGCTGCCCGAGCTGCCCACCAGGGCCACCGTCTCGCCGGCCGCGATGTCGAGCGACACATGGTCCAGCGCCGGCTTGGCGTCCGGGTCGGCGCTGTAGCGGAAGCTCACGTCCTCCAGCGCCAGGCGGCCGACGGCGCGGTCCACCGTGCGGGTGCCGGTGTCGGCCTCGGATTCGGTGTCGATCAGGCCGAACACCGATTCGGCGGCGGCCAGGCCGCGCTGCAATGGCTCGTTAATCTTGGTCAGGTTCTTGATCGGCGACTGCATCGCCATCAGCGACGACATGAAAGCCACGAAGGCGCCCGGCGTCAGCGCGCCGGCGTGCGCGCGCAGCAGCGCGAAGTAGATCACCGACGACAGCGTGATCCCGATCAGCAGCATGATGATGCCGGAGTTGAGCGCCGACGTCGCCGCGTGCTTGACGGCCAGCTGGCGGTTGACCTTGACCACGCCGTCGAAGCGGGCCTGCTCGTACTTCTGGCCGCCGAAGATCTTCACCACGCGCTGGCCGCTGATGCTCTCGTCGAGCACATTGGTCAGGTCGCCCATGGCGGCCTGCGCGCTCTTGCTCAGGTGGCGCATGCGGCGCCCGGCGAAGGTGACGATGACGGCCACCAGCGGCAGCAGGCCAAGGCAGAACAGGGCCAGCTGCCAGTCGACGATGAACAACGTGGCCAGATAACCAACGGCGGCGACCGAATCGCGCACCGCGACGTTCAACACGGTCAGCACGGCCTGCGCCACCTGGGCGGCGTCGAAGGCCACGCGCGACAGCGTGGTGCCGGTGGACGATTGATCGAAGTAGCCGTTCGGCAGGCGCATGACGCGCGCGAACATCAGCTCGCGCAGGTTGGCCTGCACCCGGCTGCTGAGCCACGCGGCGCCATATTCGGCCACGAAGCTGGAAAACATGCGCATCACGGCCAGGCCCAGGATCACCGCCGGAATCGACCACAGCGCCGCGTTGGCCGGATCGTTGGGCAGCAGGCGGCCCAGCCATTGCTGCATCTCGGCCAGCAGGCCGGCGGCCGGACGGGCGCCCAGGCTGTGCGTGGGCGCCAGCGCGTCGACCACGTTTTGCAATTGGCGGATCAACAACACATCGGCGGCGGCGGCCATGCCGACCGCAAACAGGGTGAGGGCGCCGAGCCACATGTAGGGACGGAACTGCTGGAGCAGGCGCAGGTAGAGTAATCGGCTGGACACGTGATGTGGTAATCGGGCTACAAAGACTGCATTGTAACCGGCTTGCCCCGCCCGGCATGCAAGGCCGCGCGTTGCGCAATCGAAACAGCAGCGCAAGGGAAAACCTTTACCTTTCCAAAAATTACTTTGGCGCAAAAGGACGTGGACTAGAATGAGTTCGCACAGCGATAGTTTCCTTCTGTACTTAGCCGGAGAGGTGATATGGATCTGCAATTGCTCTTTACGCGACGGCGCCTGGCGTTGTTGCTCGCCGCGGTGGCGCTGGGCGGCGCGACGCTGACGGCGCGGGCCGAACTGGCAATCATCGTCAATCCGCAAAACCCGGCCACCCGCATGTTCCCCTCGCAGGCCGCGCAGTTCTTCCTCGGCGGCTCGGTGCAGTTCATTCCGGTCGAGCAGGCCGAAGGCTCGCCGCTGCGCGCCGAATTCTGCAAGAAAGTGCTGGAGAAGTCGCCGGCCCAGGTCGAGGCCATCTGGTCCAAGATCGTCTTCACCGGCAAGGGCAAGGCGCCCAAGGAATACAAGAGCAGTGCCGAGGTCAAGAAAGCGGTGGCGGACAACGTCAGCGCCATCGGCTACATCGAAAAATCGGCGGTGGACGACACCGTCAAGGTCGTGGCGATCGTCCCTTGACCCGCGTGTTCCCCTTACTGGAGTCTGCTCGATGAAAAAAACACTGATAGCGCTGGCATTGGCCGCGCTGGCCGGCACCGCCGGCGCCACCGACCTGACCGACGACGGCACGCTCAAGCTGACCGGCTTCTACAACCTGACCGGCGCCCGCGTGCTGAGCGGCAAGGCGCAGGGCAGCGGCGCGCCGTGGGACTACATGCAGTGGAAATGCCCCTGCACGGTGCAGAACTGGGAGTACGCGGCGGTCTATGAACGCAGCGAGGGCTGGCAGGTCAACCAGGAATCGCTGGTCGGCTTCCAGCTGAAGAAGGAGTTCTCGCCCACGCTGTCGGCCACGGCCCAGGTGGTGGTGCGCGCGCACAATCCCGGCCACGGCCTGACACCGACGCTGGACTGGGCCTACCTGACCTGGCAGCCGGCAGCCGATTCCGCCTGGACCTTCCAGGCCGGCCAGTTCCGCATTCCGCTGTACTACTACAGCGACTACCTGTACATCGGCTACGCCTACCCGTGGGTGCGGCCGGCGCCGGACGTCTACGGTTGGCCGATCTACGCCTACCAAGGCGCCAACGCCAGCTACCGCACGCAGCTGGGCCAGTCCGACTGGGCCGCCACCTTCCACATGTGGACCGGCGGCTACACCCAGCACAACGACACCTACGACACCAAAATTTACTACGCCACGCCGACCCATGAATCGTGGAAGAGCATGGTGGGCGGCTATGTGTCGGCCAACAACGGCATCTTCGACGTGCGCGCCATGCTGATGCACTACAAGGACACCACCTGGCAGGACACGCCGGCGGGCCGGGTCTCCTTCGTCGACGGCCAGAGCACGCGCATCGCCGGGCTGTCGGCCAACGTCGACTACAAGAACTGGCTGGTCAAGTCGGAGCTGGACCGCTACGAGCAGGTCGACGCCGGCAAGGGGCTCAACAACGTCTACAAGTACGCGCTGGTCGGCGTCGGCTACCAGTACGAAGCGTGGACGCCGATGTACACCTTCTCGCGCTACACCACCGTCAACGAGCCGATCGAGGCGCGCAACACGCAGTACCTGTCGCTGCGCTGGGATTTCCGCAAGAACACTGCGCTGAAGGTGCAGTACGACGTCAGCAAGGACAAGTCGCACTACAGCTACCCGTTCTTCGGCGATTCGCGCCTGTTGTCGGTCTCGCTGCAGGGCGTGTTCTAGACGTTGTATTTGGCGGGTTGTGCGCTACACTCTGTTCTTGCTTCCGAATGGAGAGTATTAATGCGCACAAACCCGTTTTCGCCCGTCCCGCTGGCCGCCGCCGTCAGCCTGGCCCTGTCCGCCGTCCTGCCGCTGGCGCGGGCCGACACCATCATCGACCATGCCAACGGCTACACGCTGAACGCGGCCGGCACCCTGCAGCGATTCACCTCGCTCGCCTTCGATGACCTGGGCCGCATCGTCGCGGTGGGCGGCGAGCGCGAGACGGCGCTGCGGCTGCCGAAGGCGGAGCATATCGACGCGCAGGGCAGGACCCTGCTGCCAGGACTGATCGACGCCCACGGCCACGTGTTCGAGCTGGGCGAGATCGCCTCCGGCGTGGAGCTGTTCAGCGCCACCTCGCTGGGCGGCGCGGTGCGGGCGGTGGCGGAGTTCGGCCGCGCGCATCCCAAGCACGCGTGGCTGGTGGGCTTCGGCTGGAACCAGGAAGTGTGGAAGCTGGGCCGCTTCCCGACCGCCGCCGAACTGGATGCGGTGGTGGGCGATCGTCCGGTGCTGCTGCACCGGGTCGACGGTCATGCCATCTGGGTCAACACCAAGGCGCTGGAAATGGCCGGCATCACGAAGGATACGCCGGACCCGAAAGGCGGCCGCATCGAGCGCGACGCCTCCGGCAAGCCGAGCGGCGTGCTGGTGGACGCCGCCATGGAGCTGGTCGACAAGGTGGTGCCGCTGCCGACGCCGGTGGAGGCGCGCGCGAGGCTGGATAACGCGCTGCTGGCGCTGGCCAAGGTTGGCCTGACCAGCGTGCACGACGCCGGCATCCGCGTGGTGCAGGACGACCTGTATCGCGATTACGCGGACCACGGCAAGCTCACCACCCGCGTGTACGCGATGATCGGCGACACCACGGCCGATTTCGACGAGCTGTCCAAGGAAGGCCCGCTCAAATCCTACGGCAACGATGTGTACGCGCTGGCGGCGGTCAAGCTGTACGCGGACGGCGCGCTGGGCAGCCGTGGCGCGGCTTTGCTGGCGCCTTACAGCGACATGCCGTCGACCAGCGGCCTGCTGTTCTATCCGAACTCGGAAATGCTGGCCAAGATGAACAAGGCCATGAAGGCGGGCTATCAGGTCAATATCCACGCCATCGGCGACGCCGGCAACCGCCAGATCCTGGACGCCTACGCGCAGCTGATCCCGAAATATAACAACGTCGAACTGCGCCACCGCATCGAGCATGCACAGGTGGTGGCGCTGGAGGACATCCCGCGCTTCAAGGCGCTGGGCATCATCCCGTCGATGCAGCCGACGCATGCGACCTCGGACCAGAACATGGCCGAGCAGCGCGTGGGGCATGAGCGCATCAAGGGCGCGTACGCGTGGCGCACTTTCCTCGACCAGGGTTCGCGCATCGCCTGCGGATCGGACTTCCCGGTGGAGTCGCCGAATCCGTTCGAGGGCTTGCATGCGGCGGTGACGCGGCAGAACAATGCCGGCGTGCCGGCGGGCGGCTGGTACAAGAACCAGGCGATGACGCTGACCGAAGCGTTCCGCTGCTTCACCTTGGACGCGGCCTATGCGGCGCACCAGGAAAACGTCATCGGCACGCTGGAACCGGGCAAGTGGGCCGACTTCATCCTGATCGACCGCGACCTGTTCAAAGTGCCGGCCGAGCAGATCGGCAAGACGCAGGTGCTGCAGACCTGGATGGGCGGCAAGCGGGTGTACAAGAGGGAGAAGCGGCAGGATTAATCGTCGGCGTGCTGCTTCAGCCATTGCTGGCCTTCCGGGGTTAGCCGGTAGCGCTGTTTGCTGCTGCGGGGTTTGTCGGGGAACTTCATTTCCACCAATCTCGCTTCCATGGCGGGGAGCAGATAGGCCATGCGGAAATGGTCGTCGTCCTTAAGCCCCAGCGCTTGCTGTAGTTCCAGGCGCGGCCATTCACCGATCAGCAGTCTGATCATGCGTTCGACTTGAGGGGTGACTTCCGGGGTGACTTCCGGGGTGACTTCCGGGGTAATGCTCATGCCGGACTGACCGGGCCATTGAGCCAGCGGGTGAACCGGCAGCCGGACCATGCACCCGCTGCGATCCTCGTCCGTGTCAAACTGCGGCGGCGGCGAGCCATTGCTTGCCATGGCCTTCAAGATCTTTGGCACGCCGGTGGAGCGGCCCTCGGTCAAGCCAAGTTCCTTCAGGAATTCTCCGATGCGTCTGTTCCGGTAGCGGTGACATGCAGCATGTCCGGCGATCCAGTCCGCCAATTTTATCGACCGGTCCGGACCTGGATAGCTGAGCACTAGTATTTCATTGCGCATGATGCGTACCTCGATCGGCTCCCGCTCCTGATACGAGCGATGGTAGACCGCGTTGACCACCGCTTCTTCGATGGCCGCGTAGGGGAAATTCCATACGCGGGTCGCCTCCGCCCGATCGGGGTGCTTGAGTACCGTCTGGTGCAGGTAGTTTCGCTCGATGTAGCTTAAGGCATCGCGAGTAATACGTGCCAAGGGACCTTTGAATATCTTTTCATCGAAGTGATCATCGCCTGGGCCACCTTGGAACCAGACCACGTCGATTTGCGTGTACGGGAAAAACCGTTCTGGCGTCTCGCTGAAGAACATCAGGCCGACGTTCTTGGGGCAAGGACATTCGCTGGGGCCCTCCACCACGTTCATCTGGCGGCCCAGGTCTTCGACGGAAAGCTCATCCACATAGTCTGCCAGCGCGCTGCCCACCTCTTGAAGATAGGCCAGCATCAAAGGCTTGGACAGATCGCTTACCTGCGCCTGCCGTGCCATCCGGTCGTCGAATGGCACATTGGCGGTCAGGCTCAACAGCTCCTGCTCACAATCGCCCCGCGCCTCGACGGTGCTGCTGTAGCGGCGGACGTAGTAATGCCAAGTCTTATGTCTGGACGACACCGAGGACGGCGCCTTGTACGGACGGTGCATGCCGCCCGGCGCATGCAATACGATCAGCTTGCGCTCGTCCACCTCGCAAATCGTCAGGCTGGGGAAGTAGGGTGGCCGTATCTGCTGGCATGCGGCCAGCAATTCCCGCTGGATTTTATCGATCTGATTCTCGGCCAGTCCCGCAGGCGGCGCGACCGGTCGGCCGCTGGCGTCGCAATCCTGACCGATGATGATGTAACCGCCGCCGAGGTTTTCAAAGTCGTTGGCGAAGGCGCAGAGGGTGCGGACAATCGCGTCGGGATTCCACGCTGCCTTGTATTCAATGCGTTCGCTTTCCACCGTGCGGTGACGCAACAGATTCTGCAGGTTGATCGGCAGGGCAACCATATTGAAGCTCCGTGTGAGCGTGCGCCGGCGAATGCTGGCAAGATATCAAGCAAGGGACTGCAAGGACTGATGACATATTTGACAAGCTCAGGAACGATTCGTTCCCTCCGATCCGCTTAAAAACTGATTGACTTGGTTGTATATACAACTTATCCTTTGAGGATGCGCTGGCTGCGCGCGCGTTGTTGCGCGCGTGGCCGGTCCCACTCACTCAGGAGCAGGAGCCACCATGACGACCCATTTAGACAGCGATCCACGTTTCGACGCCAGCCGCGAAATCCGCGCACCACGCGGACCAGAGCGCACCTGTAAAAACTGGGGCGCCGAGGCGGCCTACCGCATGATCCAGAATAATCTGGACAAGGAAGTGGCCGAGAATCCCAAGCACCTGGTGGTCTACGGCGGCATCGGCCGCGCGGCCCGCAACTGGGAGTGCTACGACCAGATCCTGGCCTCGCTGCGCGAGCTGGAAGACAATCAAACCCTGTTGATCCAGTCCGGCAAACCGGTCGGCGTGTTCGAGACCCACGAAGACGCGCCGCGCGTGCTGATCGCGAATTCGAACCTGGTGCCGAAGTGGGCCAACTGGGAACACTTCAATGAACTGGACCGCAAAGGCCTGTTCATGTACGGCCAGATGACGGCCGGCTCGTGGATCTACATCGGCACCCAGGGCATCGTGCAGGGCACCTTCGAGACCTTCGCCGAAGCGGGCCGCCAGCATTTCGGCGGCGACCTCAAAGGCCGCTGGGTGCTGACCGCTGGCCTGGGCGGCATGGGCGGCGCGCAGCCGCTGGCCGCGACCATGGCCGGCGCGGTGTCGCTGACCATCGAGTGCCAGCAGAGCAGCATCGACTTCCGCCTGCGCACCCGCTACCTCGACAAGCAGGCCGCCAGCATCGACGAGGCGCTGGAGATGATCAAGCTGCACAAGGCCAATGGCGACGCCATCTCCATCGGCTTGCTGGGCAACGCGGCCGACGTGCTGCCGGAACTGGTGCGCCGCGCGAAGGCCGGCGGCATCGTGCCGGACGTCGTCACCGACCAGACCTCGGCGCATGACCTGATCAACGGCTACCTGCCGCAGGACTGGAGCGTGGACCAGTGGAAGACCGCGCAGCACGACGCCGCGCGCCACGAGGAACTGAAGGCCGCCGCCACCGCCTCCTGCGCGGTGCACGTGCAGGCGATGCTGGACTTCCAGGCGCTGGGCGCGAAGGTGGTCGACTACGGCAACAACATCCGCCAGGTGGCGTTCGACCACGGCGTCAAGAACGCCTTCGATTTCCCCGGCTTCGTGCCGGCGTATATCCGTCCGCAGTTCTGCGAAGGGCGCGGCCCGTTCCGCTGGGTGGCGCTGTCCGGCGACCCGGAGGACATCTACAAGACCGACGCCAAGATCAAGGAGCTGTTCCCGCACCACGCGCAGGTGCACCGCTGGCTGGACATGGCGCGCGAGCGCATCGCCTTCCAGGGCCTGCCGGCGCGTATCTGCTGGCTGGGCCTGGGCGAGCGTCACATCGCCGGCCTGGCCTTCAACGAGATGGTGCGCAACGGCGAGCTGAAAGCGCCGGTCGTCATCGGCCGCGACCACCTCGACACCGGCTCCGTCGCCAGCCCTAACCGCGAGACCGAAAGCATGAAGGACGGCACCGACGCCGTCTCCGACTGGCCGCTGCTGAACGCACTGCTCAACACCGCCGGCGGCGCGACCTGGGTGTCGCTGCACCACGGCGGCGGCGTGGGCATGGGCTACTCGCAGCACTCCGGCGTGGTGATTGTGGCCGACGGCACCGACGCCGCCGCCAAGCGCCTGGCGCGCGTGCTGGTCAACGACAGCGGTTCGGGCGTGATGCGTCACGCCGATGCGGGATACGAGACGGCGGTCGCCTGCGCCAAGCGCAACGGCCTCAATCTCCCTATGATCAAATAATCCGAGAGTATCTATGAAACCAAATGCACTGACCCTGAAACCCGGCGCGATGACGCTGACCGAACTGCGCGCCGTATGGACCGCGGCCGGCCCGCTGTCGCTGGCCGCCGAAGCCTATCCCGTCATCGAAGCATCCGCCGCCGCCGTGCGCGCCATCGTCGCCAAGGGTGACGCGGCCTACGGCATCAACACCGGCTTCGGCCTGCTGGCCAAGACCCGTATCCCGGACGACAAGCTGGAACAACTGCAGCGCAACCTGATCCTGTCGCACTCGGTCGGCACCGGCGAGCTGCTGTCCGATGCGGTCTGCCGCCTGATTCTGCTGATGAAGATCGGCAGCCTGGCGCGCGGCTACTCGGGCGTGCGCCCGCTGATCATCGACACGCTGATCGCGCTGTACAACGCCGGCATCATGCCCGCCATTCCGGCCAAGGGTTCGGTCGGCGCATCGGGCGACCTGGCGCCGCTGTCGCACATGACGCTGGCGATGCTGGGCGTGGGCGAAGTGCGCGTCAACGGTGAGCTGATGCCCGCCGCCGACGCGCTCAAGGCCGCCAACATCGCGCCGGTGGTGCTGGCCGCGAAGGAAGGCTTGGCGCTGATCAACGGCACCCAGGTCTCGACCGCGCTGGCGCTGCATGGCCTGTTCATGGCCGAGCGCCTGCTGGAAGCGGGCATGGTATCGGGCGCGCTGTCGCTGGACGCGGCCAAGGGTTCCGATTCGCCGTTCGACGCCCGCGTGCACGAGGTGCGCGGCCAGCCGGGCCAGATCGCCGCCGCGTCCATCTACCGTCAACTGGTGAGCAACAGCGCGATCCGCGCCTCGCACCTGGTCGGCGACGAGCGCGTGCAAGACCCGTACTGCCTGCGCTGCCAGCCGCAGGTGATGGGCGCCTGCTGGGACATCATCGGCAACGCCGCCCGCACGCTGCTGATCGAAGCCAACGCCGTCACCGACAATCCGCTGCTGTTCAAGGACGGCGAGCTGTCGGTGGTGGTCTCGGGCGGTAACTTCCACGCCGAGCCGGTGGCCTTCGCCGCCGACACGCTGGCGCTGGCCATCGCAGAAATCGGCGCGATCT
Organism: Duganella caerulea; assembly: GCF_040362985.1. NCBI lineage: Bacteria > Pseudomonadati > Pseudomonadota > Betaproteobacteria > Burkholderiales > Oxalobacteraceae > Duganella > Duganella caerulea. The sequence continues at coordinate 81,772 of NZ_BPWJ01000016.1, read as the reverse complement.
CCGAGCGCCGCATCGCGCTGCTGATCGACGCCACCTTGTCCGGCCTGCCGCCGTTCCTGGTGCGCGAGCCGGGCGTGAACTCGGGCTTCATGATCGCCCACGTCACCGCCGCCGCGCTGGCGTCGGAGAACAAGTCGCTGGCCCATCCCGGCAGTGTCGATTCGATCCCGACTTCGGCCAACCAGGAAGACCACGTCAGCATGGCGACCTACGCGGCGCGCCGCCTGGACGACATGGCGCACAATACCGCTGTGATCATCGGCATCGAGCTGCTGGCGGCGGCGCAGGGCATCGACTTCCACCGTCCGCTGAAAACCTCGCCGCACCTGGAGCACGTGCACGCGCAGCTGCGCCAGAAGGTGCCGTTCTTCGACGCCGACCGCTTCTTCGCGCCGGACATCGAGGCGGCCAAGGGCATGGTCATGCGCGGCGAGTTGAGCGCGTCGTGCAAGGGTTTGTTCACGGCCCTGCATCCATAAGAGGAGGCGTCATGGACTATCAGTTCAAAGCAGGCAGTATTCCCTTGCTGGTGTCCATGCCGCACGTGGGCACCGATATCCCGGACGACGTGGCGGCGGCGATGACGCCGGCCGCCGTCGACAAGCAGGATACCGACTGGCACCTGGTGCGGTTGTATGAGTTCCTTGGCGAGATGGGAGCGTCGACGCTGTCGGCGCGCTGGTCGCGCTACGTCATCGATTTGAACCGGCCGCCGGAAAACACCAACCTGTATCCGGGCCAGGACACGACCGGCCTGTGCCCGGTCGATACCTTTCACCGCGAGCCGCTGTACCGCGAAGGCCACACGCCCACCGAGGCCGAAGTGCAGCGCCGCCTGGCCGCGTACTGGAAGCCGTATCACGATCAACTGCGCGCCGAGCTGGATCGCCTGCTGGCGCTGCACGGCCGCGTGGTGCTGTGGGACGCGCATTCGATCGCCTCGGTGGTGCCACGCTTCTTCGAAGGCAAGCTGCCGGACCTGAACTTCGGCACGGCCGACGGCAAGAGCTGCGCGCCCGGCCTGAGCGACGCCATCGTGGCGCGCGCGCTGGCGCAGGACCGGTTCAGCGTGGCCGTCAACGGCCGCTTCAAGGGCGGGCATATCACCCGACATTACGGCCAGCCGGCCAACAACGTGCATGCGATCCAGCTGGAGATGTGCCAGTCCACGTATATGGATGAGGAAGCGCCCTACGGTTACCGCGAGGACCGCGCAGGGCAGGTGCAAGGCATGCTGCGGCAGATGACGCAGGCCGCCGCCGACTGGAGCCGCGCATGAACCGGCTGTACGCGCGCAACGCGCTGCTGCCGGAGGGCTGGCGCAAGGACGTGCTGGTCGAGTGGGATGCGAACGGCACCATCGTCCGCGTCGACACCGGCGTGGCCGTGCCGGCCGGCGCGCAGCTGATCGCACCGGTGGTGGAGTACGCGCTGCCGGGCATGATCAACCTGCATTCGCACAGCTTCCAGCGGGCGCTGGGCGGACGCACGGAAAAGGCCGGCGAAACCAAGGACAGCTTCTGGACCTGGCGCGACCTGATGTACCGTTTCGCGCGCAACATCACGCCCGAGCACATCGAGGCCATCGCGGCGCAGCTTTTCTCCGAATGCCTGCGCCACGGCTACACGTCGATGTGCGAGTTCCATTACGTGCAGCGCGCGCCGGACGGCGCCATGTATCCGAGGCCTGCCGAAACGGCGGAGCGCGTCATCGCGGCCGCACGTTTGGCGGGAATCGGCATCACCATGCTGCCAGTGTTGTATAGTTATTCCGGCTTTGGCGAAAGCGCCTTGAAGCCGGAGCAACAGCGCTTCAAGACCGATGCCCAGGATGTGCTGCGCATCGTCGAGGCGCTGGAGCCGCTGCGCGATGCGCGGACCGAGGTGGGCGTGGCGCCGCATTCGCTGCGCGCGGCGTCGGTGGCGCAGATGAACGAGGTGCTGGCGACGCTGCCGAAAGAGCGTCCGGTGCACATCCACATCGCGGAGCAGACGCAGGAAGTGCAGCAATCGCTGGACTGGAGCGGCAGCCGCCCGGTGCAGTGGCTGCTGGACCAGGTGGATGTGAATGAACGCTGGTGCCTGATCCACGCCACGCACCTGATGCGCGACGAGGTGGAGCGGATGGCGCGGAGCGGCGCGGTGGCGGGCCTGTGCCCGACCACGGAGGCCAACCTGGGCGACGGCCTGTTCCCGCTGGAGCAGTTCCTGGCGGAGGGCGGACGGTTCGGCATCGGCAGCGACAGCCATATTTCGCAGAGCGCGGTGGAGGAACTGCGCTGGCTGGAATACGGCCAGCGCCTGCAGCACCAGCGCCGCAATATCGCGGTGTCGGCCGGGGAGCGCAACGTTGGCGACTTCCTCTGGCAGGGCGCCTTGCAGGGCGGCGCGCAGGCCAGCGGCAGGCCGGTAGGCGCGTTGGCGCCGGGCCGCCGCGCCGATATGATCGTGCTGGATGACCAGCACCCGAACCTGTACGGATTGGCGCTGGACGAGGTACTCGGCAGCTTCGTCTTCTGCGGCAATGACAACCTGGTCAAGGACGTGATGGTCGGCGGCCAGTGGGTAGTTCGCAATCAGCAGCACGTTGCGCAGCAGGCGATCGCTGTGCGCTTCAAGCAGACCTTGGCCGAACTGAGGGAGTTCCGATGACCCAGCTAATCCAGTATGCAAGCCTGCGGCCCGCGCCGTGGAAGAACGGTGGCGGCAGCACGACGGAAATCGCCGTCTTTCCCGCCAGCGCCGGCTTCGATGAATTCGACTGGCGCGTCAGCCTGGCGACCATCTCGCAAAGCGGCCCTTTCTCCTGCTTCCCCGGCATCGACCGGTCGCTGGCGCTGGTCGACGGCGACGGCGTGCTGCTGGACTTCGGCGACGAGCGCTATGTGCTCAGCCCCAGCGAGCCGCTGATCGAATTCGACGGCGAGGCGGCGGTGCACGCCACCGTCACCGGCAGCCTGACCACCGATTTCAATGTAATGACACGGCGCGGCCGCTGCCGCCATCGGCTGGAGCCGCGCGTGGTGCGTGGCGTCGAGCCGCTGGCGCGTCGCAGCGCCACCACGCTGCTGTTCCTGGCCGACGGCGAGAGCCTGACCGTCAGCAGCTCGCGCGAGCGCATCGCCATGGTGCGCTACGACCTGCTGGTGATGGAGGCCGAAGAGGTGTGGTCGATGGAGGCCCAGCAGGCGACGGTGTTCGTGGTCGACATCATCAACAATTAAAGAAAGTAGCAAGCATGTGGGATGTGTTGTTCGCGAACGTGCACCTGGCCACGATGGCGTCGATGGCCGATGGTTATGGTGAAATCCGCGATGCCGCCATCGCCGTCAAGGATGGCAAGATCGCGTGGCTGGGGCCAAGGACCGAACTGCCGCAAGGCGCGCTGGCTGTCACCGTGCATGATGGCGGCGGCTGCTGGCTGACGCCTGGCCTGATCGACTGCCACACCCACATCGTCCACGCGGGCAACCGCAGCGACGAATTCGAGGCGCGTCTGAATGGCGCCACCTACGAGGACATCGCGCGCGCCGGCGGCGGCATCATGTCCACCGTGCGCGCCACCCGCGCCGCATCGGAGGACGAGCTGCTGCGGCAAAGCCTGCCGCGCGTGTGCAGCCTGCTGGCCGAAGGCGTGACCACGCTGGAGATCAAATCCGGCTACGGCCTGACGCTGGAATCGGAAGCGAACATGCTGCGCGTGGCGCGCCGCATCGGCCGTCAGCTGCCGGTCAGCGTGGCCGCCACTTTCCTCGGCGCGCACGCCTTGCCGCCGGAGTTTGCGGGCCGCGCCGACGACTACATCACCGAAGTCTGCGCGATGATCGCGCCGCTGGCCGCCGAAGGCCTGGTCGACGCGGTGGACGCCTTCTGCGAACGCATCGGCTTCTCGCACGAGCAGACGGAGCGCGTGTTCCAGGCCGCGCGCGCGCAGGGCCTGCCGGTCAAGCTGCATGCGGAGCAGCTGTCCGACCAGCGTGGCGCCGAGCTGGTGGCGCGCTATCACGGCCTGTCCGCCGACCATCTCGAACACCTGACCGAAGCCGGCATCGCTGCGATGGCCGCCGCCGGGACCGTGGCGGTGCTGCTGCCCGGCGCCTACTACTTCCTGCGCGATACCACGCCGCCGCCGGTGGCCGCGTTGCGCGCGGCCGGCGTGCCGATGGCGGTGGCCACCGACTGCAATCCCGGCACCTCGCCGATGACGTCCCTGCTGCTGGCGATGAACATGGTCTGCACCTTGTGGCGACTGACGCCGCTGGAGGCGCTGGCCGGCTGCACGCTGCACGCGGCGCGCGCGCTCGGCCGCGAACAGCAGATCGGCAGCCTGGAAGCGGGCAAGCGCGCCGACTTCGCGCTGTGGCGCATCGCCCGGCCGGCCGACCTGTCGTATGCGATCGGCCTCAATCCCTGCCGGGGCGTGGTCAATGGCGGCGTGTTGCGTTCACCGCAGGTTTAGAGGGCGCCCTCGGGAAATTCTGTTTCGTTAGTTGTTGTTTCGGTTACAGTACCGGGATGCCTCTTCCAACGTAACAGGATATCCATGTTTGTCATGAATGCTCTCCGCGCCGCCGTCCTGCTGACGCTCGGCGCGCAGGCGCTGGCCCAGGAGCCGGTGCCGCCCACGCCCGTTCCCCATGCGCCGGAAGTCCCGGTGGTCGCCACCACGCCTTTGCAGCCGGCCACCGCGCCGGTGCCTGTCGCGGCGGCGGCCGCAGCGCCCAGGCCTTTCGCGGACCTGGTGCGCGGCGCGGCGCACCTGCAAGGCTTCCTGAACCTGTACCAGAAAGAGGAGAAGGTCTGGATCGAGCTGCGGCCCGACCAGTTCGACCGTCCCATCTTCATGATCGTGAACATGCCGAACGGGATAGGCGAGCGCGGTATCTACGGCAGCCAGATGGGCATTAGCCAGGTGGTGGTGTTCCACCGCATCGGCAACCTGGTGCAGATGATCGCCAAGAATACCGAGTATGGCGCCAAGGCCGGCACGCCGCAGGCGCTGGCGGTGTCGCAGGCGTTCTCCGACAGCCTGGTGGCGATCGCGCCGGTGGCCAGCGGCCCGAATCCGCAGAACCACGCGATCCTGGTGGAGGCGAACATCCTGCTGTTCGGCGATATCCCAAGTTTTACGACGCGGCTGGAGGCGGCCTTCCGCATGCCGTATGTGATGGACGCGCGCAACAGCAGCTTCCTGACCATCCGCTCCGACGAGACCATGACCGGCTTCCAGGTCAACGCGCACTTCTTCGTGCCGCGCATCGCGGCGCCGCCGGCCGTGATGCCCACCACGCCGGTGCCGATCCCCATGCCGCCGACCACGTTGCCGGACCCGCGCAGCATGTTCCTGGGCTTCTACTACAGCTTCATGCCGCTGCCGGCGCAGCCCATGCATGGCCGCGTCGCGGACGACCGGGTCGGCCATTTCGTCAGCACGACCTACGACTATTCGGACGACGTGACGCCGACCACCTCGCGCCACGTCATCCAGCGCTGGCGCCTGGAGAAGCAGGACCCGGCGCAGGCGCTGTCGGAACCCAAGCAGCCCATCGTCTACTGGCTGGACGCGAACATCCCGGAGAAGTACCGCGAGTCGGTCAGGCAGGGCATCCTGGCGTGGAACGATGCGTTCGAACGCATCGGCTTCAAGAACGCCATCGTGGTCAAGCAGCAGACCGAGAAGGACCGCTTCGATACGATGGATGCGCGGCATGCGTCGGTGCGCTGGTTCGTCGGCAAGGACGTCGGCTTCGCCGTCGGGCCGACGCAGGTCGATCCGCGCAGCGGCGAGATCCTCGATGCCCACGTCGGCATGTCCGACATCTTCGCGCGCGGCGCGCGCCGCTTGATCGGCGAGGACGTCATGTCCACACAGGAGCCGTTGGCGATGCCGGGGCAGGAGGCGCGCTGCGACTACATGCACGAATCGGCGTCCGAGATGGGCTTCGCCATGGACCTGCTGGAAGTGCGCGGCGAACTGGAAATGGGCAGCCCCGAGGCGGATGCGGTCGCGCAAGCCTATGTGCGCTCGATGGTGATGCACGAGATCGGGCACACGCTGGGCCTGCGCCACAATTTCCGCTCGTCGACCATCTACAGCCTGAAGCAGTTGCAGGACCCCGAGTTCACGAAGAAGAACGGTCTGACCGGATCGGTGATGGACTACACGCCGTTCAACCTGTCGCTGAAGGGCGAGAAGCAGGGCGAGTACGTGACGTCGACGCTGGGCCCCTACGATTACTGGGCCATCGAGTACGCCTACAAGCCGATCGATCCGGCGCAGGAGAAAGAGGAGCTGGAGAAGATCGCCGGGCGCTCCAACGAACCGCTGCTGGCCTTCGGCACCGACCAGGATGCGGGCGGCTTCAATTCCGATCCCGACGTGAACGCGTTCGACCTGGGCAGCGATCCGCTGGCCTACTTCCAGCGCCGCCTGACGATCTCGCGCGAGCTGTGGGACCGTCTGCAAAGCCGCACGCTGAAGCCCGGCGAGAGTTATGAAACGCTGCGCCGCGGTTTCGACGATGGTTTCCAGCAGTTCGCGCGCACCCTGCCGGTGGTGGTGAAGTACGTGGGCGGCGTGACCTACCTGCGCGATCACGCAGGCACGGGCCGAGCCACCTTCACGCCGGTGCCGCTCCAGCGCCAGCGGGCCGCCTTGCAGATGCTGACCACCAGCTTGTTCAAGTCGGACAGCTTCCAGTTCTCGCCGGCGATGATCAGCCGCCTTGGCCCCGACCATTTCGAATGGCGCGGACGGGCCGACGTGTCGGTCAGCGGCCGCGTGCTGTCCTTGCAGGCCGGCGCGCTGGACCAGCTGATGTCCGACGCGGTGGCGGTGCGCCTGCTCGATTCGCAGGAAAAGCTGGATGACCGCAAGCAGGCGCTCAGCCTCGACGAGTTGTACACCACCGTGCAGGACGCGGTGTGGAGCGAGCTGAAAACCGGCAAGGACATCAACGGCATGCGCCGCAACCTGCAACGCGAGCATCTGAAGCGCATGACGACGATACTGCTGCGCGCATCGCCGCTCACGCCGGCCGACGCCCGCAGCCTGCAGCGCGAGAACGCGCTGGCGCTGCAACGCGATATCCGTGCCGCGATGGGCAAGCCGATGAGCCGCGAGGCCAAGGCCCACCTGTCGGAATCGTACGAGACGCTGAGCCAGGCCTTGAAGGCGTCCATGCTGCGCGCGGGCGCTTGATGGTAAGCTCTCTGGATTGACTATCATTTCGGAGAGCGTGTGCAAGGACGATTGCTTGTTTGGCTGGCCCTGTTGTTCGGCGGCGCGGCGTGCGCCGCCGCGCCGGGCGACACGCTGCACGTGGGTTCGAAGCGCTTCACCGAGTCCTACATCCTGGGCGAGGTGCTGACGCAGGCCGCCGCGCAGGCGTCGCCCGACACAAAGACTCAGCACCTGCAAGGCCTGGGCAATACCGCCATCGTCCTGGCGGCGCTGCAGGCCGGCCGCATCGACGTCTATCCCGAGTACCTCGGCACCATCGACCTGGAAATCCTCAAGCACGCGCAGGCCGCGCCGCTGGAGCAGATCCGCCGCGAGCTGGCGGCCATGGGGCTGGGCGTGGCGGTGCCGCTGGGCTTCAACAACACCTACGCGCTGGCGGTGCGCGGCGGCGCCGACGGCGTGACGAAACTCAGCGAACTGGCGGCGCAGCCGGCGCTGCGTTTCGGCCTGTCGCACGAATTCATCGGCCGCGCGGACGGCTGGCCGGGACTGTCCAGGCGCTACGGCCTGCCGCAACGGCCGGAGGGCCTGGACCACGGCATCGCCTACGAGGCGCTGATGCAGCGCCAGGTCGACGTGATCGACATCTACTCCACCGACGCCAAGATCCGCCAGTACGGCCTGCGCGTGCTGGACGACGACCGCGCCTATTTCCCGCGCTACGACGCGATGCTGCTGTATCGCCTCGACACGCCGGCGCGCTTCCCTGCCGCGTGGAAGGCGATCGCGCAACTGGAGGGCCGCATCAGCGCCACCGACATGATCGCGATGAACGCCGCCGCCGAAATCGACGGCCAGAGTTTCGCCAACGTGGCGCGCGGCTGGCTCACAGCGCAGCAGCCGCAGGCCGCCGGCGCCGGCAAGGCCGTGCAGGCGCCGATGGTGCGCGATGGCCTGCTGGCCAAGATCTTCGACAAGAACCTGTGGCCGCTGACGCGCCAGCATCTGACGCTGGTGCTGGCGGCGGTGCTGCTGGCGTGCGTGGTCGGCATTCCGCTGGGCGTGCTGGCGGCGGCGTTTCCGCGCCTGCGGCAGGTGGTGCTGGGCTTGACGGGCGTGCTGCAGACGGTGCCCTCGCTGGCCTTGCTGGCGCTGCTGATTCCCTTGCTGGGGATGATAGGCACGGTGCCGGCGCTGGCCGCGCTGGTGGTGTACGCGCTGCTGCCCATCGTGCGCAACACCTGCACCGGCTTGCTGCAGGTGCCGGCCGGCCTGCGGCTGGCGGCGCAGGCGCTGGGCCTGCGGCCGATGCAGCGGCTGGTACACATCGAATTGCCGCTGGCTTTGCCGGTGATTTTGGCCGGCGTGAAAACGGCGGCCGTGATGAGCGTGGGGACGGCGACCATCGCCGCCTTCATCGGCGCCGGCGGCTATGGTGAGCGCATCACCATCGGCTTGGCGCTGAACGATAACGATATGCTGCTGGCCGGCGCGATTCCAGCGGCGCTGCTGGCGTTGCTGACGCAGGCCGCGTTCGAGCTGCTCGAGCGGCTGGCCAGCCGCGCGCCGTCACAGCGAGTGTAGCTTGGAGCGCAGCAGCACCATCTCCTTGTGCAGCAGGCGCTCGGCGTGGAAATCGTTCTCGCGCTGGGCGGCGATGGCCTCCAGCGCGCGCATGTAGCGCTCCAGCCGGGCGCGCAGCCAGGCTTTGTAGACGGTGTTGACTAAGGGCGGCAATTTCGGCATGGCGGTCTCCTGCGAATGAAGGTCGACATTCATTCTGCAAGCTTGATGCCGCCAGGCCTTGTGCGATATCAAGCGCCTTGAGACATGTGCGTCAGCGCGTCGCCGGTGACGCGACAGATGCGCCATTCCGGCAGCAGCGAGGCGCCCATGCTTTCGTACAGCTTGATGGCGTTGCTGTTCCAGTCGAGCACCGACCATTCGAAGCGGCCGCAGTCGCGCTCCACCGCCAACTGCGCCAGCGCCACCAGCATCCGCTTGCCATAGCCTTTGCCGCGCCGGCTCTGCTTGACGTACAGGTCCTCCAGGTACAGACCCTTCTTGCACAGGAAGGTGGAGAAGTTGTGGAAGAACAGCGCGAAGGTGACGACCTCGCCGTCGGCCTCGCCGACCAGCGCTTCGCACACCGGCTTGTCGCAGAACAGGCTGTCGTGCAGCATGGCTTCGTTGGCGACGACCATGTGTTCGAGTTTTTCAAACACGGCCAGTTCGTAAATCATGCCGAAAATCGCGGCGACGTCTGCCGGCTGGGCCGGGCGTATGGTCAGGTCGGAGGTAGTCATCAGGCTTCCACAGTGCTTTCTTTGAGGACGGGGGTATCGGGTTGCAGCGCCCAGGCGACGCTGGACAGGCACAGTATCATGCCGGCCCATTCCAGCGCGCCAGGACGGAAATGTTCCAGCTGGATCGACAGCAGCACGGAGATGACGGGCGTGACCACGCCGATGTACACCGCCTTGTGCGAGCCGATGCGGTGGATCAGCGTGAAATAGGCGGCGAAGGCGATCACCGAGCCGAACAGCGACAGGTAGAGCAGCCCGCCCCAGTACGGCAGGCCGGATGGCATGCTGAACGACTGGCCGCTGACGACCACCCACAGCGCCACCAGCAGGCTGCCCCACAGCATCGACCAGGCCATGGTCAGCAGCACGTTGGACGATTGCTCGCGCACCTTGATCACGACCACATTGCCGACCGAGCTGGCGATGGTGGCGGTCAGCGCCAGGCCGAGGCCGAGCAAAAAGTGGCCGTTGCCGCCGGACAGGATCTCGCTCCAGGCGCCGCGGATCGACTGGAAGAACAGCAGCGATACGCCGCAGATGGCAAGCGCGCCAGCGGCCCAGGTGCGCCAGCGCAGCGGCGTGCCGAACGCGAGGTGGTTGAGGATGGGATTCCAGAACACCATCAGCGCGAACAGCACGGCGACCAGGCCGGAAACCAGGTATTGCTCGGAGGAGTAGGTGCAGATGTAGCTCAGGCCGAAGGTGGCGCAGCCTTGCAGGAACATCCAGCGCTGGGTGCGCCATGGCATCAGCAGCTTGTCGCCGCGCACCAGGCACCAGGCGAACAGCACCGCCGCCGACAGCGCGAAGCGGTACACGACGGACACGGCGGGCGCGACCTCGCCCAGCTGCAGCGTGATGGCGAAGAAAGTGGAGCCCCAGATCAGGCAGGCAATGGCGAACAGGAGTGGAGAGGACATCGAACGAGTATAGCCGCCCGGGCCATTCCTTGCCTAGCAGCCACGTTTTTGTTGCGACGCAACAGCATGACCACTAATTTGTTTCCGCTGTGTAAATTTTGAGCACTTTGTTGAAAATGCAAGTAAGATGGAATCACACATCACACACGGGAGGGCGGCATGAGCACCGCGCTGCAGATCAAAGTTGTCGGCTTGTTGGGCTATGTCGCGGTCAGCACCGCGCTGGTGCTGATGCTGGCCGGCGACGAAATGCAGAGCGCCGCCCAGACGCTGTTCGCCTTCGCCGGTTTCCACTAGTACGCCAGCTTCAGCCTGCGGTACAAAAAGCCCAGCACAAACAGCGGTCCGATCAACAGGAAGCGCAGGTCGTCGAAGAACGACGGTTTCTTGCCCTCGATCTTGTGGCCGATGAACTGGCCTATCCACGCCAGCACGAAGATCGCCAGCGACAGCGGCAGGATGGCCTTGTCCGGCAGGGCGGCCAGCAGGGCCAGCATCAGCGTGCTCATCAGCAGCATGCCCACCGCGAACGGCTTCGACAGCTTGAAGTAGTAGACCAGCGAGGCCAGCGTCACCGCCACCGCCAGCAGCGGATGCGCGGCCCACAGCAGCCCCAGCAGCGTGAACACGATGATGGGCACGCAGACGAAGTGGATCACCTCGTTGGTGGGGTTGAGATGGCTCTCGCTGTACTTGGCCAGCAGGGTATCGATGGTGCGCGCTTGCGACATGGGTGTCTCCCGGTTTTTTTAGTACGGTCGTGCCGTCGGCAAATTCTACACCCGAATCGCGGCGTGGCAACGCTTGGGTACAATGCGGCCATGACCGAGTGGCAGGAGGAAGTTTAATGACGCAGTATCCCGCGGGACGGATAGTCCTGGACACGATCGACAGCCGTCTGTTGGCGGGCAACGCGGCGGGCGATCCCGCGCGCAGGCAGCTGGCCGTCTACCTGCCGCCAGGTTATGACGAGGGCGCCGCGCGCTACCCCACCGTCTACGTGCTGGCCGGTTATGGCGGGCGCGGCCTCACCCTGCTGAACGATTCCGCCTGGGACGAGAACCTGCCCCAGCGTCTGGACCGGCTGATCGGGAGCGGGCACATGCGCCCGATGATCGTGGTGATGCCGGACTGCCTGACGCGCTACGGCGGCAGCCAGTACATCAACTCCAGCGCGACCGGGCGTTACGAAGACTATATCGCCGACGAAATCGTTGCCCATGTGGATGCGCGTTATCGCACGGTCGCCGCGCGCGACTGGCGCGCTGTGTCCGGCAAGAGCTCGGGTGGCTATGGGGCGCTGATGTTCGCGATGCGGCGTCCGGAGGTGTTCGGCCTTGCCGCGTCGCACAGCGGCGACCTGTACTTCGAGCTGTGCTACAAGCCGGCCTTTGCGCGCTGCCTGCCGGTGCTGGAGCGCCACGGCGGACTGACCGGCTTCGTGGAGCGGCTGCGTGACATTCGTCCGCGCGATCCCGGCTTTCACGCCACCATCAATACCGTTGCGATGGCGGCCTGCTATTCGCCGGACCCTGCCATGACGCCGGGCTTCGTGCTGCCGTTCGATACGCATACCGGCGAATTGCATGAGGCCGTATGGCAGCGCTGGCTGTCGTGGGATCCGGTGCACATCGCCGAGCGTCACGCCGATGCGCTGCGCAGCATGCGGCTGCTCTATCTGGACGCCGGTACGCTGGATGAATTCAACCTGCAATACGGGGCGCGCATCTTCACGCAGCGCTTGCGGGGCTTGGAGGTTCCGTTCGTGTACGAGGAATTTGTCGATAGCCACCTGAACATCCCGTATCGGTTTGACCGCTCCTTCCGCGCGATTTCCGAGGCGCTGCCGGACGGCGCATGATGGCCAACGATGCTGATTTGGTTTCCCCCGCGCTGGCAGGCCTGGCGCCGGTGATCGACGCGCGCACGCGCATCCTGGTGCTGGGCAGCTTTCCCGGCGCCGCCTCGCTGGCGGCGCAGCAGTACTACGCGCATCCGCGCAATCTGCTGTGGCCGATTCTGTCGGCGTTGACGGGGGAGCCGCTGGCGCAGCTGCCGTACGACGAACGCTTGCCGCGCCTGTTGGCGCACGGCTTCGGCCTGTGGGATGTGCTGGGCGCCTGTGAGCGCGAGGGCAGCCTCGATTCGGCCATCCGCAAGCCCGCCGCCAACGACTTCGCCCGCCTGCGCGAGTTGTGTCCGCTGCTGGATACGGTGGGCTTCAACGGCCAGACCGCCGGCAAGTTCGCCCCGCAGTTCGCGGCAGAAGGTTATCGGACGGTGGTGCTGCCATCGACATCCCCCGCCCACGCCTCGCTTACCCTTGCGCAGAAACTGGAGAGGTGGCGCCTGTTAATTGATGGGTTGGACGGCCAAGCGTAAGCCCATGGCGCGCAGAACGGCGCGCAGTGTTTTCAGCGAAGGTGTACGATTTTCCGACACGGCGTGGTGGGTTATGCTGGGATTGGCGTCGGATTGACGAGCGATTTCCTGTATGTCGCCGAATGCATTGCTCAGATAGCGAAGCGCGAGCATCAGATCAACCTCGTCCCCGGTGGCCAAAACATCGTTCAGATATTCTGCCGCCAGTGCCGGGTCGTTCCGGAACATCTCGATGGTCGCTTCTTCATGAGGACGATCTGTTTTCTGCATGGCGTGTCTTCCTGTATCAGGGGCGCCTCATTCAGTGCGCGTTGATTGGCACCAGATCATACTGCGACATACCCGCTCATCAGCACAACCGCCCAGTCCTCGCGGCTGTTGGCGCGGGCCAGTTCGGCCATGGCGCGGTGGTCGTAGGGGACGGTGAGCAGTTGCGCGTGCCAGCGCTGTTCGCGCTGCTCGACGATGGCGTAGCGGGCGTCGGGCGAGCCGGTTTCGATGGCGTGCGGGTAGGGATGGTCGTCAACATAGGCCGGCTGGCCGACGCTGCCGGGATTGACGATCAGCTGTCCGCGCGCGCCGCGCACGCTGCGCGCCACGTGCGTGTGGCCGCAGGCGATCAGGCCGGCCTCGACCCGGCCCAGGCGCTGTTCGATCTCGGCGGCGCTGGCGTGGCGGTCGGCAGTTTCCAGCAGGCCGGTGATGTCGCTCGCCGGCGTGCCGTGGCACAGGAACACGTCCTCGTTCCATTGCAGCGTCGGCCGCAGCGTGGCGATCCAGGCCAGCTCGCGCGGCGTCAGTTGCGCGCGGGCGTAGGCGTCGGCCGCGCCGGAGCCGGGGTGCAGTTCGAGGATCTGCCGCTCGTGGTTGCCGGCCAGGTGGGTCCAGTCCCGCGCCATCAGGAAGCGCGCGGTTTCCAGCGGCAGCAGCGGGCCGGACAGGCTGTCGCCCAGGTTGACCACCGCGTCCACGCCCTGGCGGACGATGTCGGCCGCCACCGCTTCCAGCGCGGCCAGGTTGCCGTGGATGTCGGAGACGATGGCGATGCGCATGGCGGTCACTCCTCGAACGTGGCCAGCAAGCCGGCGGTGTCGACGATGGCGGCGTATTCGCCATCGAGGTTGGACAAGGCCATGTAGTGTACATCGTCGGCGCTGCGCGGCACGCCCGCGTAGTCGGTCTTGGCGTAGGCGTAGCAGGCGTCGGCCACCACCTGGGTGGCGAAGCCGAGGTTGCCGGCGCTGCGGGCGCTGGCCTCCACCGAGTTGTTGGTGCTCACGCCCGCCAGCACCACCGCGTCGATGCCGCGCACCCGCAGCCAGCGTTCCAGCCCGCTGTTGACGAAGCAGTCCGGGACATTCTTCTCCACCACGTGTTCATGCGCCAGCGGCGCCAGCCGGGGCTGGAACTCGGCGCCCGGCTGGCCAGGCCAGAACGGCGAGCCCGGCGTGCGCGACATGTGACGCACGTGGACCACCGGGGCGCCGGCCGCGCGCCAGGCGTCCAGCAGGGCGGCGATGTGGCGCTCGGCGTCGGGGTTGTTGCGTGCGCCGGCGGCGGGGCCGGCCATTCCTTGTTGCATGTCAATGATGATCAATGCCCGCATGATGTTTCCTTGTGTAAAAACAACCTCCCGCCGGGCGGCCGTGCTATGCGGCTTGCCTTGCCGGGGGAGCGTGGTTATGCTTGCCTTAAATATACTTTCTTTTAACACAGTTTTACCGGGGTACCGATCGCAGTTCAACTTAACTGGGGATAACATGGACAATCAGAAAATCGCCATCATCGGACTGGGCCGTATCGGTTCGGCCTTCTTGCGCAATATGCTGGGCCGCCGCGAGCGCGGCGTGGAGTTGGTGGCGGTGGCCGAAAGCGGCGACACCCCGGGCCGCCAGCTGGCGCTGGACGCCGGCCTGGCGGTGCGCACGCTGGACCAGATCGTCGCCCTGGGCGACGGCGTCGACATCCTGTTCGACCTGACCGGCATCCCGGCCGTGCGGCGCGAGATCCGCGAAAAACTGATGGCGATGGGCAATCACCACACGGTGATCGCCTCGGAAACCATCGCCCGCCTGATCTGGGCCATGACCACCGACGACGACCTGCCGGTGATCGCCGGCCGCAGCACCGGCTACTGAGCCGTCACGGCCCCACCGGCACGATGGTGGCCACGCCGTCGTCGGTGATGCCGATCAAAATCGTGCCGTCGCCCGACACCGCCAGCTGGCGCGGCAGCAGCTGCTTGCCGGTGCCGGCCAGCTTGAACTGGTTCAGCAGCTTGCCGCTGGTGTCGTACACCCACACATCGCTGGTGGAAGTTTTGACCGCGGCGCCGCAATAGATGCGGCCGTCGCTGCCCAGCTTGACGTTGTTGGGCGTGCCGTCGCCGGCCGCCAGGTAGCCCAGCACCCCCAGGTCGACCGGATTGAGGATGCTGCACAGCTTGGGCGTGCTGCTGGCGGTGTAGATGCGCGTGCCGTCCGCGCTGACCGCGATGTCCTGGCCCAGCGTGCCGGTGTTGGCGTGGCTGGCGGCCGCGATCCGGGCCGGGTACAGGGTGCCGCCGTTGAGCGCGCTGTAGTCCACGCTGAGCGTGGTGATCTGCACGGAGGCGCTGTTTTCCTGCTGCTGCAGCAGGCTCTTGCCGTCGCCGCTGGCGGCCAGCGGGCCGCCGCCGCTGAGCGGCAGGGTGAGGCGGGCGCCGTTCGTGGTCAGGTAGGCCGCGCCGGTGCTGAGCACCAGCATTTCCACGCCGTTCGGCCGGATCACCTTGAGGCGGGTGGAGGCGTCGGCGTCGACCGGCAGCTGGCTCACCACCGCCAGGGTGTTGAGGTCGATCGTGGCCAGCGTGCGGCTGCTCAGGTTCAGCAGGAACAGGTAGTCGCCGTTGGCGCTGGTGGCCATGTCGCCCAGGCTGGCGCCCAGGCCGGTGATCGAGCCGGTCTTCAGGCCGCTGTAGAGGTTGTAGATGTCGACGTAGGCGCCGCCGTTGTGCACGTAGGCGTAGGGCCGGATCGGGTCGGTGATCACGTTGCTGTAGGTGAGCACGCTGCTGACGTTGCTCACCGGCGTGTGCGTGCCTTTCCACAGCGCCACGCGGATCGGCTCGGGCGCGCTGGCGTCGGCGTCAAGCGGGGTCAGGGTGACGGTGGCGATGCTCAGGGTGTCCGGGCCCAGCGGCGTCGGGTCGGCCGTCAGGGTCAGTTTGTTGCCGCTGACGCCGGCCACCAGCCACGGCTGGCTGGAGGCGGCGCTCATGCCGCCGAAGCTGCCGTAGTTGTCCTGCACGGTCAGGGTGCGGGTCAGGCGGGTCCAGCCCGGCGAGCCGCTGAAGGCCACCCCGGTCTCGGACGGCAGCAGCTTGTGCTTGTCGCGGTTGATGTTGAGCAGCACCGGCGCCACCACCTGGTCGCCGTTGACGCGGGCGGTGGCGTTGACCAGCACGGAGCTGGCGCCGACCGGCGCGCCGATCGGCAGCGCCTTGAAGGCGGTCTTGCTGCCGGCCTGGTTGACGCTGCCGCTGGCGACGGTGGCGCTGGCCCAGGCCGGCAGTGTGCCCAGCGTCCACGGCCAGGAGTTGGTGGAGGTGTTCAGGCTCAGCGTCACGCTCGGGCTGGCGCTGAAGTCGCGCCCGTAGGTGCCGCCCAGCGTGATGCTGTTGACCGAGGCGCTCAGCGTGGCCGGCGTCAGGTTGAGCGTGACCGGCAGCTCGCGCGCCGGCAGGCCGGTGGCGCTGAGCGTGACGCTGCTGTTGTAGCTGGCGCTGGCCAGCGCGCCGACGGTGGGATCGACCGTCAGCACGGCGGTGGCGGGCGTCTTGCCGCTGGTCGGCGAGATGCGCAGCCAGCCGGCGTTGGCCACCGCGCTCCAGCTGGCGCTGCTCTTGTCGTCGGTGTCGAGCGGGATCACCTGGGTGGCGATCGGCGCGCCGTTGACGGCGTTGAAGACGACGCCGTTGGCGGTGACCAGGCCGCTCGGCTGCACCGACAGCGTGGCCGTCAGCGTGGCGCTCTGGCCGTCGCTGGCCAGCACGGTCAGCGTGGTGCTGTACTCGCCCACGGCCAGGCCGGCCGGGTCGAAGGCGGCGCTGAGCGTGCCGCTGCCGCTGCCGCTGGCCGGCGTGGGTTTGAGCCAGGCCGCGCCGCTGCTGGCGGTCCAGGTGCGGCCCTCGCCGCTGATGGCGATGCTGACCGGGGCCGGCGCCGCGCCGCCCAGGTGGGCGGTGGCGTTGAAGGCGACGGCCGGCGTGGCGCTGAAGGTCAGCTGGCCGGCCGGCACCACCTGCAGGTTGTAGGGCAGCAGCATGGGCGAGCCGGGGAACTGGCTGGCGCAGCCGCTGTCGCGGCACAGGCGCACGCTGAGGTTGCCGGTGTAGGTGCCGGCCGCCAGCGACGGCGCGGTCTGCAGCACGGCGTGGTACTGGGTGTCGCTGTCGCGGATCAGCTGGGCGGTCGGCAGCAGCACGCCGTTGCTGTCGACGATGCTGGCCACCACGGTGCCGGCGTTGGCGAAGTCGGACGGACGGGCCACGCTGGCGATGACGTTGAGGGTGAGCGAGGTGCCGGCGTTGACGGTGCCGCGCACGGTGGCGGGGTTGAAGCTGAGGGCGGGCGACACGGCCGGCGTGCCGGGGTCGGGCGCGGCGGCGCCGCCGCCTCCTCCTCCGCCGCATCCGGTCAACAGGGCGGCAAGCAACAGCGGGAGGAGGTAGACGGGTCTCAGCATGGCGGTATCCTTGGGGTGAGCACAGCTTGATTTACACATTTTACAATTGTTGCGTAGTTGCAACTATGTGTCAAGCTCCGGGGCGCGTTTGACGGCCGCGCCCCGGCCAGAATACCACCGCAGCGCGCTTATTTGCCCGCCGCGTGCGCCTCGTACGCGCGGATGCGGTCCAGCTTGGCCGAATACAGGTCGTGGTCGCCGCGCGTGGTGCTGTTGGCCAGCGCCTCGACCATGTGGGCGTCCGCCTCGCCCAGGTTGCCCAGCTGGTAATTGGCCAGCGCCAGCCAGAACTGGAACTCGTGGTAGTCCGGCACCCGGGCGACCTCGCGCGCGAACAGGTCGCGCGCGCGGCGGTAGTCGCCGGCGCGCATGGCCTCCTGGCCCAGGTTGAAGTAATGGAAGGGCGGCTCGGGCTCCAGCTGCGCCAGGCGGGCGCGCAGCGTGGCCGCCTCGGCCCGCTTGTCGGGCAGGTGCTGGGCCTCCAGCGCCTGCGCCAGGTTGGACAGGACCACGGTGCTGGTGGGCGACTGCGACAGCGCGTAGCGCAGCACCTGTTCGGCCTCGGGCAGGTTGCCGTGGTGCTGGTAGACCACGGCCAGCGTGTTGTAGGCGTGCAGGAAGCCGGGATCCTGCTCGACCGCCTTGCGGGCCGACCAGTAGGCCTCGTCCAGCTTGACCTGCGACAGGAGTTCGGCTGCGCGGTTGTTCAGGTACATGGCGATGATGGTCTGCTCCTCCAGCGGCCGGGCGTTTTCGCGCGCCTTGGGCGGGACGGGGATGAAGTCCACCGTCAGCGAGTTCGACAGGTCGACGCTGTAGCCGTTGCCGTTGTCGAGGCGCTGGCGGCCCAGCGCCAGGTTGACGTGGTCGCTGGCGAAATACAGGTCGCCGGCGCGGCTCCAGCTTTCGTCGACCTCGACCTGCTGGAACTGCACCGCCAGGTGGAGCTCGCGCGCCAGCGCGGCCGTCATGATGGCCAGCGACAGGCAGTTGCCGGCGCGCGCCTCGAAGGTCTGGGCGGCGTCGCGGGTCATGGCCGAATCGTACTCGAGCTGCAGCCGGTCCTTGCGGTACAGGGCGTCGAACAGTTCGCGGCGGGGATCCTTGCGCGTCAGGCTGTGGCCGATCTCGCGGCTCAGGTAGTCGCGCATGGCGGGGCTGACCGCGAAGATGTGGGCGGTGTCGATCGGCACCGACGGCGGCTGGAACAATTGATCGTGGAATACCATCGGCGCGGCCGCGCGCGGCGTCGGACCGGCGCAGCCGCACAGCAGCGCGGCGCACAAGGCCAGGGTCCATGGTTGCATGACGAGTCTCCCTTTGCTGCGGAGCACAAGCCGGCGCCGCACCAGGCAGCGGATTCTGTGTTCCGCTTGAGGAAAGTATCCTCGGCTCCCGGGGCGATGTCAAACGGGAATTCGCGTTGGCCTCAGGCCAGCGGACGCGGCTCCACCGGCTGGCCGTCGGCGTTGAAACGCAGCGCCACCAGCACCTCGGCCACGCCGATGCTGGCCAGCGCGTCGCGCAGGTCGTCGACCTCCAGCTCGAGGTCGGCGCCCAGGTCGAGCGGCTTGTCGCCGTGGGCCAGCACGGTGGCGCCCTCGCTCAGCTGCACGCGCAGCACCATCTCGTCGTCGACGTCGAACGGGGCGATGACCGCGCTCAGCTGGTCCGGCGCGCGCGCGCCGATGGCCTGGTTCAGCGCCGACAGCAATTGCAGCGTCGCGTATTCGGACTGGCCCTGCTCGCGCGCGCCGAAGAACAGGTCCTGGTACAGGAAGTTCAGGCGCAGCGGGGCTTCGCCGCGGCCGCGGCCCAGGCAGCGCGCCACCAGCGGCGCGTATTGCCCGGTCCATTTCTGGTAGCGCGCGGCGCGCTGGGCGAAGTAGGCGTCGGCCGCCTTCTCGCTGGCCGGCACCTTGTAGAACGGATCGTCGGCGCGCTTCATGGCGAAGCCGAGCAGGAAGCGCAGCTCGACGGCGGTGTCGTCAGGGCCGAAGCCGGTGGCCGACCAGCCGGCCGCCATGCTGCGCTCCAGCGCCGGCGCGGCGGCGATCTTCTTCTCGGTCAGCGACTGCGCCGCCTCGCGCACCATGGCGTGCAGCTGGCCGTAGGTGACGCGTTCGAACTCGTCCAGGTCGTAGGCGTGGCTGACCAGCACCACCCTGGCTTTCGGGCTTTCCAGGCCGGCGTCGGTGAAGCTGTCGAGCAGGGCGTCGTAGGCGGCGCCGTCCTGGAAGTCGTGGGCCGGGTCCAGACCGCCCTGGCTGTGCACGAACACCGGGATGGCGAAGGCGTCGATCTCCATCTCGGGCGCGCCCTCGCGCCGCAGGATCACGCTGGCCGCGCCTTCCTCGATGGCGTTGCGCAGGTAGCGGTAGCCGTCGCGCGACTCGTCGCGGGCCAGCTCGACGGCGCCGTACAGCACCTCGTCCTTGCCCTGGTTGAGCAGCTTGCGCAGCAGGCGCTGGAAGTCCAGCCCCTTTTGCGCCAGCTCGGCGCGGGTGCTGTCGGCCACGATGTCATTGTTGAACTCGCCGTCGGCCAGGTCCAGCGCCAGCGCGCACAGTTCGGTGGTTTGTTGTTCGTCTTTCAGTTCCGGGGAATTGGCGGATTTGCGCGGTACGGGGCGCTTATTTTTCGGCATGTTTTTCTTATCGTTCGGTGTGGAAGGCTTCGTGCAGTTCGTCCAGCAGGTCGGCGGTTTCGTCTTCGGACAGGCCCAGGTGGCGGCAGGCCTGGTCGCCGCCTTTTTCCCACTCGTAGGACAGCTGGCGGCTGTGGAAGCGGGCGATGCCCTTTTCCGCCAGCAGCGCCAGCGCCACCAGCGAGCGCACGGCGTCGTCGGTGGCCGGATCGTCCAGCACGCGGTAGTCGTGGTGCAGCAGGATGGCCCAGGAGACGTCCGGCGACAGCCCCCAGTTGCGCGCCAGCAGGCAGCCGATGGCGGCGTGGTTGGTGCTGTAGCGGCTGTCCTCGATGACGGTGAAGGTCTGCACCGCGTCGTCGCAGGCGTCGGCGTAGGTGGCGGCGTAGTCGGTGAAGCGGTTCATCAGCAGCGGCACGCCGATGTCGCAGAACAGGCCGAAGGTGTGGGCGATGTCCGGCGGGGCGATGCGCAGCTTGCGCGAGAAGAACACCACGGCCTGGGCGCGGCGCGCCGACACTTCCCAGAACGCGTTCAGGTCGGCTTCCTTGCCCTCGATGGCCTGGCGCGCCAGCAGTCCGGTCAGCAGGGCCGCGCACTGGTTGATGCCGAGGAAATTGATGCCCTGTTCGACCGACTTGGCCTTGCGCGCGGCGCCGAAGAACGGCGAGTTGGCCAGCTTGAGCAGGGCGCCGGACATGCCGACGTCGTTGCCGATGATGCGCGCGATGCGGCGCGGCGACGGGTCGGGCTGGGCCAGCTCGCGCTGCAGGTCGACGAGCAGGCTGGGCCGGGGCGGAATACGGATGGAGCGCATCAGCGCTTCTTCCACCGCGTTTTCTACTGGCATGGCTGGGGCTGCTGCTGTCGTCATTGTCTTCTTCAGGGGGTAAGGGCGGGCGTTGCCAAGGTGATACTATAAACCAGCGCGCCGGCGCATGCCGGGCGTGCCTCACAAGATTATCGCCGCAAGCGCGGGCGGCGCGCACGAATTTCTCCCGATTTTCTGCCGGGGCCGCCATATTTTGTCGCTAAAAACCGTGGCGCGCGCCGTTTCGATAATCATTTGTCACGCCTTTCGTGAGCGTGCGGTCCAGATTGCCCTTTACAATACCCGGATGGACAAGCATCTGGCTGGTATCGATTTCAGCGCGCCCTCGGCCGAGGTGGCGCGGCGTTTGATCGGCGTCACCTTGCTGGTGGACGGGGTGGGCGGGCGCATCGTCGAGACCGAGGCCTACGACCGCACCGAGCCGGCCGCGCACTGCTACAACGGGCCGACGCCGCGCAACTTCTCGATGTTCGGCCCGCCGGGGCGCAGCTATGTGTACCGCTCGCACGGCCTGCACTGGTGCCTGAACTTCGTCTGCCGCGAGGAGGGCCACGGCGCCGGCGTGCTGATCCGGGCGCTGGAGCCGCTGGCCGGCCTGGAGCAAATGCGCGAACGGCGCGGGCTGGACGACCCGCGCCTGCTGTGCTCGGGGCCGGGGCGGCTGTGCCAGGCGCTGGGCGTCACGCGCGAGTTCAACAACCTGGCGCTGGACGCGCCGCCGTTCGCGCTGCTGGCGCCGGACGCCGGCGCGCCGGTCGAGGTGCTAGCCGGCCCGCGCATCGGCATCAGCAAAGCGGTGGAGCTGCCGTGGCGCTTCGGCCTGGCCGGCTCGCGCTTTCTGAGCAAGCCCATGCGCTGATGGCGCCTCCACCTTGAACACCGACACCGCCTGCGACAGCTGCACCGCCTGCTCCTGCAGGCTGGCCGCGGCGGCGGCGGCCTGCTCGACCAGCGCGGCGTTCTGCTGGGTCACATCGTCCATCTGACCGACCGCGTGGTTGACCTCGGCGATACCCTGGGCCTGCTCGGCGCTGGCGTCGCTGATGCGGGCGATCACCTCGTTGACCTGCTGCACCGAGGCGACGATGGCCTCCATGCGCTCGCCGGCCTGCTGCACCGAGGCGCTGCCGCTGTCGATGGTGGCCACCGAGGTGGCGATCAGCGCCTTGATCTCCTTGGCGGCGGCGGCCGAGCGCTGCGCCAGCGTGCGCACTTCGCTGGCCACCACGGCGAAGCCGCGCCCCTGCTCGCCGGCGCGGGCCGCTTCCACGGCGGCGTTCAGCGCCAGGATATTGGTCTGGAAGGAGATGCCGTCGATCACGCTGATGATGTCGACGATCTGGCGCGAGCTGGCACGGATCGAGGCCATGGTCTGCACCGCCTGGCGCACGGCGGCGCCGCCGTGCTGGGCCAGGTCGGCGGCGCCGGCCGCCAACTCGCAGGCCTGGCGCGCGCCGGCCGCGTTGTTCTGTACCGCCTTGGTCAGGCTGGCCATGGCGCTGGCGGTCTCCTCCAGCGAGCTGGCCTGCATCTCGGTGCGGGTCGACAGGTCGAGGTTGCCGCTGGCGATTTCATGCGAGGCGCAGTCGATCGCCTTGACCGAGGCCAGGATGGCGCTCAGCGTCTGGGTCAGGTTGTGCATGGTGTGGTCCAGCATGCGGGCGGTGTCGGCGATCTCGTCGCGGCCGTGGTTGCCTTGGCCGGCCGACAGCCGTCCGGCCGCCAGCGCCACCACCACGTCGGCGATGGCGCGGATGTCGCGCAGCATGGCGCCGCGCACCGCCATCGTCACGCCCAGCGACAGCGCGATCGACAGCAGCACCATCAGCGCCATGCTGTTGCCCAGCGAATGGAACTCGGCTCGCGCGCGCGCGTAGGCCTGCTCGCTGAGGCCTTTCTCCAGCGCCGACAACTGCGCCAGCTGCTCGTTGAACAGCAGGAACTGCTTCTCGCCGTGGGCCATGGCGTTGGTGGCGATGCTCTGGTCGATGCTGGCCATCTCCATGGTGTCCAGCACCGCCTTGCGGTAGGCCACCAGCGTCTGCAGCAATTGGCCGGCGATCTTGTGCTCGGCTGCGTCCTCGTCGCCAGTGGTCTGCGCCGCCAGCTGGCGCAGCTGGCCCTCGATGGTGGCGTGGCCGGCCTTGATCTGGCGCGACAATGCGTCCAGCCGGGCCTGCGAGAAGCTGCCGTTGACCCAGGCCAGCAGCTGGTAGATGTGGGCGTGGGCGTAGCGCGTCTCGCCGGTGATGTCGGCGGCCAGGCGCAGGCGGGCCGCGCGCACCTGCACCAGGTTTTCCAGCGAGGCGTTCTGGTGCACCATGCCGTAGTAGGCGGCGGCGGCCGTGACGACCAGCAGCAGCAGCACCAGGCCGGGCGCCAGCAACAGTTTGGGACCGATACGCAGTTTGTTCAGCATGATGCTCTCCCGCCGCTATTTTTTGTAGATGCCCGCTTCCAGCACGACGTCGCCGACCCGCAACACGTAGGTGGTCTTGGGTTCGATCTTGCCGCTGCCGGGGTTCTTGTACTGGTAGTCGACCCAGCCGTGGCCCTTCTTGGCGGCCACGTCGATGATCTCGCGCCGGTATTTCTTGCCGCTGGCGTCGGGCACGTCGGTCAGGTCCTTGCCGACGATGGAGGGGTTGAACGGGTGCGCCAGCACCACGCCGGTGGCCAGGTCGCGCAGGTCGACGTACAGCGAACCCTGCACGAACTCGGGATCCTTGGCGGCCACCTTTTTCATCAGCTCCTCCTTGCCGTGGGCCTTGAGGTAGGCGGCGCCCTTTTCCACCATGGCGACGGCGTCTTTCTCGGTGGGCTCGGCGGCGCCGGCGGTGGTGTGCAACAGCGTGGCGGCGACAGCGGCCAGCAGGGCGGTCAGTCTCATGGCGGTTCCTTGTGTGGGGGAGGAGGAGGGACTTGCTCCCACGAACTGTACGCCGCTGCCGGCGCCGGGAATTGCGCTGCCGCAAGTTCTGGCCGTGTGGCAATTTTGCACGCGCTCTGCGTCAACGGAAAATGTCTTTCCGTATGTCACTTGATTTTCGGCAATCGCGTTTTTGGCGGGCGGCCTAGCATGCAGTTTCCGTCCTCCCCTTTTATTGCGATAGGAACCAGCGATGACCTCTACTCCGATAGCTTCCTGGAACAGCGCCGGCGCCCAGGCGCCCAAGTTCAAGCCCTTCATCCGCCAGACCATCTCCCATTCCCGCCAGTGGGAATTGCTCACGCCCGACCTGCAGGAAGCGGTGCAGGTGGTGTCGCACGTGCTGCCGTTCCGTACCAACGAATACGTGATGGACCACCTGATCGACTGGAGCAACATCCCGGACGATCCGATCTTCCGCCTGACCTTCCCGCACCGCGACATGCTGGCGCCGGACGACTACGCCCAGCTGCGCGAGCTGGTGCTGGGCCGCGCCAACCAGCAGGCGCTGACCGAGCTGGTACGGCGCATCCGCCTGCGCATGAATCCCCATCCGGCCGGGCAGATGACGCACAATGTGCCGCGCGTGAACGACGCGCCGCTCAAGGGCCTGCAGCACAAGTACAAGGAGACGGTGCTGTTCTTCCCCAGCGCCGGCCAGACCTGCCACGCCTACTGCACCTTCTGCTTCCGCTGGCCGCAGTTCGTCGGCATGGACGACATGAAGTTCGACGCCAAGGAATCGCACCAGCTGGCCGACTACCTGCGCCTGCACCCCGAGGTGACGGACGTGCTGATCACCGGCGGCGATCCGCTGATCATGAACACCCGCTCGCTGGAGGCCTACATCGAGCCGCTGCTGGCGCCGGACCTGGCGCACATCCAGAACATCCGCATCGGCACCAAGTCGGTGGCGTACTGGCCGCAGCGCTTCGTCACCGACCGCGACGCCGACGACCTGCTGCGCCTGTTCGAGCGCGTGGTCGACAGCGGCAAGAACATGGCCATCATGGGCCACTACAACCACGCGGTGGAGCTGCGCCCGGAGATCGCGCAGCAGGCGGTCAAGCGCATCGTCGGCACCGGCGCCACCTTGCGCATGCAGGGGCCGCTGATCCGCCACATCAACGAGGACCCGCGCAGCTGGGCCGAACTGTGGCAAACCGGCGTGCGGCTGGGCGCCATCCCGTACTACATGTTCGTCGAGCGCGACACCGGCCCGCGCGAGTACTTCCAGCTGCCGCTGGCGCGCGCGCACGAGATCTTCCAGCAGGCCTACCAGATGGTGTCCGGCCTGTCGCGCACCGTGCGCGGGCCGTCGATGAGCGCCTTCCCCGGCAAGGTGGTGATCGACGGCGTCGTCAACATCGGCGGCGAGAAGGTGTTCGCGCTGCAGTTCCTGCAGGCCCGCAATCCGGACTGGGTGCGCAAGCCGTTCTACGCCAGGTTCGATCCCAACGCGACCTGGATGGACGACCTGAAGCCGGCCTTCGGCAAGGACAAGTTCTTCTTCGAGGAGGAGGGCGGCAGCCGCAGCGAGTACGGCGCCGAGCCACCGGGCCACCGCAAAGTGATCCCGCTGATCGCGGCGCGCCAGGACGACGGCCAGCGCGGCGGCGCGGCGGCCGGCTGCGGCGCCCACAATTCGGCGTAGGTGGCGCCATGTCCGGCCGCGCGGTGTTTGTGCTGGTGTTCCTGCCGTTCGCGCTGGGCCACTATCTATCGAGTTTGATCCGTACCGTGAACGCGACGCTGGCGCCGCAGCTCATGGCGGCGCTGGCGCTGACTCCCGGCCAGCTTGGCCTGCTGACCAGCGCCTTCTTCCTGGCGTTCGCGCTGGCGCAGCTGCCGGTCGGCATGGCGCTGGACCGTTGGGGCCCGGCGCGGGTGCAGCCGCCGATGCTGCTGCTGGCGGCATTGGGCGCGCTGGCCTTTTCGGGCGGCCGCGATTTCGCCGAGCTGCTGGTGGCGCGCGCGCTGATCGGACTGGGACTGGGCGGCTGCTTCATGTCGGCGGTGAAGGCGGTATCGACCTGGATCGCGCCGGCGCGGCTGCCGTCGGTGCAGGGCTACCTGATCGCGGCCGGAGGACTGGGCGCGGCGTCGGCCACGCTGCCGGTGCGGCTGGCGCTGCACTACACCGACTGGCGCGGCCTGTTCGTGGGACTGGCGGCGGCTGCGGCCTGCCTGGCGCTGCTGATATGGCTGGTGGCGCCCTCCGCGCCGCCCGCGTCGGCGTCATCGTCGCCGTCGCCGTCGTCGGCGGCGCGGCCGGCCAGCCTGGCGGTGCTGCGCGAGGTGTTCAGGCATCCGGCCTTCCGCGAGGTGGCGCAGCTGGTCATGGTGCCGCACATGGTGTTCTTCGGCATACAGGGCCTGTGGATCAGCCGCTGGCTGAGCGACGTCGCCGGCTTTTCCGAGGCGGCGGTGACCTATCTGCTGTACCTGGGCATGGCGGCGGTGATCTTCGGCGCCATCGCGGTCGGCATGATCACCGAGTGGGCCGGGCGGCGCGGCGTGGCGCCGATCAGCGTGGCGGCGGCCGGTGTGGCGCTGTTCATCGCGGTGCAGCTGGGCTTTGTGCTGAACTGGGCGCCCAGCTTCCAGCTGCTGTCGGTGGTGTTCACGCTGGTGGGCACGGTGACCGGCATCGAATACGCGATCGTCGCGCAAAGCCTGCCGCCGTCGCTGACGGGACGCGGCGCCACTTTCCTGAACCTGTTGATCTTCCTGGGCGCGTTCGCGATGCAGGCCGGCTTCGGGCTGGTGCTGGGCTGCTGGCGGCCCGACGCCCTGCAGCACTATCCGGCGCAGGCCTACCAGGTGGCGTTCGGGGTGCTGGTGCTGCTGCAGTTGCGGGGACTGGTCCTGTTCGCGCGGCGGCGCTGGGGTACGGCGGCGCAATCCGGTAGAATCGACTATCCATCCGGGAATCCCGCAACCAGCCCTCCGATCACACGATGACTTCTCCACCCACCCCATTTGCTTCCCTGCCAGCCGCGTGGCGGGACTGGATCATGGAAAACCTGGCGCGCGCCTGCAATCCGCTGGACATGGCCA
Organism: Duganella caerulea; assembly: GCF_040362985.1. NCBI lineage: Bacteria > Pseudomonadati > Pseudomonadota > Betaproteobacteria > Burkholderiales > Oxalobacteraceae > Duganella > Duganella caerulea. Next base: position 54,788 of record NZ_BPWJ01000016.1, on the reverse strand, counting down.
ACAGCATGGCCGCCTCCGGCCAGCACAGCATGGCGGTGGCGCGCGCCGCCATCGACGAGGCGCTGGCGCTGCGCGCCGCGGAAGGGCAGGCGCCGGCGGCCAGCGTGTTCGTGGCGCCGCAGCAGATGCCCTACATCGACCTGGAACGCAACCTGATCGCGGTGCAGGACCGCATGGTGGAAGTGCTGTTCGTGCTGAAGCAGCCGCAGATCATCCTGTTGGGGAATGTGCTCAGCGACGAGGAGTGCGACGCCATCGTCGCCCACTGCGGCACGCGCTACACCCGCTCCACCGTCACCGGCGAGGCCGACGGCGCCAGCGTGGTGCACGAGGGCCGCACCAGCGAGATGGCCTTCATCCAGCGCGGCGAGGCCGAGGTGGCCGAGCGCATCGAGCAGCGGCTGGCGGAGCTGGCGCACTGGCCGGCCGAATGCGGCGAGCCGTTCCAGCTGCAGAAGTACGGCGTCACGCAGGAGTACCGTCCGCACTACGACTGGCTGGACCCGGACAGCAGCGGCCATCGCAGCCACCTGGCGCGCGGCGGCCAGCGGCTGGCCACCTTCATCCTGTACCTGAGCGACGTGGAGCAGGGCGGCGGCACGGTGTTCCCCGGCCTGGGGCTGGAGGTGTATCCGAAGAAGGGCAGCGCGCTGTGGTTCCTCAACACCGACGTCAATCATCAACCGGACAAGCAGACCTTGCACGGCGGCGCGCCGGTGGTCAGCGGCACCAAGATCATCGCCAACAAATGGCTCAGGCAGGGGCGCTACGGTTAGAATGGCGGGCTTGGACCCACCGCTTTTAACCTAGGAACCCCATGAGACTTGTTCGTTACGGCCGTCCCGGCAAAGAGAAACCAGGCCTGATCGATGACGAAGGCAAGCTGCGCGACCTGTCCGGCGTGATCGCCGACATCGACGCGGCGCAGCTGGCGCCCAAGGCGCTGCGCAAGCTGGAAAAGATCCCGCACGCCTCGCTGCCGCTGGTGCGCGGCAATCCGCGCTACGGCGTGCCGGTCGCGCGCGTCGGCAAATTCATCGGCATCGGCCTCAATTACTCGGACCACGCGGCCGAATCGGGCATGCCGATCCCGAAGGAACCCATCGTCTTCATGAAGGCGATCTCCTGCCTGTCCGGCCCGGACGATCCCATCATGCTGCCGCAAGGCTCGAAGAAGACCGACTGGGAAGTGGAACTCGGCGTGGTGATCGGCACGCGCGCGCAGTACGTCAGCGAGGAGGACGCGCTCAAATACGTGGCCGGCTATTGCGTGGTCAACGACGTGTCTGAGCGTTCGTTCCAGCTGGAGCGCGGCCCGCAGTGGGACAAGGGCAAGGGTTGCGACACCTTCGGCCCGGTCGGCCCGTGGCTGGTGACGCCGGAGGACATCTACGACGTGCAGAAGCTGGACCTGTACCTGGAGCTGAACGGCAAGCGCATGCAGACCGGCTGCACCGACACCATGATTTTCTCGGTGGCGCAGATCGTCAGCTATCTGTCGAAGTTCATGACTTTGGAACCGGGCGACGTGATCGCCACCGGCACGCCGCCGGGCGTGGGCCAGGGCCGCAAGCCGCAGCGCTTCCTCAAGAAGGGCGACGTCCTGCGGCTGGGCATCGCCGGACTGGGCGAGCAGCAGCAGGACGTCATCGCCTGGCAGGCGCCGAAGTAATCACGTTGCACTGGTCAGCGCGCGGGTCAGCGCGTCGGCCAGGCGGCTGGTGATCTCCGCCAGTTCGGCCTCGGTGGCGATGAACGGCGGCGCAAGCAGGATATGGTCGCCGTGCAGGCCATCGATGGTGCCGCCCATCGGATAGACCATCAGGCCGCGCGACATGGCCTGCTCCTTCACCGCCGCGTGCAGCTGGCAGGCCGGATCGAAGGGCCGCTTGCTATCGCGGTCGCGCACCAGCTCCAATGCCAGCAGCATGCCGCGTCCGCGGATGTCGCCCACATGCGGATGGCTGCCGAAAGCGTCGCGCAGCATGCGGCGGAAGGCCGCGCCGCGCACCGTGACGGCGCCCAGCAAACAATCCCTCTGTATCACCTTCTGCACCGCCAGCGCGGCCGCCGCGGCCACCGGATGGCCCATGTAGGTATGGCCGTGCAGGAAGGCGCCGCTGCCGTCGCGCAGCTGGCGCACGATGTGGTCGCGCGCCAGCACCGCGCCGATCGGCTGGTAGCCGGCGCCCAGGCCTTTGCCCAGCACCACCAGGTCCGGCACCACGCCGTCCTGTTCGAACGCGTACAGCGTGCCGGTGCGGCCCATGCCGCACATGACTTCATCGAGGATCAGCAAAATGCCGTACTGGTCGCACAGCTTGCGCACGCCACGGAAGTAGCCGGGCGTGGGCGGCACGGCGCCGCCGGTGGCGCCTACCACGGTCTCGGCGACGAAGCCGATGATGTTCTGCGGGCCGTTTTCCAGAATGGTCGCCTCCAGTTCGGCCAGCAGGGCGGCGGTGTAGTCCTCGGTGCTCTGGCCGTCGGCGCGGCCGCGGTACTCGTTGCAGGCCGAGACGCGCGGCACCTCCATCAGCAACGGCTCGAACGGACGGCGGCGCCACTCATTGCCGCCGATGGCCAGCGCGCCCAGCGTGTTGCCGTGGTAGCTCTGGCGGCGGCCGATGAACACACTGCGATCGGGCTGGCCGGCTTCGAGCCAGTACTGGCGCGCCAGCTTGAGCGCGGTCTCCATCGCCTCCGAGCCGCCCGAGACCAGGTAGACGTGATCGAGGTCGCCGGGAGCGTCGTTGGCCAGACGGGTGGCCAGTTCCTCGGCGGCGTCGCAGGTGAAGAATGCGGTGTGGGCGTAGGCGTTGCGGTCGATCTGCGCGTGCATGGCGGCCAGCACGTCGGGATGTCCGTGGCCGAGCGAGGAGACGGCGGCGCCGCCGCTGGCGTCGAGATAGCTGCGGCCCTGGCTGTCGCGCACAGTCAGGCCGGAGGCGCTGACGGCCAGCGGCGGGGTGCGGCGCAGGTTGCGGTGGATGATGTGGCTCATGGCGTCCTTTCAATCGGGGTGACGAAGAGCAGACGATAGCCGTGATCGGCTTGTGTTCCATTGATCTATGCCGCACCATGAGCGAATATTGTTTAAGGATGCTGACCATGGATGACCGTTTGGGACCTATACCGTTTGCCAACATGAGCGCCGCCCAGCAGGTGGCGGCGCAGGCCGTGATCGACGGACCGAGAGGAGCCTTGTACGGGCCCTTCGTGCCGTTGATCCGCAGCCCGGAACTGATGGCGGCGGCGCAGCGCATGGGCGAGTACCTGCGCTACCGCAGCGCGATCGGCACGCGGCTGACGGAGCTGGCGATCCTGGTGACGGCGCGGCAGTGGAGCCAGCAGGTGGAATGGGCGATCCACGAGCCGATCGCGCGCCAGTACGGCATCGCCGACGAGGTGGTGGCGGCGGTGGCGGCGCGTCGGCGGCCCGAGGGCATGGCGGCCGACGAGGCGCTGGTGCACGACTTCTGCATCCAGCTGCATCAGCGGCAGCGGGTCGACGACGAGACCTACGCGGCGGCGCTGGCGGCCTTCGGCGAGCACGGGGTGGTGGACCTGATGGGCATCAACGGCTACTACACCTTCCTGGCGATGGTGATGAACGCGGCGCGGACGGCGGTGCCGGCGTCCGCCGCCACGCCGCTGCCGGATTGACGATCAAAGAGATACCGATGAATCAACTGAGAGAATATTTTTTGCGCCTGCAAGCGGCGCTGCCCGCGGACGGACCTGGCTTCAGCGCGCTGGTGGTGCGCGACGGCGAGGTGGCGTTCGAGCTGCATCACGGCCTGGCGTCGCTGGAGCTGGAGGTACCGTTGTCGGCGCGGTCGGCGTACTATCTGGCGTCGGAGTCCAAGCAGTTCACGGCGGCGGCCGTGCTGGCGCTGGTGCGCGCCGGGAAGATAGGCCTGGATGACGACGTGTGCGCGCTGCTGCCGGAGCTGGCCGGCTTCGAGCAGCCGTTCGCCTTGCGCAGCCTGCTCAATCACAGCAGCGGGATCCCGGACTATTTCCAGTTCCTGCGCTGCCAGCCGGGCAGGCACGAGGCGGACTATTTCAACAACGCGGACATCCTGCGCGTCATCGCGCGCATGGACACGCTCGATGGCGGCGCCGGGCATCGCTACAGCAACAGCAATTACATCCTGCTGGCGGCGCTGATCGAGCGCCTGAGCGGCATGCCGGCCGCGCGCTATCTGCGCGAGACGCTGCTGCTACCGCTGGGGATCACGCGCATGGGCTTCGACGACGACCGCCAGAACGTGCTGCCGCACCGGGTGTGCAGCTACGAGGCCGATCCGCAGCGGCCGGGCGGCTACCGCCAGCATTTGGGCAATGCCAACACGGTGGGCGACGGCGGTGTGTACGCCAGCACGCAGGAGTTGGTGCTGTGGGAACGCGCGTGGCACCGGCAGTGGGCCGATCCGGACAGCCTGCTGCATGCGATGCTGCAGCCATCGCCGCTGGCCGACGGCACGGTGCCAGATTACCGCTTCGGGCTGGAGTGGGTGCGGCGCCAGGAACACGACGTGGTGTTCCACGGCGGCTGCCTGTGGGGCTTCAATACGCTGGTGCTGCGCTTGCCGCAGTTGCGCGTGTCGGTGATCCAGCTGGCCAATTCCGACCGCGCACAGCCGGAACTGGAGCCGCTGGTGGCGGCTGCGCTGGCTTAGGCCAGGACCTTTTTCAGCCAGGCGCTGATGTGGTCCACTTCTTCCTGGCACAGCGAGTGCTGCATCGCGTAGTCGTGCCATTCGACGTTGTAGCCGAGCTGCTTGAGCAGGTCGCGCGACTGTTCGGCGCGGGCCACCGGAATCACCGGGTCCATGCGGCCGTGGACCATGAAGATCGGTGTGGCCAGGCTCGCTTGCGTGTGCTCGGCGGCGGCCTTGGCGGCGATCGGCACGTAGCCCGATAAGCACATCAGGCCAGCCAGCTTTTCTTGCAGGCGCATGCCGGTCTGCAGCGTCATCGCGCAGCCCTGCGAGAAGCCGGCCAGGATGATGCGCTCGGCCGGGATGCCACGCGCCTTCTCGCGCTCGATCAGCGCTTCCACCTTGGCTTGCGAGGCGCGCAGGCCGGCTTCGTCTTCCTGGCGGCCCAGGTCGCTGGCAACGATGTCGTACCAGGCCCGCATCACGTAGCCGTTGTTGATGGTCACCGGCATGGTGTCGGCGTTGGGGAAGATGAAGCGGATCGGCGGCAGGCCGCGCAGGTCCAGTTCGTGCAGCATGGGCACGAAGTCGTTGGCGTCGGCGCCCAGGCCGTGCATCCAGATGATGGCCACGCTCGGGTTGGCGCCGGTTTCTTTTTCGATGGTTTGCAGCAGGGTGCTCATGAGCGTCCTCAGGGTTGGGGGCGTTGCGCGGATTTGGGGCGGAAGGCCTTGCACACGGCCGGATCGGTTTCCATGTAGGGGCCGCCGATCAGGTCGACGCAATACGGCACGGCGGCGAAGATGCCGCCTACCAGCGTGGCGCCGGCCGCGTCCTTCAGGCCGCCCAGCGTTTCGGCGATGGCCTTGGGCTGGCCCGGCAAATTGAGCACCAGCGCGGCGTGGTCGGCGGTCTCGCGGATCACGGCGGTCTGGCGCGAGAGGATGGCGGTCGGCACGAAATGCAGGCTGATCTGGCGCATCTGCTCGCCGAAGCCCGGCATTTCCTTGGTGCCGATGGCCAGCGTGGCCTCGGGCGTGACGTCGCGCCGCGCCGGGCCGGTGCCGCCGGTGGTCAGCACCAGGTGGCAGCGGGCCACGTCGACCAGCTCGGTCAGCGTGGCTTCGATCTGCGCGCGTTCGTCGGCGATCAGGCGGGTTTCAACACGGTAGGGAGTGGTGAGCGCGCGCGCCAGCCAGTCTTGCAGCGCGGGCAGGCCGAGGTCCTGGTAGACGCCGCCGCTGGCGCGGTCGGACACCGATACCAGGCCGATGACCAGGGTGTCGGAATTACTCGTCATCGGACTCGCTGTCTTGCTCATCGTCGGCGGAGGCGGCGGCAGGCTTGTTCTTGCCCGCTTCGATCTGCTTGAGGATCTGGAAGATCTCGCGATAGGCCTTCGGCGGCTTGTTCTCGGCCTGTTCCTTGCGGGCGTTGCGGATCAGCGTGCGCAGGTGCTGCACGTCCAGTTCCGGGTTTTCCGCCAGCAGCGTGGTGAGCGCCTTGTCGTCGGTGAGCAGCTTGTCGCGGCGGCGCTCGAGCGCGTGCATGGCGGCCGTCTCGGACTTGGAGGCGCCTTTCCACGAATCGATGGCTTGCTGGATCACGGCCACTTCGGTCTCGTCCAGGGTGCGCATTTTCTTGCCGACGAATTGCAGCGCGCGGCGCCGGCCTTCGTGGTTGGTGATCTGCTGGCACTCGAGGATGGCGTCGCGCACGTCCTCGGGCATCGGCACGCGCTTGACGCGGTCACGGGGCGATTCGACCAGGGTCTCGCCCATTTTCTGCAGGGCGTCGGACTGGCGCTTGAGTTCGGATTTGGAAGGACGTTCGTACTCTTGCTCGAATTCGGTGGAGCTGAAGCCCACGCCGCCGCTGCCGCGATTGGGATTTACCATAATATTAACTTTCTGTCAGGCGCGTGGCCGCACCTGTAAACTGTAAACGACTGCTATGATACCTGTTTTAGCGCCCACCCGAAGATTACAGCCCATGAGCGATACCCATTTCACCCACACCCAGGACCAGTTGAAGCAGCTCGCACGCGACGTGCTGGCGTTTGCCAAGGCGCAAGGCGGCACCGATTGCGCCGTCGAAATCAGCGAGGGCAGCGGCCTGTCGGTGTCGGTACGCAAGAGCAAGATCGAGACCATCGAGCAAAACAAGGACAAGGGCATGGGGGTGACGGTGTTCATCGGCCAGCGCCGCGGCAACGCCAGCACCTCGGACTTTTCCCCCGCCGCGCTGAAGGCGACGGTGGAGGCGGCCTACAACATCGCCCGCTTCACCTCGGACGACGATTGCGCCGGCCTGGCCGACGCCGACCAGCTGGAAATGGCGCCGCGCGACCTGAAGCTGTTCTATCCGTGGGACATCAGCACCGCCGACGCGGTGGCGCTGGCCCAGCGCGCCGAGGCGGCCGGTTTCGCGGTCGATCCGCGCGTGACCAACTCCGAGGGCGCTGGTGTGCACGTACAGCAGTCGCACTTCGTGGCGGCCAATTCGCGCGGCTTCATCGGCGGCTATCCGTACTCGCGCCACACGCTGTCGGTGGCCATGATCGCCGGCAAGGGCGCGAAGATGCAGCGCGACGACTGGTACACCTCGGTGCGCGACGCCAACAAGATGTCGGCGCCGGAAGCGATCGGCCGTTACGCGGCCGAGCGCGCGCTGGCGCGCCTGAACGCGCGCACCATCGACACCCGCACCTGCCCGGTGCTGTTCGAGGCGCCGCTGGCGGCCGGCCTGCTGGGCGCCTTCGTGCAGGCGACCTCGGGCGGTTCGCTGTACCGCAAGTCCAGCTTCCTGCTGGATTCGCTGGGCAAGCAGGTGCTGCCGAAGCACATCCAGATTAAGGAAGACCCGCATGTGATCGGCGGCGTCGGCTCGGCGCCGTTCGACGAGGAAGGCGTGCGCACCGTCAAGCGCGACGTGGTCAAGGATGGCGTGGTGCAGGGCTATTTCCTGTCGACCTATTCGGCGCGCAAGCTGGGCATGAAGACCACCGGCAACGCCGGCGGCTCGCACAACCTGTCGCTGACCTCGTCGCTGACCAAGAAGGGCGACGACTTCGCCGCCATGCTGCGCAAGATGGGCACCGGCCTGCTGGTGACCGAGCTGATGGGGCAGGGCACCAACTACGTGACCGGCGACTATTCGCGCGGCGCGTCGGGCTATTGGGTGGAGAACGGCGTGATCCAGTATCCGGTGGAGGAGATCACCATCGCCGGCAACATGAAGGACATGCTGGCGCAGATCGTCGCGGTGGGCGCCGATGTGCTGGTGCGCGGCACCAAGCAGACCGGCTCCATCCTGATCGAGAACATGGTGGTGGCGGGCGGCTGAGTCTACTCGCGCTTGCACAAGGTGCTCGACGGCAGGCCGCAGGTGATCAGGCGGCCGACGTCGGGGTTGGTCAGGTAGTTCAGGTGGGCGTAGTCCGGGCGTTCCAGCAGGCCGAAGTAGGTCGGCGCGTTGGAGGCCAGGATGTTGTAGACCACCACCCCTTCGCCGGCGTATCTGTCCGCCGGCAAGGTGTACGACAGTAAATCATTGGGATCGGTGAAGGCCACCAGTGTCAGGCGCTGGGCCGCCACCGCGCGCTTGCCGGGCAGGCGCTTTTGCAGCAGACGTTGCAGGCTGTCCGGGCCGGCCGCGGCCAGCGTCGCAGCGCCGATCTGCTGGTCCGCCAGCGACAGCAGCGGAATCTGGTTGGCCGCCATCACCAGCAGGCGCAGGCGGTCCACGGCGCGCTGCGCCACCAGCGCCGCCGGCGAACCGGGCGTTTCCTCCGACATGCGCAGCAGGGTGTCGAACAGGATCTTGCTGCCCATGCTATGCGAGATCACCACCAGCGGCACCTCGGGCGAGGTCTCGCTTGTCCCTATCACTTGCAGGATTGCGTCGCGCATGCGGCGCTGGATGTCGTCGCGCGCCACGCCCTGGTAGACCAGCGCGTCTGGCAGGCAGTCGTCGATCAGGCCGTCCTTGAAGCGGGCGTTGAGCCGCGCGCGTGTCGCCGTGAACGGCGGCGCGCCCTCGCAGATGGACGACTTGCCGGTCTGGTCGTAGCACAGCTGGCGCTTGAGCGGCGTGGTCAGCGGCGACCAGATCAGCGCGTCGAAGCGCAGCTTGCCGGCCGAGGTGGCCACGTTGGATGAGACGATCTGGATCTGCGGCCCGCCAGTGCCTGCCGCGCGCGCGGACGTGGGACTGGTGGCGGCCGTGATCGGCAGCATCAGTTGCGACACGACCACGCCGGCCCAGCTGGTGTCGTGGGTGCAGATGCCGTGCACCAGCAGCACATCGGCGGACTTGCCGCCGGCGCGGGCGGCCAGGTCGATCAGGCCGGGGAAGGTGGTGTTGGCGTCGAGCGGCTGCGGCGGACGGTAGGGTGTGGAGCAGGCGCACAGCGTCAGCACAATCAGCAACAGTGCGCGGCGTATTTGAGTCAGGGTATTCATGCTGAACCTCCAATGGCGGCGCGCGAATGCGCCGATGAGGTCCAGTGTATTTTTCCCTGCGGCGGCGACCTTGTCGCGCCGCAGGGAAGAGCTCAGCTTACTGCTGTGCGACCAGCGATTGCAGCACCGGCTGCAGGACGGCCTTGCCCAGTTCGGCGCTGCGGGCGCCGTTCCAGCCGGTTTCCGGATCCGGATCGTTGGCGTTGTCCTTGAACGGCATCTCCAAGGTCAGCGACAGGCAGCCGAAGGCGTGGGTGATGTGCGGCGAACCCATCGTCAACGTCTCGTCGGTGTACGGGGTTTCGCCGTAGCCGTGCTCGTCCTGGAAGTCCGGGCTGGCGATCAGGAAATTGTCGATGAAGTATTGCTGCGCTTCGGCCTGGTCCGGCGTGAAGTTCGGCAGCGATTCGCTGCCCGCCACGAACACGTAAGGCAGGCCTTCGTCGCCGTGGATGTCCAGGCACAGGTCGCAGCCCACTTCCAGCATCTTGTTCTTGACCAGGAACACTTCGGGGCTGCGTTCCATGGTCGGGTTCAACCACTCGCGGTTGAGGTTGGCGCCGGCCGCGTTGGTGCGCAGGTTGCCGCGCACCGAGCCGTCCGGGTTCATGTTCGGCACCACGTAGAACACCGCTTCCTTCAGGCACTGGCGGCCGAAGGGATTGGCCGGGTCCAGCAGCGCCTCGACCATGCCTTCGACAAACCATTCCGCCATCGTCTCGCCGGGATGCTGGCGCGCGATGACCCAGACCTTTTGATCCGCTTCCGGATCGCCGATCACCAGCATGTTCAGGTCGCGGCCGTCGATGGTGCTGCCCAGGTCGACCAGCTTGACCAGCGGCGACAGTTGCGCGTTGTCCAGCAGCGACAGGTGGCGTTCCCACGAGTACGGCTCGAAGTAGGCGTAGTAGACGCTGTCGTATTCCGGCGTGTGGTTGATGGTCATGACCTTGCCGTCATAGGTGGTCGGCACGCGGAACCAGTTGTCGCGGTCGTAGCTGGCGACGGCCTGGTAATCCTTCCAGCCGTCCGGATAGGCGGCGCTGCCGGCGTTCAGGAAGCGCAGCGACAGCGGCGTGGACTGCGCGCCCTGCACGCGGAAATAAAACCATTGGGTGATGTCCGCGTGGGAGTCCTTGCGGATGTTCAGGTCGATAGCGGCCGGATCGTCGGCACGCAGGACCTCGATGGCGCCGGCGTCGAATTGCTGGCTGATTTTGATAGACATGGCTGAATCCCGGTAAATTCTATGTAAGAAGTTTGTTTGCGCTTGTGGCGCAGTGGCGACATGATACAGGGTCTGGAGCCCGGCGCTAAGCCAGCCCGCCGAAGCGGTCGAAGAAGGCGGGCTCGGCGGCGGGGGCGGCGGCGTCCTCGCGGCGCAGCGTGGTGTCGATGTGTTGCTCGGCCGCCGCGAACACGGCCAGGTAGATGGCGCGCGTAAGCTCGTAGGCCAGCGCGCCCGGCCACGGCGTCGGCAGCAGCTCGACCGGCAACTGCGGATCGTGCAGCTGCACCCGGCGGTAGGCGTGGATCAGCAAGGTGCGGATCACGTAGGCTTGCTGCGGCGCCAGTCCGCCGTCCGCCGCGGCCGCCTGCACCGCCGCCAACAACGGCCCGAACTGCGAGATGAAATGCTGGTAAGCCTGCGCCACGCCGCTCAAATCCCAGCCCGCCGCCACCAGCTCGCTCAACGGCCGGCCGCTGACCTGGCGCATGGCCTTGCCCTGCACCACGTACAGCTTGCCGTCCACCCCCAGCCGCTTCAGCAGCTCGTCGAGCGCCGGGCCGTCGGCCGCCGGATGGCCCATGATGCCGGGCGCGATCACGCTATATCCTTCCCACAGCAACTCCTTGCGCACCGCGCTGCGTTCGGCCGCATTGAGTGCACCATCGCCGTTCAGTATCAAGGTCCAGCTGCCGTCCCAGTGCACATTGAGCGGCGCGTAGATGCGGCGGTAGGCGTGCACGAAGCGCGCCATCGCCGGCGCCGTGATCGCGTATGAACTGCGCCGCCCGTCCCGCTGCGCGCCCAGCCAGCCCTCCTGCGCCAGCCGGAACACCGCCGTGCGCAGCAGCCGGTCGTTGACGCCGAACGGCGCCAGCAGCTCGATCAGGCTGCCTAGCCACACCATCCCTCCGTGCGGCACGATGGCATCGCCGAAAATGGTCACCACCAGCGATTTCGAGCGGGGCGGGTCGCTGGCCAAAAATCCGGCTATCCAGTCGTTGCAATTCATGGGCGAACTTCTCTTTCTATACACACAGACAAGAGTTTACTTTGCCTGACCATCGGCGCAGCATTTATTTCACGTGTCTTTCCAATGGGATACTGATTTGTGATTTGAGTCAAAAAAAACGTAGTCAAAGCAAAATATGTATCGTATTATTGCCCATCAGCGATGAGGAGACAGCGATGTATGCACAAATGGTGGAGACGGGCCTGAGCACGGTCCGCACGGCGGACGACATGGCCGCCGACGAGCGCGCCTTCCAGGCCCGCATCGACGAAGGCGTGAAGATCGAGGCCAAGGACTGGATGCCGGACGCCTACCGCAAGACCCTGATCCGGCAGATTTCCCAGCACGCGCACTCGGAAATCGTCGGTCAACTGCCCGAGGGTAACTGGGTCACGCGCGCGCCTACCCTGAAACGCAAGTCCATCCTGCTGGCCAAGATCCAGGACGAGGCCGGCCACGGCCTGTACCTGTACAGCGCCGCCGAAACGCTGGGCGTGTCGCGGGACGAACTGCTGGCCGCCCTGCACAGCGGCAAGGCCAAATACTCCAGCATCTTCAACTACCCGACCCTGTCGTGGGCCGACATGGGCGCGATCGGCTGGCTGGTCGACGGCTCGGCCATCATCAACCAGATCCCGCTGTGCCGCTGCTCCTACGGCCCGTATGCGCGCGCCATGATCCGCGTCTGCAAGGAGGAATCCTTCCACGCCCGCCAGGGTTACGACATCATGATGTCGCTGGCGAAGGGCACGCCCGAACAGAAGGCCATGGCGCAGGATGCGCTCAACCGCTGGTGGTGGCCGTCGCTGATGATGTTCGGCCCATCCGACGCGGAATCGGTCAACAGCGCGCAATCGGCGCAGTGGCGCATCAAGCTGTTCTCCAACGATGAACTGCGCCAGCGCATGGTCGACCAGACCGTCCCGCAAGCGGAGTACCTGGGCCTGACCATCCCCGACCCCGATTTGAAATTCAACGCCGACACCGGCCACTACGAATTCGGCGCCATCGACTGGAGCGAATTCCACAACGTCTTGAAGGGCAACGGCCCGTGCAACCGCGAGCGCCTGCGCACCCGCGTCAAGGCCTGGGAGGACGGCGCCTGGTTCCGCGAAGCGCTGGTGGCACACGCCGATAAACACGCCGCCGCCAAGGCAGCATAAGGAGATCAAGATGAGCAAAGAATGGCCACTGTGGGAAGTCTTCATCCGCAGCCAGCATGGGCTGGCGCACAAGCACGTCGGCAGCCTGCACGCGCCGGACGCCGAGATGGCGGTCAACAACGCGCGCGATGTCTACACCCGCCGCAATGAAGGCGTGAGCATCTGGGTGGTGCGCGCGGCCGACATCGTCGCCAGCAGCCCAGGCGACAAAGGCGCGCTGTTCGAGCCGTCCAACAGCAAGGTGTATCGCCATCCGACCTTCTTCCCGATGCCGGAAGAAGTCAAGAACCTGTAAGCGGAGTCCAACGTGCAGACCAAAGTAAATTACCTGCTGCGCCTGGGCGACAATGCCCTGATCCTGAGCCAGCAACTGTGCCAGTTGTGCGGCAAGGGTCCGGCGCTGGAAGAGGACATGGCGCTCACCAACGTGGCGCTGGACCTGCTGGGCCAGACCCGCCTGTGGTACGAGTACGCGGGCGAGCTGGAAGGCGCAGGCCGCGACGAGGACAAGCTGGCCTACCACCGCGACGCACACGATTTCAAGAACTGCCTGCTGCTGGAACAACCGAACGGCAACTACGCCGACACCATGGTGCGCCAGTTCTTCTTCGACGCCTGGCACTACTTCCTGATCGTCGGCCTGACGCGCAGCAGCGACGCGCGCATCGCCGCCATCGCCGAGAAATCGCTGAAGGAAGTGACCTACCATCTGCGCCGCAGCGGCGACTTGATCGTGCGCCTGGGTGACGGCACGGACGTCAGCCACGCCAAGACGCAGGCCGCTGTCAACGACCTGTGGATGTACAGCGGCGAGGTGTTCGCGTACGACGCGGTCGATGAGGCGATGGTGGCCGAAGGCGTGGCCCCCGCCGCCGCCGACCTGCGCGCGCAATGGCTGGCGCACGTGGCCGAGATCTTCGCCGAAGCCACGCTGACCATGCCGCCGGCCGACGCCTGGATGCAAAGCGGCGGCAAGCAAGGCCGCCACAGCGAGCACCTGGGCTACATCCTGGCCGAGATGCAGTTCCTGCAGCGCGCCTATCCCGGCGCCACCTGGTAAAAGGCCGGCAATGACCACCGCCCCCCCTGGCGCCGTCGCCAACCCCGCCGTCGCTGGCGCCACCGACCGCGCCCCTGCGGCTGGCCGCGGCGCCGCAGCACCGGCCGACGCGCCGACAGCCGCTGAAGTCTGGGCCTGGCTGGCCGAGGTCTCCGACCCCGAAATCCCGGTCATCTCCATCGTCGACCTGGGCATCGTGCGCGATGTGCGGCTGGCCGCCGACGGCGCCTGCACCGTCACCATCACGCCCACGTACTCCGGCTGCCCGGCCATGCAGGTGATCGCCGACGCCATCACCGACGCCCTGCACGCACGCGGCCTGCAAGACGTCCGCCTGCAAAACCAGCTCTCGCCCGCGTGGACCACCGACTGGATGAGCGAGGAGGGCAAGGCCAAGCTGAAAGGCTACGGCATCGCCCCGCCGGCGCAGCAGGTGATCGACATCAGCGGCCTGCGGGCCGGAGCGGGTGCCGGCGCCCAAGCCGCCATCTCGCGCCGCGCGCAGCCGCGCCTGACGGTGGCCTGCCCCAACTGCGGCTCCACCCACACCGAAATCACCAGCCAGTTCGGCTCCACGCCCTGCAAGGCCCTGTACAAATGCCTGGACTGCCGCGAGCCCTTCGACTACTTCAAGTGCCACTAAAAAGATCATGAGCAAATTCCACCCGCTGACCGTCTCGCAAGTGCGCCAGGTAACGCGCGACACCATCGCCGTCACCTTCGCCGTGCCGCCCGAACTGCAAGAGAGCTTCAAATTCCAGCAAGGCCAGCACCTCACGCTGCGCGCGCAGATCGGCGACGAAGACGTGCGCCGCTCGTACTCGATCTGCTCCGCCGTGCAGGATGGCGCGCTGCGCGTGGCCATCAAGCGCACGCAGGGCGGCCTGTTCTCCAGCTGGGCCAACGACACCATCCAGCCCGGCGCCACGCTCGACGTGATGCCGCCGATGGGCCACTTCAACGTGCCGCTGGACGCCGCCAACCACAAGCACTACCTGGCCTTCGCCGCCGGCAGCGGCATCACGCCCATCCTGTCGATCATCAAGACCACGCTGGAGGCCGAGCCGCACAGCCGCTTCACGCTCTTCTACGGCAACCGCGCCTCGTCGTCGGTGATCTTCAAGGACGAACTGTCCGACCTGAAGGACACCTACATGGAGCGCCTCAAGCTGGCCTACGTGATGAGCCGCGAGCAGCAGGACATCGAACTGTTCAACGGCCGCATCACCAAGGAGAAGGCCGCGCAGTTCCTCAAGCACTGGGTGCGGGTGGAAGACATCGACGTCGCCTTCATCTGCGGCCCGGAAGACATGATGCTCGGCGTCTCGGAAGCGCTGCAGGAAGCCGGCATGCCGAAATCGCAGATCAAGATCGAGCTGTTCGCCGCCAGCATCCCCAAGCACCAGCACAAGCCGCGCGCGGTCGATCCGCAGGCCGGCCGCCACGAAACCGAAGTCACGGTTATCCTGGACGGCAACGCCACCAGCTTCACCATGGACCAAGACAAGGAGTCGCTGCTCGACGCGGGCCTCAAGGCCGGCATCGACATGCGCTACTCCTGCAAGGGCGGCGTGTGCTCCACCTGCCGCTGCAAGCTGATTGAAGGTAAAGTCGACATGGACGTGAACTACGCGCTGGAAGACTACGAAATCGCGCGCGGCTATGTGCTGAGCTGCCAGAGCTTCCCCATCACCGACAAAGTCGTCATCGACTTCGACCAGGCCGAATAAGAACCATCCCACCGGAGACGCCATGAACTACGAGAACATCCTCTTCGACATCACCGACGGCGTCGCCACGCTGACGCTGAACCGCCCCGATAAGCTCAACAGCTTCACCCAGGCCATGCACGAGGAAGTGCGCCACGCCATGCACAAGATCAGCCACGACAAGAGCGTGCGCGTGATGGTGCTGACCGGCGCGGGCCGCGGCTTCTGCGCCGGCCAGGATTTGTCGGACCGCGCGGTGGAGCCGGGCGCGCGTCCGGTCGACCTGGGCGACTCGGTGGAAAAGAACTACGCCCCGCTGGTGCTGGCGCTACGCGCCTTGCCGATGCCGGTGATCTGCGCCGTCAACGGCGTGGCCGCCGGCGCCGGCGCCAACATCGCGCTGGCCTGCGACATCGTGCTGGCCGCGAAATCCGCATCCTTCGTCGAAGTGTTCTGCAAGCTTGGCCTGATCCCCGACACCGGCGGCACCTACTTCCTGCCACGCCTGATCGGCAGCGCTCGCGCCATGGGCCTGGCCATGCTGGGCGATAAACTCAGCGCCGAGAAGGCCGAGTCCTGGGGCCTGATCTGGAAGGCCGTGCCGGACGAGGAACTGGCCGCCGAAACGCAGGCGATGGCGCGCCACTTCGCCACCGCCCCGACCAAGGGCCTGGCCTTCACCAAACAAGCCTTGCACTGCAGTCCGCACAATTCGCTGCAACAGCAGCTGGCGCTGGAGTGCGAGATGATGAGCGAACTGGGTCGCAGCGACGACTACCGCGAAGGCGTAGCCGCCTTCATGGAAAAGCGCGCGCCGCAATTCAAGGGGAAATAACATGGCAGCACTCCACACCGACCGCGCCATCGCCGTCATCGGCAGCGGCGCCATGGGCGCCGGCATCGCACAGGTGGCGGCCGTCGCCGGCTACACCGTCAAGCTGTTCGACACGCGCCCCGAAGCCGTCGCCAAGGCCATGTCCGACATCGCCGCCGCGCTGAACAAGCTGGTGGCCAAGGAGCGCATGAGCGCCGTCGATTGCGCCGCGTCCATCGCCCGCGTGCAGGCGGCCCTCACGCTGAACGACGTCGCCGGCTCCGCGCTGGTGGTCGAGGCCATCGTCGAAAACCTCGACGTCAAGCGCGGCTTGTTCACGCAGCTGGAAACGATCGTCGGCGACGACAGCATCCTCGCCACCAACACCTCTTCGATCTCGGTCACCGCCATCGCCGCCGGGCTGCGCGTGCCGGCGCGGCTGGTAGGCATGCACTTCTTTAATCCGGTGCCGTTGATGGCATTGGTCGAAGTGATCAGCGGCCTGGCCACCGATCCCGCAGTCGCGCAAACCGTGTACGACACCGCCGCCGCGTGGGGCAAGCAGCCGGTGCACGCCAAATCCACGCCGGGCTTCATCGTCAACCGCGTGGCGCGGCCGTTCTACGCCGAAGGTTGGCGCCTGCTCAGCGAGCAGGCCGCCGACGCGGCCACCATCGACGCCGTCATGCGCGAATGCGGCGGCTTCCGCATGGGGCCATTCGAGCTGATGGACCTGATCGGGCATGACGTCAACTTCTCGGTCACGCAATCGGTGTTCGGCGCCTACTTCAACGACCCGCGCTTCACGCCGTCCGTGCTGCAGCAGGAGATGGTCAACGCCGGCTTCCTGGGCCGCAAATCCGGCCGTGGCTTCTACCACTACGGCGACGCGGCTCCCGCCATGCCGCAGCCGCAGGCCGAAACCGCGCAGCCCAAGCCGGAATTCGTCAGCTACACCATCGAGCCGGGTGCCGCGGTCGGCCCGTCGCTCGCCGTCGGCGGCGCCGTCAGCGACGCGCTGGCCGCGCGCCTGCGCGCTTCCGGCGTCAATGTCTCGCACCGCAAGACGCCGGAGCCGCGCAGCCATGCCGCCGGTACCGACGACGCGCCGGCCTTTCACTGCAACGGCGCCGCCGTCTACCTGACCGACGGCCGCAGCGCCACCCAGCGCGCGCACGACAGCCATCATCCGGACACGGTGCTGTTCGACCTGGCGCTGGACTACGCCACCGCCAAGCGCATCGCCATCAGCCGCGCGGACCAGTGTTCGGCCGAGGCCTACAACGCCGTGGTCGGCCTGTTCCAGTCGGCCGGCTTCACCGTCACGCGGCTGGACGACGTACCCGGCATGGCCGTCATGCGCACCGTTGCCATGCTGGCCAACGAGGCGGCGGATGCCGTCAACCAGGGCGTCTGCAATGCAGCCGCAGCGGACATCGCCATGCAGAAGGGCGTCAACTACCCGCGCGGCCCACTGGCCTGGGCGGACGCCGTGGGCATCGGCCAGATCGTCGCCGTGCTGTCCAACCTGGCCGCAGGTTATGGCGAGGACCGCTACCGCGTGTCGCCGCTGCTGCGCCGCAAGCACGCCGCGGGAGGCCGCTTCCATGACTAAGACCGCAACCCTTGCCGCCGCGCCGGCGCTCAACGCCGACGAAGCCCAGGCGCTGGCGCAAGCCGTCGGCGCCGCCATGTTCGACAGCGATCCCGCCTCGCGGGGACTGGGCATGAAGGTCGACGCCATCTCGCCCGGCCACGCCCGCATGTCGATGCCGGTGCGCGCGGACATGTTGAACGGCCATGGCAGCTGCCACGGCGGCTTCATATTCACGCTGGCCGACAGCGCCTTCGCCTTCGCCTGCAACAGCCACAATCTGACCACCGTGGGCGCCGCCTGCACCATCGACTACCTCGCGCCCGCACGTCTGCACGATGTGCTGACCGCCGACGCGAGCGAGCAGGCGCTGGCCGGCAAGAGCGGCGTCTACGACGTCAAGGTCACCAACCAGGACGGCCGCACTGTCGCCCTGTTCCGAGGTAAGTCGCACCGGGTCAGCGGGCATATCATCCCGCCGCACGCCGAATAAACAGGAGACACCGATGGTTCAACGTATTCCAGCGCCGTCCGATCTGGAGCCGATCGAACGCGCCAGCAAGGACGAGCTGCAAGCATTGCAACTGCAACGCATGCAGTGGTCGCTCAAGCACGCCTACGACAACGTCCCACACTACCGCGCCGCCTTCGACGCCGCCGGCGTCCATCCCGACGACCTGCGCACGCTGGCCGACCTGGCGAAGTTCCCCTTCACCGGCAAGAAGGAACTGCGCGACAACTACCCGTTCGGCATGTTCGCCGTGCCGCGGGACCGGGTGGTGCGCGTGCACGCGTCGAGCGGCACCACCGGCAAGCCGACCGTGGTGGGCTACACGCAGAACGACATCGACACCTGGGCCAACGTGGTGGCGCGCTCGATCCGCGCCGCCGGCGGCCGTCGTGGCGACATGGTGCACATCTCCTACGGCTACGGCCTGTTCACCGGCGGCCTTGGCGCGCACTATGGCGCGGAACGCCTCGGCTGCACGGTGGTGCCGATGTCCGGCGGCCAGACCGAGAAGCAGGTGCAGCTGATCGAGGACTTCAAGCCGTCCATCATCATGGTGACGCCGTCGTACATGTTGAACATCATCGAGGAATTCCAGCGCCAGGGCCTGGACCCCGCCGCCAGCTCGCTCAAGGTCGGCATCTTCGGCGCCGAGCCGTGGACCGACGCCATGCGCGGCGAGATCGAACAGCGCGCGGGCATCGACGCGGTGGACATCTATGGCCTGTCCGAAGTGATGGGCCCCGGCGTGGCCAGCGAGTGCATCGAGAGCAAGGACGGCCCGGTCATCTGGGAGGATCATTTCTACCCCGAGATCATCGATCCGGAAACCGGCGAGGTGCTGCCGGACGGCGAGGAGGGCGAACTGGTATTCACCTCGCTGAGCAAGGAAGCGCTGCCCGTGATCCGCTACCGCACGCGCGACCTCACGCGCCTGCTGCCGGCCACCTCGCGCTCCATGCGCCGCATCGGCAAGATCACCGGCCGCTCGGACGACATGCTGATCATCCGCGGCGTGAACGTGTTCCCGTCGCAGATCGAAGAGCTGATACTCAGGATGCCCAAGCTCGCGCCGCAATACCAGCTGGTCATCTCGCGCGACGGCCATCTCGACAAACTGGACGTGCTGGCCGAGCTGCGGCCCGGCGTGGCCGACGACGAGATCGCGGCGCTGGCGCGAGAACTGGAACACCGCATCAAGACCAACGTCGGCGTCAGCACCAAAGTGCGCCTGCTGGCCCCCAATGGCATCGAACGCACGCTGACGGGCAAGGCCCGCCGTGTGGTCGACCAGCGCCCGAAAAATTAAGGAGATTCCGTGAACGACGCTTTTATCTGTGACGCCATCCGCACCCCATTCGGCCGCTACGGCGGTGCCCTCGCCAACGTGCGCGCCGACGACTTGGCCGCACTGCCCATCGCCGCGCTGATCGCCCGCAATCCCGGCGTGGACTGGTCCAAGGTGGACGACGTCTACTACGGCTGCGCTAACGGCGCCGGTGAGGACAACCGCAACGTCGGCCGCATGGCCGCGCTGCTGGCCGGCCTGCCGGTTGACGTACCGGCCAACACCATCAACCGCCTGTGCGGCTCCAGCCTGGACGCGGTGGGCATCGCCGCCCGCTCCATCAAGGCCGGCGAGGCGCAGCTGGTAATCGCGGGTGGCGTGGAGAGCATGACCCGCGCGCCCTTCGTCATGGGCAAGGCCGACAGCGCGTTCTCGCGCGCCGCCAAGATCGAGGACACCACCATCGGTTGGCGCTTCGTCAACCCGCTGATGAAGGCCAAGTACGGCATCGACAGCATGCCGGAGACGGCCGAAAACGTCGCCCAGGAATTCAACATCAGCCGCGCCGACCAGGACGCGTTCGCGGTGCGCAGCCAGCAGCGCTGGGCCGCCGCGCATGCCGCCGGCGTGTTCAAGGACGAAATCGTGCCGGTCACGCTGGTGCAGAAAAAGGGCGACCCGAAGATCGTCGACACCGACGAGCATCCGCGTCCGGATACCACGGTCGAGATGCTGGCCAAGCTCAAAGGCGTGGTCACGCCGGACGGCAGCGTCACGGCCGGTAACGCCTCGGGCGTCAACGACGGCGCCTGCGCGATCCTGCTGGCGTCTGCCGCCGCCGCCGAGCGGTACGGCCTGCGCAAGCGAGCCCGCGTGCTGGGTATGGCGACCGCCGGCCTGGCGCCGCGCATCATGGGCTTCGGCCCGTCGCCGGCGTCGAAGAAGGTGCTGGCGCAGGTCGGCCTGACCATCGGCCAGATGGATGTCATCGAATTGAACGAAGCCTTTGCCGCGCAGGGCTTGGCCGTCACGCGCGACCTGGGCCTGGCCGACGACGCGGCCCACGTCAATCCGAACGGCGGCGCCATCGCCATCGGCCATCCGCTGGGCGCATCCGGCGCGCGGCTGGTGCTGGCGGCGCTGAACCAGCTGGAACGCACCGGCGGCCGCTACGCGCTGTGCACCATGTGCATCGGCGTCGGGCAGGGCATCGCCCTCGTCATCGAACGCGTGTAAGCGGGCGCCGTCATGGTCAAAGTCTACGAAATCAACGGCGTCACCCCGGTGGTCCACCCGACCGCCTACGTGCACCCCAGCGCGGTGCTGATCGGCGACGTCATCGTCGGCCCGCGTTGCTACGTCGGCCCGCTGGCCGCGCTGCGCGGCGACTTCGGCCGTCTGATCCTGGAGGAGGGCGCCAACCTGCAGGACACCTGCGTCATGCACGGCTTCCCCGGCTGCGACACGGTGGTCGAACGCGACGGCCATATCGGCCACGGCGCCGTGCTGCACGGCTGTCGCATCGGCCGCAACGCGCTGGTCGGTATGAACAGCGTGGTGATGGACAACGCCGTCATCGGCGCCGACAGCATCGTCGCCGCCATGAGCTTTGTCCGCGCCGGCATGCAGGTTCCCCCGCGCAGCCTGGTGGTCGGCACGCCCGCCAAGGTGGCGCGCGAGCTGCGCGACGACGAGATCAAATGGAAAACCGAGGGCACCGGCCAATATCAGGAACTGGCGGTGCGCTCCATGAACACCATGCGCGAAGTGGACGCGCTGACCGAAGTGGAACCGGACCGCAAGCGCATCGAGTGGGAAAGCTCGCTGCCGCTGCATCTGCATAAAAACGCCCAAGCATAACGAACGAGATAAGAACGGAGATAAACATGGCATCAACCCTGCAAAGCTGGATCGGCGGCCGATGGATAGGCGCCGAAGCCTCCGCGCCGCTGCACAGCGCCTTGAACAACGCGCTGATCTACCACACCCACGCCGAGAAGATCGACTTCGACGAAGCCGTCACCTACGCCCGCAAGACCGGCGTGCCGGCGCTGATGAAGCTGGACTTCCAGCAGCGCGCCGCGCGCCTGAAGGCGCTGGCGCTGTACCTCGTCAGCCGCAAGGAAGAGCTGTACGCCATCTCCCACCTGACCGGCGCCACCCGCGCCGACAGCTGGGTCGACATCGAAGGCGGCACCGGCACGCTGTTCGCCTACGCCAGCATGGGCAGCCGCGAGCTGCCCTCGTCCAACGTGCTGCACGAAGGCCCGGCCATGGCGCTGGGTAAAAACGGCGGCTTCTCCGGCACCCACATCCTGGTGCCGCGCGGCGGTCTGGCTGTGCATATCAACGCCTTCAACTTCCCGATCTGGGGCCTGCTGGAGAAGTTCGCGCCCAGCTTCCTGGCCGCGATGCCGTGCATCGGCAAACCCGCCAGCGCCACCAGCTACCTGACCGAAGCCCTGGTGCGCATGATGAACGACTCCGGCCTGCTGCCGGAAGGCGCGCTGCAACTGGTCATCGGCGGCACCGGCGATCTGCTGGACCGCCTGGGCGGCGCCGACGTGGTCACCTTCACCGGCTCGGCCGACACCGCCGCCAAGCTGCGCACCAACCGCAACCTGATCGCCAACTCGGTGCCGTTCACCGCCGAAGCGGACTCGCTCAACTGCGCCATCCTGGCGCCGGACGTCACGCCCGACGACGCCGAATTCGATTTGTTCGTCAAAGAGGTAGCGCGCGAGATGACCGGCAAGGCCGGCCAGAAATGTACCGCCATCCGCCGCATCATCGTGCCGGAAAATATGGTGGACGCCGTCGGCACGCGCCTGCGCGAGCGGCTGGCCAAGGTCAGTGTCGGCGATCCCTCGGTGGAAGGCGTGCGCATGGGCGCATTGGCCTCCAAGGACCAGCAGCGCGACGTCGCCGAGCGCGTCGAGCTGCTCGCGCGCGGCAACGAGGTTCTGTTCAGTGAGCGCGACGGCTTCAAGTTGGTGGGCGACGGCGTCGCCAACGGCTCCTTCTTCTCGCCGACGCTGCTGCTGTGCCGCGACGGCATGCGCAACGACGCGGTGCACGACATCGAAGCCTTCGGCCCGGTCAGCACCATCATCAGCTACAACGGCATCGACGAAGCGCTGGCGCTGGCCGCGCGCGGCAAGGGCTCGCTGGTTTCCACTCTGGTGACCAAGGAGCCGGCCATCGCCGCCTACGCCGTGCCGATGGCCGCCGCCTCGCACGGCCGCGTGCTGATCCTGGACCGCGAAGCGTCGGTGGATTCCACCGGCCACGGCTCGCCGCTGCCGCAGCTGAAGCACGGCGGCCCTGGCCGCGCGGGCGGCGGCGAGGAACTGGGCGGCATCCGCGCGGTGCGCCACTTCCTGCAGCGCGCTGCCGTACAAGGCTCGCCGACCATGCTGGCCGCCGTCACCGGCGAATACGTGCGCGGCGCCAAAGTGCAGGAGAGCGAAGTCCATCCGTTCCGCCGCTACTTCGAAGACTTGAAGATGGGCGACTCGCTGCTGACGCACCGCCGCACCGTGACCGAGGCGGACATCGTCAACTTCGGCGGCGTCTCGGGCGACTACTTCTACATGCACTTCGACGACATCGCCGCCAAGGACACGCAGTTCGGCAAGCGCATCGCGCACGGCTACTTCGTGCTGTCCGCCGCCGCCGGCCTGTTCGTCTCGCCGGCGCCTGGTCCGGTGCTGGCCAACTACGGCCTGGACAACCTGCGCTTCATCACGCCGGTGGCCATCGGCGACACCATCCGCGCGCGCCTGACCTGCAAGCGCAAGGTGGACCGCAATCGCACCGACGACAAGGGCGTCGGCCAGGGCGTGGTCGCGTGGGACGTGCAGGTGACCAACCAGAACGACGAACTGGTGGCCAGCTACGACATCCTCACGTTGGTGATGAAGCGCAAATGATGTCGCTGCCGCGATGGGCGGGGGTGGTTTTTCCCCACGCGGTGGCGCAAAATGCTGGTAACTCTCTCACGACAGGGCAGCAAACATGGCGCAGACATTCCACAAGCAGTCGATCGGCTTTAATCCGTTTCTGAGCACGCGAGACTGGATAGTCTGGGCTTGTTTAGTCGCGGGATTCTTGGCCGTAGCGGTATTGGCCAATTACTGGACGCCGGATGCGCTCCTTAGGGGGGTACTGGTCGGTGCGTGCATAGGTCAATTGCCCTCGCTGTTGATGTGCCTTCCGGTGCGCGGTACCGTGGATGCGACAGGAGAAGCTGCATTCATCGGGCGCGTGCGGCAGTTTGGTTTCGTGCCGGCAGGCGAAACCGATGAGGGACGTATCTTCAACCATAAAGGCCCGCGCTGGATGCGTTGGGATTCCAACCGTGTCGTGATCCGTCCCGCCGACGGCGCCCTGCATGTCACCGCGCCGCTGTACTTCTACAACCGGCTCAAGCGCATGCAGGCGTGACGTCTACTTACGCAGGCCGAACGGATCGTCGATGCTGTGCGCCGGTTCGGTGAACCATTTCGGACCGTTTTCCGTCATGTAGAAATGGTCCTCGTGGCGCACGCCGAATTCGCCGGGGATGCAGATCATCGGCTCGTTCGAGAAGCACATGCCCACGTCCAGCGGCGTCTTGTCGCCGCCGACCAGGTACGGCCACTCGTGAATATCGAGGCCGATGCCATGGCCGGTGCGGTGCGGCAGGCCTGGCAGCTTGTAGCCGGGACCGAAGCCGTCGGCCTCCAGCGAACGGCGCGCCGCCATGTCCACCTGCTCGCACGGCACGCCCAACTGCGCCGCGTTGAAAGCCGCCAGCTGCGCCGCCTTCTCGCTGTTCCACACCGAGCGCTGACGCTCGCTGATCTCGCCGTATACGTAGGTGCGCGTGATGTCGGAAATGTAGTTGTGCAGTTTGCAGCCTGTATCGATCAGCACAGTGTCGCCCCGTTGCAACGTTTGCACATAGCTCACGCCATGCGGATACGCGGTCGCCTCGCCGAACAGCACGATCACGAAGTACGAACCGGACGCGCCGACCTTGCGGTGCGCGCGGTTGATGAACTCCTCCACTTCGACGGTGGTGATCCCTTCGCGCAGTATGCTGGCGGTGGCCACGTGCACGGCCAGCGTCATGTCCTTGGCGCGCTGCATCAGCGCGATCTCGTTGGCGGACTTGCGGGTGCGGCAGTGTGCCGTGACCTGGCGCGCGTTCTCCAGCGAATAGCCGTCGGCCAGCGGACGGATGCCGTCGTAGATGAAGAAGGCCGCGCTCTCGCAGATGCCGATGCGCGGCGCGGTGCCGCCGGCGGTGGCTGGAGCGATGCCCATGCGCTTGAGCGTGTCGATGAACAGCTGGTACGGGCTCTCATGTTCATCCCACGTATTGACGTTGCCCTCGACCCGCATGAAGTCCTTCAGCGTGCTCTCTTCGAAGGCGGGGGCGATGTACTCGACCGCGCCGCTGGCCGGCAGGATGGCGCCGACCATGCGCTCGCTCGCGCTCCACTTGGTGCCGGTGAAGTAGGTCATGTTGGAGCCGGCGTTGACGTAGATCGCCGCGATGCCCTGGTCGCGCATGTAGGCCTGCGCGCGCGCCAGGCGCTGGAGGTGTTCGTCCTTGCCGATGGGGACAGCGCCCCCGGTCATGTCGGACAGCGAGGCCAAGGCCTCTTCCATGGTTTTTCCGCCAATAGTCATTTATATATCCCTGATGTGATTTGCGTGGCCGCGCGGATCTTGGTCTGCGCCAGCCGAGGATCATAGCAGTTTTGCACGCGCCGCCAAGTCATAGGCAGGTAATAGTCGGATGCTAGTGTGCCGAATTCCGCATCCACTTTCAGGACTCATTTATCATGTCGTTCGTCTCCCATTTCCGCCCACGCCAATTGCTGATCCCCACCGCCATTGCCATCATGCTGACCGCCGTTGCCTGCGGCGGCGACCAGCCCGCCGACGTCGTCGTGCCGCCGGTGCCGGCCGGCCGCTGGATCGCCGGCGACCTGCACACCCACACCACGCAGTCGCCTGACACGGACGTCAGCCAGACGCTGGACAAGGTGCTGGGCAAGGCCTTCACCAGCTATGGCCTGGACTGGATGGCGATCAGCAACCACCTGCGGCTGTCGTCGCGCGACGAGAAGGGCGCGTCGCTGCCGGCGGGGATTCCGCTGTCGACCGGCGTCGAACGCTACGAGATCCCGCACGTGCAGGCCTTGCAGGCGGCCGGCACCTACGCCGACAAGTTGATCTTCTCCGGCTTCGAATGGGACATGCCGACCCATGACCACATCGGCATCGGCCTGTTCGAGGGCAGCGACAAGCTGGCCTCCAGTACCAAGGGCATGAAGGAATTCGAATACCTGTTCACCACCCGCGACCCGGCGCTGTTCGATGCCGCCGATGTCGCCGCGTGGAAGAGCAAATACGGCACCACCCGCTACAACGCCAGCGCCGACGACGCGCTCAAGGCCATCAGCTGGTTGAAGGACAACTACCCGGACACCAGCTACGCCGTGGTCAACCACCCGTCGCGCAACAAGGGCAGCTACACGGTGGACGACTTCCGCCGCTTCAACGACATCGCGCCGAACATCGTGTTCGCCATCGAAGGCATGGTCGGCAACCAGATGGAGCCGGACCGTGGCGGCTACACGGCCGCCTACACGCCGGAGAACGCGCCGCTGCGTGCCTACGGCGGCGTCGATTACGTCGTCGCCAAGGTCGGCGGCGTGTGGGATGCGCTGCTCGGCGAGGGCCGCCGCATCTGGAACCTGACCGACTCGGACACCCACTTCAAAATCGTCGGCGGCAACAGCAGCGGCTACTTCCCAGGCGAGTACGCGAAGAACTACGTCTTCAACAGCGCCCAGGGCAAGCCGGCCGCGAAGGACCTGTTGCAAGGCCTGCGCTCGGGCAAAATGTTCTCGGTCTACGGAGACTTGATCAACGCGCTGGACTTCAACCTGGCCAGCAAGGATGACCGCAAGGAGATGGGCGGCGAATTGAAGGTGGCCAGCGGCGACAAGGTGACGATCACCATCCGCTTCAAATCGCCGGCGAAGAACAACTACGAGAAGCCGGTCGACAGCGGCACGGCGGCCAACGTCAAGCCGGTGGTCGACCACGTCGACCTGATCGTCGGCGACGTCAACGCCAAGGCCACACCGGGCAGCGCCGCCTACAGCGTGGCCACCAACGCCAGCACGCGCGTGGTGAAGCGCTTCACCAGCGCGGACTGGAAGGTCGATGCGGACGGTTACTTCAGCATCAGCTACGAAACCACCGCCAGCAAGAACCAGTACTACCGTCTGCGCGGCACCAACCTTGGCACCGACGTCGCCGGCCTGACCCAGGACGGCGAACCGCTGGCGGACCAGCGCACCGGCACCACCGACAACACGGCGCGCTTCAACGACATCAACGATCGTAACTACCGCAGCTTGTGGTTCTATTCGAACCCGGTGTTCGTCAGCCTGCGTTGATTACTTCGCCAGCAGGCTGACTTTGTCGAGCACAAAGGAGGTCTGCTTGCCGTTGTCCTCGCGCATGGCGAACGACAGCGTCACCGTGCGGCCCTTGAAGGCCGACAGGTCGTAGCTGCGGACCTGGTAGCCGTCGGCGGCGTCCAGGTTGGACCAGGCGGCCAGCGTGCGCAGCACCGCGCCGCCGCTGCTCTTCACGGTGACGGTCAGCCGGTCGTAGATCTTGTGGGCGGTTTCGTCGGTGTCGATATGCAGCGCGAAGGTCAGCATCGCCGACGCGGCGTTCGACGGTATCGTCACCGATTGGGTCAGCGTTTCGATGGCGTAGAAGCCGTTACCGCCCATCCAGGCGTAGCGCGTGCCTTCGTAGGCCTGCTGGCCGGAGAAGCTGCCGATGTCGGCGGTGCTGCCATGCCAGCCGGTGGTGCCGTCTTCGAAGCCGCCATTGGTCACCAGCTCATTGCCGCCGCCGCCGGCGGTCACCGTCAACGTCGCCTTGGACGAGGTGGCGCTCTTCGGCGGCGATGAGGCATCGGTGACGACCGCGTTGAACATCGCGCCGTTGTCGGACAGCTGCGCGGTCAGCGAGTAGGTGGCCGACGTGGCGCCGGCGATCGGCGCATCATTGCGCATCCACTTGTAGGAGTAGGGCGGCGTGCCGCCGCTGGCGCCTACGCTGAACGACGCTGTGGCGCCCGGCGCCACCGTCACGCTGGCCGGTTGCGTGGTGATCGTGACATCACCGCCGCCGGTGGAGCCGGATTCGTCGACGTCCGCGCCGACGTTGATCGCCGCGTAGGCGCGCTGCACCGCTATGGCCTCCTTCGAGCCGGCGCCGTACAGCTCTTGCGCCGACGCCAGCACCTTGGAGCGCGCGTCGGCGTAGTTCGTGGCGGAGGTGAACTTGGTGGTCAGCGATTTGAACCAGATGCGGTAAGCCTTGTCGTTGCCGATGCCGGTCATCGCGGCCGGGCTCTTGACCAGATATTTCGAGTAGTAGTCGGATGCCGGGTCGGCATTGGAACCCTGCGACAGGAAGTAGTACATGCGGTTATTCGGCCCGCTCGAATAGTGCACGTCCAGGTATTTCAACGTGCTGCTCCACGCATCCGGGCTGCTGCCATCCTTGCTTGGCTTGTACATCCAGCGCAGCGGCTGGCCGGACTTGCTGATCTCCTTGCCCATCATCCAGTCGTTGCCGGTGGCCGGAATCACCGCGCCGGTGCCGCCGCTGCGGGCGTAGGCCTCGATCATTTCGCCGCCGATGTCGGAGTTCGATTCGTTCAAGCCGCCGGATTCGCCGGAGTACACCAGGTCCGCCGTCGACGAGGTGACGCCGTGCGACATCTCATGCCCGATCACGTCGATGGAGCCGAGGCTGTAGAAGCTGGAGCCGTCGCCGATGTACATGCACTTGCAGCTGTCGTCGTAGAAGGCGTTGTCGTAGGACGTGTCGACGTGTGCTGCGATGTAGGTGGCGGTGTTGTTCCCGTCCAGCGAATGCCAGCCCAGTGTGTTCTTCAAGCCGTCGTAGGTGTTCATCAGGCCCCACAGCGCATTGACCGCGGCGGTCTGGCCGTTAGCGTCGGTGGTGCTGCCGCCGTTGTAGTTCTGGCCATCGCCCCAGACGTTGGTGCCGTTGACGTAGATGGCGCCGGGGTCGGGGCTGCTGGCCGGGCTGTGGTTGGCATTGGTGATCGCCATGCCGCCGAATTTGCCGCCGGTGCCGCGCGTGTTGTCCAGCATCTGGTAGCCGCTGGCGGCCTGCGAGGTCTGGATCGGCACCTGGCCGTTGTACTGGCTGTTGCCGGTGCCGACCACCGTCTTTAGCGCGTGCCACTGCGCGATGATGGCGCCGGTCCTGGCGTTGACGATGGTGTCGAAGTAGACCGGTTTGCCGTCTTCGGCCAGGCGCAGCTTGACGTAGTAGGCCAGCTCGTAGCGATCCACCACTTCCTCCACGTCCAGCGCATTGAGTTCGGCGTCGGCCTTGCCGGCGGCCGAGGGCATGCGCACCGTCTTCATGACCGGGTAGATCGTCAGCTCGGCGCTGGGAGGCCAGCGGTTGCTGGCGCGCGGCGCGACCGACTTGGCCGCGACGGCGATGGCGTCGGCGGCGCTCAGCGCCGGCACCGTGTCGCTGAGCGAGGACGGCGCCAGGCCTGCTGCCAGCTGGCCGCGCCGGTCGGCGGTCGAGACGCTGACGATATTGCCCGCCGCGTCGGTGACCACCACCGACTCCGAACCGAACACCGGCAAGCCTTTGTAGGTGTGCCGGGTGCGGACGATCTTCTGTCCGGCCGCGCCGGGATGAACGCTGCTGATGCGGAAGCTCAGGTCCGGCGGCACGCCGTGCGCGGCCTCCATCGCCACCAGCTTCGCGACCAAGCCGGAGCTGTCCTGCGGCGTTAGCGTGTTGACCGGAGGGGCCATCAATTGGTCTGCCGCGAGCGTCGCGGTGGCGGTCAGCAGCGACGTCGCGGCGGCGACGGCGGTGGTGACGGTAAGCAGGCGTGTACGCAGGATCATCTCATCCTCCCAATTTCAACCGTTCCAGCTGGCATCGAATGATGTCGCCGATTCCGCGTGGCGGATGAATCACGCTAGATCGCGGATGGGAGGGACGTTCTGTCCAAGATCAATAACTTCGCAACCAGTCAGCGTTTGGCGTCCGCATTCTGCGGCACGGTGAACAGGTCGTGCGGGTAGGTGAACAGCCAGTCGGCGTAGCGCGGCTTTTTCGCCAGGCCGGCGTCGTCATCGTCGAAGTTATCCTGTTTGATGGGGCGCTGGGCGGAGGTGGAGCGGATACCGACGATGCGGCCCTGCTGCAGCACCAGCGCCCAATCGGGCTTGCCGGTGATCGGATCGTTGTACAGGCGGCGCAGGTGGCGTTTGGCGCTGGGGAAGCGCGGGTCCTTCAGCAGCTCGTCCAGCGTCAGCGGATACTGGCCGGCGCCGTTGGCTTTGTTGTAGCCCTCAAGCGCATGGCGGAATTCGTGGCCGATGAATAGCAGCTCGCGCTCCTTGTCGCGCCGCATGGCGGTCGCATACAGGTCGGCGGCGATGGTCAGGCCGACGCCCATGAAGGCCACCAGCATCAGCGTCCAAAGATAGGCGAAGCCGCGCTGGCGTCTACAGCTGTTCGTACGGCGTGCCATCGCGGGTCTTTCCTTTTGCGCCGCTGCGGATGTCGGCCACGCCGGGTTTTTCGGCGTCGGCGGATGGCAACAGCAGCCAGGTGGTGGCCGATTCCGTCACCGGGTCCAGCGGCACCTTGCGGAAGTAGCGCTGCGTGACGAGGTCCGCCAGCGCCGCCGGGTACTCGCCCTTGTCGGCATAGTATTTGTCGATTCCGCTGCGGAGCACTTGCAGGTTCTCCCTCAGCGCCACTTCCTTCGATTTGTCGACCGAGCTGAAATAGCGCGGCAGCGCGATGGTGAGCAGCAGCGAGATAATCGCCAGCACCACCAGCAGCTCGACCAGCGTGAATCCCTTGTTGTGCTTCATGGCGTCACCATTGTTTGAGGGGGATGCCGTTCAGGCCCATGACGGCGGAGCGGGAGCTGACGTCGAACACGTCCTCGCCTTCGGTCGGGTTGTCCGGCGGCGAGGCGTAGGAGCGCACGGCCCAGCCGCCGCTGGTCGCGCTGCTGGCGAAGCCGTTGGCGTTGCCGTCGGCCGGCGCGAACGGATCGCGCGGAATGCGGCGCAGGAAGTACATATTCTGCTTGCGCGGGCTGCGCTGGTCCGGCACGCCGACGACCAGGTCTTCCAGCTTTTTCGGATAGCCGGAATCGCCCATCGCCAGTTTTATGCGGCCGTTGTCGGCGGCGCGCTTGTAGGCGTCGATGGCTTCGCGGATCTCGATCAGCGCGGCGCGCAGCTGGTGCTCCTTTTCGCGCTGCAGCGCCACCTGCGCCATCGGCGCGGCCACCATCGCCAGCGTGGCGAGGATGGACAATGTGATCATCAACTCGATGAAGGTGAAGCCGCGTTGGGCCTTGCGCTGCATGGCTACTGGCCTTTCTTCGGCGGCGTGTGGGGGACGGGATTGACCGGTTGCGGCTTGGATGGTGGGGCAGGTGTTGGGTCGCCGGCGGTCGCTCCTGCGCCGCCAGTCATCCCGGCGCCGGTCATGCCCGAGCCGCCAGTCATTCCTGAGCCACCGTTTATTCCGGAGCCGCCACTCAAGCTGGAGCCTCCGGTCGTGTCCGAGCCGCCGGGCGCCAGTGCCGGCGCTGCGTCGCGCGGCGTGGGCGCCATGTCGGCCGCCGTGTCGGGGACGGCGGCCAGCGTGGTGCCCATCTGGCTGCGGCCGCCGATATCGGTTTCGGTGCCTGAGTTGAACTCCGCCGCCGACAATTCCGGCCGGCGGATGGAGCGCAGCACGCGCGGCGTGATCGACAGCACGATCTCGCTGCGGGTCGAATCGTCCTTCTGCGTGCCGAACAAGCGGCTCAACACCGGCAGCTCGCCCACGCCAGGCACCTTGTTGGCGGTGGTGCGGTCCTCGTCGCTGATCAGGCCCGCCAGCACCTGCGTCTCGCCGTCCTTCAGGCGCAGCACCGTGGCGGCGCTGCGGGTGCCGATCTGGTAGGCCTGCGTGCCGGATTTGCTGACGATCTCCTTGACCACGCTGCTGACCTCCAGGTTGATCTTGATCGCCACCTCGTCGTCCAGGTAGACGTTGGGCTCCACGTCCAGCTTGAGGCCCACGTCCACGTAGTTCACGCTGTCCGAGCTGACGCCGTTGTTGGTGGTGACGGTAATCACCGGCACGCGGTCGCCGATCAGCACCTTGGCCTTGTCCTTATTGCGCACGCGGATCCGGGGATTGGCCAGGATATTGCTGTCGGTGTCGTTCTTGTTGGCGTTGATGGACACGGTGCCGAAACCCAGGCCGATGGTGCTGCCGCTGATCTTGTGCAGGTCGCCCACGTTCAGTGATCCGTATTGGCCGCTGCCCAGCAGGGTCAGGCCGACGGTGTCGGGCCAGCGCACGCCCAGCTCCTGGATGCGCGAGCGCTTCACTTCCAGCACTTCCACCTCCAGCATCACTTCGGGGTCGGCCACGTCCTGCACGGCGATGATGCGTTCGGCCATGCGTATCATCTCCGGCGTGTCGCGCATGATGATGGTGCCGATGCGTTCATCGGTGACGATGTCGCGCGCCTTCAGCAGCGTCTTGAGCGAGAAGGCAACCGTCTTCACGTCGGAGTTCGCAAGGAAGAAGCTGCGCACCAGCAGCTGCTGGTAGTCCTTCTGCTTCTGCGGGTTGTTGGGGTAGATGGTGATCGAGCGGTCGCCGGTGATGCTTTGCTCCAGCTGGTTGGCGCTCAACAGCATGCCGATGGCTTCCTCGATGCTGGTGTCGCGTACCGAGATGGTGGCGCGCAGGTTGGGATCGACATCGCGGTCGAACACGAAGTTCAGGCCCGACACCTTGCTGATGAAATCGAACACGGCGCGCAGCGGCGCGTCGCGGAACTCCAGCGTGACCGGTTTGCGGTAGGCCATCGCCAGCCGCCCGCTGGCGGGGCGCAGGCGGGTCTGGGCGTCATTGATCTGGGTCTTGAGCCGCAACAGGTCGCGCTGGTTGGGGCGTTCCACCAGCAGGGGGCGCAGCAGCTCCTGCGCCTGCGCCAGGTTGGCGTCGCCGCCGCGCTGGAGCAGCGCCTCCGCTTCGCCCATGGCTTGCTGGTGGCGCTGGTCCTGTGCCAGCGTGGCCTTGCCTTGCCGCGCCACCAGGTTGGCCGGGTCGATGGCCAACGCTTGTTCGTACAGCGCGCCGGCTTCGGCGGCCTGGCCTTTCAGGCGCAGCGTGTCGGCGCGGCTGTTCATGGCGTTGACCAGTTTGAGTTTGCGGTTCAGCAGGACGATGCGGTATTCGGCGTTGTGCGGATCGTCGCGCGATGCCTGTTCCAGCTTGGCCAGGCCTTGGTCGATCTGGCCGGCGTCCAGCAGGGCGTTGCCTTCCTTGAAGGTCTGGCTGCCCGCGCAGGCGCTCAGCAGCAGTGTGATGGCCAGCAGGTGCAGGCGGTGGGCGGTTGGTTTCAATTGATGTCCCCTACGACTAAGGTTTGTTTCTGGTTGAGCGGCAGATAGACGAAGTTCATCGTATTGCCGCTGACGCTGTCGAGCAGGTAGCTGTCGTTGACTTTTTCGCCGGGACGGGCGACTACGTTCTGGCCGTCGACTTGCAGGAAGTAGGCGGTCTTGCCTTCGTCGGTGAAGCGGCCCATGAACTGGAAGGGCAGGGCCGGCGGGCCGGATGGTGCGCTGGCCTGTTGCGCGGCTTGCTGCGCCTGCGCCTGGTCCATCATGATTTTCTTCGGTGTCTCCGGCGCCCAGCTTTGCTTGGCGAAGACGTTGCCCATCTCGTCGTCGGCGACGCGCGGGTGGATTTGCAGGTCGATGCCGTCCGCACCGGAGGCTGGCGTGGTGGCGTCGATTGGCGGGGCGACGATGGCTGGCGCCACTGGCGCCGGCGCGGCTTCTCGCGTGGTGGCGGCTGCGGGGCCGACCACGCCGCCGTCCTGGTCGGGCGCGAACCATGCGGCCAGCAGGGTGGCGACGGCGGCGGCGCCGATCACGATCTTTCTCATCGCCGCGCCTCCTGCCGCACCAGCAGCACGAACTGGATGCGCGCGTCGATCTCGCCGGACTCGATCTGTTCGCGCTTGAAGGCGACCGAGTCGAGCGTCAGCGTCGGCAGCGCTTGTAGTGCGCCGATGAGGAAGGCTTGCACGCTCGCGTAATCCGCCTTGACGGGCAGCGTGATGCGGTAGCGCAGGAAGCCGGCCTTGGCGTCCATCTCGGGCTTGTATTCGGCCTTGTTGAGCGCTATGCCGCTTTGCTGCGCGACCTTCACCAGTTCCTTGAGCTGGTCGGGGATCGCGTCGTGCGCGGGCAGGTAGGCGTAGAACGCGGCCACGCCGCCGGCGGCGGTTGGCGCGGGCGTGTGCGGTGCGGCTGCCGCGCGGGCGGCGGCGTTGAGCTGGCGTGTCAACGTGGCCTGGCGCTGGTCGAGCTGCGTGGCGTGCCATTGCGCCAGTACGGCCAGCAGCGCGCAGGCGATGCCGGCCACCGCGCCGGGGCCGGCCTGGCGCAGCAGGCGGCGTGTTTGCCACGCCAGCCTTGGCGCGAGATTGGGCGCGAGCTTCAGCTTGGGCAGCGCGCCGGACTTTATTGCCGCCATTGGGCCTCCAGTTGGAAATGATACGGCCGTTCGCCGGCGCCGGCCGCCATCTCGTGCTTGATCAGGTACACGGAGCGGAACATCGGCTGCTGGTTGAGGAAGGCCAGGTAGTTGATCATGTCTTGTGCGGTTTCCGCTTCGGCGGTGATCTTGAGCGCGCCGGAGGGAACGGCGGTGTCGGCGCCATCCTGCGGCGGTTGGCCGTTCAGGTCGAGCGCCAGCAGGGCCACGCGCACGTCGGCCGGCGCGACGACGGCCTTGATCAGCCGCGTGACCGGGAGGTTGAGCTGGCGTACGGCTTCGGCCACCGCCTTGACCTGCAGATCCAGCTCGTGCTGCTGCGCGGGGGCCAGTGCTGGACGTGTGAGGCGCGTTGGTTGTGCGGCGGCTGTTTGCGCGTTCAGCCGCGCTTCCAGGTGAGTGACGGTTTGCAGTTGCGTGACCCAGTTGGCGGCGGCGGGCAGCAGCATCAGCACGCCGACGGCCAGCAAGGCGAGGCGCCATCCGGTCGGCTGCGTGGCGCGGGGCAGGAAGTTCAGGTGCGTCATGCTGCCACCTCAGGCTTGGAGGTGGACGATGGGGCTTGCGGTGGCATTGCGCTGACGGTGGCGCGCTCGCCGAAGGGATTTGCGCCCAGATGGAAGCGCGATGGCAGTGTGCCGGGGACCAGGTGCAGCGCGGCGGTCGACGCGGATACGTGCGCCGGCGGCAGCGCGCTCAGGTCCGTGACGACGATCTGCTTGATGCTGGCCAGTTCGGGCGCGCGCAGCGTCCAGCGTTGCCAGGCTTGCGGCAGTTCGACGCGCCACGCCTCGCTGGCCGGCTGCGATTGAATGGCGACGATGCGCCCGTCGCGCAGCGCAGCCATCGTGATGCGGCCAGGCTCGATCAGCGCCAGCGCACCGACGGCGTCGGCCGCGCCTTTGATGCGCGACAGTGCGCCGGCGGCGCCGGCTGCGCCTTTGGTCTCTCCCAGCGCGGCGCTGGCGTCGGCCGCGCCGTTGATCTGCGATAGCGTGCCAGTGGCGACGTCTGTGGCCTTGCGCGGCCGCTTGCGCTGCGGTGCCTCCAGCGTGCGCAGGGCGGTGGCGAGCAGCGGTTCGATCACACGGCAGGCGTGGCCGCATTCGGCGGCGACGTCCTTCAGCGCTTGCAGCAGCGTGCTGTCGACGCCGCAGACCAGGCGTGTGTGGCCGTAGGGCGCGTCGTCGCCGACCACGCTCCAGCCGCGCGCGTTGTCGCCGTACAGGGCCGCCAGTTGCGTTTGCAGGAAACGGCTGGCGGATGGTTCGGACAGCAGCGCGTCGCTCCACGGCGCCAGCACCAGCTGGCTCCAGCGGCCCGACAGGCTGATCTCCAGCGGCAGCCTGGCCGCGGCGATGTCCGGCTGCTGCAACAGCGTGCGCAGCGTGTCGATGGCGGCTTGCCAGTGACCGCCAGCGCTGGCACCGTCGACGACGACCTGCCGCGCGCTGCCTTCCACCAGCCGCCCGCCATGGCGGACCACGCACAACACCTGCTGCGGCGACAGCAGCACGCGCAAGCGGCGCTGCGCCAACGGCGCCAGCGATGCCAGCGATGCCAGTGGCGACAGCGACGCCGACCGCACTGGCGATGCCCGCGGCGATGGTATCGCTGCGAGCGACGTGGGCGACGGTGCGCCCCTCGACACCAGCCGCGAAATGCGTTCAATAAGTGACACGATTGAGCTCCAGTAAAGTCGTTTCTCCCTGCCGCACCAGATCCAGCCCGGCGCTGCGCGCCAGCCGGAAGCCCATGGTGGCGGCTTCCTCCTTCATGCGGCTCACCGGCGCGCGGGTGCAGATCATCTCGCGCATGGCGTCGTTCAATATCAGCACCTCGGCCACCGCCTTGCGGCCCTTGTAGCCGGTGCCGCGGCAATGGCCGCAGCCGCTGCCGGCCTTGAAGCGCCACTCGCGGACATCGCCGGCGGTGAGGCCGCTGTCGGCCAGGTCTTGCGGATCGGGCGCCACGTCCACCGCGCAGTGCTCGCAGTTCAGCCGCAGCAGCCGCTGGGCGACGATGCCGTTCAGCGCCGCCGCGAAGCTGTACGGGTCCACGCCCATGTGCAGGAAGCGGCCCACCACGTCGAACACGTTGTTGGCGTGGACCGTGGTGAACACCAGGTGGCCGGTCAGCGAGGCCTGCACCGCGATCTGCGCGGTTTCGTCGTCGCGGATTTCGCCGATCATGATCTTGTCCGGATCGTGGCGCAGGATGGAGCGCAGCCCGCGCGCGAAGGTCAGGCCCTTCTTCTCGTTGACGGGAATCTGCAGCACGCGCGGCAGCCGGTATTCCACCGGATCCTCGATGGTGACGATCTTGTCGCGGCCCGTGTTGATCTCGGTGATGGCGGCGTACAGCGTGGTGGTCTTGCCCGAGCCGGTCGGCCCGGTCACCAGCAGCATGCCGTGCGGCTTGGCGGCCAAGCGGCGGATCTGCGCGATGGCGTCGTCGTTCAGGCCCAGGCTCTCGAGCCGCAGCGCGGCGGCGGCCTCGGTCAGCGCGCGCCGGTCCAGCAGCCGCAGCACCGCGTCCTCGCCAAAGATGTTGGGCATGATGGAGACGCGGAAGTCGATCTCGCTGCCCTTGACGCGCACCTTGAAGCGCCCGTCCTGCGGCACGCGGCGCTCGGCGATGTCCAGCTCCGCCAGCACCTTGATGCGCGAGATGATCTGCTCGGCCATCTGCAGGCCTTGCACCGTGCCGGCCTGCACCAGCACCCCGTCCACGCGGTACTTGATCACCAGGCTGGCGGCGTCGCATTCCAGGTGGATGTCGCTGGCCTGGAACTTCAGCGCGTCGTAGATGGTGGAGTTGACCAGCTTGACCACCGGGCTGCTGTCTTCGCTGATGCGTATCAGCGAGATGTCCTCGATGGTCTGGTCCAGGCCCGCCGTCTCGCCGTGGCTGCCGTCCTCCATCATGTCCTGCATGGCCTGCTGCACGCTCTCCTGCTGCACCAGGTAGGCGGTCAAATCGTCGGGATGGGTCAGCGCCACCGTGTAGGCGCAGCCGATGGCGTAGCCGGCCCACTGCAGCGTGTCCTCGGCGAAGGGATTGCCGATCACCAGCACCGGCGCATCGTCACCTTCGCGCAGCAGCACGCAGTCGCGCTGCGCGCAGTCGGTGTAGGACAGCAGGTCGAACGCCGGCAGCGCCGCCTGCAGCCTGCTCATCGGCCAGGCCGGATAGCAGAACAGCGCGGCCAGCTGGCGCGTGAGCTCCTCCGGCGTCAGGCCGCAGGCTTCCTGCAGCAGCGCCATGGTCGGCCGGCCCTGCGCCATCGCGGCGGCGCGCGCGCCGTGCAGCATCTCGGGGCTGAGGACAGCCGGTTCGCGTGCGTTCATGACAGACTCCCCGCCAACTCGAAGATCGGCATATACATCAACACGACCACGCCGCCGATCACCACGCCGATCACCGTCATCAGCACAGGCTCCAGCAGGCGCGAGGCCCAGTCCACCCAGCGGGCGAATTCCTCGTCGTGGAACTTGGCCGAGCGTTCCAGCATGTCGCCCAGGCGGCCGGTGTTCTCGCCGACCTTGAGCAGCGACTGCGCCACCGGCGTGGCCAGCGCGTTCTGTTCCAGCGCGGTGGAAAACGGCAGGCCCTGTTCGACCGCGCGGCGCGTCTGCACCAGTTGCACCTGCTGCGACGGCAGCAGCATGGCGTTGGTCATCGCCAGCGCCTTCGATAAAGGTATGCCGGCGTGCAGCAGCAGCGACAGCGCGCGGTAGAAACGCGCCAGGCGGAACTCGGCGGCCTTGGCCGACAGCACCGGCAGGCGCAGGATGGCCAACACCAGCCGCCCGCGCAGCGCGGCGTTGCCCAAGCCGAGCACCACGCCCAGCACCACGCCGGCCAGCGCGCCGGCGCACAGCCACGGATGCGCGGCCAGCGCCTGGCCGAACGACAGCAGCATGCGCGAGGCCCACGGGATCTCGCGCCCCGAGCCTTCGTACACCACGCTGAACTTGGGCACCACGTACCCCATCAGAAACAGCGTGACCAGCGTGCCCACCACCAGCAGCATGGCCGGGTAGATGGCCGCCGAGACCAGCTTCTTGCGGATGGCGTCGAACTGCAGCTGGTAGCCGACGAAGCGCGCCAGCGCCTCCGGCAGGTTGCCCGAGCGCTCGGCCGCGTGCACGGTGGCGACATACAGTTCGGGGAAGACGGCCGGGAAATCGGCCAGCGTGTCGGAGAAGCTTTTCCCCTGTTGCAGCGAGCGCTGGATCGCGGCCAGCGTGGCGCGCACGCCGCCGCGGGTTTCCTTGTTGAGCAAGGTGGCGGTGGCCTCGCTCAGGTTCAGGCCCGCCTCCAGCAGGGCCAATAGCTCCTGGCTGAATTGCAGCAGCGGGAAGGCCTGCTTGTTCGGGCGCGCGGACGCACGCGCCCCCGCACCCATGGATTCGGTACTGCCGATGGCCAGCACGCGCCAGCCGTTGCGCGCCGCCTGGCGGATCGCCTCCGCCTCGCTGGCGGCGTCGATCGCTATGGTTTGCGGGCCCGACGGTCCGCCCTGCACTTGGAGATGAAACTGCATCGCTTGCTCAGCCAGGAAAAAAACGAGGCGGCGATCGATTGCCGCCCCGGCAAAAAAACAGCCCCGTCGGGTCAGGCGGGGACTGTCTTACCACATTTACTGGGTGATCAGGCTGACCTTGTCCACCACGAACGACGTTTGCAGCGACGAGTCCTCGTTCATCGCGAACGACAGGGTCACGGTCTGGCCTTTGTACGCGAGCATGTTGAAGGTGCGGACCTGGTAGCCGGTCGCCGCGTTCACGTTCGAGTACGTGGCCAGGGTGCCCAGCACCGAGCCGGCGCTGTTCTTCACGGTCACCACCATCTTGTCATAGGCGGTGCTGCCCGTTTCATCGGTGTCGATGTGCAGCGCGAAGGTCAGCGTGGCCGCGGTGGCGGTCGACGGGATCGTCACGGCCTGGGTGATGGTCTCCGAGGCGGTGGTGCCGTTGCCGCCCAACCAGGCGAACTTGGTGCCCTCGTAGGCGGTCTGGCCGCTGTAGTTGCCGATCACGCCGGTGGTGCCGCTCCAGCCGGTGACGCCGGACTCGAAGCCGCCGTTGGTCACGCGCTCGGTGGTGCCGCCGGTGGAGCCGACGGTCAGCGTGGCGTTGCCCGACGTGGCGGTCTTGACCGGCGACGACGAGTCGCTGACCACGGCGTTGAACACCGCGCCGTTGTCGGTCGCCTGCGCCGTCAGCGAGTAGGTGGCCGAGGTGGCGCCGCTGATGACGGCGCCGTTGCGGTACCACTTGTAGGTGTACGGCGAGGTGCCGCCGCTGGCGCCCACGCTGAACGACGCGGTGGAGCCGGCTGCCACGCTCACGTTCGACGGCTGGGTGGTGATCGACACGCCGCCGGTGGCGCCGGTTTCGTCGATGTCGGCGCCGACGTTGATCGCCGCGTAGGCGCGCTGCACCGCGATCGCTTCCTTCGAACCCGCGCCATACAGCTCGGTGGCGGCGGCCAGCACCTTGTTGCGGGCGTCGGCGTAGTTGGTCGACGAGGTGAACTTGGTGGTGTTGGCCTTGAACCAGATGCGGAACGCCTTGTCGTTGCCGATGCCGGTCATCGCGGCCGGGCTCTTGACCAGGTATTTCGAGTAGTAGTCGCTGGTCGAGCTGGAGTTCGAACCCTGCGACAGGAAGTAGAACATGCGGTTGTTCGGGCCACTGGAGTAGTGCACGTCGAGGTTGGAGATCGAGCTGCTCCACGCGTCCGGGCTGCCGCCGTCCTTGCTAGGCTTGTACATCCAGCGCAGCGGCTGGCCGGACTTGCTGATCTCCTTGCCCATCATCCAGTCGTTGCCGGTGGCCGGGATCACGCTGCCGGTGCCGCCGTTGCGGGCGTAGGCTTCGATCATCTCGCCGCCGATGTCCGAGTTGGACTCGTTCAAGCCGCCCGATTCGCCCGAGTAGTTCAGGTTGGAGGTGGAGGCGGTGACGCCGTGCGACATCTCGTGGCCGATCACGTCGATCGAGCCGAGGCTGTAGAAGCTGGAGCCGTCGCCGATGTACATGCACTTGCAGCCGTCGTCGTAGAAGGCGTTGTCGTAGGCGGTGTCGACGTGGGCGGCGATGTAGGTGGCGGTGTTGTTACCGTCCAGCGACTGCCAGCCCAGCACGTTCTTCAGGCCGTCGTAGGTGTTCATCAGGCCCCACAGCGCGTTGACCGCGGCGGTCTGGCCGTTGGCGTTGGTGGTGCTGCCGCCGTTGTAGTTCTGGCCGTCGCCCCAGACGTTGGTGGTGTTGGTGTAGATGCTGCCGGCGTTCGGGCTGTTGGCCGAGCTGTGGTTGGCGTTGGTGATCGCCATGCCGCCGTAGGTGCCGCCGGTGCCGCGGGTGGAGTCCAGCATCTTGTAGGTGCTGCCCGACAGCGAGGTCTGGATCGGCACCTGGCCGTTGTACTGGCTGTTGCCGGTGCCGACCACGGTCTGCAGCGCCTTCCACTGGGCGATCACGGCGCCGGTCTTGGCGTTGACCATGGTGTCGAAGTACACCGGCTTGCCGTGGTCGGCCATGCGGGTCTTGACGTAGTAGGCCAGCTCGTAGTGGTCGACCACTTCCTCCAGGTCCATGGCGTTGAGCGCCGACTCGGCCTTGTTCACGGCCGACGGGATGCGCACCGATTTCATCACCGGATAGATCAGCAGTTCGGCGCTAGGCTGCCAGCGGTGCGTGCCGCTCGGCGCGACCGCCTTGACCACCAGCGCGATGGCGTCGTTGGCGCCCAGCGTCGGCGTCCAGTCGGCCGGGGCGACGGTGGCCGTGCGGCCGTGCGATGCGGCGGCCGGCGCGTCCAGCGCGGCGCGGCGGTCGGCCACCGACTCGCTGATGATGTCGCCGGCGCTGTTGGTGACGATCACCGATTCGGAACCGAACACGCGCAGGCCCTTGTACGTGTGGTCGGCTCGGGTGATCTTCTCGCCCACCACGCCGGGATGCTGGCTGGCGATGCGGAAGCTGTGGTCGGCGGACAGGCCGCGCTGGCTGTCGAGCGCGGCCATCTTGGCCACCAGCCCGGCGCTCTCTTGTGGAGAGGACTGGGCCACCGGCGCGGACATGAGCTGGGGCGCCGCTTGGGCTGCGTTGGACGCCATCATCGGCAATGCGGCGACGATGGATGCAGCAAGTAGGGTCATACGTAAATTCATCTCTTCTCCATGGGGTCTGATTGTTTTCGCTAGGTGCGGCCTTGGCCGGGATAGTGGCCAACTCGGCGTTCCCGGCGCCGCGGCGGCGGTTGGCCGCGCGGCGTTTTTGTGCGGCTAAAACGGCGAGTAGGGGCGACACTATTCCTGTCGCGCTCACGAAGTCAAAAAACTTGGAAAAATAGTCACAGAAGAAAGAAATGTCTGAAATGAGACACCCGGGCGGGCCGCCGGCCGGGGGCGGGGTGGCTGGCATACCAGAAGTTGACGGCAGGATCCCGCACGATAGGCGCGTTTTGTCTTATCTCAACAACGAACTAGACGCCGCCCTCTATTTTCGGTGGCTACGCAACACTATGCCCAATTTTTCAGCAAATCGTGGTTGCAGAGTTCTAATATTGCGAATTAAACTAGTTGACGCCAGCGCGAATTATGGTTCGTGACCGGCATATAAAAAGCGCAGGGCACGACCCTTGGTAACAAGCGCAACGGGAACCACAGGAAGAAAATAATGACCGCACACCCAACGCATAATGTCAGTTCCGCCCGCGCACTGCGCGCCGCCCACACCACGGCGCCGCCACCGAACTAGCATCGCCCTCCATTTGTCACCGCTTGCCGCATCCTGACTGCCGCCGCGCCTCCATCCGGGGCGCCGGCAGCGGGTTTGCGTCGCCGCGCGGGCGCCGACCACGGCGCGCCGCGCGGCGCAGCGCCTGCTGTTAGTTGAGTTATTGTCCGCCGGCGCGCGGACAGGGGGAGCTTGTATGCTGTCGATTGCTACCAAAGTTGAACGCATCGTCATGGATTCGTCGTTTCTCACCGAGGGGTTGCGGCGCAATCTGATCAATCTGTCGGAGTTGGCGCGCCAGCTGCAGCCGCAGCTCGAGAGCGACATGTGGAAGCCGGTCGGCCAGGCGGCCGTGGTGATGGCGCTGCGCCGCGTGGCCGAGCG
The DNA here is from genome assembly GCF_040362985.1 of Duganella caerulea. Taxonomy (NCBI): domain Bacteria; kingdom Pseudomonadati; phylum Pseudomonadota; class Betaproteobacteria; order Burkholderiales; family Oxalobacteraceae; genus Duganella; species Duganella caerulea. The sequence continues at coordinate 12,462 of NZ_BPWJ01000016.1, read as the reverse complement.
CCTGCCGGAGGCCAGCAACCAGCCGCTGGCGCTGGCGCAGAAGACCGGCGAGCTGACCACCCGCACCGAGCTGACCGAGTACACCTACCGCTATTCGGACAGCACCAATGAATGCCACCGGCGGCTGCTGTCGAAGGCCGAGCCGATGCGCGGCGCCTTCGTCACGGTCACGCGCGGGGTCAATGAGGTGATGGTGATCAGCAGCCGGGTGCTGACCACGATGGTGGAGGAGGTGTTTGCCGGCGAGCGGCTGTTGGCGCGCCAGGACAACCTGAACGCGGTGACCCTGCACCTGAATCCGGACACCAGCCGCACGCCCGGCATCTATCACGCCATCCTCAAGCAGCTGGCGTGGGACAAGATCAACCTGGTCAACATGATCTGCACCTACACCGAGCTGACCATCCTGCTGGAGCAGAACCAGACCGGCGCGGCGTTCTCGGTGTTGTCGAAGATCGTCACGCAGTAGCCGCGCGGGGGCTCAGGCCATCCAGAAGAAGACCGCGGTCATGCGCTTGTCGTCATGGTCGCAGCCGAAGTAGCCGCTGGCCGAGTGCACCAGGTTGGCGCGGTACAGCAGCATGCGGTTGAAGCGGTTGTCGATGCGCTGCTCCTCGTGCCAGGCCTGCGGGGGCAGGCTGGTCACGCCCAGCGCCTCGCGCAGGTTGGCGTGCGGCGGGCTGCAGTAATTGCCGCCCAGCGTGCCGTCCGGGTAGCGCAGGCGGTAGAACGAGGTGCCGGCCGCCGGCAGCGGATCGGGCGACAGATAGATCACCGCGGCGTAGCGGCACAGCTTGAGCGAATCGGTGTGCGGGCGCGGGCCCGATTCGATGCCGCCCACCAGCTGCACGTAGTTGTGGTTGAGGGTGCTGCCCTGCGGCGTGGCTTCCTGCCACAGCTTCTTCGCGCCCGTGACCTTTTTGACCCAGGCTTCCACCTGCGCCAGCTCGTCCGGCAGCAGCGCGCCCTTGCTGCGCATGCCGGGCCACGGCTCCGGGCGGTGCGGCGCGCCCAGCTCCCAGTCCTCGCGCGCGAAGCAGCGTTGGGCCACCTCCTGCGCGTTCGGCAGGATGTCGTCGATGACCCAGTAGTCGCGCCCCGCTTGCGGTTTGCGGTAGGTGAGCGTCGGGCGCGCCATGGCCTTTATTTGGCCAGCTGTTCGCGCACGCGCGCGATGGCCTTGCGCACCTGGTTCGGCGCGGTGCCGCCCACGTGGTCGCGCGCGGCCACCGAGCCTTCCAAGGTCAGCACGGCGAACACGTCGTCGTCGATCAGCGTGGAGTAGGCGCGCAGCTGGTCCAGCGACATTTCCGACAGGTCGATCTTCAGGTCGTCGCAGGCGCGCACCGCGTGGGCCACGGCTTCGTGGGCGTCGCGGAACGGCAGGCCTTTCTTGACCAGGTAGTCGGCCAGGTCGGTCGCGGTGGCGTAGCCCTGCAGCGCGGCGGCGCGCATCGCTTCCGGCTTGACGCTGATGCCGCCGGCCATGTCGGCGAAGATGCGCAGCGTGTCGACCACGGTGTCGACGGTGTCGAACAGCGGTTCCTTGTCTTCCTGGTTGTCCTTGTTGTAGGCCAGCGGCTGGCCTTTCATCAGGGTCAAGAGGCCCATCAGGTGGCCGTACACGCGGCCGGTCTTGCCGCGCGCCAGTTCCGGCACGTCCGGGTTTTTCTTTTGCGGCATGATCGACGAGCCGGTGCAGAAGCGGTCGGCGATGTCGATGAAGCCCACGCGTGGGCTCATCCAGATCACCAGCTCTTCCGACATGCGCGACACGTGGGTCATGATCAGCGAGGCGGCGGCGGTGAATTCGATGGCGAAGTCGCGGTCCGAGACGGCGTCCAGCGAGTTGTGGCAGACGTCGTCGAAGCCCAGCGTTTGCGCCACGCGCACGCGGTCGATCGGGAAGGTGGTGCCGGCCAGCGCGGCCGCGCCCAGCGGCAGGCGGTTGACGCGCTTGCGGCAGTCGGCCATGCGCTCGGCGTCGCGGCCGAACATCTCGACGTAGGCCAGCATGTGGTGGCCGAAGGTGATCGGCTGCGCCACCTGCATGTGGGTGAAGCCGGGCATGATGGTGTCGGCGTTTTTCTCGGCCAGGTCGGTCAGCGCGCCGCGCAGCGCGGCCAGCAGATCGAGCACGTCGTCGATGGCCGAGCGCACGTACAGGCGGATGTCGGTGGCCACCTGGTCGTTGCGCGAGCGGCCGGTGTGCAGGCGCTTGCCGGCGTCGCCCACCAGTTCGGTCAGGCGTTTTTCGATGTTCAGGTGGACGTCTTCCAGGTCCAGCAGCCATTCGAACTGGCCGGCTTCGATCTCGGCGGCGATCTGCGCCATGCCGCGTTCGATCTCGGCGCGGTCGGCGGCGCTGATGATGCCCTGCGCGGCCAGCATCTCTGCGTGGGCCAGCGAGCCCTGGATGTCGGCCTTGGCCAGGCGCTTGTCGAAGAAGACCGAGGCGGTGTAGCGCTTGACCAGGTCCGAGACGGGTTCGTTAAAACGGGCCGACCAGGCTTCGCTTTTTTTGGAAAGTTGTGCTGTCATAGTGGGGCAGGCGTGTGTGCGTGATTGATGTCAGCAGCGATTATAAACCGCCAGCTGCTCAAAAATATGTCAACATTACCATTTTGCCCATCGAAATCATGACGACTCTGCACATCAGCACCAACAAGGCGGATCTGGACGTGCCGCTGATTCATCAATTCCTCAGCGAGCAGTCGACGTGGGCGATCGGCATGCCGCTGGCGGTGCTGGAGCGGGCGATCGAGCATTCGCTGTGCTTTGGCGCCTATGTGGACGGGCGGCAGGTCGGCTTCGCGCGGGTGGTGACGGACCGCGCCACCTTCGCCAACCTGGTCGACGTGTTCATGCTGCCGGAGGTACGCGGGCGCGGCTACGGCAAGCAGCTGGTGGAGGCGGTGCTGGCGCATGCCGATTTGCAGAACCTGCGCCGCTTCACGCTGGCGACCGCCGACGCGCATGGGCTGTACGAGCAGTACGGCTTCACCGCGCCATCCCGGCCGGCCACGCTGATGGAGCGCTACTTCCCCAACATCTACAGCAATTAGGCCACGCGGGCCTTCAGCCACTTCATCAAAGCCATTGCGCCCGAGGGGCTCGTGGATTTGGCTGCCGCCGGGAGCTGGCGGTCGAACTCCGCCAGCAGCTGGTCCATGTTTTGATGTTTTGAGCGGATGCCGATAAGCGTTGGCAAGATGGCCGAGTTGGCGATCCAGAGCGCATACTCGTTGCGCGTCATTCCGAGGTATTCATGGAGCGACTGCTTGCCGGGATTCTGATGCCAGAGTTCGATGAAGTCATCAATGTCCTCGGGACTGGCTTCGCGCAAGAGGCATTTTTCAATAAAGTTAGACATCGATTTTCCTCCCCGCGACTGCGCCTTTGGTGAGTTGGCCTGTGACGGCGTCGATGCTGCCAAGATGGCGGCCGCGTTTATTGAACACCTCGATTTCTCCGTGCATCCAATCCCACGTATATAGTTTAGTCCTATCTTTGGATCGCCAGCGCTTTTCGCCATGGCGCGCGCCGAGGTAGACGCACTGGTCGAGGTAGGATGGTTTTGGGATGGGTATCAACTGGAACCCCCACAGCGCCGCCGGAGCGGCAGCATGGGGTTCAAGTTAGCACGGGCCGCTTATCCGCTATTGATGCCGGTCTATCGGGCGGAGATAAAACAGCGGGGGTCAAGTCTGACATTCGGACACGAGCTCTTCCGTAGCAGCGGCTACGGAAGAGCTCGTGTCCGAATGTCAGACTTGACCCCAAATTGCTTTATTGCCAGTTCATCAGGCAGGGCGGGACCAGCAGGGCGAGGGCCAGGGCGGCGTAGATCAGTTGCAGCGGGACCATCCATTTGGCCCAGGTGATCCACGGGATGCGCGCCAGCGCCAGGACGCCGACCGTGATGCCCGACGTCGGGATCATCGGCGTGGTGAATTCGCCGAACTGGAACGCCAGGATCGCGGTCTGCCGCGTGACGCCCACCAGGTCGGCCAGCGGCGCCATGATCGGCATCGTCAGCGCGGCCTGGCCGCTGCCGGAGTGGATGAAGAAGTTGATCACGGTCTGGATGCCGAACATTTTCCACGCCGAGAAGATCGGGCTGGACGATTGCACCAGCGGCATCAGCGCGTGCAGCATGGTGTCGATGATGTGGGCGTCGCGCGCCAGGATCATGGTGCCGCGCGCCAGCGCGATCACCAGCGCCGTGCCCACCAGGTCGCGCGCGCCCTGGATGAAGCCTTCGACGATCTGGTTCGAGTCGAGCCCGCCCACCAGGCCGATGACGATGCCCATCGTCAGGAACAGCGCGGCGATTTCGTGGATGTACCAGTCGTAGCCCACCACGCCGCCCACCATGACGATCAGCGAGCCGACGAAGATCGCCAGCACCAGCTTGTGCCGCCCCGTCATGCCGTGGAATTCGCCCAGGCCGTGCGGCTGCTCGCGGCGCTTGTCCTGGTCCAGCGCGTAGGTCGGGCTGAGCTCCGGCGTCTTTTTCACGCGCGCGGCGTACCACATCAGGAACACGATGGTGACGGCGGTGGCGATCACCCAGACGATCACCCGGTAGGCCCAGCCGGAAAACACCGGCACGCCGGCGATGCCTTGCGCGATGCCGACGTTGAACGGGTTGAGGAACGCGGCCGAGAAGCCGACCTGCGAGCCGAGGAAGGGGATCGAGACGCCGGTGATGGTGTCATAGCCCAAGGCCAGCGCCAGCGGCACGAAAATCAGTATAAACGGTATGGCTTCTTCGTTCATGCCGAAGGTGGCGCCGCCGATCGAGAACATGGTGACGAACACCGGGATCAGCGCCCGCTGGATGAACACCGAGCTGTCGTGCGCGCGCGCCAGCGATTTGATCATCGAGTCGACCGCCTCGGTCTTCTGCAGCACGGCGAAGGCGCCGCCGACGATCAGCACGAAGCCGATGATCAGCGCGGCGTCGACGAAGCCGTTGATCGGCGCCTTCATCAGCGCCGTCAGCCCCTGCGGCGCGCTGGCGATGTAGTGGAAGCTGGCCGGGTCGATCAGCTGCTTGCCGTTGACCAGGTGGGTGTCGTATTTGCCGCCGGGGACCAGCCAGGTGGCGCCCGCGATCAGCGCCAGGATGATGAACAGCAGGACAAAGGTGTGCGGCAGCTTGAATTTTTTGGTGGTCATCTTATTGGCTCAGCAGGTCGCCGGCGCGGTAGGCCTGGGCGCCGGCGATTTTGCCGACGTTCATGCCACGGATCACGTGGCGGTGCGCGCTGCGCGCGAAGAAGACGCCGGCCACGCCGGCGCGGATCACCGTGGTGTCGCCGCTGACCGGGTCGATCAGGTCGGCCACCGCGTCGCCCGGCGCCACCCGCGCGCCCAGCTCCCGTGTGTACACCAGGATGCCGGCGTGCGGCGCGTACAGCGGTTCGACCCCTTCCAGCGGCGTGGCCGCGCACAGCGGCGCCGGCAGCACGGTCGCCGCGGCCGCGGCGGCGTCGGCCGGCAGCAGCACGCCGCTCAGCGTCAGGAACTGGATCAGGCCGGCCGCGTCCTGCTCGGCCAGCGCGTAGCTGACCTCCATCTCGCCGCGCAGTTCGACCGTGGTCGACAGGCAGGCGGCCGGGATCGGGTAGCGGCCCTCGAAGTGCCGCTCCAGGTCCCACCACAGGCGGCTGCAGGCTTCGTCGAACGGTTCGCCGCCGGCCTGGTAGGCCAGCAGCAGCGCGTGCGCGCCCAGGATGGCCGCCAGCGGCGCGGCCGCCTCGGCCAGCGGCGTGCCGGCGTACATGTGCAGCACCGCCTCGTTGTCGCAGTGCAGGTCGAGCACGATGTCGGCGTCCACCGCCAGCGTCATCAGGGTTTTCTTGAGCGCGTCGGCGTCGGTGGCCGGCTGCCAGGCGGCGATCGAGGCGCGTGCGTGCTCGCGGATCAGGCGCACGTTGGCGTCGGCGTCCTGCCCCAGCAGGCCGTCCAGCGACTTTTTCAGGTCGTCGGCCACGTGCTTGTACGAGCGGTTGAAGTTGATGCCGGTGGTGAGGTCGAAGCGGCCGAAGGCGGCGCCGTGGATGGCTTGCGCCAGCCCGATCGGGTTGGCGGCCGGCACCAGGATCACTTCGCCGGCGATGCGCCCGGCCGCGTCCAGCGCGGCCAGCTCCTTGCGCAGGAATTGCGCCACCAGCATGCCGGGCACCTCATCGGCGTGCAGCGAGGCTTGGATGTAGACCTTCTTGCCGGTGCCGGGACGGCCGTAGTGAAAACTGGTCAGTTGGTAGGCGGCGCTGCTGTGCGGGCCGGTCAGGGGGTGTTGTTGTACTTGCATGGCGGGGCGGGTTTTTTCGACAAAGATTGAGTATGTAGCACTATTTTCACAAAGTAAATCGCCGCGCGGCGAAACGGGGCCGGGTTTCTTGAGTTTTCCCGTCGATGTGCGTACAGTTAGTTTTATGAAATCATTTATATAACAATCAGAGAGAAAAAACATGGGTGATGTGCAAAGCATGCGAGTTTCGACGATGGCGCGATCGGTGCGCCTGGCCCTGAGCGCGGGCGCGGTGGCCGGTCTGCTGGGGCAGGCGGCGCTGGCGCAGGAGGCGCCGGCCACTTCGGCCACCCCGGCCACTACGGCCGTGATGCCGAGGGTGGAGATCACCGGTTCGGCGATCCGCCGCATCGAGTCCGAGACCGCGCTGCCGGTGCAGGTCATCACCCGCGAGGACATCGAGAAGGCCGGCGTGACCACCGCCTCCGAGCTGATGGCGCGGGTGTCGGCCAACGTCGGCGGCCTGACCGACGGCGCCAGCATCACCGACGGCCACGACCAGCGCGGTTTCAACAGCGCCAACCTGCGCGGCATCGGCACCTCGTCCACGCTGGTGCTGCTCAACGGCCGCCGCATGGCCAACTTCGCCTCGCCCGGCGACGACACCGGCGTCGACCTGAACAACATCCCGGCCGCCGCCATCCAGCGCGTCGAGGTGCTGCTGGACGGCGCCTCGGCGCTGTACGGCACCGACGCCATCGGCGGCGTGATCAACTTCATCACCCGCAAGGATTTCCAGGGCGTGGAGCTGAACGCCTACGGCGCCAAGACCGACGAGGGCGGCGCCGGCAAGCGCACCGCCACGCTGACCGCCGGCACCGGCGACCTGGCCAAGGACGGCTACAATGTGTTCGCGGTGGTGGACCTGCAGCGCACCGACGCGCTGAGCACCTCGCAGCGCAAGTTCATCGGCAACCTGCGCATCCCCGAGCGCCTGCCGCACCTGCTGTCGGGCTTCACGTCGCCGGCCAACATCCGCCTGACCGGCGCCCAGCGCGACTACCTGAACGACAACGGCTTCACCCTCAACGGCAAGCCGCTGACCAACCGCACCATCAACCTGTCGGTGCCGAACTGCGCGCCGCCGGCCAACCTGTACCTGGCGGGCGGCATCGGCGGGGTCGACGCCTGCACCTACAACTACATGGGCGACACCGAGCTGTATCCGAAGTCGGACAAGGCCAACCTGCTCACGCGCGGCGTGCTGCAGCTCAACGCCGACAACCAGCTGTTCGCCGAGATCGCGCTTAGCCGCTCCAAGACCCACTACGTGGCCTCGACCGCGCGCGTGAGCGCGCCGATCAACTACAAGAAGATCCCGGGTCTGGCCAATTACAACCTCGATTCGGACGAGGCCAGCGCGGACGACGACGTGGTGGGCGACGTCACGCTGCGCATCCGCCTGAACGACGCCGGCCGCCGCACCAGCGAGCTGACCAGCGAGAGCCAGCGCTACGTGGTCGGCCTGACCGGCAGCGCGCGCGGCTTCGACTACGACATCGGCCTGAACCACAGCGTCAACACCATCAAGGACAAGGACACCCACGGCTACCTGCTGTACGACAAGCTGGTCAAGGGCATCTACGACGGCGTGATCAACCCCTTCGGCCCGTCCAGCGCGGCCGGGGTGGCGCTGCTGGACGCGATCCAGGTCAACGACGACGTGCGCCACGCGCGCGGCGTGATGGATTCGCTGGACTTCAAGGTGTCGCACGCGGTGGGCACGCTGGCCGGCGGCGAGGCCGCGCTGGCGGTGGGCGGCGAGGTGCGCCACGAGCGCACCGACTTCACGCCGTCTGCGCTGCTGCTGAGCGATAACATCAACAACGACGCCGCGCCCGAGGGCGGCCGCGCCACCAGCGACAAGCGCACGGTGCAGGCGGTGTATGGCGAGCTGCTGCTGCCGTTCACCAAGCAGTGGGAGGCGCAGCTGTCGGCGCGCTACGACCACTACCAGGTGGTCGGCGGCGCCGCCAGTCCGAAAGTGGGCGTGACCTACATGCCGGCCAAGACCATGCTGTTCCGCGCCTCGGCAGGCCGCGGCTTCCGCGCGCCGTCGATGTCCGACCTGTACCGGCCGACGGTCTACAGCAGCACCGCGACCCTGCCCGATCCGGTCCAGTGCGCGCAGGTCGGCAACAGCCTGGCCGACTGCGCCGACAACTGGAACACCCGCCGCTATTCCAACGCCAACCTCAAGCCAGAGCACAGCCGCCAGTACTCGCTGGGCATGGTGATCGAGCCGTCCAAGCAGGTGTCGATGACCTTGGACTACTGGAACATCAAGCGCACCGACCTGATCAGCGAGATCGGGGACGACATCATCCTGGGCAACCTGGCCAAGTACGGCGACCTGGTGCACCGCAACGACGACGGCACCATCGACTACATCGACCTGCGCAAGGAGAACCGCGGCGCGCAGCTGGCCTCGGGCCTGGACCTGACGCTGGACTACCGCGGCGTGAAGACCTGGGCCGGCAACTTTGGCGGCCACCTGTCGGGCACCTATGTGCTCAATTCGAAGATCCAGAACAGCGTGGGCGACCCCTACCTGAGCAACCTGGGACGCTTCGTCACCGACGGCGTGGTGCAGCGCTGGCGCCACACCGTCACCTTCGACTGGGACCTCGGCCCGTACTCGGCCAGCCTGTCGAACACGTATTCGAGCGGCTACCAGGACCAGAACTCGGCCATCAACACCGACGACGGCACGGTGGTGGCGGCCAACCATGTGAAGGCCTACTCGCTGTGGGACCTGTCGGGCGCCTGGCAGGTCAGCAAGGCGTTCAAGCTGCGCGCCGGCGTGCAGAACCTGTTCAACGCGGCGCCGCCGTACTCGAACCAGGCCTTTTACTTCATCTCGGGCTATGATCCGACCTACACCGATCCGCGCGGCCGCCGCTTCTACGCCAGCGCCAATTACGCCTTCAAGTAATGTAACGTAATGATGCTTTAAGGCGCGTCACGTAATAGATTGGTATCATCTGCATTATCGACGGCGCCGGGCGAGAGCCTGGCGCCGGTTTTCATCGGAAGGGCAACATGAAATTAACAGGTTTTACGCTGCGGCGTCTCGTCATGCTGTGGCTGCTGGTGGTCGGCGGCGCGGGCGTGTGCGCGGCGCAGGGATCCACGCCGGCCGCCAAGGCGGCGCAGGCGCCGGTCAAGTCCAGCAAACCGGCCAAGGCGGTGCCGCCGCCCAAGCCGGTGCTGGCGCCGCCGGCGGGCAGCCTGGTCATCATCGGCGGCGGCCTGCGCGCCGACAACGCCGAAGTCTGGCAGCGCATCGTGCAGCTGGCCGGCGGCAAGGGCGCGCGCATCGGCGTGTTCGGCTCGGCCTCGATCAATCCCGAGAAGTCGGCCCAGAACACGGTCAACAAGCTGAACCAGTACGGCGCCCAGGCCTTCTTCATCCCGCTTGGCGTGACGCTGCCCAATAGCGACTACCGCAAGGCGGCCGAGGATCCGGAAGTGGTGGCGGCCATTCATTCGGCCACCGGCATCTACTTCACCGGCGGCGACCAGGCCCGCATCACCAAGGCGCTGGTGCGCCCGGACGGCAAGCACACGGCCGCGCTGGACGCGGTGTGGGACGTGTACCGCGACGGCGGCGTGGTGGCCGGCTCCAGCGCCGGCGCGGCCATCATGAGCACCACCATGTTCTACGACGCCAAGCCGACGCTGGACATGCTCAAGCAGGGCGTCAACGACGGCCACGAGATCGCCCCGGGGCTGGGCTTCATCGGCGACGACGTGTTTGTCGACCAGCACCTGCTGGTGCGCGGCCGCTTCGCCCGCATGATCCCGGTGATGCTCAAGAAGGGCTACCAGATCGGCCTGGGCATCGACGAGAACAGCGCGATGGTGGTCAACGCCAAGCGCGACGTCGAGATCATCGGCTACAGCGGCGCGCTGCTGCTGGACCTGTCGGCCGCGATCACCGACCGCGGCGTCAAGGGCTTCAACATCAGCAACGCCACCATCAGCTACCTGGACCGGGGCGACAAGTTCAACCTGGTCACGCGCGAGTTCACGCCGTCGCCGGACAAGGCCGACAACAAGCTCGATCCCAACCAGCCCGACACGCGCGAGCCGGTCTACACCAACGACATCCTGGGCAACAACGCGGTGCTGGACCTGATGGTCAACCTGATCGACAACGCCCAGCAGGAAGCCATCGGCATCGCCTTCGGCAATCCGCGCGACGCCTATCCGGACCTGGGCTTCGAGTTCCGCTTCAGTAAAACCATCAACAGCGTCGGCTACAGCTCGACCGAGGTGGAGGCGTATTCGGTGCTCAAGCTGCGCATGGACATCCGGCCGATCCAGCTGCAGCAGCCGCTGTACCGCTATCGCTGACGGCGCGCGAAATCGGGTATATTGAATGGGATGGTGCCTTCGGGCGCCGTCCCATTTTTTCATGGCGGGGGCGGTTATGCGGATGTCGATCTTGAGGCATTGCGTTCAGGCGGCGCTGATGTGCGCCCTGCCGCCGGGCGCCGCGCTGGCGGCCACGGACGCCGCGCCGCCTGCGCCCAGGGGCTCGCTGGTCATCATCGGCGGCAACCTGCGGCCGGACAACGCCGACGTCTGGCGCCGCGTCGTGCAGCTGGCCGGCGGCCCGGGCGCGCGGGTGGCGGTGCTGCCGTCGGCCGCCGCCGATCCGGCGCCGGTGGGCGAGGCCATCGTCGGCTATCTCAATCAATACGGCGCGGACGCCTTCCTGGTGCCGCTGGCGGTGCGGCTGGCCGGACGTGATTTCCGCCAGGCGGCCGACGATCCCGAACTGGCGGCGGCGGTGCGCGCGGCCGGCGGCGTGTTCTTCGCCGGCGGCGACCAGGCCCGCATCACGCAGGCGCTGGTGCGCGAGGACGGCAGCCGCAGCGCGGTGCTGGACGCGGTGTGGGAGCTGTACCGGGGCGGCGGCGTGGTGGCCGGCAACAGCGCCGGCGCGGCCATCATGAGCAGCACCATGTTCTCGGCGCCGAACACGGTGTTCGCCACGCTGCGCGTCGGCGTCACCGAGGGCCGGGAGATCGCGCCGGGACTGGGCTTCATCGGCGACGACGTGTTCGTCGACCAGCACCTGCTGGTGCGCGGGCGCTTCGCGCGCATGATCCCGGCCATGCTGAAGAAGGGCTACAAGTTCGGGCTGGGCATCGACGAGAACACGGCGATGGTGGTCGACAGCCGGCGCCGGGTGGAGATCGTCGGCCACAAGGGCGCGCTGCTGATCGACCTGTCCCGCGCCACCACCGATCCGGCCAGCGCCGGCTTCAACGTCTCCAACGCCGTGATCAGTTACCTGGACCGGGGCGACCAGTACGACCTGGGCACGCACACGTTCACGCCGTCGCAGGCCAAGGCGGGCGGCAAGCTCAAGGCGCACGCGGCGATGCTGCGCGAGCCGGTGTTCTCGGCCGATATCCTGGGCAAGAACGCGGTGGTCGAGCTGATGGAGAAGCTGATGAACAACCACCGCAGCGAGGCGATCGGCATCGCCACCAGTGGCCCCAATACGCCGCTGCCGGAGCTGGGCTTCCAGTTCACGTTCTCCAAGACGCGCGACAGCGTGGGCTATGCGTCGGCGGCGCCGCAGAGCTATTCGATCCTCAACATGCGGCTCGACATCCGGCCGCTCGACATCGGCCAGTCGCTGGCGCGGAAAAGCCCCGCGCCCTGACCGGCGCCTCAGCGCAACCCGCGCCGGGTTTTGTTCTCCCCAAGTCCCATGATATTGAAACGGGTATTAAAAACCCCGAAAAATTGATTGGCCTGATTATTGCCGCATCTCTAAGATGATTTAGGAGGAGCACTTTATCCATAACTAGAAATACAGGAGACGTATGAAAACGCATGTATCTGCACGTCCATTGGCCTTGAAGCTGACCGTGACCGCGCTGATGGGCGCCGGCCTGCTCAGCAGCGCCTCGGTGTGGGCGCAAGAGGCCGCCGCAAAGACCGAACCGGCCGAAGCCGCGACCGTGGTGGTCACCGGCGTCAAGGCGTCGCTGATCAAGAGCCTGGCGATCAAGCGCACCAGCGACCAGGTGGTGGAATCGATCGTCGCCGAAGACATCGGCAAGCTCCCCGATAATAATGTCGTCGAAGCGCTGCAGCGCGTGACGGGCATCCAGGTC
>NZ_BPWJ01000015.1:0-92990 GCF_040362985.1 Duganella caerulea | reverse complement strand
CGCGCGCCCAGCGCGGCGCGCTCGGCGGCCGGCAGCGCGGCCAGGCGGGCGATGGCGGCGGCCAGCGCGGCCGGGTCGTCCGGCGGCGTGCTCAGGCCACAGCCGGCCTCGGCCACAGGATCGTTGGCGGCGTCGACCGCGTGGACGATGGGCCGCGCGGCCATCATGTAGTCGCCCAGCTTGTTGGGGGAGATGCCGTAGCGGTACAGCGGCTGGCGCTGCCAGCCGAGGTAGGCCAGGTCGAAGCGCGCCAGCAGCGCCGGCATGTAGCGCCGCTCCAGCGCCGGCAGGAAGTGCACGTTGTCCAGGCCGGCCTCGGCGGCCTGCCGGCGCAGCGCTTCGCGCGCCGGGCCGGCGCCGGCCAGCACGAAGGCCAGCGGGTGGCCGCGCAGCCGCACGGCTGCCGCCAGCAGGTTGTCGAGCGCGTTGGCGGCGCCGTGGCTGCCGGCGTAGCCGACCACCGTCTGGCCGCGCAGGCGCTCGAACAGTGCGGCGGCCGGTGCCGGCAGCGGCGCCAGCCGGCCCTGCCATTCGTCCGGGTCGACGCCGTTGGGCACCACGTGCAGCTTGTGCGGCGCCATGCCGCGCGCGGCCATGTGCGCGGCCGCGTTGGGCAGCAGCGAGATCACGGTGTCGGCGTGGCGGTAGGCGTAGTCCTCGGCGGCCTGCATCAGCAGGATGAAGGGGTGCCAGCGCGACATGCCGCCCAGCAGCATCGGCGACAGCGGCCACAGGTCGTGCACCTCGAACGCCAGGCGGGCGCCGGCCAGGCGGGCGATGCGGCGCGCCGGCCAGATGTCGGCAGGGTAGGTGCTGGAGGCGATCACCAGGTCGGGCCGGTCGGCGCGCGCCAGCGGCCGGGCGCCGCGGTACAGCGCGGCGACGAAGGCGGCCATGTTGGCCGCGCGCCCCAGGCCGTTGCCGTGGTAGGCCGGCGCCGCGTGCCAGCGGTAGGCGATGCCGTCGATGGTTTCATCCAGCACGGCGCGCCCGCCCAGCTGCGGCGCGCGGTTGCGCAGGTGGCTGTGGGCGGCCGCCACGATGCGCACGCGGTGGCCGGCGCGCACCCATTCGCGCGCCAGGAAATATGGCCGGTATTCCATGCCGTGGCGCACCGAGCCGGCGTAGTGGTTGATCAGCAGGATGTTCATGGTCGCTCCCTGGCGCTACCAGCGCCACGCCTCGACCAGGCGCAGCAGGTTGTGGCGGCTGCTGGCGGCCCAGTTGGTGCGCCATTGGGCCGGGTGGGTCAGCAGGCAGATGCGGCGGTGGCGGCCCAGCGCCTGCTGCGGCGGCTGCGGGTGGAAGTACAGCGGCGCCGGGCGGTCGCTGATGTACAGGTCGAAGCTGGCCAGCAGCGCCGGGTCGTAGCATTCGCAGGCGATGCCGCAGCGGGCGCGCAGCGCGGGGTCGTCCAGCAGCTCGCAGTTGACCATGCCGAGCCGGCGGTTGGCGAAGTCGCCATGGCTGGCGACGGTGCGCATCTTGCCGCCCAGGCCGGCCTCGATGCGGTGGAAGTTGCGCTCGAACTCGGCGCGGATCTCGGGCAGGCGGGCGCGTACGGCGTCGGCCTGCTTGAGGTGGGCGCGCTTGGCGTAGGTGGCCACCTCCTCGTAGTGGTAGCTGGCCTCGCTGCCGTAGCGCTCGATGTCGCGCATCAGGCCGAAGTCCAGCGTCGACAGGCGGAAGTAGTAGCTGGCGTGCACGCCGTGCTGCTGCTCCAGCGCGAACAGCGCGCGCGCGGTGCGCAGGTCGGTGTCGATGTCGTGGCGGTGCACCAGCACCTGGCTGTCGGGCGCGCCCGATTGCAGCGCGGCCAGCCAGCCGCGCACCGAGGTCTGGCGGTAGCCGGCCTGGCTGGCCTGCCGCAGCAGCGCGGCGTAGTGGTGCAGCCGCGACGGCATCAGGTAGTCGCTGTAGAGGCGGCGCAGGATGGTGTTCATAGCAGCGTGTACCTTGCGCGGTAGGGGGAGAAGCCCAGCATGGTCTTGAACTGCCGCAGACCGGGCTTGGCGCCGAAGAAGGTGTCGTACATCAGGTAGTGCGGGCCGTGGCCGGCGTGCAAGTCCTGCAGCAGCTCGATGACGATGTCGGTCACCATCAGGTGCATGGCGCCGTCGTTGTTGCGGTAGCCCAGCAGCTGCGAGAAGGCGGCGAAGTTGCCGTAGTGGCCGACGTTGCAGTAGGCGGTCAGCCGGCCGTCCTTGCTGAACACGCCGTAGTAGCGGAAATGGCTCAGCGCCTCGTAGCGCGGCGGCTTGTGCTGGTAGATGGCGTCCATCGGCCGGCCCTGGCGGCTGGCGCTGCTGGTGTTGATGGCGTGGATGGCGTCGATGTGCTCGTTGCGGTCGATGCGCGCCAGCGTGTAGCCGCGCCGCCTGGCCTTGCCGGCGTAGCTGGCGGCGCCGCAGCGCCCGGTGATGCTGGCCAGGTAGGCGGCCGGCGTCGGGTGGCGGCGCAGGTCGATCAGCGCCACGCCCAGCTGCTTGTGGCCGAACAGCTTGTATTTCGGATGCGGCCGCGTGAAGCGGCGGTGCGTGTCGAGCACGTCGGCCGGATGCAGGCGGGAGTCGAAGGTCAGGCTCGCCACAGGCAGGCGGGCGACGTCCAGCAACAGGCGGAACGGACGGGTAAGCGTGGCGATCATGCCGGCATCTCCCTCAACAAATGGAATAACGGACGCGGTAGGGCGCGAAGCCCAGCTTTTTCTTGAACTCCCGCAGGCCCGGCAGGGCCCCCAGGTAGGTGTCGTACATCAGGTAGTTCAGCCGGCCCTCGTCGATCAGGCGGCAGGCGATGTCGGCCAGCAGCAGGTACATCAGGCCGTCGCTGGTCTTGTAGCCCAGCAGGTGGTCGGTGGCGGCGAAGTCGCCGTAGATGCCGAGGTCGCAGTAGGCGGCCAGCCGGCCGTCCTTGTCGAGCACGCCGTAGTAGCGGAAGCCGTCGACCGCGACGAAGTGCTCGGCGCGGGCGGCGTAGGCCGGGTCCATCGGCCGGCCCTGGCGCTGCGCCAGCGAGGTGTTGATGCGGTGGATGTCGTCGACGTAGTGGTTGCGGTCGATCTCGGCCACGCGGTAGCCGTGGGCGCGGGCGCGCCGGCTCTGGTAGCCGGCGTAGTCCTTGCGGCCGACCGCCTGCAGGTAGGCGGCGCTGTCGCGGTAGGCGCGCAGGTCGAGCAGGGCGACGCCGAGCGACTTGAAGCGCACCAGCCGGCAGCGCGGATGCGGGCTGGTGAACAGCGCGTGGGTGCGCTCCACCAGCTCGGGATTGACGGCGCGCTCGAAGCGCAGCCGCGCGCGCGGCAGGCGCAGCACGTCGGCGACCAGCCGCAGCTGGGCGGGCAGGGCATGGAGGCGGTCAGAGGTTTTCATAGTAGCGCAGTAGTTGCTCGGCTTCGCCGCGCCAGTGGTAGCGCGCCAGCACGGCGGCGCGGCCGTTCTGGCCCATGCGGCGCGCCAGTTCGGGCTCGGCGGCGAGGTGGTCGATGGCGGCGGCGATGGCGGCCGGGTCGCGCGGATCGACGCACAGGCCGCAGCCGGCGTCGTCGACGATGCGGCGCCACAGCGGGAAGTCCGAGGCGATCACGGCGATGCCGGCCGCCATGTATTCGAACAGCTTGACCGGCAGCGCGTCCAGGTGGTTGGCGGCCGGCAGCAGCGTGACCAGGCCGGCGCGCGAGGCGGCCATCAGCGCGGCCACGCCGCCGCGGCCGAGCACGCCATGGGCATCGATCCGCTCCCAGCCGGGCTGTGCCCGCATGTGCGCGGCCAGCCCCGGTTCGCTGAAGCGGCCGGCCAGGCCCACGCGCACCGGCGTGCGCAGCAGCGTGCACGCGCGCACCAGCTCGGCGATGCCGCGCAGCGCGCTCAGGCCACCGACATAGCACACCTGCAGCGGCTGGCCGTCCCAGGCGGCGGCGCCGAATTCCTCCGGCCGCGGATAGTTGCGGATGGCCACCGCGCCGGGCTGGATGGGCAGGAACTTGTCGCGGATGGCGGGAGTGGCGGCGATCACGCCGTCAAGCCGGGCGCAGGCGCGGCGCTCGAAGCGGGTGTAGGCGGCCGACAACAGGCGCCGCAACGGCGGCGTCAGGTAGGGCTTGCCCAGCAGCTGCAGCGGCACGTCCTCGTGGGCGTCGAACACCACCTTGCGGCCGCGCCGCCGCAGCAGCAGGCCGGCCGGCAGCAGCTCGGGATCGTGCAGCTGGATGATGTCGGCATCCAGCGTCAGCGCGCGCCGGTACACGCGGCAGGTGGCGTGTAGCATGCGGTCGAGGCGGCCGCGCGCGGCGCCGGCGTCGACGATGGTCACGCCGTCGCGCCTGGCATCGCCCAGGCCGTCGGCCACCACCAGCGTGACCTGGTGGCCGTGCGCGGCCAGGGTGCGGCACTGCTTGCCGAAGATGCGGCTGTCGTCGCGCGGGTGCGCCGAGCTCAGGTGGACGATCTTAAGCATGGTCCGCTCCCGCGCGGTAGCGCGCGTAGGCGCCCAGCGCGGCGCCGATCAGCATGTCGCTGAAGAAGTGGGACAGGCACAGCAGCAGCACCGTCATGCCGAGCAGGCTCCAGGCCAGCAGGAAGGCCGGGCCGCGGCCGTCGCGCCCGCCGATCGCCCAGGTGTGCAGGCCCATCTGCAACAGCGGGTACAGCAGCAGTGCCAGCAGCGCGGCAAAGCCGAACAGGCCGAGGTCGACCCAGGCCGACAGGATGTTGTGGCTGTACAGGCCGACCGGATAGCTGCCGTAGTCGCCGAGGATGGGATGCTCGGCGATGGTGCGTAGCGCGTTCAGGGTCAGCTGGTGGCGCATGTTGGCCGAGCTCGAGTGCGACAGGTCCAGCAGTTCCAGCGTGCGGTTGCTGGGCACGGCCGCCAGCAGCGGCGCCAGCAGGCGCGGCATCAGCAGTCCCAGCGCGGCGAAGGCGGCGGCGGTGGCGGCGCGGTGGCGCGCCGCGTGCAGTTCGATCAGCGGCACCAGGAACAGCAGCGCGCCGAACTCGCTGCGCGCGGTGTTGACGTACAGCGTGGCCGCGCCCAGCGCGTACCAGGCCCAGCGCAGCAGCGCCTGGCGCGTGGTGGCCAGCACGGCCGCCAGCGGCAGCAGGTAGGAGCGCGAAAATCCCTGGTAGGTGGCGACGCTGTCGGGATCGCGCGCTTCGCCCAGCGCGGCCAGGTAGAAGGCGCCGTCCACCGCGTACGCGAACACCACGCAGGACATGGCGGCCAGGCTGGCGTACTGGGTCAGGCGGAAGCGGCGGCTGGTGCAGTCGAGCGTGCTGAAGATGACGAACAGGTTGAACAGGTAGAGCAGGGCCAGCGCGTGGTGCGCGGTGATGGCCGGGTTGGCGCTGGGCGCGTGGCACGCCACCATGGCGCCGAAGTAGGCCAGGAAGGCCAGCAGCGCGGCGTCCACCCGTGGCAGCTGGTAGCGGGCGCGGTGCAGCCGGCGCCAGTAGGTCAGCAGCATGGCCGGCAGCAGCAGCAGCGAGACGGCGGCGAAATAGCCGCCCAGGTAGGCGCGGATCAGGCCCAGGCCCAGCAGCGTCTGGTAGGCGAAGAAGCCGGGGAACAGCAGGAAGAAACCGAGCTCGGCCCATGCGGTGTCCGGCCGGGCGGCAGCGCGCGCGGCCGGCGCGCGATGTGCGGCGGCGGCCGGTGCGGTTTGCGCCGCGTGCGCGGCGCCGGCGGCGGCGTCAGCGGGCTGCATGCAGCCTCCCGGCGGGATCGCGGTCCAGCGCGTAGCGGTAGGACATGTGCAGGTACACCAGGTACAGCAGCGAGTAGCCGGTCGCGTAGGCGGCCACGCTCTGGTGCAGCGTGAGCGGCGCGGCGAACACGGCCAGCGTCATCGCGAACAGCGCCAGTTGCCAGGCCAGTTCGATCTTCTGGCGGCCTGCCACGAAGAACACGTAGCTGAGCGGACTGGCGATAAAGTTGAGGAAATACAGCGGCGCCAGAATTTGCGCCAGCTCGCCGGCCGCGCGCCACGGCGCGCCGAAGGCGAAGGCGAACAGCGGCGGCGCGGCCAGCAGCAACAGCAGCGACGGCAGGAACCCCAGCAACAGCAGCACGCGCGCCGCGTGGCGCCAGGCAGGACGGCAGTTGCCGCTGTTCTGGTACTGGCGCACCGATTCGCGCTTGAACACTTCCTGCACCGAGGCCGCCAGCAGCGAGACCGGCGCCGCCAGCACGCGTTGGGTGAGCGCGAACAGGCCGGCGGCCAGCACGCCATGGCGGGCGCCGATCAGCAGCAGCGGCAGCGGGCCGATCGCGGCGTTGAGCACGTTGGACGGCAGCGCGTAGCGCCAGAACGCGCGATGGGCGTGCAGATAGCGCCGCTGGACCGGCGTCGGCATCGCGCCGCGCCGCAGCCGCCGCGCCAGCAGGCGCAGGCGCGCCAGCGGCCGGCGCGCCTGCGCTCGCGATGATGGCGGCCGCAGCAGCAGACGGGCGGCGGCCAGGCCGGTGGCCAGGCCCAGCAGCTGTCCGGCCGGCAGCGCCACCGCGCCCGCGCCGGCCGCCAGCAGCGCCAGCTGCGACAGCGCGACGCCGCCGGCCGCCCAGATCTTGGCCTTGGCGGCCGGCGCGAAGGCGTTGTGCGACGTGGCATAGGCCAGCGTGGTCTGCATGCCGGCGGTCAGCCAGGCGGCCGCGCCCAGGGTCAGCACGCCGCTCCACGGCAGCGTGGTCCAGCCCGCCGCGCGCGCGGCCGTCGCGGCCAGGGTCAGCAGCGCGGCCAGCCAGCCGGCCGACCACGCGACCACGCCAAAGCACAGCCGCTGGCGCGCCGGCGCGTGGTCGATGATCATGGCGTTCTCCATGCGCAGCGTGGCCGCGACCGCCGCGATGGCGACCACGCCGTACCACACGCCGAACTGGCCCAGGTCGGCCGGCCGGCACAGGCGGGTGATCAGCGGCGCGGCCAGGATGGGCAGCGCCTGCGCCGCCACCGAACCGCTCAGCACGGTCAGCAGATGCTTCCAGAAGGGCGGCAGCGCGCGCATGGCCAAGCTCCGGTCAGCGGCCGTCGGCGGCCAGCACGATGCCGGCGATGCGCTCGGCGGCGGCCTCGGCCAGGTACGGCCCCATCGGCAGGCTCAGCACCTGCTGCGCCAGCTGGTCGGCCCGCGGACAGTCGGCCTGGTCCATGCCGGCGTAGGCCGGCTGCCGGTGGATCGGCACCGGGTAGTGCACCGCGCTGGGGATGCCGGCCAGCTGCAGCGCCGCCTGCACCGCCGCGCGGTTGCGCGGCGCGATCGTGTATTGCGCGTAGACGCTGGTGCGGTCGGGCCGTGGCGCGAAGGTGGCGACGCGGCCGGCGAACAGCCGATCGTAGCAATTGGCCACGCGCTGGCGCGCGGCCAGCTCCTGCGCGAACAGGTCCAGCTTGGCCAGCACGATGGCGCATTGCAGCGTGTCCATGCGGCCGCCGACGCCGATCCGGGTGTGGTGGTAGCGCTGCGCCTGGCCGTGCACGCGGATCTCGCGCATGGCCTGCGCCAGCGCGTCGTCGCTGGTGAAGGCGGCGCCGCCGTCGCCGTAGCAGCCCAGCGGCTTGCTGGGGAAGAAGCTGGTGCAGCCGATGGTCGACAGGTTGCAGCTGCGCCGGCCCCGGTAGGCCGCGCCGAAGCTTTGCGCCGCGTCCTCGATCACCGCCAGCCCGTGTGCCAGCGCGATGGCGTTGATGGCGTCCATGTCGGCCGGCTGGCCGTACAGCGACACCGGCATGATCGCGCGCGTGCGCGGGCCGACGCGCGCGGCGACGCGGGCCGGGTCGAGGTTGGCGCTGCCAGGCTCGACGTCGACGAACACCGGCCGCGCGCCGGCCAGCACGATGGCCTCGGCGGTGGCGATGAAGGAGAACGGCGTGGTGATGACCTCGTCGCCGGGCCGCACGTCCAGCGCCATCAGCGCGATCAGCAGCGCCTCGGTGCCGGAGGCGGCGGTCACGCAGTGGCGGGCGCCGGTGTAGCCGGCCAGGCGCCGCTCCAGCTCGGCCACCTCGGGCCCCATGATGTACTGGCCGTGTTCCAGCACGCGGCGCACGGCCGCGTCGATTGGCGCGCGCAGCAGCCGGTACTGCGCCTTGAGGTCGGTCATTTCCATGATGCGCTCCTGCCGTCTTCCGCCATCAGCGTGCAGCGTCCGTCCTCCAGCGCGTAGTGCTCGCCGCTGTGCGGGCAGCGCGCGCGGCCGGGGCCGCCGCGCGGAAAGGCCAGCCGTTCGCCGTGGCGGCTGATCCAGCCCAGCTGGCGCGCCGGCACGCCGGCCATCAGCGCGAAGTCCGGCACGTCGCGCGTGACCACCGCGCCGGCGCCGATGAAGGCGTAGCGGCCGATCGTCACGCCGCAGACGATGGTGGCGTTGGCGCCGATGGTGGCGCCGCGCCGCACCAGCGTGGGCCGGTACTCGTGCTTGCGCTCCACCGCCGCGCGCGGGTTGTGGACGTTGGTGAACACCATGCTGGGGCCGCAGAACACGTCGTCCTCGATGGTGACGGCGTCGTACACCGACACATTGTTTTGCAGCTTGACGCGGTCGCCGATGGCGGCGTCGCCGCCGACGTAGACGTTCTGTCCGAGCGAGCAGCCGGCGCCGATGCGGGCGCCGCCGCACACGTGGCTGAAATGCCAGATCCGCGTGCCGGCGCCGATGGCGGCGCCGGCGTCGACGATGGCGCTGGGGTGGACGATGTATTCCATGGCGGGCTCCGTGGTGGTCAGTAATCGAGCGGCAGGGCGACGCGGCGGCCGTCGCGCGCCGAGCGGTAGGCGGCGATCAGCAGTTCGAGCGACTTCAGGCCCTCGCGGCCGTCGGTCTCGGCCTCGGCCTCGCCGCGCAGCACCTGCAGCACGTTGTCGTAGTACAGCGGATGGCCGTGGCCGTAGACCGAGGTGGTGGCGTAGCTGGCCTCGCGTACGCCGGCGTCCTCCGGCTCGGGCTCGGCGAAATCCCACTGCTGCACCTCGTTGACGGCCACGCCGCCGATGCGCGCCGTGCCCTTCTCGCCGAGGATGGTGATGCTGCCCTCCAGGTTGTGCGGATAGGCCAGCATGGTGACGTTCATCGAGCCCAGCGCGCCGTTGCGCCAGCGCAGGCTGATCACGCCGGTGTCCTCGACCTCGATGTCGCGCGCCAAGGTGGCGGTGTAGGCCTGCAGGCTCTCGACCGGGCCGACGATCCAGTCGATCAGGTCGACGTAGTGGCTGGCCTGGTTCATGAACGCGCCGCCGTCGAACTCCCAGGTGCCGCGCCAGGCGGCGCTGTTGTAGTAGGCCTGCGGCCGGGTCCAGAACACATTGAGCGTGACCATATAAATACGGCCGAAGCGCTTGCCGTCCACCGCGCGCTTGAGCCGCTGCAGCGTCGGGTTGCGGCGGTTCTGCTTGACCACGAACATGCGCACCCCGGCCGCGTCGCAGGCCGCCACCATGCGCTTGGCGTCCTCCCAGCGGGTGGCCATCGGCTTCTCGGTGATCACGTGCAGGCCGGCGCGGGCGATCCGCACCGCCTGCTCCGGATGCAGGCCGGACGGCGTGGTGATGATGCAGGCGTCGGCCTCGCTGTGCGCCAGCATCTGCTCCAGGCTGGCGTAGGCGGGGGCGCCGGTGTGCTCGGCGGCGCGCGCCAGCGCGGCCGGGTCGATGTCGCACACGCCGACCAGCTCGCAGCGCGTGGCGTGCTGGCGCAGCGCGGCGAAATGGTTGTGCGCGATGCGGCCGCAGCCTACCAGCGCGAAGCGCAGCTTGCGGTCGACAACGGCGGGAACGAACTGGCGCATGGCGGTCTCCTTGAAATGGCGCTTACGAGGCGTGGGCCGGCTGCGGCGCCATGGCCAGCCGGGCGATGGCGCGGCGCGCCCGTTCGCCGTCGGCGGCCGGGGCGCCGCCGTGCGGCGCGAAGTCGCCGATGATGGTCTGCAGCATGGCTTCGATCAGCCAGCGGTCGTTGGTGGCGCAGGCCAGCAGCAGCAGCTCGATGGACTGGTCCAGCAGCGCCGGCGCCAGCGCCTGCTCCTTCAGGCGCAGGATGCGCGGATGGCGGCTGGGCACGGCGTCGTCGGCGGTCAGCAATTCCTCGCGCAGCTTTTCGCCGGGGTACAGGCCGACGTAGCGGATCTCGATGTCGCCCTGCGGACAGGCGGCGGTTTTCTCGGTCAGCCCGGCCAGCGCGATCATGCGCCGCGCCAGGTCGACGATGCGCACCGGCTGGCCCATGTCAAGCACGAACAGGTCGCCGCCCTCGGCCATGGCACCGGCCTGGATCACCAGCTGCGCCGCCTCCGGAATCAGCATGAAGTAGCGCTCCATGGCGGGGTCGGTGACGGTCAGCGGCCCGCCCTGCTGCAGCTGGCGGCGGAACAGCGGCACCACCGAGCCGGACGAGCCCAGCACGTTGCCGAAGCGGACCATGCTGAACACGGTGCGCGCCGCGCCGCCGGCCTGCGCGGCCTGGAACACCAGCTCCGACAGGCGCTTGCTGGCGCCCATGATGGTGCTGGGCCGCACCGCCTTGTCGCTGGAGACCAGCACGCAGGTGTCGACACCGTGGCGGGCGGCCGCGCGCGCCACCGCCTGCGCGCCCAGCACGTTGTTGCGCAGGCCCTCGACCATATTGGTCTCGACCAGCGGCACATGCTTGTAGGCGGCCGCGTGGTAGATGGTGTCGATGCGGTCGCTCCGCATCACGCGCTCGAGCAGGCGCGCGTTGCAGGCCGAGCCCAAGTGCGGCCGCAGCGCCAGCCCGGGCCAGCGCGCCTGCAGTTCCTGGGTGATGGTGTAGAGCGCGAACTCGCTGTGGTCGAGCAGGTGCAGGCAACGCGGCCCCAGGCCGGCGATCTGGCGGCACAGCTCGCTGCCGATGGAGCCGCCCGCGCCTGTCACCAGCACGCCCTTGTCGCGCACGCAGCGGGAGAACAAGGTCGGGTCGGGCTGCACCGGCGGCCGGCCCAGCAGCTGCTCCAGCGGGAAATCCATCGCGGCCGGGCGCGACGCAGACTGGGGCCGCCGCCGCGGCGCGTGGTCGGCCAGGTCGGGCAGGCCGCGCAGGAACTTGATGCCGACCCCGGCGCCGCCCAGCATGCGTAACACCGCGCCCATCCGTTCGCCCGACGCGGCCGGCAACGCGACAACGATGAGCCGGATCGACCACGTGGCGGCCAGCTCGACCAGCTGCTCCGGCGGAAACACCCGCAGGCCGGCGATGGTGCGTTGTTCGCGGCGCGCCTTCTCGTCGAAGAAGCAGACCGGGCAATATTGGCCGTCGCCCTGCATCGCCTGCGCCAGCCGGGCGCCGGTGTCGCCGGCGCCGTAGATGGCGACCGCCTCGCGCGCCTGTGGCGGCCGCGTGTGGCACTGCAGGAAGCTGCGCGCCGCCAGCCGCGACGCCACCAGGTAGGACAGCGCGACGAACCAGTAGCTCAGCAGCGCGCCGGGCGGGCAGGCGTCGCCGCGGTCCAGCTTGAGCAGATGGATGCACAGCGCGGCGCCGGCCAGGCCGAGGCCGCCGAGCGCGAGGCGGCGCTGGTCCAGGTAGCGCACCGCCGCGCTGTACAGGTCGCTCATCGCCAAGGCGGACAGCGACGTGGCCGCCAGCAGCAGCGCGAGCGGCAGCGCAGGCGCCGGCCTGGCGCCGCCGCGCATCAGCAAGGCAAGCTGGAAACACAGCGGCAAGGCCAGGCTGTCCGCGCCGAACATCAGCGCGCGCTTGCCGCCGCGCTTGAGGGCGATCAGCTTCCCGCTGAGCAGGCGGGCGGCGGCAAGATAGCGGGGCGTGCAGGCAAGCATGGTGCGGGACCTTTGTGAAGCAAGCGTGGCATGGGCCGGACGCTCAGGGCGTCGGGCATGCGTTGATTGTCTTCTGACCAGCACATGGTGGTTTGACAGCGATCAAACGGCACGGCGGAGCTTAGCCGAACCCCTTGACTTTCAGATTTCCATTCGTAATTAATTTTGCGCGGAAATTCAGCGCAGCGGTTTGATCACATAGACGCAGCGGCGCGCGCCGTCGAGCAGATGCTCGACCCGGCCCACCGAGCATTCAGGTCCGAGCACGCGCTGGAACACCTCCAGCTCCGAGCGGCAGAACTTCTGGCACTGGCGGGCTGCGGCGCAGATCGGGCAGTGGTTCTCGATCAGCAGCAGGCTGCCGTCGTCGCCGGTTTCGACTTCGGCCATATAGCCCTCGCTGGTGCGCGCCTGCACCAGCGCGGCGACCCGTTGCGGCAGCGTGTCGGACGCCTGCAGATGCTGGCGGTATTGCTGCTCGCTGGCCGCCTCGCGCGCGGTGATCAGCTTGTCGAGGCCGGCGTCGCCGAACAGGCCGCGCACCTGGTCGATCAGCTGCAGCGTCAGATCGGCGTGGCGGTCCGGGAAGCGCGCGTGGCCGGCGTCGGTCAGCAACCAGCGGCGCGACGGCCGGCCCGGTTTGTCGGCCAGGTCCTCGTACGTCACCATGCCTTTTTCCTGCCACGCCTCAAGCTGCTTGCGCGCGCCCATCGAGGTCAGGTTGAGCAGGCCGGCCAGTTGCTGCGCGGTGTGCGGGCCGCGCGTCTTCAGCAGGAACAGGGTGTGCTCGGCGGTGTTCATGGCAGCGCTCCTTCCAGCTTGTCCTTGCTGGCCATGGCCGCGTGCCAGGTCTGCATGCGCCAGGCCGACCACGCGGTCAGCGCGGCGCCCAGCACCAGGATCAGACGCGTGTCGATCAGCGTCAGCACCGCGCCGACCAGCGCCATGATGATGTTGGCCAGGCAGAACGTGGTGGAGATCAGGCCCATGACCGCGCCTTGTCCGTGCGCGCCGAAGCGCTCGGCGCACCAGTTGGGGACAATCGCGTTGTAGATCGAATGCGGAATGCCGTACAAGACGATGGCGGCGATGCCGAACCACGCGTTGCTGGCCGCGAGCAGCGCGATCAGCGACGCCGTCACCAGCGCGAAGCGGCGCGCCCGCAGCAGCGGCTCGCCTTCGAACGGACGGCCGGCGAACATGGTGGTGGTGGTCATCACCGCGCACATGGCGGCGGTGGTCCAGGCGATGCCGCGCGCGCCGAAGCCGGGCACCTCGACCAGCCACAATGGATAGAACTCGTAGAACGCGGTCACGCCGCAGGTGTAGGCCAGCGTGACGATGAACAGGTTGCGCAGGTCCGGCTCGCGCAGCAGGTTGAGCGAGTGGCGGTCGCGCGCCACCTGCCACCACGAGGTGGTCGCCAGCGACGGCGCCTCGTTCGGCAGTACCACGGCCACCACCAGCGCCACCAGCAGCAGCGCCGCCATCGCGATCCAGAACGGCACCGTCAGGCCCCACGCCAGCGTGACGCCGGCCACCAGCGGTCCGGCCAGCCAGCCCATGTAGAACGCGCCGTTCAACCAGGACAGGGCCTTGCGGCGCAGGTCTCCGCTCAGGCGGTCGGCCAGCATGGCG
Organism: Duganella caerulea; assembly: GCF_040362985.1. Classification (NCBI taxonomy): domain Bacteria; kingdom Pseudomonadati; phylum Pseudomonadota; class Betaproteobacteria; order Burkholderiales; family Oxalobacteraceae; genus Duganella; species Duganella caerulea. The sequence continues at coordinate 79,569 of NZ_BPWJ01000015.1, read as the reverse complement.
CGCGCCACCGAGCCGTTCCCTTCCAGCAGGCCGGTGACGAAGCGGGCCACGATGAACAGCGGGTAGGATTCGAGCAGCAGCGCGCAGGCGGTGGCCGCATGGCCGATGGCCGCGCCGACCGCCGTGATCAGCAGCACCGGGCGGCGGCCGTAGCGGTCGGACATCGGGCCGAGCAGCGCGGAGCCGATCAGCAGGCCGAGCGGGTTGATGGTCAGCGCGAGGCCGAACAGCAGCTTGGGCGGCAGGCCGAGGAACTGGTTCAGGCCATTGCTGACGCCGGCCGCGAACAGCGGCGGCAGAATGGGGTAGGGCAGCGAGGCGCCTATCGTCGAGAGCAGGGCAAGCAGGCAGGCGGCGCCTATCAGCAGAGGTGTTTTCATCGTCGGCGGTCAAAAGTGGCGAGTACCGACACTGTAAGCGGACTCTGCTAATAAGTAAACGAAAATGTTTATTAACTCAATAGTGCAGGATCAACGGCAGGGTGGGGCGGCAATCGCTGGTCTGGCCTTGCGCGCTGTGGTCGAAGTGGATCTCCATCAGGTAAGCGTCGCCTTCGAGCAGCGTGAGTTGAGGGCCAGCGCCGGCCGCTTGCGCGCACGCCGACCGTGCCGACGAAGGCAATGTCAGCGTGACCGAGGTGATGGTCTTCACTCCGGCGGAATGGTCCAGCGGCTGGCGGCGCGCCTCGGGATAGGCAGACGGCGCCACGCCTTGCGGCAGGAAGAACCACATCGGCTCCGACGCCGGCACATCCGCGCCGATACCGATGCGCATGCCGGGCGGCAGATAGGACGGAGCGTAATCCCAGCACGGGAAAGGCGCGGCGGCATCGTCGCCGGACGGCCGGAAGCAAACGCCGAACGGACAGGCCGGGCCGCCATCGGCCAGGCGTTCGGCCAGCAGGGTGGGGCTGGTCTGCGCGTTGCGCACCTCGTCATCGTCGGCGATCCACAGCAGTTCGAGGAAGGCGTTGTGAAAGAAGAAGCGGCGGTTCTCGGTGCCCTGGCCCGGATGGCGGTTGCCCGATCCCTCGCTCAGGCCGAAGGAGCGCAGCAGCTCGGCCTCCGGCGCGCCGGCGCGGGCGCGGATGAACAGGTGATCGATGCGCATGACGCTTATTGTCCCTGCTCGACCATGCTGCGGATCTTGACGGCCTTCACGAAGTGATCCAGCTGGTGCTTGCGTATCCACCATTCGGCCGCCTCCATCAGCAGCTCCGGATCGTCGTTCTTGTTGGCGAAAAAAGCGTAGAAGGACAGGCCGACCGTCTCGCCCTTTTGCGCGATCTTGTCGTTACAGACGCGGATGATTTTTTCTCTCAGTTGATTGCGCACGTTGTCGATTCAGGCCGTGGATTGGACCATCACTATACATTGTTGCGCTATGATGCGGCATCACTCAAACACTGAAACACGATGAAGAATTGGTTTGCCAGCGAGCGCGGCGCGTACTTCTTTCTGCTGCTGGGCATAGGCCTGATGCTGCTGTTCGTCGCGCTGGAGCGCAACTTCCCGGATGCCGGCCAACTGGACACCGCGAGTGGCCGCGTGACGTGGTCGCAGCCGGCGCAGGGCGGCCTGTATTTTACGCTGGACGGCGACGAGCGCCGCTTCGTGCTGTTCGCTAAAGGCGACTCTGACCAGCGTCTGCGTGCCGCGATCGTCGATGCGCAAGCCTATCCGGTCAAGGTGAGCTACCACCCGGGACAAGTGAGCAGCCCGAGTTTTCTGCCGGGCCGCTATTACGCGGTCTACGGCGTGACGGTCGGCGGCAAGGAAGTCTCTTCGCTGTCCACGGTGCGGGGCAGCTACCGCCGCGACAATCTGATCGCGCTGGCGATGGGAGTGCTGTTCGCAGCCTACGGCGGGCGCCGCGTCTGGAACTTCAGGTCTGCGGCCGCAGACGCGCCGGCAGCTCCACGCCGCCGGCCACGATGAAGGCAATTACTTACCGCTCAGCAGCGCGTCGAGCTTGTCCCGCGATTCCTTCATTTCACCGAGACTCAGCCCTTTCCTGAAGCTTTCAATGGCCTTTGGCTTATCGCCCTCGGCTGTATATAGATCGCCCAGGCAGTCGTAGGTATTCGGATCATTTGGATAATACTGCTGCAGCTGCTGGAAGAAAAACGTGGCGCGCTCATATTGTTTGTGATTCAAAAAATTATATCCATGGCCGACCAGTTCCGCACTTTCTGGTTGGACGCGATAGCCCATTTTTTTCGACAGCGCCTGATAATGCTCGGTGTAGCGTTGGACCACATCAAAGGTGGGATCGTCCAACTGGCTTTTGCGGAATTTCAAGCTGTAGCCATCGAAGATGAATCGCAAGGCATCATATTCTGCCTGCAGCGTCAGAGAACTGTGTGTATCGTTCGGATAATACTGCTGACCCAGACGCAACGCCTTGTGCTTGTGTTTGGCCAAATCATCGATCAGTTCGAGATTGGAGCGAATCAGTTCGCTTTGGCGAGTCCTATCCTTGCGCATTTGAGCGAGAGTAGGCTTGGTTTCCAGGTGATTGGCCATGGCGAGGAACAGGGTCTTGCCTTCATAGGACGGCTGGTCCAACACGATTTGCGCGTCTTTCACGACACGACGCTTGTCCCACCAGAGCGCGCCTTCCAGTGAAATATAGCTGTTAAACAGCTGCGGACGATGTACCAGGGTATGCACCACGGACAAACCGCCCACCGAGTGGCCGACAAATGTGCGATACGATGTGCTACGGTATTTGGCATCGACAAAGGGGATCAGCTCTTTTTCTATATAGTCGAGAAATTGCTCCCCTTTGCCTTGCGAATTCGGGAATTCCATATCCTTGCCGAACGTAAGCTCCGCAAGCCTATCGTCCTGCAGAATGCCAACGACAATCATTTGGGGAGCCAGTTTTTCACCGCTCAGGTGCTCGATCACCGCAACGAGCGCTTGAAATTGATCCTTCCCGTCCAACACATAAATCACCGGATAGCGTTTGGCGCCATCGGCCTTATAACCTTCGGGTAGATGCACCCATATCGTACGCTCGGCCTTCAAGATTGCAGACGGAACTGTTTCGGCAAAACCAATCGTCAAAGGATGCGGTTCTTGTGCCTTGCCGGTGCAGGAAAAGAGTAGCAGTGCAATGGAGAGTAGTATTTTCTTCATTAGGTTCCGTTTTGAATGGAGTTGAGAATTTGATAATTCCCACACTATACACTTAAGTTCCCGCAGCCGAAACCAGCCGGTCACGGAGGCTGGCTGATCTCGTTGGCGTAGTACTTACGCGTGAACTCCCGATTCAATTCACCAGCTGGCAGGGGATTCAACCACGCTCCAGCATGTAACTATTGACTGCCTTGCCGTGGATGTCCGTCTCCATTTCGAAGGTCATGCCAAGGCGCTCGGCGACGCGACGCGATGATTCATTTGCGGAGGTGATCAGCGCCCGAACCTTCGGCTCGCGCCGCACCTCGAACGCATAATTCAGGACTGCCGCCGCCGCTTCGCTTGCGATTCCTTTCCCCCAGAAGGCCCGATAAGTATTCCATCCCAGCTCCATCACCGTTGATTGCTCACGAAAGAAGGCTCCGATATTACCGACGAGTTGACCAGTCTGCTTATCCTCCAGGGCCCACCAACCGGCCCCTTGCAGGAGCCATAGTCCAGCATGGGAGCTGAAGATTCGCCACGCCGTTTGGCGGTCAGCCGAGCCCAAGTGAGCTGAGCTTTCGGAATTCGCTAAATGGTCCGCAAATAAGTCGAAGTCGTCGAGCCGATATTCGCGAAGCGTAAGTCGTTCTGTGTGAAGGCGCGGTACGGAGATGGTGAATGTTGGATTCATAAGAGGTTTCGTTGAATTTAATAATTCGACATTTAGAACGGAATGCGGCCTTTTCGATCGAGCGCCTTCATCCAGCGATAGATTACCCCGGCGAGAGGTTCCACGGAATCGTCCTCATATTCGTCAAGCGCTTTCTGTTCTTCGGCATCCAGTTCCAGCACCTTCGATATGCACCCACAGGTAATGAGCTGGCTTCCACAAAACGGGCAGCGCTCTCGCGTACAAAAGGCCTCGTGCAAACTGCCCTCAGTTGTTCCGCAATCGTCACAAACCTTTGCCATGATGATCTCCTAGGACACATCGCGCTGGCGGCGGAAGGCCAGCCAGCCTGCGATCACGGTGAAGCTGGCGACGATCGCCACCACCAGCCAGAAGCCTTCCGGATCCTGCGCCAGCGGAATGCCGCCGACGTTCATGCCCAGCAAACCGGCGATGATGTTGATCGGCAGGGCCAGCACGGTGACGATGGTCAGCACGAACAGGCTGTGGTTATTGCCCTCGTTGACCAGCGCCGCGATCTCCTCCTGTATCAGCTTGATGCGCTCCTGCAGCGAGGCCATGTCGGCCAGCACCATCGAGAATTCCTCGGTTGATTGCCGCAGTTCCTGCGCGTCGATGTCGGCCACCCAGGCCGGCGGCCGTTGCAGCAATCGGAACAGCGCCGCCGGTTCCGGCGCCAGCAGACGCTGCAAGCGCACCAGCACGCGCCGCAGCGCACCCAGGCTGGCGCGCTTGGTTTTCAGTTTGCCGGCCAGCAGATTGTCCTCGATCTCGTCGACGGTGCTGATGGCGTTGCGGACGATCTTGATCAGCGCGTCGGCCTGGTCGCGCAGCAGGTGGATCAGCAGCTCGACCGAGGAGCGTATCGGCTCGCCATTGCGCACCGCGTTGCGCAAGCCGTCGACCGCCTTCAACGGCTTGCGCCGCGCGCTGATGACGATCTGCCGGTCGACGCTCAGCCACAGCGTGGAGATGTCGGACGGCTCGAACGAAAAATCGTGCAGCACGTCGTTGACCACGGCGATCAGCGTGTTGTCGGCCATCTCGATGCGGGTCGAACGCGGGCCTTCGTGCAGGCTTTCGTAGAATTCCTCCGGCAGCGCGGTGTGCTCGTGCAGCCATTTCTCGCTGGCGGTGTTGGCCAGGTTGTAGTGCAGCCAGATGAATTCCTGCGGATGCTCCTCGCGCGCGGCCAGCCAGGTGCGGGCCGCGTCGGCGTCCAGCGGCAGGCCCTTGCCATCCGGCGCGCGGCCGAACAGGTAGCCGCAAACCAGACCCGATGGGTCGGAGCCGTAGGACAATGGCGCATTCTGCATTCGATTCCTCCGTGACGATCACGGACGTGAGGATAGCAAAATACGCTAAGATGGGGTGATAAATCCTCGACGGGAGGCCGCATGGAGCACGCGCCACAGCAACCGGAACTGCCGCCACGGCTGCGGCGCTTTGTCGACGCCATGGACGCGCTGCTGGCGCGCGGCCCATCTGAATCCGAAATCGTGGCGCGGGGCGGGGCGCTGCTGCGCGCCTTGCTGGCGCACGACGACTGGCTGCCCGACGCGATGGCGCAGCCCCATCCCCAGTTCTACCGGCAGTACCTGCTGTATCTCGATCCCGCGCAACGCTACTCGGTTGCCAGCTTCGTGTGGGGACCGGGCCAGCGCACGCCGGTGCATGACCACACGGTCTGGGGCCTGGTCGGCATCCTGCGCGGCGCGGAGGTGGCGCAGGCATGGCGCGCGCACGGCGGCACCTTCGCGGCCGACGGCGCGCCCTTGTTGCTGAAGGCGGTAGAGGTGAGCGCGGTGTCGCCCGCGCTGGGCGACATTCACGAAGTGCGCAATGCCTTTGACGACCGGGTGTCGGTCGGCGTGCATGTCTATGGCGCGGACATCGGCGCCGTCGAGCGCCACGTGTACGAGTCTGACGGCAGCCGCAAGTCGTTCCGCTCCGGCTATGCCAACCGCTGAACTCAGACCAGCAGCGCGGCGTTCATCTCGATGGCGTCGATCCTGGCCTCGGCCAGCATGGATTCGAGCTTCTCTTCGTCGATGAACAAATCGATGGCCGAATCGGAGTGCGGCGGCAGGTCGCGCTGCGGCTCCTGCAGCGGCGACTTCACCGGCGACAGGTGATTGGCCAGCAGCAGCGTGTCAAGCAGCGTGTCCGGCGGGATCGACATGAAGCTGTCGCGCAGGCCTTCGATGGCTTCGGCCACCGGCTCGGGGATGCACAGCTTGCGCATCACTTCGCGCGTGATGATCTCCTCGCTGGCCGAGTGCCAGTTCTCGGGATCCTCTTCCAGCAGGCCGGGGAATTCGTCGGCGCGCGAGAGCAGGTAGAAGCCGCCCACCTCGTGCACGATGGCGGCGAACAGCGCGGTGTCCGGATTCACGCCGGTGACCTGGCGCGCGATGATGCGCGACAGCGCCGCCACGGCGATGGTGTGGTCCCACAGCTTCTCGGCCTTGTAGCGCAGGTCGGGATCGGCGATCTTGGCGCCGAACTGGCGCACCACCATGGCGGCGGCCAGCGCGAACAGGTTCTGGTAGCCGATGCGCATGATGGCGCCGCGCACGTTGGTGATCATCGGCGCGCCGGAGCGGTTGAACATCGCCGAATTGGCGATGGCGACCGTGCGCGCGGCCAGGATGGGCTCCGCCAGCACCAGGCTGATCGCCTTGTCGACCGGGCACTCCGGGTCGTCCAGCGCGAGTTGAACGCGGAGTGCCGCATTGACACTGGTCGGGAAAACCAGTTCACCACGGATGGCCAGCGCCGCGATATGGCCGAATGCTTCAAGTTTATTCATGATCAAAATTATACGCATGCGCGGCCCCAATCTCAACGCCATCATGGCGGGATGTGGTTTCTGGGAGGCGGCAATGCGACAGTGCGCGGCGCCTTCCGGGGCGCCGCGCACGGGAAAAGCTCAGCTTTACGCGTTGGCGAACTGCGGCCGGCGCGTGGCGCTGTCGCGCTGGTAGCGGCTGACCGACAGGTCGTCGGACAGGATCGCCGGGCGGCGCGCCGAGATCAGGTCCGCCAGCAGCTGGGCCGAGCCGCACGACATGGTCCAGCCGAGCGTGCCGTGGCCGGTGTTGATGAACAGGTTGCGCAGGCCGGTGCGGCCGACCACCGGGGTGCCGTCCGGCGTCATCGGACGCAGGCCGGTCCAGAAGGTGGCGGACGCGGTGTCGCCGGCGCCGGGGAACAGGTCGTTGACCACCATCTCCAGCGTCTCGCGGCGGCGCGGGTTCAGGTTCAGGTTGAAGCCGGCGATCTCGGCCATGCCGCCCACGCGGATGCGGTCGTCGAAGCGGGTGACGGCGATCTTGTAGGTCTCGTCCAGAATGGTCGAGACCGGCGCTGCCGAGGCGTTGACGATCGGCACGGTGATCGAGTAGCCCTTCAGCGGGTAGACCGGGATCTTGACCAGGTCCTTCAGCAGCGTGGTCGAGTAGGCGCCCAGCGCGACCACGTAGGAGTCGGCCGTCACCAGTTCGCCTGCGAGCTGCACGCCTTTGATCTCTTCGCCGGCCGTGACCAGGCCGGTGATGTCGACGCCGTAGCGGAACTTCACGCCCAGCTGCTCGGCCATCGCGGTCAGGCGGGTGGTGAACAGCTGGCAGTCGCCGGTCTCATCGTTGGGCAGGCGCAGGCCGCCGACCAGCTTGTTCTGGTCCAGGCCGGGCTCGGCGGCGACCAGCTGTTCGCGGCTCAGCAGTTCATACGGCACGCCGGTTTCCTGCAGCACCTGGATGTCCTTGGCGGCGTCGTCCAGCTGCTTCTGGGTGCGGAACAGCTGGGTGGTGCCTTGCTGGCGGCCTTCGTATTCGATGCCGGTGGCGGCGCGCAGCGCCTTGAAACAGTCGCGGCTGTACTCGGCCAGGCGCACCATGCGCTCCTTGTTGACGGCGTAGCGCTCGGCATTGCAGTTCTGCAGCATCTGCCACATCCATTGCAGCTGGAACAGCGTGCCGTCCGGCGTGATCGACAGCGGGGCATGGCGTTGCAGCATCCATTTCATCGCCTTGAGCGGGATGCCGGGCGCGGCCCAGGGGGAGGCGTAACCGGGGGAGATCTGGCCGGCGTTGGCGAAGCTGGTTTCCAGCGCGGGGCCGGGCTGGCGGTCGAGCACGGTCACGTCGTGGCCGGCCTGGGCCAGATAGTAGGCGCTGGTGACGCCGATAACACCGCTACCCAAGATCACAACGCGCATACAGTCTCCCGATTATTTAGCACTACCAGATATTCCGCTATGGTATGCTTGTATCACCAGTATTTGTTACTGTATAACTTGATAAATTTAGTGGATTTTCATGCGAATTCAAAAGGAATCGGTCCGCACCCTGGACAAACTGGACAGAAAGATATTGCGCATCCTGCAGGAGGATGGGCGGATCTCGATGAAGGATTTGAGCGAGCAGGTGGGGCTGTCGATCACGCCGGCCATCGAGCGGGTCAAGCGCATGGAGCGGGACGGGGTGATCACCGGCTACCACGCGCGCATCGATCCGCCGGCACTGGGGGCCAAGTTGCTGGTGTTCGTGGAGATCACGCTGAACCAGAAGTCGGGGCCGGTGTTCGAGCAGTTCCGGCGCGAGGTGCTGCGCATCCCGGAGGTGCAGGAGTGTCATCTGGTGTCGGGCGATTTCGATTACCTGATCAAGGCGCGCATTCACGAAATGGCCGAATACCGCAAGCTGCTGGGCGACATGCTGCTCAGTTTGCCTGGGGCGGCGCAGTCGAAAAGTTATGTCGTGATGGAGGAGATCAAGGAAACCTTGATCCTTTCCACCGAGGTGGCGCAGGCTTGAGCCGCCTCAAAGTGCGGCGCTTGCGCTGCGCGGCGAGAGGCGCACAATATGCGGATGAATACCACATTCGACACCCTGAGCTATACCCGGCGCCTGGAAGCGGCCGGCGTGCCGGCGGAGCAAGCCGACGCCCACGCACTCGCGCTCAGCGAGGCGCTGCGGACGCAGCTGGCCACCAAGGCGGATGTGCAGTTGGCCAAGACGGAGCTCAACGATAAGATCGAGCTTGCGCGGACGGAGCTCATCGACAGAATCGAGCTTGTGCGCCTGGAGCTCAACGACAAGATCGAGTTTGTGCGCTTGGCGCTCGATGGCGGAATGGACAGGATGGAAGCTAAACACACTGCCGAGTTCGCCGAGCTGCGTGCGCTGATCCGCGACGAGATTAGTCACCTGCGCACGGAGATGATGCGTTGGGTGATCGGATTTGGGATCGCACAGAGCGCCGTCCTGTTCGCCGCGTTGACCTACTTCCGCTCCTAGCTGTTCGCCAGCTAACGCAGCGATCGCGCCGCTTCAGTTAAAATGCAATAACAGCATTATTTACGAAGTGGAGCAAGTGTGAACAATCAGCACGGTACTCCAGGCGATACCCATGTCATCAACGTGCGCTCGCTCGACGAGCACATGTCATCCGATCAGAGCTTCAGCTCGGCCTACGCGCGCGCGGTCGGCGCCATCGCCGGCAACGAGGGCAGCCTGACGCTGGCCCAATTCGCCGCCGTCACCGACATCGCCGGCGACGGCAAATCCTCCGCCGTCTTCACCGCGCTGGTGTTGAACGCCATCGAATCGGGCGTGGACGTCGACTGGGCCTTCAACGCCCTGAGCCGCAGCAGCGCCGGCATCGACCAGGCCGCGCGCGAAAACGCCCTGGCCATGACCATCCCGCTGCTGGCGCTGCACGGCGCCGACGCCCGCCCGTTGGCGCAGCGCCTGGCCAAGGCCTTGTCGGCCCGGCTCTCGCCCGAAGACCTCAACCACCTGCCGCAGGCCGAGGAGCGCGGCATCCTCGCCAACCTCGGCGAACAGGCGCGCCGGCTGGTGCGCGGCCGCTCGCTGGCCGACACCGTGGCCGATTTCGGCCGCCAGGCGGGCCAGCCGGTGCTGGTCGAACACGCGCGCAATTTCCAGTCCGGCGACATCGACCACAGCCAGCTGCGCGAACTGGTGGGCGCCACCACCACCGCCATCGCGCAGGACATCAGCGCCTATCTGGAGCAGGCGCGCATGCTGTCGGTGGGCGAGGCCATGGCCGCCACGCTGATCAGCGCCGCCAACGACCTGAAAGACCAGGTGCTGCAACGTCTGACCCTGGTGGACCAGCGCATCGCCTACGAACGCCGCCTGATGCTCGAGGAGATCGACGACGCCGTGCACGATGCCGGCAACGCCATCGAACTGGCGATCACCGACCGGCTTAACACCGATCAGTGGAAGGATGAAGACGTGTGGGCCAGCATGGGCCGTCAGCAGTTCGGCCAGGAGATGGAACGGCGGCTGGACCGCATCGTGCGCCGCAAGGAGCAATCGCTGCACCTGCTGCAGGAGGACTTGCGGCTGTTCCAGCAGGCGATGCGCCTGAATCAATCGTCGGTGTTCCAGCGTCAGCACCACTCGACGCTGGCCAAGCTGATGCCGCGCCTGCGGATCGGCACGCGCATCGTCAACAGTGTGGACACGGCGGCCAATGTCACCTTGATGAGCGGGGCTGTGGTGGCTGCCGGCACCGGCACGGCGGCCTATCTGATCGGCGCGGCGGTGGTGCTGCCGGTGGTGGCGCCGGTGGCGCCGTTTGTCGGCGGCGCGGTGCTGCTGGCCGGCGCGTTCAAGTGGTTCACCGACGGTGGCAAGCGCAAACGCACCGAGATCCGCGACAAGCGCGCCGCCTTCGAGGCCGAACTGCGCAAGCAGCTGCAGGCCGCCGAGCAAAGCTTCAACACGCAGCTGGACCTTGTGGCGCAAGGCTTCCACGAGTCGGCGCTGCAGCTGCTCACTCCACTGCTGCTGGAGGCTGAAGCGGCCGGCCGCGTGCCCGGCATGCGTCAGCGTATCGCCGACCGCGTGATCACCCACGCCCAGGCGGCGATCCGCCAGCTCGACGCGGAGCTGCGCAAGTAACGTCATCCCCGCGCGCGGCGGACCGCCGCTTTCGCGCGAACGACAGCGATAGCGTCAGAGGTTGCGGGCGACGATGGCGTCGGCGGCGGTGGCGGCCTGCTGCAGCGGCTGCGTCAAAGCCTGCGTGCTGTAGACCGGCGCCTGCGGCATGGCCGCGCCCAGCACCGGCCCGTCGGTCTTGCTGACATCGACCGTCACCGTGGTCGACAAGCCAATGCGCAGCGGATGCTCGGCCAATTCCTTCGCATCGAGCGCGATGCGCACCGGCAGCCGCTGCACCACCTTGATCCAGTTGCCGCTGGCATTCTGCGCCGGCAGCAGCGAGAACGCGCTGCCCGTGCCGGCAGACAGTCCGACCACTTTGCCGTGGAAGACCACCTTGCCGCCATACATATCGGCTTCGATCTTCGCATCCTGGCCGACGCGGATATTGCGCAGCTCTGATTCCTTGAAGTTCGCATCCACCCACAACTGGTCCAGCGGCACGATGGACAGCAGCGAGGTACCCGGTGTGGCGCGCGCGCCGATCTGCACGCTGCGCTTGGCCACGTAACCCGACACCGGCGCGACGATGGTGTTGCGGCGCGCCGCCAGCCAGGCCTGCACGTAGTCCGCCTTGGCCGCCTGCACCAGCGGATGCTGCGCCAGCGGCACGCCCGCCACGCCGGCCTGCGCGGCTTCGGCCTGCCGGAGCGCCACCGCGATCGCGGCGCGCGCGTTGTCCACGGCCTGGCGCGCATGGTCCACTTCCTCGCCCGATACCGTGTGGTCCGCCGCCAGCGGCTTGCGGCGCGCCAGGTCGTCCTCGGCGGTTTTCAATTGCAGCTTGCGCAGCGCGACGGTGGCCTCGTACTGCGCGACGTCCGCGTAACGCTGGCGTTGCTGGCGCACTGCCGCGCCGAGGCGGGCCTCGGCCTGGCTCAAGGCAACATCGGCGTCGGCCGAATCGAGCTTGATCAGCGTGGCGCCGGCGCGCACCATCTGCGTCTCGTCGGCGCGGATTTCGGTGACGTTGCCCGCCACTTGCGAGGACAGGTTGACCAGGTTGCCGCCCACGTAGGCGTTGTCGGTTTCCTGCTCCTTCGACAGCACGGCCTTGTAGTAGACCGCGTAGGCCGCGCCGGCCGCGAGGAACAGCAGCGTGATGGCGGCGAGGACGGTCTTGCGTTTGCTGTCGTTGGTTTTGGTGGTGTCAGTGCTCATGTTCGGTTCCCGGTTTATTTGGAGGCGGTGGCGGTCGGCGCTTCTTCGCGATAGCCGCCGCCCAGCGCGTTGGTCAGGGCCACTTCGGCCAGCAGCTGCACCTGCTGCAGATAGAGATCGGCGTCCTGCTGCTTGAGCAGCGCCAGTTGTGCGTTCAGCGCGGCGGCGCGGTCGGCCAGGCCATGCGTCAGGCGTGCCTGCGCCGACGCCAGTTGCGCGCGCGCCGTGTTGGTGGACGCCGCCTGCTCGCTGATCTGACGCTCGATGCCTTGCAGCTGGACGCCGTCCTGCGCGACCTCGCGCACAGCGTCCACCACCGCCTGGTTGTATTCGGCGATGCGTTCGTTGCGGCCGGTGCGGGCGCCATCGAGCTGCGCGTCGAGGCGGCGGCTGTCGAACAGTGGCAGCGTCAGCGTCGGGCCGAGGTAGAACGTGCGGCTGGCCGATTGCAGCAGGTCCTCCAGCTTGATGGTGTCCAGGCCGATGGAGCCGGTCAGGTTCACGTCGGGATAGAACGCCGCCTTGGCCGCGTCGATCCTGCTCAGCGAGGCTTCCAGCTTCCAGCGCGCCGCCTGCAGATCCGGACGCCGCGCCAGCAGTTCCATGCCAAGGCGGGCGGGCAGGGCGTGTGCCGGGCTACCCATCGGCCGCGCTGTGAGGCCGGCCAGAGCGCTGCCAGACGGCTGCGGTTTTGCGCCGACCGGCGCGCCGCTGTCGGCACCTGCCAGTGTGTATGCCGCGCTGCCCTGCGGCTGCGGTTTGAGGTCCGCCAGCGCGCCGCTGTCGGCACCGATCAAGGCACGCAAGGCTTCGCGTTCGCGGCCGATGTCGGCGGTGAGTTGGGCGTGCTGCTTGCGGATCTGGCTCAGTTCCGCTTCGGCGGCGCGTTGCTCGTCGCTGTTGGCCAGGCCGCCGGCGATGCGCTTGGCCTTGTCCTGCACCAGCGCCGTCTGCGTGGCCGCCAGCTGTTCGTTGTTTGCCAGGCGCGCCCACGCGCCTTGCAGCCGGAAGTAGCTTTGGGCGATGGCGGCTGCCAGCGTGCGCTCCGCTTCGGCGTATTCGGCGCGGCCGGCGTTCAACTCGCCGACGGCGGCGGCCACCTGCGCGCGGTTCTTGCCCCACCAGTCGAAGTTGTAGCGGGCCTCCAGGCGCAAGGTCTCGGCGGTGAACCACGCGCCGCCGATAGGCGCGGGGAACAGGCCGGTGCCGGAATAGCGCTGGCGGTTGGCGCCCGCGTAGCCGCTGACATCGAGTCCCAGGTCGGCCGCGCTGCGCGACAACGCCGAACGCGCGCTGCCGATGTGCGCCGCCGCCACGTCCAGCGTCGGCGCGGAGGCCAGCGCCTGCTTGATCAGCGCGTCCAGTTGTGGATCGTGGTAGGCGGTCCACCATTGCGCATCGGGCCAGCCTTCGCGCGCCAGCTTGATGTCGGCGGGTAGCTCGGCGTTGGCGATGTCGCGCCTCACCGGCGCATGCTGCTCCGGCGTGATGTGGGCGCAGCCGGCCAAGGCCAGGCCGAGGGCCGCGGCAAACAGCAGTGTGGTCTTGTTCACTTGAGGTTCCATTCGTTTCATGTTCATTCCATGGCGGCGTGGTCGACCGCCGGCGCGGCCTGTTTCGCGGGCGGACGCACCAACAGCAGCAGCGGTATCACGCACAGCGTCAAGATCATCATCAGCCAGAAGTCGTCGACGTAGGCGATCATCGAGGCCTGGCGGGTGATCTCGCCGTTCAGCGCGGCCGCCGCTTCAGGTGTGGCGACGTTGTCCAGCAGCGCCGGATTGACGGTGGTGATTTTCTCGGCCAGCGTGGCGTGCATGGCCTGCGTATTCCGCACCAACAGCGTCTGCACCATCGCGATGCCGATCGAGCTGCCGATATTGCGTATCAGGCTGTAGATGGCCGTACCCTCGGCCCGCATCTCCGGCGACAGCGTGGCGAAGGTCGCGGCGCTGAGCGGCACGAACACCAGCCCCAGTCCCAGGCCCTGGATCACGCCCGGCCAGACGATGTCGCTGCGCGACAGCACCAGCGTGTAGCGCGTCATCTGCCACAGCGAGAAGGCGGTGATGGCGAAGCCTATGCCCAGCAGCAGGCGCAGGTCGAACTTGCCGACCAGCCGGCCCACCACCATCATCGCGATCATGGTGCCGATGCCGCTCGGCGCGGTCACCAGGCCGGCGACGGCGGCAGGGTAGCCCATCAGGCTTTGCAGCATCGACGGCGTCAGCGCGCGCGTGGCGAACAGCACCAGGCCGACGATGAAGATGAACAGCAGGCCGCTGACGTAGTTCGCGTTCTTCAGCAGGCGGTAGTCGAAGAACGATTTGCCGGCCGGCCGCAGCGCGGTGTGCGCCACAAAATAAGCGAAGCTCAAGGCCAGCACGATGGCTTCCACCCAGGTCTCCCTGGCGGCGAACCAGTCGTTTTGCTCGCCGCGGTCGAGCAGCATCTGCAGCGCGCCGATCGACAGGCTGAGGGTGGCGAAGCCGAAGGCGTCAAAGCTCATCTTGCGCGCGCCCGGCACCGGGCGGATGTAGCGCCAGATGCCGTAGAACGCCAGCGCGCCCACCGGCACGTTGATGAAGAACACCCAGCGCCAGTTGTAGCTGTCGGTCAGCCAGCCGCCCAGCGTCGGGCCGAGGATGGGGCCGATCATCACGCCCATGCCCCACACCGCCATGGCCGAGCCGTGCTTCTCGCGCGGATTGATGTCGAGCAGCGTGGCCTGCGACAGCGGCACCAGCGCAGCGCCGAACACGCCCTGCAGCAGGCGCGCGGCGACGATCTCCGCCAGCGAACCCGAAAGCCCGCACAGCACCGAGGCCAGCGTGAAGCCGGCCACCGCCGTCAGGAAGATGTTCTTCTGGCCGTAGCGGTCGCACAGCCAGCCGGTCAGCGGCGTGGCGATGGCGGCGGCCACGATGAAGGAGGTCAGCACCCAGGTGATCTGGTCCTGCGAGGCCGACAGGCTGCCCTGCATGTGCGGCAGCGCGACGTTGGCGATGGTGCCGTCCAGCGCCTGGATGACGGTCGCCAGCATGATCGACAGCGTGATCATGGGGCGGTTGATGTCGCCCGCTGGCGCGGCGGTGCTCATGGGCGCGACTCGATCTCGGTGAGCAGGGTCTCCAGGAATTCGGTGACGACGCGCAGCACCGCCGGATCGGCGCCGCCCAGCAGCTCCAGGCGGAAGGCCGAGGCTTCCTGCCAGACGCTCTGGTAGATCTGCTGCCCTTGCTCGGTCAGGCTGACCAGCTTGACGCGGCGGTCGGTTTCGGACGGTGTGCGCACCACGTAGCCGGCTTTGACCAGCCGATCGATGGTGGCGACCATGGTCGGGTCTTCGACGCCGACGCGGGCGGCCAGCCGCGTTTGCGACATCGCCTCGCTTTCCTTGGCGATGAAGGCGATCGCCATCCAGCTGGCCTGGCTCAGGCCCAGGTGCTTGAGCCGTCGGTCGACCGCCAGGCGCCAGGCGCGGGCGGTGCCGTGCATCGCGGCGGAGAAGCGTTCTTCAATAGATGGCATATGATTTTGCAGCTAATGGTTAGATATCGAACGATTATTTTAGCACGGGAGTTTTCCGTTCAACAAGTGGCGTGCTACGCTGGCGCCATTGCCCAATCAGGAACCATCATGAAAACTTATCTCGCCGCCGCGCTGTGCCTGCTGCCCTTGGTTTGCCAGGCCGAAGACGGGCCGCCGATCACGCCTTACCGGCCATCCGTGTCCAGTCCGGCGCAATTGCCGGCCGCCGGCCAGCTGGAACTTGAACTGGGCGGCCTGAGCAGCAAGTCCGACGACGGCCGGCGCAACAGCCTGCCGTACGCGCTCAAGCTGGGCTTCAACGAGCAATGGGGCGTGGTGCTGGTGGGCGAGGGCTTTGTGTCGGCGCCGGACGGCAACGGCGGCCGCGCACGCGGCATCGGCGACACGCAGTTCGTGCTCAAGCGCGCTTTCATCCTCAACGAGGCCAGCGCGCTGGGGCTGGAGCTGGGCGCCAAGGCGCCCACCGCCAAGGACAGCATCGGCAGCGGCCGCGCCGATTACAGCCTCAACGGCATCTACAGCCAGGACATGGGCAACGTGCACATGGACGCCAACCTCAACGCCACTCGCCTGGGCGCCTACGACGCCGGCACGGGCCGGGTGCAGACCGGGCTATCGGCCTCGTTCTCCACGCCGGTGAACGAGCGCTGGGGCGTGACCGGCGAGTGGTCCGGCACCCGCCGCAGCGGCGCGGCCAGCACGGCGCAGGTATTGGTGGCGATGAGCTATAGTCCCAGCAAGCGGCTGACGGTGGACTTCGGCGCGGCCCACGGCATGAACCGCGCGTCGCCGGACTGGGCCTTCTTCAGCGGCGTAGTGTTGCCGCTGGCGCAACTGTGGTGAGCGATTGCGGCGATTTATGTACGCTAGCGTACGGAAAGTTACTCTACGGTTTGCTAAGATGAGAATTGAGCAAGTTCGCTCAGCCCTACTATTACAAGAAAAGAAGGCCATCATGAAAGCCAAGATCCTTGCCGCCAGCTTGCTGGCGTTGTCCTCCGCAGCCTACGCCAGCGACGTCGGCGTCTCCATCAGCATCGGCCAGCCCGGCTTTTACGGACGCCTGGATATCGGCGACTACCCGCAGCCGCAGGTCATCTACCGCGAGCCGGTGATCGTGCAGCGCCCGGTGCGCTATGTGGAGACCGCGCCGGTCTACCTGCACGTGCCGCCGGGCCACGCCAAGCACTGGGACAAGCATTGCGCCGAATACCGCGCCTGCGGCCAGCGCGTGTACTTCGTCGATGATGGCTGGTACCAGAATCAGTACGTGCCGCGCTATCGCGAGCGTCATGGCGAAGGCCGCCGCGACGACCGGCGTGACGACCGCCGCGACGACGACCGCGGCAACGGCAACGGCAACGGCCGGGGGCATGGCAACGGCAATGGCCACGGAAACGGCCACGGCAAAGACTAACCACGCGGCGCAGGTCGCCGCCCACAGGAGTCAGGTTTGCACAGCAAAATCGTGATTGTAGGCGGCGGGGCAGGCGGGCTGGAGCTCGCTTGCAAGCTTGGCCGCAAGTTGGGACCGCAGGCGGTGACGCTGGTCGACAGCCGCCAGTTCCATATCTGGAAACCATCGCTGCACGAGGTGGCGGCCGGCACGCTGGACGTGCATCAGGAGGGCCTGTCCTATCCGATGCTGGCCCACGACAACGGCTTCACCTTTGTCTACGGACCGATGCTGGCGCTGGCCGAGGCCGAGCGCCAGCTGACGGTCGGCCCCATCTACAGCGGCGACGCCGGAAACAACGGCCAGCGCGAGCAGGTGCTGCCCGAGCGCCGCATCGGCTACGACGCGCTGGTGCTAGCGGTCGGCAGCGTCTCCAATTATTTCGGCGTGCCCGGCGCGGCCGAACACACCATTTCCCTGAACGCCACCGAGGACGCCGAGCGCTTCCGCCTCACGCTGCTGAAGTTGCTCACGCAAGCCGAGCTGCAGAAAAGCACGCGGCCCGAGGCTGGCGTGGACATCGTCATCATCGGCGGCGGCGCCACCGGCGTCGAGCTGGCGGCCGAGTTGCGCGAGGCCAGCGGCGTGTATGCCGCCTACGACTTCCATCACCTGAACGCCGAGCGTGACGTCCGCATCACCTTGCTGGAGGGCGCGCCGCGCATCCTGGCGCCGCTGCCGGAGCAGGTGGCCTCGGCCGCGCTGCGGCTGTTGGGCGAACGCGCCGTCACCGTCGTGACCGACACCCGCGTCACCGCCATCGCCGCCGATGCGGTGACGGCCGGCGAGACCGTCTATCCGGCGCAACTGGTGGTGTGGGCGGCCGGCATCAAGGCGCCGGCATGGCTGGCGCAGCTGGGCCTGCCGGCCACGAAGTCGGGCCAGATCGAAGTCGACGGCAATCTGGCTGTGCCCGGCCATGCGGGCATCTACGCGCTGGGCGATTGCGCCTCCTGCGCCGGGCCGGACGGCAAGCCGGTGCCGCCGCGCGCGCAGGCCGCGCACCAGCAGGCCGATTACCTGTTCCAGACGTTTATGCGCCAGCACCAGGGCAGGGCGCCGCAGGCGCATCCGTACGTCTACCGCGACTACGGTTCGCTGGTGTCGTTTGGCCAGACCACCACGGTGGGCAGCCTGATGGGATCGCTGAAGGGATTGAGCTGGTTTGTCGACGGCCTGGTGGCGCGGCTGATGTACGTGAGCCTGCACCTGATGCACCACCGCGCCGTGCTCGGCACTGTGCGCACCGCCGTGCTGGCGCTGGCGCGCTTCCTGATCAAGCGCAGCACGCCGCTGGTCAAGCTGCACTAACGCGTTAAGCCGTCAGGCGGCGGCCTGCTGCTTGGGCAGGATGATCGTCAGCGTGACGCCGCGCTCGGCGCCGGGCGCCAGGGTCAGCGTGCCGCCCAGGTAGGCCGCCCGTTCGCGCGCGGTGCGCAGGCCGAACTTGCCGCTGAGCTGGCCCAGCACGCCCGCCAACGGCGCGTTCAGGCCGATGCCGTTGTCCTTGACCGTCAACATCACCTCGTCCTCGTTATCGTCAACGATGACATCCACCTCGGTCGCGCGCGCGTGCATGGCGATGTTGCGCAACGCTTCCTCCAGCGTGTGCAGGAGCACGATGCCATGGCTGCGGGGACAGTTGAGCTCGTCCTCCGGCAGGCTGCAGCGCGCGGTCATCTGGTGCTGCTGGCCGAACTGCTCGACCGCCTCGCCCAGCGCCACGCGCACGCCGAGGAATTCGAGCTTGTCGTTCCACAGCTTGATCTGCATCTGGCGGTTGGTCTCGACGATCTGCATCAGCAGCTGCTTCATGTGGACGGCGCGGTCCTGCAGCGCGGCGTCCTGCGGCATTTTCTGCATCAGCAAACCCAGGTGCATGGTCAGCGCGGTCAGCGACGAGCCCAGGCTGTCGTGCAGCTGGCGCGACAGCGAGCGGCGCTCGTTGTCCCAGCAGGTGTGGACGTGGCCGAGCAGGTCGCTCAGGTCGGCGCTACGCAGGGCGTCTTGTTCTAGTGGTGCCGGGACGGACATGGTTCTCTCTGTTAGGACGGACTGTGTCTCTCGATGATACCCGAGCTTTGCAAGTCGTGGCGCACTCTGGCACGCTCACTGCCGGACCGGCACCCGCACGCAGCCGCCGATCGCCTCGGCCAGCTGGTCGATGTCGACCGGCTTGACCAGGTGGCGGTCGAAGCCGGCGTCCATCACGCGCCGCAGGTCCTCGGCCAGGCCGTAGCCGGTCAGGGCGATCAGGCGGATGCCGCTGGTGGCCGGATCGGCCCGCAGGCGGCGCGCCACCTCGTAGCCGTCGATGCCGGGCAGGCCGATGTCGACCAGCGCCACGTCCGGCTGCAGGCGCGCGGCGGCCGCCACGCCCTCGTGGCCGTCGGCCGCCGAGTGCACCTCGTAGCCGTAACAGCTGAGCATCATGGTCATCATCTCGCGGCCGTCGTCGTTGTCCTCGATCAGCAGGATGGTGGGGCGGCCGGCGCCGCCATGCGCGCCGCCGGACTCGGCCGGAGGGACCGCCGGCGCCGCCTGGTGCTCGATGCGCGGCAGGCGCAGCGTGAAAGTGCTGCCGCCGCCCGGGCCCTTGCTTTCGGCGGCGATGTCGCCGCCGTGCAGCTCGGCCAGCCGGCGCACCAGCGACAGGCCGATGCCCAGGCCGCCCTGCGAGCGGTCCAGCGTGCTCGAGCCCTGCACAAACACGTCGAACACATGCGGCAGCAGGTCGGCCGCGATGCCGACGCCGGTGTCGCGCACGCTGAGCACGACATCGTCGTTCTCGGTCCACGTGCGCACCTCGATGCGGCCGCCGGCCGGCGTGTACTTGAGGGCGTTGTCGATCAGGTTGCTGGCGATCTGCTCCAGCCGCGTGGCGTCGCCCTCGACCCAGCCGGGGTCGAGGTCGTTGACCAGCTCGTAGTCGGCGCTGCGGCCGGTGGCGCGGTAGGTTTCCAGCGTCTGCGCCACCAGCGCGGCCAGGTCCAGCGGCGCGCGGTTGAGCAGGATCTTGCCCGACATCGCGCGCGACAGGTCCAGCAGGTCGTCGACGATGCTGCCCAGGTGCTGGCTCTGGCGCTGGATGATCTTGCGCGCGCGGCTGACGCCGTCGGCCGACACGCCCGGCAGCCCGATCAGCGAGGCCGCGCTGCTGATGGCCGACAGCGGATTGCGCAGCTCGTGCCCCAGCATGGCGAGGAACTCGTCCTTGGCGTGGTTCTGCCGCTCGGCCGACTGGCGCTCCTCGATCTCGCGTGTGAGGCGCTCGTTGGTGGCGGTCAGCTCGGTGGTGCGCAGGCTCAGCTGGCGCGCCTGGCGCTTGAGCTCCTCGTTCTTGGTGGCCAGCGCGACAAACACCGCGACCTTGGCGTGCAGCACCTGCGGAATCACCGGCGTGAACAGGAAGTCCACCGCGCCGCGCTGGTAGGCCTTCAGGCGGTCGAGCTCGTCCGCGAGGAAGGCGGTGATGAAAATGATCGGAATGTTGGCCGAGCGCGCGCGCTGGTGGATCGCCTCGGCGGTCTCGAAGCCGTCCATGCCGGGCATGTTCACGTCCAGCAGGATCACCGCGAAGTCGTGCATCAGCACCTGGCGCAGGGCCTCCTGGCCCGAACGGGCCGCCAGCACCTCATAGGCTTCCTGCTCCGCCCATTGGGTGAGCAGGCTGGTCAATGCGAACAGGCTGTTGGCATCGTCGTTGACCACCAGGATTTTGGGTTTTTCAGTTTTAGGCACGGGGTCTCTGCATCCTGCTGACACGGCGAAATCTTCGCGGCCTTGTAGCTGCCAGAGAAGCAAGAAATTGTCGCCAAACCATCATATCAATTGCATATATGAATGTCAAAAACGGCCCCTCAATCGAACACGGCAGCAGCCGCGCGGCGGCGGGGCGCCAGTGTTCGGCGCCGTACAGACCGCGCCGGCGCGTGCTGCGATAGTGACTGCCTAGCCTCATTGAAAGGACACATCATGAATATCGATACTGTGGTGGATAAGGAATACCTGGGCCTGAGTTTCCGCGCGCTGGCCGACGCGCCCGTCAGCGCGCTGCGCGGCCTGAGCGCCAAGGATGCCAAGGCGCTGGCGCAGGCGTTCAATGTGCACACGGTGCGCGAACTGGCCGCGCTGGACTTCGTCAAATGGGCCGCGGCCATCACCACCCTGGCCGACCTGGAGCAGGCCACGCCGGCCGAGCAGGCCAAGGAGACCCTGCTGGACGACGGCCTGGAGATGACGTTCCCGGCCAGCGATCCGGTGTCGGTCGACGCCGGTGTCACCCGCATCGAAGTGGCGCCGGAAAAGGTCGACGCGCACGACGACCACCAGCACGCGGGGAAGATGGAGCACGACGCCGCGCACTCGGCGTAACCCGGCGCGAACCTGGCCGGCCCGCCGTTCAGGCCGGTGCCGGCGACATCGCGTGGTGCTGCTGCGGCGGCATGGCCATCATCTGCGCCGTGCAGCAGCGGTTCTTGCCGGAGCGCTTGGCTTCGTACAGCGCGGCGTCCGCCACGGCGATCACCGACGCCACCTGGTCGGCGTCGTCGGGATAGATGCCGATGCCGATGCTGGTCGACAGTCGCAGGGTCAGGCCGTTGATGACATAGGGTTCGGAGACCGCCTCGATCAGCTTGGCGGCCGGCTCGTGGGTGTCGCCCGGCTGGCTGATATTGCCCATGACGATGACGAACTCGTCGCCGCCGACGCGGGCCACCGTGTCTTCCTTGCGGGCGCAGCCGACCAGGCGCTGCGCCACCATCTTGAGGATCTCGTCGCCGGCCGCGTGGCCGTGGGTGTCGTTGATGGCCTTGAAGCCGTCCAGGTCCAGGTACATGACCGCGGCCTTGTTCTGCTGGCGCGTGGCGTGCTGCAGCACGGTGGCGATGCGGTCCTCCAGCAGGCGGCGGTTGGGCAGGCCGGTGAGCGGATCGTGCAGCGCCAGTTCCTGCTGCTGGCGGCTGTATTGCGCCAGCTCCTTGTACAGCAGCCGCACCTCGAGCATGTTGTGGATGCGCTTGTGCACCTCCAGCAGGTCGAACGGTTTGCTGATGAAGTCGCGCGCGCCCGCTTCCAGCGCGGCGATCTTGAAGCTGGGCTGGGCGGTCAGCGCCAGCACCGGCAGGTAGCCGCCCTGTTCGATTTCCTTCAGGCCCTTCATGACCTGGAAGCCGTTCAGGCCCGGCATCTGCAGGTCCAGCAGGATCAGGTCGTAGCAGTGCTGGCGGTGCAGCGGGCACACCTGCTCGGGCAGCATGGTGGAGGCGACATTGGTATAGCCGGCTTCGCGCAGGATCTCCAACATCAGTTCGACGTTGTCGGCGCTGTCATCCACCACCAGGATCTTGGCGTGCAGGATTTCGTCTCGGCTCGGCATATTGGTCTCTGTCTGTCTCAAAACGGCCATTCTGGCCGGAAAGTTATCGCCCTGCGATCATAGCGTAAGCAGTTGTGCTGCGGCGCACACCTGCGCATGATATTTCCACATGGAAACTAATTGTACCTGTTTTTTCGTGATTTTGTAGTTTACCAACCGAATTTCGGATTGCTTGTAGGACATTGCCGCGTCTGCGGGTAGGAAATGTTTTATTCCGCAATAGAAATAGTCGCCACGCCTGTTAAGCGTCTGTCAACCCGGCTCAGACGTGGCGATGGTGCGCCCCCATGGCCACTTTCGCGATCAGCTCGTTCGGCTCGACCGGTTTGGCGATGTGCGCCAGGAAGCCGCTCGACAGCGCCTTGATGCGGTCCTCCGAGCGGGCAAACGCGGTCAGCGCGATGGCTGGCAGGTCGCCGCCGCGCGACGGGCCCAGCGCGCGGATGCGGTCCAGCAGGCCGTAGCCGTCCACCTCCGGCATGCCGAGGTCGCTGACCATCAGGTCCGGACGCGCGTGTTGCAGCAGCGACAGCGCCTCGGTGGCGGTGGCGGCGGTCAGCACGTCGGCGTTGCAGTCGGCCAGGATGCGCTTGATCAGCTCGCGGGCGTCGTCCTCGTCGTCCACCACCAGCACCTGCAGGCCGGTCAGGTCGTGGGCGGCGGCGCGGCGGCCGCCGATGGCCGTGCCCAGCGGCTCGTTGGCGCCGCGCCGGCGCGGCAGGCGCACGGTGAAGCAGGCGCCATGGCCGACGCCCTCGCTGGCGGCCGCCACGGTGCCGCCGTGCTGCTCGACCAGGTGCTTGACGATCGCCAGCCCCAGGCCCAGGCCGCCGTGCTGGCGGGTGGTGGTGGCGTCGGCCTGGCGGAAGCGCTCGAACACGTGGGCCAAAAAGTCGGGCGCGATGCCGATGCCGCTGTCGTGCACGATGATGGCGATCTGGTCGCCTTCGCGCCGGATGCGCACGCCGATGCGGCCGCCGGCCGGCGTGAACTTGAGGGCGTTGCTCAGCAGGTTCCAGATGATCTGCTGCAGGCGGTTGGCGTCGCCCGCCACCATGCCGGGCGCCGGCTCGAAGTCCTGCGAGATGTGGATCTGCTTGGCCTCGGCGGCAGGACGCACGGTGTCGATGGCGGCCGCCACGATGGCCGACGGCGACAGCGCCAGCATTTCCAGCCGCACCTTGCCGGAGGCGATGCTGCTCATGTCGAGCAGGTCCTCGATCAGCTGGGCCTGGGCGCGGGCGTTGCGTTCGATGGTCTGCAGGCCGCGGTGCAGGTCGGCCTGGTCGCGGCTGCCGCGCCGCAGCACCTGGGCCCAGCCGAGGATGGCCGTCAGCGGCGTGCGCAGCTCGTGCGACAGCGTGGCCAGGAATTCATCCTTCATCTGGCTGTTGCGCTCGGCCTCGGCGCGCGCGTGGCGTTCGCTGTCGAGCAGGATCTTGCGTTCCTCGGCGGCCTGCTGCGAGGCCTCGTACAGGCGCGCGTTGTCGATGGCGATGGCGGCCTGGGCGGCGATGCCGCCGATGATGCGCTCGGTACGCTCGCTGAACATGGCCGGCTCGGGATGGCCGAAGTGCAGGCAGCCGATCACCACGCCCGAGCGCAGCGCCACCGGCACCGCCAGGTAGCTGCGCAGCGGCGGGCCGTCCGCGCCGCCGTCGTTGCGGGCGTCGGCCGGCCAGTCGTCGCTGCGCACGGTGCCGTTGGCGTACAGCGGGGCGCCCGGCGGCGCGCCGTCGCGCGGGCGGCCGAAGCCGGCGCAGCTGGACGGGGCGTCGCTCGACAGCATGTGCAGCATGCGCGCCTTGCCGTGGCCGTCGGCGCCGTGGTAGCAGAAGGCGCCGACGCGGGCGCCGCTGATGCGGGTGGCGGCGTCGGTCACCTCCTGCAGCAGCGGATGCAGGTCGCGGGTCGAGGCCAGCGCGTTGCCGGTGCGGTTGACCAGCTCCAGCACGGCAGTCTGGTCGCGCAGCGCCTCCTGCACGCGCTTGACCTGGTCGACGTCGGTGCTGGTGCCGAACCAGCGCAGCACGCGGCCGGCGGCGTCGTGCACCGGGTTGGCGCGCGTGAGGAACCAGCGGAATTCGCCGCTGGCGCCGCGGATCGGCACCTCCAGCTCGAAGGGGGCGCCGGTGGCGCGCGAGTGTTCCCAGCGCTCCAGCATGGGGGCGATGCAGTCGGGCGCGTAGACCTGGCGCCAGCCGTCGCCGCCCATCTGCTCGGGTGTGGTGCCGGTGTAGGCGTACCAGGGCTGGTTGTACCAGACCTTGCTGCCGTCCTGCTCGGCGATCCAGGCAAGTTGCGGCATCGAATTGGCCAGCGCACGCAATTCCAGCTGGCTCTGCCGCAATGCCTCCCGCGCGCTCAGCAAATCATGCTGGGCTGCCGATGAGGTGGGGAGCGCGGCGTCGTCCGGCGGGGGCTGGGGCGTTACGGCGTCGTTGGGCTCGTTTGGAAGAATCATGTAAGGCTTCGGGCTGCCGCGAAACCTGTGGCCGCCGGACGGCGGCCGTCAGGCTCGTCAGACTTGCGCTTGACGTTTTACGGTGTCTTTATTGTATGCCCATCTCCCGCCGTGGCTACGCACGGTTGGCGGCGGCTCAGGCCGGGCGGGCCGCCAGCCGTTGGGCGATCTGGTCCAGCGCGGCTTGCAGCTGCTCGATGTCGTAGGGTTTTTGCAGCGACTGGGCGGGGAACTCCAGGTGGCGGGTCAGGGCGTCGCCGTAGCCGGAGGCGAACAGCAGCTGCAGCGCCGGCGTCTGCTTGCGCGCCAGGCGGGCCAGCTCGACGCCGGACATGCCGGGCAGGCTGACGTCGGTGAACAGCACGTCGAAGGGCTGGCGCGCCAGCTCGGGCAGGGCGTCCTCGCCGGTGGCGGCGGCCTGCACCTCGTGGCCCAGCGCGCGCAGGGTTTCGCAGACCAGGTAGCGGGCGTCGGCGTTGTCCTCGACCACCAGCAGGCGCAGCGGACGGGCGGTCTCGGCCGGTGGCGCGGCCTGGGCCGGCGCCAGCGTGCACAGCACGCCGGCCACGCCGCCCGTCTCGTTGCGCACCGGGGTGTAGTACAAATCCAACGGCAGCTGGGCGACGCCGTTATTGCGCCACACCGGCAGGCTGACGCCACGGTAGCTGGTGCTGTCGCCGGACCAGGCCTGGCGGATCGCCGCGCCGTTCCAGCTCCACGCGGCCGGCTGGATGGACGGCACGCCGCCGCCCGGCGCGCGCAGGCTCGACAGGCCGGTCAGCGCGGCGTAGGCGTCGTTGTAGACCATGATTTGTTCGGGACCCCACATCAGCAGCATGGCGGTGGGGGAGTTGAGCAGGATGTCCACGGTCAGGCGCAGCGGCAGCGGCCAGCCGGCCGGTTCGCCGAGGGCGGTGCGCGACCAGTCAGGGGAGGGCGGCGCGACGGCGGAGGATGGTGTCATGCTGGGGCAACCTGTTTGAATTTGTCTTGGAAGGCAAAGCTGACCGCATCGTACACTAAAAAAAAAGCCCGCTACAGGAGCGGGCTAAATCTATTTCCTTGGAGGAGAATAGAGGAGACAGGTGAATGATGCTGCATTGCGCAAATGAATGCAAATTTTTTCTGATGATGAGCGTGATCACTGGCATGAATGAAGCCACTTGCAAGCCTTGAAAATGCTGGTTTTGTGAGTGAAATGGCCATGTTTTTTTCCGCATCCGGGCGGGCTGCCTGTACACTGGCGGCCTGCGCGGCGCAGTGCCGCAAACAGGGGGCGCGATGGCGACGGTGTTGAAACACAGGAAAGTGAATATTGTTGTGCTCGAACAAAGCGAGCAGATCGCGGACAACTGCCGGCCCGGCGACATCGCCATCCTCTCCGACGCCGCCGGCTGGTGGATCAAGTTCGTCGGCGAGAACGGCGAGATCGACTGCTACGGCGTACCGTACGCGTCGTACAACGAGGCGCTGTGGTCGGCCAAGGCGGCGGCCGAATTCGGCACCTGACAGAGAGTGCTGGACAAGCCGGGGGAGTGTCCCTATAATGCTGCTTCTTTCGAACGGCATGCCGGTTGAAGGAGATGCAGCAAAGCATTTTGCAAAGTAGTTGATTCGGTGTTTCGTACGCCTGACCAACTAAACGGTAGAAAAAATCGAACTTTGCAAAACGAAATTAATGCTTTATAATGTTGCTTAAGCGGCTGTAGCTCAGCTGGATAGAGTACTTGGCTACGAACCAAGGGGTCGTGGGTTCGATTCCTGCCAGCCGCACCAAAAATTCGTAAGTGAAAGGGCCTGAAGAGCAATCTTCGGGCCCTTTTGCTATAAGTGTAAGCCCTTGAAACAGATTGCAAAATTTCTTCAAGGAATGCTTCGCCAAACAAGAAAACGCTGTTATAATCTTGTTTTTCGCGGCTGTAGCTCAGCTGGATAGAGTACTTGGCTACGAACCAAGGGGTCGTGGGTTCGATTCCTGCCAGCCGCACCAAAATTCGTAAGACGAAAGGCCTGAAGAGTGATCTTCAGGCCTTTTTTCTTTGTGCCGCCATGTATAAAAAAATCCTATACAGCGCTTCTTGATTTGAGTTTCCCCTGCTATAATGTTGTCTTTCGCGGCTGTAGCTCAGCTGGATAGAGTACTTGGCTACGAACCAAGGGGTCGTGGGTTCGATTCCTGCCAGCCGCACCAAAATTCGTAAGACGAAGGGCCTGAAGAGTAATCTTCAGGCCCTTTTTCTTTATGGCTTGCCGGCCTTGGCGCATTGCGCCGACAGGATGGAGCGCTCCATCGCGTCGGTGACGCTGCGGATGTGCTCCGGCGTGCAGTTCCCGGCGTTGACCGCGACCGGCTGCACCTGCCGCGTCAGGCTGCGATAGCCGAAGATGCCCAGCAGCGCCGCGGCGGCCAGCGTGATGGCGACGTTGGTTTTGGATTTCAAAGATCGTTCCCTTTTTGATAGTGCTTCCATGATACACGGGCCTCGTGCGATGATTGTCCGATCATCATCCAGGAGGAGCGTGCATGACCATCATCACCACTGTTGAAGACCTGCGTGTCTTGGCCCAGAAGCGCGTGCCGCGCATGTTCTACGATTATGCTGATGCCGGCTCGTGGACCGAATCGACCTACCGCGCCAACGTCGAGGATTTCCAGCGCATCAAATTCCGCCAGCGCGTGGCTGTCAACCTGGAGAACCGCACGCTCAAGAGCACCATGGTCGGCCAGGACGTGGCGATGCCCGTGGCGTTGGCGCCGACCGGCCTGACCGGCATGCAGCACGCCGACGGCGAGATCCTCGCCGCCAAGGCCGCGGAAAAATTCGGCGTGCCGTTCACGCTGTCGACCATGAGCATCTGCTCGATCGAAGACATCGCCGCCAACACCAGCAAGCCTTTCTGGTTCCAGCTGTACGTGATGAAGGACCGCGAATTCATCAACCGCCTGATCGACCGCGCCAAGGCCGCGCGCTGCTCGGCGCTGGTGCTCACGCTGGACCTGCAGGTGCTGGGCCAGCGCCACAAGGACTTGCGCAACGGCCTGTCGGCGCCGCCCAAGCTCACCATCGCCAACATCATCGACATGGCCACCAAGCCGCGCTGGGTGCTCGGCATGCTCGGTACGCCGCGCCGCAGCTTCGGCAACATCGTCGGCCACGCGTCGTCGGTGTCGGATATGTCGTCGCTGTCGGCGTGGACCAGCCAGCAGTTCGACTTGAGCCTGTCGTGGAAGGACGTCGAGTGGATCAAGCAGCGCTGGGGCGGCAAGTTGATCATCAAGGGCATCATGGACGCGGAGGACGCGCGGCTGGCGGTGGAGAGCGGCGCCGATGCGCTGATCGTCTCCAACCACGGCGGCCGCCAGCTGGACGGCGCGCAGTCGTCGATCGGCGCGCTGCCGGCCATCGTCGACGCGGTCGGCTCGCGGATCGAAGTGCACATGGACGGCGGCGTGCGCTCCGGCCAGGACGTGATCAAGGCACTGGCGCTGGGCGCCAAGGGCGTCTACATCGGCCGCCCATTCCTGTATGGCCTGGGCGCGATGGGTGAGCAGGGCGTCAGCAAATGCCTGGACATCATCCGCAACGAGCTGGATCTGACGATGGCCTTCTGCGGCCTGCGCGACGTCACCAAGGTCGATAAAAACATCCTCCTGCCAGGCAGCTACCCATGAAGCAGCCCAGCACCGGCAAGGGTTTGTTGCAGCAGGGCGTGGCCAGCCGCAGCGCCTTGGCGGTGGCCATGCTGCGCGCCGCACACCAGCTGATCGACAAGCCGCTGGTGTTCGACGATCCGCTGACCTTGTCCATCCTCGGTCCCGAGAACGAGGCCGTGGTGCGCGCCGCGCCGCAGAAATTCGACAGCGGCGTGGTGCGCGTGCTGCGCGCCGCGATGGCCGTACGCAGCCGCTTCGCCGAGGATGAACTGGCGCGTGCGTTGAAAGACGGCGTGCGCCAGTTCGTGCTGTTGGGCGCGGGCCTCGACACCTACGCCTACCGCAATCCGGTACCCGACTTGCGCGTATTCGAGGTCGATCATCCCGCCACCCAGCGCTGGAAACGCGGCCTGCTGGAGCAGTCAGGCATCGCGGCGCCGCCGTCGCTGACCTACGTGCCGGTCGATTTCGAACGCGACGACCTGGCCGATGCCCTGACGGCGGCCGGCTGCCGCCTGGACCAGCCGGTGTTCTTCTCCTGGCTGGGCGTGACCCTGTACCTGACCACCGACGCCGTCTTCGACACGCTGGCCTTCGTCGCCGGCCTGCCATCGGGCAGCGGCATCGTGTTCGACTACGGCGTGGTGCCCGAGCTGCTCAACCCGATGGAGCGCATGGGCATGGCCTACTTCGCGCAGAAGTACGAGGCCGAGGGCGAACCGTGGATTTCCTACTTCGCCCCCGAGGTGCTGGCCTGCGAGCTGCGCGCCATGGGCTACGGCGCGGTGTCCGACCAAGGCGCCGACCAGCTGCGCGAGCGCTATCTGGCGAGCCGCAACGACGGCATGCGGCTCGGCGGCGGCACCCGCCTGATGAGCGCTCAAGTCAAATGAATCAAAGAAGTGAAATCCTGATCGACACGCGCTAGCTCACGGCGAACCACGCGAACGAGACCGCGATGGATGTCGCGATTGCCAGCGCCCACAAGCTGCTCCAGTAGGCAAGGTGCACGTCCTGCGGATCCCGCCTGCGGTAGCGGATCGATACCACGCTACCCACCGGGTGATCGAATCCTTCATGGAACCCATCGGCCTCGTAGCCGCGGCCATTCGCTTCGAAGCGGATCGCGAGCAGATAATAACGGGTCACATCGCCGTTGGTATCCTCGGTCTCGTGCAAGATACTGGCGGTGACGACGGCGGTGCCGCGCCGGCTCGCGCACAGGAAGGCCAGTTTGCGGGCCAGCGCAAATACAAGCAGGCCCGCAAACGGCACCAGAAAAAGACTGACCAACAGCTTCATGTCAGCTATCCGGCGGCGTGCTGCGCGCGCTTAGCCAAGCACATTTTTTGGCGTGCCCGCGGCCCACGCCTCGATATTGTCGATCAGCTGATCCGCCAACACCTGCATCGCCTGCGAGCTGGCCCAGGCTGAATGCGGCGTCAGGATGAAGTTCGGCAGCCGCAGGTTGAGCAGCACGTTGTCGGCCGGCGGCGGTTCCTGCACCAGCACGTCGAAGCCGGCGCCGGCGATCACGCCGCTGCGCAGCGCGTCGGCCAGCGCCGTCTCGTCCACCAGGCCGCCGCGCGCGGTGTTGATCAGCAGCGCGCTGCGCTTCATGCGTATCAGCTCCTTCGCGCTGATCATGTTGCGCGTCTTGTCGTTCAGCGGCAGGTGCAGGCTGAGGATGTCCGAAGTCTCGAGCAGCTCGTCGAAGCCCACTTCGCGCACGCCGTCGCCGGCGGCGTCGGGCAGCGGCGAGCGCGTATGCACGATCACCTCCATGCCGAACGCCTTCGCGATCCGCGCCACCGATTTGCCCAGCGCCCCATATCCCAGCAGGCCAAGACGGCTGCCCGCCAGGTCCGAAATCGGATGGCCGAACAGGCAGAATCGCTCCGACTTCTGCCACAGGCCAGCCTCGATGTCGGCGCGGTAGGCCACCAGTTGCCGGCGCAGCGCCAGCATCAGCGCGAAGGTGTGTTCGGGCAGCGTGTGCACCGCGTAGTTGCGGATGTTGGAGACGACGATGCCGCGCTCGCGGCACGCTGCCAGGTCGATGATGTCGGTGCCGGTGGCCGCCACGGCGATCATCTTCAGTTCCGGCAGTTGTTCCAGGTCGGCCGCGCGCAACGGCACCTTGTTGGTGATGGCGATGCTGGCGCGCGCGCCGCGCAAACGCTGGACGGCGTCGGCCGCCTTGGTGGCCGGATACTCGCTCCACTCGTGCGCGAAGGCAGGCTTGCGGATGGTGGCGATCACGCTGTCGCGGTCGAGGAAAACGATGCGGTGGGCTTCAGTCATAGTGCAACCTCAAATGGAACCGGGCGCGCCGGCGGCGGGGCCTTCGGCAGGCGCATGCCCGGATGGTTGGAAAACAGTTCGGCGACCCATTCGACAAACACCCGCACCTTGGCCGACAGGTGGCGGTTCTGTGGATAGACCACATGCA
Organism: Duganella caerulea; assembly: GCF_040362985.1. Lineage (NCBI taxonomy): Bacteria > Pseudomonadati > Pseudomonadota > Betaproteobacteria > Burkholderiales > Oxalobacteraceae > Duganella > Duganella caerulea. Next base: position 48,647 of record NZ_BPWJ01000015.1, on the reverse strand, counting down.
CCGGCAGCGGATCGCTGCTCCAGTCGGTCAGCAGTTGTTCGAAGCGGCCGTCCTTGAGCATGGGCTCCATCATAAAGTTCGGCATCTGCACGATGCCCAGTCCCGCCAGGCCGGCCGCCGTGTAGGCGTTGGTGTCGTTGACGGCGATGTGGCCGGGCAGCGCGACCTGGATGCGGTGGCCGTCGCGCGAAAAGTCCCAGTCGAACAGCTTGCCCGTGCGCGAGGAAAAATAGTTCACGCAGCGGTGGCGCATCAGCTCATCGGGATGCGCGGGCCGCCCGTAGCGGTTCAGATAATCCGGCGTGGCACAGGTGACGAACTGCAGGATGCCCACGCGCCGCGCGATCAGGTTGGAATCGCCCAGCACGCCGCCGCGCACCGCGCAGTCGACGCCTTCCTCGATCAGGTCGATGGTGCGGTCGCTGCAGCCCAGTTCCAGCTGGATGTCCGGGTAGCGCGTGAAGAAGTCGGGCAGGGCGGGGATCAGCACGTCGCTGGCCAGGCCGGTGGGCGCGTCCACCCGCAGCCGCCCGCTGGGGCTGAGCCGGGTGCGCGACAGCGATTCCTCGGCCTCGCGCACGTCGGACAGGATGCGCAGGCAGCGCTCATAATAGGCGGCGCCGTCGGCCGTCACGCTGACCTGGCGCGTGGTCCGGTGCAGCAGCTTGACCGACAGCGTCGCCTCCAGCGCCTGGATCAGCGTCGAGACGGTGGCCTTGGGCAGCTGCATATTGTCGGCCGCGCGCGTGAAGCCGCCGGCATCGACCACCTGCACAAACACTTCCATTGCTTGTAGTTTATTCATCTTACTATCCCATTGTTCGGAATCCTGAACAATCAATTCGACATTGCAGTATTTATCAGATTGTAGATCAAGTTTAAGATTGCTGTACTGCACCAAGAAAGTACACGGAAGGAAAGGGGTTCAACATGAAATATCGGAATGGAATTGTTACGACGATCGCCCTGGCGCTGACTTCGGTCGCCCTGGCAAGCGTGGTCTATACCGATGCCTACTCGCAAGCGGCCAAGGCCGAGGCGACCGGCGTTCGTGCCCTGACCCAGGCCGCTGCCGGCGACACCGCCATCGCCTGCGCCGACACCGCCATGTTGTCCAGCGCCTCGGATACGGTGCAGCGATGAGCGCCAACGTCGAGCCATTGCCGCAGCTGTCGGACCTGATCAAAGTCCGCAACCTGGAAGTGCGCGGCGCGGAAGGCCCGTTGGCCGCCCGCCAGTACACCAGCGGCGAGGCCGGCGCCAAGCGCGACACGCTGATCGTGTTCTTCCACGCCGGCGGCTTCAACAGCGGCGACCTGGACGATGCCGACATCTTCCTGCGCCACATGGCCGACGACAACCAGGAGAGCACGGTGCTGGCCACCGCGTACACGCTGGCGACGGTGCACCCGTTCCCGGCCGCCGTCGAGGATGCCCACGCGGTTCTGAACTGGGCCAAGAAACACAAGGCCAAGCTGGGCTGGACCGGCAAGCGCCTGGTGGTGGCCGGCATCGAGGCGGGCGCCAATCTGGCGGCGGTGTGCGCGCTGATGTCGCGCGACCGTGGCGGCCCGGCGCTGGCCGGCCAGATCCTGGTGATGCCGATGCTCGATCCGGGCCTGAGCACCTGGTCGATGCGCGAGATGCAGAACGCGCCGGAACTGCTGGACGTGGCCGACGCCTGCGCGGCGGCCTACCGCGGTTACCTGCCGAACGCCGCCGACCGTACCCACCCGTACGCCTCGCCGTTGCAGTCGAGCCGTTTGAAGAACCTGCCGCCGGCACTGATCCTGTCGGCCGAAGACGACCCGCTGCGCGACGAAGCGGAACAATATGGCGCCAAGTTGATCGCCTGTGGAGTCAAGACCACCGTCAACCGAATGCCAGCAGCGGCCCTGAATGAAGCAGGGGCGCGCAACGAATGCGCGTGCAAGTGTTACGCGCTGGGAGAAATCGCCGGTTTCATCGCCGGCCTGGAACGGTCCGAGACGCCGCCAGCCTCATAGGGTTCCCCAACCTTTAAGCAGTATCTGCAATCACGTCCCCACTGGCTTGCCGGCGGGGCGCTAGTGCCGTGTTTTCTCGCAATTCGTTGAGGGCAACCGGTGCCGCCGTTTCTATTAATAATTTTCATACAAAAAGGAATGAACATGAAAACCATTAAACAACTCACCGTCGTAGCCCGGCCGCTGGCCGCCGCTATGGCGCTGGCGGGACTGGCCGCTTTCGGCCTCTCCGGTTGCGATGACGCAACCGGCAAGACAGCTGAAGCACCGGCGGCAGCCGGCGGTCCTCCGATTTCGGCCGCGGTGGTCGTCGAGAAAACCATCACCGAGACCCAGGAGTTCTCGGGCCGCCTGGAAGCGATCGAGCAAGTGCAGATCCGTCCGCGCGTGGGTGGCTTCATCACCGCCATCAACTTCAAGCCGGGCAGCGAGGTGAAGAAGGGCGAAGTCCTGTTCGTCATCGACCCACGTCCGTTCCAGGCTGAAGCCAACCGCGCCGAAGCCGCGGCCGGCTCGGCCCGCGCCAAGGCCGAACTGGCCAAGGTGGAACTGGTCCGCGCCGAGAAGCTGCTGGCCGACAAAGCCATCGCCCAACGCGAATACGACGCCACGGCATCGAACCTGAAACAGCTGGACGCCGACGCCCGCGCCGCGCAAGCGCTGTACGAAGCGGCCAAGCTGAACCTGAGCTACACCCAGGTGACGTCGCCGATCAACGGCCGCGTGTCGAAGGCTGAAATCACGCTGGGTAACCTGGTCGACGCCTCGGCGATCCTGACTTCGGTGGTCTCGCTGGAGCACATCTACGCTTCCTTCGACGGCGACGAAGACACCTATCTGCGCGTTGGCGCCGCCGCCCACCAGGGCAAGCCGGCCACCGTCAAGATCGGCCTGGCCAACGAAACCGGCTTCCCGCACGAGGGCAAGCTGGAATTCGTCGACAACCAGCTCGATCCACGCAGCGGTTCGGTGCGCATGCGCGCCACCTTCAGCAACGCCGACGGCGCGCTGGTTCCCGGCCTGTTCGCCCGCGTGCAGCTGACCGGCTCCACCGGCGCCAAGACGGCATTGATGATCAACGACCGCGCCATCAGCACGGACCAGAACCGCAAGTACGTGTTCGTGGTCGACAAGGACAACAAGGCCGAGTACCGCCCTGTGGTCCTCGGGCCTGCGATCGACGGCCTGCGCGTGGTGCGCGAGGGCTTGAAACCAGGCGAGAAGATCGTCGTCAACGGCCTGCAGCGGGTACGTCCCGGCGCGCCGATCACGCCGACCGTGGTCGCCATGGATGTCGATCCGCTGGCCGCCAACGTGCCGAAAACCGAAGTTAAAAAAGATGAAAAAGTAGCGGCTGTCGAAGCGAAGACCGCCACTTCCAAGGAATAATAAATATGAACATCTCTCGATTTTTCGTCGACAAGCCGATTTTTGCGGCTGTACTGTCGATCATCATCTTCGTCGCCGGCTTGATATCGATCTTCAAGCTGCCGATCTCGGAGTATCCGGACGTGGTGCCGCCATCGGTGGTGGTGCGTGCGCAGTATCCGGGTGCGAATCCGAAGATCATCGCCGAAACCGTGGCCGCGCCGCTTGAGGAACAGATCAACGGCGTCGAGAACATGCTGTACATGTCCTCGCAAAACACCTCGGACGGCGCGCTGGCGCTGACCGTCACCTTCAAGATCGGCACCAACGTCGAGCAGGCCGAAACGCAGGTGCAGAACCGCGTCCAGCGTGCGCTTCCGCGCCTGCCGGAAGAGGTGCGCCAGATCGGTGTGACCACCGTGAAGTCGTCGCCCAACCTGACCATGGTGGTCCACCTGCAATCGCCGAACGGCCGTTACAACGACCTGTATCTGCGTAACTATGCGGTGCTGAACATCAAGGACCAACTGGCCCGCCTGCCCGGCATGGGCGAGGTGCAGCTGTTCGGTTCCGGCGATTACGCGATGCGTATCTGGCTGGACCCGCAGAAGGTGGCGCAGCGTGGCCTGACCGCCAGCGACGTCGTCGCCGCGATCCGCGAGCAGAACGTGCAAGTGGCCGCAGGTGTGATCGGCCAGGGCCCGACCAAGGGTGCTGACTTCCAGCTGACCGTGAACACGCAAGGCCGCCTGCAAAGCGAAGAAGAATTCGGCAACATCATCCTGAAGACCAACGGCGACGGCGCGGTAACGCTGCTCAAGGACGTGGCCCGCATGGAGATGGGTTCGAACTCCTACGCACTGCGCTCGCTGCTGAACAACAATTCGGCTGTGGCGATCCCTATTTTCGAAGCACCGAACGCCAACGCGCTGCAGCTGTCGGCCGACGTGCGTGCGACGATGGCCCGCCTGTCGAAAGATTTCCCGGAAGGCGTCACTTACAGCGTTGTATATGACCCGACCCAATTCGTGCGCGAATCGATCCGCGCCGTGATCCACACCCTGGTCGAAGCGATCATTCTGGTGGCACTGGTGGTGATCGTGTTCCTGCAAACCTGGCGCGCATCGGTGATCCCGCTGCTGGCCGTTCCCGTGTCGGTGGTGGGTACCTTCGCCGTCATGCTGGGCTTTGGCTTCTCGATCAACACCTTGTCGCTGTTCGGCCTTGTGCTGGCCATCGGTATCGTGGTCGATGATGCGATCGTGGTGGTGGAGAACGTCGAGCGTAACATCCAGAACGGACTGTCGCCGCATGACGCGACCATCCAGGCGATGAAAGAGGTGAGTGGTCCGATTATCGCTATCGCCCTGGTGCTGTGTGCCGTGTTCGTGCCGATCGCTTTCGTATCGGGCCTGTCCGGCCAGTTCTACAAGCAGTTCGCGCTGACCATCGCCATCTCGACCGTGATCTCTGCATTCAGCTCGCTGACGCTGGCTCCTGCATTGTCGGCCGTGCTCCTGCGTCCACACGACGCACCGAAAGATGCGCTGACCCGCGTGATGGACAAGATCTTCGGCCGCTTCTTCGGCTGGTTCAACCGCGTCTTCGGCCGCGCATCGCACAACTATGAAACCGGCGTGACCGGTGTCCTGAAACGCAAAGGCGGTTCGCTGGTGGTGTACGCCGTGCTGGCTGTCGCAGCGGGCTTCATGTTCAAGATCGTGCCGCCGGGCTTCGTTCCAGCACAGGACAAGCAGTACCTGATCGGCTTCGCCCAACTGCCGGACGCCGCCTCGCTGGACCGTACCGACGCCGTGATCCGCAAGATGTCGGACATCGCCAAGGATATCCCTGGCGTGGCTGATTCGGTGGCTTTCCCTGGCCTGTCGATCAACGGCTTCACCAACGCGCCCAACGCCGGTATCGTGTTCACCCCACTGAAACCGTTCGAAGAGCGCACCAAGAAGAGCGAATCGGCTGAAGCCATCGCCGCTGAAATCAACAAGCGCATGGGCGCCATCGAAGGTGCGTTCGTGATGGTGCTGCCACCGCCGCCAGTCAATGGCCTCGGTACCACCGGTGGTTTCAAGGTGATGATCGAAGACCGCGACAACCTGGGTTACGACGCGCTGTACAAGGCGATCCAGGCGGTGCAGATGAAGGCATGGCAGAACCCGAAACTGGCCGGCGTCTTCTCGAGCTACCAGATCAACGTGCCGCAGCTGTTCGCCGACATCGACCGCTCCAAGGCCAAGCAACTGGGCGTGCCGCTGCAGACGATCTACCAGACCTTGCAGATCAATCTGGGTTCGCTGTATGTGAACGACTTCAATCAGTTCGGCCGTACCTACCAGGTGCGCGTCCAGGCTGACCAGCAGTTCCGTTCGCACGCTGAAGACATCGCCCAGCTCAAGGTCCGCAACGACAAGGGCGAGATGATTCCGTTGTCGTCGCTGATGCGTGTGAAGGACAGCTATGGCCCGGACCGCGTACAGCGCTACAACGCCTACGTCGCTGCCGAGATCAATGGCGGCGCCGCTCCTGGCATCTCGTCGGGCGAAGCGCAGGCCGAGATGACCAAGATCCTCAACGAGGTTCTGCCGAAAGGTATCGGCTACGAATGGACGGAACTGGTGTACCAGGACATCCTGTCCGGTAACACGATGATGTATGTGTTCCCGCTGTGCGTGCTGCTGGTGTTCCTGGTGCTGGCCGCTCAATACGAGAGCTGGACCCTGCCGCTGGCGGTGATCCTGATCGTGCCGATGTCGATCTTCTGCGCGCTGGTTGGTGTGAAGCTGACCCACGGAGATAACAACGTCTTTACGCAGATTGCCTTGTTCGTGCTGGTCGGATTGGCCTCGAAGAACGCGATTCTGATCGTGGAGTTTGCACGCGAATTGGAACACCACGGCCGTACCATCGTCGAAGCCGCGCTGGAAGCTTGCCGTCTGCGTCTGCGTCCGATTCTGATGACGTCGATCGCATTCATCATGGGCGTGCTGCCGCTGGTGTTCTCGCACGGTGCGGGTTCGGAAATGCGTCATGCGATGGGTGTGGCGGTGTTTGCCGGCATGCTGGGCGTGACCTTCTTCGGCCTGTTCCTGACGCCGGTGTTCTACGTCCTGCTGCGCAAGCTGGCGGTACGCCTGGAGAAGAAAAAACCTGCCGTGGCCGGCGACGTCGCTGCGGTAAAACTGGAAGGGACCCATTAATATGAACAAGCTGCATATGATCGCTAAAGGTGTGGCGCCTGTATTGGCAGCCTTGCTGATGACCGCATGCGCCGCGCCGGAATTCAAGCAGCCCGCGATGGACGTGCCGGTCGCGTTCAAGGAATCGCAGGTTCCGGCGGCCGTCAAGGTCGCCGCCGACGGCAGCACCTGGAAACAGGCGCAAGCCGCCGAAGCGCAGCCGCGCGGCGAGTGGTGGCTGGCCTTCAACGATCCAGCCCTCAATGAGCTGATCGCGGAAGCCACCCGCGCCAACGCCAACCTGGCAGTGGCAGCGGCCCGCGTCAAGCAGGCCCGCGCCATCGCCGGCATCGCCGAAGCGGACCGCATTCCGCAGGTCGGCGTCAACGTCGGCGCGCAGCGTCAGCGGCAGTCCGACTTGGCGCTTGGCCTGCCGGCCGGTACGCCGGTCGCTCCGGGCAACGCGTTCACCGCCAACCTGACGGCCAGCTACGAGGTCGATCTGTTCGGCCGCGTATCGTCGAACGTCAGCGCCGCCCGCAACGACGCCGCTTCCGTGGAAGCGACCTATCGTTCGGTGCTGCTGTCGGTGCAGGCCGATGTGGCGCAGACTTACTTCCGTCTGCGCGCCACCGACGCCGAGCTGGAAACGCTGAACCGCACGGTGCAGACCCGCGAGGAAAACGTCAAGGTTAACCAGCGTCGCTTCGACCTGGGTGACATCGGCGAGTTCGACCTCTCGCGTGCCAAGACCGAACTGGCGACGTCGCGTGCCGAGGCCATCGGCCTGCAACGCCAGCGCGTAACGACCGAGCATGCGCTGGCTGTCCTGCTGGGCAAACCGGCGGCCAGCTACACGGCCGGCGCCAGCCCGCTGCTCGACACCTCGCTGCTGCCGGTGATACCGGCGGGCCTGCCGTCGTCGCTGCTGGAGCGCCGTCCCGACATCGCTTCCGCACAGCGCGCGATGGAAGCATCCAACGCCCGCATCGGCGTCGCCAAGTCGGCGATGTTCCCGGCGCTGGTATTGAACGCCAACGCCGGTGGCGCCTCGGGCAACACCGTGGCCGAGGTGTTCAAGTGGAGCAGCCGTTCGTGGGTGCTGGGCGCGCTGATGTCGATGCCGTTGATCGACGGTGGCCGCAACAAGGCCAATATCACGCGCAGCCAAGCCGCGCTTGAGGAATCGGTTGGAACGTATCGCCAGAGCGTGCTGGTGGCTTTCGCGGAAGTGGAAGACAACCTGGCCGGCCTGCGCATCCTGGCTGGCCAGACCGCGCAGATCGAAGACGCGGTGGTGTCGGCGCGCCGTTCGGCCGACCTGGCGCAGAAGCTGTACACGGCTGGCCGTTCGAGCTACCTCGATCTGCTGGACGCGCAGCGCAACCTGGCATCGGTGGAGCGCAGCGCGGTGCAGTTGCGCGGCAATCGCGCGGTGACCACCGTGGCGCTGATTCGTGCGCTGGGCGGCGGCTGGGATGGCGCCAACGCGCCGGAGAAAGTCGCACAGCGATAAGCTGAGCAGCCAACGAAAAACCCCGCCAGCACTGAACGCGTTCAGGCTGGCGGGGTTTTTTTTTATGTCCGCGGTGGGCTGGGGGCCACCGCGAATGACATGATTACTTCGTTACGACCGGTGCCGGTGCGGCGGCTGCTGCTTCGGCTTTCTCGGCCTTGGCGTGAGCCTTGGCTTTGGTCTTGTGAGCCTTGGCGTGAGCGTCGGCCTTTTCGGCTTTCTCATCGGCCTTGGCGACGGCTACGTCTTTCTTGGCATCGGCTTCGACCTTGGCGGTTTTCGCTTCGGCTTTCACGGCGGTCTTGGTTTCCTTGGCGGTGGCTTTGGCATCGGTCTTGGCTTCCTTGGCTTCCGCTTTCACGGCGGCGGGAGCTGCAGGAGCGGTTGGCGTGGTTGCTGGGGTCTGTGCAAAAGCTGCGGTAGCGAACAGGCCGGCGATCAGGGTAGCGATAAGTTTGTTCATGATGAAATCCTCATTCAGGTTGATGTAGAGCCGGGACAATTCCCGTGTCACTGAGCGAAAAACGCCGCCCGGAGCGCCATCGTTGACGGGCTTTACATTCGCTTACAAGCCCTCCGGATTACTTACATCTCAACCACGCCGACACCCCGTTCGATTAAAAGCGGAATATTATTTTTTTGCTATTTATCTGTATAATTTCTCCAGCTTTTGAACTTTGTCGTGCGGAAACCCTGTCCGGCACCTATGCCAGGTTCTCGAAACCAAATTTCCTCTCGTGAGAAATCATGAATCTCCATGAATTGCTGGGTGTCGTCGGCAGTCTGTCGGACGCCTTCCGCCCGATTCGCTTGCGCTTGCCGTCCAAGCAAGCAGAGCTAGGCGAGGCCTTGCTCGTCATGCGCGTAACCGGTACGGAAACTTTGTGCGGTGGGCTGGAATACCGCCTTTTTTGCGTGTCGACGCGGGCCGGCTTACCCATCGAGGAATTCATCGCCCTGCCTATCGAAGTGCAATTCGTTACCGATCAAGGGGCGCTGCGCGCAGTCTGCGGCTTCGTCGACAGCGCCGCCGCTGGCCCCTGCGATGGCGGATTCTCGACTTACCAGCTGGTTGTGCGCGACGCGCTGACCATCATGGAGAAGCGCACCAGCACGCGCGTTTTCCTGGGCCTGAACGAAGTCGAAATAACCAACATCATGATTAGTGAGTGGCGCCAGAGTAATGCGGTGCTGGCGAGTGCCTTCAACGTTGAATCGTTTTCGCTGAGCGGCAGCTATCCGGCGCGCAAATTCACCATGCAGTCCAATGAATCGGACGCCGCGTTCCTGCGGCGCTTGTGGAAGCGGCGTGGCATTGCGTGGTTTGTGCGGCCAGGCCAGCCACCGGGGGATGAGGGTACGGATAGCGACACGCCGCAGCATACTTTGGTGCTCTTCGATGACGCCAGTACCCTGGCCGAAAATGCGGCCGGAAGCGTGCGCTATCATCGCTCCGGTGGCACCGAAGCGCGCGATTGCATCACCGGATGGAGCGCCGTACAGACGCTCAAGCCGGGCGTTGTAACGCGGCAGAGCTGGGACTATAAGCAGGCCCGCATGATGAATTCGGATATCGCCAGCGCCATTGACCAGGGGAGCTCGGGCCAGCAGTTCGCCGCCAGCCTGGACGATTACATGGTCGATGCGCCGCATGCCGGCGACGACGATGACGACTACTACGCACTGGGCAAGCTGCGCATGCAGCGCCATGAGTATCAGGCCCAGTGCTTTTACGGCGAGGGCGATGTCCGCGACCTGTGCGTGGGCCAATGGAATAGCGTGACCGGCCATCCTGACATCGATAAGCTTCCCGCGTCGGAGCACGACTTTGTTATCACCGAGTTGCACGTTGATGCGGAAAATAATCTGCCTGCGGATCTTGACGAAAAGGTCCGGCGCCTGTTTGCGGCGAGCCGCTGGGACGATGCCATCGGCATCGGCGCACGGCTAGCACGGCCCGCGTCCGAAACTGGCACGCGCTATACCAATCGTTTCACCTGCGTGCGGCGCGGCACGCCGATAGTGCCTGCGTTTGACCCGCGCGTCGATCTGCCGCCCATGCACCCGATGACCGCCATTGTGGTGTGCGGGCCCGGACTGGAAACCCAAACCAACAACCTCGGTTGCGTCAAAATTCGATTCCCCGGCTGCCGGGTCGATGACCATACGCATGCGGATGGCGCGGGTGCCTCGGGCAGCGACCGCGATTCCGCCTGGGTACGCGTGGCCACGCCCTGGGCCAGCGTCAACTATGGGATGAGCGTCTCGCACCGGGCAGGTGACGAGGTCGTGGTCCAGTTCCTGGGCGGCGATCCAGACCGGCCGGTCGTTACCGGAGCGGTCCATGGGGCTGAAACGCCGCCGACGTCATTCAGCCATACCGGAACCTTACCTGGCAATCTCTACGTCACAGGCATCAAGAGCAAGGAAATAACCGGCTTGCGCTATAACCAGCTGCGGCTGGATGACAGCCCCGGCCAGATCAGCGCGCAACTGGCGAGCGAGCACGGGCATAGCGAGCTCAATCTGGGCTATCTGACCCACCCGAGGAACGACGGCCGGGCCAGTGCGCGAGGCGAGGGTGCCGATCTGCGCACTGACAATGCGGTGTCGGTGCGCGGGGCCCAAGGCGTGTTGATTTCGGCCGACGCGCGTCAGGGTGCAAAGGACAATCAGTTGGACCGTGACGAGATGATCGGTCTGAATGATGTGCTGCAAAGCATACATAAAACGCTTTCCGAGCTGGCCGGAACGCATTTCGCCGGGAATGCCGATGGCGCCCCGCTGGCTCAGCTGATCGAGCATATCCGGCAGTGGGAAAAGGGCAGCAATACGGAAGGTAGCAAGCCCGACCCTGCTGGCCGCAAACCCATCGTCGCCGTCAGCGCGCCGGCCGGTCTTGCGCTTTCGAGCCAGGACAACGTGGCGCTTTGTGCGCAAACCAATATCGATGTTCTCAGCGCGGGCAATACGCAATTGACGGCGGGCGGCAAAATATTGGTGCGATCGGAAGATGAAATCGGCCTGTTCGCTCATAAAAACGGCATGCAGATAACCGCCGCCAGCGGCAAGGTGGACGTGCAGGCACACGACGGCGACATCGCGCTTGGCGCGGCCAAGGAATTGCATGTCTATTCGCTCAAGTCGATTCTCATCGAAGCGCCGGAAGTGGTGATACGGTCCGAAGGGGTGCAATGGGTCTTCGGCAAAGGCCAGGTCGTGGCGTCATCGAGCGGGGCATTGAAGGTCGAGGCATCCGATTTTAAATTTGTCGCTGGCGGTGGTGGCAATCCGGTGCTGCCGGATATGCCGCACTCCACATTGCAGACCGACGAACGCATGGCGTTCTCCGGGCGCGGCGGGCAGGCGCGCGAGAAGATTCCGTACGAGGCGCGGGACGCCGGAGGTGCTGTTCTCGATGCGGGAGATTCCGGCGCCGATGGCGCGACCAAAGCGGTCGTGACCGACAACGTGATCAAGGCGCTGCGCGTGCATATCAAAACCTGATGCGAGGATAACTGATACATGGCCCTTCATAAGCAAGCCACGCGGCGCGTGCCGCTCGGCTTCACCGATAAAGGCGACCCGGTTTTTGACACGGTGTGCAGCCCGACGAGATTCGCCGTGCGCGCGCACGGTGTCATACCGCCCCGGCACGTGATACCGATAATTTTCGTTCCGGGGATTATGGGGACCAACCTGCGCATGACGAAGGAGGCTGATCCCAAGCAGCCATCCGCATGGGGGCCGCCGAATGGCCTCGCTGCGGGACTAGGTGAGGTGAGGCGCAGACGTCATCAAACGCCGAAGCAAAGGCAGTTACAGATGACGGCTTCACGAACTGAAGTTGATCCCGGTGGAAAGGTTCAGGTGCCCAATAATAATTTTAATCTGACCGACAAGGAAGCTAAACGCCGGGGCTGGGGGGAACTACATTTCGAAAGCTACGGTGGCGTATTGGCCGAACTGGAACGCTCGCTCAACGATCAGTATGAGCAGCCCGGTAAAGAGGGCAGCAAGAAGATGGCGGTATGGACGGTCGCGCAAACGCTGAAGAAGGACGCTCCATTTGTCCGGTGCGAGGGGGACGGCTCGCCATGTCCGCCTAACGAACCGATTGACGTGCGCAAAGTCTGGAACGCGGTCAAAGGAAGTATCGAGGCTCTGACCGACGATGAGTTCGCCAGACTGGATGATTTCTACTATCCGGTATGGGCATGCGGCTACAATTGGCTCGATAGTAACGAGCAGGCCGCCGACCGTCTTCTCAAGAAAATCGATGAAGTGCTTGCTTGGTACAAACAGACTAGCTATTTCATTCCTCAAGACAAAGTCATCATCGTTACGCATTCGATGGGCGGCATTGTCGCGAGGCGGGCCTCGCAGAAGGACGCAAGCAAAATACTTGGCGTAGTCCATGGGGTGCAGCCGGTTGGTGGTGCACCGGTGGTCTATCGGCGTTTTCGGGCCGGGACGGAAGTGGGGGGCTTCTTCAATTTCACAGGCGCGGCCGTCGCCACAATTGTAGGTTGGGATGCCGCCGACATTACTTGTGTGATGGCCAATTCTTGTGGTGCGTTGGAACTACTACCAACCAAGCAATATCCGCCTGGTTGGCTCACGGTATCCCAAGAGTCCAATGGCCAGCAAGTCGAACTCACTCCTGCGTTGCCACTGGCCGACCCTTACGACGAAATCTATTCCAAGAAAGTTCAAGATGTATGGTGGGGAATGATCGATGAAACGCTAATTGATCCGGCAGAACTGGTGAAAGCTAGTGGGAGCGAAATGACGCCATTTAAAGTGTATAAGGAAAATCTTAAACGTTCTATGAAATTTCACGATACGCTTGCGTTGTATTGTCATTCCAATACCTACGCTCATTATGGTTCCGACCATAAAGAGGTGGCGTTTGGTCGTGTGCATTGGAATACCAGTGATCGTTTATCAGACGAAATGCGCGCGTCGCTGATGACTCTTTCGGCCAAATCATGGAGCTTGGGAGGCCGGACAGAACTTGCCGCAGGTGACAAGAGTATTCGACTTGAACTGGTCAATAAACCGCGCCCTAAGAGCGACGAGAATGCCGATGCGGGCGACGGCACCGTTCCTAATCCGTCCGGAGCGGTCATCGCAAAGGCGGATGGCGCCACGCATGTTTTTCGCATGAAGGGCTTCGATCATCAAGGCAGCTACAGCAATCGCGACGTTCTGGACAATGTCCTTTTCTGTCTTAGCAAAATAATTCAGATGGCAACCCCTGCCAAGGATTTGCCGCAGAAAAAAGAAGGAGAAAATTCAGAATGTTCCGACTCAACCAGCGATTCCTCAACATCGTCTTTGCCGTCGTCGCCGGCGGTTGCACAATAACTGCCCAAGCCATGGAGCCTGCAATGAATAGCGTGACGACATTGTGTTTCGGTCGTTTCCTGATCGATGTGCCAGCAGGTGCGCATATCAGGGAGCTAGGCCAACAAGCCACCATTATGTATGGTGAGATCCGTTCAGAGTCACTAAGTGGCGGAGTTGAAGCCTTCACTAAAAAGATGGCGGCGCGCGAACTGGATGCGCGAAAGGGAAAAAATCCCAAAGATTACCAATTTGTAGAGGTGAAAAAGACAGCTGTCCCCAATACGAGAATCTTCATTTCTAGCGATGATGTATTTGGGGAAAAGCTATTCCGACTTGAAATGTATCATTGGGATAGCGGGATTCTATATTCCTTGGCGCAAGGACCTTATGAAGAGGAAAAAATTGGGAGAATAGTTCAGGGACTGGAGACGAGCCTTATTGCACATCTTCGACCGCGTGCGCAAGGCGAAATCCCGTCGGAGCCAGGCTTTTGCTTCAAGGATGGCTTTGTTGCTAACGATGGCGTCGAAGAGCACTTTGAAGAGGCTAGAATGCAGATTAATTTCAAGGAATGGCCTGACGTATGGGTTTCTGTTTATAGCCAGACGGTGCCAAAGGCGGGGGATTTATCGTTGTTGCAGCGACTTGCTCAACACCCCGATTCGTCACTGGAAAAGGCGAATATTAAGACCTTTCGTCAGAGGAAGCGCGAGGTTAATGGGTTTAAAGGCGAGGAAGTGCTCGATTTGCTTCCGACAGAAGAAGGAATTAAGCAGCATTTGTTTACGTGGGAAGCAGTTGGGGCGGTAAAAAATATTTTTGCACCTTTACTTTCGGTTGAATTCGAAACTGCCACGTTGCCGCCAAATGGACCTCGTCCTCGTCCTTCGCTGACCGATGATCAAGCGATTAAGCTGTACGATACCATCGTTAATTCCATTCGTCTTCGCCCGACGAAGGCAGTTCCTAGGACTAGCGCGGTTGAACCGCCCAAAACGCCGTTGGGAGAACTCGCCGCCACGGGTCATGTTTGTCCTGAAACTGGTTGGTGGCAATGCAGCGAACCCGGCAACATAGTTGGAGGGCGGCGTCAGCATTTCAAGGCTGGTGAGCAGTTACCCAGTGCCATCATAAGAGGGGAGCCGACCGTGTGGCAGAAATTTAAAGGTGAACGACCGACGTACAGCATGGCGACGGTATGGCAATTGACAGGATACGATCAAGGAGAGCCGAATGATCCAACAGTAGCGGCGTTGCCCAATACGGACGTCGATGTTGTCAACGATGGCAAGCCGTCAGTCGGCAGTTAATTTCATGCACCGCGACCGATGCTCGCACGGTAATTCCAGCCAAGGATTTACAGCAGAAAACAAGGAAAGAAACCGGAATGATAAGACTCGATCAGCGATTCGTCAGTTGCTGTATCGCTGCCATCACCAGCGTTGGCACGATCACGGCCCAAGCCGAAGAATCTGTGATGAGTAAATCGAAGACGTTATGTTTCGGTCGTTTCCTGATCGATTTGCCCGAAGGCGTGCATATTAAGGAACTAGGCCAACAAGCTACCATCATGTATGGCGAAATTCGTTCGGAGTCGCTTAGTGGTGGAGTTGAAGCATTCACTAAGAAGATGGCAGCGCGCGAACTGGATGCGCGAAAGGGAAAGAATCCAAACAATTATCAATTTTTTGACGTGAAGAACACCGCTGTCCTAAACACGAGAATCTTTATTTCCAGCGATAACGTATTTGGCAGAAAACTCTTCCGTGTAGAGATGTATCACTGGGACGATGGAATTTTGTTTTCGTTTGCACAGGGCCCCTATAACGACCGGACGATTAATGAAATGGTTCAAGGACTGGAAACGGACCTTATTGCGCATCTTCGGCCGCGTGCGCAGGACGAAGTCCCAACGGAGCCAGGTTTTTGCTTCAAGGACGGCTTTGTTGCTAACGATGGCGTCGAAGAACATTTTGAAGAGGCCAGAATAAAGTTCAACTTGAAGGAGTGGCCCGACGTATGGGTTTCCGTTTTTAGTCAGACGGTACCCCAGGCTGGCGACAACTCTCTGTTGCAACGGTTGGACAAACATCCAGATTCTCCGTTGGAGAAGGCCATGGTAAAGACACTGCGCCGCGGCAAACATGAGGTTCGCGGATTCAAGGGCGAGGAAATTCTTGAGGTGATCCCAACTGAGGACGGTATCAAGCAGCAGTCCTTTACGTGGGAGGCCGTTGGTGCGATAAAAAGTATATTCACGCCACGCCTCCGTGTTGATTTTGAAACCGCCAGGCCTTTAGACGGAAAGCCGCGCCGTTCGAGTTTGACTGACGAACAGGCCATGAAGCTGTACGACTCCATCGTCAATTCCATCCGTCTTCGCCCCACAATGCCCAAATGAACGAACGACGCGCTGCGTGGCGACTCTTCCGAGGAGCATATTTATGCCCAATGTCATACGCTTAGGCGATCCCACGTCCCATGGGGGAACTGTCGTCAACGTGACGGCTACGTGGTTCACCGTTGAGGGTACCGCGGTGGCCCGTGTTGGCGATCAATGCAGCTGTCCTGTTCATGGCGTCGGCGCGATCGTAGAAGGCGATCCGCACCATACCGTCGACGGCATCGCTGTCGCATACGCCGGTCACCTGACCAGTTGCGGCGCTCAGCTGCAATCGACAGTCGGCAATTTCTCCAGTGGGTGATAGCGCGTTGACGTTGAATTGAGGTACGCCACCGCACGGAATCGGCTGCGGTGCGGGGGTAGGCTGGCGGTATGGGAAATCAGCTCAATCTCTACAAGTCCAAGCGCAATTTCGCGATCACGCCCGAACCGGCCGAAGGAGGCGAGGAGGGGGGGGAGGCGCGCGCCTTCGTCATTCAAAAACACTGGGCCAGCCGGCTGCACTACGATTTCCGGCTGGAGCTCGATGGCGTGATGGTCAGTTGGGCCGTACCTAAAGGCCCCAGCTACGATACGCACGACAAGCGCATGGCCGTGCATGTCGAGGATCATCCGATTTCGTACAACGATTTCGAAGGCACCATACCGCCTAAGCAGTACGGCGCGGGCAAGGTGATTATCTGGGATCGCGGCGTGTGGACGCCCTTGAGTGATCCGCGCAAGGCGCTGGCGGAGGGGAACCTGAAGTTCGAGCTGTCGGGCCACAAGATGCACGGCCGTTGGGCCTTGGTGCGCATGAAAGGCAAGGGCGAGAAGCAGGAGCCCTGGCTGCTGATCAAGGAGAAGGACGACTACGCGCGGCCCGCGGCCGAGTTTAGCGTGGTGGATGAAATGCCGGATTCCGTCAAAGCGCTGCCGGCGGCCGGTAAAAGCCAGCCCGGGCACGGCGCGGCGCATGCAGTCCCCGCGCCGAAAGCCGCGTTGTCGGAGGCGCCCGCCGCCGGCCTGCCGGAGACGCTGTCGCCGCAACTGGCGACGCTGGTCGATGGCCCGCCATCGTCGCCCGATGACTGGATGTTTGAAATCAAATTCGACGGCTATCGCCTGCTCACGCGCGTCGACGGCAAGGACATACGCCTGATCACGCGCAACGGCAACGACTGGACGCACCGCTTGCAAGCGCTGCACGCGGCCATCGCCAAAATGAAGCTGCCCAACGGCTGGTACGACGGCGAGATCGTCGTCCACGATGAAAACGGCCGTCCGGACTTCGGCCTGCTGCAAAACGCCTTCGATGAAAACAACCCGGCCGATATCGTCTACTTCGTGTTCGACATCCCATTCCACGATGGTCGCGACCTGCGCCACACGCCGCTGGAGCAGCGCCGCGCGATCCTGCAAGCGCTGCTCGACAAAAAGCCGTCGGACACCGTCCGCCTCAGCGCCGCGCTGGGCGCAGGACCGCAGGAGATGATCGCCGCCGCTTGCAGCATGGGCCTCGAAGGCATCATCGGCAAGCGGCGCGACAGCATCTACACGGCGCGCCGCAGCGGCAGCTGGATCAAGCTCAAATGCGGCCAGCGCCAGGAATTCGTCATCGGCGGCTACACCGATCCGCAAGGCTCGCGCAGCGGTTTCGGCTCGCTGCTGCTGGGGACTTACGACAAGGACGGCAAGCTGCACTACGCCGGCAACGTCGGCAGCGGCTTCAACGCCGGTACGCTGCAGGACATCAGAGCTAAAATGGACAAGCTGGCGACCGATAAAAGTCCGTTCGCCCCCAGCCGCGAGATCGAGAAGAAGGCCCACTGGCTCAAGCCCACGTTGGTGGCGGAGGTCAGCTTCGGCGAGTGGACGCATTCGGGCTCCATCCGCCACGCCGTCTTCAAAGGCCTGCGCAAGGACAAAAAAGCCGACGCCATCGTGCGCGAAGTGCCGGCCCACCTGAAGGAGGAAACAGACATGCAGCCAGCAAGCACAGTGCAGGGCAAGCTGCCCGCCTCACTCAAGGTCACCAATCCCGATCGCGTGATCGATAAGGAAAGCGGCGCCACCAAGATCACGCTGGTGCGCTACTACGCGCTGGTGGGCGCATTGATACTGCCGCATCTGAAGGGGCGTCCCGTTTCGCTGGTGCGCGCGCCGGCCGGCGTCGGCGGCGAACTGTTTTTCCAGAAGCATTCCGAGACCAACAAGCTGCCCGGCGTTAAACAGCTCGACCCCGCGCTGGATCCGGATCACCCGCCAATGCTGGAAGTCTCGAGCGAACAAGGCCTGCTGTCGGCGGCGCAGTGGAACGTTGTGGAGCTGCACACGCAAAACGCCAACGCCTCCAGCTACGAAAAGCCCAACCGCATAGTGTTCGACCTCGATCCCGGCAAAGGCGTCAGCTGGACGCAGATTCAGGAGGCGGCCCAGTTGATGCACGCCTTCCTCGATCAACTTGGCCTGCCGTCCTTCCTGAAAACCAGCGGCGGCAAGGGCTTGCATGTGGTGGTGCCGGTCAAGCCGGGCTACGGTTGGGACGACGTCAAGGACTTCTCGCAAGCCATCGTCGCCCACATGGCGGAGCATCTGCCCGAGCGCTTCGTATTGAAGAGCGGGCCGCGCAACCGGGTTGGCAAGATCTTCATCGACTATCTGCGCAACGGGCGGGGCGCCACCACGGTCGCCGCATGGTCGGCGCGCAGCCGTCCGGGCCTGGGCATTTCGGTGCCGCTGGCGTGGGATGAGCTGGACGGGCTGCACGGCGCCGACCAATGGACGGTCGCCAACGTGCACACGCGGCTCGATGTGGGCAACACGCCCTGGGACGATTACGCGAAGTCCGCCAAGGGGCTGGCGGCTGCGATGCGCGCCATGGGGTTCAAGCCTGGCAAGGCCTGATTCTGTCATGACTTTAATTAAATTATTGTTTAATATTGACAACAGTTGTTGTTGATGTTTTAATGACGAATCGACATATATTTCGGGATCTTCCAGATGAAAAAACTGCCAATGTTGTTAGCCGGTTTGAGCCTGTTCAGTTCGGCCCAAGCGAGCGTCTACCAATTTGATTTCACTGCAAAGATCCAGGAGATGGTCGAGTTTTCGCCAATGACGTTCGACGGCGGCCCAGTCACTTCCAGCAGTCTGTCGGGCAGCAAGGTTTCGGTCGGGGATATCATCAGCGGCCACTTCAGCTATGACACCGAGACCGCCTTGTTCAGCAATAAGGGCGTCAGCGTCATGTATTCGGCGCCTGCGGCCATGAACTCGCTGGGCGCCAACATCGGCGGCAGCAACATCGCCTTGAGCGACACCAACTACAGCAGCACCAATGTGCAAGTCGCCAATAACGCCGCCGCGCTGGGCGGAGCGGACAGCTTCGGCATCGCCAACGTTTCGGCCAATGCCTACGCGTCGGAGATGATGGCGTTGAGCTTTTTCGATAAGTCCGGCCAGGCCCTGAACGCCACGACCATGCCGGGACAATTGGACTTCGCCAGTTTTAGCCGGTCGACTTTCTACTACACGTATTCCTCCAATGCGACCCACGCGATGATGGGCGCGAACGGCGCGCTGACGTCGGTGACGTTCACGGAGGTGCCGGCGCCGGTTCCCGAGCCGGAAACCTACGCCATGCTGCTGGCCGGCCTGGCTGCAATCGGCTGGAAAGGGCGCCGCCGCCGCTAAGCGGCCGCCTTAGTGCGCCGGCGCTTCGGGGCCGGCCGCTTGCCCAGGCTGTCCTGCAGCAGCGCCACCAGGTCCACCACGTTCGACGATTTGGCCGCCTTGCTTTCCGGCTCGGCGGCGGTGATGGTCTTGGTCTGGCCGGCCTTCACCTTCTTCTTCACCAGCGCCAGCACGTCATCCTTGTAGGTGTCGTGGTACTGCTCCGGCTTCCACGGCTCGCTCATGCCTTCCACCAGCGACAGCGCCATTTGCAGCTCCTTGTCGCTGATGCCGGCCGCCTTCAGCGTCGCGGGCGGCAGCTTCAATTCCTCCGCGCTGCGGATCTCGTTCGCATAGCGCAGCGTGTTCAGCACGATCTTGTCTTCATCGCAGACCAGCGCGCACAGGTGCTGCTTGGTGCGGATCACCACCGTGGCGATGCCGATCTTGCCGGCTTTGCGCAGCGTCTCGCGCAGCAGCGCGTACACCTTGGCGCCGCCGCGCGATGGCGCAAGGTAGTAGGGCTGTTCGAAGTAGGTCAGCGGCACGTCGGCCGCATCGACGAAGGCCAGGATGTCGATGGTCTGCGTGGCCTCGACGTTGGCGCGCTTCAGGTCTTCGTCGGACAGCACCACGTACTCGTTGTCCTGGTACTCGTAACCCTTGACGATATCGTCCCAGGTCACGTCCTTGCCGGTGTTCTTGTTATAGCGCTTGTAGCCGACCGGCGAAAAGTCGCGCCGGTCGAGCATCGTCAGATCCAGCTCGTGCTCCTGCACGGCCGAATACATCTCGACCGGAATGTGCACCAGGCCGAAGCTGATCGCGCCTTTCCACAACGCCCGCGCGGCCATGGCTTACTCCCCGACGCTGCCGGTGACGGGCAGCACAATCCCGGTGATGTAGCTGGAGCAGCAGGGCGCCGCCAGGAACACATAGGCCGGCGACAGCTCCTGCGGTTGCGCGGGCCGCTGCATGTCGGTGCTGGCGCCGAACTGCGCCACCTTGTCGGGCGGCGCGTCGGCCGGATTGAGCGGCGTCCACACCGGGCCTGGCGCGATGGCGTTGACCCGTATGCCATGCTCCAGCAGGTTGGACGCCAGCGACATCGTGAACGCATGGATCGCGCCCTTGGTGGTCGAATAATCCAGCAGGTGCTTGGAGCCCTTCAAGCCGGTGACCGAGCCGGTATTGATGATGGCCGCGCCGCGCTTCAGGTAGGGCAGCACGGCCTTGGCCATGTGGAAGTAGCCATAGACGTTGGTCTTCATGGTCAGGTCGAAGCGTTCCTCGGTCAGGTCGGTGAGCGATTGCGCGTGCTCCTGGAAGGCGGCGTTGTTGACCAGGATGTCCAGCCGGCCGAAGCGCTCGTGCACCTGCTCGGCGGCGTCGCGGCAGAACGCCGGGTCGCGCACATCGCCGGGCAGCAGCAGGCAGCTCTGGCCTTCGGCTTCGACGTAGCGCTTGGTGTCGTTGGCGTCCTCGTTCTCCTCGTTGAGGTAGACGATGGCCACGTCCGCGCCCTCGCGCGCGTACAGCACGGCCACCGCGCGGCCGATGCCGGAATCGCCACCGGTGACGATGGCCACCATGCCATCGAGCTTGCCGCTGCCGCAGTAGGCCGGCGCCAGGAACTCCGGCTTCAGCTGCATGTCCGCCTCCAGTCCCGGCTTTTCCAGGTGCTGGGCCGGCAGCGGCGTGCCGGGGTAGTCGTGCTGCGTGGTCTGCACCGGGCCCTGGCGCTCGCCGAGCTGGCTGGAGCGCGGCTCCTGCTTGCTGCGTGCGTCGGATTGGTCCTGGCGCTGCTGGATGTCGCGCTGCATGCTGCCGGCGCCGGAATCCGGTTGGTTTTTCATGTTTGCCATGGTATTTTCCTCCGAACGGACAGTATTTACGCCGTCGCGCGCCGGGACGGTGCGCTCGTTCACACATGCGGCATATCGGCCACGCAAAAGAAGTTTCTTAAGGAAATTATCTGGTCCGTATTGCAAAAAATATTGCTTTTTATGAACTTTATGGCACACTAATGCCGGAGATATATTTTTAACATTAAAAGAGTGCCTGGGAGTAACACAATGTCGGACCGGACCAATAGCGTAGGCGTATTCTTTAACCCCACCGGCGAGCGACGCTCGGAATTTCAGGCCTGCTGCGGAGAGCTGTTCGCCCAGCTGACCATGACGGAGCATGTCGAAGCCGCCGCCGCGGCGCTGGGCAAGCGCCACGTGGATTTGCTGGTGCTGGACTTGAACGGCTATGAGCAACTGAGCGAGCTGGCGGGCATCGGTACCCTGATACGGGGCCGCGCGGGCGCGCCGGTGCTGGTGCTGTGTTCGTACGAGCACAGCGCCTGGCTGCCGGAGCTGATGACCTACGGCCAGTTCGACTACCGCATCTGCCCGGTCCTGAGCGACGAGTTGCAACAGGCCGTGCAACAGGCGCTGGCGGTGCCGGCCGATGCCGCCGCCGCCCTGCAGCAAGCCCTGCTGGACAAGGAAAAGGAGCTGCGCGACCTGTTGGGCGTGCAGCGCAGCCTGCAGCGCGCGCTGAGCGGCATCGACACCGTCGAATCGATGTCGGCGCAGATTTGCCTGGCGCTGTGCAATTTCCCTGGCGTGCGCCATACCGCCGTGCTGCACATGAAGGAGCGGGGCGACCTGCAACTGGTGGCGCAGGAATCGCGCAACCACCTGGACCTGGCGCGCCTGCTGCAACGGCGCGACCGCCTGCTGCAATCGCCGCTTCGTGAAGTGTTCCCGCCGCTGCTGGCGGTGGCGCGCGGCGAGATGGTGCTGTTGGACGCGCCGGAAAAAGCCGGCGACCCCGAACTGGCGATGCTGCTGCACGACCGCAGCGTGCGCATGGTGCTGGCGCTGCCGCTGCGCACCGAGCCGGGCAGCCCTGAGCTGGGCGCCATCTGCCTGATGTTCGACCGCCACATCACCTTCTCGCGCGAGCAGTTCGCGTGCTTCGCCAGCCTGGCGCAGTTCGTCAGCTTCGGCCTGGGCATGAGCGAGTTGAAGCACCGGAACGAAGAGCTGACCGGCCAGATTTCGCTGATCAGCACCACCGACAGCGTCACCGGCGCCGCCAACCGCCGTGCCGGCGAGGACATGCTGGACAACGAGATCCGCCGCGCCCGCCGTTACGGGCTGCCGCTGGCGGCGCTGTCGTTCGACGTCGCCAGCTTCCAGTCCGAAAACGATTTATACGGTTCCCCGGTCGGCGACCCGACGCTGCGTGCGGTGGCCGATATCGTCAAGGGCCGGCTGCGCACCTCGGACCTGCTGGCCCGCATGCGCGGCGACGAGTTCCTGGTGATCGCCACCCACACCACGGCGGCCGACGCCGTGCGCCTGGCGGAAAAGCTGCGCGCGGCGATCGCCGAGGCGGACCTGCCGCGCACCACCGAGGTGGTGGTGAGCCTGGCCGTGGCCCAGGTGGGCGCGGACGAGGGCAGCGCCACGGTCCTCGACCGGCTCGACGCCACGCTGCACCGCGCCAAGCGCGTGGGCCGCAACTGCATCGAGCTGGCCGCGTAGGACCTGATTCCCGGCCCGGTTCCTGGCCAGGCGCCCGGCCGGGAGCCCGGCTTGGCTTTTGGCTTGGCGTTACCGCTGCGGCTCGCCGAACCAGCGCGCCGCGGCAGCCGCCAGTTCCACCTCGTCGGGATTGCTCTCGCCCGCCCACGCCACGCATCCGTCCGGGCGCACCAGCACCGCGCCCAAGCCCAGCGTATCCTTGGCATCGCTGGCGACATACTCGATACGATCGACCCAGCGGCCGGCCCAAGCCTGCCATGGCTTGCGCGCATCGAAGTCCAGCAGCAGGCCGCGTCCCGAGCGTAGCCGCTCGCCTAGCGTCGACCCATCGGCCAGCTCGAAATCGGGAGCGCTGCGGCCTGCCAGCGGATGGCCGCCGCCCACATCGTAACGAAGCGCGACACCCCAAACCCTGCCGGCGAAATAGGTCGCGCCGTCGCGTGTGCCGATCAGGTCCCGGACGATGGCTTCGAGCGCGCGCGTCTGCGGGCTGGGTCGCATCAGCGCGACCTGGGCGCGCGACCAATCGAGCACCTGTGCGCCGACCGGATGCCGTTCGCTGGAATAGCTGTCCAGCAGACCGGCCGGCGCGGTGCCGCGCATGGTGGCGGCCAGCTTCCATCCCAGGTTCATCGCGTCGCCCAGTCCGAGGTTGAGTCCCTGTCCGCCCAGCGGCGAGTGGATATGCGCGGCATCGCCGGCCAGCAGCACCCGTCCGTCGCGGTAGTTGGCCGCCTGGAAGGCGCGGTCGGTCCAGGTGGTCGCCAGGTTGAGAGACGTCAGCGTGACGTCGGTGCAGGACACGCGGCGCAGCACCGCCTGCACCAGCTCCAGCGTGAGCGGCTGCGTGCGATGCAACGCGCCGCCGTCGAATTCGACCATCGCTATCGTGCCGGGCCGGGACTGGAAATACATGCCGGTCGGCGTGTAGTGGCGGCCAATGCGCAGCTTTTCAGGATCGGCCAGTTCCACCTGGACCGAATAGCCGGTGAACTCCGGTTCGGTGCCGGTGAACGTGAAGCGGCCGGCTTTGCGCACCGTGCTGCGGCCTCCGTCGCAGGCGACGAGCCAGCGCGCGCGGATCGTTTGGCCGCCGGCCCGTATCGACACTTCGTCGCCGGACTGCTTGAAGCCTTCGACTTCGACTCCGCGCCGGATCTCCGCGCCCATCATGGCTGCGCGCGCGGCCAGCGTGGTTTCGATGTGCTCCATGTCGGCCGCCGCGTTGGCGTCGGCGGGATTGGGCAGGCGGTACGGCCATTGCGACGTGTCGATGTTGGCATGGTCGAGCGGGATGCCGGCGAAGTGGCCGGGCTGGTGGCGCAGCTGCGGCGAAGCGGGCGGCGCGATGTCGTTCAGCAGGCCACGCCGGTAAAACGCTTCGACCGACGGCACGGACAAACCGCGCATGCCGAATGGCAGCCGCTTGAGGGGAGAGTGCGGGTCTTCGGCCCGCTCCAGCACCAGCACCTGGATGCCGGCGAGGCGCAACTCGCAAGCCAGAAACAGACCGACCGGCCCGGCGCCGGCAATGACGACGTCATAAATCATGGGAACTCCTTCAGCGCACGCGCGCCGAAAATGTACAGCAAAAAAATGGAATACGCAGACACAAAGCAGCATGCCGCCCTTGCGGCGGCATTGTGTCCAGCGGGTAGGCTCAGGGAAGCGAGCGATGGGGGGAGGGCAACCTCAATTGGTAACTGTGCTTATTGCACCTCCGTGATGGTGGATAAAAAAACGCGCGGTGTCAAGCCGTCGGCGTGAACTTCTCCAAGACCGTCGCCACGCCCTGGCCGCCGCCGATGCACTGTGCGGCCAGCGCGTAACGGCCGCCGGTGCGCGCCAGCAGCGCCGCCGCCTTGCCGGTGATGCGCGCGCCGGTGGCGCCCAGTGGATGGCCGATGGCCATGCCGCCGCCGTCGATGTTCAGCACCTCTGGCCGGATCCCCAGCTCGCGCACGCAGGCCAGCGCCTGCGAGGCGAAGGCCTCGTTGATCTCCGCCACATCGATGTCGCTCGCCTGCAGGCCGGCCAGCTTCAGCGCCTTCTGCGTAGCCGGAATCGGGCCGATGCCCATCAGCGCCGGATCGCAGCCCACCGTCGCCATCGCGACGATGCGCGCGCTGGGTTGCAGGCCGTGCTTGAGGGCGAAGGCCTCGCTGGTGACCAGCACCGCCGAGGCGCCGTCGGTCAGCGGCGACGAGGTGCCGGCTGTGACCACGCCGTGCTCCGGATCGAACACCGGCTTCAGGCCGGCGAGCGCTTCGACAGTGGTGCCGGGGCGGATGCAGCCATCTTCGGCGACCACTTCGCCGGTGGCGGTTGCGATGGGGACGATTTCATCGGTCAACAAGCCGGCGGCGCGGGCACTGGCCGCCTTTTGATGCGACTGGAACGCCAGCAGTTCCTGGTCGGCGCGCGACACCTCGTATTTGCGGGCGACGTTTTCGGCGGTGTCGCCCATGCTGATGTAGGCATCCGTCTGCGCCAGCAGTCGCGGGTTGGGCGAGAAGTTGTAGCCGCCCTGCGGCACCATCGTCATCGATTCGACGCCGACGCACAGATAAGCCTCGCCCAGTCCCGCCTCGATCTGCGCGGCGGCGATGTGGATGGCCGACATCGACGAGCCGCAGAAGCGGTTGATGGTCATGCCCGGCACCTCATGCGGAAAGCCGGCCAGCAGCGAGACGATGCGCGCCAGGTTGTTGCCCTGCGCGGATTCCGGGTAGGCGCAGCCGAGGATCACATCGTCCAGCAGCTTCGGATCCAGCCCGGTGCGCCGCATCAGGCCCTGCACCACCTGGGCGCCCAGATCGTCGGGACGGACTTCGGCCAGCTTGCCCTTGCGGGCGAAGTGGAAGGGCGAACGGGCATAGGCACTGATGACAGCTTTCATGGCGGCACTCCTTTAAATGATGGTCGTAATGATTGATATATTACGCTCATCATGTATGATGTCAATGGACGTAAGAGGGAGGTGCATATGAAAGTCAGCAGGGAACAAGTTGCGCTCAACCGCGAGCGCATCGTGGAAACGGCCGCGCGCCTGTTCCGCGAAAAAGGGTATGACGGCATCGGCGTGGCCGACCTGATGAAGAACGCCGGGCTGACGCACGGCGGCTTCTATGGCCATTTCGCCTCCAAGGAAGACTTGCTGGCCGAGGCCACCGCGCATGCGCTCAAGCGTTCCGTCGAGCGCTGGCGCGGCTATGTGGAGCAGGACGCGGACACCGCCCTGGACAAGATCGGCGCCGGCTACCTGTCGACCAAGCATCGCGACGGTCCCGCCAACGGCTGTTCCGTGACCTCGCTGGGCGCCGACATCGGGCGCCTCGGCCCCAAGGCGCGCCACGCGCTGACCGAGGGTGCCAGCGCGCAGATGGCCGTTCTCGAACAACTGATGCCGGGCGCCGACGATGCCGACAAGCGCCGCCAAGCCCTGGCGACCTACGCCGCGATGGTCGGGGCGATCGTGCTGTCGCGTGCCGTGGACGACGAGGCCCTGTCGCTTGAGATCCTCCAAGCGGTGCAAACGTCGCTGCCGCCACGTTGACGGCGGGTCCTCTTATGCGTTTTTCAGATTAGCTTATAAAAAAAACGCATGAGCGTCTGGGCCGCAGGGAGCTGATCGCGTAGACTGGCGATATTTTCCAGCTCCACGGACCGACCATGCTGCATTGGCTGAAGCACTACCGGCGCCCGCTGCTGGTCGGCGATCTCTCCGCCGGCCTGGTGGTGGCGATGATGATGATCCCCCAAGCCACCGCCTACGCGCTGGTGGCCGGCCTGCCGCCGGTGGCGGGGCTGTATGCCAGCATCCTGCCGCCCATCGCCTACGCGCTGTTCGGCAGCAGCATGACGCAGTCGGTGGGGCCGATGGCCATCATCGCGCTGATGACGTCCACCGCGATCGCACCCCTGGCCCCGGCCGGCTCCGCGTTGTCCGGCGTGCTGGCCGCGCAGTTGGCGCTGATCTCCGGCGCGGCCCTGCTGCTGTGCGGCCTGCTGCGCATGGGCTTCCTGGCCAACTTCTTTTCCCGTCCGGTGATGAGCGGCTTTACGGTCGGCTCGGCGCTGGTCATCGCGTTCAACCAGCTGCATACCCTGCTTGGCGCCGAGCCACCGCACCTGCACATGCCCAGCGCCGCGCTGGGTGTCGGCGCTTTAATTTTGCTGGTGCTGTCCCGGCTTTACCTGGCCGGCCTGCTCAAGCGCTGCGGCCTGAAGCCGGCCGGCGCCGAAGTCGCCGCCAAGCTGATGCCGATGATGGTGGTGGTGGCTGGCATCGCGCTGATGGCCACCACCAGCCTGGGCGAGCAGGGCGTGCGCACCGCCGGCGCCATCCCCGGCGGCCTGCCGCATCTGAACCTGGCCACCTCGGCCCCGCATTGGAAGCCGCTGCTGCAACCGGGACTGCTGATCGGCTTTATCATTTTCCTGACGTCGATGTCGTCGGCGCAGTCGCTGGCGCTCAAGCGCAACGAGAAGCTGGTCAGCAACCATGAGCTGATCGGCCTCGGCGCGGCCAACGTGGCCAGCGCCTTGAGCGGCGGCTTCCCCGTCACCGGCGGCCTGTCGCGCTCCGCCGTCAACTACGCGGCCGGCGCGCACACGCCGCTGTCGAGCATCGTCACCGCCGCGCTGCTGGCCGCCGCGCTGGTCGCGCCCACCGGCTGGCTGGCGCTGCTGCCGCTGCCGGTGCTGGCCGCGACCATCATCGTCGCCGTGCTCGGCATGCTGGAGTTGGACATCGTGCGCACCGCCTGGCAGTACGACCGCAGCGACGTGCTGGCGTGGGCCGCCACCTGCCTGGGCGTGCTGGTACTGGGCGTGGAGGCGGGCGTGGTGGTCGGCGTGGCACTGTCGATGGGCACCCTGATCTGGCGCGCCAGCCGGCCGCACATCGCGGTGCTGGGCCGCATCGCCGGCACCGAGCATTTCCGCAACGTCGAGCGCTATCCGGTCGAAACCCGGCCGGAAACGCTGGTGCTGCGCATCGACGCCAATCTATTCTTCGGCAATATGGAGGCGGTGGCCGGGCGCATCGAATGCGAGCTGGCCACCCACGCCAGCGCGCGCCACCTGGTGCTGGTGATGTCGCCGGTGAGCTCGATCGACACCACGGCGCTGTACGAACTGGCCGAGCTGAACCAGCGCCTGAAGCGGCGCGGCATCGGCCTGCATCTGGCCGAAGTGAAGGGGCCGGTGCTGGACCGGCTGCGCGGCACGGCGCTGCTGCGCGAGCTGAACGGGCAGCTGTTCCTGAGCACGGCCATCGCCTGCGACCATTTGCAAACCGTCAAGGATGTTGCATGATTGTGTAAAAACTTGCTGTTTCTGTAATTTAATCCTTTTGGGCAATAAAATGCATGGACTTCAGGTCGGATTGAACCTATGATTTAAGTCGAAGCTCCGCAGACTAACCCCAAAAGAATGGTTTTCCGATGTTGGACCGACTTGCCCGCCGCGCAGGAAAAGTATCGATCGCCGTATTCGTCAGCGTCACGCTGACCGCCGTGGTGACGCTGGTGCTGACGACCTTCGCGCTGTACTTCTACCAGGTCGAGCGCGCCCAACGCTGGGAGCAGCTGCACAAGACACTGGCCAACAGCGCCGACGAGCTGTCCGCCGCCGTGGCGCTGCCGGCGTGGAACTTCGACGAGACCCAGATCGTCACCATCATGAAGAGCGGCTTGAGCAACCGCGACCTGTACGCCAGCGCGGTGGCGCCGGTGGCCAGCAACCATCCCTTCATCATCACCCGCAACGACCAGGCGCAGCTGGTGGCCGCCACCCGCATGCCGGACAATCCCGAGCTGCTGTTTGAAGAGCGGCCCATCGTCGCCGGCGGCCAGAACATCGGCACGATCACCGTGTTCGCCTCGCCGGCCGGCCTGATCGAGCAGCTGCGCCAGCGCCTCTACACCATCGCCGGCATGATCTTCGTGCTGGACGTGACGCTGGTGCTGAGCCTTTACCTGCTGCTATGGCAGCTGATCCTCAAGCCGCTGACCACCATCGAACGCTACGCCGCCAACGTCAAGGCCGGCCAGAATCCGGGCGCCTTGCCGCCCACCGACTGGTTCTTCGGCGAGCTGAAAACCCTGAACGGCTCGATCCGCGAGATGGTGCGCCTGATGGACAGCCGCTTCGTGGCCATGCACGCCAGCGAGGAACGCTTGCAGATCGCCAGCAGCGCGGCGGCGATCGGTATCTGGGACTGGAACATCATCAGCGACGAAGTGGTGTGGGACGAGCAGATGTACCGCCTGCACGGCATCGAGGGCCGCAAGGTCGAGCGCCCGTTCGAGCTATGGCGCAGCATGATGCATCCCGACGACGCCATCCCTACCGAAGCGCTGCTGCAGCAGGCGCTCGAGGGCACGGCGGAATTCGACGTGGAGTTCCGCGTGGTCTGGGCCGATGGCTCGGTCCATTACATCAAGGGCGACGCCATGATCTTCCGCGACGCCGAGGGCCATCCGGCACGCATGGTCGGCGTGAACTACGACGTCACCGCCAGCCGCGTGGCCGAGCAGGAGCTGCGCCGCCACCGCATCCACCTGGAGGACCTGGTGGCCGAACGCACCAACGCGCTGTCGGTCGCGGTGCTGCAGGCGCAGGCGGCCAACCAGGCCAAGAGCACCTTCCTGGCCAATATGAGCCACGAGCTGCGCACGCCGCTCAATTCCGTGATCGGCTTCTCGCGCCTGATGGCCGACTCCAAGAACATGCTGCCGGAGGAGAAGCGCAACCTGGCCATCATCCACCGCTCCGGCCAGCACCTGCTCACGCTGATCAACGACATCCTCGAACTGTCCAAGATCGAGGCGGGCCGCGCCAGCCTGCAGACCGAGGTGGTCGGCCTGCACGACATGCTGCAGGAAGTGATGGACATGGTCAGCATGCGCGCCGGCCAGACCGGCGTGGAGCTGGAACTGGACGCCGCCGGCCTGCCCGCCGGCGCCCGCGTGGACGGCACCAAGCTGCGGCAGGTGCTGCTCAACCTGATGTCGAACGCGGTCAAGTTCACGGGGCAGGGCAAGGTCACGCTGCGGGTGCGCGGCGCGATGCGCAACGCCTCGCACGGCTGCGAGCTGGAATTCGCCGTGATCGACACCGGCCCGGGCATCTCGCAGGCCGACCAGGCGCGCATTTTCGAACCGTTCATCCAGGCCGACGGCCCCGGCGCGCATGAAGGCACGGGCCTGGGCCTGACCATCTCGCGCGAATTCGTCCAGCTGATGGGCGGCGACCTGACGGTGCAGTCCGCGCCCGGCGCCGGCGCCACCTTCCGTTTCGCGATCACGGTGCAGGTGGCCGACAGCGCGCCCGTCATCGGCGAGGACGACGAGGTGGCCGCGTTGGCGCCGCCGCAGCGCGGCCGCCGCATCCTGGTGGCCGACGACAACGCCGACGGCTGCGCGCTGCTGCAAAACCTGCTGCAGCCGCTGGGCTTCGAGGTGGCGGTGGTGGGCGACGGCGCCCAGGCGCTGGCGATGGTCGATGTCTGGCGGCCGGACCTGGTGTTCATGGACTGGCGCATGCCGGCGCTGGACGGCTTGAGCGCGACGCGCCAGATCCGCGCCAACGCCGCCGGCCCGCAGCCACGGGTGGTGATGCTGACCGCATCCGCCTACGCCGAGGAACGCGAGGAGGCGCTGGCCGCCGGCGCCGATGAATTCATGCGCAAGCCGGTCGAACAGGAGCAGCTGTACGCGGTGCTGGAACAGCAACTGGGCCTGCAGTTCATGCGCCGCCATCACGGCGCGCGCCAGCCCATGTTGCCGCCGCTGTCGCGCGGCGACCTGGGATTGCTGGACCGGGCGCTGCGCCAGCAGCTCAAGACCGCGCTGCAGGAACTGAACCTGCCGCGCGTAGCGCTGTTGCTGGCGCCCCTGCCGCTGGAGCTGGCGGAGGTGGTCGAGCGCATCGAGCACATGATACGGTTGCACCAGTATCCGCAGCTGTGCGGTTTGCTGGACGAGGCGGACAACGAACTGGAGGCGCAAGCCTGACGGGTATATGATAGCGGCAGCAAACCAGGCGAGAGAGTTTTACATGCATCGGGATTTGTCGGAACAACACACCAAAGGCGAAGTGCTGATCGTGGAAGACACGCCGGCCTCGCTCAAACTGCTGAGCGACCTGCTGACGGAAGCGGGCTACTACGTGCGCCAGGCCCCCAACGGCGAGCTGGCCCTGTGGACCGCGCAGTCACGCCCGCCGGAGCTGATCCTGCTGGACGTGCGCATGCCCGGCATCGACGGTTTCGAAGTGTGCCGGCGCCTGAAGGCGTCGCCGGAGCTGAGCCAGGTGCCGGTGATCTTCCTCTCGGCCCAGCATGACACCGACGACAAGGTGCGCGGCTTCGCGTTGGGCGCGGTGGACTTCATCGCCAAGCCTTTCCAGGCCGAGGAAATCCTGGCCCGCACCGACGCCCATGTGCGGCTGGGCCGCGCCCAGCAGGCGCTGGCGGCCGAACGCGCGCTGCTGGAGGAACGCGTGGCCGAGCGCACCACCGAGCTGGCAGCGCTGGCCGCGTCGCTGGAGAGGGAAGTCGAGCAGCGCCGCGCCAACGAGGAATTCATGCGGCTCTCCAGCCAGGTGTTCGAGGCCACGCAGGACGCCATCGTCGTCACCGACCGCGATGGGCGCATCGTCGCCACCAATCCCGCCTTCACGCAGATCTCCGGCTACAGCGCGGACGAGGTGGTGGGCCAGAGCGTGGCCCTGCTGCACGCCGGCGATCCGGACGCCAAGTCCTTCGAGCTGATGGCGCAGTCCATCGTCAAGACCGGCCACTGGTCGGGCGAGGTGCTGGCGCGCCGCAAGAGCGGCGACACCTATCCGGGCCTGCTGAGCGCCTCGGTGGTAAGGGACGAACAGGGCCAGGTGATCAACCACGTGGCGGTGTTCATGGACCTGACCGAACGCAAGGCCGAGCAGCACCTGATCGATTTCCTGTCCAACCACGACGCGCTGACCGGCCTGCCGAACCGCCTGCTGGCGCGCCAGCGGTTCGAGCAGACGCTGGCCACGGCCAAGCGCGAGCACCGCTGCGTGGCCGTCATGTGCCTGGACCTGGACCGCTTCAAGAGCATCAACGACTCCTACGGCCACGACGTCGGCGACAAGGCGCTGCAGGTGGTGTCGAAGTTCCTCAACGAGACCGTGCGCGAGGGCGACATCGTGACCCGCCAGGGCGGCGACGAATTCCAGATCATCGTGCCGGACGATGTCCAGTTGGGCGCGACGATGGCACTGGCGCAGAAGATCCTGGCCGGCCTGCGCCGCGAGCTGGTGATCGACGGCCAGCAGATCATGGTCACGTCCAGCATCGGCATCGCCGTCAGCCTGACCGACGGCGACAGCTTCGATGAGCTGGTGCGCAACGGCGACACGGCGCTGTTCCGCGCCAAGGAGATAGGCCGCGACAACTACGCCTTCTTCACAGAGCGCATGGACGCGGAAATCCGCGACAAGCTGGCGATCCAGGGACAGCTGCGCGGCGCCATCGCGCGCGACGAATTCGAGGTGCACTACCAGCCGCAAATGTGCCTGAAGACCGGCGCCATGCTGGGCGCGGAAGCGCTGCTGCGCTGGGATAACGTCGTGCTGGGCAAGGTGCCGCCGAACCGCTTCATTCCGTTGGCCGAGGAATATGGCCTGGTGAATTCGATCGGCGAGTGGGTGCTGGAGAGCGTGTGCGCGCAGATCAAGGTGTGGCACGACCAGGGACTGGGCGACATCAAGGTGTCGGTCAACCTGGCGGCCGGCCAGTTCGCCAACGACGCCACCGTGCCGTATGTGGAAAGCACGCTGCGCAAGTTCGGCATCGCGCCCGGCCACCTGGGCCTGGAGATCACCGAAGGCACGGTGATGGGCGATCCGGACAAGGCGGTGGCCGCGCTGCGCCGCCTGAAGGACATCGGCGTCAGCATCTCGCTGGACGATTTCGGCACCGGCTATTCGAGCCTGAGCTACCTGAAGCGCTTCCCGATCGACGTGCTGAAGATCGACAAATCCTTTGTCGACGACGTGACCACCAACGCCAACGACGCGGCCATCGCGCTGTCGGTGATCTCGCTGGCGCACAACCTGAATATGCGCGTGATCGCGGAGGGTGTCGAAACCCGCGAGCAGGTGCGCTTCCTTACCGAGCGCGGTTGCGACGAGATGCAGGGCTACTTCTTCAGCCGCCCCCTCAACGGCGAGGCCTTCACCGCGCTGCTGCGCGAACACCGTAATCTGCTGGACATGTAATCAACCCTTCCCATTGGAGTGTTATGGAAAAGAAGTTCAGCGCCGCCATCGCCGGCGCATGCATGCTGTTAGCCGTCTCCGTCACGCAAGCCGCTCCGGCGCCGGCCGTCAAGCCCGGCCCCGCCGACGCGCAGTTCAAAGCCATCTACACCCAGGAGTGGAAGTGGCGCATCAGCCAGAAACAGGAAGAGGACGAGGACGACGACAACGGCGTCTCGGCATCGCTGCCGCGCATCGACGCCGCCACCCAGAAGCAGCGGCTGGCCTACTGGCAGGGCGTGATGAAAAAGCTCGACGGCATTTCGCAGGACAAGCTGTCGGCGCCGGAGCGCATCAACTACCAGGTCTACAAGGCGCAGATCGCCGCGCTGATCGCCGGCCAGGTGTTCCGCGAATACGAGAAGCCGCTCAACGCCGATTCGGCCTTCTGGTCCAACATGGCGTCCGGCGCGCGCAAGCCGCTGGCCAATGAAAAGCAGTACCGCGACTACCTCAAGCAGCTGGCCGAGACGCCGCGCTACTTCGACGAGGAGATGGACAATATGCGCGCCGGCCTGGCGCGCGGCTTCACGCCGCCCAAGGTCACGCTGATCGGCCGCGATTCGTCGATCACCTCCGTCACCGACGCCAAGACCCCGCAGGACACGGTGTTCTACCTGCCGTTCAAGACCATGCCGGCCACCATGCCGGCGGCGCAGCAGGAGGCGCTGCGCGCCGAGGGCGTGAAGGCGATCCAGGCTTACGTGCTGCCGTCGTACGCCAAGCTGCTCAAGTTCATGCGCGAGGAATACGTGCCGAAGGCGCGCACCGAGCTGGCGGCCGAGAGTCTGCCGGACGGTAAAGCCTACTACCAGTCGAAGATCGTCGAATTCACCACCACCTCGATGAGCGCGGACCAGATCCACAAGATCGGCCTGAGCGAAATGGCCAAGATCCGCGGCGAGATGCAGGACGTGATCAAGCAGACCGGCTTCGAAGGCGACCTGCCGGCCTTCCTGCAGTTCCTGCGCACCGATCCGCGCTTCTACGCCAAGACGCCGGAAGAGCTGCTGATGCGTTCCGCCTGGGTGGCCAAGAAATTCGACGGCAAGGTCGGCCAGTACTTCGGCTACCTGCCGCGCCGCCGCTTCGCCGTGATCCCGGTGCCGGACGACCAGGCGCCGTTCTACACCTCGGGCCGCGGCGGTCCCGGCGTCTACCTGGTCAACACCTACAACCTGCCGGCGCGCGCGCTGTACTCGATGCCGGCGCTGACGCTGCACGAATCGGCGCCGGGCCACGCCTTCCAGATGCCGGTGGCGATGGAGCAGAAGGGCCGTCCGCCGTTCCGCAACGCCTACATCTCGGCCTATGGCGAGGGCTGGGCGCTGTACTCGGAGCGGCTGGGCGTGGAGATGGGCATGTACGAAACGCCGTACGAGGTGTTCGGCATGTTGAGCTACCAGGCCTGGCGCGCGGCGCGGCTGGTGGTCGATACCGGCATCCACAGCAAGGGCTGGACCCGCAAACAGGCGCAGGACTACCTGCATGACAATACCGCGCTGTCGGACCACGAGATCGAGACGGAGGTGGACCGCTACATTTCGTGGCCGGGCCAGGCGCTGTCCTACTACCTGGGCGAGATGAGCATCATCAACGCGCGCAAGAAGGCCGAGGCGGCGCTGGGATCGAAGTTCGACATCCGCGCCTTCCACGACACGGTGCTGCAACTGGGCTCCGTGCCGCTGCCGGTGCTGGAGGCGCGCATCGACACCTTCATCGCCGAAGGCGGCAAGAGCCCTTATCCCGACCTGGATTAAGCTCTCCCAGATGTAATGGGGACCGTGACAAAGTGTGTATTTCCGAACCAAGGTGGTTGGGTAGAATCGCGGCCCTACCATAACCACTTTCTTCGGACCGCACGTTGAAAAAATCGATACTCGCAGTAGCCATCGCCGGCGCCTTGCTGGCGCATACCTCCATCCAGGCCGTCGAGCAGATGCCGCCGGCCGTCATACCGGCGCCGGTCGCACCGGCTGCCCGGGTGAAGTCCTCCTTCATCGAGACCGTAGCCGCCGCCGGCAAGGAAATCAGCGCGGCCGTGGGCGCGCAGACGGACACCGTGAAGCGGCTGGAGATTTTTTCGAAACTCGAATTTTCGCCGGCGCTGCGCCCCAAGCTGAAAGAGGTGTTCGGCAACGAGCATATATTCGCGATGCAGCGCACCGCCGGCCCGAAAGGACAGGCCGTTTACGTAGCGAAGCTGGCGCCGCACACGTATCTGGACGAAAATGCGGTGGCGTTTTCGTGGGCCGAACTCAATGCCAGGACCGTCGTCAACAAAGCCGGCACCACGATGGATACCATCGCGACGTGGCCCTCGTTGTCCATCCTCGGCACTTCGGGCAGCGGCACACTTGAAAAGATGTCGATGGACTTCAAGCAGTCGCGCGTGAAGGACGGCCTTTGGTACGGCAACGGCGTGATAAAAGTGGGTTCGGTGGTGGTGCGCGGAACGACGCCGGGTAGCTCCGACTTCAAGGAGACCTGGCGGCTGGAAGATATGTCTGCGGCCTTCGGCATCGCGCTCCACGGCAAGAAGGCCGACCTGAACTACGGTTTCTCGATCAAGTCGATCCTGTTTGGTGGCGCGTCCATCGAGCACGCCAATATCGGCCTGCGTGTAGTGAATATGCCGGCGCAGGCGCTGGCGGACGCCGATCGCGAATTGAAAAAGGTGCAGGGCAGCGGCCTGCCGGAAGATGCCCAGACAGAGCTGACGCTGAGGACCATGAAAGCCTTCGGCAAGAACATGGTGACGAGCGGCGCCAGCCTGGTAATCGACGACATCAGCGCCAGCTATCGCGGCAATACCGCGTCGATCAAGGGCCGCATCGATTTCGACAAGGTAGTGGACGCCGATTTCAGCTCGCCGATGGCATTTGCCAAGAAGATTATCGCGCGCCTTGACGTGCGCCTGCCGGTTTCCATGGTCAACGACGTGGCGCACCTGATGGGCGCCAAGCAGGTGGATGCGTCGGCGCCCAATGCCGCCGAACAGATCGAGACGGCTGGCAAGAACATCGCCGCCGTGGTGATCGGAAAATTGGTGAACGAAGGCTTCGCGGTGATGGACAAGGGCGAACTGCGCTCGGCCATCGAAATCCGTCAGGGCAAGCTGACCTTCAACGGCAAGGCTGTTCCGCTGCCGGGCGTGCCCGATGGCGACCTGATAAAAGCCTTCGACGCCAAGCAGAAAAAGTGAGCGGACTCGCTCAGGCAGGCCACGCGATGGCGTCGAACAGGCGCTTCAATTTAAGCGCCCGGTTCGAGTTGACCATCGCGACGTAGGAAATCCTGCCGGCCAGGTAGGCGCGCAAGTTGGGATGGCGGTCGCGGTTCTGGCTGGCCTGCCCATGCCGCGCGCAGTTGGTCAGCGTGGCTTTGAGCCTGTCGTATTCGTCGCGCGCGATGTTGGGATGCGCGTTGACGACCACGCCCGTCACCTGCTGGCGCGTCCCTTCGCGCATCAGCCGCGTTTTGCGGGGATGAATGCGGAAGCCTTCTTCGAGCGCGATCGCGGCGACCTGGATATGGAACCGCTCCGCGGTGCGCGCAAAATCCTGTTCTCCCGAAAACGCCAGGTCGTCGGCATAGCGGCTGTACGACGCGCCCAGCGACTGTGCCAGCGCTTGCAGGCGCATGTCGAGGCGGTAGGCGCACAGGTTGGCCAGCGCCGGCGAGCAAGGGGAGCCTTGCGGCAAATGGTGCGACTTCAGGGCCTGGCGCTCGGCCCACGGCAGCGAGCCGCCTTCCATCGGTTCGCGGAACACGCCGCGCGGCGCGCGGTTGACGCAGATCCGCGCCAGCGTTCCGGCGACGGCCGGCGGGTAGCCCAGCTTTTCAAACAGCGCGTGGATGCGCGAGTACTGAATGCTCGGGAAAAAATCCTTCAGGTCCATGCGGATGACGATGCGCCGGCCCGCGTGCAGCGCGGCGTGCGTGACGCAGGAGCGTCCGCGCAGGAAGCCATGCGCGGCCGGATGCGGCGGCAAGCGGTCCAGCAGCTGACGGAGGATTTTCTGCTGGATGCGCCGCAGCCGCGCCTTGGGGATCTCGATCAGGCGCAGGCCGCCGCTGCGCTTCGGCACCCAGCGATAGTGGTAATGCTGCAGGCGCGATTGCTGGCCGCTCTCAACGCGCCATTGGTCGGCGAACCAGTTCAGCGCATCCACCGGTTCGTCCAGCCACGCGGCCAGCGCGCCCACCGTGGGCAGTTCCGGCAGCGCCAGCGCGGCGGACCACTCGTCCCGCGGCGGGCGTATCGGCGGGTCGATGCAATAGCGCCGCACCGCCGGCAGCTCGATGAAGGGCCGCTCTTCTTCGTCGTCGTGGTCGTGGCCGTGGCCGAGAAGATGGAGCAGGATGTCG
Organism: Duganella caerulea; assembly: GCF_040362985.1. Taxonomy (NCBI): domain Bacteria; kingdom Pseudomonadati; phylum Pseudomonadota; class Betaproteobacteria; order Burkholderiales; family Oxalobacteraceae; genus Duganella; species Duganella caerulea. The sequence continues at coordinate 10,932 of NZ_BPWJ01000015.1, read as the reverse complement.
GCGATCTCGCGCCGGCTGAAGCAGTGGAAGTTCCGGCCAGTCCGTTCGCTGAGCGCCGCGCATATCTTCGGCGCCCACGGCTGCTGCGCGCCGAAAACGCGGCTGCATGCCGCAATCAGCTTGTCCACGCTGCCGTCCGAAGCCAGCATCGTATCGGCCAGCGCCAACGCGGTAAGTTTTGCAATCGTCATGCGTAGTGAAAGGAGCGGAGAGCCTTCAACGAGTCTCGTGATGCGTGAGCTATCTTGCGCGGTAGCGCAACGGCGCTCATGCGGCGAAATGCTGAACATTAAAAATCCCACGGGGTAGCCCCGTAGAGGCTGTCCCTGCCGAAGCAAAGACAGGCCGGCTTGAAGGATCCGCCCCGCCCACACGGTAGCGGAATTTTATTTAAAAAGCAATCACTGCTTGGCGATCCATTCGAACACCGACGGGCCATGCGGCTTCCAGCCCAGCTGCGTGCGCGCCCGTTGTCCCCGCACGCGGCTGTTGGAGCCCAGCGCGTAGGAAGCCATCTCGTAGCCCCATTCCTCCTTGGCCTGATCCAGCGGCCAGTCCTGCGGCTCGCCCAGTCCCAGCGCGCGGGCGATGGCCGCGCTCATGTCGCGGAACGAGGCCTCGCCGCTTTCGACGAAGTAGAACGCGCCAGCCTCGGTCTTTTCCAACGCCAGCAGATACAGCTCGACCACGTCGTCGATGTGGACATTGGACCAGATGTTCAAGCCGCGCCCCACGTGGCGCACGATGCCGCTCTTGCGGGCCTGCTTGATCAGGCGTGGCAGCTGCACGCTGTCGCGCGGCAGCGCGCCGTCGCCGTAGATCAGCGTATTGCACAGCACCGCCGAGCGCACGCCTTTGCCGGCGGCCGCCAGCACCAGGTCGTCGATGGCGACGCGCGCGGCCTTGTCGGCGGTGGGGGCGGGGAGTTGGTCTTCGAAGTAGATGCGGTCCGTGGCTTCGCCGCCGGAGGCGTCGCTGACGATGCTGGAACCGCTGGTGTGCAGGAATACCTTGCCGCTGCCGGCCAGTGCGTCGATGAAGGCTTCGACGGCGGCGCGGTTGTCGCTGCTGGCGGCGTTGATGACGGCATCCGCCGCCTTGGCCTGGGCGATCAGCAGATCGCGGTCGTCGAGGGTGCCGACCACGCCGGTCACGCCGATCGAGGCGACTTCCTGCAGTTGTTCGGGATTGCGTACCAGGCCGACCACCTGATGGCCTGCGCGTACCAGGCCCGCTGCGATGGAACCGCCGATAAAGCCTGCCGCGCCGGTGACGAATATTTTCATGCTGTGCTCACTTAATCAATTAGGGGAGCAAACAGTATGGGGACGGGCACCGCGCGCAAACAGGCCGCGCGGCGCAAAGCTCCCTTGATTACGGCGCAACGATCAGGCTTAAACCTTGCGCTGTTTGCGCTTGGCGACCACGCCCAGCAAGGCCAGGCCGCCCAGCAGCATGGCGTAGGTATCGGCTTCCGGCACCGGCGCGGTGGCCACCGCGAAGGACAGGTTGTCCGCATAGCCGTCGTTGTACGAGCCGGCGTCGCGGGTCATGGTCAGCGTGATGCCGACATTGAGTGCGCCGACCGGAATGTAGCCTTGTGTGTCGCGCAGCAGCAGGCCGGTCTGGCTGCCGCGTTCCGAGTTGGAGACGGGACCCAGGCTGGCGCTGGACAGCACGGCGCCGCCGCTGCCGAAGAAGGTGGCGGTCAGCGTGGCGTTGTCGTTCTGCGATGCATAGCCGCCCAGCCAGGCCGACAGGTCGTAGCGCGAGGCGCCGGTGTTGATCGCGGTGCTCAGCGCCGACAGGTCGATGACCTGGCTGGCGGTGGACTTGGCGTTGCTCTCGCCGCCGGCGAAAAAGTAGGTGCCGCGGTCGGACGGACCCGGATCGGCCGGGAAGGGGAAGCCGCCGCTGGCGCCGTACTGCACCACGGTGAATGCGGAGGTGGTGTTCCAGCCTGCGGTGTTGCCGGTTTCGGCGTTACCGTTGGTGATCAGGTTGGCGCCGAAGCCGGTGGCGTGTGCGGCCGGAGCCAGTGCCAGGGTAACCGCCGCAGCGGCTGCAAAAGTCGAGAAGCGCATTGCTTGTCCTTGGTCGAAAATCAAAATGGTGTTTATTTTACAAGCAAAAAAGACAAAAGTAAAACTCGGCGCGTGTCATGAGTGCACTGATTTGGTGCGCGAGATTCCCTTTGGTGCGAAATAAGTCTTTACGTCGTCTGTGGCGCGCGATTCGGCTGGCATGACGATTGCATTACGTTAGCCATGCCCGATACCACCGCATCCAGAGAACACGCCGCCGGCCATAGCGCATGGCAGGCCAGCCTCACGCTCGGTTTTGCCGACGACGGCGGCACCACGCGCCTGTTCGACAACCAGCACTATGGCCCGCTGCGCGTGCAGAAGGCGCTGTACCCGGAGGACGCCAAGGTGTGCCACGCCATCGTCGTGCATCCGCCGGGCGGTGTGGTGGGCGGCGACCAGCTGGCGATCGATGTCGGCGTGGGCGCGCAGGCGCATGCCTTCATCACCACGCCGGGCGCCGCCAAGTGGTACAAGGCCAACGGCAAGGTCTCGCGCCAGCATGTGCGCCTGACTGTGGGCGCGGGCGCCGCACTGGAATGGCTGCCGCAAGAGACCATCTTTTTTGATACCGCTAACGTGGCGCTGGACCAGCACATCGAGCTGGCCGAAGGCGCGACCTACATCGGCTGCGAGATCCTTTGCATGGGCCGGCGCGGCTCCGGCGAAAGCTTCAACACCGGCACCGTGGCCCAGCGCAGCAGCATCCGCCGCGACGGCAAATTGATCTGGTGGGAGCAGGGCGCGATGCTGGGAGGTCGCCTCGACAGCCCGCTGGCGCTCAACGGCAGGACCGTCTGCGCCACGCTGATCGCCGCCGGCAAGCCGCTGCCCGCCGCCGTGCTGTCCGAGATCCGCACCGACATCCAGGCCGACGGCGACCACGTTTTCGGCGTCACGCAAACCAAGGGCGTGCTGGTGGCGCGCCACTTGGGCGACGACAGCGAGACCGCACGCCGCCTGATGCTCACCGTCTGGCGCCGCGTGCGCTCGCACCTGCTGGGTCGCGCGGCCGTCACGCCGCGCATCTGGCAAACCTGAGAGACAAACCCGAGAAACGCCATGGACCTGACACCAAGAGAAAAAGACAAACTGCTGATTTTCACCGCCGGCATCGTGGCGGAACGCCGCCTCGCGCGCGGCCTGAAGTTGAACTACCCGGAAGCGGTGGCGCTGATCACCTGCGCCATCATGGAAGGTGCGCGCGACGGCAAAACCGTCGCGCAGCTGATGTCCGACGGCACCCGCATCCTTACGCGTGCCGACGTCATGGAAGGCATCCCCGAAATGATCCCCGACATCCAGGTCGAAGCGACGTTCCCCGACGGGAGCAAGCTGGTGACCGTCCACAACCCCATCCCGTGAAGGAGATCGCCATGATCCCAGGTGAATACATGCTCGAAGAGGGCGAGATCGGCCTCAATGAAGGCCGCGCCACCGCGACCGTCGTGGTGACCAACCAGGGCGACCGGCCGGTGCAGGTCGGATCGCATTTTCATTTTTTTGAAGTCAACACGGAGCTCAAGTTCGAGCGCTGGAAGGCCTACGGCATGCGGCTGAATATCGCCGCCGGCACCGCCGTCCGTTTCGAACCGGGCCAGCAGCGCACGGTGGAACTGGTGAAGCTGGGCGGCGACCAGAAGGTGTTCGGCTTCAATGGCAAAGTAATGGGCAAGCTGGACCCCAATCCACCTAAAGGCTGACATGGTTACAATCTCGCGCCGCGCCTACTCGGAAATGTTCGGCCCCACCAAAGGGGACCGCATCCGCCTGGCCGATACCGAACTGTTTATCGAAATCGAACACGATTACGCCACCTATGGCGAGGAAGTCAAATTCGGCGGCGGCAAAGTGATCCGCGACGGCATGGGCCAGTCGCAGCGCGTGGCCGCCGACGTGATGGACACGGTGATCACCAACGCGGTGATCGTTGACCACTGGGGCATCGTCAAGGCCGACATCGGCCTGAAAAGCGGCATGATCGCCGCCATCGGCAAGGCCGGCAACCCGGACATCCAGCCGGATGTGACGATGGCCATCGGCGGCGCCACCGAGATCATCGCCGGCGAAGGCATGATCGTCACCGCCGGCGGCGTGGACACGCACATCCACTTCATCTGCCCGCAGCAGATCGAGGAAGCGCTGATGAGCGGCGTGACCACGATGATAGGCGGCGGCACCGGGCCGTCCGCCGGCACCTCGGCCACCACCTGCACGCCGGGGCCGTGGCACCTGCATGCGATGCTGGGTGCGGCCGACGCCTTCCCGATGAACCTGGGCTTCCTCGGCAAGGGCAATGTGTCGCTGCCGGAGCCGCTGGAGGAGCAGGTGCGCGCCGGAGCCATCGGCCTGAAGCTGCACGAGGATTGGGGCAGCACGCCGGCCGCCATCGACAACTGCCTGTCCGTGGCCGATCGCATGGACGTGCAGGTCGCCATCCACAGCGACACGCTCAACGAAGGCGGCTACCTGGCCGACACGCTGGCCGCGTTCAAGGACCGCACCATCCACACCTTCCACACCGAAGGCGCGGGCGGCGGCCATGCGCCGGACATCATCGCGGCGGTGGGCGAATCGAACGTGCTGCCGTCGTCCACCAACCCAACCCGCCCGTTCACGGTTAACACGCTGGACGAGCACCTGGACATGCTGATGGTGTGCCACCATCTTGACGCGGCCATCGCCGAGGATGTGGCCTTCGCCGAATCGCGCATCCGGCGCGAGACCATCGCGGCGGAGGACATCCTGCACGACATCGGCGCGATTTCGATGATGTCGTCCGATTCGCAGGCCATGGGCCGGGTCGGCGAAGTGGTGATGCGCACCTGGCAGACCGCGCACAAGATGAAGGTGCAGCGCGGGCCGCTGGCGCCGGACTCGTCGCGCAACGACAACTTCCGCGTCAAGCGCTACATCGCCAAGTACACGATCAACCCGGCCATCACGCACGGAATTTCGCATGCGGTGGGCTCGCTGGAAGTGGGCAAGATCGCCGACCTGGTGTTGTGGAAGCCGGCCTTCTTCGGCGTCAAGCCGTCGACGATTCTAAAGGGCGGCATGATCGCCGCCGCGCAGATGGGCGATCCGAACGCCTCGATCCCGACGCCGCAGCCGGTGCACTACCGGATGATGTTCGGCGCCTTCGGCGGCGGCTTGAAGAAGTCGTTCACCTTTGTCTCGCAGGCGGCGTTTGATGCCGGCATCGGCGACCAGCTCAAGTTGAACAAGACGCTGATCGTCGCCAAGAATATGCGCTCGCTGCGCAAGTCCGACATGATCCACAACGACGCCACGCCGAAGATGACTGTCGATCCCGAAACCTATGAAGTGCGCGCCGACGGCGAGCTGCTGGTCTGTGAAGCCGCGGCCGTGCTGCCGATGGCGCAGCGCTATTTCCTGTTCTGATTCCTGTTCTAATCATGCTGACACTGCACACAAAAATCCCCCACGCCGACGCCATCGCCGCGCGGCTGGTGCTGCCTTATGAACTGCGCGAGAAGTGCCGGCTGCGCGCCACGCTCGATACCGGCGAGGACGTCGCCGTGTTCACCGTGCGCGGCACCGTGCTGCGCGACGGCGACCTGCTGACCGGCGAGGACAAGCGCGTCATCAAGGTAGTGGCCGCGCCGGAGCCGACCTACAAGATCACCTGCGCCGATGCGCACACCTTGCTGCGCTGCGCCTTCCATCTCGGGAACCGCCACACGCAGGCGCAGGTCGGCGACGGCTTCCTGCGCATCCGCGCGGACGCGGTGCTGAAGGAGATGCTGGCCGGCTTGGGCGCGACGGTGGTGGAGGAGAAGGCTGCCTTTGAACCGGAGTCCGGCGCGTACGGCGGCGGACACTCGCACCATCACGACGGCAATCCGCTGGCGCCGATTCCGCTGCGGCAGAAAATCCACCGGCCCGGCGATCCGAAATGATGCAGGCTTCCGCGCTGCTCAACCTCCTGCAATTCGCCAGCCCGGCTTTGCCGATCGGCGCGTACAGCTATTCGCAGGGGCTGGAGGCGGCGCTGGAAACCGGCATCGTCCACGACGCCGCCACCGCGCGCGCATGGATAGTGCGGCATCTGCACGAGGTGGTCGCGCAGTGGGAGGCGCCGGTTTGCTGGCGCCTGATGCAGGCATACTCGCGGCGCGACTGGCGCGCAGCGGCGGAATGGAGCGAACGCTTCATCGCCTCGCGCGACAGCGCCGAGTTCCGCGCCGAGACCATCCAGATGGGCTACTCGCTGACCAAGCTGGTGGCGGAACTGGGCTTTGTCGACGCCGAGATGCTGGCGCGGTTGCAGGGCGAAGCGGAAGTCGCGTTGCCGACCGCCTTCGCCTGCGCCGTCGCCGCGCTGGACATCCCGCACGATGCGGCCTTGCTGGCGATGCTGTTCGCCTGGGCCGAGAACCAGGTGCTGGTGTGCGTCAAATCCGTGCCGCTCGGGCAGGTGGCGGGCCAGCGCATTTTGCTGTCGCTGCGGGCCGACATCGAAGCGGCCGCTCGTCACGCGCAGACCGTCGCCGACGACGATATGTGCAACTGGGCGCCCGGCCTGTCGCTGCTGTCGATGCAGCATGAAGTGCAGTACAGCCGTTTATACAGATCCTGAAAAGAGAACCAATATGACATCAACAACTTCCAATCCCCTGCGCGTCGGCATCGGCGGCCCGGTCGGCTCCGGCAAGACCGCCCTGTGCGAGATGCTGTGCAAAGGCATGCGCGATCATTTCGACATGGCCGTCATCACCAACGACATCTACACCAAGGAAGACATGGAGATCCTGCTGCGCGCCGACGCGTTGCCGGCCGAGCGCCTGATGGGCGTGGAGACCGGCGGCTGTCCGCACACGGCGATCCGCGAAGACGCGTCGATCAACCTGGAAGCCATCGCCCGCATGCAGGCCGACTTCCCCAATCTTGACCTGATACTGGTTGAATCGGGCGGCGACAACCTGGCCGCCACTTTCAGCCCCGAGCTGTCGGACCTGACGATCTACGTGATCGACGTGGCCGGCGGCGAGAAGATCCCGCGCAAGGGCGGTCCCGGCATCACCCGTTCCGATCTGCTGATCATCAACAAGACCGACCTGGCGCCGCACGTGGGCGCCGACCTTGATGTGATGGCGCGCGACGCCAAGCAGCAGCGCGGCGCGCGGCCATTCGTGTTCACCAATCTGCGCAGCGGCGACGGCGTGGCGGCCGTCATCGATTTCATTCGCGAGCAAGGACTGCTCGGCCAAACCCCTCAGGAGATCCAATGAAAAACAAACGCATCGCGGCGGCCGCCGCACTGATACTGGTCAGCGCCGTCGCATCGGCCCATCCGCAGGGAGGCGGCGCGCACACGCACGGCTTCTTCGACGGTTTCGTCCATCCGTTCACCGGCCTCGATCACTTGCTGGCGATGCTGGCGGTGGGCATGTGGAGCGCGCGCCAGTCCAACGCACGCTGGCTGCCGGCCACCTTCCTCGGCATGGTGCTGGTGGGCGTGCTGACCGGCGTTGCGGGGCTGGCGATTCCCGGTCTGGAGACAGGCATTGCGCTGACTGTGGCGTTGATGGGCGTGTTGATCGCGGTGGCGGCGCGCCTGCCGGCGGCACTGGGCGCGTTGATGGTTGGTGTGTTCGCGCTATTGCACGGCAACGCGCACGGCCACGAACTGCCCGAGGCGGCAAGCGCCATGGGCCTGCTGGCCGCCAGCGCGCTGCTGGTCTACGGCGGCAGGATACTGGGCCGCGTCAGCCCTGCGCTGGCGTTGAAGATTTCCGGCGCGGCGATCGCCGCCACCGGTGTGATGCTGGTGGCTGTGGCTTAAGCCTGGTCGCGCGGATCGGCGCGGCGCTCCTGCAGCACGATGGGCGCCGCGTTCTTCGGATACAGGCCCTGGTGGCCTTCGAAGCCGGCGCGGATGGCGGCCATGTCGGCCTCCTGGTCGCCGGTCAGGAACACGTGATCGACCAGGCCCAGCGTCTTGTTCGGGTAATCGATATACACCAGCACCAGCGGCACCTTGGCCTCCAGCGCCAGATGGTAAAAGCCGCTCTTCCAGTTCGGGCGATAGCCGCGCGTGGCTTCCGGCGTGATGCCGACCCAGTACCAGTCGGCCGCGTTCATGCGCTGCGCCTGCAGCTTGATGGTGCCGCTCGGCGTGCCGCGTTCGACCGGTTCGCCGCCCAGCGCGCGGAACCATTTGCCCAGCACCGGCAACTTGAACAGCGAATCTTTGGCCAGCCAGCGGAACGGCAGGTTCAGCGCCCATTTGCCGAACAGGCCGACCATGAAATCCCAGTTGGACGTGTGCGGATAAATCACGGCGATGCCGCGCGGGCCGGGCAGCGGGCGATACAGCATGCGCCAGCCGAACAGGCCCAGGACGCGCAAGGCGGTGCGCTGGCTCCAGCTCGGCAAGTCCGCCGGCTTCAGTTGAAAATCGCTCATGTGATGCTCCTGTCTTTGTTTTTAACTTATTTTCACTATTGACAGGCTGGCATATCCCTCGTCAAAAAAACTGCGCAGGCATTCTATATTGATGCCGATGGCGCGGCAAGCTTCTTGTGTTGGCTTAAACGGCAAGCTTGAACTTATCTCATCTTTCCTCGTCCAATCCGGATGACGAAAAAAAACCTACTTTGCCTGGCGGTCGGCAGCACCGCCGTACCTGAGACTATCAACGCCGCAGTGGAGGAATGGGAGGTATATGTAGCGGTCACGCTGGCCGAGGCGCGCCGCCACCTGAAGGCGCGCCCGCTGGTGCTGGGCGTGCTGCTGGTGGAGGCGCACGACGAATCGCTGCGCGCCGCGCTGGACGACTTCCTGCAAGAGCACTGGCATATGCACTGGGTGGCGGCGCTGCACGCGCCGGCGCTGGAGTCGCCCGCGTGGCGGCAGCTGGTGCACGACCATTGCGGCGACTATCACACCTGGCCGCTGGATATCCCGCGCCTGCGTCAGACGCTGGGCCATGCATACGGCCTCGCCACGCTGTGCCGCGCGCCGCCGGCCCCGCGCCACAGCAAGCAGGAAGCGGCGCTGACGGGGCAGTCGGCCGTCATCGCCAGGCTGCGGCGGCAGATCGGCAAGGTGGCCGGCGCCAGCGCCCCGGTGCTGATCTGGGGCGAAAGCGGCAGCGGCAAGGAGCTGGCGGCGCAGGCTGTGCACGCGCACTCGCCGCGCCGCGACGGCCCGTTCGTGCCGATTAATTGCGGCGCCATCCCGGCCTCGCTGATCCAGTCCGAATTGTTCGGCTACGAGCGCGGCGCCTTTACCGGCGCGGCGCGCGAGAAGCGCGGCCTGATCGAAACGGCGCAGGGTGGCTCCATCTTCCTCGACGAAATCGGCGACCTGCCGATGGAACTGCAGGCCAACCTGCTGCGCTTCCTGCAGGAGAAAACTATCTACCGCCTGGGTTCCACGCGCAGCATCGCGGTCGACGTGCGGGTGATCGCGGCCTCGCACGTCAACCTGGCGCAGGCGGTGGAGCGCGGCGCCTTCCGCGAGGACCTGTATTACCGGCTCAACGTGCTGGCGCTGGACGTGCCGCCGCTGCGCGAACGCCGCGAGGATTTGCTCCCGCTGGCCGAACACTTCTTCAATACATATGCCAGTGAACGGGCGCCGCACGTCAAGGGCTTCAGCGGCCGTGCGGCGCAGGCGATGCGCGACTACGACTGGCCCGGCAACGTGCGCGAGCTGCTCAACCGCGTGCGGCGCGCGATGGTGATGGCCGAGGGAAGGCTGATCCTGCCGCATGACCTGGGCCTGAGCCCCGGCCGCGCGCCGGCCGAAACAGCGCCGCTGGACGACGCCCGCATCCGCGCCGAGCGCGACGCCATCGACGCCAGCCTGCTGCGCGCCGGCCGCAACATCACGCTGGCCGCGCGCGACCTCGGTGTATCGCGCATGACGCTGTATCGCCTGCTGGCCAAGCATGGCATCCGGGCGCCGTCGCGTAGCTGTTACACCACCTCGCCGGCATCGAAATAGGGGCTGGCGCCGGTGCGGAAGGCGCGCCGGCGCGGCTCTGCTGTCACACCGGTGTGACGGGTAGCGACCGGCGATGCGCCGCAGCGCCCGCAAGCTGTGTGGCGGCACTGGAGAATAGTCCAGTGTTTTCAACAGTTTGCGTGCGCGGCGCGGGTGGTGGCATCAAGTTTGCGAAAGAGGGGAGGGCTGGGAGATCGGTCCCCTGGCACCATTCGATTAACCGTACACCTTGTTAGGTAGGGAGCAGCTATGAAGAAAACTCTGATCAGCGCGGCGATCGCGCTGGCGTTTGGCGCAAGCGCGGCTTATGCGCAAACCACCACGCCGCCGACGGCCACCACGCAGTCCGGCGCCGGCGCGCACGCAAGCGACACCGCCACGGCGGTCCAGGACAGCAGCAACAGGAACAACAATAACAACAGCACCGGCGGCAGCGCGGCCAGCCAGATCGGCGCCGCCGCGGCCAACAACGGCGGCACGGCCACCTCGTCGCTCAGCAACGCGTACAACACCTCGTCGGCCAACGCCATCAGCACGCTGACCGGCACCGTCAGCGGCAACACCGTGCATGACATCGGCAACCGCGCCAGCAACAGCGCCGGCAGCATGGGCGGCGCGGGCTCCGGCGGTGTGGGCGGCGCGGCCAACGGCGGCTCGTCGCTCGGCCTCGGCGGCAACGGCGGCGACAGCTACGGCGGCATCGGCGCGGCAGGCGGCATGGGCGGCAGCGCCACCAATGGCAGCGCCCGCAACGGCTCGCCGGCGGTGGGCGGCAGCACCGGTGGCGCTGGCGGTGGCGGCGGCTATGCGTCGGGCGCGGCCAGTGGCGCCGGCGGTGCCGGGGGCGCGGGCGGCGCGGGCGGTGCCGGTG
>NZ_BPWJ01000014.1:0-104294 GCF_040362985.1 Duganella caerulea | reverse complement strand
CTCGATGGCGGGTAACTTGACGGGCCAGGTGCGTAACATCGCGGACGTGACCACCGCCGTGGCGAACGGCGACTTGTCCAAGAAGATCACGGTGGACGTGAAGGGCGAGATCCTGGAACTGAAAAACACCATCAACGTGATGGTGGACCAATTGAACTCCTTCGCATCCGAGGTGACGCGGGTGGCGCGCGAGGTGGGTACCGAAGGTAAGCTGGGCGGCCAGGCCAACGTGCCCGGCGTGGCCGGCACCTGGAAGGACTTGACCGACGGCGTGAACTCGATGGCGGGTAACTTGACGGGCCAGGTGCGTAACATCGCGGACGTGACCACCGCCGTGGCGAACGGCGACTTGTCCAAGAAGATCACGGTGGACGTGAAGGGCGAGATTCTCGAACTGAAAAACACCATCAACGTGATGGTGGACCAATTGTCCTCCTTCGCATCCGAGGTGACGCGGGTGGCGCGCGAGGTGGGCACCGAGGGTAAGCTGGGCGGCCAGGCTTACGTGCCGGGCGTCGGCGGCACCTGGAAGGACTTGACCGACAACGTGAACTTCATGGCATCCAACTTGACGGGCCAGGTGCGTAACATCGCGGCGGTGACCACCGCCGTGGCGCGCGGCGACTTGTCGAAGAAGATCACGGTGGACGTGAAGGGCGAGATCCTGGAACTGAAGGACACCATCAACGTGATGGTGGACCAATTGTCCTCGTTCGCATCCGAGGTGACGCGGGTGGCGCGTGAGGTGGGTACCGAGGGTAAGCTAGGCGGCCAGGCCAACGTGTCCGGCGTGGCCGGCACGTGGAAGGACTTGACCGAGAACGTCAACCAGCTGGCGGCAAACCTGACCAACCAGGTGCGCGCGATCGCCGAGGTGGCGACCGCCGTGACACGCGGCGACTTGTCCCGTTCCATCCAGGTGGAGGCGCGCGGCGAGGTGTCCTACCTGAAGGACAACATCAACGAGATGATCCGGAACCTGAAGGACACCACGCTGAAGAACGCGCAGCAGGACTGGCTGAAGACCAACCTTGCGCGCTTCACCCGCCTGCTGCAGGGCCAGCGCGACTTGCAGGCCGTGACCAAGCTGATTCTGTCCGAACTGGCGCCTCTGGTGTCGGCCCACCACGGCGTGTTCTACATGATGGACTCGCAGGAATCGGACGCCCGCCTGCGCATGATCGCCAGCTACGGCTACCGTTCCAGCCGCAAACTGCCCACCTCCTTCCTGCCGGGCGAAGGCCTGGTGGGCCAGTGCGCGGTGGAGAAGGTCCGCATCTGGCTGACCGACGTGCCGCGCGATTACATCGTCGTCTCGTCCGGCCTGGGCGCGGCGCCGCCGACCAATATCGTGGTGCTGCCGATCCTGTTCGAGCAGCAGGTCAAGGCGGTGATCGAGATCGCCTCGCTGGACCGCTTCACCGAAACCCACTTGTCCTTCCTCGACCAGCTGATGGAATCGATCGGCGTGGTGCTGAACACCATCGAGGCGAACAGCCGTACCGAATCGCTGCTGACGCAGTCGCAATCGCTGGCGCAGGAACTGCAACAGACCAACCAGGAGCTGGCCGAAAAAGCCCGCCTGCTGTCCGAGCAGAACATCGAGGTGGAACGCAAAAACCGCGAGGTGGAGCAGGCCAAGCTGGCGCTGGAGGAAAAGGCCACCCAGCTGGCGCTGTCCTCCAAGTACAAGTCCGAGTTCCTGGCGAATATGTCGCACGAGCTGCGCACACCTCTGAATTCGCTGCTGATCCTGGCGCAGCAGCTGGGCGACAACCCGGACGGCAACCTGTCCGGCAAGCAGGTGGAATTCGCCAAGACCATCCACGGCTCCGGCTCCGACCTGCTTACGCTGATTAACGACATTCTGGACTTGTCGAAGATCGAATCCGGTACCGTGACGCTGGACGTCTCCGAGTACCGCTTCCAGAACCTGCGCAACTACGTCGACCGCACCTTCCGCCACATGGCCGAGGCCAAGCACCTGGGCTTCTCCGTGGAGCTCAAGGACAACCTGCCGACCGCGATGATGACCGACACCACGCGCCTGCAGCAGGTGCTGAAAAACCTGCTGTCGAACGCGTTCAAGTTCACCACGCACGGCCAGGTGTCGCTCAATATCAGCCTGGTGAACAGCGGCTTCTCCAGCGACCACCCCAACCTGCTGCACGCGGACGCGGTGCTGGCCTTCGCCGTCAGCGACACCGGCGTCGGCATCGCCGCCGACAAGCTGCAGCTGATCTTCGAAGCGTTCCAGCAGGCCGACGGTTCCACCGCCCGCAAATACGGTGGCACGGGCCTGGGCCTGTCGATCTCGCGCGAGCTGGCGCGCCTGCTGGGCGGCGAGATCCGCGTCGAATCGGCGGTCGGCAACGGCTCCACCTTCACGCTGTTCCTGCCGTATAACCGCGCGGGCTTCATCAACTACGACATGGGCCGCCAGCCGCAGGTGCGCCTGCCGACACCGGCCCCGCAAGTGGTCTACACGCCGCCGCACTACAGCGAGCTGTCGATGCCGGAGCACGACAACGGCAACGCCATCACCGACATCGACACGGACATGGAGGAATACAGCAGCAGCGACGACCGCGGCCTGGTGGCGCCGGGCGACCCGTCGGTGCTGATCATCGAGGACGATGAGCGCTTCTCCAAGATCGTGCTCGATTTCGCGCGCGAGAAGAACTTCAAGGGCATCGTGACGATGCAGGGCGATTCGGCACTGAGCCTGGCGCGCGACTACCTGCCGTCCGCCATCCTGCTCGACCTGGACCTGCCGGACATCGACGGCTTCACGGTGCTGGACCGCCTGAAACGCGACCCGAGCACGCGCCACATTCCAGTGCATGTGATGTCCAGCCTGCGCGAGCGCGAACGGGCGCTGCGCCTGGGCGCGATCTCCTACCTCAACAAGCCGGTCAGCAAGGCCGCCCTGCAGGAGGAGTTCACGCGCATCCAGAAATTCCTGCTGGGCGGTAAGCGCAGCCTGCTGGTGGTGGACGACGAACAAATGCAGCGCGACGCCATCGTCGCCCTGATCGGCGACGCCGACCTGCACATCGTCGCCGTCGACACCGGCCAGGCCGCGCTGGACGCGCTGCGCGAGGCGCACTTCGACTGCATGGTGCTGGACCTGACGCTGCCCGACATCAGCGGCTTCGACCTGCTAGACATCATCGGCAAGGACGAATCGCTGCGCGACCTGCCCATCGTGATCAACACCGCCAAGGAGTTGAACCGCAAGGAGGTGGCAAAGCTGAAGCGCTACGCCAAGACCATCGTCATCAAGGACGCCCGTTCGCCGGAGCGCCTGCTGGATGAAACCGCGCTGTTCCTGCACCGTTCGCAGGCCAGCCTGCCGGAGGCGCAGCGCCGCATGCTGGAGGAGATCCACGCGGCCGACGGCGGCCTGGCCGGCCGCAAGGTGCTGATCGTGGATGATGACTTGCGCAACATCTTCGCGCTGTCGTCGCTGCTGGAACGCCAGCAGATGCAGGTGTCGTTCGCCGAAAATGGCCGCGACGGCATCGAGGTGCTGGAAAAAGATCCGACCATCGAGATCGTCCTGATGGACATCATGATGCCGGAGATGGACGGCTACGACACCATGCGCGCCATCCGCCGCATCCCCAAATTCAAATCGCTGCCGATCATCACGCTGACGGCGAAGGCGATGAAGGGTGACCGCGACAAGTGTATCGCGGCCGGCGCGTCGGACTACATCACCAAGCCGGTGGACGTGGCGCAGTTGCTGTCGCTGATGCGGGTGTGGCTGCACTGATGAGCGTCGTGAACTCGTTAATGGCGTCGCTGCGCGCGGCGCTGCGTCCCGCCGACGCCGGCGGGACGGCCACCAATCCGCAGCCATACGCGGATTCCACGGCTTCCGTGGTCTCCGCGCCCGGCGGGGCTCATGCAGGCGGCCAGCGCCGGCACTCGCCGTCCACGGTGGAGGAGCTGGAACTGGAGCTGCTGCTGGAGGCCGCGTTCCAGGTCTACGGCTACGACTATCGCGGCTACCAGCGCGACGTGGTCACGCGCCGCGTGCAGGCGGCGATGGTGCAGCTGTCCTTGTCCACCATCTCTGCGCTGCAGGCCCGCGTGCTGCACGAGCCGCATGCCTGGAATGTGCTGCTGCGTGAGCTCTCAGTGGAACCGGCGTTGATGTTCGACGACGCGGCCGAAGCGTCGCTGCTGCGCATGTCGCTGGGCGTGTGCCTGCACGGCGCCGCGCTGCCGCGCGTGTGGCTGGCCGACTGCGCCGGCGCCCAGCAGGCGTGGACGCTGGCCATTCTGCTGGAACAGGAGCAGCTCGGCGCGCGCACCGAAATCTACGCCACCGTCTCCAGCGATGCGCTGCTGGCGGAAGCGCAGGCCGCAAGCCTGCCGATGGCGCGCCTGGGCGAACTGCAAGCCAACTACGTGCGCAGCGGCGGCACGGGCAAGCTGCTCGACTATTTCGAAGTCAGCGGCGACGGCCTGCATGCGACGCTGCGGCCGCAGCTGCGCAACCGCATCACGTGGGCGCAATACAACCTGGTCACGGACGCCTCGTTCAACGAGTTCCAGATGATACTGGGACGGCGCACCCTGCCCGACTTCGGCCCGGCGCTGCGCCAGCGCGTGCTGCGGCTGTTCGACGACAGTCTGGCGCCGACCGGCGTGCTGGCGTTGGACCGTCCGCTGGAAGCGGGCGATCCGCTGGCCGCCCGCTACAAACCCTTGTTCCCGCAACAGCCCTGGTACAAGCGCGTGGCCTGAGCTGATCGTTGCTAGTACACGGCCGAAGCGCTCGGCCGTTCCGCCACGCGGTCGCGCCAGGCCTGCAGGTGGTCCATGCCCTCCGCGCCCGGCCGGAACTTCATCAGGCCGCGCGCAAACTCCAACGCGCAGAACGCCGTGATGTCGGCGATCGTGAAGCGCTGCCCCGCCACGAAAGGCTGCCCGGCCAGCACGCCATCCAGCCAGCGCGCGGTGTCGCGCATCTTCTCGCCCTGCGAGGCGCCAAAATCGGCGAACTGCGGCTGCTCCAGTATCGCCAGGCCCGGATGCGTATGACGTATGCAGTTCGCGATCCCCATGAACAGATGCAGCTCGACGCGACGATCCGTCATCTCGATGAAGGCGCGCTCGTCGAAGCCGTCGCCCATCAGGTTGGGCTCCGGCGCGTAGCCCTCCAGCCACGTGCAGATGGCGCGCGTTTCGCACAGGATGCGGCCATCGTCCAGCTCCAGCGCCGGCACGCGGCCGAACGGATTCTTGGCCAGATAGGCGGCACTGCGGTGCGCGCCGCCGAGCAGGTCGATCGACACCTGTTCGATATCGGCCAGTCCCTTCTCGGCCATGAACATGGCGACCCGGCGCGGGTTGGGTGTACGCGGCGAGGTATAGAACTTCATGGTAGTTCCTTTCATAGGATGGTCATACCGGCATCATAGCTTGAACCACAGCCACCAAGATTGACATTGTGACCAGATAGCCGTAGATTGCTCGCTGGCCCACGAAGCCAATAACGGTTTATATCGTATGCCTATCGGCCCACCTTACTGAAGGATAATGCATGAAACGCAGTTTGATATCGCTCGCCGTGATGGCGCTGCTCGGCCTCTCCACCGGCCTCGCCCCACTGACCGTGGCCGCCGCGCCGGCCACCAAGGCCGCCAAGGTCACCACCCAGCTTCCCCGCAACGCCGTGCCCACGCACTACGCGGTCTCGCTGGTGCCGGATGCCGCCAACAGCAGCTTCAGCGCCAGCGTCGTCATCGCGCTAGACATCAAGCAGGCCAGCAACAGCATCACCCTCAACGCCGCCGACCTGAAATTCAGCGCCGCCGCGATCAGCGCGGGGCCAGGCAAGCCTGCGCTGGCCGCCACCAAGATCAACGTCGACAACGACAAGCAAACCGCCACCTTCGAATTCGCCCAGCCACTGGCGGTGGGCAGCTACCAGCTCAAACTGGACTACACCGGCGTAATCGGCACCCAGGCGGCCGGCATCTTCTCGCTGGACTATCAGAACGGCGGCGAAAAGAAGCGCGCCCTGTACACCCAGTTTGAGAACTCCGAAGCGCGCCGCATGATCCCGTCGTGGGACGAGCCGTTCTACAAGGCCACCTTCACGCTGGAAGCGACCGTACCTGCCGGCCAAATGGCCGTGTCGAACATGCCGGTGGCCTCCACCACCAAGCTGGCCGATGGCCGCGAACTGGTGCGCTTCGCCACCTCGCCGAAGATGTCGACCTACCTGCTGTTCTTCGGCCTGGGCGAATTCGAACGCGCCAGCGCGGTCGAAGGCGGCACCGAATTGGGCGTCGTCACGCAGAAAGGTTCGCTGGGCCAGGCCCAGTTCGCGCTCGACTCGTCGGTCGCCGTACTGAAGGAATACAACGACTACTTCGGCGTCAAGTACCCGCTGCCAAAGCTGGACAACATCGCCGCGCCGGGCCGCAGCCAGTTCTTCAGCGCGATGGAAAACTGGGGCGCGATCTTCACCTTTGAAGCCGCGATCCTGCTCGACCCACGCGTCGCCACGCAGTCGGACAAGGAGACCTCCTTCCTGGTGGCCGCGCACGAAATGGCGCACCAATGGTTCGGCGACCTGGTCACGATGGGCTGGTGGGACGACCTGTGGCTGAACGAAGGCTTCGCCTCGTGGATGGAATCGCGCACCACCACCCGTCTGCACCCCGAATGGAATTGGGAACTGCGCGCCGTCGGCACGCGTGAACAGGCCATGGGCCGCGACGCGCTGGCCACCACCCATCCGGTGGTGCAGCACATCAGCACCGTGGAACAGGCCAGCCAGGCCTTCGACAGCATCACCTATCAAAAGGGCGAGTCGGTGATCCGCATGCTGGAGAACTACGTCGGCGACGACGCCTGGCGCGCGGGCGTGCGCAGCTACATGGCCAAGCACGCGTATGGCAACACGGTGTCCGACGACCTGTGGCGCGAAGTGGAAAAGGCAGCGCACAAGCCGATCACCGCGATCGCGCACGACTTCACGCTGCAACCGGGCGTGCCGATGATACGCGTGGCCGATGCCGTCTGCAAAAACGGCCAGACCACCATCGCGCTGACGCAGGGGGAGTTCAGCAAGGACCGCACCGACAAGAAGCCCCTGAACTGGCGCGTGCCGGTGATCGCCCAGACCGTGGGCGGCGCGCCGGTGCGCTCTCTCGTCAACGGCAAGGCCAGCATGACGCTGCCGGGTTGCGGCACGGTGCTGGTCAACGCGGGCCAGAGCGGCTACTACCGCACGCTGTACGCGCCGAAGGCGTTTGCCGCGCTGACCGACAGCTTCGCCGGCCTGCCGGCCATCGATCAACTGGGCCTGCTGTCGGACAGCTGGTCGCTGGGCATGGCGGGCCTGATGCCGGCTTCCAGCTTCCTCGACCTGGCCAGCAAGGCGCCGCTGGATGCAGCGCCGCAGGTGTGGGAGGAGATCGCCGGCTCGCTGGCCGCCCTGCACCAGAGCTACGAAGGCAAGCCTGAACAACAGGCCGCGTTGGACCGCTACGCGCGCAAGCGCCTGGCACCGGTGTTGGCGCGCTTCGGCTGGACCAAGGCAGCGGATGAAGCGGCGCCGGTGGCCAACCTGCGCGAAACGCTGATCAACGTGCTGGGTGCCGTCGGCGACGAAGGCGTGGTCGCGGAAGCGCGTCGCCGTTATGCCGCATCGGCCACGGACAAGGATGCGATGCCTGCGGCGCTGCGCCGCCCTATCTTGGGCGTGATCGCCGCCAATGCCGATGCCGCGACCTGGGACCAGCTGCACGCAGCCGCCCGCGAAGAGAAATCGACCATGATCAAGAGCGAGCTGTATGACCTGCTGGCCACCGTCAAGGACAAGGCGCTGGCGCAGCGCGCGCTGGACCTGGCGCTGACCGACGAGGGCGGCGCCACCGAAGGCGCGTCCATCCTGAACCATGTGGCCGGCCATCACCCGGACATGGCCTACGACTTCGCTGTAGGCCATCACGGACAGCTGGAGAAGAAGATCGACGCCACCTCGCGCAGCCGCTACTTCCCTGGCCTGGGCGGCCGCTCGGCCGATCCGGCCATGATCGACAAGCTGCGCGCCTACGCCAAGCAATACCTGCCGGCCGAAGCGCAAGGCGACACCCGGACCGCGATCGCCTCGATCCAGTACCGCGTGAAGCTGCGCACCACGCGCCTGCCGGAAATCGACGCCTGGCTCGCCAAGCACGGTTGATCGGGCAAAAAAAACCAGCGTCATCGCGAGATGATGCTGGTTACGAAAACGCTCGAAAGCGTGGGGATGGCCGTTGGTCCGGCGGCGATCGTGCCGCCTGGACGAAATTTGTGCCGGGCTTGATGGAGTCCGGCAACCGGGCGCGAGGCTTGAACCGCGCGCTACAGGTGTCACTTTGCCAGCGATCGGCTGGCATAGGCTTAGGGATTCATTAAGGGGAGACTTAAGGGTGATGGTGCCGGTGTTTCAGGCCACCGGCGAGCCTGCTGAGTCATGCTTTGTGAAATCCCGCGCCGGCTTGGGCGCGGAGACCAACTGGAGCACGCTGGAACCAGCGAGACGCATCATAATCGGGCATTATGACGGCCAAATGACTACCGGCGCAGCGATGAAAAAATTCCAAACATATTTGAAAGTGGGCGTGCTGTGCGCCTGCGTGGCCGCGTGTACGCAGCTGCCCGGCCCCGCGCCGGAGACGCCCGCCGCCGCCCCCGCGCATACTCCAGCGCCCGCGAAGCCGGCCGCCTCCATCGCCCATCCGCCGCGCCCGGCGACGCCTGCCGCAGCCGTGCTGAACATCGACAGCGGACTATCGCTGATCACCGTCACGGTGCGGCGAGGCGGCCTGCTGGCGCGGCTGGGCCATGACCATGTGGTCGCCAGCCGCCACATCAGCGGCACCGTCGCACCGGCCGAGAACCGGGCCGACTTCCAATTCCGCCTGGACCAGCTCACGGTCGACGAGGCCGAGCTGCGCATCGCCGCCAGGCTGGAGAAGCAACCCTCCGCCGACGCCATCGAAGGCACCCGCAACAATATGCTGACCAAGGTGCTGGATGCGGAACACTATCCGTTGGTGAATGTGCACGCCGAACGCGGCGCGGCAGGCCAGCCGCTGCAGGTGGCAATCACGCTGCACGGCGTTACCCGCAGCATGGCCATTCCCGTGGAGATCCGCGAAGCCAAGGGCGTGATGACCGTCACCGGCAGCGTCAACCTGAAACAAAGTGATTTCGGCATCACCCCGTTTTCCGTGATGGCCGGCGCGCTGGCCGTGCAGGATCAAATGGAGCTGCGCTTCACGCTGGTGGCCAAGTAATCTTAACCACTTTTTTTGGCGTGCTGTTGGAAGCGGTGCTCCCCGGGCATGACTCGCTTTGCATTGGCCCAGAAGGCCTCAACTTCGGCCTCGTTGTTCGGATCGTACGGTGACTCCGGATCATCAACGTAATCGGGCGCCGCTGCAATCGCGGCTTCGATTTGCTCTTTAGTAAAGAGGGGCGTTTTCGAAATAGATTCGCGTTTCATGTTTAGTCGCATTCCTGCCTGAAATTAGTCGAGCTGAGTCCGCTTGATCAAGCCAAATTAGCCGCACAACTCGTCCCTCAAACCAGCAGAGGCTCTTGATGCGAACCTCTCCATAATTAGCGCTGGTATCCTCTTCGCTGTACATGTAGTGATTGAACAGCACGACCAAGTCAGCAAAGTCGATCCGGTGCTTCTTGAGATTGCCTTTCCGCTTGTTTTCGCCCCAGGTAATCATGGGACGATCTTGTCATTCCATAGTAGGCAACGGCATGAGCTTAATCAAGCTAAGCTGAAAAGTAAAAACTTGAACAAGTTTGAAGAAACTTCGCTACCCATCACTTCGCCAACCTAACGGCAAATGACTCACCATGCATATTGACCACAAAGTCGCGAATACTAGATATGGCACACGAAAAATCAGCTAACAAACTTGATTTTATAACTCCAGTGATGCTGGCCTCGTGGCAATAGCTGAACTGACCTCCGCCATACGCCGGTACACTTTTCAAAAGCACTTCTTCCAAGTTCGGACTATCAACAAATATAGCCAGCGCAGGCTTATCCACATCCTCCAAGGCTTGGACAAAATAACCTATTCCACGTCTCATGGCAAAGATGCCTTCGAGGGTAACTTCCGAACCCTTGAACAGCGGCCTTTGAGCAATCACAACCGAGACTGGCAGCTTTTCTTTCACTTGTTAGAATCCGCAGCGAGATTGCAGTGGGCACAGGCTCTTCCCGTAGATTTTCCATGTCGCAGCGTCAGAGAGGATGGCTTTCCACAACGGGGGCCTTGAAAAAGCAGTACTCGCATTAGACTGTAGGCAAAAAGCGCGGCAGGTATCAGCAAAACCAGTGTGCCAATGCCACTGAAGGGTTGTATCCATTGAATGGCAATGGAACATGCAACAGTACAGACAAGCGAAATGGCACCGATTGTGTTCCAGCGGCTAAATACCTTGAACTCTTCCGAATACATTATCAAGTCCCTCCACAGGAAAAACTCTTATGGCAATTGCACCGCGTTGCAGTTTCGAGGCGTCGCATTCTCATGATACAAGTCTGCCAGATATTCACACAGCTCCTCTTCAGCGACATTGCCCGGCACTATGAAGTCTGCTGGCCTGCGCTTCCCTTCGGCGCCAAGATAAAAAGCTCTCCAGTTCCCTTCTGTGCCGGTAATGGCGATCAGGGCGCCGAAAATATTAAATCTAAATTCTTTCACGGGTAGTGGTTCTCCGCAGAGTCAGGTTTCCAGGAGCTTCCCATCGACAAGGATGCGCACCTGTTCGCCGATAAAACCGACGCGGTGACTTCCGTAAATCGCCTTGCCGATAGCCTCGTAATGTGAGGATGTGTCTGCTTCGATCGAAATGGTCGCATCTGGATGGTCGGCGTAGATTTTCCCGAGAGCCTCGGCAACCTCATTGGTCGAACCCAGCTTCACGCCATGCAAATCCACGTACACACTATCCGTAATCTTCAAAACAACTATTTCACGCACGATTGCCGCTCCAAACTTAATGTTCTGATAATGACATGAAAAAGTTGCAAGTGCAATCGCCGTTGCGAAGGGCAAAAAAAAAGCCCGCGGCACAAAGAGGCGCGGGCGAAAAGTTTTCAAATCGGGAGAGACTTGAAAGAGCAAAGCCAGTATTGCAGCGCAACATTACGCGCTGATGACATACGGCGCCGCGAACAGACTTTTTTTACTCTTTCAGCGGGAGACGATCAGTTTCAGCCCCAGGCCGACGAAAATCGTGCCGGCCACACGGTCCATCCACGTCCCCGCGCCCGGATGGCGGTTGATCCACCCGCCCACCGCGCCGGAGAAATACCCCAGCAAGCCGAACAAAACCACGCCCTGCGCCGTGAACAATAAACCCAGCTGCGCGGTCTGCCAGCTGGCGTCGCCCCGCTCGGCCACCACGAACTGCGGCAGGAACGACAGGAAGAACAGCACCACCTTGGGATTGACGGCGTTGGCGAACAAGCCTTTGACAAACAGCTTGCCCAAGCTCTCATCCGGCACGCCGGCGCCCTCGACCCGCGCGCCACCACGGCTGCGCAGCGCGCCGATACCCAGCCAGATCAGGTAGCCTCCCCCCAGCAGCTTGAGCGCGCCGAACGCCAGCGGCGACGCCTTGATCAGGGCGCTCACGCCCAGCGTCGCCAGCAGCGTGTGGCTCAGGCAGCCCAGCGCGCAGCCCAGGCCGAACACCATGCCCTGCCGCCTTCCACGCGACATGCCGACGCTGAGCACCATCAAATTATCCGGGCCCGGCGAAATCGTGATCAGCAAGGCGGCGCTGAGAAAGCCGATGAATTGTTCTGGGGAGATAAGCACGATCGCGCTCCTGTGGTGCAAAGGCGCCATCTTACCTGGCTCGTCCGGCGCGCGCCAAGTATCGTTACATGCCTCAGGTCAATTTTTGGATAAAACAATAAGTTCTCGTTTAAAATGGAAAAAACCCAACTTATCGAGACCGGCGGCCTTCGGAATACTAATGAGTAAAGCTTGCAAGATGTCTTACGGTCTGACGCGTGGCTTATGGGTCGTGCTGCTGGCGATGCTGGCATGGTGGCAGTTGCCGCCCGCCGCCGCGGCGTCCGCCGAGACTTTGCCGGCCGCCATCAGCGTGAATACCGCAAGTATCGATTTAATGACGACAGGCAAGCTCTACCTGGACGAAGGCCAGCCCTTCCCGGTCGACGCCGCCGGCCTGCCCAAGCTGCTGGCGCGGCTCAAGCCCGCGACCAAGGTCGATCTGCTGGGCGGCAGCTACTGGCTGTATGCCGAGCTGCGCAACGACAGCCACCAGCCCGCCTGGGTCATCGATCCCAACGATACGCTGATCGACATGGTCGACATCCAGGTGTTCGGCCCCGACGGCAGCGCGCGCCAGATGCTGACCGGCTACCGCCAGCCCCATTCCTATCTGCTGCACTACGGTAAAGACGTCGACCTGCAACCCGGCCAGCGCTACCAGGTGCTGATACGCTTCGCCAGCCCCTACTATGCGCGCACGCCGGTGATGTCGGTGCTGCCGCGCACCACCTACCAGCAGCTGGTGGCGCGCGAGAACGTGCTCATCATCGGATCCATCGGCGCGCTGCTGGCGCTCACGGTGTTCAACTTCTTCATCTACTCGATCACCCGCGACAACTCCTCGCTGTACTACTCGCTGTACGTGCTGTGCTACGCCATCGCCTGGGGCATGACCTTTCACATGACGGCGGACCTGTTCGGCTGGCACAACCTGCAATGGCACTACGTACCCTTCTTCCTGCTGCCGGTGCTCAGCACCATGTTCTACACCAACTTCCTGCGGCTGGAAGAGCATTCGCCGCTGCTGTACAAACTCAGCCGCATCAACATCGTGCTGCCGCTGCTGACGCTGCCAAGCTGCTTCTTCTACCTCAGCTACGCGCACACCATCGCCACCATCGTCATCTCGATCTGGATGACGATGGCGCTCACCAGCGGCATCGTGGTCTGGCGGCGCGGCTATTATCCGGCGCGCTTCTTCGTGCTGGGCTTCGTGGCGCTGATGGTGCCGGGGCTGCTGATCCTGCCTGCCAACGTCGGCCTGATTCCGGCCATGGTCCCCAACGCGCAGCTGTTCACGCTGCTGGGCGGCACACTGGACGGCGTGCTGCTGGCCTTCGCGCTGGCCGACCAGATCCGCCTGCTGCGCAACACGCTGGAGCAGCGCGTGCAGGAACGCACCGCCCAGCTGACCGAGGCCAAGGAACACGCCGAAGTGGTCAGCCGCCACCGCATCGACTTCCTGTCGGCGATGAGCCATGACATCCGCACGCCGCTGGCCGGTGTGATCGGCATGATCAAGTTCGCCATGCGCGACCAATCGGTGCGCGGCCGCACCGAGGAATACCTGCGCATCGGCCTGCAGAACAGCGAGTCTCTGCTGGCCATCCTCAACGACATTCTCGACTTCTCCAAGATCGATGCCGGCCGCCTGTCGATCGAGACGGTGGACTTCGACCTGATCGCGCTGGTGGACGACGCCATCGGCATCCTGCAAGGCCAGGCCGATGCCAAGAGCCTGCTGCTGCGCTGCGACCTGGCGCTGGACATGCCGCGCTACGTGCGCGGCGACCCGACCCGTCTGCGCCAGATCCTGCTTAACCTGCTGGGCAACGCCATCAAGTTCACCGACCGCGGCGAAGTGCGGCTGGACGCCTCGGCGCTGATGACGGTCGACGGCCGCACCAGCGTCAGCTTCGACATCACCGACACCGGCCCCGGCATCCCGGCCGAGACCCTGCCCCGCCTGTTCCAGAAGTTCGAGCAGGCCGACCACTCGACCACGCGCCGCTACGGCGGCACCGGCCTCGGTCTGGCGATCTGCAAGGAGCTGGTTGAACTGATGGGCGGTTCGATCGCCGCCGAGAGCCGCGTCGGCGTCGGTTCCACCTTCAGCTTCACGCTGCCGCTGGCGCTGGGCGCGGTGCCGGTGGTCGATCCATCCAGCCTGCCGCGCAAGGAGCACCACGCCTACCGTCTGCGCGTGCTGTGCGCCGAGGACGTGCGCACCAACCAGATCATCGTCAGCACGCTGCTGGAGAACATGGGCCACGACATCCGCGTGGTGGAAAACGGCCTGCAGGCGCTGCACGCGCTGAGCACCGCCGCCTACGACCTGGTGCTGATGGATGGCCGTATGCCGATGATGGACGGCGAACAGGCCGCGCGCCTGATCCGCAGCGGCGGCAGCGAGGATTACCGCGTGCTCGATCCCGGCATCCCGATCATCGCGCTGACCGCCAACGCCAGCGACCATGACCGCGCGCGCTACCTGGCGGTCGGCATGGATGGCTTCCTCAGCAAGCCTGTCGACGAGCGCCTGCTCTACGACCAGATCGAAAAGACCATCGCCCAGCACCTGAGCCGCGGCCGCCCGCTGCGCCCCACAGATGCGGCGCGCCTCGCGGCCTCGCGCGCCGAATCGCTGGACGAGCAGTTCGGCGTGGCGCCCGCCATCGAGAAGCGCATCGATCCGTCCACGGTGCAGATCATGCCGCTGGCCGGGCTGTCGCACTCGCACATGCAGCGCATCACCCAGGCCTTCCTGGACGAGGCGCCGCGCCGTCTGGACACCGCGCGCGCCGCCGTGGCGGCCGGTAACGCCCACGCTGCTGCGGCGGCGATCCACGCGCTCAAGGGCAGCGCCGGTTATCTGAGTTCGACCCATCTGCACACGCTGTGCCACGAAATGGAGGCCGCCGCAGCAGCCGGCGACCTGGATGAAGTGACCCAGCGCCTGCCCGGCGTGGCGGCAGCGCTGGACCAGGCCTGCAACGATCTGCGCCGCGCCGCCAGCGACGACGTCGACATCTCGCAGCCCGCATCCACGATCTGATCCCGTACCGCCGCCTGGCGGCTGCAATCGCCGGCGTTTTGCGCCACAATGACGGGCCTTACATCTCATCCACAGGAATCGTTCATGTCTGCTACGCTCAGCGCCGACGCCACCTTGGCCGCGCGCGATGGCCTGCCGCCCGACGCGCGGCGCTGGGCCATGCTGTCGGTCGCCATCGGCGTCAGCATGGCCTCGCTGGACACGGCCATCGCCAACACCGCCCTGCCCGCGATGGCCGCCCAGCTGCACGCCACGCCGGCCGCCTCGGTCTGGATCGTCAACGTTTACCAGCTGGCCATGGTCGCCACTTTGCTGCCGTTCGCCTCGCTGGGCGAGGTGGCCGGCTACCGGCGCGTGTGCCTGTTCGGGCTCGCGCTGTTCACCGCCTCCTCGCTGGCCTGCGCGCTGGCCTGGTCGCTGCCCTCGCTGGTCGCCGCGCGGCTGATGCAGGGCGTGGGTGGCGCGGCCTTAATGAGCGTGAACACCGCCATGCTGCGGGCGATCTTCCCCACCAAGCTGCTGGGGCGCGGCTACGGCTACAACTCGCTGGTGGTCGGCATCTCGTTCGCGGTCGGGCCGACGGTGGCCTCGCTGATCCTGGCGGCGGCATCCTGGCCCTGGCTGTTCGCGGTCAACGTGCCACTGGGGCTGTTCGCCATCCTGCTCGGCCGCCGCGCGCTGCCGCATACGCCGCGCGCCGCGCACAAGATCGACCTCACGACGGCGGTCTACAACGCCTTCGCCTTCGGCCTGCTGATCCTTACCTTCGGTGACGCCGCCCACCAGGCAAGCTGGCGCAGGCTGCTGCCGGAAGCCGCCGCCACACTAGTTTTCTTCGCGCTGCTGCTGCGGCGGCAGCGCGGCCACACGGCGCCGATGCTGCCGGTCGACCTGTTCCGCCGTCCGCTGTTCGCGCTGTCCGCGCTGACTGCCGCCTGCACCTTCGCCGCGCAAAGCATGGCCTTCGTCTCGCTGCCATTTTATTTTGAATCCACGCTGGGCCGCTCGCCGATCGAGACCGGCTTCCTGATGACGCCATGGGCGGCGCTGGTGGCGGTGATGGCGCCCATCGCCGGCCGCCTGAGCGACCGTTACGCGCCCGGCGCCTTGGGCGGCATCGGCCTGGTGATGCTGTCTTCCGGCCTGGTGGCCCTGCTGCTGATGCCGGCGCAGCCGTCGGTGCTGGACATCTGCTGGCGCATGGCCTGGTGCGGCATCGGCTTCGGCTTCTTCCAGGCGCCCAACCTGAAAGCCATCATGGGCAGCGCGCCGCCCGAGCGCGCGGGCGGCGCCAGCGGCATCGTCGCCACCGCCCGGCTGACCGGCCAAGCCACCGGCGCGGCGCTGGTGGCCTACTGCTTCATGCTCTCGACTTCGCACGGCACCCGCTACGCACTGGCGCTGGCCGCGACGTTCGCCGCGGTGGCAAGCGTCGCCAGCTTCGCACGGCTAGCAGTGCGCAAGCCTGGGTGACGCTGTTACACTCGCTCCAACCAATCCAGGAGACGCCATATGTCCAACCGCACACTCAACCTCACCGATCCGCTGTACGACTACGTGCTGGCGCATTCGCTGCGCGAGCATCCTGCGCAAGCCGCGCTGCGCGACGCCACGCGCGGCCATGAACGCGCCACCATGCAGATCGCGCCCGAGCAGGGGCAGTTCATGGCCATGCTGGTCAAGCTGACCGGCGCCCGCAACACCATCGAGATCGGCGTGTTCACCGGTTACAGCGCGCTGTCGGTCGCGCTGGCGCTGCCGGCGGACGGCCGCATCCTGGCCTGCGACATCAGCGACGAGTATACCCGCATCGGCAAGCCTTTCTGGGCGCAGGCCGGCGTGACCGACAAGATCGACCTGCAGCTCGGCCCCGCGCTGGCCACGCTGGACGCGCACCTGCGGGCCGGCGAGGCGAATCACTACGACTTCGCCTTCATCGACGCGGACAAGGTCAACTACGACGGCTACTACGAACGCTGCCTGCGGCTGGTGCGTCCGGGAGGCCTGATCGTCATCGACAACACGCTGTGGAGCGGCCGCGTCGCCGAGCGCGCCGACAGCGACGACACCGCCGCGCTGCAGGCGCTCAACATCAAGCTGCACCACGACGAGCGCGTCGACCTGTCGCTGCTGCCGCTGGGCGACGGCCTGACGCTGGCGCGCAAGCGCTGACTTAGACGTCGGTCTCGCCCTCGATGACGGCCGGGTGGCCGCTCATCGCGCGCGAAGCCTGCATGCCGGCCATCACCGCCGCCTCCACGCAGCCGGCGTTCAAGCCGGTCTTGATCCAGTCGCCCGTCAGGTACAGGTTGGAGAAGCCCGATTGGTCGGTCTGCAAACGGTACTTGGTGCTGTTCACCACAGACATCACGTAGCGTTCCGACGGATCGACGTTGGCGCGCCAGTACTGGCTGTCGAAACGCGCCACGCCGGTCGCTTCGCTGCCGTCCACCAGCCATTGCCACGGGAACGCGCCGGCCGGTCCGGCTGCGGACCACAGCGACGCTATCCTCCTGCTCAACTGTTCGACCGCGCCCTCCTTCGCCTTCGCCGCCATCAGCGCCGGGAAGCCGGTCTCGCTGGCCGGCGGATAGCTCTCCACCGGCAGCGCGCTGCAGAAGTAGGACACGTTGCGCGGATTGAGCGCGGGCGGCCAGTCCTCGCGGCACAGCAGCTGGTCCATCGGTGCCCAGGTGTCGTAAGGTTCGCCGAAGCCACTCAACACCGGCTGCTGCCCGCCGGGCTGATAGTCCCAACCCATCTGTGTCAGGTCCTTGTCCAGCCAGACCTGGTAGGCCTGCGTGGCTACAGTCTGCACCTGTTCATACGTGGTATTGAGCGCCGGGCTTTGCGCCAGCAGCTGCGGGCACAAAGGCTTGAGCGAGGCGATCGAGATGCCGAACACCACTTGGTCGAAATCGACGCCACGCTTGAGCGTCAACACCGGCAGCTCCTTGTCGAACTGTTGATGATAAATCCTGGCCCAGTCGCTCCACCATGATTCCAGGTTGACGCCGTGCTCCTGCAACAGCGCGGCCTGCGCCGGATCGATCTGGCCATAGTTAGGGGTGCTGGGCCAGCAGGCCAGGCCCTTGACGTCCACCAGCGGATCGTAGTCCGCGCCCTTCAGCGCCACCTGCTTCGTCATGCGGATGCTGCCGATCTGGCGGCCGTCCGGCACCAGCTCCTCGACCTTGTGGAAGAACTTGAACTTGACGCCGCGCGCCAGCAAGGCCTGGTACAGCGGCGTGAACACCGTGTCGCCCATCCCCGCCTGCATCTTGAACATGATGCCGCCCTTGTAGGCCAGACCGATGCGGGCCATCGCGCGCAGCAGCGTGCCGGCTTCGATATTCGGCTTGCCGAAATCGCCGCCTTCGTAGGCGAACACCAGGTCGTAGAAGCCGCGCACCGGCGCCGAGTCCACGCACAGTTCCTCGTCGCCGCCGTGGTTGCGCAGCCACTGACGGAAATCGACATCGTTGATGACGTCGAAGCCGTTGCGGATCACGCCGTCCTCGAACACGCCCTTCATCACCGTCACGCCGAGGTCCACGCAGATGAACAGGCGGCGGATGTCGTCGTTGGTGTCGCTGTCGGCTTGGTCGATCAACTTGCGATAGCGCGCATGCAGCCGTTGGCGCACGCCCACCAGCGCGCCGGCCAGCGCCAGATGCTCGCCCGCCGTGTGCTGCGCCACATCGGCCGACATGTTGACCACCATGCCGTACAAGGCGCTGCCCAACAGCGACATGTCCTCCAATAGTTCATGCGCCGACGACGTCACGCCTTCGGCCAGGTGATACAGCCAGTCCGGCAGCACGCCGGTGTGGGGTGGGTGCGGAGGCAGTTCCAGTTCGCGGGTCAGCTTGTCCAGGCTCTTGATCCATTGTTCGATCCAGCCGACCATGGCGACCGCCAGCTGCCACAAGGTGATCTGCTCATTGCCCTCGCCCGGTTCGCCCGGCAGCGTCGGGAAAACGATGGACCAGTTGCGCCACTGATCGCCGACCTGCTCCGACAGCGCCACGTAATCGTGCTGCTTGAAGGCGTCGCGCCAGGTCGCCAGCGGCGCGCCGGCCGGGCGGTCAAGGCTGGCGTATGCGGCCTTGATCATCTTGAACGCGTTGGAATAGAAGCCGAACCAGATGTGCAGGCCGTGTTCCTCGATGCGCTGGCCGTATTGCGCATTGCGTCCGCTGGCGCCCTTGCCGCCCAGGCGCCAGCCCTGCTGGTAGACGGTGATCTCGTAGTTGTTTTGCCAGCCCGGCTGGTCGCTCAGGTAGTAGGCCGCCGTCATCGAGCCGACGCCGCCGCCGAGGATGGCGATCTTCTGCGGCGCGATGGAGGAATTGTCGACCAGCTCCTCGCCCGGCTGCGCGGTGAAATCGAAATTCAGGTTGTACGGCAGGATGGCCGCTTGCGGCCCCAGTTGCAGGCCGAGCGTCTCGTTGAGCGGGAAGCTGTCGAAGGCGTGCAGCACGCACTGGTATTCGTAGCCCAGCAGTTTGCCGCTGTGGATCTTGTCGATGGTGGCCGGCGCCGCCAGGACGGCCTGGTACACGGCCTTCAGGCCGGCGCTGTCCGGGAACTGCTTGAGGAAGACCTGGTCGATGCGCGGATTGCGCAGCAGCGAGATGATATCGTCCCATCCCGCCACGTCCAGGTTGAAAAAATCGGGGATGGACAGGAACAGTTCTATCGCCTGCTCGATCAAATCCAGCACGCTGGTGATGGGCTTCTCGATGCCGGTCTTGCGCGTCGCCGTCACATCCAGCAGCGGATGCATGGCGATTTTGGTCTCGGGCGAAAACACCTGGAAGCCCTTGGCCGCGACGGAGCAGCGCAGCGGCTCGGCGTCCGCCGCCGGGATCTCGTATTCGCACAGGTACTTGGGATAGCCGAACAGCTCACGGCCGTTAATCAGCGCCATCGCGTCGTCGACGAAGATGTGCGCGGGGTAGTAGTAGATGTGGGCCAGCTTGCCCTCGTCGTCCATGGCGCCAACCATGATCCAGGTGACGATGTCGATCTCCGTGATCCAGCCCTTGGCATGGTCGACCGGGGCCGCCGAATCGGCGTGGTTGACGCGCGTGAACGTCAGCAGCACATACGGCGAGATCGCATTGAAGCGCATGCGCTGGCCGGCCACCTGATTCAGGGTGTCGTCCAGCGTGGCCTGGAGCTTGGCCAGGTCGCCCTTGACGAAAAAGCCGTACATCTCGGAGTTCTTCAATTGCAGCGGCGAGTGCATCATCACCGAGCCGCCCTGGTAGATATATGAAGGTCTGGTCGCCATGAGTTCATCCATCACGAAGTCAAGATCCGTCCAGTGTATTGCAAATCCGCCACTGCTTACCAAAAAATAATTGTTGGCTTGGGTGTAGGATGTAGCCTGAACCACAGATCAGGAAAGCCGCATGAGCCGCAATCGTCAGGAAGACCGCGCGTGGGTGCGCATGCCGTCGGAGCGCCGGCTGGACCTGCTCGATCCCACGCCGTTCGACTGGGAAGACAGCGACCTTGCGCTTGGCCTGGCGCGCACCTATCGCTGGGGCGGACATTCGGCGTGGCCGCTGCCGCTGTCGGTGGCCCAGCATTCGCTGACGGTGATGCACTTGCGCGCGGCGGCCTGCAAGGCGGTCGGGCTGGAGCTGCCGCCGCTGGCGGCGCTGCGCGAACTGCTGCACGACGCGGAGGAAGGTTTGCTGGGTTTCGATTGCGTCTCGCCGCTCAAGCCCTTCCTGGGCGAAGGCTTCAAGGCGTTGACGGTGCGGCTGGAAAGCGCGGTGTTCCTACGCTACGGCCTGCAGCGCTGGACGCCGAAAGAGCACGCGGCCCACAAGATGGCGGACCGGCTGGCGGCGGCCAGCGAGGCGGTGCACGTGGTGGGCTGGTCGGCGAAGGAAGTGCTGCACACGCTGAAGATCACCGTGCCGCCGCTGAACGACGATCCACTGCAGGCGATCTACGGCGGCACCGCCTGGGAGCCATGGGCGCCGGCCATCGCCAGCGAACGCTTCCTGGCGGAGCTTGACCGGCTGAAGACCCTCAGTGCTTAGCAAGCGCACTGTAAAACCGCGGCACTGCACTTTTAGCGCATAGGCAATCGCGGTGTGGATGGGTACACTGGTGCTTCAAGCTAACTCAGGAGAATCTTATGGCTTTACCGGACAACGAACTGGCCAACAACGCCAAGCTGACGGCGCTGGCGCGCGCGCTGCGCGACCTGCACAAGCAGCTGATTCATGTGGAGACGCAGTATTTTGGCGCGGTCGGCAGTCCGCTGGAGCATTTGCAGCTGGTGGCCAACCATCCGCATTTCGCCTGGCTGCAAAAGCTGTCCGGCCTGATGACGCAGATGGACGAGCGGCTCGATGAGCCGGAGCCGGTCACGGCCGCCGAAGCCGTCGCCTACCGCAAGGCGATCGAGGCGCTGATCGGCCCGTCCGAAAACGGCGACGCGGAATTCCGCGCCAGGTACAACACGCTGCTGCACGACGGCACCGAGATCGTCATGGCGCATGGGGCTGTGCGCAAGCTGCTGGCCGGGATCACCGGCTGAGGAAATCCCGGCAACCGCCGGCCCTGAAATGCATCAAGGCCGGCGACTGGCTTACTTCACGGTGATCTTGCCTGTCCCTGCATTGCTCAAGACCGAGGCCTTGACCGCCGCCGCGTTCAGCAAGGGTGCGGTGTAAGGCAAGGTCCAGCCCACCGCGCTACTGAAACTGCAGGCGCTGGCGGCATTCAGCGGATTTCCGTTCAGCAGAGAACCGACATCGGTGGCCGCGCCGGTCTTGCTCGACGATCCCGGGTTGGTCATGATGTTGGTGCAGCTGGAGGCGCCGGCGATGTCGAAGGCATTGTTCTGCGAGATGATCTTCGCCTTGTAGGCCACGCCGATGCTGTACTGGTGCGGATATACCGGGTGCGAACGCGATCCCTCAAAGTAGTTGTTGTAGATGTGGACTTTGCCGAAACGTACGCGCGGCGCGCGCTCCGCCACGTTCAGGAAGTGGTTGTTGTTGAAGGTGACCGTCAAATGGCCGTCGTCGCTGGTCTTCGAGTCCGACGAGCCGATCAGGTTGTTCTTCTCGTGAAGCTCGAAGCGGTTGTTGGAGACCGTCACGTAGTCCGAGCCATTCTTGACGTCCAGCGCGCCATCGTGGCACTCCTTGATCTTGCCGTTTTCGATCGGCAGCTGGTCATCGGTCTTTGGCGCGTCGGTGAAGACGTTGTGGTCGACCCATACGTTCTTCGAGGCCAGGATGGTCACGCCGTCATATTCGGAATTCCAGTTGCCGGTGCTGCCGTCGTTCGGATCCCAGACCGGCGCGATGTCGCACGGATTGACGATGTTGATGTTGCGGACGATGACGTTCTGTTTGCCATTGATGACGATGTTGGCGTTGACCAGCTTGGTATCTCCGCCCATGCCGATCAGCGTCGTGTTGCTGCCCAGTTTGATCTGCAGCCGCGCTGCCTGGTCGGTGGTGCTGGTGTACGGGCCGCCATTGTCCGCCGACGTCGGATCGATGGTGCCGTACAGTTTGATGATCTTCGGATTGTCGCCCTGGGCCGAGATGGCGGCCATCAATTGCGATGCCGAGTTCACTTTGTAGATGGCCGTGGCGGGCGCCGCCGCGCCACCGGTGGTACCGCCGTTCTGGCCTGCCCAGCCGGTGCTCGGCGCGGCTTCGAAGGTTGCGTCGGCTGGGGTTGGCGTCGGCGTTGGCGTTGGCGTTGGGGTGGGTGTCGGCGTTGGAGTTGGAGTCGGCGTTGGAGTTGGAGTCGGCGTCGGCGTTGGCGTCGGCGTGGACAGCGGGCCAACCGCGCACTTCTTGGCCAGGCCAGGATACGGATCGCTGCCGAAAGTGGCTGCGGCACAAAGAATGTCACCGGAAAGGGTCGCGATCACCCATTTGTCCTTGATGCCATACGACACCAGCCTGCTGCTTGCGCCCGCCTTGCAGGTTCCGCCCTCGTCCGCACATTTCGAATATCCGCTTGGCCAGTCGGCCGCGAAAGCCTGGCTGCCACATAACAAAGCCACGGCGCCAAAGATGATGGTTTTTTTTGTCATCACAACTATTCTCCTCAGGTATGTTATTGATTTATTCAAGCTCCAACACGCCGCGGTAGGCGACCCGAAAACGACAGTCATCGTACAACGACGAGCAGTCATCATACGACTAAAGGCGTAAAAAGCGAGAAATGTTGCGAAATAATGTCAATCAAACCAACAAAACCCGTAAAATAGCCCCATTGAGATCATATCTCTTGCTGCATGGAATTATCTGAGGCTACCAAGTGGCCAGCCTGACGCGATCCCTGAGGAAAAGCCGATAAGCCGACGTATTTAAAGCGCTTTTTCCAGATATCCACACCAACTGTGGATAAGGTTGTGAATAACCGCCACTTGACAGCCGAGAACGCCTTTAACGGCGCGGGTTTTAATAAAATGCCTAATCCACAGGCATTATTTTTACCCAATAAAATCAGATACTTACGTCGGCGAAGATTCAGGCGCCAAGCGCTTTCCGGCGCGCTTGAAAAATATTTTTTTGTGCATAAGTAGGTATGGCGCGCACGCGCCGGGGAATCCTTTGACAAAAGTGCTGGCAAGGAATAGTGTCACTGTGAAGGTCCGCAATTTCCTTCTTCGACCTCTCGCGGGATTGACGCATGAACCAGAATGACGACACCGATTGGATGATAGAGGATGAAGCACCGCCGGCAAGCCAGCCCCAGGCAGGCAAACCCGGAACCGCGCCAGCGCCCTGGCGGGTACTGATCGTCGATGACGACGTCGATGTCCATGTGGTCACCAAATTCTCATTGAGCAACGTCTGCTTCCAGGGCCGGCGGCTGAGCTTCCTGCATGCCTACAGCGGCGAGGAAGCGCTGACCACGCTGCGCACCACGCCCGACATCGCGCTGGTGCTGCTGGACGTGATCATGGAAACCAGCGACGCCGGCCTGAATGTGGCCCGCCACATCCGCGACACCCTGCACAACAACCTGGTACGCATCGTGCTGCGCACCGGCCAGCCGGGACAGGCGCTGGAACACAGCATCATCCTCGACTACGACATCAACGATTTCTGGTGCAAGACAGACTTGACCACGCGCAAGCTGTTCACCACGGTGATCTCGTCGCTGCGGGCCTATTCCGGGCTGGAGCAGGCGCACCGGCAAGCGCAGGCGCTGCAACAGGAGCTGGACCAGGCCAGGGCTTTGCTTGCGGCGGTGGACCAGCATGCGGCGATCGTCACGCTGGACGAGCGCGGCAAGATCGTCACGGTCAACGATAAATTCTGCGCCGTGTTCCAGTACAGCCGCGAGGAATTGCAGGGCGCGGACCCGCGCCTGCTGCACGCGCCGCCCTACCCGCCGGACCAGTTGAGCGACGCCCTGCAAGCGTTGAAGGATGGCGAAGCGTGGACCGACGTGGTCAGCGCCTGGCGCCGCGATGGCCAGGAGGTGCGGCTGCGCGTCACCGTGACAGCCAGCGCCGAGTTGCCGCGCCGCTACATTGTTGTCGCCAGCGTCCTGCAGGCGCTCAAAAAACCGCTGTAAGTAGCGGATTGTTATAGCACTTTTGGGGATATCCACAGACGCTGTGGATATCTGTGTGGATATCACCCTCTTGACACCGCAGGGAGGCTTTACCTATGCGGTTTTCAACAAACTGCCCATCCAAAAGGCAATTTTAAACCCCTTACAAATCAATGACTTGGAAGCCTTCGCATTGTGACAAGAAATCATTTTGAAAAAAAATCTTGTCAACATGGTTTGTGTATAAGTAAACCAGAAACCAGTCTGCGCGGAGGCCTCAATGCGGGGCTTTTCGGCGCTGTTCGGGGTGTAATAGCACCCGTTCGATCACGCGTGGATCCACGTTATGGGATTTCATGTATTCGATCGCGCAGACCGTATTGAAGCTGGACTGCACTTGGATGCCGCGATTGACTGCGGCACTGCATTGCTCGTCACTGCGTTGCTGTAAAAGCGAAACGTTCATCATGATCCTTAGCAAAAGTTGGTGGCGGGGACTCTGATCTGCGTCATGCCTAGGGAGTATGGCCGACAGTGGACCAAAGTCAATGTCAGCTTCCTATCAATCCTGCATTAATATTCATCCCGCTGCGGGGCTAATGGACAGGCGGCAATACCGGCGCGATAATAAGGCATGCCTATCGACCCGCCACGCGCCCGCCCCAGCTCGCTATTTGATCTATTCACCTCTTTCACCGTCCTGGCGCTGCAGGGATTCGGCGGCGTGCTGGCCGTCGTGCAACGCGAACTGGTGGAACGCAAGCGCTGGCTGACGCAGGAGGAATTCGTCGAGGAATGGGCGGTCGCCCAGATCATGCCCGGCCCCAACGTGGTCAACCTGGCGCTGATGATCGGCAGCCGCTACTACGGCTTGCGCGGGGGCATGGTCGCCTTGGCCGGTATGCTCACGCTGCCGCTGCTGCTGGTGCTGGGACTGGCCATGCTGCACTCCCATTTTGCCAACCATCCCGGTGTGACCGGCGCGCTGCGCGGCATGGCGGCGGTGTCGGCCGGCATGATCGCCGCCACCGGCCTCAAGCTCGCGTCCGCGCTCGGCAGGCATCCGCTACCGCAGTGGCTGAACGCCGCCATTGCGCTGCTGTGCGTGGTGTTCGTGGTGGCGCTGCATTTGCCGCTGGCCTACACCCTGCTGATCCTGGGCAGCGTCGGCGTCACCCTCACCTATCGAAAAATGAAGGGACGCCAGCCATGAACGACGCGCCATTGCACCTGGTGCTGAGCCTGGCCGACTGGGTCAACCTGTTCGCGCACTACATGTTGCTGTCGCTGATGTCGATCGGCGGCGCGATCTCCACCACTTCTGAAATGCACCGCTTCCTGGTCGAAGAGCACCACTGGCTGACGCAATCCCAGTTCAACGATTCGATCGCCATCGCCCAGGCGGCGCCGGGGCCGAATGTGCTGTTCGTGGCCTTGATGGGCTGGAACGTCGGCCTGAACGCGGGCAGCTACGCGGCGGCGCTGGCCGGCGTGCTGGTGACGATGGTGGGAATTATGTTGCCGAGCACTACGCTGACCTACCTGGCGGCACGCTGGGGCCATCAGAACCGGGACCTGCTGGGCGTGCGCGCCTTCAAGCAGGGCATGGCGCCGGTGGTGGTGGGATTGATGGTGTCGGTGGGGATCATCCTCGGCAGCGCCCACCGCGACTGGACCACCGACTGGCCCTTGTGGACGCTGTCGGTGGCTGCCGGCCTGGTGATCTGGCGCACCCGCATCCACCTGCTGTGGCTGCTGGCAGGCGGTGCGGTGCTGGGCTGGTTCCAGCTGGTGTGACTTACTTGTTCTGGTAGCCGCCGTAGTATTTCACAGGGCTCCAGTCCGGCTGCACTTCAGGCAAGGCCGGCGCGTACTGCTTGAACTCCTGCGCCGCGTACACCACCTTGCCGTTGACGATGGTCAGGCTGCTTTCCAGGTTCTTGATCTGCTCGGCCGCCATCGAGAAATAATCCTGCGGCAGGATCACCAGATCGGCGTAATGGCCGGCGGCCAGCGTGCCCTTGAGTTTTTCCTCGCCGCTCATCCATGCGCTGCCCTGGGTCATCAGCTTGAGCGCCTGGTAGCGGCTCAGCACATCCTTGGGCTGCCACACGCGCAGGCCGCCCGCGGTCTTGCCCGTCACCGCCCAGTAGATCGACGGCCATGGAGCGTAGCTGCTGACGCGCGTGCCGTCCGTGCCCAGGCCGACCGGGATCTTCATCTCCAGCATTTTTTTAATCGGTGGCATCTGGCGGGTCTGCTCGCCATACTGCTTCCAATACAGCTCGCCCTGGAAGTACATGCGGTTTTGCACCGCGATGCCGCCGCCCAGCGCCTTCACGCGGGTCAGCTGCTTGTCGCTGATGGTCTCGGCGTGGTCGAAGAACCAGCGCAGGCCGTTCAGCGGCGTATCCTTGTTGACCTTTTCGATGACGGCCAGATCGCGGTCTATGCTCTCGTCGTAGGTGGCGTGGATGCGGAACGGCCAGCGGTTCTTGATCAGCAGGCGCAGCACCGGCTCCAGTTCGCTCTCCATCTGCCGCGGCATGTCCGGGCGCGGCTCCAAGAAGTTCTCGAAGTCGGCCGCGCTCCACACCAGGTTCTCGCCGCCGCCCTCGGTGTTGTAGCCGTTGGCGTAGAACAGGTGGTCGTTGTGGTCAGGCTTGGTCATGGTCAGCCAGCGCTGATAGTCCTCCAGCTCCTTGCCCGGTTTCTGCGCGAACAGGTAGTAGGAGGTGCGCACGGTCAGCTTGCCGCTCTTGGCCAGCTCCAGGCTGACCGCGTAATCGTCGGGATAGGCTTGCCCGCCGCCGCCGGCGTCGATGGCGCTGGTCAGGCCCAAGCGGTTCAGCTCGGTGTAGTACTGCTGGGTGGAATTGAGCTGCTGCTCGCGCGGCAGCACATTGGTCTTGCCCAGCGTGGTGTACAAGATCATCGCGTTCGGCTTGGCGATCAGCAGGCCGGTCGGCTTGCCGTCCGCACCCAGCTCGACCACGCCGTCCTTGAATTTGGTGTCGGCGTTGTAGCCCAGCGTGGCGATGCCCTTCTGGTTCAGGAAGCCCAGGCCGTAAAGGTACAGGATGAACACCGGCTTGTCCGGCACCGCTTCATTGATTTCGGCCAGCGTCGGCAGGCGCTTTTCCTCGAACTGGAATTCGTTCCAGCCGCCGACCACCTTAATCCACGCGCCGTCCGGCGTGCGCGCGGCCTGCTCCTTGAGCATTTGCAGCGCCTTCTTCAGCGAGGTCACGCCGTCCCAGCGCAGCTCGGCGTTGTAGTTCAAGCCTTCGCGGATGATGTGCAGATGGGAGTCGTTGAGGCCGGGGATGACGGTCTTGCCGCCGGCGTCGATCAGCTGGGTGTTGGCCGCCTTGAGTTTCAGGATCTTGGCGTTGCTGCCGACGGCCTGGATCTTGCCGTCCTTGATGGCGAGGGCTTGCGCGAAGGTGCCCTCCCTGGTCATCGTGGCGATCTTGCCGTTGCTGATGATGAGGTCTGGTGCGGCCTGCGCCACACCGGCGCAAGCCAGTGCGGCCGCGACCGCGAGCTGGTTCAATGTCATGCTGCTGCTCCTAAAAATAAACGGGCCGGCGCGGTACCAGGTCGTAGTACCGCGCCAGCCCACATCAGAAGCTAATGAATTGAGCCAGGCTCAGTTCGATTAGTCCTTGATGGATTCGACTGCGAAAGTCAGGGTTACGTCGTCGCCGACGTAAGGTGCGTATTTACCGGCGTTGAATTCGGTACGCTTGATGGTGGCGGTGGCGTTGGCGCCGCAAGCCAGTTTCTTCAGCATCGGGTGATCCATGCACTGCATGTGGGTCACGGTCAGCTTGACTGGCTTGGTCACGCCCTTGATCGTCAGGTTGCCGTCGATCGACGCCACTTTGTCGCCGTCAAAGTTGAACTTGGTCGACTTGTAGGTGATGGTCGGGAACTTGGCGGTGTCCAGGAAATCCTCGCCCTGAATGTGGCCGTCGAACAGTTTCGATCCGGTGTCCACCGATTTGGTATCGATCGTGGCTTCAACCGAGCCGGTCTTGGCGACGCGGTCCAGCACGATCTTGGCGGTCGTGTTGTTGAAGCGGCTTTGCTGGGTCGAGTAGCCGAAGTGGCTGTACTCGAAGCGGGCAAAGGTGTGGTTGGCGTCGGAGGTGAAGCTTTCCGGCGCGGCAAAGGCGGACAACGAGATACCAGCGGCAACCAGCAGGGCGAAGATTTTTTTCATTAGTGGGACTCCAGAATGTGGGAACAAGGGTTAAGAACTCGACCGGACCTATGCCAGCGCCTGGTGCATGTCTTCGAGTGAAGCGATTATGCTCGTCACATCTAAAGTTGTAAAACGAAAAATTTACCGCGTTACTATCGATAAAATCGATCATAAATCCGGCGACTCATGTGGGAATGATAACGCGGCAGGCATCAAACGAGGATCTGCCTTAAGGCCGGTGATAGCACTACCCGGCGGGGGAATGCAGCCCGGAAAGGCTGCGGACGCCCCTCCTTTATAATTTCCAGGCATATAGAAAGCGGAATAACTTCGTTTGCCGCATGAGCCGCAGGTGCGATACTGCGCGCACCGGAACCTTACAACCGGCACCAACCGCTTATTCCTGATGACTACACCTCTGATCCGCATCGATCATGCGAGTAAAACCTTTGCGCTGCCTGATGGTGGCGCGTTCCACGCGGTACGCGACGTTTCCCTGGAAGTGAATGCCGGCGATATCTTCGGCCTGATCGGCAAGAGCGGCGCCGGCAAGTCGACCTTGCTGCGCCTGTTTAACCTGCTGGAGCGGCCGGACAGCGGCCGCGTGTTTGTCGACGGCCGCGAATTGACCGCGCTGTCCAAGCGCGAGCTGCGCGATGCGCGCAGCAATATCGGCATGATTTTCCAGCAGTTCAACCTGCTGCAAAACGCCACCGTGTTCGACAACGTCGCCTTCCCGCTGCGCATCCACGGCGGCCACACGCCGGCGCAGATCACGGCCCGCGTCAATGAGTGCCTGGAGCTGGTGGAGTTGAGCGGCAAGGCCGCCAATTATCCGGCGCAGCTGTCCGGTGGCCAGAAGCAGCGCGTCGCCATCGCCCGCGCACTGGCCAGCGGACCAGCCGTCATGCTGTGCGACGAACCCACCTCCGCGCTGGACGCGGAGACCACGCGCGCGCTGCTCGCCACGCTGCGCGACATCAACCGCCGCCTGAACGTCACCATCGTCATCGTCAGCCACGAGTTGTCGGTGCTGGGAGAGATCTGCAACCGCGTGGCCGTCATCGAGGACGGCGCGATCGCCGAGCAATTCGCGCTGGACGACGCCGCAATCCTGGCCGAACCGCGCAAGACCGCGCTGGGTCGCGAACTGGCGCAGCACGGCGCCGCCAGCGCGCTGGCCGCCAACACCGCCAACACTATCGGCACGGAGGCCGCCTATGTCTGAATATCTCGCCTCGCTCGACGCCATCATCGCCATGCTGCCGGAGATGTGGACCGCCCTCGGGCAAACGCTGACCATGCTCGGCATCGGCCTGACCGCCGCGGTGCTGATCGGCGGCCCGCTCGGCGTCCTGCTGTTCCTGGTGGCGGACGGCCAGTCGCTGCAAAACCGCCCGATCGCATTGGTGCTCGGCTGGCTGGTGAACGTGGTGCGCTCCTTCCCGTTCATCATTCTGCTGGTGGCGCTGGTGCCGTTCACGCGCATCATCGCCGGCACCTCGATCGGCCCGCTAGCCGCCGCCGTGCCGCTGTCCTTCGCCGCCGTGCCCTACTTCGCCCGCATGGTCGAGCAGAACCTGCGTGAAGTGCCGCGCGGCGTGATCGAAGCCGCCCACGCCATGGGCGCGTCGGAACTGCAGATCGTATTGCGCGTGCTGCTGGTGGAGGCCCGCTCCGGCCTGGTGCTGGCGCTGACCGTGCTGTCGATCAGCTTCCTGTCCTATTCCGCCGTGGCCGGCGTGGTGGGCGGCGGCGGCATCGGCGACCTCGCCATCCGCTACGGCTACTACCGCTTCGAGACCGACATCATGGTCGCCACCGTCGCCATCCTGATCGCCATGGTGCAGCTGATCCAGTTCACCGGCAACCGCATCGCCAAACGCCTAGACAAACGCTAATCAAAGGAACACTTATGAACGCACCTCGCCGCAACCTGCTGCTCGCCGCACTGACCATCGCCCTCGGCATCGCCGCGCCCTCCTACGCCAAGGATCCGAAAGAACTGGTGATCGGCACCAGCTCCGGCCCGTATGCGGACCAGATCAAACTGGGCATCAAGCCTATTCTGGAAAAGCAGGGATACAAGGTGAAGCTGGTGGAGTTCAACGACTACATCCAGCCGAACTTCGCGCTGGCCGAGGGTTCGCTGGACGCCAACGTGTTCCAGCACATCGTCTACCTGAACGAGTTCGCGGCCAAGAACAAACTGGCGCTGGCCGACCTGGTGAAGATCCCGACCGCGCCGATCGCCATCTACAGCAAGAAGCACAAGACGCTGGCCGAGGCGAAGGAAGGCACCAGCGTAGCGATGCCGAACGATCCGACCAACCAGGCGCGCGCGCTGGTGATGCTGGATCAACTGGGCTGGATCAAGCTGCGCGAGAAGTTCGATCCGGTGAAGGCATCGGAGAAGGACATCGCCGTCAACGTCAAGAAGGTCAAGCTGATCGCGCTGGAGGCGGCGCAGCTGCCGCGCTCCCTGCAGGACACCGACTACTCTTTCGTCAACGGGAACTACGCGCTGGCTTCGGGCATGAAGCTGAAGGAAGCGCTGCTGACCGAGAAGATCTCGTCCAACTACATCAACCTGGTGGCGATCCGCACGGCCGACAAGGACAAGCAGTTCGCCAAGGACATCGCGGCGGCCTACCGCTCGCGCGAGTTCCTGGCTGTGACCAACAAATACTTCCCCGACTACTCCAAGACCGAAGACCAGCTGGCGCTGGAAGCCGGCGGCGCGGCCAAGCCGGGCAAGTAAGTCCCTTAGTCCAGATCGGAGGCAGCGTGCCGCTCAGGCACCTGCTCTTCCGGTTCTCCGAAGGTGCGATTGACTTTGCGTCCACGGATCACCGCTGGTCGCGCGGCGATGTCGTCGGCCCAGCGCTTGACGTTCTTGTACTCGTGCACCGACAGGAATTCCCCGGCGCCGTAAATCTTCCCGAGCACAAGAACGCCGTACCATGGCCAGATCGCCATGTCGGCGATGGTGTACTCGTCGCCCGCGACGTAGCGATGATCGGCCAGCTGGCGATCGAGCACGTCGAGCTGGCGCTTGACCTCCATCGCGTAGCGGTTGATCGGGTACTCCAGCTTTTCCGGCGCGTAGGCGTAGAAATGGCCGAAGCCTCCGCCCAGGAACGGCGCGGAACCCATCTGCCAGAACAGCCAGTTCAAGGTCTCGGTGCGCGCCGCCAGCTCCTTCGGCAGGAAGGCGCCGAACTTCTCGGCCAGGTACACCAGGATCGAGCCGGATTCGAACACGCGCAAAGGCTGGGCGCCGCTGCGGTCGACCATCGCGGGGATCTTCGAGTTGGGATTGATCCCGACGAAGCCGCTGGAGAACTGGTCGCCTTCATTGATGCGGATGAGCCATGCATCATATTCGGCGCCGGTGTGCCCTGCGGCCAGCAGCTCTTCCAGCATGATCGTCACCTTCACGCCATTCGGCGTGCCCAGTGAATAGAGCTGCAAAGGGTGCTTCCCGACCGGCAGTTCCTTCTCGTGCGTGGGGCCCGCAACCGGGCGGTTAATGCTTGCGAACGTGCCACCGGATGGCGCTTCGGCCGCCCAGACCTTCGGTGGTACATACTTCGATTGATCCGTCATTCATCTCTCCTGAAACTTGAACTCTTCACGCAGCAGGCCGAAGACATGAACGTCGACGACCGCACCGTGAAGGATTTCCGACTGCCGGAGGGTACCCTCCAGCGTAAAACCCAGGCGCTCCGCCACCCGCCGGCTGGCGAGGTTCCCAACCGCGCATTGAAGCTCGATCCGGTTTAGTCCGAGGCACCCGAAACCATATCCGATCACGGACGATACCGAAGAGGTCACGATGCCCCTTCCCTGAAAATCCTTGCCGATGAAGTAGGCCACTGCGGCGCTCTTGTTGGCGGCGTCGATGTCCTTCAGCCGCACCGCGCCGGACAAGGCACCGTCCAGGAAAATATGCCACTCCAGCATATCGCCCGCCGCAAACGCATCTTCCGCTTGCTGGAGATGCGCGGCAGCTTCTTCTTCCACCGCCAGCCCGACGACCATCGGAACAAACTTCCGGAGGTGATCGGTGTTCCGCCGGATCAGCGACGAGAGCGAGGCGGCATCGGCCTGGGCGACCGGTGCAATCCGCACGCCCCCCGGCAGGTTGAAGACTGGTGCTTCCAAATGAATACCCGTTCCCAAAGTGTGATCGATCTAATCGTTGCGCATCTGCGCTTGCGACACGCTGCTCCCGGCCGGCACGCTTTGCGTCAGCCACACATTGCCGCCGATGGTCGAGCCGGCGCCGATGGTGATGCGGCCCAGGATGGTCGCGCCGGCGTAGATTACCACGTCATCTTCAACCACGGGATGGCGCGGCACGCCCTTGATCAAGGCGCCCTGCTCGTCGGCCGGGAAGCGCTTGGCACCCAGGGTCACATGCTGGTACAGACGCACGCGCTGGCCGATGATCGCCGTCTCGCCGATCACCACACCGGTGCCGTGGTCGATGAAGAAGCTGCCGCCGATCTGCGCGCCGGGGTGGATGTCGATCCCGGTCAGCGAATGGCCGATATCCGAAATCAGCCGCGCCAGGAACGGCGACCCAAGCCGGTGCAGGCTGTGCGCCAGCCGGTAGTACAGGATGGCGATGGTGCCCGGGTAGCACAGCATGATCTCGGCCACCGACGTCGCCGCCGGATCGCCGGAGAACGCAGCCTGCACGTCGGACACCAGCAGCCCGCGGATGCCCGGCAGGCCGGCCGCGAACTCGCGCGTGATGGCGTGGGCCTGGCGCGTCAGCGCTTCCTCATCGTCGGGCGCGTCCTCCAGCGAGAACTGCAGGCCGCGCCGGACCTGCTCCGTCAGGCGGTTCAAGGTGGTGTTGAGCGTGTCGCCGACGAAGTAGTCGATGCTTTCGTCGGTCAGGTTGGGGCGCCCGTAGTGCGTCGGGAACAGCACCGCCGACAGGCCGTTGACGATGATCGTCAGCGCCTCGCGCGACGGCAGCTCGCGCACCTTGCCGTGATGGCGGATGTTGTGCGTGGCCTCGCGCGACACGCGCAGCTGCTCGATCACGCCATCCAGGTTCCAGTGCGACGGCTTGACGCCGGTTCCATCATAGGTATCGATAGTCATAGTGTCTCGAATTATAAAAACGCCGGCAGCAGGGCAAAGGAATGATTTCGCCCTTGGATATGCGATCACCGCATATCGCGTA
The DNA here is from genome assembly GCF_040362985.1 of Duganella caerulea. Taxonomy (NCBI): domain Bacteria; kingdom Pseudomonadati; phylum Pseudomonadota; class Betaproteobacteria; order Burkholderiales; family Oxalobacteraceae; genus Duganella; species Duganella caerulea. The sequence continues at coordinate 70,416 of NZ_BPWJ01000014.1, read as the reverse complement.
AAATGCTCGGCTCACAGAACAATACGCCTTTCATGAATATTTTGCTGACACTGCTGCTGGCCGGCCTGAGTATGGTCGGGCCGCTGGCCATCGACACCTACCTGCCGTCGTTCCCCGCCATCGCGCTGGCCTTCGACGCCAGCCCGATGCTGATCCAGCAAACCCTGAGCATGTTCCTGTTCTGCTTCGCCTTCATGATGCTGTTCTACGGCACGCTGTCCGATTCCTTCGGCCGCCGCCCGGTGATCCTGGTGTCGCTGGTGCTGTACATCGCCGCCTCTGTCGTCGGCGCGATGGCGCAGTCCATCGGCGTGCTGCTGGCCTGCCGCATCGTGCAGGGCCTGGCGGCGGGCGCCGGCTCGGTGGTCGGCCGCGCCATCGTGCAAGACCGCTTCTCCGGCGTCGCCGCACAGAAGATCCTGTCACATATCATGATGATCTTCGGCCTGGCGCCCGCCATCGCGCCGGTGCTGGGCGGCTGGCTGCAGGTGAGTTTCGGCTGGCGTTCGATCTTTTGGTTCCTCAGCGGCTTCGGCATCCTGATGTTCATCGCCGTGCAGCGCGCGCTGCCCGAGAGCCTGGCCGTCAAGGACCGCCACCCGTTCCACCTCGGCGTCATCGCCACAAACTACTGGAAGGTGCTGTGCCACCACCACTTCCTGCTGCTGTCGATCGCGGTCGGCATGAGCTTCGCGGGCGTGGCGCTGTATATCGGCTCGGCCGCCTACTTTGTGATGAACATCCTGCACCTGCCGGAGACTGCGTTCGCATGGATGTTCGTGCCGCTGATCAGCGGCATGGTGATCGGCTCCGCGCTGTCGGGCAAGTTCGCGCACAGGTTCTCGCGCGGCGCGCAGGTGTGGATGGGCTTCGCGGTCATGATCGCCTCCGGCGTCATCAACGTGGCCTACAACAGCGCCTTCGTGGCAGCCGTGCCGTACGCGGTGCTGCCGCTGTTTATCTATTCCTTCGGCCTGGCGCTGTCGATGACGCCCCTGTCGCTGATCGCGCTGGAGTACTTCCCCAACAACAGCGGGCTGGCGGCGTCAATGCAGTCCTTCATCCAGATGCTGCTGTTTGCGCTGGTGTCCGGCCTGGTGGCGCCGCTGCTGTTCGACAGCGCGCTGAAGCTGGCCTGGGGCGTGCTCGCCAGCCTGGTCATCAGCGTGATCGCCTGGCTGCTGGCGCAGACCGGCAAGCCGGTCACGCACTAGGCCGCGAGGCTCAAGGCCAGGGTGTCGGGTTCACGTCGATGTATTGAGCGCCGCCCTGCTCCGGCTCACGGGCGTCGCCCCGCGCGCCGGCCGACGGCGGCCGGCCCGGCGCCTGCGCCGGATTGCGCAGGCCCAGTATCTCCTTACGGGTCTCGACAAAATCGGCGCTGGACAGCGGATGATCCTTGTCGGGCCAATTCTCTTCCGCCCATCGCTGCAACTCCTCGTAGCGCTGCCAAAGTTCGCTGACGAATTGGCGGCGCGCGGTTTCGTTATCCATGGTTCCTCCTGTGTGACTTGCAAGTCTATGGCAAACTGCCGGGTATTGTCTGTCAGGCGCCGCACAAACATAACATGGAACTTCACATCGTCATCGAGGGCACGAAAGATCTGAGCGGGCAGCTGTACCGCCAGCTGAGCGACTCGATCCGCAGCGGGCGCCTGGCCGACGGCCAGCAGTTGCCGCCCACCCGCCTGCTGGCCGAGCAGCTAGGCCTGTCGCGCAAGACCGTCTCCGATGTCTACACCCGCCTGACGCAGGAGCGGCTGGTGCTGGGCCAGGTCGGCAAAGGCAGCTTTGTCAGCGCGCCGGCGGAGGCCAGGCCGCGCCGCCAGGTCACCAGCAATTTGGCCAGCGCCGCCATCGTCGCCAAGTGGGACGCCATGCACGCACCGCTGCGCAACCCGTTCCCGGAAGGCCGCTCGCGCCATGAGTTCATCGGTGGCTGCATCACTCCCGGCTTGTTCCCCATCGACGAGTGGCGCCGCTGCGTGCTGCACGGCCTGCGCCAGGACGCCAAGGGCGGCGGCATGTACCATCAGGCCGAAGGCGTTGCCGAACTGCGCGCGGCCATCGCCCACCATGCTGCCTATGCGCGCGGCGTGGTCTGCACCGCCCACAATGTGGTGGTCACCAACGGCGCCCAGCAGGCGCTGGACCTGCTGGGACGCGTGCTGCTGGAGCCGGGCTGCGTGGTGGCGGTCGAGGAGCCGGGCTATCCGGCCGCGCGCATGCTGTTCGCCAGCCAGGGCGCGCAGGTGGTGGGCATCGGCGTCGACCGCGAAGGCATGCTGGTAGAGCAGATCCCGCAAGGCACGCGGCTGATCTACACCACGCCGGCCCACCAGTTCCCGCTGGGGATGCCGATGAGCGTGGCCCGGCGCGAGGCGCTGCTCGCGCGTGCGCTGGAGATCGGCGCCATCATCATCGAGGACGACTACGACAGCGAATTCCGCTACGAGGGCCGGCCCACCGATTCGCTGCAGAGCATGGACCGGCACGGCGTGGTAGCCTTCGTCGGCACCTTCTCCAAGGTGATGCTGCCGGAGCTGCGGCTCGGCTACGCGGTGCTGCCGGAGGCGGTGTTGAACGCGGCCCTCACCGTCAAGCACCTGAACGACTGGCACACCGCCACCGCCAGCCAGCACGCGCTGGCCAAGTTCATTTCGGACGGCTACCTGTCGCGCCACATCCGCCGCTGCAGCGAGATCTACGCGACGCGGCGCGAGCGCCTGCAAGCCATGTTTGCCGGGCCGCTGTCGCCGTGGTTCGAACTGGTGCCGGCCAGCGCCGGCTTCCACGTGGCGGCGCTGTGCAAAAAGCCGCTGGACCTGGACCTGCTGCGGCGGCTGGCGCGGCGCGCCGACGTCGGCCTGTATCCGCTGTCGAACTTCTACGCCTTCACGCCGCCCAAGGCTGGCCTGTTCCTCGGCTACGGCGGCATCGAGACGCTCGATATCGAAACCGCGCTGCTGCGCGTGCGCGACATTCTGCAACAAATGGAGTAAAGCTTCGCGAGGATGTAAAATGGTGAATTGACCTGCAACAGACACTCCGAGCCATGCGCCTGACATCCTTCACCGACTACTCCCTGCGTACCTTGCTGTACCTGAGCGCGCACCGGGACCGGCTGGTCACGATCCAGGACATCGCCGACATGCACGCGATCTCGAAGAATCATCTGATGAAGGTGGTGTACCAGCTGGGTCAATCCGGCCTGGTGGAGACGGTGCGGGGCCGCAATGGCGGCCTGCGGCTGGCGAAGGAGCCAAAGGACATCAACATCGGCGCGCTGGTGCGGGCGACCGAGACCGACTTTTTCATGGCCGAATGCTTCGACCGCGAAACCGACACCTGCCCGCTCACGCCCAACTGCGCGCTCAAGCACACGCTGAACGACGCCACCAAAGCCTTCCTGGCCGTACTGGATAAACAAACGCTGCAAGACATGCTGCCGCAGGCCCCGTCCAACGCGGCCAAGCCGGTGCGGATGGTGCGCGGCGCGGCTGGCTGAATCTAGGCCGCGTCCCGCTGCAGCTGCGGCAGGGACGCCATCAGATCCGAGAAGCGCTGCCCCTGTATCATCACATGCTCGCGCAGCAGGCGCGCCGCCAGTTCGCCATCGCCACCGACAATCGCCTGCACCACGCCATCATGCTCGTGATAGGACGTGGCCAGCCGGTCGCGCACCCGCAGCTGCAAACGGCGGTAGGGGCGCAGCCGCCGGTACAGGTTGCGCGTCTGCTCGATCAGGAACTGATTATGGCTGCCGGCGTAGATCGCCTCGTGGAACAACTCGTTCTTGTAGTAGTAGACGTCCGGCTCCTGCGCATCGCGTGCCTCCTGGCAGGCCTGATGGGCCGCCAATAAAGCCTGCTGCTCCGCAGGCGTCATGCGGCGCGCGGCCAGGCGGCCGCAGGTCGCCTCCAGTTCCGACATCACCTCGAACATCTCCACCAGCTGCTGCGGCCCCAGCTCCGCGACGATGGCGCCGCGCCGCGGACGTATCACCACCAATCCCATGGAAGCCAGCTGGATCAGCGTTTCGCGCACCGGCGTGCGGGAGACGCCGAAGCGCGCGGCCAGCTCGGTCTCGTCGAGGTGCTGGCCCGGTTTGAGCTCGCCGATGGCGATCATCTCTTCAATCTCTTCGCGCAGCGTGGCGGAATGGGTGGTCATGGTCTTCGCAGCCTTGTGTATATCAAGCTTCATTATAAGTCGCTTATTTAGCTTGACAATGTATTCGAACAAGATATTCTTGTATACACAAAACAAAGCATTGCATATTTGACTTACCCTTGGAGACAACATGAGCGTAATCACCCGCAGGTCCGTACTGGCCGCCCTGGCCGCCAGCCCGCTGTTGCTGCAACCGGCATGGGCGCAGAGCACCACCCTCAAGATCTCGCACCAGTTCCCCGGCGGGACCGTCACCGACGGCGATTTCCGCGACCGCCTGACCCGCATGTTCGCGGCCGAGGTGGAAAAGCGCAGCAAGGGCAGCCTCAAATTCGAGATCTATCCCGGCTCCTCGCTGATGAAGACCAACGCCCAGTTCTCGGCCATGCGCAAGGGCGCGCTGGACATGTCGCTGGTGCCGCTGTCGTACGCTGGCGGCGAAGTCCCGGAAGTGAACATCGGCCTGATGCCCGGCCTGGTGACGTCCTACGAACAGGCCTACGGCTGGAAGAACGCCGAAGTGGGCAAGGAGTTGAGCCGCATCCTGAACGAGAAAGGCATCGTGCTGGTGAGCTGGATCTGGCAGGCCGGCGGCGTGGCCTCGCGCACCAAACCGGTGATCGATCCGGACGACGCCAAGGGCATGAAGATACGCGGCGGCTCGCGCGAGATGGACCTGATCCTCAAGGCCGCCGGCGCCGCCGTGGTGTCGCTGCCGTCCAATGAGATCTACGCCGCCATGCAGACCGGCGCGATGGAGGCGGCGCTGACCTCCTCCACCTCGCTGATCTCGTTCCGCCTGGAGGAAGTGTCGAAGGCGCTGACCACCGGCCGCGCGGGCGCGTACTGGTTCATGTTCGAACCGCTGATGATGTCCAAGGCCGTCTTCGACCGCCTGACCAAGGAACAGCAAGCCACCATCATGGCGGTCGGCGCCGAGATGGAAGCCTTCGCGCTGACCTCCGCCAAGGCCGACGACACGGCCGTGGCCAATGTCTACGCCAAGGCCAAGGCAAAGGTGGTGGACCTGAATCCCACCGCGCTGAAAAAATGGCAGGCCATCGCCCGCACCACCGCCTGGAAGGACTACAGCGAACGCAATGAAAGCTGCGCCAAGCTGCTCAAGCTGGCGGAGAAGACGCTGTGAGCCACGGCATAGAGCTGGAGCCGCCGCGCGCGGCCGCTCCGCCGGACAACGCGGCCGTGGCGCTGGCCACCGCGCTGCTGAACAAGCTCAATCACGGGCTGATGCTGGTGTCGATGGTGGCGCTGGTGCTGACGGCCCTCGTGCTGACCTACTCGGTGGTGTCGCGCTACTTCTTCCAGGCGCCCACCGACTGGCAGGACGAGGCTTCCGTGTTCATGCTGGTCGGCGTGACCTTCTTCTGCACCGCCTACGTGCAGTCGCACCGCGGCCATATCGGCATCGAGGCGCTGGCCTCGCTGCTGCCGGCGCGCGTGAACGCGGCGCGGCTGTTCATGGTGGACGTGGTGTCGGCGCTGTTCTGCGCCTTCTTCTCGTGGAAATCGTGGACGCTGTTCCATGAGGCCTGGGTGGACGGCCAGACCACCTCGTCAACCTTCGCCCCGCCGCTGTGGATCCCCTACGCCATGATGGCCGCCGGGATGAGCATCCTCACGCTGCAGATCGTGCTGCAAACGCTGGCACGGATGACCAACAAACCTTCATCGGAGCGCGCGGCATGAGCGACCTGACCCTCGGCGCCCTGTACGGCGCCGTCACCCTGGTGGTGATGTTCTCCGGGATGCCGATCGCCTTCGCACTGGGCGTGGTGGCCACCGGCTTCATGTACTTCTGCATGCCGCCCTCCTCGCTCGACACGATCACCCAGAACGTGTACGAGGAAATGGCGTCGATCACGCTGCTGTCCATCCCCCTGTTCATCCTGAAGGGCGCGGCCATCGGCAAGTCCCCGGCCGGCAAGGACCTGTACTCCGCCATCCACACATGGATGCACAAAATACCGGGCGGCCTGGGTATCGCCAACGTGTTCGCATGCGCGCTGTTCGCGGCGATGGCCGGCTCGTCGCCCGCCACCTGCTCGGCCATCGGCTCGGCCGGCATCCCCGAGATGCGCCGCCGTGGCTACTCGCCCGGTTTCGCAGCAGGCATCATCGCCGCCGGCGGCACGCTGGGCATCCTGCTGCCGCCGTCGATCACCATGATCCTGTACGCGGTGGCCGCCGAGCAGTCGCTGGGCCGCCTGTTCCTGGCCGGGATAGGCCCCGGCGTGCTGCTGGTGCTGCTCTTCGCCGGCTATGCCGTCTACCGCGCGCACAAGGAATACAAGGCCGCGCTGGTCATCTACGAACAGGGCGGCGCCAAGTCGGCCTACCTGGAGGACGAACACTACACGCTGGCGCAGAAGGTGGAAATGCTGCCGCGCGTGCTGCCCTTCATCATCCTGCTGATCGGCGTGATGGTCGCGCTGTACGGCGGCTTCGCCACGCCATCCGAGACGGCCGGCTTGGGCGCCTTGCTGGCACTGGTGCTGCTGGCCGCGATCTACGGCGTGTGGCGGCCGAAGGACCTGTCGCCCATCCTCAGCTCCTCGATCAAGGAATCGACGATGCTGTTGCTGATCATCGGCATGTCGCTGTTCTACTCGTACGTGATGAGCTACCTGCATATCAGCCAGTCCGCCGCCGCGTGGGTGGTCAGCCTGCACCTGTCGAAATGGCTGCTGCTGGCGGTGATCCTGCTGATGGTGATCGTGTTCGGCTTCTTCCTGCCGCCGGTATCGATCATCCTGATGACGGCGCCCATCATCCTGCCGCCGCTGAAGGCCGCCGGCTTTGACCTGATCTGGTTCGGCATCGTGATGACGGTGGTGATGGAAATGGGCCTGATCCACCCGCCGGTGGGCCTGAACATTTTCGTCATCAAGAACATCGCGCCCGACATCCCGCTCAAGGATGTGGTGTGGGGCGTGTTCCCGTTCCTGGTTTTGATGTTCTTGGCGGTGCTGCTACTATGCCTGTTCCCGTCCATTTCCACCGGCCTGCCGGACATGATCATGGGAGCAAAATAAATGAGCTGGAATACCCTGCAGCAGAACCGCGCCGCGCGCTTGCAGCGGGCGCGCGCAGCCTTGGGCAATGACCTCGACGGCAAAAGCCTGCCGGCCGCGCGCGTCGCCGACCTGCTGCACGCGGCGCTGGAGTGCGGCGACCGCGTTTGCCTGGAAGGGAACAACCAGAAGCAGGCCGACTTCCTCGGCCATGCACTGGCCAACCTGGACCCGGCGCGCATCAACAACCTGCACATGCTGCAGTCGGTGCTGGCGCTGCCGGAGCACCTGGACGTGTTCGAGCGCGGCGTCGCCTCGCGGCTGGACTTCTCGTTCTCCGGCCCGCAGGCGGTGCGCGTGGCGCGGCTGGCTTCCGCCGGCAAGCTCAATATCGGCGCCATCCACACCTACCTGGAGCTGTTCAGCCGCTACTTCATCGACTTGCCGCCGCGCGTCTGCCTGATCGCGGCGGAGGCGGCGGACCGCCACGGCAACCTGTACACCGGCCCGAACACCGAGGACACGCCGGCCATCGTCGAAGCCACCGCTTTCAAGCAGGGCATCGTCATCGTGCAGGTCAACCGCATCGCGGACACCCTGCCGCGGGTGGACGTGCCGGGCGACTGGGTCGATTTCGTCGTGCAGTCGCCGCGCCCCTACTACATCGAGCCGCTGTTCACGCGCGATCCGGCGCAGATCTCCGAGATCCAGGTGCTGATGGCGATGATGGCGATCAAGGGCATCTACGCCGAGTATGGCGTGCAACGCCTGAACCACGGCATCGGCTTCGACACCGCCGCCATCGAGCTGCTGCTGCCGACCTACGCCGAGTCGCTGGGCCTGCGCGGCAAGATCGGCAAGCACTGGGCGCTCAATCCGCATCCGGCGCTGATCCCGGCGATCGAGGCGGGCTTTGTGCAGTCGGTGCATTCCTTCGGTTCGGAACTGGGCATGGAGGATTACATCCATGCGCGGCCAGACGTCTTCGCCATCGGCCCGGACGGCACCATGCGCAGCAACCGCGCCATGTGCCAGGCCGCCGGCCACTACGCCTGCGACATGTTCATCGGCTCGACGCTGCAGATCGACTTGCAGGGTAATTCGTCGACCGCCACCGCCGGCCGCATCTCCGGCTTCGGCGGCGCCTCCAACATGGGCGCGGACGCGCGCGGACGGCGCCATGCCAGCCCCGCGTGGCTGAAGGCCGGCGAGCAGGCGCGCGCGGGCCGCAACACCATCCCGCGCGGCCAGAAGCTGGTGGTGCAGATGGTGGAGACCTTCCGCGAGCATATGCAGCCTGCCTTCGTGGAGAAGCTCGACGCGTGGGAGCTGATGGAACAGGCCAAGATGGCGATACCGCCGGTGATGATCTACGGCGACGATGTGAGCCACATCCTGACCGAGGAAGGCATCGCCAATCTGCTGATGTGCCGCACCGACGAGGAACGCGAGCAGGCGATACGCGGCGTGGCGGGCTACACGCCGGTCGGCCTGGCGCGCGACAAGCGGATGGTGGAGAACCTGCGTGACCGCGGCATCATCCAGCGCGCGGAGGACCTGGGCATCGACAAACGCATGGCCACGCGCGACCTGCTGGCCGCCCGCAATATGAAAGACCTGGTGCGCGCATCGGGCGGTTTGTACCAGCCGCCCAAGCGTTTCCGCAACTGGTAAGGAGCTGACTATGGAAACACTGAACTACCGATTCGAACAAGGCACGCAGCGGCTGAAGGCAGCGCCGCATGTGGTGGGCGTGGTCGGTTCCGGCAACCTGGAAGTGCTGATCGAACCGGCCGACCTGGCCGACGCCTGCACCATCGAGATCACCACCGCCGCCGTCGGCTTCGGGCCGATCTGGGAGGCGGTGATGCGCGACTTCCACCAGCGCTGGCTGCTGGCGGACACCCGCATCTCCATCAACGACATGGGTGCCACACCGGCCGTCGTCAGCCTGCGCATGGACCAGGCGGTGCAGACCATGCTGGGAGGGGCGTAATGGGCAGTTATCAGGAAGCGAATGCGCGCGAACGCTTGCAGCAGCTGTTCGATCCAAACAGCTTTGAAGAATTCCTGCCGCCGTCAGAGCGCGTGGTCAGCCCCCACCTGGGACAGCTGAACGCACCGGTGGCGTTTGACGACGGCGTCGCGGTCGGCCGCGCGGAGCTGGGCGGCGTGACCGTCTACACGGCGGCGCAGGAAGGTGGATTCATGGGCGGCGCGGTCGGCGAGGTGCATGGCGCCAAGCTGGTTGGCCTGCTGCGGCGCGCGGTGCGTGACCGCGTGGCGGCGGTGGTGCTGCTGGTGGAATCGGGCGGCGTGCGCCTGCACGAAGCCAACGCCGGCCTGATCGCGGTGTCGGAGGTGATGCGCGCATTGCTGGACGTGCGCGCCGCCGGCATCCCGGTGGTCGTGCTGGTGGGCGGCTCGAACGGCGCCTTTGGCGGCATGGGCATCGTCTCGCGCTGCGCCAATGTGGTGGTGATGTCGGAGGAAGGCCGGCTGGCGATGTCCGGCCCGGAGGTGATCGAGACCGCCAGCGGCGTCGAGGAATTCGATTCCCGCGACCGCGCGCTGGTGTGGCGCACCAGCGGCGGCAAGCACCGCTACCTGATGGGCGATTGCCAGCGCATCGTGGCCGACGATATCGCCGCCTTCCGCGAGGCCGCCCGCGAGGCGCTGGCCGCACTGGCAGGCCATCAGGCGGAGCTGACACTGGAGACGCTGGAGGCCGAGCAGCAAATGCTGGACGAGCGCATCACCCGCTTCGGCGCCCTGCCCGATCCGGTCGATATCTGGAGCGCGATGCACATCGCCGACGCGGCCAACATTCCGATGCTGGACGTGGACAGTTTTATCGCGGCCGCCGGCCAGCACCGTTTGGGAGTCTGAGATGGATTGGAAAAAACTGGCGGACACGCTGTTCCCGCAAGGGCATGCCATCGTCAAGCAGGACGATTTCCTGTGCGGCAGCGCGCAGGTGGATGGACAGGCGGCGGCGGTGATCGGCACCACGGCCCATACGCCGATCGGCGTGGAGATCGCGCTGGCGCAGGCCAAGGCGATCCTGCGCACGGTGCGCGAGTATCCCGGCATGCCGATACTGATGCTGGTCGATACGCAGGGCCAGCGCCTACGCCACCGCGATGAGATGTTGGGCATTAACAGCTATATGGCGCACCTGGGCAAATGCGTGGACCTGGCGCGGCGCAAGGGTCACAAGATCGTCGGCCTGGTGTACGACCAGGCGCTGTCCGGAGGCTTCATCACCAGCGGCCTGCTGGCCGATGCCTGCTACGCCCTGCCCGATGCCACCATCCGCGTCATGGGCTTGCCGGCGATGGCGCGTATCACCAAGGTACCGGAAGAGCGTTTGACGGAACTGGCTCAAAGTAATCCGGTGTTCGCGCCGGGGCCGGAGAACTATCTGCGCATGGGCGGGCTGGAAGCGATCTGGGAAGGCGACCTGGCGGCGCACTTGCGCGCGGCGCTGGCCGCGCCGGCCAATGGCGACCAGCGCAGCGCCCTTGGCCTGCAGCGAGGCGGCCGGCGCTGGGCGCAGCCGGTGATCGACGCCGTGATGAATGACGGTCATGTCCGCGTTGCCTGAACCGGCGCGGACGATGCAGGCCGCAGGTCGCGGTCTGGAACGGCATATGCTGGTGTGGCTGTCCGAGGCGGGCTGGCAGGCGGTGATGCGCGCGGCCCAGCCGCAGCACAGGGCCGCGCTGACGCTGTGGCAGGGACAGGATTGGCCGGCCGTGGTACGTCGCGTCGACATCGATGCGCTGCCGGACGAGATCTGTCTCGGCCTGCCGCTTCCGCCGGACGAGGAAACCGGCGAGAAGGTGCGCATATCGCTGCGCGCGCAGGTGGCGGAAGTCAGCAGGACGTCGCCGGCGGTGGAGCTGCGCTCTGCGCTGCGCAGCGCCGGCCCGTGGCGCGAGGCGCTGACGACGCTGGAGCGCGAGACAGCACACCTGCACCTGCGCATCTACGGCTCGATGGCGATGCAGGCGCTGACTGGGCTGCTTTACCTGACGCCTACGTCGGACATCGACATCCTGTTCCATCCGCGCAGCCAGGAAGAGCTGCATGACGGCGTGGCGCTGCTCTCGCGGCACGCGACGCATGTGCCGCTCGACGGCGAGATAGTCTTCCTCGGCGGGCAGGCGGTGTCATGGAAGGAGTGGCGCATGGCGATGGATAATCCGGCCAGGGTGATCGTCAAGGAGCTGCATGCGGTGCGGCTGGTGGATACGGCCTCGCTGCTGGCGACGCTGGAGGAACGATGATGCGCGCCATCCGCACAAACATGCGCCAGCGCTTGCCGGTGCCGGCGAAGGTGGCGATGCCGATGCCACGGTTGGGCGGCCGCGCGGCGCGGCGCGAGTTCGCAGGCCAGGTGGCGAAGTTGGCGGTCGGCAGCCTGCACGCGGAGCTGTGCCTGTATCCCAAGCCTGGATTGGTATCGCCAGTGGACACCGGCAGCCATGACGACATGGACGCGCAGACCTTCATGCGCAGCCTGTTCTCGCTGCGTCACTACTTCAAGAAAATCTGCCTTGCGGGATGGGACGATGCCCCGTTCGCGCGGCTCAAGCAGTTGGGCATCGAAGCCGAGGCGGCGATGCTGAAGGCGACCAACGGCATCAACACGCATCGCGGCGCGATCTTCAGCCTTGGCCTGCTGTGCGCCACCGCCGGACGCGCCCGCGCCCAAGGCACGCCGATGACGCCAGCCGCGCTGCGCGCCGCCATGCTGATACGCTGGGGCGGCGAACTGGCCATGCACGCGGCACCGTCGCAGGAAAACAGCAACGGCCTGCGCGTGGCCGCACGCTACGCGGTCAGCGGCGCGCGGGAGGAAGGCGCGCTCGGGCTACCGTCGGTGTTCGAGATCGGCGTGCCGGCGCTACAGGCCTCGCGCGCGCGCGGCGCCGGCATGACACATGCGCGTATCGACACCCTGTTCACGCTAATGGCCACCATCAACGACAGCAACGTCTATCACCGCGCGGGCCCGCAAGGCGCGCAGACCGTGCGTGCGCATGCTCAACGCTTCATCGATCTTGGCGGCACGGCCAACACGAGCTGGCGCGAGGAAGCGCTGTCCAGCCATCAGGCGTTCGTGCGGCAGCGCCTGTCGCCGGGCGGCGCGGCGGATCTGCTGGCGGCCAGCTGCCTGGTACACGCCATCGCCGCGCTGGATCACGGGACGCCATGACGATGTCCTACGGCGCGCATTCCCGCCTGCTGCTGCTCTGCCCCGGCCAGGGCGGACAGCACGCCGCGATGTTCGACCTGGCCCGCAGCAGCCCCGCCGGCGACGCCACCGCCAGCGCGCTGCTGGCCGGCCTGGCGCTGGCCGGCGATGCGGACATCTACGCCAACCGCAACGCCCAACCGCTGATCGTCGCCGCCACGCTGGCGATGTGGGAGGCGATTCGCGCGTTCGCGCCGCAGCCGGCGCTGGTGGCCGGCTACAGCATCGGCGAGCTGGCCGCATACGGCGTCGCGGGCGCCTGCCCGCCGGAGACCGCGGTACGGCTGGCCGTCGAACGCGCGCGGCTGATGGACAGTTGTGCCCTCGCCCTGCCCGGCCAGACGCTGACGGCCATCTCCGGCCTGGCGCTGCCGCGCGTGACGGCCCTGCTGGCCGAACACGATTTTTGCATGGGCATAGAAAACGGCGACGACGCCTGCATCGCCGGCGGCCCGGCCGCGAACGTCGAAGCGCTGGAGCGCGCGGTGCACGCGGCCGGTGGACGCAGCACGCGCCTGCCGGTGGAAGTGGCCTCGCACACGCCCTACATGCGAGCGGCCGTGGCTCCGTTCGCGGCGGCCTTGCAGCAAACGGAATTCAAACCGATGAACGTGCCGGTATTGTCCGGCATCGGCGCGACGGCCGTCACCACCAAGACGCAGGCGGTGGACCAGCTCTCGCGCCAATTGGCGGAGACCATCCACTGGGCCGCCTGCATGGATGCCGCCGCCGAAGCCGGCATCACCTACGCGCTGGAGCTGGGTCCCGGCGCCGCGCTATCGCGCATGCTGCAGAGCCGCCACCCGCACATCAACACACGCTCCGTGGCCGATTTCCGCACGTTGGACGGCATCCACAAATGGCTGGAGCGCGCCGCCGAATAAGCGGCGGCGGAAAACCTCACCCGCGATTGTTCTGCGTCGCCCACGCGACGATATTGGCAGCATCCATCGCGCCCGGCTGGCGCGCCACCTCGCGCCCGCCCTTGAACAGCGCCAGCGTGGGTATGCTGCGGATCGCATAGCGTGCCGCCAGCTCCTGGGCTTCCTCGGTGTTGAGCTTGACCACGCGGAACTGCGGCTCCAGCCGCTGCGTGGCCTGCGTGTAGAACGGCGCCATGGTCCGGCACGGGCCGCACCACGGCGCCCAAAAATCCACCAGCACGGGAATGTCGCTGCGCTCGATATGCTTGAGGAAGCGCGCGGCGGACAAGTCCACCGGCTGGCCGGTGAACAGCGCCTTCTGGCACTTGCCGCATACGGGCTGCTGCGCCAGTTTGGCGGCGGGAACGCGGTTGACGGCGTCGCAATGCGGGCAAACGATGTGCAGCGATTCAGGCTGCGCGGCGGCGGTATTGGTCATCTTTATCTCCAGACAGCGTCAAGCCGCCCATGATAAAGCATGGACAAAAAAAATGCCGCGCTACGCGACGGGGGATCGCGCGGCGCGGCGGGAATCAGGGCTTATCGGCCCCGTCGCCCGTCTCAGGTTTCCTTGCGGGCGCCAGTCTGTTTGCTGGCTTGAGCAGCTTGAGCGGCAGTTTGGGCTTGCGAGGCTTGCCCACCTTGCATGCTGCCTTCGCGGCCTTCACGGCTTTCGGTGCCGTTATGGCCGGCGCTTTGCATGGTCGAGGTGCCGCGCATTTCATTGCCGCGCGATTGACGCATGCCGTCGGTGTGGACGAAAGGATCGGAGAAGCGCTCCACCGCGTCCTGATGGCTGCGCAGCGTTTTTTCCGTTTCTTCCGACGTCACGCGTGCCACTTCGTCCGCCAGCGCCTTGGCCGTGCGGCTGGTTTCCTGCACATGTTCTTCCGCCACTTTGGACAGGTCGACCTGGGTGTCGGCGGCGATGCGCGACAGGTGTTGCTGGTAGGCGCGCAGCTTTTCCGCGGTGGGCTGGGCGTGGGCGGCGGCGGCGGCGATCGCCTCCGTCGGACGGTGCGCGGTGATGACTTGCTGGCCCGTCATCGTGCTTTCTTCCAGCAGGGTTTGAGCCAATTGAATGTTCAGGTCGCTGTACTGCTGGATAGTGCGGAACAGGGACTTCGACATGTCGTTGAAGAACGACAGCTGAGCTTCCATGTGGGTTTTGGCTGCTGGGGTGACAGATTGAGAAAATGGATACATAGATTTGCCTCGAAAAGAAAGTAAAAGGATGGCCTGGGGAGTGTCGAACCGGTTTCGACGCCGCGTTGGCAGCGCGAATGCCAAGGCTACGTTAGACAGTCCCGCGACATCTGATCTAGATCAAACGTGCGGTATGCGCGTCGCCGGATCCCCGCAATCTGGATTGCTCCCAGGCCATACCTTCTTCATTCAATTTCGGGCGGCGCGCCACCTTTCATGCCAGAGGCCACTTGCAAGCAGCGCCAGGCCCAGCAGCAGCTGCCCGCCCACCGTCTGCTGCGTGGCGACGCCGTTGAAACCGACCACGTCCAGCACAGGCACCTTGATCGCCTGCGTCGCGACATACATGCCAAACAGAAACAGCGCGAGGAAGACGCGTCCGCTGCGGCTGATGCCTCCGAGCATGCTGGCGGCGCCGGCCAGCGCCAGCACGCCGGTCAGCAGCGCGGCCGCGCGCAGGGGCGCCGCCATCGTCCAGCGCAGCAACACCGGCGCGGTGAACAGCAGCGCCAACATGCAGGACGCCAGCAACTGCGCGCCATAACGCCGCGCGCCGCCGCCCGGCACCGTGCCGCTCATCGCGTCCACGTCGTGCTGATGGTCGCGCACGCTGACCTCGCTCACCAGCACGCCCCAGATGGCGATGGCCGCGATGATGACGCCGCCCAGCGCGGCCGCCGGCAGCACGCAGCCTGCGATCCACAGCACCAGTGCCGCAGCCACCGCCACCGGATTGGACACCAGCGTCAGCGCCAGCACCGCCAGCGCCTGGCCGGCCACGCCGGGCACGCGCGCTGCCACGGCGAACAGCGGCCGCACCAGCCGTATCAACGGCCGCAGCACGCGGTTGGCCAACACCAGCGGCGACCAGCGGCCACCGCCCGATGCGCGCACCTTGACGCGGTCCGGCGCGAACCGATGGAACAGCCACAGGGCCGGCAACAGCGGCAACAAGGCGACCAACGCGCAACCGAAGCGCGTGGCCATCAGTTGCGCGCTCCACAGCCAGGCGGGCAGCACCAACGGCGCCAGCGCCGGATTGAAATCGCCGCCACCGATGGTGAAATTGGACGTGTGCAGCATCGCCTTCACGGTCAGCACCGACGCGCCGATGCCGGAAAAATCGACCAGCAGCATTGGCGACCACTGGTCCTTGCTCTCCGCGGTCAGCACAATCGGCGTCGCCAGCTGCGCCAGATAAAGGATGAAGTACAACACGTCGCCACGCTTGCCCATCAGCGGCGCCCACGCGTCGCACAGCAGCGCCATCGCGGCGGTGAAGAACACCAGCGGCAGCAACAGCACCGCGAAGGTCTGCACATACACCAGCGGCTGGATCGGCCCCTCGCCGCGCAGCACATGCAGCACCAGCATGGTCAACATGAAAATGAACAGCAGCCCGCACAGGTAGGCCACGCTGCCCAGCCAGCGGCCGAACAGGAACACGGCGTTGCTGACCGGCGTGGCCGCCAGCACCGCTCCGGCGCCGCTGCGCACATCCTCGCTCATGCGCCCGCGCACCAGGTAGAAACCAGCCAGCCCGAAAAACAGGCCGCCCAGTGCCGCACTGCCGAAGGCCAGGCAGCTGCTGGTGTAGGCCACGCGCGTGTCGTCGGCGGTGACCATCGCCACGCCCTTGGCCGGATCCCCCACCATCAGCCAGGTCAACGCGATCAGCGCCAGCACGGCCACCAGGGTGCCGGTGCGGCGCATGCGCAACCGCACCTCGGTCAGCAGCAACAGCTTCAATGCCAGCGCGTTCATGCCACCGCTTCCTGCACGGCGTAGCGCCGCGTCATCAGTGCTTCCTCCAGCGTCGGCTCGGCCGGCACCGCGCCGGCGCACGGCGAGGACGCGTGGGCGATGCGCAGGCTGATGCCGTGCTCATTGCGCTGCGCCTGCAGCACCTGCACTTCGGCGCGCAGGGTCTCGTAGTGCTGCGCCTCCACCGTGACCGACCACACCTTGCTGCGCGCGTCGCGCACAAAGCTGTCCGGCGTATCGTAGGCCATCAGCCTTCCCTTGTTCATGATGGCCAGGTGGCTCGCCATGTTCTCGATGTCGGACACGATGTGGGTCGACACGATCACCAGCTTGCGGAAGCCGATCTCCGACAGCAGGTGCCGAAAGCGCAGCCGCTCCTCGGGATCGAGGCCGGCGGTCGGCTCGTCGACGATCAGCACATCGGGATCGTTGAGCAGCGCCTGCGCGATGCCGAGCCGGCGCCGCATGCCACCCGAGAAGCCGGCCGCCTGCCGGTTCGCATGCTCGTGCAGGTTGACCATCTCCAGCAGCAGCCGCAAACGGGCCGGATCGCGCACGCCCTTCAACGCCGCGAAGTACTGCAGGAACTCCAGCGCCGTCAGGTTCGGATACACGCCGAAGTCCTGCGGCAGGAAGCCCAATCGCCCGCGTATGGCGTCGGGGCGCTGGACGATGTCGGCGCCGTCGAACAGGATCTGGCCACTGGTCGGCCGGGTCAGCGTGGCGATCATCTGCATCAGCGAGGTCTTGCCCGCGCCGTTATGACCGATCAGGCCCACCACGCCGGCCGGCAGGTTCAGACTGACGTCGTCGACGGCCCGAACGTTCTTCGCATAAGTTTTAACGACGTTGCGTAATTCAAGCATGTAGCAAGGGCTCCCAAAAATGAAAGCGGGGCTGGTCCGGCACAATGCCGGACCAGCCCCGCGAACTGGCGCCCTATTCTACTGTGTTATTTAAATAACACGGCAGCTTTTTGCACCGTCAGCCACACGCCGATCGCCAGCGGAATGCCGACCGCCAGCCAGCCGAAGGCCACGGCCGCAGGACTGGTCACGCCGTTCGACGCGACCGCGGTGCCGCTCGATGCGGCGGCGTCGCGCTCGTGCGCCAGCTTCTTCTCGGCGGCCAGTTCGGCCTCCGACATGAAGTGTTTGTCCGCCACCGGGCGCACCATCAGGTTGCACAGCAAGCCAAGCACCAGCAGGCCCGCCAGCACGTACATGGTGATGTCGTAGGCCTGCGCCTTCGGCACGCCGTGCGCGATCTGGTACTCGCGGATGTAGGTCACCAGCAGAGGACCGAACACGCCCGCCACCGACCACGCGGTCAGCAGGCGGCCGTGGATCGCGCCCACCATCTGGGTGCCGAACAAGTCGGCCAGGTAGGCCGGCACGGTGGCGAAGCCGCCGCCGTACATCGACAGGACGATGCAGAAGAAGCCGACGAACAGCGCCAGCTGCCCAGCGTGCGCCATCGACGGCACCAGGCCATACAGCACAATGCCCAACACCAGGAAGATGCCGTAGGTGGCCTTGCGGCCCAGGTAGTCCGAGCACGAGGCCCAGACGAAGCGGCCACCGATATTAAACAGCGACAGCAGGCCGGTGAAGCCGGCGGCGATGGCGGCGATCTGGCCTTTCTGCGCCAGCGTCAAATCGTTGAACGCCACGTTCACGCCCAGCAGCTGGCCGGCGAAGATCTCCTGCAGCAGCGGCGAGGCCATGCCCAGGATGCCGATACCGGCCGTCACGTTCAGGCACAGCACCAGCCACACCAGCCAGAATTGCGGGATGCCCCACACCTTGCTGGCGTGGACGTGGCGGCTGGTGATCATGGTGTTGGCGCTGGCCTTGGCCGGCGGCGTCCAACCGGCCGGTTTCCAGCCTGCGGGCGGCACGCGGTACGACAGCGCGCCCGCCAGCATGAAGACGAAGTAGATCGCCGCCATCACCAGGAAGGTCTGCCACACGCCGACCGAATCGGCCGTCGCGAAGAACTTCATCAGCTTGTCGGCCAGGGGTGCGCCGATCATCGCGCCGCCGCCGAAGCCCATGATGGCCATACCGGTCGCCATGCCGCGGCGGTCCGGGAACCATTTGATCAGCGTCGACACGGGCGAGATGTAGCCCAGTCCCAGGCCGATGCCGCCGATCACGCCGGAGCCCAGCCACATCAGCCAGATCTGGTGCTGGTACACGCCCAGCGCCGAGATCACCAAACCGCCGCACCAGCACAGCGCCGACACCACGCCGGCCTTGCGCGGGCCGGCGTGTTCCAGCCAGCCGCCGAACAGCCAGGCGGACAGGCCGAGGAAGACGAAGAACATCGTGTACATCCAGCCCAGCATGGAGATCTGCCAGTCGCAGGTGGACGACAGTATCCGGGCCATCAAGTCCATGTCGGCCGGACAGGCCAGCGACTCCTTGATGCCCAGCGCGCGCGACAGCGGCAGCCAGAACACCGAGAAGCCGTACGCCATGCCGATGCACAGGTGGATCGCCAGCGCCGCGGGCGGCACCAGCCAACGATTGAAACCGGACCCCGCCACCGTCCGTTCCTTTTCCAGAAAATCAAAAATTGCCATCTAAAGCCCCTTATATTTTCATGTAACTAAAGTACATGTTTCGCCAACGCAACTAAGGGCGGGAGGGTAGCATAAAGCAAGAAAGTTCTGAAGAGGCGCACGCACAACGCGTGCAATCGGCCGCGCATCGGTGTACACTTGAATTAATTGCCGAAGGGAAACGCCATGGCCATCGCCGCACTCAGCTCAGGAATCACCGGACTCAACGCCGCCGAACGCGCCTTGGGCAACAGCGCGCACGCGATCGCCAACCTCAACACCCAGGGCTTCCAGCCGGCGCAGGCCGTATTCAAGGAAAGCGCCCCGGCCGGCAGCGGCGTGTCGATCTCGTTCCAGGCGCAGCAACTGCAGGCGGCGGACGCGCCCAGCGCCACCGACCTCGCCACCGAAACCACCAACTCGCTGGTCTACAAGGCGCAATTCGACCTGTCGGCCAAGGTGATAAAGGCCGCCGACCAGAATATCGGGACGCTAATCAACACCAAAGCTTGACAGGGTCTGGCCGAATCGGCACATTGAAGTCTGCCGAAAAGGGAGACCCATGATAAGAGACCAGGAAACGCTCAACATCCTGTTGGACAGCATCCGCCGCTTCGTGCGCGAACAGCTGGTGCCGCACGAGCAGCAAGTGGCCGAGACCGACGAGATTCCCCCGGCGCTGGTGGCGCAGATGCGCGAACTGGGGCTGTTCGGCCTCTCCATCCCCGAACAATACGGTGGCCTGGGTCTGACGATGGAGGAGGAAGTGCTGGCGGCGTTTGAAATCGCCCGCACCTCGCCCGCCTTCCGCTCGCTGTTCGGCACCAACAACGGCATCGGTTCGCAGGGCATCCTGATCGACGGCACCGAGGAGCAGAAGAACACCTGGCTGCCGCGCATGGCGTCCGGCGAAATCGTCGGCTCCTTCGCGCTGACCGAACCGGGATACGGCTCCGACGCCGGCTCGCTCACCACCTCCGCCGTGCGCGACGGCGACCACTACATCATCAACGGCACCAAGCGATACATCACCAATGCACCGGAGGCCGGCGTGTTCACCGTGATGGCGCGCACCGACGCCACGCGCAAGGGACCGGGCGGCGTGTCGGCCTTCATCGTCGAACGCGGCACGCCCGGCATCTCGCTCGGCAAAAAGGACAGGAAGATGGGCCAGCAAGGCGCCCACACCTGCGACGTGATCTTCGAGAACTGCCGGGTGCCGGCCAGCTGCATCATCGGCGGCAAGGAGGGCCAGGGTTTCAAGACCGCGATGAAGGTGCTGGACAAGGGGCGCCTGCACATCTCCGCCATCTGCGTGGGCGTGGCCGAACGCATGCTGGAGGACGCGCTGCGCTACGCGATGGAACGCCAGCAGTTCGGCCAGCCCATCGCCGAGTTCCAGCTGATCCAGGCCATGCTGGCCGACAGCAAGGCCGAGATCTACGCCGCCCGCAGCATGGTGCTGGACGCCGCCCGCCGCCGCGACAACGGCGAGGACATCCCGACCGAAGCATCGTGCTGCAAGCTGTTCGCCTCCGAGATGTGCGGCCGCGTGGCCGACCGCTCGGTGCAGATCCACGGCGGCGCAGGCTACGTGTCGGACTACGCGGCCGAACGCTTCTACCGCGACGTGCGCCTGTTCCGCATCTACGAAGGCACCTCGCAGATCCAGCAGATCGTCATCGCCCGCAACATGATCAAGGCGGCCGGGGCCTGATGGAGTCGCTCGACACCGGCCGCCTGCTAGCCACTCTGCCCGCGCGCCTGGGCGGCATCCCGCGCCGCTGGGCAGAACGCGCGCCGCAAGCGCCGGCGCTGCACGACGGCGCGCGCCATTGGTCCTACGCCAAGCTGACGGCAGCCATCGACGAAACCGCGGCCCTGCTGCGCGCGCTGGAGGTGCGGCCCGGCGACCGCCTGATGGTGGTCGGCGAGAACTGCGCCGCGCAGGTGGCGCTGATCTTCGCCGCAGCCGATATCGACGCGTGGATCGTCAACGTCAATGGCCGCCTGTCGGCGCGCGAGGTGGACCAGATCATGGACCACAGCGGCGCGCGGCGCGTGATCTACCTGGCTGCGCCGGACGATGGCTCGGCGCCGCCCACCGCATCGCCGGAATCCGCCGCGCACGGCCAGCGCCATGGGGCCGTGCCCGCGCCCTCGCCCTTCGGCACGTGGATGGTCGGCGCGCTCAACGCGGACTGCGCGCCGGAACCAGTGCATGCCGACCCGGCGCAGCAAGTGGCGGCGCTGATCTACACCACCGGCACCACCGGCCAGCCCAAGGGCGTGATGCTCACGCACCGCAACCTGCTGTTCATCGCCGCCGTCTCCAGCACCCTGCGAGGCCTCACGCCCACCGACCGCGCGTATGGCGTGCTGCCCATCACCCACGTCTACGGCCTGGCCTCGGTCATGCTGGGTACCCTGTACGCGGGCGCCTGCCTGTACCTGTGTCCGCGCTTCGCGCCGGACGCTGTGCTGAAGGCGATCCGCGACGACGGCCTGACCATCCTGCAAGGTGTGCCCGCCATGTACGCGCGCCTGCTGGAGCAGCTGGGCGGCGCTAACGAACCGCTGGCATCGCGGCTGCGCTTCATCTACGCCGGCGGCTCGCCGCTGGCGCCCAGCCTGAAGGCGCAGGTGCAGCAGCTGTTTGGCCTGCCGCTGCACAACGGCTACGGCATGACCGAGACCTCGCCCACCATCAGCCAGACCCGCCTCGATCAACCGCGCGACGACGCCTCGGTGGGCCAGGTCATCCCCGGCGTCGAAGTGCGTCTGGTGGACGCCGGCGGCGATGACGTGGCGCCCGGCGAAGACGGCGAACTGTGGGTGCGCGGCCCGAACATCATGGCCGGCTACTACCGCGAGCCCGAACTGACGGCGGCGGCGATGCGCGACGGCGGCTGGCTCAATACCGGCGACGTCGCGCGGCAGGACGCGGACGGCGCGCTGTTCATCGTCGGCCGCACCAAGGAGCTGATCATCCGTTCCGGCTTCAACGTCTATCCGCTCGAAGTGGAGACGGTGCTCAACGCCCACCCGGCGGTGACGCAATCGGCGGTGGTCGGCCGCAACGCCGGCGACGGCAACGAGGAAGTGGTGGCCTTCGTCGAGATCGACCCGCGCCACCGCGTCACGCCCGAGGAATTGCAGCAGTACCTGGCGGGCCTGCTGTCGCCGTATAAATGCCCGTCCGAGATCATCGAAATGCAAGCCCTGCCCGCAGCGGCAACCGGAAAAATATTGAAAGGACAGCTGCGGCAACTGGCACAAAAATAACCACAAGGGAGACTGGAATGAAAAACATCACAATCGCGGCACTGACCGCGATGGCACTGGCTGGCGGAGCGCAAGCAGAGGAATTCACGGTCGGCGCGGAGCTGCCGCTCACCGGCACGCTGGCCCGCGTAGGCTCCGGCATGCAGGAGGGCGTGCTGGTGGCCGCCGAGGTATTCAACAAGACCAACGGCAAGCACAAGATCAAGATCGTCACCATCGACGACGAATCGGCGCCGGCCAAGGCGGTGGCCGCGATGGAGAAGCTGGCCAGCCAGGGCGCGGTGGCGATCACCGGCGGCTACGGCTCCAACAACATCTCGCCCGCATCGGACGCGGCCAACAAACTGGGGCTGGTCTACATGACCTCCGGCGGCGTGGACGATAGCCTGGTCAACAGCGGCCGCAAGAACTTCTTCCGCATTAATAACACCGCAGGCTACGAAAAGGCCGTACTGGGACTGCTGGCCGACATGGGCACGAAGTCCGTGTCCATCGTGTTCTCGACCAAGGAGGCCACGTCCGACCTGGCCGCCTCGGTGCAGAAGGCGCTGACCGCCAAAGGCGTCAAGGCCACCACGCATTCCTTCGATCCGGCCATCACCGACTTCAAGCCAATCATCAACAAGATCAAGCTGCAGGACAAATCGGAAGCGATACTGATGGTCGGCTACGAGAACGACTACGTCGGCATCCTGCGCGCCGCGCGGGTGCTCAAGCCGCCCGTCAAGGCCATGATCGGCGTGTGGTCGCTGGCCACGCCCAAGATGGCCGCCGAGTTCCCGGACCTGATGCCCAACGTGTACGGCACCGCGCTGCTACCCTTCCCCGCCGTCTTCGACACCGCCGACGGCAAGGTCTTCGCCGACACCTACAAGGCGCTGTACAAGAAGGAGCCGGACTACCTCGGCCAGTTCGGCTATGTGCAGTCGATGCTGCTGTTCGAAGCCATCGCCCGCGCCGCCGACAAAGGCACGGTGAAGAAAGGCGGCGTGGCCGAAGAGCTGCGCAAGACCGACCGCGAAACGCTGATCGGCCGCGTGCAGTTCGGCGCCAACGGCGACAATCCCAACTTCGTGCACCGCATGGGTCAGCACCAGGGCAAGAACATCGTCATCGTCTGGCCGCGCGAGACGGCGACCGGCAAGATGGTGTATCCGGGCCTGCCCTGGTAAGCCGCCGTGACGGAACTGATACTCCAGGCGCTGTATTCAGGCCTGCTGCAGGGCGGCTCCTACGCGCTGATCGCGCTGGGTCTGGCCCTGGTGTTCGGCACCATGCGGGTGATTAACCTGGCCCATGGCGAGCTGGTACTGCTGGCGGCCTACATCGCCTACTCGGTCGAATCGGGCCTGGGCCTCAACCCAGCGTGGGCGATACCGATCGCGCTGGTCCTGGTCAGCGCGACGTCGGCCGGCGTGTACTGGATCGTCAGCCGCATCAAAAAGGATCGCGAGATCAACTCGCTGATACTCACCTTCGGCATCGGCGTGATCCTGACCAACCTGATACTGCTGATCTGGAAGGCCGACGTGCGCTCGACCAGTTCCAGCTGGCTGCAGGAGGCCTTCGTGGTCGGGCCGTTGTACAGCATGCGCAGCGAGTTGATCTTCTTCGTCGTCAGCCTGCTGCTGATGGGTGGCTTGTGGTGGTGGCTGTCGCGCAGCTGGTATGGGCGCGCGCTGCGGGCCGTCTCCAGCAACCGCGATGCCGCCAAGTTGATGGGCATCTCGCCCGGACGCACGGAGCTGGTGTCGTTCATCGTGGCCGGCATGCTGGCCGGATTCGCGGGCGTGGCGCTGTACAGCTACGGCGTGATCCAGCCCGCGTATGGCGGCGCGCTGACGGTCAAGGCCTTCATCATCACCGTGCTGGCGGGCATAGGCTCGATCCCCGGCGTGCTGCTGGGCGCCGTGCTGCTCGGCGTGGCCGAGGCGCTCACCGTCACGCTGGCCAGTTCGGCCCTGCAGGAACTGGCCGGCATGACCTTGTTCCTGCTGGTGCTGTTCGTGATGCCCAATGGCCTGATGGGCGCGGCCCGGAGGCGCGGATGAGCCGCCCGGCCGCAAACACTGGCGCGGGCATGGTCCGCCTCGGGTGGATCGCCGCCCTGGCCGCGGCTTACATCGCAGTGCCTATGTTGCTCGGCGCCGACAACTACGTCATGAGCCTTATCGTCGCGGCCATGGTGATCGGCTGCGTCGCGCTGTCCTGGGCGCTGCTGGGGAACATGGGCGGCATGGTCAGCTTCGGCCACAGCGCCTTCTTCGGCGTGGGCGCGTATGTATCGGCCATCGTCACCGCAAAACTCGGCGTGCCTGTTTTGGCGGGCATCGCCCTGGGCGGCGCCGGAGCGCTGCTGGCATCCGTCGTCATGCTGCCGGTGCTGCGGCTGCGCGGCCCCTACTTCGCGCTGGCCATCCTGGCGTACGCCCACATCTTCCGCATCCTCGCCACCGAATGGAGCTCGGTCACCGGCGGCTCCGGCGGTATCGCCAACATCCCCGGCCTGCCGACGATCCTGGGCTACGACATGAGCGGCAAGACCGGCGCCTACCTCACGATACTGACCATCGTGCTGCTGTTCGCGCTGGCCTACCGCGCCATCCGCGCCAGCCACTACGGCATCGCCCTGCGCGCCATGCACGACAGCGAGGACGCCACCCGCGTGGTGGGCGTCAACAGCACGCTGCTCAAGGGCCTGATGCTGATGGTGTCCGCTTTCATGGCCGGCGTGGCTGGCGCGTTCAACGCCCACTACATCAACTTCCTCGAACCGGATTACGCCTTCAACAGCGTGTGGGTGACGGTGCCCATCGTCGCCGCCATCTTCGGCGGCTACCGCA
The DNA here is from genome assembly GCF_040362985.1 of Duganella caerulea. Classification (NCBI taxonomy): domain Bacteria; kingdom Pseudomonadati; phylum Pseudomonadota; class Betaproteobacteria; order Burkholderiales; family Oxalobacteraceae; genus Duganella; species Duganella caerulea. Next base: position 45,361 of record NZ_BPWJ01000014.1, on the reverse strand, counting down.
CCATCGCCGGGCCGGTGGTCGGCGCGCTGGTGGTGTACCTGCTGGACCAACTCGTGTTCAAAACGCTGATCCCCACCGGGCATCAGCTGGTGCTGGGCGGGCTGCTGGTGGCGATGATCATCTTCAGCCCCACCGGCCTGCTTGCTCTGCTGCGGAGGAAAGACCATGCTTGAGCTGAACAATCTCTCGGTACGCTTCGGCGGCCTGACAGCGGTCAACGCCGTTACACTGACGGTCGGCACGCACGACGTGGTCGGCCTGGTCGGCCCCAATGGCGCCGGCAAGACCACGCTGTTCAACGCCATCTCCGGCCTGGTGCGGCCGACCGGCGGCACCATACGCTTCGATCGCCACGACGTGCTGCGTACGCCCATCTACCGGCGCGCGCGGCTGGGCATAGGCCGCACCTTCCAGATACCGCAGCCCATGCACGAACTGACGGTGCGCGAAAACCTGGTCGTCGCCCAGCGCTTTGGCGCAGGCCACGTCGACGAAGACAAGATCGACGAGATCCTGGACTTCACCAGCCTGGCCGACAAGGCAAACCGCAACGCCGCCACCGAACTGGCGCTGACCGAACTCAAAGCGCTGGAGGTGGCGAAGGCGCTGGCCACCACGCCCAAGCTGCTGCTGCTGGACGAAGTGCTGGCCGGGCTGGAAACCAACGGCAAGCGGCGCTTCATGGGCATGCTGAAGGAGATGCATGAGCGCTTCGGCGTTGGCATCATCATCATCGAGCACGATATCGAAACCATCCACGCACTGTGCCAGCGGGTGGTGGTGCTCAACTTCGGCCAGCTGATCGCGGACGGCACGCCGGAAGCGGTGTTCAACGATCCCGAGGTAATCCGCAGCTACACAGGAGCGGCGCATGCTTGAACTGGACCAGGTGCGCGCGGGCTATGGCGCTATCAACGTGTTGTGGGATGTATCGATGCGGGTGGCGGCCGGCAAGCTCACCACCATCATCGGCCCCAATGGCGCCGGCAAGACCACGCTGCTGCGGGCGATCATGGGGTTGGTGCCGGTGGGCGGCGGCGAGATTCGGCTGGACGGCGTGCGCCTGAACGGCACGCCCACGTGGAATATGGCCGACCGCAGCGTGGCCATGATCCCCGAGGGCCGCATGGTCTTCCGCGACATGAGCGTGGAGGAGAACCTGATCATGGGCGCCTTCCACAAATCGCACCGCGCGCATGTGAAACAAAGGCTGGAGGAAGCCTACGAGATGTTCCCGCGCCTGCGCGAACGGCGTACGCAGATGGCCGGTTCACTGTCCGGTGGCGAGGCACAGATGCTGGCGATGGCGCGCGGCTTGATGTCCGATCCCAAGCTGCTGCTGATCGACGAACCCTCACTGGGCCTGGCGCCGCTGGTCGTCAATGAACTGTTCGAGATACTTGGTCGGCTCAAGGCCGGCGGCCGCACCATCATACTGGTCGAGCAGAACACCGAACGCGCGGTGGGCGTGGCGGACCACGTCTACCTGATGCAAAGCGGGCGCGTGGCCCTGTCCCAGCCAGCATCCGAAGTCCAGCTCCAGCACCTCCACGACCTCTACTTCGCGCGTTGAACGATCCACTTTGTTCCTTGAGGCAGATTGTCGGAATTGGCTCCATCCCGCTGCCTCCATCCCAACCTTGGCCTCGAGTGGCAGCAACCCAAATGTTGAATGCGGCCCAAAGTTCCTCGGTCATATTGACCGTTAGCGCCTTGGCGACGATATTGGTCTATTGACACAGCGAATCGAAACTACCCTGCGCCGCCAGAGCTCCGATGTCGAAGGAGTACTACCCGGACAGCCGAACACCAGCAGGCGTCTAGCATAGCCGCTGCCTGCGATTGATGCCACGCGCCGTTCACCAAGAGACGCCTCTGCAACAGCCGCGTGCTCCACTTCGATTCACGGCCAAGTGACTTCCTGCAAACCTTCATAAATCGCAACAAATTTTCACCGGTAGGCCCTTGAGCTACTAGAATATTACCCACGCTCCAAAAATATTGCTAAAATAAAAAATTCAAGAAAAATAGACGCGTCGCAATCTAAAAAAGTTCCAAGTATTCTCCTCGCGCCCCTGTCAGAATGCAATGAGAAATTTCAGTCTACAATGTCAAATAATTTAATCGAAAATCTATCTGAGTGCTTAAACTGCCTACATAGAAGATGTGAAAATAGCACCCCTAATACTTTAGACATTTGCGATTATGGAATTGCCTATTTCAACAATGGCGAACACATCCAAAAAAAGCGCGAAGGTGTGACCTTACGCCATGTCGCCCAGAATCTCCGCCACGAACTACACAAGGTATTGCAGCTAATAATTTCAGAAGCATGCGATATTGATGATCAGGTATCCGTCAGAACCGTAGATTTAGATAGACCAGCAAGCCGAATAGTAGGTGCGACCGTTATTCTTGATAACTTTATTGAAATGATCGCAGGGGTTTATAATTTTGATCCATACGATGAAAAAACTCCATTGGCAAGTAGCGCAATTTGTCTTTATGATGTTTTAACACGATACAAAGATACATATTCGTTGATTAGAAACACCAGAAGAACCACCGCTTTGCGTTTCAGGATTGATGAAGACTTGAAAACCGTTTTCATATCAAACCAAAAGCACGTAATAGAATATATATTTGCAATTCTAATTGACAACGTTTGGAAATATTCACTAAACAATACTCCCGTAGTCATATCTGCGACAAAGTCCAATGCAAACCTTATTGATATATCAGTAAGCAACTTTTCCGAGTTCATATCACAAGACGAAAAACTGTTTGACCGCGGATACCAAGTGAACACAGCTTCTGAAGGTTTCGGTTTTGGTTTGTACTGGGCCACGTTACTTGTTGACCATTACAATCGAGCGTTAAAAAGATCTGAAAACCTCTTAATTCTTGAACACACGCAGAAAAAGACATTTAATGACCTTCGGCAAATGCAAGTATTTTCAATAAAAAATATATCTATAAATTAATATGCATAAAAAATATATCGTGGCGCTTGGAAAATGGATGATGCATCGCAATGCGCTAAGTATCGGCATAGTTGATGATGAGGATGCATATTTCAATGAAAAAATGATTGCCGCTGCCGGCATGGCTGGCTTTTCAGGAATTGAGCGTCATAAAATAGTTGATCAGCAATTTTACAATCGACTGCTATCAGTGCCCTATGACATAATTATTCTTGATGTTAAAGGAAGCGTCTCCCCTGAAGTCGCCGTTGACGGCTTGGCCTTGGCAAAGAATTTAAAAGAAAACACACACACTTATATCGTTATAACCTCAGCACATCAATTTCATCTTTCAAATCAGAATGCGTGCGCTGACTACGTTATTGAACAACGTACATTGACAACCGTGGACTTCGTTAACGAAATAAAGATGATTATCGAAAACTACCTGAATGAAAATCTAAGATTTTATAAGAAGATAGCCTTTAAAACCGGATATTTTCTTGCCAAATCCAGCTTGGGCCACGTTTAAAATTGAAGGCTAACGTTATAACCTCAATCCCTGATTAGTTCGGAAAAATTTAGGTTCTTTTCTGCGGCCCGCGCCTTGGCGGTGATGTGGGCTTGCTGCCGCAGCGAGTCGAAGTCGCCCTGCCCGGCCAGCGCGCCAATATCGTACAGGTAGCGGTCCAGATAGCCAGAGGCCAGCAGCCGCCAGTCCAGCGGCAGCCCAGGATCGATACGGCGCGCCATTTCGAAGATGATGGTGGTGCAGTTGGCGGTCAGCGTGTTGTAGAAGCGCGGCTCGCGCTTGAGCAAGGCCCCCTCATCCAGATAGGACAGGAACAGCGAGCGCATAACTTCCGGCGGCATCTTCAGCCGGTACAGGTACATGTCCTCGTCGCGCACGTTGGTGCGCACGCGCAGGATGTCGCGCTCGCCGGCGGCGATCAGCACCGTCTCGAAGCGTTTGAAGAAGCCGGCGATGGCGTCGAAGCTCTCGCCCCGCTCCTTGCGGATCTCGATGGAGAACGTCAGGTAGCGGCCGTCCGAAAAGCCGAACGACACCAGCGTATGCGCGATGGCAGGCCCCATCCAGTACGACAGCGCCACATCGACCGACCGCAACTGGTTCAGGTCATACTGCCGCTGTTCCCAGCGCTGCGTGTAATCGGCATCGCTGCGCCACTCGAAGTTGCGCACCTGATCCAGCGTGACCACGCTGCCCTGCACGCGGCCGGTGACCATGCGCGCCACGTCATCGGCCCACACGCGGTCGTGGCTGGGTTTGATGGTGCTCCACCAACCCATCATCAGCGCCACCGCGATCAGCCATGGCAGCAGCACGCGCGCACTGCCGCGCCGCCACCACCACACCAGCGACGCCACGCTGACCACGCCCCAGGCCACCGCCAGGAAAGGCGCGGCCTGGAACCACAGCGCACCGCCGCCACACAGCGACAAGCACAACATCAACAAGGAAGCGAGCAGCTTGGCGGCGAGGAGCAGGTATTTTCTTATCATGCCCGATTATAGGGGCATTAATCCTCTTTATCGTCGACGCTGCTCGCGCAGCCGATCTGGACGCATATTACTTTTACTGCAATACTGACGACCACGCCGATTATTCCGATGAGTTCCAACATGGCGGTTCCCGTAATCAAAGAAAGACGCTTCACTTTAACGGCGCCGCGCTGAGCAATCCAATATCAAATTCGGCGGCCAACTATCTCGAAACGGCATAGCGGTGATTTCACTTAAACAGTTCAAATATTTTGTAGAGATCGTGGAGGCCGGCAGCTACTCGCGCGCGGCGGAGAAGCTGTACGTCGCGCAGTCTGCGCTGAGCCGGCAGGTCAAGGAGCTGGAGGACGAGCTGCAAACCCAGCTGCTCACACGGGATTCGCGCCATATCCAGCTGACGCCGGCCGGCCAGCTGTTCTTCGAACGCAGCAAGCGCATCCTCGACGACATCGACCGTACGGTGGTGCAGGCGCGCCAGGTTGGCCAAGGCGCCCAGGGCCTGATCCGCCTGCAGCATTCCAGCTCGGTGATCCTGACGCCCGCGCTGACCGGCGCCCTGGGCCGCCTTCTGGATCAGTTCCCCGGCGTGACGCTGGACATCTCGATGGCGCCGTCGGAAGACCAGACGATGGACATCGAGGAAGGCCGCGCCGATATCGGCCTGATCCGCATGCCCACGCTGCGCAAGTTCCCGCATATCCAGGCGCGCGAGCTGATCACAGAGCGGCTGGTGGTGGCGGTGTCGCGCCACTCGCCGCTGGCGGCGCTGGACAATATCGAACTGGCCAGCCTGAGCCAGGAACCTTTCATCTCGATCCCGCACAAGGACCGTGGCGGCCTGAGCTATCTGGTGGCAAACCTGTGTCTGGACCAGGGCTTCTTCCCCAAGCCGGCGCGGGTTCTGTCGCGCAAGTCGTCGCAGCTGAGCCTGATCGAGGCCAACCTCGGCATCGCCATCGTGCCTGAATGCATGCAACTGATGGCGCCGTCCGGCGTGCGCTTCATTCCGCTGTCGCGCGGCACCCTGTTCACCAAGGTCGGCCTGGCCAGCCGGCGCGAAGCCGAGCCGCTGGTGACGGCCTTCGCCGACGCGCTGCTGCGCGAACTGACGCAGAGCCACTAGCCGGCGCGGCGTACAAAAAAATGGCGGCCCGAGGCCGCCATGAACGAAGCTTAAACCAGATTAACGGTCATTCTTGTGGCTTTGACGGCCAGCTTCAGCATGTTGCTCAGGCGTGCCACCGCGGGTGCCGCCAGAGGAACCAGAACTGCCCGAGCTACCCGAGCTGCCTTGATTGCCTTGACCGCCGCTGCGCGAATTGGCGTTGGACGAACCGCTCTGCTGATTGCCATCGTTCTTGTGGCTCTGGCTACCAGCCTGACGTGCCTCTTCGGACGTGAACTCATGCGCATTGCCAGATGCATGTGCCGCACGACCGCCTTCGGCCGCGATCTCGCGCTGCTTATCGGGATCCATCGAAGCGAAACCGCGATTGCTGGTATCGCTCTGCTGGCTTTGCCCCTTGCTGCCCTGATTGCCTTGGCTGCCTTGATTGCCGTGGCTGCCTTGATTGCCTTGATTGCCTTGATTACCTTGGTTGCCTTGATTCGAGTTTGCCATGATATAGCCTCCGGTTGATGTAATAAAAAAACCCAGCTCATCAGTGCTGTCACCGCCGATGTGTCAAGGAGGATTTATCGTAAGGCCAGTTCAACAGGCGGCATATAAGCTATCCCGCTGTGCGCGTGTAGGACATCGCTGGCGGTTTGGTACTCGAAGTTTTAACGCGAGATTGTCAATTGCTCGTTTCAGTTTTTTCAAGCGACGTAGCGGGCGACTGATGGCACCGGCATGTGGCACACTGCAACCCTGTGGATAGCGGACGAGGCAAGGCATGAGTGGGGAAGCGGACGACAAGGATCAGGCACAGCAACCGCAGCACCGGCGCAGCGGCGACCGCGACCGGCGCGCGCGGCCGGACACCGGCACGCCCAGTTACCTGGATCCGGGCGACACCGTCTTCAGCCTGTGGGGCCGCGTGATCATGGCGCGCTACCGGCGCTTCGCCGCGGCCGCCACGCGCCACATCATCCAGCGGCCATTGCACATCGGCGTATCGGCCCGCATCTTCCACCCCGAGCCTGGCGCCACCGGCCTGCGCAGCAAGAACCTGCAATATCTGGAAGAGTCGATCGCGCAATGGGTGATGTCGCGTGACGTGCTGGTGTTCATGATCCCGACCGTCAACACCGACGGCCTGCTGCACCCGTCCAACATCCGCCTGCGCGACTACGCCAAGCACCTGGACGGCCTGGTGCTGCAAGGCGGCGCGGACGTGTCGCCGCAAAGCTATTCGGAAACGCCGACTCGGCCCGAATGGAGCGGCGACCGCGCGCGCGACATGTACGAGCTGGAGCTGCTGCACGAATTCGTTGAAGCGGGCAAGCCGGTGCTGGGCATCTGCCGTGGCTGCCAGCTGATCAACGTCGCCTTCGGCGGCACGCTGTACCAGGACATCGCCTCCGACGTGCCCGATTCGCTGGCCCACGTCAACGACGAGTACGACCGCAATCGGCACGAGGTCAGCTTCCCGGCCGGCTCGTCGCTGGCCAAGCTATTCAAGGGCAAGGGGGTTGGCCTGGTCAACTCCATCCACCATCAGGCCGTCAAGACACTGGGGCGCGACATGGCGGTGGAGGCGCTGTCGGTGCCGGACAAGATGGTCGAGGCAATCCGCTACCGCAAGGCGCCGTTCGTGATGGGCCTGCAATGGCACCCGGAATTCCACCAGGCCGGCGGCGTCGAACTGCTCGACTGCACCGCCATTCTGGACAACTTCCTGCGCGTGGCGCGCGAGACGCGGTTTTAGGACGCTCCCGTCCACATCGAACACCAAGCCACCATTGCCATCCCGGCTAGAGCGCGCTAAAGACTTTGACGATGAGGCCGATCGTACCGAAAGCCGTCGTCATGCAAATACCAAGCAGGATGCGGAAATCCGTCGTGCGCGCTTGTGTGATCTGTCCGTTCATACGAACCAGTTCGTCCTGAAGCCGATCAAATTGCTGGTCGATGCGGGCGAAGCCGCGTTGCATCGCTTCATGTATCAGCGACTGCGCCTTGTCCTGATAGTCAATCGCGGTCTCGACGCGTGCAATGCGCTCGACGACGCGATGTTGTTCTTGCTGGGGCTGGTTATCGCCATTCATGGTGAACTCCTCAATATCATCCACCACTTTACGCCGACATTCATGCGCGGCATAGCGTGCACGATTGAGATAGGTCCGCACGGTACGCCACTGGCGAGCCCCTGCGCGTTGACGTTGCCGACCACGATATAGTCGAAGGCGGCGATGATTACGCTGCTACGGGTATGCAGAAAATTGATCCTGCTATTGACAAACTACTCGCGCCCCCGGAACCGCTGGATCGCCGCATCGACCATGCCTTCGGCACTGCCGCTGCGTTCGAACTGCTGGCGCAGGTAATGGGCGTCGCTGCCCTCGTGCGTGACCTGCATCAGATGCTGCAGGCCCGCCGTGCCACCCAGCGCGGCGCCGTGCGGTTCCATCTTGCGCAGCGTGGTCAGGATATCCTCGCGCAGCGACAGGCTCTCGTACGTCTTCGGATGCACCAGCGTGCCATCCAAGCCAAAGCGGCAAGCCTGGAAGCGGTTGTAGTTGTAGACCAGGTAATCGTCCTCCGCCGGCGGCGCCTCGCGCCGTTCCAGCAGATAGCGGCACAGCGCCTGCAGATAACAAGCCAGCGCCGCCGCCCGCTCCACCGTCAGCGGCGTGTCGCACACGCGCAGCTCGATGGTGCCGTATTCCGGCTTGGGCCGGATATCCCAGTAAAAGTCCTTCATGCTCTTGATCACGCCGGTGTGTTCCATCTTGGCGAAATACTCGTGCTCGAAGGTGGACCAGTGCTGCATGAACGGGGCCCGCCCGCTCATCGGAAACGCGAACACGGAGTTCAGCCGCGCGGAATTGAACAGCGTGTCGTTCCCCTGCACATACGGCGACGAGGACGACAGCGCGATGAAGTGCGGCACGTAGCGGCTCAGCGAATGCAGCAGGAACAGCGCATCGTCGCCCGAGGCGCAGCCGATGTGCACGTGCTGGCCGAAAATTGTAAACTGTTTAGCCAGATAGCCATACAGCTCCGACACTTCCTTGAAGCGCGGCTTGGAAAAAATTCGCCGGTCCGCCCACTTCTGGAACGGATGCGTGCCGCCGCCGCAGATACCGATGTTGAGTTGTTCGCCCGCCTGCACCAGCGTGTCTCGGATCACCTGCAGCTGCGACACCAGCTCGCTGTGATGCGTGTGCACGTCGCTGTTAATCTCGATCATGCTCTCGGTGATCTCGGGCGTGACGTTGCCGGGAAACGGCTTGCGGCTCAACAGGTGCAGCAGGTCCGGACTGGACGCGGTCAGGTCGAAGTCCGACAGGCTGACCAGTTGCAGCTCCAGCTCCACCCCCATGGTGAGCGGCTGCGATGATTTGAAGGGTTCCAATGGCATGTCAATGCTCCTCTTTAGCCGGGGTTTCGTTGGCCCAGATTAGTGCCCGTTGTGTGATGATGGGGCCGATCACCTCCAACAGCAGCGTCATCGCCGCCAGCGCGGCCAGTTCGTCGACCAGCACGATACCCATGTATTTAGTCTGCTCCAGCAGCAGCGTAACGAACACCGACATCGGCGACAACGCGATACCGGTCAGCAAACCCTTACGCCACGAGATGCCGCCGACATGCGAGAACGCCGCCACCGCCACCGCCTTCACAATGAAGCGCGCCAGCAGCAGCACCACGCCCAGGCCCGCGCCCTCGACCACGCGCTCCCACTCCAGCGTGGATACGGCGAACACAAACAGCATCACCGTCAGCAGCTCGCCGATGCCGCCGAAGTTGCGCTCGGTACGGCTGAAGGCCACGCGGCGGTGGCGCGCGGCCAGGCCGAAGGTCAGCGTGGCCAGCACCGGCGAAACGTCGAACGCGTGCGCCAACGCCACCAGCAGGATCACGCCAAGCGCGAAGGCGATGGTGCCGTCCTGCGCCATCGCGCCCAGGCGGCGCAGCACGGCCGGCACCAGGAAGCCCATCACCGCGCCCATCACGGCCGATATCAGCAGCTCGATCAGGCTGTGCGAAATGGCCTGCGTCAGGCTGCCCGACGTCTGGAACACCCAGAAGCCGACCACCACCTTGAACACGAACACCGCCAGCACGCAGTTGATGGCGACCAGGTGCAGCACACGTTCGGTCACCTGCCCCGAGCTGTCCTCCTCGTTAATCACGCGCAGCACGCCGGCCGGCGACGTGGACATGGCCAGCGACGCCAGCAGCAGTGAAGTCAGCGGCGGCATGCCGGTCAGGTGCGAGATCAGGTAGACAATGCCGAACGTGGCGGCCGATTCCGCCAGCCCGCTGACCGCGATCCACGGATTGATGCGCAGCCAGTGCAGGTTGATGCGATAGCCGAATTCAAACAGTATCAGTCCGAAAGCCAGGTTGGCCAATAAAGTCACGGTACTGGAAGCGCCGCTGCTCAACGCTGCGGGAAAGGCTTGTACCATCAGGAATCCGACCACGCCGTAGACGCTGATGCGCGGCAGGCGTGTCCAACGATGCATGAATTCTCCCGCCAGCCAAGCCAAAGCAATCGCCAAGGGCCAGCCTAGTTCGGTCATGACGACCTGAATATCCGGCATGTATTTCTCCTTCTTTAAGATACTTGTACAATTCTGGACGACAACGGGCGTGCTCACTGTGCGCTAAGGAACATAAAGGAACAACATGCTTGAACTAATCAGTGAACATGCCTGCTTCGGCGGCGTACAGCGCTTCTACCGGCACGCATCGCGCGAGATCGGCCTGCCGATGCGCTTCTCCGTTTTCATGCCGGCCCAGGCTGCGCAAGGCCCCGTACCGGGCTTGTTCTACCTGGCGGGACTGACTTGTAATGAAGAGACTTTCATGATCAAGGCCGGCGCCCAGCGCGCCGCTGCGGAGGCCGGCCTGATGCTGATCGCGCCGGACACCAGCCCGCGCGGCGCCGGCATCGACGGCGAATCGGACAGCTGGGATTTCGGCGTTGGCGCCGGCTTCTATATCGACGCGACGCAAGCGCCGTGGTCCACGCACTACCGCATGTACAGCTACATCCACGAACTGCGCGAACTGCTGGTGCGCGAGCTGCCGGTGGACGGCGAACGCATCGGCATCTTCGGCCACTCGATGGGCGGCCATGGCGCGTTGACGATGGCCCTGAAGCGGCCGGACGTGTTCCGTTCCGTGTCCGCGTTCGCGCCGATCGCGGCGCCGTCGATGTGCCCGTGGGGGAAGAAGGCCTTCAGCGGCTACCTGGGCGACGACACCGCGGCATGGGAGCAGCACGACGCCAGCCTGCTGATGGCGCGCCTGCAAACGCCCTTCCCGGCCGGCATCCTGATCGACCAGGGACTGGGCGACAAGTTCCTGAAAGAGCAGCTGTATCCGGAAGTATTCGAAGCGGCCTGCCGCACCGCCGCGCAGCCGCTGGAACTGCGGCGGCACGACGGCTACGACCACGGCTACTACTTCATCGCCACCTTCATGGAAGACCACATCCGCTTCCACGCCCGCTGCCTGGGTGCGGCCCCAACTTGATCTAGAGCTTGATTTCCGTGCCGAGCCGCTGCAGGAACTGGCCCAGCCAAGCCGGGTGCGCGGGCCAGGCCGGCGCGGTGACGAAGTTGCCGTCAGTGACGGCCTGGTCGACCGGGATGTCGGCGTAGTTGCCGCCGGCCAGCTTGACCTCGGGCGAGCACGCCGGATAGGCCGAAATCGTCTTGCCGCGAATGACGTCTGCCGCCGCCAGCAGTTGCGCGCCATGGCACACGGCGGCGATCGGCTTGGACGCCGCCGCGAACTGCTGCACGATCTCGATCACGCGCGGATTGAGCCGCAGGTACTCCGGCGCGCGGCCGCCGGCGATCATCAGCGCGTCGTACTTGCTCACGTCGACGTCGTCGAAGTTGGCGTTCAGCGCGAACAAATGGCCCGGCTTTTCCGTGTAGGTCTGGTCGCCCTCGAAGTCGTGGATGGCGGTCTTGACGGTCTCGCCCGCCCGCTTGTCGGGGCACACCGCGTGCACCGTGTGGCCCACCATTTGCAGCGCCTGGAACGGCACCATGGTCTCGTAATCCTCCGCAAAGTCGCCGGTCAGAAACAGAATTTTCTTAGCTGCCACGGTATATCCTTTCGAGAAATGGAATACAAAAAAGGGCCGCGACGTCGCCGTCACGGCCCTTCGATACTACCCTTGTTTGCAGCGGCGTGCTTACGTCGCCGCTTTGCTCAACACGTTGCGCAGCGTGTCCGCCAGGTCCTCGGCCGAGAACTTGGCCACGTAGGCATCCGCGCCCACGCCCTTGACGTGATCCTCGTTGGTCTTGCCCGACAACGAGGAATGGATCACGACCGGAATCTTGGCGAAGCGCGCGTCCTGCTTGACCAGGCGGGTCAGCGTGAAGCCGTCCATCTCCGGCATTTCCAGGTCGGTCAGCACCAGAGCGACGCGGTCGCTGACCGGCACGCCTTCGGCCTTGGCGCCGTCGGCGATGTGCTGCAGGCGGTCCCAGGCTTCCTTGCCGGACTTGGTCATGATGAAGTGGGCGCCCATCGCTTCCAGGCCCTTCTCGATCAGGTTGCGCGCGACCACGGAATCGTCCGCAGCCAGGATCACGGCGCCCGGCTTGAGCATGACTTTCGGGCCGATGGTTTCCGGATCGACGTCCTTGCCTTCCGGCGGCACCAGCTCGCGCAGGATGGTTTCCACGTCGAGCACCTGCGCCAGGCGGGTGTTCTGCACGTCGCCGTCGACGCGCGCGATACTGGTGACCTTGCCGCCGGCCGTGCCTTCGGCGGTCAGCACCTGGCTCCAGTCCAGGCGCACGATCTCATCGACCGACTCCACCGCGAACGCCTGCGTGGTGCGGGCGAACTCGGTGACCAACATGATGTTCAGACCAGTTTTTGGGGTCACACCGACGATGCCTGGCAAATCCAGCACCGTGATGATTTGTCCGCGCAGATTGACGACGCCCAGCATGTGTGGCGGGGATCCGGCCACGGCAGTCACTTCCGGCATCGCGACAATTTCGCGGATTTTGAAGACGTTAATACCGAACAACTCGGAATGTTCGCCGTTGGCGTCGGCGCCAAGGCGGAACAGCAGCAGTTCGAATTTATTGGAGTTGGTCAGGTTACTGCGCTCATCAACTTCCTGTTGAACTGATTTCATAGATTTCGTCTCCGTCGGTGGTAGCTCCGTAGCAAGTATAACGTCTGCCAATGCCCCCCGTCACACTTTGCAGGCACAGATATTGTTTTACAGCACGAGATACAACGGTATGGACGTAAAAAAAGGAAGCCCGCAGGCTTCCTTTTAATATGCTACCGAATTCTGGAGCGGGAGAAGAGTCTCGAACTCTCGACCTCAACCTTGGCAAGGTTGCGCTCTACCAACTGAGCTACTCCCGCAGAAGACAGAATTATGACAGAAAGATTTCCGTTTTACTAGTGCTCTGCCCCAACTTTTTCCGCCGCCTTGCATGGTGTAAGCTTGCTGACGTTTTGCAATATTGAAGGATCGAGCATGGATTCAATCGAAGTGGTGCTGGTGATGCTGCTGGCCGTGGTGGCCAGCGCCTATCTCAGCCGTTTTCTGCCGCGCGCGGTGCCGCTGCCGCTGGTGCAGATCGCGCTCGGCGCGCTGATCGCCGCCAAGTCCACGCGCGGCGTCGACCTGGAGCCGGACCTGTTCTTCCTGGTGTTCCTGCCGCCGTTGCTGTTCCTGGACGGCTGGCGCATCCCCAAGAGCGGCCTGCTGCGCGACAAGGGCACCATTCTCGAACTGGCGCTGGGACTGGTGGTGTTCACCGTCATCGGCGCCGGCTTCCTGATCCACTGGCTGATTCCCGCCATGCCGCTGCCGGTGGCGTTCGCGCTGGCCGCCATCATCTCGCCGACCGATCCGATCGCGGTCAGCTCGATCGCCGCCACCACGCCCATTCCCAAGCGGCTGATGCACATCCTTGAAGGCGAGTCGCTGCTGAACGACGCCTCCGGCCTGGTGTGCTTCCGCTTCGCCGTGGCGGCCGCGCTGACCGGCGCCTTCTCGATCAGCACCGCCGGCCTCACCTTCGTCTGGCTGGTGGCGGCCGGCATCGGCGCCGGGGTCGCTGTGACGCTGCTGGTGTCGCGGCTGCAGTACTGGCTGAGCCGCCACTACGGCGAGCCGACCGGTTCGCCCATCCTTGTCAGCCTGCTGCTGCCGTTCGGCGCCTACCTGGTGGCGGAGCGCCTGCACGCATCAGGCATCTTGGCCGCAGTGGCGGCCGGGGTCACCATGAGCTACGTGGAGCTCAGCGGCCACACGCTGGCCAACACCCGCATCCAGCGCTCGGCCGTGTGGGACACGGTGCAGTTCGCGCTGAACGGCATCATGTTCGTGCTGCTCGGCGAGCAGCTGCCGGACATCTTCCGCGACGCCAGCGCCACCATCGCGGAGAGCGGCCATTTGAATCCGTGGTGGCTGGCGGTGTACGCGGTGGCCATCAACATCGGCCTGCTGGCGCTGCGCATGCTGTGGGTGTGGGCCTCGCTGCGGCTGACCATCTACAAGCAGAAGATCCGCAACCAGCCGCGCATGAAGATCAATCCGCGCCTGCTGCTGGCCACCACCTTGGCCGGCGCGCGCGGCGCCATCACGCTGGCCGGCGTGCTGACGCTGCCGCTGGCCATGCCCAATGGCGCGCCCTTCCCGGCGCGCGCGCTGACCATCTTCCTGGCCTGCTCGGTGATCCTGATCTCGCTGCTGACGGCCAGCCTTGGCCTGCCGCGCCTGCTGGCCGGAATGACCTTCCCGGCCTCGCCGGAAGAGCAGCAGGAGGAAGACCTGGCGCGCCGCACCGCGGCCAACGCCGCCATCGCCGCCACCGAGCGGGCGCAGATCGCTCTGATGGAGGCCGAGTCCTGCGTCGACCCCGAAGTGTATCCGCAGGCGGCGGCGCGCATCATCGCGTTCTATGAGCACAAGCTGCGGGAGGTCGATCCGGACGCCGGCGCGGCCTGGCGCAAGACCGACCACGCCGAGAAGGAGCTGCGGCTGGCGGCCCTGACCGCCGAACGCCAGGCCATCTACGAGCTGGCGCGCAACGACCACATCTCCGACGAGATCTCGCGCAAGCTGGTACGCGAAATCGACCTGATGGAGGCGCGTTACCGCTAGTCGCTAGTCTTATCGGCTCATTGACCTATTGATAAGAATCGGTAATCATCTGGGCCATGCTACCCAAGCGCACACAAATCACCATCGGCGCGGCCTGGATCCTTTTCTGGCTGCTGATGAACCTCACCGCCGTTCAGGAATACCTGCGCGACCACCAGGCCGGCGTGTGGAAGCCGATTGTCTGGGAGACCTCGTCCGCGTTGACCGGCACCCTGCTGCTGCTGGCGCAGCGCCATTACACGCGCCGCTACGACCACCTGCTGGCGCAGCCGCTGAAGTGGTTCGCGCGCCAGCTGGTGTGGCTGCCAATCTACTGGGTGCTGTTCGTGCCAATCGCCTTCGGCATCCGCTACGGCGTGTACGCGCTGGCCGGCGACACCTACACCCACCTGCCCTGGCCGCAGACCTTCCTGTACGAAGACGTGAAGATGACGGTCTTCTTCAGCATCTTCGCCACCATCATGTTCGGCGTGCTGTCGTATCACGCGATGCAGAACGAGAAGCTGCGCGTGGAGCGCGTCAACGCCTCGCTGCGCGAAGCCCAGCTGCTGCGGCTCACCCAGCAGATGCAGCCGCACTTCCTGTTCAACGCCCTCAACACCATCTCCTCGCTGATGCACAGCGACGTGGCGCGCGCCGACGCGATGCTGATCCAGCAGGCCGACGTGCTGCGCGCCACGCTCGACGTCAGCGAGCAGCACCAGGTGACGCTGGCGATGGAGCTACGCCTGCTGCGCGGCTACGCGGCCCTGATGTGCGAACGGTTTTCCGACCGCGTACACATCGACTGGCAGATCGACGAGACGCTGCTGGACTGTCAGGTGCCGGTGATGAGCATGCAGCCGCTGTTGGAGAACATCTTCAAGCACACGGTGGAACGGCGCCGCCAGGCCACCGCCATCAGCATCTCGGCCAGCCGCGAGCAAGGCGCGATTGTGCTGCGGCTGGAAGATGACGGCGGCACGCTGCGCGCCGGCGATGGCGCGGCGGCTGGCGGCGGCATCGGCGTGCGCAACCTGCGAGAACGGCTGGCGGCGCTGTACGGCGCCGGCGCCACCTTCGACCTGATCCAGCTCGCGCCGGCCGGCGTGCGGGCAGAAATGCGGCTGCCATGCGCGTCCTGATCGTCGACGACGAGCGCCCGGCGCGCGACAAGATGCGCCGCCTGCTGGAGCAGGAGCCAGACATCAGCGCGATCGAGGAAGCCCGCGACGGCGTCGAGGCGCTCGAACGCCTGCCCGCCTTCGCGCCCGACCTGCTGCTGCTCGACATCCAGATGCCCGAGATCACCGGCCTCGATGTCGCCGCCTCGCTGCCGGCGCCGGCGCCGCTGGTGGTGTTCGTCACCGCCTACGACGAATACGCCATCCGCGCCTTCGACGCCAACGCCATCGACTATCTGCTCAAGCCGTACGACCAGCAACGCCTGCAACGCGCCCTCCAGCGCGCGCGCGAACGCCTCGCGCAACAGCGTGCCGCCCAGACCATCCAACCCATGCCACCACTCCTGACCGAAGAAGCGCCCCCGCCGTTGCAGCATCCCCTGCCCGCCATCAGCCAGCTGCTGGTCCCGGAGCGCGGCGGCACACGCATCGTGCGGGTCGAGCATATCCAGTGGATCGAAACCGCCGACAACTACGTCGTGCTGCACACCGCCGAAGGCCAGCCGCTGATGCGCCAGACGCTGGCCGGCCTGGTCGACAAGCTTGGCCCGCGCTTCCTGCGCTGCCACCGGCGCGCCGCCGTGCAGCTGGACTGGATCGTCAGCGTGCAGCACCTCGACAAGGGCGACGGCGAACTGGTATTGCGCAGCGGCGCGCGCGTGCCCTGCTCGCGCCAATACCGCGCCGAAGTCATGGAACGGCTGAACGGCCAATAGGCCGGTTCGCCCCACCAGCATCCCGCTTCGCCCCCGCGCGCTGGACGCCGCCCGCGGGGCATCGCTAGACTGGCTTCATTCAACCAGGAGCCAGCAATGAACCAGACTGCCAACAACCGCCTGTACTTCCTCGACTGGATACGCATCTTCGCGTTCTGTGTCCTGATCTTCTACCACACCGGCATGTACTACGTAACCTGGGGATGGCATGTCAAGAGCCCATACGCCAGCGACGCCATCGAGCCGCTGATGCTGCTGTCCTCGCCGTGGCGCCTTGGCCTGCTGTTCATGATCTCCGGCGTCGCCACCGCCTTCATGCTGCAAAAGATCCGCGTCGGCGCCCTGCTCCGCCAGCGCAGCTGGCGCCTGCTGGTGCCGCTGGTGTTCGGCATGCTGGTGATCGTGCCGCCGCAGTCGTATTTTGAAGTGATCGAAAAGCTCAACTACACCGGCGGCTATGGTGAATTCATGCGCCTCTACGTCAGCGGCTACCACGGCTTCTGCAAGCAAGGCAGCTGCCTCGACCTGCCGACCTGGAACCACCTGTGGTTCGTGGGCTACCTGTGGGCCTACACGATGGCGATCGGCGGCGTGGCCGCACTGGCCGGCGCCGCGCGCCTGCGCTCCTGGTCCGACGCGCTGGGCCGCCAGCTGACCGGCTGGAAGACCGTCGTCCTGCCGGTGCTGGCGCTGTTCGTGGCCCGCTACGCGCTGGCCGAAGCCTTCCCCGAAACCCACGCGCTGGTCAACGATTGGTACAACCACGCCCACTACTTCTTCCTGTTCGTGATGGGCGTGATGCTGGCGCTGCAGAATGGCTTCTGGGCCAGGGTGGATGAACTGCGCTGGACCAGCCTGGGACTGTGGCTGTTCAGCTGGGCCGTGGTGGTATGCCTGCACTCGATGCCGGAATCGGTGGGCGACCTGCCCATCATCGCGCAAATGAAGCCGCTGCTGCGCATGATCTTCTGCCTGGGCCAATGGGCGCCGATCCTGGCCATCTGCGGTTTCGGCCACCGCCACCTGGCCTTCGACAGCGCCAAGCGCCGCTACCTGACCGAAGCCGTGTTCCCGGTCTACATCCTGCACCAGACGCTGATCGTCAGCATGGCGCACTGGCTCAAGCCGGTGAAGCTGGCGCCCGGCACGGAAGGCGCGGTGCTGGTCGTGCTGACCTTCGCCATCAGCTTCGGCCTGTTCGAAGTGGTGCGCCGCGTCGCCGTGCTGCGCCCACTGTTCGGCCTTGGCCGCGCTACTTCACAAACGTCAGCGTATGCGCCGCAGGCCCCGGCAGCAGCGGCGTATCCCGCCCGCTGACCCAATCGGCGCGGCCATCCAGGAAGTACGGCGACAACGGATGGCCGCTCTGCCCACCCGGCATGTTGAACACGCCCTGCTCCTCATGGCCCGGCGACACCGTCAGCCGCTCCGACTGGCCGAACGACGGTCCCGACACGCGCGGCATGTGCTGGTCCCCTGGCAGCATGTCCGGCGCCACCTTCAGATACTTGCCCAACACCGGCACCACCGCCGCAAAGGGATGGGCGCTGGCCGCCGTGTTGCGCTCACCCCAGGTGGCGCTGGCCAGCGGCTTGCCGTCCTTGGTCAGGTCGGCGATCACGCGGTCCAGCGCGGCCAGCTGCAAGGCCTGCCAGCTGGCGTACTGCGGCGGCAACCAGGCCGCCGGTTTCTCGTCCAGCACTCGCGCCACCACCACCGGCCAGCGCGACGTCACCGCCGCCATGTTGGCCTTGGCGTCGACCTTCGCCATCTCCTCGTTGGCGCTTTCGAACAGGATGTCGTACAGCGCGTACATGTAGGCGCGCGTGATGCGGTACCCCACCGAGTCCACGCTGGCCTTGCCGGTCCAGCTGTCCTTCAGCAGCTTGAGCGCTTCCGCGCGCAGCGGCCTGCCTTCGACGGCCTTGGCGTCCAGCGCGGCCATCGCGCGTTC
Organism: Duganella caerulea; assembly: GCF_040362985.1. Taxonomy (NCBI): domain Bacteria; kingdom Pseudomonadati; phylum Pseudomonadota; class Betaproteobacteria; order Burkholderiales; family Oxalobacteraceae; genus Duganella; species Duganella caerulea. Next base: position 26,764 of record NZ_BPWJ01000014.1, on the reverse strand, counting down.
GCGCCAGGCGGTCAGGAACACGGCGCGGTCGTCCAGCGTGATGGCGTAGACTTTTTTCACGTCGGTCTTGGGACCGAGCGCGGTCAGGTCGTCGCGCACCTGGTGCGTGCGGGCGCCGAGATCGAAGCCGCCATCGCCCAGCAGTTCGGCGCCGGCGTTGGCCAGCTGGCGGCTGTTGGCGGTGGCCAGCTGGCCGCCGGCCGGGTTGACGACCTTCGGATATTCCTCGGGCTTGAGCCAGCCGGTCCAGACGCCGGCCTGGTCGTCCACCGACAGCGGATAGGTGGCGGCCACGCCGGCCGGTGCGCGGCGCGGCAGCGCGCCGGCGATGGTCCAGCCGATATTGCCCTTGTCGTCGCCGCCGACGAAATTCTGCGCCGGGATGCCCATCGTCACCGCGACCGCCATCGCCTGCTCCAGCGTGTCGGCGAACTCCAGGTTCCTGGCGTTGAGGTTTACCGCCGCAGGCGTGTGCGCAACCCAGTGGATGGCGTAGCTGCGGCCTGCGGCCTCGCGAATCGGACCGAGGCTGGTTTCGCGCACGGCCAATTTGGCCGCCGGTTCGCCTTTGATTAATATCGTTTCCTCGTGCACCACCGGGGTCTCCCAGCCGGCCTGGGTGCGTACCTGGCCTGGCTTGGCCGGGTCGGTATCGAGCGCGATCAGGTCGAGATAGTCGCCGTAGCTGTTGGTGAAGCCCCAGGCCACATGGCCGTTACTGCCGACCACCACCGCCGGCGTGCCGGGCAGCGTGACGCCGACCACGCGGCGCTGGCCGCCTTTCCCGTCGGGGAACTGCAAGGCGAGGCGGTACCAGATCGCCGGCAGCTGTATGCCGAGGTGCATATCGTCCGACACAATGGCCGCGCCGGTGTCGCTGCGGCCTCCCGCCACCGCCCAGTTGTTGCTGCCCACGGTGTTGAGGAATTCCGCCGCCGCCACTTTGGGATCGGTATGCGCCGCGCCGCCGTCGGCCTTGGGCTTGCCCCACCATGCGGGTGGCGCGGCGGGAATCGCGATGTCGGCGGCCGTCACCGATTGCGCGTCGAGCGGCGCATCCCACTGCGTCGATTCCGGCGCCAGGAAGGCGCGCTGCTCTTCGGTCGCATGGTCGCGGAACCAGCCGCGCGCCAGCTCGCGCGGTTCCTGGCTGCCTTGCAGGTCGAAGTACATCGCCCAGATAGCCAGCAGCGAATCGGCCGCCGACCACGCGCGCGGCGGCATGCCGATCAGCGCATATTCGAATGGCTTGGCGCCCAGCTTCAGCAAGCCGGCGTTGACGCCGTCCACGTAGCGCTCCAGCAGCGCGCGGTCGGCCGCCGGCATGGTTTTCAGCGCCAGCTCGGCGCGGGCGCGGAAGCGGTGCAGGCGATGGGATTTATCCAGCGGCAGTGCGCGCGCGCCGAACAGTTCGGACAATTCGCCGGCCGACACGCGGCGCAGCAGGTCCATCTGGAAGTAGCGCTCCTGCGCATGCACAAAGCCGGTGGCGTAGGCCACGTCCATCCGGCTGCCGCCGCTGATGAGCGGCACGCCGTGTGCATCGCGCGCGACGCTGGCGCCGGATTCCAAGCCAGGCGCCTGCACCGTGCCCTCCAGCTGCGCCAGGCTGCCGCGCAAATACACCCACGCCCCGGCCACGGCCGCCAATATCAACACCACCAATCCGATTACGACACGCTTGGACCACATCCCCAGCCTGTTCTTTTGCATAGTATCCCCACGGTTGATTAAACAATCACGTTGAGGATAGTGCCAGAGAAGCGGCCGCGCAGGCAATCAGCTGGTGGATATCAGAACGTCAGTTCCCAGGTTTCGTTGACCATGTCCTGGCCGAAGGCGTGCACCGGTTCCTCGGCCACCAGCCCGTATCCCTTGTTTTGGTAGATCTGGCGGGCTTCCTTCTGCTGATCGGTGGTCCACAGGCGCATCTTGCGATAGCCGGCGGCGCGGGCGTAGCGGTGGCACTCGTCCACCAGCCGCGAACCGAGGCCGTAGCCGCGCGCCTGCTCTTCCACCAGCAGCAACCGCAGTTTGCCCACGCCCTCCTCGCCGTCGCGCGCCAGCGCGATCGAGCCGACCGGCTGGCCCGCCATCTCGGCGATCCAGCAGTGCTCCAGCACCGGATCGAAGTTGCGTTCGAAGTCCGCGCAGATCTCGCCGACCAGCTTCCCGAAGCTGTCGTCCCAGCCTTGCTGCTCGGTGTAGATGGCGCCGTGGCGGCGCGTGATCCATTCCATGTCGCCTGCGCGATGAGGGCGCAGCACGAAGGGCTGGGCGTATTTCAAGCCGCTTTCCGCGTCCAGCAGTTGCTGGATGGTGCGCATCGCATCGAGCATGCGCAGCTGGTCGGCCTCACCGAAGCGGGCCAGCAGGTCACCGACTTCCTCGCGCGAGCGGCGGTCCAGCGGCTCGTAGACCGCGCGGCCTTGCGCCGTCAGGTGCAGCAGTTTGGAGCGGCCATCGGTGGCCGATGGCACCTTAGACACCAGTCCCGCGCTTTCGAACTTGGCCAGGATGCGGCTCAGGTAACCGCGATCCAGCCCCAGGTCGCGGCCCAGCACCGCCGCCGGCTGGTCGCCCCGGTGCGCCAACTCGTACAGCACGCGCATCTCCGTCAGCGTGTATTCGCTATGCAGCAGGCCCTCGCGCAGCACGCCGATCTGGCGCGTGAAGAAGCGGTTGAAGGAACGGACCGCCGCGACGCGGTCATCGAAAACAGGAACTGACATGGGGCCTCCGGTTGAAACATGAAAGGATTTTGCAATATATTGTTGACTGAGTCAACATTAATCAAGGTGCCGGAAAAGAGCGGACGCGCACAGAAGGCGGCCATGCATGGGCCTAGCATGGTCTTTCCATTGCAACGTCATTGAAAGGAATTGACATGGAAATCACACCAGACATGCAGGACTGCATAGACGCCTGCGAAAACTGCCATCAAGCGTGCCTGCAAACCGCGCTGACCCACTGCCTGGAAATGGGCGGCCGCCACGTGGAGCCGAACCATTTCCGCCTGATGCTGGACTGCGCGGCGGTCTGCGAAATGTCGGCCAACATGCAGCTGAGCGGATCGCGGTTCAGCGCCAAACTATGCGCGCTGTGCGCCGACATCTGCCACGCGTGCGCGTTGAGCTGCCTGGAACTGGACGGCATGGAGGAATGCGTGCGCGCCTGCGAAGCCTGCGAACATAGCTGCCACCAGATGCAGGCATAGCACAGACGATTTCGCAACAGATTGGCGACCGGGCCAACATTCAGTCGCGCCGCTGCCGCCGCGATGCTAAAGTCGGCATACGTCCACTTCAAGCGCCCGATGCCCATGCTAGCCGCACCGATCCCCGACAACGATGCCGACCGCCTGGCGGCGCTGCGCGAACTGCTGATCCTTGACACGCCGCCGGAAGAACGCTTCGACAAGGTGGCCCGCTTCGCCGCCGAGGAATTCGACATGCCGATCGCGCTGCTGTCGCTGGTCGACGAGAATCGGCAGTGGTTCAAGGCCAACGTGGGCATGAACGTGTGCGAGACCGCGCGCGACACTTCGTTCTGCGCCCACGCGATCCTGCAGGCAGATATCTTCGTCATCCCGGATGCCCGCTCCGATGCGCGCTTTGCCGACAATCCCATCGTCACCGGCGAGCCGCACGTGGTCTTCTACGCCGGCGCGCCGTTGACCATGCCGTCCGGTTTCACCATCGGCACGCTTTGCCTGATCGATCACAAGCCACGCACGCTGGACGCGACCGAACTGGCGATCCTGGCGACGCTGCGCGACCTGCTGCTGGAAGAACTCAGCCAACGCACGGAGGCGGCGGATGCCTGAGAATCCGGTCAAGCACCTGAACATGCTGCTGGTGGAAGAGCAACCGCTGTTGCGCCGGACCGTCGCACTGACGGCACGCACGCTGGGACTGGGGACCATCCATGAAGCGGCCAGTATGGAGGCGGCCGAGCGCCTGCTGCGTGAGCACAGCTTCGACGGCGCGGTGATTTCAATCGACTGCGGCTCGCTGCGCGGCTGCGTCTACAACCTGGCCTTGCTGGACCGGATGCGCAATGGGATGTACGTCAGCGACAGCGACATTCCCATCGCGGTGATGGCGGAAAACGCGACCGCCGGACTGCTGAACGACCTGCGCGAACGGCACATCAGCCGCGTGATCCTCAAGCCCTTCCGCGCCAAGGTGCTGCTGGACGCCTTCGCCAGCTTCCAGCAGCCGGCCGCGCGCTAGTACATTTCCTTGGCCACCTCGCGCACCGCCTTCAACAGCAGGCTCGCGCCCGGCGACATGATGTGGCCATCGACCGTGATGATGCCGTAGGCGTCCATGCGGCACGGCAGCTCGATCGGCAGGATGTTGAGCACATTCTGCGACTCGTAGTATTTGGCGACGGCGATCGGCATGACGTTGAGCGCGTCCGTCTGCTGCAGCAGCGGTTTAATCAGCAGCACGGCGGTGGTGTCGACCACGTTGGACGGCACCTCCAGGCCGGCGCGGCGGAACATCAACTCGCAGCGCGCGCGCAGGATGCTGCCTTGCGGCGGCAGGATCCACGGCTGACTGGCGATATCGCGCAGCGACAGGTTGCGCGCCTTCAGCAGCGGATGGCCGGGACGCACCACCGCGCACGCCGGCTCGTCGCCCAGCTCCTCGTAGCTCAAGCCTTCGGCGCTCTGGCGCTCGGGGATGCGGCCGATCATGAAGTCCAGCCGCCCGCGCTGCAGCTGCTCCAGCAGGATGTTGGACTGCTCCATCTCCACGCCGATGCGCAGCTTGGGCGCCTGCGCCTTGGTGCGCGTGATCGCCACCGGCAGCAGCGAGATCCCTGGCGTCATGATGGTGCCGATGTCCACCTGCCCGGACAGGCCGGCCTTGATGGCGACGATGTCCTCGTGCGCCAGCGAGAGGCTGGTCAGCGCCATGCGGGCGTGGCGTATCATCGTCTCGCCGTAGATGGTCGGCTCCATGCCGCGCGGCAGACGGTCGAACAGCTGCACGCCCAGCATCTCCTCCAGGTCCTTCAACTGCTTGGAGGCGGCAGGCTGCGTCATGTGCAGCTCTTCCGAGGCGCGGTGGATATTGCGTTGTTCGTCGAGCGCGATCAGCAGCAGCAGCTGGCGCGTTTTGAGGCGCGCACGCAAGAACCAGTTCGGGTTAGTTTCCATGGAAAAATGATATCACAATCGGTATGGTTGTTGATGGCATACCGGCTGTTGCGGTATCACTTGCACGCCGCAGAAGGATTGGCCGCCGGGCCTTCCCTGGTCTGCGGAATGAATGGAATGGTGCCGTCGGCGTTGTACTGGAACTCCTCCACCGCCACCGAACGGCGGTACTCGCCGCCGCCGGGCAGCTTGGCGTTGTGGTAGAAGATGTAGGACTTGCCGTTGAAATCGATGATCGCCTGGTGGATGGTCTTGACCTTGGCGTTCTTCGACATGATCACGCCGCGATAGCGCCACGGGCCGGTCGGGCTCGGGCCGGTCATGTAGGCCGTCTCCTCGGGGAAGTTGCGCGAATAGGATAAATAGTATGTACCGTTATGCTTGTGCAGGTAGGACGCCTCGGTGAACATGTCCATGCCGACGGTCTGGATCGGGCCGTCGAATTCGATCATGTTCGGTTTCAGCTTGGCGTACTTGAGCACCGTGTTGCCCCAGTAGAGATAGGCCTGGCCGTCATCGTCCTGGAAGATCGCCGGGTCGATGTCGTCCCAGGCGATCGGCGATTGCAGCGTCATGTCGTTGGTGACCAGCGCCGAGCCGCGTGCGTCGACGAAGGGGCCGGTCGGGCTGTCGGAGACGGCGACGCCGATCGCGTGGCCGGGAATGGTCGCGTGGTCGACGGTCGAATAGAAGTAGTACTTGCCATCGCGCTTCGTGATGTCGGCCGCCCACGCGTGGCCCTTGGCCCACTTGAAGGTCGAAGCCTGCACCGGCGAGCCGCGGTCGATCCAGTTCTTCATGTCGCAGCTGGTGTAGACGCGCCATTCGTTCATCACGTAGTCCGGGCTTTTGGGCGTGGCCTCGTCATGGCCGACGTACAGATAGACGGTGCCGTTTTCCACATAGGCCGAAGGATCGGCCGTGAACAGCTTGGGGAACAACGGGTTGGCCGCCTGCGCCGCGCCCATTGCCAGACCCGCAGCCGCGATGGCCGCGAATTTGATCAACTTGTTTTTCAATGCTCTCTCCAGTTATTTTTTTTGTCGTGCGCCCAGCGCCATCAAACGCTGGACCACGCAGAATACAAACAGCAAACCACCGATGACAATCTTGGTCCACCACGAGCTGAGGGTGCCGTCGAAGGCGATCAGCGTCTGGATGGTTCCCAGCACCAGCACGCCCGACAGCGAACCGGCCACATAGCCGTAGCCGCCGCTGAGCAGCGTGCCGCCGATGACCACCGCCGCGATGGCGTCGAGCTCCGTGCCCTGCGCGTGCAGGCCATAGCCGGACAACATGTAGAACGAGAACAGCACGCCGGCCAGCGCGGCGCAGAAGCCGCTGAACGCGTAGATCAGCACCTTTGTGCGCCCTACCCTCAGGCCCATCATCAACGCCGACTGCTCGTTGCCGCCCACCGCGTAGATGGCGCGGCCGAACGGCGTGCAGTGCGCGACGTAGATCGCGGCGGCCAGCGTCAGCACGGCGATCAGCGCGCCGGGCGAGATGAAGCCGCCGAACACCGGCAACTGCGTCTGCGACATGGCGACGTACAGCGGATCGTCGATGGTGATCGAGTTAATGCTGATCAGGTAGCACAGGCCGCGCGCCAGGAACATGCCGGCCAGCGTGACGATGAACGGCTGCAGCTTGAAGTAATGGATCATCGCGCCCATCGCCGCGCCGAAGCCCGCGCCCAGCGTCAGCGCGATGGCGATCACCAGCAGCGGCGGCAGGTGCCAGCTTTGCAGCAGCCAGGCCGAGATCATTGTGGTGAGCGCCAGCACCGAACCCACCGACAGGTCGATGCCGCCGGAGAGAATGACGAAGCTCATGCCGACCGCGATCACCAGCAGGAAGGCGTTGTCGATCAGGAGGTTGAACAGCACCTGCAGCGACAGGAAGCCCGGATAGGCCACGCCGCCCACCGCCAGCAGGACGACCAGCAGCGCCACCGTGACCAGGGACGTGAAATACGGCGACGCCATCCAGGCGCGCCCGCGAAGGATCATGGTGCTCATGCCGCGCCACCTTTGTTCTTGGCGCGGAAGGCGCGCCACATGTTCTTGAATTCCGCCGACTGCGACAGGCACACCAGGAAGACCACCACCGACTTGACGACCATGTTGACTTCCGGCGGCAGGCCGAGGGAGTAGATGGTGTAGGTCAGCGTCTGGATGATCAGCGCGCCGATCACGCTGCCGGCCAGGCTGAATTTACCGCCGGCCAGCGAGGTGCCGCCCAGCGTGACGGCGAGGATGGCGTCCAGCTCCAGCAGCAGCCCGGCGTTGTTGGCGTCCGCGCTCTTGATGTTCGCGCTGATCATCAAGCCGGCCAGGCCGGCGCAGGCGCTGCAGAATACGTAGACGAAGAAGATCAGCACCGCCGTCTTCAAGCCGGCCAGCCGCGCGGCGACCGGATTGATGCCCACCGCCTGGATGAACAGGCCCAATGCCGTCTTGCGCATCAACAGCGCGGTGACCAGGAAAACGGCGCCGACGATGTAGAGCGAGAACGGCAGGCCAAACAGGTAGCCGCTGCCGAGGAAGAAGAACGGCTTGTAGTAGACGGTGACGATCTGGCCGTCGGTGAACAGCTGCGCCAGGCCGCGCCCCGCCACCATCAGGATCAGCGTGGCGACGATGGGCTGCAGGCCGAGGCCCGCCACCAGCAGGCCGTTCCACGCACCGCACAACAGCGCCGCGCCCATGGCCGCGCACAGCGCCCAGACCATCGGCGTGTTGGCGACGTATTCGGGCACGCCGTTCTGCATCACCATCGTGCCGCCGATGAGCATCGCGGCGACGGTGCCGCTGATCGCGACCACGGCGCCGACCGAGATGTCGATGCCGCGCGTGGCGATCACCAGCGTCATGCCGAGGGCCGCCAGCACCAGCGGCGCCGCGCGGTTGGCGATGTCGATCAAGCTGCCGTACAGGTGACCGTCCTTGACCTCCAGGTGGAAGAAGCCGGGAACCAGCAACAGGTCCACCAGCAGCAACAGGAACAGCGCGGCCAGCGGACGGAATAAGGGATGACGCACAAACATGGATGCATTCGAAGGTGTGTTGGAGCGGACGCCGGCGGCTGCGCGGGGAGCGCTGGCTTGGTTCAGCGGGCTATTCATGGGCGTCTCCGGCGGCGATCACCTGCAGCACCGAGCTTTCGTCCAGCGCGCCGCGCGGATACTCGCCGCCCGCCTTGCGGTCGCGCATGATGACCACGCGGTCGCTGACCCGCAGCACCTCCGGCAGTTCGGACGAAATGAACAGGATGGCCATGCCTTTGCGGCACAGGGCCGTCACGTAGTCCATGATCTCCTGCTTGGCGCGCACGTCGATGCCGCGCGTCGGCTCGTCCAGGATCAGCATCTTCGGATCGGTGGCCAGCCAGCGCGCCAGCAGCACCTTCTGCTGGTTGCCGCCGGAGAGCGTGCCAATCGGCGTTTCGATGCTGGCCGTCTTGATGCCCAGCGCCTTGACGTATTCCTCGGCCAGCTGCTGCTGGCGTTTGAGCGGAATGGCGCGCAGGATGCCGGTGCGGGCCTGCAGCGCGAGGATCAGGTTCTCGCGCACGGACAGTTCGAGCACCGCGCCTTCATGCTTGCGGTCCTCGGAGCAGAAGCCGATGCCGGCCGCGATGGCGTCGCGCGGCGATGTGAAGCTGCGTTCCTTGCCATCGATGACGATGCTGCCGCCATCGGCCTTGTCCGCGCCGAACAGCAGGCGTGCCGCCTCGGTGCGGCCCGAGCCCAGCAAGCCGGCAAGGCCGAGCAACTCGCCCTGGCGCAGTTCGATATCCATCGGCGACAGCGCGCCCTTGCGGCTAAGGCCCACGGCGCGCAGGAAGGTCTGGAACTTCGATGGCGTGGCCGCCGTGGCGGTGACCGTGGCGCTGCCACCAGCATCGGCCGCAACCGACGCCGGGGCACCGACCATTTTGTTCACCAGGTCGAACCGCGACAGCTCGCTGCAGGCGTACTCGCCTTCCCGCTCGCCGTTGCGCATCACCGTGATGCGGTCCGAAATCGCGTAGGTCTGATCGAGGAAGTGGGTGACGAACAGGATCGCCATGCCCTGCTCGCGAAGGCCGCGCAGAACGCTGAAGAGCAGATCGACTTCCTTCTCATCGAGGCTGGAAGTCGGCTCATCGAGGATCAGTACCTTGGCCGACACCAGCAAGGCCCGCGAGATCGCCACCATCTGCTGGATCGCCAGCGGATAGTGCGCCAGCGGCAGCGACACGTCGATCCGTATCTGCATCCGCTCCAGCAGCTCCACCGCCTGCCGCTGCATGGCGGCCCAGTCGATGCCGCCGCGCTTGAGCGGATAACGGCCGATGAAGATATTCTCCGCCACCGACAAATTCGGGCAAAGATTCACTTCCTGATAAACGGTGCTGATGCCCAAGTTCTGCGCTTCCAGCGTGGACGAAGGCTGTATCGCCCGGCCATCCAGCAGGATCTCGCCCTGGTCCGGCGTGTACACACCGGTCAGCACCTTGATCAGCGTCGATTTGCCGGCGCCGTTCTGGCCCATCAGCGTATGCACCTCGCCCGGATACAGGTTCAACGCCACGCCGCTCAAGGCCTGCACGCCGGGGAATGCCTTGCTGATGCCGCGCAGCTCCAGCACCGGCGCAGGCGCGGAAGTTATGTTAGTCATCGGCTTAGTATTTACGGTTCGGGAATTCCTTGGCCGCGACTTCGGCCGGGAACACGCTTTCCTGGGTGACCACGCGCTTAGGCACCGGCTTGTTGGCGACGACATCGCGCGCCAGCTGCATCAGCTGAGGACCCAGCAGCGGATTGCACTCCACGGTCACGTTCAACTTCCCGGCGATCATCGCCTCGAAAGCGCCTTTGACGCCGTCGATGGAAATGACTACGATGTCTTTGCCCGGCTTCATGCCGGCTTCCTCGATGGCCTGGATGGCGCCGATCGCCATGTCATCGTTATGCGCGAACAGCACATTGATCTTCTTGCCCTCGGCCTTGAGGAAAGCCTCCATCACTTCCTTGCCCTTGGCGCGGGTGAAGTCGCCGGTCTGCGAGCGGATCACCTTCAGCTTTGGATTGGCGGCGATGACTTCATCGAAGCCCTTCTTGCGGTCCAGCGCCGGCGCCGAACCGACGGTGCCTTGCAACTCAACGATATTGATTACGGCATCAGGCGTCTTCTTCGCGCGTTCCAGCAGCCAGCGGCCGGCGCGGCGGCCTTCTTCCACGAAGTCCGAGCCGAGGAAGGTGGCGTACAAGGTGGGATCGCTGACATTGACTGCGCGGTCGGTCAGGATGACGGGGATCTTGGCGGCCTTGGCTTCGCGCAGCACCGTGTCCCAGCCCGATTCCACCACCGGCGAAAACGCGATCAGGTCCACGCGCTGGGCGATGAAGGAGCGGATCGCCTTGACCTGGTTTTCCTGCTTCTGCTGGGCGTCGGCGAATTTGAGGGTGATGCCTTCCTTCTTGGCGGCTTCCTTGATCGAGACGGTGTTCGCGGTGCGCCACTCGCTTTCGGCACCGACCTGCGAGAAACCGATCACCAGCGGCTTGGCCGCGAAGGCCGGTACGTTGAAGGCGAAGGCGGCGAGGCATGCTGCGGCCAATACGGTTCTGCGATTGCTATTCATGGCAAAGTCTCCAGATGGATTGTGTATTTTATGGATCAGATACTATGAGAATCCCAAATATCTATCCAATGATATTTTTAAGCAGTTTGATACCAATTCAAGTATCAGCGTAAGAGGCGTAAACCGTACAAGCCGCCCGCCATCGAGCCCTGTCGGGCCACGAATTTGACGGTCAACTTGCCGCCGGCCGCCATGGCAGGCGGTATCGCGTAATCCCTGGTGTAGATCTCCTGCGGCGCCGTTGCGTCCAGGGTGACCTCGGCCAGCGGCTGGCCGTTGATAAAGATATCGAAACGGCGGCCGGCATCCAAAGTCGAATATGTCAGCCGCAGCGTGCGCGCCTCGGCCTTCTTGTCGGTCAGGTCGTAACTGAACCATCCGCTCGCGTGCCGCCAGTGGCGGCCTTTGTTGACGCCCGCATCGGCGCCCTCTCCCTTGAAGAAGTGATCCGACTCCGGCTGCTGCTCGCCCGGCGCCACCTGGTCGATGGTCTGCGCGTCCAGCGCCAGGCGGTCCGCCTCGTCCTGCGCGGCCTTGGCCTGCATGGATGCGAGATTGGCCGGTGTCGAATACGGCCAATAGACGACGTAGCGCGAATCGTGCAGGCGGAAGAACGGGATGAAGGTGACGTTGTCGTCACCGTTCTTGCCCTGCACCAGACCAGGCGCCGTGAACGTCAGCGGCTTGCCGGGCACCGGCTTGAAGCGGTCCATGAAGGCCTTGGTGTCGCTGACCAGCATCGGCGCGGACTCCAGCGGGCAGACCTGGCCCTGCGCCACGTGCCCCATGCGCGAGTCGTCGGCGAAGAAGTTCAGCTTTTCGCCGGCGAAGGGATTGGTGCGCGCCGCCAGCACGATGGGGCCGTGCAGCACCGCGTAGTAGTTGGACTTGTCCGGCATCTGCTCCAGATGGGTCTTCATCGGCAGGCGGATCTCGACCTTGTCGCCGTCGCGCCATTGGCGCCGCAGGCTGACGTAGCGGTCCGCGCCCGCATTGGCCGCCACAGGCCTGCCGTTGACCGTGATGCGCAAGGCGCCGCGCGCCACCCATTCGGGGTAGCGGATCTTCATCGTGAAGGCCTTGGTGCCATTGACCGTGATAGTGCTGCGGTCTTCGTCCGGGAAGTGGTTGGCCTGCGTGATCGTCACGCCCTGCTGGCGCCAGTTTAGCGTCGAAGGGATGAACAGGTTCACGTACAGCTGGTCGCCGCGATGCGCGTAAATGAACTCGCCGTACTTGGCGTGGCTTTCGATGCCCGAGCCGACGCAGCACCACATGGCCTTGTCCACCTGCGAGTAGACGCGGTAGTGGTTGGGCCGCATCGGCGTGAAGTACACGAAGCCGCCGCTGTCCGGCCGTTGCGAGGACAGGATATGGTTGTACAGCGCACGCTCGTAGTAGTCGGTGTAGCTGCCCTTGGCGTCGCCGAGGAACAGCAGCTCCGTGAGTTTGAGCATATTGTAGGTGTTGCAGGTCTCGGGGCCTTCGACTTCTTCGACCATCGGCGAGTAGTCCTTATCGTCGTGGAAGTGCTCCTTGACGCTGTTGCCGCCGATGGCGACGGTGCGGTGATCGTGAACGGTCTGCCAGAAGAACTGGGCGGCCTGCTGCCAGTCGCGGCGGCCGGTGATGTCGCCGATGCGCTTGAAGCCGATCACCTTGGGGATCTGCGTGTTCGCGTGCAGGCCGGTAAGCTGGTCCTTGCCCTCTTCCAGCGGCCGCAGGATGGCCTGGTGCGAGAAGCGGATCGCCAGGTCCATGTATTTTTTCTGACCTGTCATCTGGGCCACGTCGGCCAGCACTTCGTTCATGCCTCCGTGTTCGCTGCGCAGCATGGACTGCATCTGCTCCTCGCTCAGGTGCGAGGTCAGTTCCAGCGCCCAGTCGGACATGGCGATCAGCATGGCGCGGGCGTCCGCGTTGCCGGCGTAGGTGTAGGCGTCGCGCAGGCCGGCGTACACCTTGTGCAGGTTGTACCACGGGACCCACTTGCCGTTGACCGAGAAGTTATCGGCGTGGAGGTCGCCCTTCGCGATGGCCTGCCAGGCGGTGCTGCCGTCCGGGATGCCGCCAAGGTAGCCGTTGCCGTTGCGTTCCTGGCAGCGCTTGAGCTCCGCCACGAAGTAGTTCAGGCGGCGCAGTACTTCCTCGTCGCCGGTGGAGGCGTACATCAGCGCCAGCGCGGACAGATAGTGGCCGCCGAGGTGTCCGTCCAGGCCGGAGGATTCCCAGTTGCCGTAGCTGGGCTGCTTCAAAGGCAGGCCGGCTTCGCGCAGGAATGGCGCGAGCAGGCGGTCGGGTTCCATCTCCAGCAAGTAATGAAGGTCGGTGCGCTGGGCCTCCAGGAAGGGGCTGTCGCCGAGCCGCACGTCGGCGAGCGGGAACAGGTGCAGCGGCGCGGCTGTTGCGGCGGCGACTGAGCGGACCGTGGCGAAGCCGGAGACCGAGCGGATAGCGGCGGAGGCCGAGGGGGTGGCGGCTGCGGTGCCGGAGGCCTTGGCAGCTGCGGAGGCCGAGGCGGTGGCCGCTGCGGAGGCGGCGCACAGCATCGCAGCCGCCGCCAGCGCAGCCGCTCCGCGCAACGCGGCCCTCATGACCGTCATGGCGTAGGCAGCTGGTTGCTGCGGTAGCGGTTCAGGTCTGCCGCGTCTACTGTCGGCCAGCCGGTGGCGTCCCATTTCATTTCCATGATCTTCAGTTTTTGCAGGTAGTTGTCGGCCGTCTCGTATGCATGCAGCACCATGAAGTCCTTGCCATCGATGGTGTAGGCGCTATTGTGGCCCAGGCCTTTCCAGTCCTTGTCGCCGGCGATGACAACGGAGCCGCCGCCCTTCATCATGTCGACACCATTCCTGTCCACATAAGGACCGGTGACATCTTTGGAGCGGCCGACGACAACATGGTAAGTGCTATCGCCCTTGCGGCAGCAAAGCCCGAACGACGCGAACAGATAGTAGTAGTCGCCCTTCTTGAAGATGAACGGCGCCTCGATCTCGTCCGGCCCCGCCGACTTGTCCGCCACCGACGGCCCGCGCGAGCGGCTGGCGATGGCGTGCCATTCCTGCGGCTCCGCCAGGCCGGTCCAATCCGCGTTCAGCTTGACCAGTTTCAGCCCGCTCCAGAAGGAACCGAACGCCATCCACGCCCCGCCCTTGCCATCTTCAACGATGTTCGGGTCGATGGCGTTCCAGTCGTCGCGCAGCGGCACGGATTGCAGCACCATGCCCTTGTCTTCCCAGCGGTAGTCCGGCGAACGGGGATTGAGCGTCTTGTTGACGGTGACGCCTATCCCCGAGGTGTTCTTGCCGAAGCCCGAAACGGAATAATATAAATAGTATCGACCGTTATGGAAGTGAACATCCGGAGCCCAGACATGGCCGTCGAAGGTCGGCGCAGCGCGCTTGGCCCACGCCGGATCGCCCTTGAAGACGCGACCTTCCGGCGTCCAGTCCTTCATGTTTTTGGAGCTGTAGAAAGTGATACCCGGCCCGGTGCTGAATACATACCAGGTATCGCCCTCCTTCGCCATGACAGGATCATGAACGCTGACCTCCTTGGCGGCGCAAACCGACGCCGCCGCAAGGCACAATGCAAATACCGCAGACTTCATTTCAACTCCCCGTACGCGCGCCCCAGATCGACACGCCGTCCACCGACTGCGCCGTCCACGTCACCACGAAAGCGCCGGCGTTGGTGTTCCACTGGCGCGACAGCACGCCGTTGAACGTTCCGGTGGCGCCCAGCGATATCGTGATCTTGTTGGCGCCATTATGCTTCCAGGTGCCGGTAGCTGTTCCGGAAACCGTACCATCCGCGGCCAGCTTGACATTCTGCGATGGCTTGATCGCCGCCGTGATGTCCTTGCCGTGGTTGATCATCTTATACGTTCCAGCGGCATCGGCAGCGGTGACATCGGCCGACAACGGCGTCGCATTCTTGCTGAGCGGCGCGTAACGGAACGGCGACACCACGATCCAGCCGTCTTCGTTGATGAACATCTCGTGCACGCGGACCTGGTGGAACTCGCCGGTGCCGGGGAAGCGTGTGTGGAACACCAGGAAGTACTGGCCGGTGGCCGCCTCGTAGTAGGCGGAGTTGTGGCCAGGCGATACGTAGCCAAGCGGCGTTCCCGTTTCGCCATCCGCCAGCGCGAACTGGTGGTTCCCCATGATCTTCTGGCCGAACGGCGCGATGCTGGCGTCATCGAACAGCGGCAGCGCGGGATTCGCCTTGACGTTCGCCATGTCGTTGCCCTTGGCGTCCACGTATGGGCCGTCAGGATTCAGCGAGCGTGCAACGCGCATATTGTAGGCGCCGTTCGCATCCAGTCCACCGAAGGACGTGAACAGATAGTAGTACTTCGACTGCGGGCTGTACATCACATACGCGCCTTCGATGCGGCTGTGGTTCCCGCCCATCAGGTGCTTGCCATAGCCCTGGCCCGGCTTCTGCAAGCCGGTGGCCGGGTCCATCGCCAGGATGAAGATGCCGCCCGAGTAGGAGCCGTAGATCATCCACAGCTTGCCGTCCTTGTCGAAGAAGGTGTTCGGATCCACCACGTTCGGCATCGTCAGCGCATCGTAGACATTGACGCCGTCCTCGCTGATCTGGTTCCACATGCCGGATTTGAGCATGATCTGCTTGTTGACGTACGGGCCCTCGACCTTGTCCGCCACCGCCACGCCCAGCGCGGAGCGGGGCGAATCGCCTTTGCAGGCGTTGTAGTAGAAGTAGAACTTGCCGTCGCCGAGCTTCACCACGTCCGGCGCCCACAGGTCCGTCACCTGCGCCCAGGTGAAGGTGTCCGCCAGCGCCGTGACGACGTTGTTGAACAACGGGTTGGTGGCGTTGACGCCGTCCGCGATCTTGGTCCAGTTCATCAGGTCCGTCGACTTGGCGGCGGCCAGGTGCGAGCCGAAGACGTAGTAGGTGCCGTCCACCTTGATCAGCGCCGGATCGTGCACCGAAACGTCGCCGAAGGTGATCGCCGTCGGCGACGGTGTTGGAGTCGGCGTCGGAGTTGGCGTAGGTGTCGGCGTCGGAGTTGGGGTCGGCGTCGGGGTAGGCGCCAGCGTTACCGGGCTTGCGCCACCACCACCGCCGCCACCGCAGCCTGCCAGCAGCAATGCTACGCCGCCGGCGATGGCCCTACGGCGCGATACCGAGATATCGTGTTCGCTCATGGTCTCACTCCACCGCGACGACGACAACGGCCTTGGCCGGGATCTTCACCGTCAGCTTGCCGTCCACCGCGTTGGCGCTGTATGGCGCCGGCTTGATCGCCTGCGGCGCCTGGAAGCTGTTATGCGCATCCATCGCGGCGGCGGTCAGCACGCGGCCCTTGACCGACTTGATCGTCTGACCCGGCACATTGATCGCCACGTCCGCGTCCTGGCCCGGATTGGTGTTGACCAGCGCCAGATACAGCTTGCCGTCCGTACCGCGAGCGGCCGACGCGCTGATCTCCGGCACGCTCGCGCCATCCAGCGTGTACTGCGGATTGTTCGACAACGTCAGCGGCAGCGAGGTCGCGCCCTGGAACGGCACATACATCTCGAAGGCGTGATAGGTTGGCGTCAGCACCATCTTGTCCTTGTCGGTGATGATCATCGACTGCAGCACGTTGACCATCTGCGCGATATTCGTCATGCGCACGCGGTCCGCATGGGCATGGAAGATGTTGAAGTTAAGTGCTGCAACAACCGCATCGCGCAGGGTGTTCTGCTGAAACAGGAAGCCGGCGTTGGTGCCCTTCTCCACGTCGTACCAGGTGCCCCATTCGTCGACGAACAGGCCCAGTTTCTTCTCAGGGTCGTTCTTGTCCATCGCCGCGGAGTTCTTGACGATGTGGTCCTCCATGCGCAGCGTGTTGGTCAGCGTGGACATCCACTCTTTTTCAGGGAAGCCGGTGGCGGCGCCCTTCACTTCCCATTTACCGGTCGGGATGGTGTAGTAGTGGAAGCTGATGCCGTCGGCCTGCGACTTCAGGCGCTTGCTCAGCACCTCGGACCAGGTCAGGTCGTTGTCGTTGCCGCCGCTGGCGATCATCTTCGGACGGTATTGCTGCGGCGCGCGCAGGAAGGTCTCGACATTCCGGTACAGGTCCGAGTAGTGGTCCGGCGACATATTACCGCCGCAGCCCCAGGCCTCGTTACCGATCGCGAAATAGGCGACCTTGAACGGCTTCTCGTGGCCGTTCTTGCGGCGCAGGTTGGCCAGCGTGGACTGGCTGTCGGAGGTCATGTACTCGATCCATTCCGACATCTCCTGCGCGCTGCCGGTGCCCAGGTTACCGTTGACGTAGGCGTCCGCGCCCAGCAGATCGACCAGGTCGAAGAACTCGTGGGTGCCGACGGCATTCGATTCCGCCACACCGCCCCAGTTGGTGTTGACCTTGACCGGACGCTTCTCGCGTGGGCCGATGCCATCCTTCCAGTGGTACTCGTCGGCGAAGCAGCCGCCTGGCCAGCGCACCAGCGGCACATGCATGGCCTTCAGCGCGCCGACGACGTCATTGCGCCAGCCTTTGGTATTCGGGATCTTCGACTTGGGGCCGACCCACATGCCCTCATAGATGCCGGTGCCCAGATGCTCGGCGAACTGGCCGTAGATATCCTTGTTGATCACCGCGCCGGGCTTGGCGGCGTCGATGGTCAGGCCGACCGCGTCGGCCGCGAAGGCACCGCCGGAAGCCAGCAGGCAAAGGGAAAGTACGCCTTGTTTAATGTAGTTCATTGTTATCTCCTCGTTATAATTTTTTGACTTCATTTTTTGAATTAAACCCAGCCGGCATCGACGATAAATTCTTGGGCGGTGCACATGGCGCCGTCTTCGGCGGCGAGGAAGAGCACCATCGAGGCGACGTGCTGCGGCATCAGCTTGGTCGGCAGGCATTGGTTGCGCTGGATTTCCTGCTCGCCCGCTTCGTCCAGCCACAGGTCGATCTGACGCTGCGTCATCACCCAACCCGGCGTGACCGTGTTGACGCGGATGCCGTGTGCGCCGAATTCGCGCGCCAGGCCGCGCGTCAGGCCGTGCACCGCCGCCTTGGACGTGGCGTAGACCGGATAGCCTGCGTTCTTGACGTGCCATGAAATCGAACCGACGTTGATGATCGAGCCGGCGCCCTTTTTCTTCATGCCTTCCAGGACCGCCTGGCAGGTGAAGAACATCGGGCGCTGGTTTATGGCGATGCGCTCGTTCCAGTAGTCGACCGTCACTTCGGCCGTGTCGTGGCGCTGGTCGTTGGCGGCATTGTTGACAAGGATGTCGAAGTCGCCGACGGCGGCCGACAATTCGGACATGGTTTTTTGCAGCGCGGGGATGTCGGTGATGTCGCACTGGCGGAACAGCGGCTCGGGATAGCCGGCTTCCTTCACGCGCCGCACCAGCGCCAGGCTGGCGTCGCGGGCGATGTCGACGAAGGCCACTTGCGCGCCCTGCTCCGCGAAGGAAATCACCATCGCTTCGCCGATGCCGGTTCCGCCGCCCGTGATGAATACGCGCTTGCCGCGCAGGCTGCCAAATTTGGCTAGTTGGGTCATGCTGTCTCCTGCTTTTTTTATGTGTTTTTTTACTCAGCATGGGTTCCCGCTTTCGCGGGAATGACGAGGGGCGCCGTCGTTCCCGCGAAGGCGGGAACCCATGCCGTGGTGGATCAGCCCCGCGTCAATTCGCCTTCGCGGCGGCGCCATACCACTGGGCCGTTGTCGCGCAAGACCTCTGGCAGCAAGGCCTGCGACAGGTTCTGGTACGACACCGGACGCAGGAAGCGCACGATCGCGCCCGTGCCGACGGAGGTACTGCGTCCGTCGGAAGTCGACGGGAACGGACCACCGTGCACCATCGCGCTGCAGACTTCCACGCCGGTCGGGAAGCCGTTGGCCAGGATGCGGCCGGCCTTGCGCTCCAATACAGGCAGCAGCTTGTGCGCTTCATCCAGGTCGCCATCGTCCAGTTGCAGCGTGGCGGTCAGCTGGCCTTCCAGGCTTTCGGCGACCTGGCGCAGTTCCGCCATGTCCTTGCAGGCGACCACCAACGAAGCTGGTCCGAATACCTCCTCCGACAACGCATGCTGCGACAGGAAAGCCGCACCGCTGGTGACGAACAGCGCTGGAGCACCCTTGCCTTCGGCCTGCGGCGCCAGCGCCAGGGTCCTCACATCCGCATGCTCGGCCAGCTGGGCGACGCCGCGCTGGAAGCTGCCGGCAATCCCCGGCGACAGCATCGGGCACGCGGCGCCACCGGCCAGCGCTTGCGCGGCGGCGTTGGCGAAGCGGTCCAGCTCAGGGCCGGCGACGCCGATCACCAAACCGGGATTGGTGCACATCTGCCCCACGCCCAGCACCAGCGAACCGGCGAAGGCGCCGGCGATGTCCTCGGTGCGCGCAGCCAGTGCGCGCGGCATCAGGAACACCGGATTGATCGAGCTCATTTCCGCATACACGGGAATCGGCACCGGACGCGCGGCCGCAACAGCCATCAGCGCGGTACCGCCGCTGCGCGAACCGGTGAAGCCGACCGCCTTGATGGCCGGATGACGCACCAGCTCCTGGCCGATGCCATTGCCGCTGCCGGTCAGCAGCGCGAACACGCCTGCCGGCAGGCCGCACAGCTCAACGGCCTTGACCACGGCGCGGCCCACCAGCTCCGACGTGCCGGGATGCGCGGAGTGCGCCTTCAGCACCACCGGGCAGCCGGCAGCCAGTGCCGACGCGGTGTCGCCGCCGGCTACAGAAAAAGCCAACGGGAAGTTACTGGCCGCGAAAACCGCAACGGGACCGAGGCCGATCATGCGCATGCGCAGGTCCGGACGCGGCGGCGCCCGATCCGGCAACGCCTTGTCGATGCGGACGTCGTTCCACGAGCCTTCGCGCAGCAGGTTGGCAAACAGTTTCAGCTGGCCGACGGTGCGGCCACGCTCACCCTCGATGCGGGCGCGCGGCAGGCCGGTTTCGGCCATCACGCGCTCCACCAGCACATCGCCCAGCGCCATGATTTGCTCGCCGATGGTCTCGAGGAAGACGGCGCGCTTCTCGTCGCTCAGCGCGCGGAAGGTGTCGAACGCCGCGTCGGCCAGGCGGCAGGCCTGGTCGATCTGGTCGAAATCGACGGAATGGAATGCAGGCTCCATCGGCTGCTGCAGCGATGGATTGTAGGCGCGGACAGGGCTGCCCGTGCCTTTGACGGCGACGCCGCCGATCAGTGCTTCACCGGTGATGATCATAACGCTTTCACTTTCGCGACTTCGGTTTTGTACACGGCCAGCTTGTTGCGCAGGGCTGGGCCGAACTGCGGTGCGTCGATTTCAAACGTCTCGCCGGGCTTGACGACGATGTTGTCGGCCACGCTCAGCGTCGCCGTGCCGAAGAAGTGGATGTGCACATCGCCCGGACGCTTGAACAGCGGGTACTTGAAGTGGTGGTGCTCCAGGTTGGCGATGGTGTGCGACATATTCTGCTCGCCACTGAAGAAGGCTTTCTCCCAGCGGACCTTGCCTTCCACGTCGTAGATGCGCGAGGTGCCTTCGATGTGCGCCGGCGCTTCGCCGACCAGCAGCGCCGGGCCCAGGCCGCAGGCGCGCAGCTTGGAGTGCGCGAGGTACAGGTAGTTCTGGCGCTCGGTCACGTGGTCCGAGAACTCGTTGCCGATGGCGTAGCCCACGCGGTATGGCTGGCCGTCGTCGCCGATCACGTACAGGCCCGCTACTTCAGGCTCTTCGCCGCCGTCCAGCGCGAAGTCCGGCATGTTCAGGGCCTGGCCGCTGGCGGCGACGACCGAGCCGTCGCCCTTGTAGAACCATTCCGGCTGCACGCCGGCCTGCCCCGCCGCAGGCTTGCCGCCTTCCACGCCCATGCGGAACATTTTCATGGAGTCGCTCAGCGATTCGACGTCGCCGCCGATTTTCTTGTGCATGGCGTCGCGGGTGTCGGCGCTGCCCAGGTGGGTCAGGCCGGTGCCGGTGACGTAGCAGTGCGCGTCGTCGCTGTGGTCCAGCGGCGGCAGCAGGCGGCCGGCCGCGGCGACGGCGTCGAACGCCACCACGGCGGCGCCGGTGGCTTGCGCCGCCAGGTCGGCCAGGCCGACCGACTTGCGGATCGCGGCTTGCGCCAGTGCGTAGGTGGTGTCGTAGCCTTCGATGACGCGGATGGTGTTCTGTTCCAGCACGCCGATCTGGCGCGCGCCTTGTTCGTTCTTGAATTGTACGAGTAGCATGGTGTCTCCGGATTTTGATTAGTGCGAGTGGCGCGGCACGGCCGATCCACGGTTCCCGACCAGGAAGTCGAAGTCGCAGCCTTCGTCGGCTTGCAGCACGTGTTCGATGTACAGCTGCTGGTAACCGGTCTTAGGACCTGGCGCAGAACCGGGCACGCGTGCGGCCTGGCGTGCCGCCATCTCCTCATCGGTGATCTCCAGGTTCAGCAAGCCACCGGCGCAATCGAGCGTGATCCAGTCGCCGTCCTTGACGATGCCCAGCGGGCCACCGGCCATCGCTTCCGGCGCCACGTGCAGCACCACGGTGCCGTAGGCGGTACCGCTCATGCGCGCATCCGAGATGCGAACCATGTCCTTGACGCCGGCCGCCAGCAGTTTCGGCGGCAGGCCCATGTTCCCTACTTCGGCCATGCCGGGATAACCTTTCGGGCCGCAGTTCTTCATCACCAGCACCGAGTTGGCATCGACTTCCAGTTCAGGATCGACGATGCGGCTCTTGTAGTGTTCAAAGTCCTCGAACACCACGGCGCGGCCGCGATGCTGCATCAGCTCCGGCGTGGCGGCCGATGGTTTCAGCACGGCGCCGCGCGGCGCCAGGTTGCCGCGCAAGATGCAGATACCGCCATCCTTCAACAGCGGCTTGTCCAGCGGACGGATCACCTCATCGTCGTAGATCGGCGCTTCCTTGCAGTTTTCCCACAGCGATTTGCCGTTGACGGTCAACGCGTTCGGATGCGGCACCAGGTCGCCCTCGCCCATGCGGCGGATCGCGCCCGGCAGGCCGCCGGCGTAGTAGAACTCTTCCATCAGGAAGCGGCCCGACGGCAGCAGGTCGACGATGGTCGGCGTGCCGCGGCCCACGCGGGTCCAGTCTTCCAGCTCCAGGTCCACGCCGATGCGGCCGGCGATGGCCTTCAGGTGGATCACGGCGTTGGTGGAACCGCCGATGGCGGCGTTGACGCGGATCGCGTTTTCAAAGTTCTCGCGCTTGAGGATCTTCGACAGCTTCAGGTCTTCCTTCACCATCTCGACGGCGCGGATGCCCGACATGTGCGCCAGGATGTAGCGGCGCGAATCGACGGCGGGGATGGCGGCGTTGTGCGGCAGCGTGGTGCCCAGCGCCTCGGCCATGCAGGCCATCGTGGACGCGGTGCCCATGGTGTTGCAGGTGCCTGCGGAACGGGAGTGGCCCGATTCCGCCGACATGAACTCGTGCATGGAGATTTCGCCGGCCTTGACCTGCTCGTGCAGCTGCCACACGGCGGTGCCGGAGCCGATGTTCTTGCCGTTCAGTTTACCGTTCAGCATAGGGCCGCCGCTGACGACGATGGTCGGGATGTCGACCGAGGCGGCGCCCATCAGCAGCGCCGGCGTGGTCTTGTCGCAGCCGACCAGCAGCACCACGCCGTCCATCGGATTGCCGCGGATCGATTCCTCGACGTCCATGCTGGCCAGGTTACGGGTCAACATGGCGGTCGGGCGCAGGTTCGATTCGCCGTTGGAAAACACCGGGAATTCGACCGGGAAGCCGCCCGCCTCCAGGATGCCGCGCTTAACGTGTTCCGCCAGCTTGCGGAAGTGGGCATTGCAAGGGGTCAGCTCGGACCACGTGTTGCAGATGCCGATGATAGGTTTGCCCTGGAATTCATGATCGGGGATACCCTGATTCTTCATCCAGCTGCGATACATGAAACCGTTCTTGTCTTGCGTACCAAACCACTCGGCGGAGCGCAGCTTCACCTTTTTGTCGTTCTCGGACATGCATATCTCCTCAGTATGTTCCTGTACGGGAGCCTGATGTCATGCCCCCGCATCGATGAAGCCATACTAAGTTGTACTGAGATATCTTTCCAATAAATTATTATTCGACTTTGATACCTGATTTGGTATCAGTCCTCGACGCTGAAGCGGTAAGCCATGACGGTGGTGTATTCCTCGCCGGGACGCAGTATCGTCGACGGGAATTCAGGACGGTTGGGCGAGTCGGGATAATGCTGCGGTTCGAGGCAAAAGCCGCTGCGATGGCCGTAGATGCGCCCTTTCCCGCTCATGCCGTCGTGGAGGAAGTTCCCGCTGTAGAACTGCACGCCCGGCTCCTGGGTCAGCACCTCCAGCACGCGGCCGGACGACGGATCGCGCACGCGGGCCGCCAGTTCCAGCGCGCGCGAGGCGGATTTATTCAGCACGAAGTTGTGGTCGTAGCCGGCGCCATGGCGCAGCTGCTCGTCGTCCGCGTCGATGCGGGCGCCGATCGCGTGCGGCGTGCGGAAGTCGAACGGCGTGCCCGCCACCGCGGGCAGCTCGCCGGTCGGTATCAGGCCGCTGTCGACCGGGGTGTAGGCGTCGGCGGCGATGGTCAGCTCGTGGGACAGGATGTCGCCCTTGCCGGCCAGGTTGAAATAGGCGTGGTTGGTCAGGTTGACCGGTGTCGCTTTGTCGGTGATGGCATGGAAAGCGATACGCAATTCGTTATTGTCGCGCAGTTCGTAGATGACCGTCACTTCCAGGTTGCCGGGGTAGCCCTGCTCGCCGTCGGCGCTCAGGTAGCTCAGGATCAGGCCCGCCGATTTGGGCGTGGCGAAGGTTTCGGCTTCCCACATGCGGCGGTGGAAGCCGTCCACGCCTCCGTGTAAATGATTTACACCGTTGTTCACGTCCAGCTGGTGGGTCTCGCCGTCCAGCGTGAAGCGGCCGTTGGCGATGCGGTTGCCGTAACGGCCGATCAGCGCGCCGAAGTAGTGGGATTCGCCCAGGTAGGCGGCGGCATCGTCGAAGCCCAGGCAGACATCGGCCAGCTGGCCGTCTCGGTCGGGCGCGTGGATCTCGGTGATCACGCCGCCAAGGTCGCTGATCTTGACGATCATGCCGTTGGCGTTGGTCAGGGTGTACAGGGTGGCTTCGGGGCCGAAGGGTGCTGCGGTGACATTTGGCTGCATGGAGGCTTTCTACGGCAACGGCGGCCGACGGAATTTGTTCCGTGGCCGCCGCGAGTGTTCTATAAATTTCCGCTTGCGCGGTGCGTTCAGGCTATCGAGGGCTTTCCAAATACCGGCATGCCCTGCTCGTCCCACTTGAGTGGTTTGACATAGGTGTGCCGGTCCGGGTTCCACAGCGGATCGCCGATAATCTCGGTGTAAGTGCGTGCATGATAAACCAACATGACGGTCTCGCCATCGTCGCCGATGGTGAAGCTGTTGTGTCCCGGTCCGTACACGCCGTGTTCGAAACAGGTCTGCAGCACCGGCTGGCGCGACTTGGCCCACGAGGTGGGATCCAGCAAGTTGGCGCGGTCGTCCGCCCACAACAGGCCCATGGCGTAGTTCTCGTCGGTGGCGCTGGCCGAGTAGCTGATGAAGATCTTGCCGTTCTTCTTCAGCACCGACGGCCCTTCGTTGACCCAGAAGCCACGGATCTCCCAATCGAATTCCGGCTTGCTCAGCATGACCGGCGGGCCGCCCAGCTGCCACGGCGTCTTCATCGGCGCGATGTACAGGTTGGAATTGCCCTCGATAGCCACGTCCTTCTGCGCCCACAGGTAGTACAGCTGGCCCTTGTGGGTGAAGGTGGTGGCGTCCAGGCAGAAGGTGTCGATGCCGGTGTCGATCTGGCCCATGAACTCCCACTCGCCTTCCAGCGGATTGGGATTGGCGTTGCGAATCGCGTACATGCGGTGCTGGAACAGCTTGTGTTTGATCTCGCGGCTCGGCGCGGCGGCGAAGTAGACGTACCAGGCGCCTTCATTGAAATGCAGCTCCGGCGCCCAAACCAGTTCGCTGTACGGGCCCGTGTCCGGCTTGTGCCAGACATCGACCTTCTCCGCGTCCGCCAGGCCGGCGATGGTTTTCGCGCGACGCAGCTCGATGCGGTCGTACTGCGGCACCGAGGCGGTGAAGTAGTAATAGCCGTCGCTGTGACGAATGATAAAAGGATCGGCGCGCTGCTCGATCAGCGGAGTGAGAACTTCTTCCATTGCTTCCATTTCCTGAAAATTAGACTGCCACATAGCCTTTGACTCCCATCGCCGCCTTGACTTCGCTGTAGTACTTGTCGTTGATACGGTACTTGAACATCAACAGCCCCATGATGGTGTGGAAGAAGCCCGGTATCAGCGTCATCATCAAGACGATGCCGTGCAGCGCGTAAGCGGTCTGCTCGACATTGGGTACATAAGCGAAGTGCGTCAGCAGCTTGCCGACCAGGATGCCGGCGATGCCCATGCCCGCCTTCTGGCAGACCGAGATGCCGCCGAACGCGAAGCCCGACACGCGCTTGCCGGTCTTGACGACGCCGTAGTCGATGGTCTCGGCGATGGCCGACCAGAACACCGGCGCATGCAGGTCCACCACGAACGACAGCAGGAAGTACAGCACAAACGCCAGCACGGTGTCGCCCGGCCCGACGAAGAAGTACATCGCGGCGCTGATCAGGCCCACGCCGATCTGCGTCCAGCGGAACAGGTTGACCTTGCAATAGACCTTGGTGATCCAGGTGGAGGCGATCATCGACACGATGGCGGCCACCACGCCGGTGGACAGGAAGGCCGAGATGGTCGGGCCGTCGGCGCCGAGATAGTATTTGGCGTAGTAGATGGCCACCGAGCCGCGCACCACGTAGCCGATGGTGCCGGTCACGCAGACGCCGCACAGGATCAGCCACTGGTCGTTCCGGACCAGCACCTTCACCTGCGCCCACAGCGACTGGCGCTGCACCACATGCTGCACGCGCTCCTGCGTGGTGAAGAAGCAGAACAGGAACAGCAGCACGCCCATGCCGGCCATCACGGCCATGGCGAACTGGTAGCCCGCGGCCGCGTTGCCGCCGCCCCAGCGCTCCGACAACAGCGGTACGATCACCGTCACCATGAAGGCGCCGATCTTGGCGAAGAACAGGCGGTAGCCGTTGGCGGACAAGGTCTCCTGCGGATCCTTGGACAAGGCGCTGGGCAGCGAGATGTACGGAATGCCGACGCCCGCCGTCATGATGGTCATGATGATGTAGGTCGAATAGGCCCAAACCAGCTTGGCGCTGTAGCCCCAATCGGGCGTGGTGAAGACGAAGAAGACGCTGAGGCCATACGGCACGGCCAGCAGCAGCAGCCACGGACGGTAACGCCCCCAGCGGCTGGTGAAGCGGTCGGTGATCTGGCCCATGGTCAGGTCGGCCATCGCGCCGACGAACTTCACCACGCCGAACATCAGCGCCAGGTCCATCGTCTTCAGGCCGTAGATGTCGGTGTAGAAGAAGGTAATGATCAACATCATCGACGAGATCACCACGTTCAGCGCCATGTCTCCAGCGCCGAAGCCTATTTTTTCCACCAACGACAATTTTTGATTCGACATCCGATACTCCAACAGGTTGGCGTTCCCGCTAACGGGAACGCTCTTGGGGTCTTACCGTTACATCTGCCAGCGAAGGGCAGCCGAGACCGAACGTCCGGTCTGCAGCGTACCGAAATTGGTCAACTGCGGCGTACCGGCACTACCGAAGTGGTAGTACTGCTGCTGCATTTCATTGGTCAGGTTGACCCCACTGATATCGACCGACATCCGGTCGTTGATCTTGTAGGAGACCTGCATGTCGATACTCTTTTCCGGACTGCGCCAGATACCAATCGGATTGGCAAACAACGCCGCTTCGTTCTTGGCCAGGAAGGCGGAGCGCCATACATAGGACAAGCGCGCGCTGACCGGACCCTTTTCGTAAGCCAGCGTGGCGTTGTAGGAGCTGTGCGACACGCCGAAGAAC
>NZ_BPWJ01000013.1:0-122778 GCF_040362985.1 Duganella caerulea | reverse complement strand
ATAGCAAGTTGGTCCCACCCCTTCCCATCCCGAACAGGACCGTGAAACAACTCTGCGCCGATGATAGTGCTGCAACCAGTGTGAAAGTAGGTTATCGTCAGGCTAGTTATACTAAAAAGCCCCTTCCAGTGATCTGGTTGGGGCTTTTTTCGTTGTTCATCGTCATCAGGAGAGCGCGGGAAGATGGATCTCAAGAATAAATTGGGTGCGATGGTTGTGGCTGTGGGTTTTGCGCATGTGGCGTGCAGCGCCGGCGAACAGGCGCCCTGGCGCGAGCAGATGCAGTGCGGCGACACGCAGTATGTGATCGAGTCCGACTGCAAGCCGAGCAACGACGCCGCCGCGCTGAATCAGTGCAAGGGACAGACCCTGAGCGTGAGCAACGGCGGCAAGACGCGCAAGGCGGCGCTGCCGGAGTTGAACAAAGTCAGCGCCAAGTCCATCGTCGAGACCGGCGGCAAGGTGAGCAAGCTGTTTGTCACCCAATGGGCGTGCGCGCGCGGCGACAAGGGCGATGTCGCGGTCATGTATTATTCGATCGGCGGCGGCTCGGCGCCGTATGCGGAAGCGTATTCCATCTATGACGAGGCCGGCGCGCTGATCGAAAACGAGGACAGCGCCAAATACGAGCAGGCGCTGGCGCACAGCGACGGCCACATGAAGAAAGTCAAATCGATCATGCCGCGTTAAGGGCTTGGAGAGCGCACAACATGAAAACAAGCTACGCCATCCTGGGCCTGTGCCTGGCCATCAGCACCAGCGCGCAGGCGCAAAACGAACCGACTCCGGCGGAGCACGTCTTTGACGTCCTCGCCTCGCCCAAGCTCTTCACGAGCAACTGGAAGCAGGCCATGCAGCAGCTGGCTCCGTGGTGCAAGCCGAGCACACGCCCCGAGCGCGAACAGATCAAACGCGGCAATGTGGAATGCGGCGAAAACGTCAAGGCCGACAGTTTCGCGATGTCGCCTGAGATGGGTGGCAATATCGAGCTGGTGCAGGCCTCGTTCATTGGCGCGGCCAACTGCGCCTACGTCAAGAAAATCCTGACCCGGAATTTCGGCAAGCCGAGCACGGTGAAGGGTGAATGCGAAATGGAGTGGAAGATCAAGCCGGCAAGCAAGGGCGGCCCGCAGCGTTATGCGAGCTTCCAGGCCACAACCGACGACGACAAGCTGTACTACACGCTGGGTGTGGAGCAAGGGCCGTGACCGAGCAATAGCTCGCGGTACAACGACAGCAGCCTGACTGCTTCGTGATCCCAGCGATACGTGTGTTCTATGGCACGCCTGCCGTTCGCGCCCAGCCTTTCCGCCAGCGCCGGATTGGACCGCAGGAAGCTGATCGCGTGCGCGATCTCCTCCGGCTTGCCGGGATCCACGCATAAGCCGCAATCGGCCGCCTCGATGATGCCGCGCCAAAGCGGAAAGCCGGAAGCGATCACCGGCAGGCCGGCCGACATGTATTCGAACAACTTGATCGGCAGCGCATTCATGAAGTTTGGTTCGGGGTGCAAAGTGACCAGGCCGCAAAAACTGCGCGCCATGATGGCCGCGACCTCCGCGCGATCGACGAAACCACATTCCTCCACATGACGCCAGCCCGGGCAAGTAGCGAGCTCCTCGCGCAGCGTGGCGGAGTCGAACCGTCCCGCCAGCAGCAGTTTGCAGGAGGCCAGGTCCAGCGCCTGGATGATTTCCCGGATGCCGCGCATTTCATTGATCGCGCCGACGTAGCAGACGCCGTCGCGCACGCTGCGCTTCGGGGCAGCGCCGGGAGCCAGTTCGCCGACCATCGGGTAGTTGTGGATCACGGCCACTCGCCTGGCGCTGTGCCTGAAGAGGGCGCCGATATGCGGCGTGGCCGCGACCATCGCTGCGCAGCGTCGCGCCGCAAAATGTTCGACGGCGCGTGCCGCCGCACCGATGGCATGACGCAGCGGCGCGGGTATCCATGGTTTGGACTGGATGTCGGCGCCCAAGTCCTCGTGCAGGTCAATGATGACCTGCTTGCCCTGCCAGGCCAGCAGCACACCGTAGGGGATCAGCTCGGGATCGTGGACATGGTAAAGCCGCGCATCGAGTGCCCTGGCGATCCGGTAGGTGCGCCATGCATGGGCCAGCACGCGCCGGATCCGCCCGCCCTCGGCCGGCGGCAGCCGGTGCAGCGTGACGCCGGCGGCGGCGGCCTCCGCAACCTGCTCCGCAGAGGCGCCGATGACCAGATGGACATCGTGCCCGGCGGCCGCCAGCGACACGCACTGCTTATGATAGATGCGGATGTCCAGCCCATGATGCACGGACGAGAGGTGGCAGACCCTGCTCATGCCCGGACCTCCCGCCGGCCCGCTTGCCTTGGCACGGCCACCGGCACCCGCGTCGGCTTGACCAGCCACGCCAGCAACAAGGCTTCGTCGAGCAGTTCGGGCGAGCGCGACAGGGCAGCGTCGGACAGGTGAGCGTCGAGTTGCGCATCCGTTTTCAGGGCGCCGCTCAAGGCCGTCCGATGGTCGAAGATACGCGCTCGCAAGCTGGCGCCGAGGCCTTGCGCGATCCAGTCCTGGGTCACGTCGAAGCCGCGTTTTGTCCGGTTCAGCCGGATCTGGTCCGGCACCAGGCCGCCGGTGATGCGGCGCAGCGCCCACTTGCCAAATCCATTGCCGATCTTGAGCCGCACCGGCAGTGCCAGCGCAAACTCGACCAGCCGGTAGTCGAGGAAAGGCAAGCGGCTCTCGACCCCGCAGCCCATCGAATTGCGGTCCTCGTAGCGCAGCAGGGTGGGCAGGCTCCAGCGCTGGATGTCGGCGATCTGCCGGTCCGACAGCGACAGATCGGACTCTCCCCACAGGTTGTGCGCCTCCGCCTCCCAAGCGAGCAAGCGGAACGGCTGGGCCTTGCCATTCCGGTAGCGGGCCAGGTTTTGCAGATACATGCGCGCTTGCCGCGCCTCGTGCGCCAGCATCAGGGCCAGCGAGTAGAGCAGGCGCAACGCGCCTTCCGGCTCGCGCGCGCGCAGCGCCTCGCGCAAGGCGATCGGCATGAATTTCCGGTAGCCGGCAAAAATCTCGTCGCTGCCCTGGCCGCCGAGCAGCACCTTGAATCCGGCCGCGCCGGCGTCGCGGAAGACGGCATTTTGTGCGATCGGGCTGAGGCCGGAAAACGGCGCTTCCTGCAGGGCCATCGTGGTCTCCAGCATGTCGCACAGCTGGCTTCGGTTCCAGCGCGGCCAGACAAAGCTGACGTCGATGCCCGCCGCGTCCGACATGGCGCGGGTGGCCGGTCCCTCGGACGCGCGCGCGGCGGGCGAACCGAACGAAAACGCCCGCAGCCGCGTCGCCTGGCGCCGCGTGGCGCAGGCGATGGCCGCGGAATCGAGGCCGGCGCTTAGCGACACGGCCAGCGGCACGTCGCTGCGCAGCCTGAGGTTGATCGCGCTGTCGAGCCAATCGCGGCATTGGTCCAGCAATGCGGGAACGCCGAGCCCGGCCATGGCGGCGCGGCGTACGGACACCGCTGTGGCGAGACAGTACCATCTGCCTTCGCTGACCTCGATGCGCCCGTCGGCGAGCTGGAACTTGACCCAGCCACCGGCCGGCACGGATGCGACGTGCTTGAACGCCGATCCCGACTGATCGGTTTCATAAGCCTTGTAGCGCACGCCACGGGCGCAATACGCTGTGTCGATCTCGGCTCCCACCTGCTCGGCCACGGCGGCCGCCGACGAGCCGAAGGTCAGCGCGCCATCCGCGCGCCGGCCCCACAGCAGCGGCTTGACGCCGAAGCGGTCGCGCACCAGCCACAGCTCGCCGCTACGCTGGTTGAAGGCGGCGAAGGCGAACATGCCGTTCAGGCGCGGCAGCGCATCCGTGCCCCAGACTGCCCATGCGCGCACCAGCACCTCGGTGTCGCTGCCGCCGCGAAATGCGTGCCCGGCACCGCGCAGTTGCTCGTGGATCTCGCGGTAATTGTAGATTTCGCCGTTGTAGATGATCCACCAGCCGCTGCCGACGTCGACCATCGGCTGTGCGCCCAGTTCCGACAATTCGATGATCGCCAGCCGGCTGTGCGCCAGCATCACGTGGTGGGCGCCGAAGGTGAGGTGTTGCTCGCCGCGCGCATCGGGCCCGCGGCGGTCGATGAAACGGAAAGCGGCCGCCAGCGCGGCGCGCCGGCGCTCCGCTCCGTCATGGCTGATCAGTCCCCAAATGCCGCACATGGTTGGGCGCTCCGCTTCGTGATTGGTCACTCGGATCGTAGCCGATCACGCTCCGGCGGGGACGATATCGATCAACCGTGCGTGGATGGGGCCGCTGTGGAGCGCGAAGGATTGGTTGGACCAGTCAGGCCGATTCCATCCTGCCGACAACGTAATCGATGTGCGCCTGCATGGCGGTCCGGGCCGCTTCCGGCCGGCGCCCGCAAATGGCCAGGCAGATGGCGCGGTGCTGCTGCAGCAGCTGGCCCGACACTTCGGTGTCGAGCTTGCGCAGACTGGAACCGTTCAACGTGATGTGCTCGCGCAGGATGCCGAGGACGCTGGCGTGCAGATGCAGGAACATGCTGTTGTGCGAGGCCAGCGCGATCGCCTCGTGCAGCCGGGCGTCGATGGAGGCCTCGGCCGCCTGGTCGTCGTCGGTGCGGGCTTGTTCCAGGCCGGCCAACAAATCGCGGATCCGTCCGTGTTCCTCGTCATTGCCGCGCAGCGCGGCGTAGTAGGCGGTCGCGCCTTCCAATACCCGCCGGAATTCCAGCACATCGCCCAGCACGGCTGGATGATCCGTCACCAGCTGTCCCCAAGGGGATGCCGTGCTGGTGCGCAGCTGGTCGCTGACGAAGACGCCGGCGCCGGGACGGCTGCGCAACAATCCCCGCGCCACCAGCCGTTGCAGCGCCTCGCGTATCGTGTTGCGCGACACCTCATATTGCTCCGCCAGCGCGCGTTCGGACGGCAGGCGCGCATTGGCCGGATAGGTGCCGTCCAGCAGCGCCGTCTCCAACCTGCGCAACACCCCCTCGACCAGTCCGCTTGTTTTCATTTTGACATCCCCTGTTGTATCCGCTGGTCCAACCAATTTGCGGCGGCCTTGATGCAAGGGAATTATGGAGCTTGTCCGACGAATAAGCAAAAACAGAGGAGACCTCACATGCTAGCGCGACAATATCCGCCCGGCCCGGACAAGGCCAACCCACACGTCTACCTGTTCGGCACCTGCGTGATCGACCTGTTCATGCCGGAAGCCGGGCTTGATGCCGTGCGCCTGCTGGAGCGTGAAGGTCTGACGGTGCACTTCCCGCGCGGCCAGAGCTGCTGCGGCCAGCCGGCCTACAGCAGCGGCAATCCGGAGCAGGCGCGTGCTGTGGCGCGCGCACAACTTGAACTGTTTTCCCAACCCTGGCCGGTCATCGTGCCGTCTGGTTCCTGTGCCGGCATGATGCGCCATCATTGGCCCACGCTGTTCGACGACGATCCGCAAGCCGCCGCCAAGGCGCGCGAGTTGGCGGAGCGCGTCTATGAACTGAGCGAATTCCTGCTGAATGTCCTGCACGTGGATTTTGGCGAATCGACGACACAACCGGATGAACAGGTGGTGCTGCACACCTCCTGCGGCGCGCGGCGCGAGATGGGCACGCGCGCCCACGGCGTCGCCTTGCTCGACGCGCTGCCCGGCGTAACGCGGGTGGAGCACGCCCACGAATCGGAATGCTGCGGATTCGGCGGCACTTTCTCCCTCAAGCATGACGACATCTCCGGCGCCATGGTCACCGACAAAATCGCCGCCGCCTGCGCCACCGGGTGCGAGCGGCTGGTCTCCGCCGATTGCGGCTGCCTGCTCAACATCGGCCACGCCGCCAAGCGGCAGGGCGCGCCGCTGCAGGTCGAGCACCTGGCCAGCTTCCTGTGGCGCCGTGTGGGAGCCGAGGCATGAGCGCGCGCGAACTCATACTGGGCAAGCTGCTGGCAGCGGCGCCGGCTCCCGGCATGCCTCTGCGCGAATTGGAAGACCGCATCAACGCACATCATGTGCGCGGCCCGTTGCGCGGGGCTTCAAGCACCGAACTGGCCGACACGCTGGAACGCGTGATGACATCGGTACGCACGGACGTATGGCGCGTCGATGCCCACAGCTGGCCCGCGTTGCTGGCGCAGAA
This sequence comes from Duganella caerulea, assembly GCF_040362985.1. Classification (NCBI taxonomy): domain Bacteria; kingdom Pseudomonadati; phylum Pseudomonadota; class Betaproteobacteria; order Burkholderiales; family Oxalobacteraceae; genus Duganella; species Duganella caerulea. The sequence continues at coordinate 116,632 of NZ_BPWJ01000013.1, read as the reverse complement.
GCTCGCAGCCGCCGGCGTCGGCAGCCTGCTGCTCGACACCGCACGCGCCGAAGGTGCCGCGCTGGCCGCGGCCTTGCCGGCCGAAGTGCGCACGGTGTCCTTCGACCGTCCGCTGGAAGAGTGGAAGAACGAGCTGTTTGCCGACGTGGATGCCGGCTTCACCGTGGCCCGTTCCGGCATCGCCGCCACCGGCACGCTGGTGCTGGCGCCCGACGCGGGATCGCCGCGTACGGTGTCGTTGGTGCCGCCGCTGCACGTGGCGCTGGTCTATGCGAGCACGCTGCATGCGGACCTGCACGCGGCGATGCATGCCGAAGCCTGGAGCGCCACCATGCCGGCCAACCTGGTGCTGGTGTCCGGCCCGTCGAAGACTTCGGACATCCAGCAGACATTGGCCTACGGCGCGCACGGCCCGCGCGCGCTGTGGGTATTCATTGTTGATGATGAAGGAGCGGCAGCATGAACGCCCCCATGCACTTCATGCCGCCGGCCGATTTCCGCGCCCGCGTCAGCGACGCGCTGCAAGACACGAAACTGCGCGGCAGCATGCGCGGCGCGATGGACTTCCTGCAGGATAAGCGCCGCGCGCAATTCCCCGACGGCGACGAACTGGAACAGCTGCGCGACCTGGCCGAAGCGGTGCGCCAGCACGCGCTGGCCCATCTGCCGGAACTGCTGGTGCAGTTCGAAGCGACGCTGCAGGCGGCCGGCGCCCACGTGCACTGGGCCGCGAACGCCGACGAAGCCAACGCCATCATCCTTGAAATCGCCCAGCGTCGTGGCGCGCGCAGCGTCATCAAGGGCAAGTCGATGGCGAGCGAAGAGGTGGAGCTGAACCACCACATGGCGCAGCATGGCATCGACTGCATCGAATCCGACATGGGCGAATACATCGTGCAGCTGGCGGGCGAGAAGCCGTCGCACATCGTCATGCCGGCGGTGCACAAGACGCGCGCCGACATCGGCGCGCTGTTCGAACGCCACATCCCCGGCACGCCGTACAGCGAAGACGTCGACACGCTGATCCAGGCCGGCCGCCGCGCGCTGCGCCAGGCCTTCGCCGACGCCGACATCGGCCTGTCCGGCGTGAACTTCGCGGCGGCCGATACCGGCACCCTGTGGCTGGTCGAAAACGAAGGCAACGGCCGGTTGTCGACCAGCGTGCCCGATGTGCATATCGCCTTGATGGGCATGGAAAAGGTCGTGGCAAAGCTGGAGCACATCGTGCCGCTGGCCAGCCTGCTGACACGCTCGGCGACCGGGCAGTCCATCACCACCTACTTCAACCTGATCACCGGACCGCGCCGCACCGGTGAAATGGACGGACCGCGTGAATTGCATGTGGTGCTGCTCGATAACGGCCGTACGCAAGCCTACGCCGACGAGCAGCTGCGCGCCACGCTGCAGTGCATCCGCTGCGGCGCATGCATCAACCACTGCCCGGTCTATGCGCGGGTGGGCGGCCACGCCTACGGCACCACCTATCCCGGCCCGATCGGCAAGATCATCTCGCCGCACCTGCTGGGGCTTGAAGCGACCGCCGACCTGGCGACCGCCTCCAGCTTGTGCGGCGCGTGCGGCGAAGTGTGCCCGGTGCGCATACCGATACCGGCACTGCTGGTGCGGCTGCGCACCGAGGCCAATCGCGATCCGGCGCAGGAAGTCGAGAACGCGCTGCGCGGGCAGGGTGCCAGCTTCAGTCGCAGCGAGCGGCTGGTGTGGCGATTCTGGAGCGGCGCGTTCGCGCGGCCTGGCGTGTATCGCTGGTTCCGCTGGGCCGCCACGCGGCTGCGCGCCTTCGCGCCCCGTAACCAGTTGGGTTGGACCCGTCACCGTGAGCCGCTCAAACCGGCCGCGCGCAGCCTGGCCGACCTGCTGCGGGAAAGGGGGCAGGCCGAATAGCGTGGTACCGCCGTTGGCGGTGGGGTGAATAATTTTCACGGCTGCGAACAATTCATTTCATCTTTTCGTACCACCGAAAGCCGCCGCCACGTCTATACACTCGTCGCATCTTTTTAGCTCTGCAAAAAAATATTTTTACTCTTGGAGGAGACCACTATGCAAACCTGGAATCAGATATATGCGCCGCTAGGCAGCTTGGGGCTATCGGCCCTGGTTGCCGCCGTGCCGATCATTTTCTTCTTTCTCGCGCTGGCTGTGCTGCGCATCAAAGGCCACGTCGCCGCCGCCGTGACGCTGGCGCTTGCGCTGGCAGTCGCCATCTTCGCCTACGGCATGCCGGTGCCGCAGGCGCTGGCCGCCGCCGGCTACGGCTTCGCCTACGGCCTGTGGCCGATCGCCTGGATCATCGTCACCGCGGTGTTCCTGTACAAAGTGGTCGACCGCACCGGCCAGCTCGAAATCATCCGTGCTTCGGTGCTGTCGATCACCGATGACCAGCGCCTGCAGATGCTGCTGATCGGCTTCTCGTTCGGCGCCTTCCTCGAAGGCGCGGCAGGCTTCGGCGCGCCGGTGGCGATTACGTCGGCGCTGCTGGTGGGCCTGGGCTTCAATCCGCTGTACGCGGCGGGCCTGTGCCTGATCGCGAACACTGCGCCGGTGGCATTCGGCGCGATGGGCATTCCCATCATCGTGGCAGGGCAGGTCACCGGCATCGATGCCATGCACATCGGCGCGATGGCTGGCCGTCAGTTGCCGTTGTTGTCGCTGGCCGTGCCATTCTGGCTGGTGTTCATGATGGACGGCACGCGCGGCATCAAGGAAACCTGGCCTGCGGCGCTGGTGGCAGGCGGCAGCTTCGCCGTGACGCAGTACATCACCTCCAACTTCATCGGCCCTGAACTGCCGGACATTACCTCCGCGCTGGTCAGCCTTGGTTCGCTGACGGCACTGCTGAAGGTATGGCAGCCGGCCAGCGCCAAGGCCGGCGCCCGCAGCACCATCTCGATGGGCGGCGGCACGGCGGCGATGGCCACCTTTGGCGGCGGCCCGGCCACCGGTTCCGCACCACGTATCCGCAAGCAGTCGCCATACAGCACCGCGCAGACCGTGCGGGCATGGGCGCCGTTCGGCATCCTGACCGCCATCGTCACCGTTTGGAGCCTGCCGCAGTTCAAGGCGATGTTCGCCGGCAGCGGCGCGCTGGCCGGCACCGTGATGAAATTCCATGTGCCGTACCTGGACCAGATGGTCATCAAGATGTCGCCTATCGTCGCCGCGCCAAAAGCCTATGAAGCTGTCTTCAAGCTGGACCTGCTGTCGGCCGTCGGCACCGCTATCCTGTTGTCCACACTGGTCTCGATGGCGCTGCTGCGCTTCAAGCCGATGGCCGGCCTGCGCGCCCTGGCCGATACGGTGGTTGAGCTGCGTCGTCCCATCCTGTCGATTGGCCTAGTGCTGGCGTTTGCGTTTGTCGCCAACTACTCCGGCATGTCGTCGACCCTGGCGCTGGTGTTGGCCGGCACCGGCGCGGCCTTCCCGTTCTTCTCGCCGTTCCTCGGCTGGCTGGGCGTGTTCCTGACCGGCTCGGACACCTCGTCGAACGCCTTGTTCTGCTCCCTGCAAAACACCACGGCGCACCAGATCAATGTCTCCGATACCTTGCTGGTGGCGGCCAATACCACCGGTGGTGTAACTGGCAAGATGATCTCGCCGCAATCGATCGCCGTGGCCTGCGCCGCGACCGGATTGGTGGGACGCGAGTCCGAGTTGTTCCGCTTTACCCTCAAACATAGTCTGCTGTTCGCCACCATCGTTGGTATCATGACGGTATTGCAGGCGTATGTATTTACGGGGATGGTGCCGCACTGACGCTTTTCCCCAGCCCTGCCAAGGGTTTGTGAAAGGCGCATATCCATGCCGAGACGTTTCCCCCCGGTGCACGCGCTGTCCGCTTTCGAAGCGGCGGCGCGTGCCGGTTCATTTGCGGTCGCCGCGCAGCAGCTGTGCATTACGCCGTCGGCGTTGTCGCACCGTATCCGCCTGCTGGAGGAGTTTGTCGGCGACCGCTTGTTCGTCCGCGATGGCCGTTCGCTGACGCTGTCGCCGTTCGGCCGCAGCTACCTGGACGTGGTATGCCAGGCGCTGCGCACGCTGACTGATTTTCCCCTTCCTCACCGCAGCGCGCCGGTTCAGCCGCGCGTCAAGATCACGGTGCCGCCGACCTTCGCGCGCTACCTGCTGATGCCGCGCCTGGCCGAGTTCACCGAAGCCCATCCCGAGATCGTGGTTGAAGTGTTCCTGTCGGTGCCCCTGTATGACCTGTGCGTGAACGAGACGGATCTGGAGGTCCGCTTCGGCGCCGGCAAATATCCCGACATGGTAACCACGCGGCTGTTCGGCGAACCGGCGTTTGCCGTCGCCAGCCCGGCCTACCTGGAACGGATCGGCGGCATCGCCACGCCTGCGGATCTGAAGAAGGCGACCTTGCTGCGCTCCGCGCTGGAGCAGTGGAAGCCGTGGTTCGAGCAGGCCGGCCTGGATTGGCCGGAGCCCACCGACGCGCTGCGTGTCGACGACCTTGGCCTGCTGCTGGAGGCGATACGCCATGGCCACGGTGTTGGATTGACGCGACAGCACTTCGCGCAGGACATGATCGCCAGCGGCGAAGTGGTGCAGCTGTTCGACGTGCGCCTGGCGTCGCCGCCGCACGCCTACTACGTGGTGTACGAGCAGAGCGCCCATATCCGGCCGGAGGTGAGCTTGTTCATCGACTGGATGATGGCGGCCTATCCCGACCACGAACGCGACGCATGAAAAATCTGCGCTTCAGCGGTTAATTCTTTTCACCGCTGGAGCGCGCGGCAGGCCGCTACACTGGACGCCATTTCCATCGCATCCAAGGCCACTCATGAACGCGCCGCTAACCCCGCCGCCACCGCTGCTGCTACAGGAACGCAAACACGCCATACTGGCCGCGCTGCGTGGCCTGCTTCCGCCGCATTGCCTGCTGTCCGAGCAGGAAGACACCCGACCCTATGAATGCGATGGCCTGACCGCCTACCGGCAGTTGCCGCTGGCCGTGGCGCTGCCGGAAACGGAGGCGCAGCTGATCGCGCTGCTGAAGGCATGCAGCGCGCTGCAGGTGCCCATCGTGCCGCGCGGCGCCGGCACGGGCCTGTCCGGCGGCGCCATGCCGATCGCCGACGGCATCGTCATCTCGACCGCGAAGATGAGCCGCATCCTGGCGCTCGATCCGCTGGCGCGCACGGCGCGCGTGCAACCCGGCGTGCGCAACCTGGCGATCTCCGAGGCGGCCGCCGCGCACGCGCTGTACTACGCGCCCGACCCGTCGTCGCAGATCGCCTGCACCATCGCCGGCAACGTGGCCGAGAACTCGGGCGGCGTCCACTGCCTCAAGTACGGCCTGACCTTGCACAACGTGATGCGGGTGCGGATGGTGTCGATGGACGGCGAGGTTATCGAACTCGGTGGCGCAGCGCTGGACGCGCCGGGCCTGGACCTGCTTGCGGTGTTCATTGGCTCCGAGGGCATGCTGGGCGTGGTCACCGAAGTGACGGTGCGCCTGATTCCCAAGCCGCCGCTTGCGCGCGTCATCATGGCTTCCTTCGACGACGTCGTCACCGGCGGCGACGCGGTGGCGGAGGTGATCGCCGCCGGCATCATCCCCGCAGGGTTGGAGATGATGGACCGCACCAGCGCGCGCATGGTCGAACCCTTCGTCAAGGCCGGCTACGACACCGACGCCGCCGCCATCCTGCTGTGCGAATCGGACGGCATGCCGGAAGAGGTGGAGGAGGAAATCGAACGCATGAGCGAAGTGCTGCGGCGCGCCGGCGCCAGCGCCATCGCGGTGTCGGGCAGCGAGGCGGAGCGCATGCGCTTCTGGTCCGGCCGCAAGAACGCCTTTCCGGCGGCGGGCCGCATCTCGCCCGACTACTACTGCATGGACGGCACCATCCCGCGCAAGCGCCTGGCCGAGGTCCTGCAAGGCATCGCCGCCATGGAGCAGACCTACGGCCTGCGTTGCGCCAACGTGTTTCACGCGGGCGACGGCAACCTCCATCCGCTGATCATGTTCGACGCCAACGAGCCCGGTGAATTCGACCGCGCCGAACGCTTCGGCGAGGCGATCCTGGCGCTGTGCGTGGAAGTGGGCGGCACCATCACCGGCGAACATGGCGTGGGCATCGAGAAGATCGACGCCATGTGCGGGCAGTTCACCGTGAACGAGGTGGCCGCCTTCATCGGCGTGAAGCGCGCCTTCGATGGCGCCTTCCTGCTCAATCCAAACAAAGCCATACCCACGCTGGACCGCTGCGCCGCGTATGGCAAGCGGCAGGCGCGCGGCGGTGTGTTCAAGTTTGTCAAACAGGTGGGAGCATGACGATGGAATCGATAGTGAACCAGTTCCGCGACCGCATCGTGGCCGCCGGCGCCGCAGGCACGCCGCTGCGCCTGCGCGGAGGCGGCAGCAAGAACTGGTACGGACAAGCGCCGGAGGGCGAGGTGCTGGAGACGTCCGCCTACCAGGGCATCGTCGCCTATGAACCGACGGAGCTGGTGGTGACGGCGCGCTGCGGCACGCCGCTGCGCGACCTGGAACGGGAGCTGGCGCTGCAGGGACAGATGCTGGCGTTCGAGCCGCCGCATTTCGGGCCCGGCGCCACGGTGGGCGGCATGGTGGCGGCAGGGCTGTCCGGCCCGCGCCGCCAGAGCGTGGGCGCGGTGCGCGATTTCGTGCTGGGCACGGTGCTGATGGATGGCCGCGGCGAGTTGCTGCGCTTCGGCGGGGAGGTGATGAAGAACGTGGCCGGCTACGACGTCTCGCGCCTGCTGGCTGGCTCGTTGGGCATGCTGGGATTGATGCTGGAAGTATCGCTGAAAGTGCTGCCACGGCCGACGGCGGAAGCCACGCTGCGGCTGGAGCTGGATCAGGAGGAGGCCTTGCTGCGCCTGAACCGCTGGGCGGGGCAGCCGTTGCCGTTGTCGGCATCCGCCTGGCACGAGGGCGTGCTCACGCTTCGGCTGTCCGGCGCACAGGCTGCGGTGGCGGCGGCCGCGCGGCACATCGGCGGCGAGACGCTGGAGCCGGAAGCGGCGGCGCTTTGGTGGAGCGATTTGCGCGAGCACCGGCATGCATGGTTCGCCGAGGTGGAGACGCCGCTGTGGCGCTTGTCGCTGCCGTCCACCACGCCGGCCAAGTCGCTGTCCGCGTTGGACGACGGCGCGCAACTGATCGAGTGGGGTGGCTCGCAACGCTGGCTGCGCAGCAAGGCCGATCCCATCGCGCTGCGCGCGCGGGTGGCGGAGCTGGGCGGCCACGCCACCATGTTCCGCGGCGGCGACAAGCGGCACGGCGTGTTCCAGCCGCTGGCGCCGGCCGTGCACGCGATCCACCGCAACCTCAAACAGCACTTCGACCCGGCCGGCATCTTCAATCCCGGCCGCATGTACCGGGACCTGTAATCATGCAAACCAATCTGGCAGAACAATTCAAGAACACCGCCGACGGCGACGAGGCCGAAGCCATCCTGCGCGCCTGCGTGCATTGCGGCTTCTGCACCGCGACCTGTCCCACCTACCAGCTGCTGGGCGACGAGCTGGATGGACCGCGCGGCCGCATCTACCTGATCAAGCAGGTGCTGGAAGGGCAGGCGGCCACGGAGCGCACCCAGTTGCACCTGGACCGCTGCCTGAGCTGCCGCAACTGCGAGAGCACTTGTCCGTCCGGCGTGCAGTACGGCCGTTTGCTCGACATCGGCCGCAAGGTGGTGGAGCAGCAGGTGGGCCGGCCGGCGCGCCAGCGTTATCAGCGCCTGCTGCTGAAGGAGGCGCTGCCGCGCGCATGGCTGTTCCGGCCCGCGATGAAGATGGGACGCATGGTGCGTCCGCTGCTGCCGGCGGCGTTGCAGGAGAAGGTGCAGCCGGTGCCGGCGCCCGGCCCCTGGCCGCGCGGCGGACAAGCGCGCAAGATGCTGCTGCTGGACGGTTGCGTGCAGCCGGAGATGGCGCCGAATATCAACAGCTCGGCGGCGCGTATTTTGGCGGCGCTGGATGTGGAGCTGGTGGTGGCGCCGCGCGCCGGCTGCTGTGGCGCGATCCGCTACCACCTGGCCGACCACGATGGCGGCCTCGATGACATGCGGCGTAATATCGATGCGTGGTGGCCGCTGCTGGAAGCCGGCGCGGAGGCCATCGTGATGACTGCTTCCGGTTGCGGCGCCACCGTCAAGGAATACGGCCATCTGCTGCGCGACGATCCGGCCTATGCCGCCAAGGCGCACCGGGTGTCCGAGCTGACGCGCGACATCAGCGAGATACTGTACGACGAGCAGGCTGGCTTGCAGGCGTTGCTGAAGCAGCGGCCACCGGCCGAGCCGGTGGCGTTTCATCCGCCATGCACGCTGCAGCACGCGCAGCGCATACGCGGCAAGGTCGAGGAGCTGCTGCGCGGCCTGGGCATCGATGTGCGCCTGTGCGCGGATAGCCATCTGTGCTGCGGCTCGGCCGGCACGTATTCGCTGCTGCAGCCGGAGTTGTCGCACCAACTGCGCGACAGCAAGCTGGCCAATCTGCAGGCCACGGGCGCGGCCCGCATCGTCTCCGCCAACATCGGCTGTCAAAGCCACCTGCAATCGGGGACGCCGATGCCGGTCGGGCACTGGATCGAATTGATCGACCAGATGCTGGCGTGACGAGCGGGGTCCCTATAGCTGCGCCTAGTTGTTCATGCGCTGGGTGTGCGTCCACTGGTGATCGGACGCAGACACCGCCGAGCTGTAGGTGCGGTAGGTCTGGCCTTCGCCCGGCCAAGGGTTCATGATGTAGATGTAATTGACCCCGTTGTAGGTTTCATAGCCGCGTCCCACCATGATGTGGCCACCGCCGCCGGTCCAGCCGTAGCGGATCACGAACGGCCGGTTGGCGTTGATGTCGGACACCACGCTGCTCCACGACGAGGCGTAGTTGTAGGCCGTGTTGGACACGCCCCAGGCGCGCAGGATGTTCTGCACGCTGCCATTGCTGCCGTACATATTGTTGGGCTGGTTGGCCCAGCTGTTCCAGTCGAAGGTCGAATTGCCGCAGGCGTAGTTCAGGCCGAAGGCCCAGTTGACGATCTGGCACTGGCTGGGCGATTGGCCGTAGTAGTTCAGCACGGCCTTGCTGGAGCCGGCCCAGCACCACTGGCTGTGCTCCTGCGTGACCAGCGGCACGTTCAGCGTCCGCCACTGTGCGAAGGCGGACGGCAACATCGCCAGCAGGCCGGCGCTCAATATCAGGCTGTTCAATTTTTTCATGTGAGTCTCCTTGTCCCGCGCGGCTTAGCGCGTGCTATCCAGATTTTTTTTGACCGCCACGCGCAGCGGCTCCAGCAAGTCGCTCGCGTCGAGCAGGCCGTCGCCGGCGCCTTTGCGTTGCAGCAGCAGCGACTGGCGCGCCGAATGCAGGGGCGCGAAGCGCACCGCGCCGTTCTGGGCGGAGCTCACTTCCAGGAAATCGGACTGCGCCTGGTAGATGCGCAGCACGCGTACGTTCGAGCGTTCCGTGTTGGCGTAGGCGCCCATGGCGGCGTCGAGATCCTTGGCCATCACGGAGGCGCCGTAGGCCACCGTCTCCCATTTGCCGTTGACCTGTTCGACCGTGGCCAGGCCGATCGGCTGGTCGTGGAGGGTGATGACGAAGCGCCAGATGCCGGTCGGCCGGGTCATGGCCTTCATCTCGCGGCGGCCGGCCAGCAGGTCGGTTGGGTCGATGGTGTAGACCGGGAAGCCGTAGGCGATGCGCGCGTCCTTCAAGTCCTGCACGTCGGCCACTTCCAGTGGGAAGCCTTGCGGCGCGCTGCCGGCGTGGTTCTGCACCTGGTATTGAACGAACTGGGCGAAATCGCGCCGGACAGCGCTGGCGGCGCCGTCGCGCTGCGATTGCGCGGATGCGCTGATCTGCGCGGTCTGCGCATACAGCGCGGGGCTGGACAGCGCCAGGCAGCTTGCGGCGGCCAGGCCAAGTAAGATTGAAATGCGCGGCATGGTATCGGTCTCCTCTTGCGTTGTAATTTGTAATGGGGTGATGCGGCAGCCATTCTAGGTAATCCAAATTGCAAGTTTGTCGTTTTTGAATAATTGAGACAGATGCTCCGAGTCTTTTTCGTTTCTTAACAATCGAAAGTCGCTGGCGGTTGATGTGACGTATTGCAACGTGTCATCACAATTGCTGTCCACGTGCAGGTTTGGGTTGTATTATTAAGTCCATTGTCATGTTCAATCCACAGAGGTGCATTCATGTCAGAAGCAAAAAAATATCGTCTGGTCACCCGCAGCGATTTCGACGGGCTGGTGTGCGCAGTCCTGTTAAAACACCTGAATATGATCGATGAGATCCTGTTCGTGCACCCGAAGGATATGCAGGACGGTAAGATCGCCATCAGCGACAATGACATCACCACCAATCTGCCGTTCGTGCCGGGCGTGCATCTCGCCTTCGACCACCATTTGTCGGAAACCATCCGCAATACGGGCGAGCGCAAGAACCATGTGATCCATCCGGAGGCGCCGTCGGCCGCGCGCGTGGTGTACGACTACTACGGCGCCGAGAAGGCTTTCCCGGCTTCCTGGCACGACATGATGGTGGCGGTGGACAAGGGCGACGCCGCCCGCTTCAACGAGCAGGAGGTGCTCAATCCGGAAGGCTGGGATCTGCTGAACTTCCTGATGGATGCGCGCACGGGCCTGGGCCGCTTCCGCGAGTTTCGCATCTCGAACTACAACCTGATGATGGACCTGATCGACTATTGCAAGAACCATACGATCGACCAGATCATGGCCTTGCCGGACGTGAAGGAGCGTAAGGAGCTGTACTTCGAGCATGCCGAGAAGTGCAAGGAGCAGATCCGCCGGTGCGCCACCGTGCACAAGAACCTGGTGGTGCTGGACCTGCGCGATGAGGAGATCATCTACGCCGGCAACCGTTTCATCATCTATGCGATGTATCCGCAGACGAATATCTCGATCCACGTGCTGTGGGGCTTGAAGAACCAGAACACCGTGTTCGCCACCGGTAAGTCGATACTGAACCGTACGTCCAAGACCAATATCGGCGCGCTGATGCTGGAGTACGGCGGCGGCGGGCATGAGAATGCCGGGACGTGCCAGGTCGATAATGAGCGGGCGGAGGAGGTGCTGGAAGCGCTGATCGCCCGGATCAACTCGGAAGGGTAACTATAAAAAAACGCCATGTGGCCGTGCGACGATCTTGAGCGTCGCAAGCGCACATGGCGTTTTTTTACGCCTCTTCCTTTTCGGGAAGGGCGATCTGGTTGTCAGTGCTGAACTGGTAGTCCTTGAACACGTGCTCGGCGGTGAGCAGCTGGTACTCGCCGTCGGCCTTCTTGTGCGTGGTGTCCTTCAGGCGGTAGGTGTAGTGGCCGCAGGTCCAGCAGTTGAAGTTGCGCATGTGGGTGCACAGGCAGGTCTTGTCCATGACCACGATGTTCTTCTCGGTCGGATGCGCCGCCACTTCGCGGTTGTACGAATTGATGTAGGCGCAGTTGCCGGTCGCGTCCAGCAGGTAGCCGTACGATTCGCAGCCCGGACGGATGCCCGCGCCGATGGCCGGCGTATTCTTGAGCATGCGCATCGGATAGCCGGTCGGCGAGATGCCGTTGACGATGATGTCCTCTTCCGACGCCTTGAAGTATTCCTGCTTGACCTTGGCAGGCAGGCCGCATTCATTGGTGACGGTGAAGCGGGTCGCCACCTGCACGCCCGCCGCGCCCGCTTCCAGGAAGCGCACCGCGTCGCTGCCGGTGAAGATGCCGCCGGCCGCGATCAGCGGAATGTCCAGGTTCTCGGCCTTCAGGTAGTCCAGCAGTTCCTGCGTGATGGTCATCAGGTCGTATTCGGCCCAGTCCATGCCGAAGCCCAGGTGGCCGCCGGCCAGCGGGCCTTCGACGATGATGTAGTCGGGCAGCCGGTCCAGCTTGGCGTTCTTGCGCAGGAAGATCTGCAGCGCGCGCACCGACGAGACGATGATGCCCAGCTTGGCTTCGCGGAAGCGCGGGTGGTCCGCCATCAGCGCGAACGAGCCGAAGTGCAGGCCGGCCGACAGCGTGATGCCGTCGACGCCGGCGTCCAGCGCCGCGTTCAGGCGGGTGCGCAGGGTTTCGCGCGGGCCGTTCATGGTCAGCTTTTCCATGCAGTTGACGAAGATCAGGCCGGGACCTTTTTTCGCCGCCATGGTGGCGCCGATGTGGCGGCGCTGCGCGTCGGCCAGGCGTTCCAGGTCGAACTGCACCACGGACTTGTCCATGTTGTTGATGTTGAACTTGTACAGCTTGGTCTTGTCCTTGACGAAGCTGGTGTCGAACTTGCGGTCCGATACGTCTTCGACCATGGCATCCGAGATGTGGCCGATGCCGCCCAGGCGGGCCGCTTCCAGCGCCAGCTCCGAGGTCGAAATATCCACTCCCATTCCGCCGACCATGATGGGCACGTACTCGTTTTTGCCAAATCGCAGGCGGAAATCATCAACACGTTTCATTGCTATCCTTAGACTACCGTAGTGGTTGCCGGGCAAAGAGCCCGGCGCTATGCGTGATATGCGGTCGCGCGGCAGTACACCTTGCATGGAGCCGGTTCGATTCTACTCCATGTGTACTACAGCATTGTGACGCCGCGGCGGGCGTCGCGCGAGGGATCAGTCGCGGAAGTTGTTGAATTCCAGCGGCATGTCCGGCACGTCCTTGCGCAGCATGGCCATGGCCGCTTGCAGGTCGTCGCGCTTGGCGCCGGTGACGCGCACGGACTCGCCCTGGATGCTCGCTTGCACTTTCATCTTGCTGTCCTTGATGACGCGCACGATTTTCTTTGCGTCATCGGATTCGATGCCGTTCTTGACCTTGATCACTTGCTTGACCTTGTCGCCGCCGATCTTCTTGATGTCGCCGTCTTCCAGGAAGCGGACATCGACTTTGCGCTTGGCCAGCTTGTTGGTGAGCACGTCGCGCACCTGCTGCAATTGGAATTCGGAATCGGCGACGACGGTCAGTTCGTTTTCCTTGTGCTCGACCGAGGCGCCCGTACCCTTGAAATCGAAGCGGGTGGCGATTTCTTTTTGAGATTGCTCGACGGCATTCTTCACTTCGATCATATCGGCTTCGGAGACTACATCAAACGACGGCATAACTATTTCCTTTTCGTGTGGCATGCAGCATGCATTCAATCCGCTGCATCAAAGACTGACATTTTAACGGACAACGGGCCGAAAGCCGCCATATCCACACTGGTTTTTTGCTTGTTTCGCTCTATAATCGATGAAATTTCCCAGGTTTTTCCTCCATGCATCCACAGTCAGCCATCCAGTACCAGTTCCCACTTCAATCCCTCAACACCTTCGGCATCGCGGCGAGCGCGCACGCGTATTTGCGCGTGACGAAAACAGAGCAACTGCTCGGCGTTTTTGCCGATGCCGCCTGGGTTTCTTTGCCGAAGCTGGTGCTGGGCGGCGGCAGCAATCTACTGCTGACCGGGGACTTTCCCGGCCTGGTGCTGCACATCGCGCTGCAGGGTCGCGAGGTGCTGGCCGACGATGCGGACCATCATTACGTCCGTGCGGCGGCCGGCGAGAACTGGCACGAGTTCGTGCAGTGGACTTTGGCGCAAGGCCTGGGCGGTCTGGAGAACCTGTCGCTGATACCGGGCACGGTGGGCGCGGCGCCGATCCAGAACATCGGCGCCTACGGACTCGAAACCAAGGACGTGTTCCACAGCGTGACCGTGTTCGATCCGGCCAGCGGCGAGACGCGCACGATGGATGCCGCGGCGTGCCGCTTCGGTTATCGCGACAGCATCTTCAAGCAGGACGGTGGACGTCACCTGATCATCCTCGACGTGTGCTTCGCGCTGCCCAAGCGCTGGCAGCCCAACCTGCGCTACGCCGAACTGGCGCAGGCGCTGGCGGAGCAGGGCATCGCCGCGCCGTCCGCGCAGCAGGTGGCCGACACGGTGATCGCGATCCGCCGCCGCAAGCTGCCCGATCCCGCGGTGATCGGCAACGCGGGCAGCTTCTTCAAGAATCCGGTGGTGACGGGCGCGCAGTGCGCGGCGTTGCTGGAGCAGTTCCCGGCGCTGGTGCATCACGCGCAGCCGGACGGCAGCGAGAAGCTGGCGGCGGGTTGGCTGATCGATCAATGCGGATGGAAGGGGCGCAACCTGGGCGCGGCGGGCGTGTACCCGAAACAGGCGCTGGTGCTGGTCAATAATGGCGGCGCGAAGGGCGCGGATGTGGTGGCGCTGGCGCGGGCGATCCAGGCGGACGTGCAGGCGCGCTATGGCGTGCTGCTGGAGCCGGAGCCGGTGTTCATTTAAAAATGGCGGGCGCGCGGCCCGCCATGACGCGTATCAGCTGAAATGCGTTAGCCGAAGTGGCAAACGTAATCGACCGTCTCCACGGTCTCGATATCGAAGCTCGAATTGCCGCCCACCTTGAACTCCTGGCCAGCCGCGTAGGTCTGCCATTCGCTGGCGCCGGCCAGGCGCACCTTGCACACGCCGCCGATGATCTCCATCGTTTCCGGCGCGCCGGTGTTGAAGGTCAGGCTGGAAGGGAAGATCACGCCGACGCTTTTCTTGCTGCCGTCGGCGAAAATCACATTGTGCGAAACGCATTTGCCGTCGAAGTAGATATTCGATTTCTTGACGACGCTGACTTGATCAAATTGAGCACTCATACTGCTGTTTTTCCTTGGTTCGATGCGGAGGGAGGACCAGGCAGTTCGGCCGCGTTCATCACGCGGTTACGGCCGCCGCGCTTGGCGGCGTACAGGGCCTGGTCGGCTTGTTGGATCAACTGCTCGATGCTGGAGGAGGGCGACGGCACCACGCTCGCCACGCCGATCGACATGGTCACGGTGGAAAATTCGGTCTCCGCCAGCGGGTTCTCGATGGCCAGTTGTTCCAGATGGCGGCGGCACGACTCGGCCACGATCAGTGCCCCAGTCAGTGGTGTCTCCGGCAGGATAATGGCGAATTCCTCGCCGCCGTAGCGCGCGGCCAGGTCGGCCGGGCGCTTGAGGTGTTCGGTTAATACGGCGGCCACTTTTTTCAGGCACAAATCGCCCGCCTGGTGGCCGAAGCTGTCGTTGTAGCGCTTGAAGAAATCCACGTCGCACATCAACAGCGTCAAGGGTTGCTTGTCGCGCTGGCCGCGCTGCCATTCCACGCGCATGCACTCGTCGAAGCGGCGGCGGTTGGCGATGCCGGTCAGGCCGTCGAGCGCGGCCAGCTTTTGCAGTTCCAGATTGGCTTCGGCCAGCCGCTGCTCGCTCTCGCGCAGGAAGCGGAACGCCTGGTCGCGCTGCAGGCGGCTGACGTGCGCGCCCGAATGGTAGCGGATGCGCGCCAGCAGTTCCAGCTGGTCCGGCAGCTTGACCATGTAGTCGTTGGCGCCGGTGGCGAAGCTGTGCGCCTTGAGTTTGGGGTCTTCCTTGGCCGAGAGGACGATCACCGGCACATGCCGCAGTTCCTCCCGCGCGCGGTACTGCTGGATCAGCGCGAAGCCGTCGACGTCCGGCATCACCAGGTCCTGCAGGATCACGGTGGGCTGCCACTGCATCGCGGTTTGCAGCGCCTGCGAGGCATCGCTCACGGCGTGGAATTCGATGTCGTCCTGGCCGCGCAACATGCGGCGCACCGCTTCGACGATGATCAACTGGTCGTCCACCAGCAGCACGCGGGCCTTGAACGCCGTCAGCGACTGCCCTGTATCTGCTGCGATTACGTGTGCTTCTGACATCTGCGTTCTCTTTAAATGCCCATCAGGTGCTGCCGCCCAGGGTGGTGCGCAATAGTGGCCCGATTTTCGCCAGCGGTAAAATCATCTGCGCCGCATCCAGCTCGGCGGCGGCGCGCGGCATGCCGTAGACGGCGCTGCTGGCCTGGTCCTGGGCGATGGTGAGCTGGCCGGCGCGGCGCATGGCCAGCAGGCCTTCGGCGCCGTCGCGGCCCATGCCGGTCAACAGCACGCCCACCGCCTCGCTTTTCCAGTGCTGCGCCACGCAGCGGAAAAACACGTCGACCGACGGACGGTAGGCGTAGTCCTTCGGATTCGCATCGTAACGTAATCGATTGTTTTGATCCAGCGTTAAGTGGTCGTTGCTCTTGGCGACAAGGACGGTGCCGGCCACCAGTTCGTCGCCATCCTCGGCGGAGCGCACCGGCATTTCCAGGTGCTCCCCCAGCCAGCGGGCGAAATTGTCGGCGAAGTGCTGGTCGATGTGCTGCACCACCACGATGGCGCAGCCGCGCGGCGGCTTCCAGCCGGCCAGCATCTTCGCCACCGCCATCGGCCCGCCGGTGGAGGCGCCGATCGCCAGCAGCGACGTGACGCGCTGCGGCGCGTCGTGCGTTTCCGCGCCGTGATGGTTGCCATTGTTGCCATTGCCATGGGTGGCCGTCTTCGGCATCATCGCCTGGTTGCCGCCGCTGTGGCGTATCAGCTTGTCCATGGTGCGGATCTTGGCCAGCAGCTCCAGGTCGCCGTCCGGTTTACCCTGCAATACCGGGGTCGCCGTGACATCGAGCGCGCCGGCGCCGAGCGCGCGGAACACCTGGTTGACGTTGTCCTGCGGCCTGCCGGTCACCACCAGGATGGCGCACGGGCTTTGCTCCATGATCTGGCGGGTCGCCTCGACGCCGTCCAGCTCCGGCATGTTCAGGTCCATCAGGATCAGGTCGGGCCGGTTGTCGGCGCACATGCGCACCGCCTCCGCGCCGGTACGGGCGATCCACAGCACCTGGTGTTCCGCGGTGCTGGCCACAACCCGCCGCAGCGCTTCGGCTGCCATGGCGACGTCGTTGGCGATGGCGATCTTCATATCCTGGCCTCTCCAATCAAATCGCTGACCGCGTCGAGCAGCGTCTCGTCGTGGAAGCTGCCCTTGGTCAGGTAATAATCGGCGCCGGCCGAGAGCCCGCGTGCGCGGTCTTCGGGGCGGTCTTTGTAAGAGACTATCATGACCGGCAGTTTGTGCAGGTGAATATCCTTCTTGATCAGCGTGACCAGCTCGATGCCGTCCATGCGCGGCATGTCGACGTCGGTGATCACCAGGTCGTAGTCGCCGCTGCGCACCACGTTCCAGCCGTCGATGCCGTCGATGGCGATATCGACCAGGAAGCCCCGGCCCAGCAGCAGCTTGCGTTCCATCTCGCGCACGGTGAGCGAATCGTCGACCACCAAAATGCGCTTGGTCTTGCGGCGTCCGGCCTGGTCGGACCTGGTCAGCTGATGCAGGCCGCCTTCGTGCAGCAGCTTGTCGATCGACAGCAGCAGGTCCGGCACATCGAGGATCAGCACCGGCTCGCCGTCGTCGAGCAGGGCGGCGGCGGAGATGTCGCGCATCTTGCCGAAGGTGGGATCGAGCGCCTGCACCGCCAGGCTTTGCTCACCGCGTATGCCTTGCACCACCAGCGCGTAGCGGCGCGCGCCGCTGCCGATGACCACCACCGCCAGCTCGTCGCTGCCGGTGTCGGTGTCGCCCAGCTCCAGCACCTGCGAGGCCGAGACCAGCCCCAGATGCTCGCCGCCCAGGTCGAAGAACTGCTTGCTCTCCAGCGTGTGGATGGCGGCGCGCGGCACCTTGGCCACGCGCTCCACCTGCACGATGGGCACGGCGTAGGCCTCGCCCTTGATGTCGACCACCAGCGCGCGCACGATCGATTGCGTCAGCGGCAGCGTGATGCAGGTGCGGAAGCCGACGCCCAGTTCCGATTCGATGCGCACGGTGCCGTTCTGCGCGCGGATGGTTTCGTGCACGATGTCCAGGCCGACGCCGCGCCCGGAAATCTCGGTGGTGCTTTCCTTCAGGCTGAAGGCCGGCAGGAACAGGAACTCCAGCAGCTCGGCGGGCGACAGCGAGGCCGCCATCTGCTCGCTGGCCATCTTGCGCTCGACCACCTTGGCGCGGATCTTTTCCAGGTCGACGCCGCGGCCGTCGTCGCTGATCTCGATACTGAGCATGCCGGCGCGGTGCTTCGCTTCCAATATGATGATGCCGGCGCCGGGCTTGCCGGCGGCGATGCGGCCGGCCGGCGTGTCCATGCCGTGGTCGACCGAGTTGCGCAGCATGTGGTTGAGCGGGCTTTCGATCTTGGCCAGGATGTCGCGGTCGACCAGCGTGTCCTCGCCGATGATCTGCAGCTGCACTTCCTTGCCCATGCCGCGCGCCAGGTCGCGCACCATGCGCGGGAAGGCTTGCACGCCGTCGCGGAAGGGGCGCATGCGCAGCGTCAGCACCTCGTCCACCATGTTCTGCGAAACGGCCAGCAGGCGGCGTTCGTAGGCTTCGATGTCGGCGATGTGCTCAAGGACGAACTGCTTGAGCGGGTGGGTCTTTTGCAGTGCCAGCAGCGACTTCTCTTTCAGGCCGGCGTCGCTGCTGTTGGCGATCGCTTCGTGCAGCTGTTCGACCAGCGCGAACAGGCTGCTCTGGTTGCGCTTGAAACGCTGCAGGTCCTGGATGAAGGGATGCATCTGGTGCGCGTTGATGCGCGACTCGCTGGCCAGCGACAACAGGCGGTCGAAGTTCTGCGCGGTCTTCAGCACGGCCGGCGCGCGCGGGGCGATGGGTGGCGCTTCCTCGGCAGCGGCGGCTGAGGCTTCGGGCGCGGCCGGCGCCGGGGACGGCACCGGCGCCGGCACTGGCGATGGCATCGGCGGCGCGGGCGGCGCCAGGTTCGCCGGCTCGGGCAGGAAGGCGATATTGGCGATGGTGTCCAACGTCTTCCTGATCAGCGCCGCGTTGGCGCCCAGCCAGCCTTCAACGCCGCTGTCCTGCAATCGCGACAGTTGCAGTATCAGGTCGACGCCGGCCAGCAGCGCGTCCACGCGGTTGGGCGTGAGCGCCAGCTTGCCGCGCTGCGCGGCGACGAAGGCGTCCTCCATGCCGTGCGCCAGCTGCACCACCACCTCCAGGCCGACGATGGCGGCCGCGCCCTTGATCGAGTGCGCCGCGCGCATCATCGATTCGACCGCGCCGGCGTCGTCCTTCAGGCGCTCCATGGCCAGCAGGCCGTCGGTGAGGATCTGGGTCTGGCTCTCGGCCTCCATGCGGAACAGGTCCAGCATGGAGAATTGGCTTAGGTCTCCGTTGTTATCCTGGCTCATCGCAGCGACCTCGCAAGTTGGTAGCCGATCAGCGCCGAATCGAGCACGCCGATATGCATGTCTTGATGCGCTATCACGCCCGACAGGAAGCGCGACAACCCCTTGTTGATGGTGGCGGCCGGCGCCTGCACGGACTTGGTGGCGTAGCGCAGGATGCCGTGCAGGTCGGCCACCGGCAGGGCGTAGGCCTGGTCCTCCCATTGAGTAAGCAGCAGGCGCGCGAAGGTGTGGCGGCCGGTGGCGGCGTCGCCTTCGTTTTCGTCGATGCCCAGCAAGGCCGCCAGCGACATGCAGGGATACAGCGTGCCGCCGACGTTGACGATGCCGCTCAAGCCGGGTTCCGTGCGATGCGGCAGGCGGTGCGGCCTGGCCTGCGGCGCCACCGAGACGAATATTTTAGTCGGCAGCGACAGCCATTCGCGGCCGATGCGGAACACCAGGCAGGAGGCGTCCAGCTGCTGCGTGCCGGCGGCGGGCTGGCGGAAGTGGGCGGCCCATTCCTTTTTGTAGTCGTCGCCGACGGGGCGTTGCAGGTTGCGCTGGGCCGCGCCGCCGTACACCTCGCAATTGCGGCAGTGGACCGCCTGCTCGAGCTTCTCGCAGCTTTGGTCGCCGATGACGCCGATGCGGTTCCAGCAGTCGTCGATGCTGGCGATGGCGATGGGGGAAGTGGTCGTGTTCATGGTCGTTCGCCCTTATGATCCTTGCTGGCGTTTGTAGACGCGCGCGGCGCGGGCCTTGAGCGCGGCAGCGGCTCCGGGATCGTTGTTGGTCTCGGCCAGCAGGGCCAGGTGGCACAGCGCTTCGTAGTGGTCCGGTTGCAGGTAGATGCAGCGCTTCCAGTAGTCCTCGGCGAGCTTGCGCTTGTCCGTCAGTTCGTTGACCAGGCCGAGGATGAAATACGCCTCCGCCGAATCGGGCGTTTGCGCCAGATGGTCGCGGCTTTTGTTTTCGGCTTCCTTCAATTGTCCCAGGTCGGCCAGCTTGCGGGCTTCGGCCAGCAGGTTGGTGTCCATCGCGACGGCGGCGGGCGCCGGCACCGGCAGGGGCGCGAGCCGCGCCGGCTGATTGGGCGCCTGCGGAGCCGGGCGGCGTACGGTGCGCGGAGCCGTCTTGGGAACCGCCTGGATGGCGGGTGCCGGCCGCGCAGCTTCCTTCTTCAAGCCGAACGCCTGCGGATACGGGTACGGGGTAAAGCCGTGCTGGCAGAACGACGGCACTTCGGCGTAGCCGGCGAACAGCAGGCCGTGATCGGCCAGCAGCGCCTCAAGCTTGGCGATGGCTGTCCTGGTGGTCGGCTTATCGAAGTAGATCAGCAGGTTGCGGCAGAAGATCACGTCGTAATGGCCCGTCCGCGTCAGGAGGTCGAACTCCAGCAGGTTGCCTTGCTTGAAGCGCACCTGCTGGCGCAAGGTGTCGTTGATGCGGTAGTCGTCGCCGTCGGCGATGAAGTGGCGGTCGCGGAAGGCCAGGTCCTGGCTGCGGAAGGCGTTGCGGCTATACACGCCGCTCTTGGCGCGCTCCACGCAAGCGGGGCTGATGTCGTAGGCGTCGATGATGTAGCCGTCGCGCCGCACGCCGGCGTCGGCCAGCACCATCGCCATCGTGTATGGCTCCTCGCCGCCGGCGCAGGGGATGGACAGGATGCGCACCATGCGGTTGGCATCGCCGGCCAGGCGCGCCCGGGCGAATTCTGCGGCGGCCTGGAAGGCTTGCGGATCGCGGTAGAACCAGGACTCCGGCACCACCACCAGTTCCACCAGCGCGGTCAGCTCGTCCGGCGTCATGCGGTCGAGGTAGACGTCCTGGTTGGCGGCGGCGGTCCGCTCCATGCGGAGCTTGATCGCGCGTTCGACCGTGGACCTGGACAGCGTCAAGCCGGTGGCCTCGTGCAGCATGGATTGGGCGGGCGTCATGGCTGGAACAGCATCGCGCGCAGCGACGCGGGCAGCAGGTGTTCAAGTTCCACCAGTTGCAGCATGCCGCCCGGGTCGCTGGCGACCTCGCCGAGGAAGGGCGCGGCCTGCACGCCGCTGGCGCCCAGCTGCGTTTCGGCCACTTCCTGCACGCCCAGCACGCGCTCCGCGCGCAGGCCAAGCAGATGGTCCGTGCCTTCCGGCGCGTGGTAGGTCACCACGATGATGCGGGTGTCGAAATGATCGGCGCCGCTTGGCAGCCCGCTGGCGCGGCACAAGTCGATCACCGGCACCGACTCGCCGTGGAAGTCCATCAGGCCGGCGACGGTGTCAGGCGCCAGCGGCAGGTGCTTGAGTTCCAGCAGGGGCAGCACGCGCACCACGTCGCGCAGGCGCAGGCCGTAGCGGTCGGCGCCGATGTGGAAGATCAGCAGCTTCATCGCCCGCTCCGGTCAGGCCGCGACGGCGAAGTTGGCGACGCTGGTCTGCAGGTCGCCCGCCGCGTACTGCAGCTGGTGCACCGCTTCGCTGGTGGCCTTGAGCGATTCCACCGTCTGCTGGGTGGAGTCGTTCAGCTGCATCATGGTTTCGGAAATCTGCTGTGCGCCCACCGCCTGCGACTGCATCCCCTGCAGCACCGCGTCGAATTGCGGCGCCAGTTTCTGCACCTGGTCCATCACGCCGGACAGCTGGTCCGTCACCTGGCGCACCTCGCCGACGCTGCGGCGTATCTCTTCCGAGAATTTGTCCATGCCCATGACGCTGGCCGACACCGCCGACTGCATCTCCTTGAGCATCTGCTCGATGTCCCAGGTGGAGACCGAGGTCTGGTCGGCCAGCCGGCGGATTTCGGTGGCCACCACGGAGAAGCCGCGTCCCGCCTCGCCGGCCTTCTCGGCCTCGATGGCGGCGTTGAGCGAGAGGATGTTGGTCTGGTCGGCCACCTTGGTGATGGTGATCAAAACACTGTTGATGTTGGAGGCTTTCTCCGACAACGCCGCCAGCTTGGCGTTGATCGAATCGGTGGCCGAGACCATGTGCTGCATGGTGCTGTCCATGCGGCGCAGGTTGGTTTGGGCGTCGGCGGTGGCGGTGGTGGTGTAGTCGGCCACCGCGGTGGCGTCCTCCATGGTCTTCAACAGCTGCGAGGTGTTGGCGGAGATTTCCTTGGTGGTGCTGAGGATCTCGACGCTGGTCTGCGCCTGCTCGATGCCGGTGGCCTCCTGCTGCCTGGCCGAGGCGGCGATCTCGGTGGCCGAGGTGGTGACCTGGATGCCGGCCTTCTGCACGTTGTTGAGCAGGGCGCGCAGGTTCTCGAACATGCGGTCCAGGCCATGCGCCAGCTGGCCGATGGCGTCGTCGCCGGTCACCTCGATCTTGCCGGTCAGGTCGCCGGAGGCGGCCTTGGAGACCACGCCGAGCAGCGAGTCGACCTTGGACTTGAGCAGGTTGGTGGCCGCTAGTTCGTTGGCCTGGCTGTCCTGGATGGACTGCGCCATGCGGTTGAACTCCGTCGCCACTCGGCCCAGTTCATCGGCGTTGCCCTCCGCCGCCCGCGCCGACTGTTCGCCGGCGGCGAGGCGCCCCACCGCGTGGGTCAGGTTGTTCAATGGCGCCAGCAGCGCGCGTCCCAGCGCCCAGGCGATCAGCGCCGACAGCGCCACGCAGGCCAGGCCGCCGCCGCTCAGCACCAGGCGCATGGTCTCCTGCAGCCGGGCCGCGGCCTCGGAGCGTTCGGCCAGCAGGCGGCGCTCCTCGGCGGCGGCGCTGTCCAGCAGTTTGTAGATACCGTGGACGGCGACATTGCCGCCGCTCTGCTGCGCGTTGTGCCCCATCGCGTCGGCCGCTCCCGGCTTGTCGCCCAGCTGCTGGCGCATGGCCAACTGCGATTCGATGACGTCGCGCGTCCAGGTGGCGATCATGGCTTCCAGCTCCTTGAAGCGGGTGGCCTGGTTGGGGCTATCGGCCACCAGCTTTTGCATGGCTTGCAGGGAGCCGGGCAGGTCGCGCAATTCCTTGTGGGTGTTTTCGAGGCGCGCCGGGGTGCCGCTCAGGTAGTAGCCGCGTGCCTCGACCTGCACTTGCAGCAGGTCGTTGCGCATCTTGTCGATCGACTGTATCACTTCCATCGAGTGCCGGTCCAACGCGTTGGCGTCGGACAGGCTGTTGAATTTGATGTAGGCCATCGACAGCAGCGCCAGGATGATGGCGAGGATGGCGCTGAACCCCAGGTACAGCTTCTGCTTGATGCTCAAGTCGTTCAACATTTTTTCTCCATGAGCCGCCTTCGATGCGGCATTGTCCCACGCTTCAAGCCGTGACCGCAAAGTTGGCGACGCTGGTCTGCAGATCGCCCGCCGCATACTGCAGCTGGTGCACCGCTTCGCTGGTGGCCTTGAGCGATTCCACCGTCTGCCGGGTGGCGTCGTTCAGCTGCATCATGGTTTCGGAAATCTGCTGCGCGCCCACCGCCTGCGACTGCATCCCCTGCAGCACCACGTCGAACTGCGGCGCCAGTTTCTGCACCTGGTCCATCACGCCGGACAGCTGGTCCGTCACCTGGCGCACCTCGCCGACGCTGCGGCGTATCTCTTCCGAGAATTTGTCCATGCCCATCACGCTGGCCGACACCGCCGACTGCATCTCCTTGAGCATCTGTTCGATGTCCCAGGTGGAGACCGAGGTCTGGTCGGCCAGGCGGCGGATTTCTGTGGCCACCACCGAGAAGCCGCGTCCCGCCTCGCCGGCCTTCTCGGCCTCGATGGCGGCGTTGAGCGAGAGGATGTTGGTCTGGTCGGCCACCTTGGTGATGGTGACCAGGACGCTGTTGATGTTGGAGGCTTTCTCCGACAACGCCGCCAGCTTGGCGTTGATCGAATCGGTGGCCGAGACCATGTGCTGCATGGTGCTGTCCATGCGGCGCAGGTTGGTCTGGGCGTCGGCGGTGGCGGTGGTGGTGTAGTCGGCCACCGCGGTGGCGTCCTCCATGGTTTTCAACAGCTGCGAAGTGCTGGCCGAGATTTCCTTGGTGGTGGCGAGCACCTCGGCGCTGGTCTGGGCGTGCTCGATGCCGGTGGCCTCCTGCTGCTTGGCCGAGGCGGCGATCTCGGTGGCCGAGGTGGTGACCTGGATGCCGGCCTTCTGCACGTTGTTGAGCAGGGCGCGCAGGTTCTCGAACATGCGGTCCAGGCCATGCGCCAGCTGGCCGATGGCGTCGCCGCCGGCCACGTCGATCTTGCCTGTCAGGTCGCCGGCGGCGGCCCTGGAGACCACGCGGAGCAGCGAGTCGACCTTGGACTTGAGCAGGTTGGTGGCCGCCAGTTCGCTGGCCTGGCTGTCCTGGATGGCCTGCGCCATGCGGTTGAATTCCCCCGTGACCTGGCCCATTTCATCGCCCGACAGCACCGCCGCGCGCGCCGACTGTTCGCCGGCGGCGATGCGGCCCAGCGCGTGGGTCAGGTTGTTCAATGGCGCCAGCAGCGCGCCCGCCAGCACCAGGCCGATGACGATGGCCAGCGCCACGCACAAGCTGCCGCCCAGGATCAGCACCAGCGACATGGTCTGCTGCAGGCTTTGCGAGGTGCGCGTGCGCCCATCGAGCAGGCGGGTTTCGTCGGCGGCGGCTTCGTCGATCAGGGCGCGGATGGCGCCGACGTCGCGCGCGCCGGCGCGCAGCTCGGCGCCGTGGCCCAGCTGGTCGGCCGCGCTGACGTTCTGGCCCAGCGCGCGGCGCTTGTCCAGCAGCGGATGGTAGACCTGAGCGAGCCATTCGTTGACCATGGTGTGCAGCCGGCGCAGGCGTTCCTGCTGGACGGGGTTGTCCGCGGTGAGTGTCAGCAGCCGTTGCATACGTTGCTCCAGCGCGGCTTCGGCCTCGGTGCCGCCGGCAAGCAGCTTCTCGTCGCCGCTGAGCACAAAGCCTCGCTCGGCCGATTGCAGTTCCAGCACGGCGATCGAGGTGCGGTCGGCTTCGTGCAGCACTTCCAGCGTGTGCCGGTCCCACTGGCGGGCCTCGGACAGCTTGCTGAAGTTGAGATAGGCCATGGCCAGCAGCACCAGGATGGTGGCGACGACGGCGCCGAAACCGATGGCGAGTTTTGATTTGATACGGACGTTCTTTAGCATGGATGCTCCACTGGGGCTGGGTGGTGGAAACAATGTAACATTTTGCCGCCGATTGTGGAGGACAAAAAAAAGGACCGCCAATCGGCGGTCCCTCGTTTGCTGCCGATGTCCGGCTTATTGGCCGCGTTTCAGGCGCGCGTTGGCGGCGATGCGCATGCGCAGCGCGTTCAACTTGATGAAGCCTCCGGCGTCGGCCTGGTTGTAGGCGCCGCCGTCTTCGTCGAAGGTGGCGATGTTCATATCAAACAGGGAGTCGGTCTTCGAATCGCGCGAGACGACGATCACGTTGCCCTTGTAGAGCTTCACGCGCACCCAGCCGTTTACGGTGGCCTGGGTGTGGTCGATCAGCGTCTGGATGGCGACGCGCTCCGGCGCCCACCAGTAGCCGTTGTAGATCATCGAGGCGTAGCGTGGCATCAGGTCGTCCTTCAGGTGGGCCACTTCGCGGTCCAGCGTGATCGACTCGATAGCGCGGTGCGCCTTGAGCATGATGGTGCCGCCAGGGGTTTCGTAGCAGCCGCGCGACTTCATGCCGACGTAGCGGTTTTCCACCAGGTCCAGGCGGCCGATGCCATGCTTGCCGCCCAGGCGATTCAGTTCGGTCAGCACGGTGGCTGGCGACATGCGCACGCCGTTCAGGGCGACGATGTCGCCTTTCTCGTATTCGATGTCCAGGTATTCCGCTTGGTCCGGCGCCGCTTCTGGGCTGACGCTCCAGCGCCACATGGTTTCCTCGGCTTCGGCACTCGGGTTTTCCAGGTGGCGGCCTTCGAAGGAGATGTGCAGCAGGTTGGCGTCCATCGAGTAGGGCGCGCCGCCGTTCTTGTGCTTCATGTCGATTTCGATGCCGGCGTCTTCCGCGTACTTCAGCAGTTTTTCGCGCGACAGCAGGTCCCACTCGCGCCATGGGGCGATGATCTTCACGCCTGGCTTCAGCGCGTAGGCGCCCAGTTCGAAGCGCACCTGGTCGTTGCCCTTGCCGGTGGCGCCGTGCGAGATGGCGTCGGCGCCGGTGGCGTTGGCGATCTCGATCAGGCGCTTGGCGATCAGCGGACGCGCGATCGAGGTGCCCAGCAGGTATTCGCCTTCGTACACGGTATTGGCGCGGAACATGGGGAAGACGAAGTCGCGCACGAATTCTTCGCGCACGTCGTCGATGTAGATGTTCTCAGGCTTGATGCCGAACTTGATCGCTTTTGCGCGCGCCGGTTCCAGTTCTTCGCCCTGGCCCAGGTCAGCGGTGAAGGTGACGATTTCGCACTGGTAGTTATCTTGCAGCCATTTGAGGATGACGGAGGTATCGAGGCCGCCCGAGTAGGCGAGGACTACTTTTTTAATATCGCTCATGCTAGTTCCAATTGGTGGGTAGTGTTTAGTTGTTGGTGTCGACGCGGCCGATCAGCAGGTACTCGATCAGCGCCTTCTGTACGTGCAGGCGGTTCTCCGCCTCGTCCCAGACCACCGATTGCGGTCCGTCGATGACTTCCGCCGAGACTTCCTCGCCGCGGTGGGCGGGCAGGCAGTGCATGAACAGCGCGTCCGGCGCGGCGCGCGCCATCTTGGCGCTGTCGACGATCCAGCCGTCGAAGGCCTTCAGGCGGGCGGCGTTTTCCTCTTCGTAGCCCATGCTGGTCCAGACGTCGGTGTTGACCAGGTGCGCGCCTTCGCAGGCATCGGACGGGTTGTCGAAGAAGGTGTAGCGGTCGGTCGAAACCAGCGACATGTCCATGTCGTAGCCCTTGGGTGTGGACACGTTGACGTGGAAGCCGAACACCTCGGCCGCCTGCAGCCAGGAGTACAGCATGTTGTTGGCGTCGCCCACCCAGGCCACGGTCTTGCCGGTGATCGGGCCACGGTGTTCGTAGTAGGTGAAGATGTCGGCGAACACCTGGCATGGATGGTGTTCGTTGGTCAGGCCATTAATCACCGGCACGCGCGAGTTGGCGGCGAAACGCTCGATGATGTCCTGGCCGAAGGTGCGCACCATGATGATGTCGCACATGCGGCTCATCACCTGGCCGGCGTCTTCCACCGGTTCGCCACGGCCCAGCTGCGAATCGCGGGTGTTCAGGTAGATCGCCGCGCCGCCCAGCTGGTGCATGCCGGCCTCGAAGGAGAGGCGGGTGCGGGTGGAGTTCTTCTCGAACACCATGACCAGCGTGCGGTCAATCAGCGGGTGGTAGATTTCGTAGTTCTTGAATTTTCGCTTGATCAGGTGCGCGCGTTCAATCACGTATTCGTATTCGGCTAACGAAAAATCAGAAAACTGCAGGTAATGCTTGATCGGTTTTTGGATAGGCATAGTAACGACTGACAGATGTGCGGGCGTGGGGCGGTGTGCCTGGCCGGCTTAGCCGGACAATTATAAAGGCAATTCGGCGGATAGGGCGGATTGCCGCAGATTCTCCTGTCTATACAGGCTACGCGGCGCTGCGGTTGCTAGGTGTAGATCTGCGTGGTGGCGGGGGTCTGGTGTTCGGGCGCCGTCAGCGGCAGGTCGAGCGTGAAGGCGGTGCCGTCGCGCGAGCTGTGGACCGTGATCTGGCCGCCCAGTAGCGAAGTGACAATGTTGTAGCTGATCGACAGTCCCAGCCCGCTGCCACCCTGACCCAGCTTGGTGGTGAAGAAGGGATCGAAGATGCGCGACATGTGCTCCGGCGCGATGCCGCCGCCGTTGTCGCGGAAGGTGATCAGCACCCGGCCCTCGGCCGGCGTGGAGGCCTGCAGCCACATGCCGCCGCTGCGCTCGCGCGCGAAGGCGTGCAGCAGCGCGTTGTTGATGAAATTTGCGATCACCTGGCCGAGCGGGCCGGGATAGCTGTCCATCGAGATCAGCTCCGGCACCTCGATCTCGATGCGGTGGTTGGCGGCGCGGATGCGGTTCATCATCGTCGCGATCACCTCGTGCGACACCTGCTGAAGGTTGAACACGCGGCGCTGCTCGGTGGTGCGGTCGACCGCCACCTGCTTGAAACTGTTGACCAGGTCCGCCGCGCTGGTCAGGCCGCGCATCACCAGCTCGTGCGCCTTGCGGGCGTCGGCCAGGTAGCCGGCCAGCTCGGAGCGGCGCAGGCCCGGGCCATTGACCTGGGCTTCCAGCTCCTCGGTTTTCTGGATCAAGGTGCTGGCGATCAGCAGGCTGTTGCCGATCGGCGTATTCAATTCGTGCGCCACGCCGGCCATCAGGGAGCCCAGCGCCGCCAGCTTCTCCTGCGATACCAGCTGCGTTTGCGCGTCCTTCAGCTGGCGGTAGGCCTCGGCGTTGTCCAGCGCGATGGCGCCGTAGGCGCACAGCGTGCGGAAGATCAGCCGTTCGCGTTCGCCGTAGGCGCGCGCGTGCATGGCCTGCACCGTCATCACGCCCAGCGCGCGCTCGCCCACCACCAGCGGCACGTACAGCGCGCTGACCATCAGCTGGGTGCCGGGCGCCAGGAAGATGTCGTCCGGCCCCGCCTCCTCGATGTAGATCTCGCGCCGTTCGCGCACGCAGCGCGCCGCGTTGGCGCGCGGGTTGTCGATGGCGATGGTGTTGGTCGGCAGCGGGCGGCCGTTCTCGATGCCGAAGGCGCGGCTGACCGTGGCGCCGCCGGCGTCGCACAGGTAAATGGCGAAGCTGTGCGCCGGCAGCAGGCCCTGGACGTGGCGGTTCAGCGCCTGGAACACGGCGGCGGCGTCGAGGTGGGTGGTGATCTCCTGGCCAATGGCCGACAGGCGCTCGAGCGTGTCGCTGGTCTGCTGCAGCACCTCGGCGCGGCGCGCCTCGGAGGCGGCCAGCTCGCGGTGGTGCTGGCCCTCGGCGCGGGCGTGCTCGGTCTGGTGGTGCACCTGCAGCGCGATGGCGCGGCTGGTGGCTTCCTGGCTGTGGGTCTTGTGGCGCGCGGCGGCCGCCGCCTGCGCCGAGCGGTAGGCCGCCGCGTAGTCGCCGACCCGCGCGTACTCGCGTCCCAGCGCGTCGTGCAGGTCGCCGGGCAGGGTGTAGCCGTCGATGGCGGAGGCCACGTCCAGCGCCTGGTGCAGGTAGTGCAGCGTGGCGTTTTGCTCGGTCATGCCGGGCGGCGGCGGCAGCGCGTGGCGCTCGTGGATCACCGACAGCACGCGCAGCGCGGCCACGTGGTTGTCGCGGTTGGCCTGTTCGGCCGCCAGTTCGACCGCGCGTTCGGCCATCTCCAGCGCCTCCTGCGGACGGCCGAGGAAGCACAGCGCGTGCGCCTGGCCGCGCCGCGCGATCGACTGGAAGTCTGCCTGGCCCAGCGCGTCGGCGCGCGCGGCCATGCGGTGGAAGGCGTCCAGCGCGCCGTCGTAGTCGGCCTTGTCGAGCGCCAGGTCGCCCAGATAGGACAGCGCGTGCGCGTAGCTGCGCGCGCCCGGCAGCGGCGTCATGATCTGCAGCGCCTCGTGCAGCAGCTCCTCGGTGGCGTCGAGGCGGCCCAGGCGGCGCATGGTTTCGGCGGTGTGCATCAGGCAGGCGCCGATGCTGCGCGGCCAGCCGGTGGGGCGCGCCAGATCAAGCGCGCTTTGCATCCACTCCAGCGACGAGTGGTGGTCGTTGAGGATGGTGAAATTGAGGCCGATGTTGATCGCGGCGATGATGGCCATGCGCACCTGGCCCGTCTCCAGCGCCGTCTCATAGCAGTGGATGTAGTGGCGCGCGGCGGTGCCGTGGTCGCTGTGCTGGCTGGCCGAGAGGCCGAAGAAGTCGTACACCCATGCCGCCACGCCGGGATGCTGCGGCGCCTCGCCGGTGGAGAAGCGCTGGCCCCAGCGCTGTTCGGCCGAGCGCAGGTCCTGCAGCACGGCCCAGCGGGCGATGGCCGCTTCGGCGATGTCGGCGCGCTGATCGTCGCCGCATGCGCGGGCGGCGGCCGCCATCAGTTCCAGTTCGTGGTCGCCGGTGCGGTGGTCGCCGCGGTCGATGGCGATCCAGGCGCGCAGCCAGTGGGCGTCGGCGCGGCCTTCGTGGTCGTCCAGGCGCGAGAGCTGTTCATGGCATACGGCGGCGAGGGCGCCGGCGTCGTCGAGTTCACCGGCCAGCCACACCGCTTCGGCCTGCACCAGCTGCAGGCGGGCGGAGATGAGGCTCATGTCGTCCGGCGGCAGCGCGGTGGCGGGCAGCAGCTGGCGGCCCTCGGCGGCCAGGGCGACCGCGCGCGCGGTGTCGCGCTGGCGCAGGTGCCAGGCCAGCGGCACCAGCACCGGCAGGCGCGCAGGTCCCCGCAGCGGCTGCAGGGCCGCTTCCCAATGCGCTACTTCGTCGTCGACCGCGTACATGTCCATCGGGGTCCTCGGGCCGCAGATAATTGCCTTGGAGAATTATAGTCCGCAAATGCAGATTGTGCGTGTGCTACGACAATTGTTTTTTTTAATATAGGGTTTGCGACGACTCATGCAACAGTTGACCGTACAGCGTGTGGCGCATTTTGGCGATCTTGCCTTCGGCGACGGCGGCCAGGATCGCGCATTGCGGCTCGATCAGGTGGCGGCAGTTGTAGAACTTGCACTGGCCCAGGTAGGGCTCGAAGTCCACGAAGGCGCGCTCCAGCATGCCTTCGCTCAGGTGGTACAGGCCGAACTCCTGGAAGCCGGGCGAGTCGATGATGGACGAACCGGCGCCCAGTTCCGGCAGCTGGTACAGCCGGGTGAAGGTGGTGGTGTGCTTGCCGGTGTCGAGCGCGGCGGAGATCTCGCGCACGGCGATATCGGCGTCCGGCACCAGCAGGTTGATCAGCGAGGACTTGCCCATGCCGGACTGGCCGATCAGGATCGACGACTGGCCAGCCAGCAGCGGCTTCAGCACGGCCAGCGCTTCCTCGGGGCGCGCCTTGGCCGAGACCTCGTGCACCGGGTAGCCGAGCGAGGCGTACGGCTGCAGGCGCTCGCGGGTGCGCTCCAGCGATTCGGTGACGTCGGTCTTGTTGAGGATCAGGCGGGCGGTGATGCCGGCCGCCTCAGCCGCCACCAGCGAGCGCGACACGAGGTCGTCGGCGAAGCCGGGCTCGGTGGCGACCACGATGAACAGCTGCGTCAGGTTGGCGGCCAGCAGCTTGGACTTGTACTGGTCCGAGCGGTAGAGCAGGGTCTTGCGTTCCTCGATCTTGTCGATCACGCCCTGGTCGGGCGAGGTCAGCGTGATGCGGACCTGGTCGCCGACCGCGACGTTGGTCTTCTTGCCGCGCGTGACGCATTGCAGCTTGACGCCGTCCGCCTCGGCCAGGTAGTGGCGGCCGTGGGCGGCGATGATGGTGGCGGTCAGTTGCTGGTTGGCTTGCTGGCTCATGGCTGGACCGCCGCCGTCTGGTACAGCGCGCCGGCCTTGGCCGCGCAGATGAAGTCGTTGTCGGACAGGCCGCCCCGGCCTTGGTTGACCGAGTGGGTGTCGTAGCGGACGATGCAGGTTTTGTAAGTCACGGTCATTTCCGGGTGGTGGTCTTCGGCGTGGCTCAGGTAGGCCAGCGCGTTGACGAAGGCCATGGTGCGATAGTAGTTGGTGAAGTCGAAGGTGCGGACCAGCTTGCCGTCCTGCAGCGACCAATCGGGCAGCAGCGCCAGCAGGCGCGCGGCCTCGTCGGCGCCGAGCGCGTCCTTGGCGGGGCGGCTGCGGCGGTTCAACAGGTCGGCGTGGCTGGCGATCATGCGGCCGCCGCGTGCAGGTGACGGATGCGCACGCTGGCCGGCGGGTGCGAGTCGTAGAAGGCCGAGTGCAGCGGGTCCGGGGTCAGGGTGGAGGCGTTGTCCTCGTACATCTTGACCAGCGCCGAGACCAGGTCGCGGGCGTCGGTGTGCTGGGCGGCGAAGGCGTCGGCTTCGAACTCGTGCTTGCGCGAGCTGATCGAGGTCAGCGGGCCGAACAGGAAGGTGAACACCGGCAGCACCAGCATGAACAGCAGCAGCACCATGGCGTCGTTGCCCTGGCCCGGCATCGGATCGACGCCCAGGCCGGTGTAGAACCACACCTGGTTCTTCAGGTAGCCCAGCAGCGCGAGGAAGGCCAGCGAGATCGCGAACATCATGCTGATGCGCTTGATGATGTGCTTGAGCTTGAAGTGGCCCAGCTCGTGCGCCAGCACCGCCTCGATCTCCTGCGGCTGCAGGCGCGAGAGCAGGGTGTCGAAGAACACGATGCGCTTGTTGGCGCCGAAGCCGGAGAAGTAGGCGTTGCCGTGGGCGCTGCGCTTGGAGCCGTCCATCACGAACAGGCCCTTGGAGGCGAAGCCGACGCGGCTCATCAGGCCTTCGATGCGGGCCTTGAGCGACTGGTCTTCCAGCGGCGTGAACTTGTTGAACAGCGGCGCGATCACGGTCGGGAACAGCACCATCATCAGCAGCTGGAAGCCGCTCCACACCAGCCAGGCGTACAGCCACCACAGGTTGCCGGATTTTTCCATCAGGGTCAGCATGACCCACACCAGCGGCAGGCCGATGGCCGCGCCCAGCAGCAGGCCCTTGACCATATCGGCGAAGAACAGGCCGGGTGTCATCTTGTTGAAGCCGAAGCGCTGCTCCAGGCCGAACTGCTTGTAGTAGTCGAACGGCAGGTCGATGATGCCGGACACGGCGGCGAACGCCGCCAGCAGCGCCAGCTGGTAGACCATGCCGGGGCCGGTCAGCTTGAGGATTTCCACCGACAGCCATTGCAGGCCGCCCAGCAGTGTGAAGCCGACCAGCACCAGGGTGTTGACCAGCAGGGTGACCAGGCCGAACTTGGTGCGGGCGACGGTGTAGTCGGCGGCCTTCTGGTGGGCGGACAGGGGGATTTTCTCGGCGAATTCGGCCGGCACGGCGTTGCGGTGCGCCAGCACATGGCGGATATGGCGCGAGGCGAGCCAGAAGCGCACGATCAACGTCAAAATGATGAAAGATACAAACAAAATCGAAAACGCGAGTGAATACATTCTATGCCTGTGAGAAAATGGCGGATTCGGATTAATGAAGCCAAGAGAGAATTATGTCACAAGCTAACGATTTGCCAGAAGGTTCCGCACCAGAGGCCATCACCCCGCGCCAGAACGAATTCAACCTGGTCTGGGTGGACATGGAAATGACCGGCCTGGAGCCGGATACCGACCGCATCATCGAGGTGGCCGTGGTGGTCACCGACATGCACCTGAACGTGCTGGCCGAGGGCCCGGTGTTCGCGATCCACCAGAGCGACGAGACGCTGGACAAGATGGACGCCTGGAACAAGGGCACGCACGGCCGCTCGGGCCTGATCGACCGCGTCAAGGCGTCGACCGTCACCGAGGCGCAGGCGGAAGAGGAACTGATCAAGTTCATGAAGCTGTGGGTGCCGAAGGGCAAGGCGCCGATGTGCGGCAACACCATCGGCCAGGACCGCCGCTTCATGGTGCGCTACATGCCCAAGCTGGAAGCGTATTTCCACTATCGGAACATCGACGTGTCGACGCTCAAAGAGCTGTGCAAGCGCTGGAAACCGGAAATCGTCGGCGGCTTCAAGAAGCATCAGAAGCACACCGCGATGGCCGACATCATCGAGTCGATCGACGAGCTGAAATACTACCGCGAGCATTTCATCAAGCTGTAAGCCGCGCGCTGCATCGAAACAGGTTCCGTCGAACCTGTTTTTTTTTCGCCTGCGAGGAAATACATGAAAATATTGAAACTGGTTTTGATAACGTCGGCGCTGGCCGCCGCATTGCCTGCCGGCGCCGCGCCATACAACGGCACGCGGTTCGGCGCCAAGGATTGGGAAGTGGCCTGCGATAACACGCGCCGCTGCGAGGCGGTCGGCTTCCAGAGCGAGGAATCGGAAAGCGCGCCGGTGGCGCTGTGGCTGGGGCGCGATGCCGGCCCCGCCGGCGCGCTGGAGGCCAAGTTGCACGTGGTGATTCCGGACGACAAGGACGCCGGTCCCTTGACCATCACCGTCGGCAAGTTGGCGCTGGGCGGCCTGAAGGCGGACACCGGATTGACCGCGGAGCAGATCGGGCGGCTGATGCCGCAGCTGTTGAACGCCGAGTCGGCCAAGGTGTCGGACGGGAAGCATCAGTGGCTGCTGTCGCTGGCCGGCCTGAAGGCGGTGCTGCTGAAGATGGACGACGTGCAAGGGCGGGTGGGCACGGTCACGGCGCTGGTCAAGGCGGGCATGCGGCCGGCCAGCGAGGTGCTGCCGGCGCTGGTGCCGCCGACGGTGCGGCCGGTCCCGCTGCCGCCGGCGCAAAAGGGCGACGACAAGCTGCTGGCCGCCATCCTCAAGACCATGCGGGTTGAAGACTGCGAAGTGGCCCTCGGCGAATCCGGCGGCGACCAGAGCATCCATCGCCTGCCGGGCGGCAAGGTGCTGCTGGTGCTGGAGTGCGACCGCGCGGCCTATCAATCGTCCTATGGGCTGTGGGTGGCCCGCGACAAGCCGCCGTACGACCTCAAGCCGCTGGAGGTGCCGGGCATGGAAGGCGGCGGCATAATGAACGCGTCGCTCGAAGGCGGCAAGCTGAGCAGCTATGCCAAGGGCCGGGGCCTGTTCGATTGCGGCGGGTTCTGGACCTGGGTGTGGACGGCGCAGGGCTTCCAGCTGATCGATGTGTCGCAGGCCAATATCTGCAGGGGCATGCCGGGCGGCGTCACGCTGCGCGACTGGGTGGCGCGGGAAATCAAGTGAGTCTATCGCGCGCACGGTTTTTCCTTTTGGCATTACAATTCTGCAAATGTTAAATTAGCAATCTCTTTGCGGGAATTATTATGTCTGATCTGATTGAGCCTGGCGTCGCCGAGCACGCTCCTATCCAAACTCCGCCGCCGCCCAAGCGCCGCAAGTGGGGCCGCTATGTGCTGTACACGCTGGCCGTGCTGGGTGTGCTGTTGATCGCGCTGGTGGCGGCGGTGTTCTACAAGGCCAGCACCGAACCGCAGCTGATCAAGATCGACGAGGCGGCCTCCATCGACGAGGCGATGACGCGCACCTACGGCAAATACTCGCAGGAGAAAAAAGGCTGGGTGTATGTGGATGAATCCAACGAGCCCTTCCTGGTGCGGGTGGTCCAGCAGGCGCGGATCGAGGCGGTGGGCGCCAGCGACGAGCTGTTTTTTGTCTCCAGCGGCGTCTCGCTCAAGGGCGACGGCCGCAATTTCTACGGCGTGTTCCAGATCCGCGCCGACACCAAGCCCGGTGGCGGACTGGTCGAGATCAGCTCGCCGTTCCGCTACGAAAGCGACGTGCCGGTGACGCCGGAGAAGGTGCGCTTTGAGGCCTTGTCCGAACGCACCTGGGGCTGGGTGCTGAAGGTGCAGAACGGCACCAAGCCGAGCAATGAGCAAGTCATGGTCAGCAACGTGATGCTGGCGCCGCATGGCGACGAGATCGCCTTGCTGGCGCGCTTCAAGGCGGCGGTCGATGCCGAGCCTGGCGACTGCGCGCAGGCCAACGCCGAACACGAAACGTGGCGCAAGGCGGTGGAGGCGATGGGCAACCAGGAGCAGACCACCGAGCAGGAGGTGCACGAGGCCGAGGCGATGGACGAGACCGAGCCGCTGCGCTGCGAGCACAGCCGCTGGACCTACCGCACCGCCGACGTGGTCGGCCCGCTGCCAGGTCCGTTGACGGTCAGCGTCAAAGGCACGCAATACGGCGCGCCGATGGAAGCGAAGTCGTGGAAGCTGATGTTCGACAGCAAAGCCTTCGTCTACAACGTGCCCGACGAGCTGACGGTGGAGTAATTCCGATTGGGGTCAAGTCTGACATTCGGACACGAGCTCTGCCGTAGCGGCCGCTTACGGCAGAGCTCGTGTCCGAATGTCAGACTTGACCCCAGGGGTGGATGTTGGCATATTGTCATCCGTGACAACTTCCCACTGTCCTTCGAAGGAATGCCCGATGCGCCACTTAACTGTTTTTGATTATGTGTTTATCGCGATGGTGTTTGTCAGTTTCCTGATCCGCTTTCCGCGCGAGTATCACGGGAAGAAAATCAAGGCGGTCGAGTCGCGCACCAACGCGAAAGAGAAATTCTGCCTGACGCTGGTCTTCACCGGATCGGTGACGCTCCCATTGATTTATTTCGTTTCCCCCTGGCTGGACGTTGCCAACCACACGGTCGCTCCCGTCGCGGGGTGGATCGGCAGCGCGATCGCCGTGGCCGGGCTGTGGTTGTTCTGGCGCTCGCACGCCGACCTCGGACGGCAGTTTTCGCCGACGCTGGAAGTCAAGGATGCCCATGTGCTGGTGTCCGAGGGCGTGTATAAAAACATCCGCCACCCGATGTACACCGGCGTGTTCCTGATGGGGCTGGCTCAGTTGCTGCTGTTTGGGAATTGGATCGCCGGTCCGGCCTTCCTGTTGGCGTTCCTGGTTTTGTACAATCTGCGGATCGACTACGAAGAGAAAATGATGCTGGATCACTTCGGCAATCAATACGCCGATTACCAGAAACGCACCGGGCGCCTGCTCCCCAGCTGGGGGTAGGACTGGCTTACCTGCCCTTGGCCTGCCGCTGGGCGAACAGCCAGTCGCGCCAGGCCGGGGCCAGCAGCATGTCGGCGGGCACAGTGTGCTCCATGCCGCGGTACTCCAGCATGCGGGCCTTGGCGCCGCCGGGCTGGCTCTGCAGGGCGGCGAACAGCGCGCGGTCCGGCTCGATAGGGTTCTCGGTGTCGGCGTCGCCGTGCACCAGCAGCAGCGGCAGGTCTTTCAGCTGCGCGGCGGTGGCGCGTTCGGGGGCGATGCCCGAGAAGGCCACGGCGGCGGCGAACAGGTCCCGCCGTTGCAGCACCGCCTGCGTGGCGGCGGAGGCGCCCATCGAGAAACCGGTGATGTAGATGCGGTCCGGGTCGATCGCGAATTGGGATTTCAGGTTGTCCACCAGCGCGGCCACGCTCGGCAGGTTGGGGCCGGGGCGGGAGGCCAGCAGTCCGTCGGCGGCCGAGGGCGCGTAATTGGCGCTGCGCTCGGCGAATTGCGGCACCAGGATGTAGGCGGGATAACGCTTGCGGATGGCCGGCGCGGTCCAGGACATGGCCAGCGCGCCGAGCTGGCTGGCGTTGTCGTTGCCGATGGCGCCGGAGCCGTGCAGCACGATCACCAGCGGATAGCGCTTGCCGGGCTGGACGTCGGCCGGCGGCATCAGTCGATAGGACAGCCTGCCGGTGGGGCCGGCGTAGGCGCCGTTGAGGAAAACGTCGCGGCTCAGGGATTTGAGCAAGGCCGCGTCGGACGCCTGGCGGGCAGGCGTGGTACGGTCGGTCAGCAGTTCGGGCCGGGCGGCGCTGGCACAGCCGGCGGCCAGCATCAGCGCGAGGACAACACCACGCAAGGCCATCGGCTTATTCCGCCTTGTCGGCGCCGTGGCACTTCTTGTACTTCTTGCCGCTGCCGCAAGGGCAGTCGTCGTTGCGGCCGACCTTGGGCTCGTCGCGCACCAGGGTGGTGACGGCGGCCTTGCGGCGCGGTACCCAGAACTTGTAGATGGCCGGCAGGTTCGCTTCCAGTTCCTGCGCCAGCTTGTGCGCCTTGACCGGATCTTCCACCAGCGGCAGTTCCTCTTCCTCGATCTCGTCGGCGCCCAGCAGGTAGATCGGCTTCATCAGTTCCTGCACGTCCGATTCCCAGATCTCGTCCCACGAACCCGGACGCAGCTCCATGCCTTCCCAGAAGCCCCAGCACCAGGCTTCGGCGTCGATCAGGGTCTGGCCTTCGTGTTCGTGCTCGACGAACAGCGGCTCGAATTCCTTCGGCGCCACTTCGAACGTCACCAGCACTTCGTTCATGAAGCGCATGATCAGGTTGAGGATGCGTTCCTCTTCCTTTTCGTTCTTGAATTTCGGGATGTCGGTTTCTTCCTGGCCCCACACGCGCTTGAGCCATTCGGCCGGCATGATGGTTTCCGGGCCGATGGCGATGGCGGTCAGATAGCCGTGCAGCATATCCATCGTCATCGCATCTTCAGGGCTGCGGTCGGACAGCAGGAAGTTGTCTAATTCGTCGAATTCTTTTTCGCTCAGTGGCTGGTCGAGTTGCATGGCTTGCTCTTTTTATTGGATTGAAGCCGACAGTATACACGCCGCGCCCCGTACAATGCGGGGATGAACCAAGATCATTTCGACGACGAAGAAGAAGACGCCCGCGCCGCGGCCCTGGCCGCCGGCATGGCCGACGCGCTGGCCGGCGCGGCAGACAGCCAGCAGGAACAGGCGCCGCATCCGTATTCCGCGCTCAATCCCGAGTGCGTGCTGGACGCGCTCGACAGCATAGGCTTGCATGGCGACGGCCGCCTGCTGGCGCTGAACAGCTATGAAAACCGCGTCTACCAGGTCGGCATCGAGGACGCGCAGCCGCTGGTGGTGAAGTTTTACCGTCCCGGCCGCTGGAGCGACGCGGCCATCCTGGAGGAGCATGCCTTCACCGAGGAGCTGGCCGCGCGCGAGATTCCGGTGGTGCCGGCGCTGCCGCTGGGGCCGCAGCGGGCCACGCTGCATCACTTCAACGGCTTCCGCTTTGCCGTGTTCACCCGCCACGGCGGCCGCGCGCCCGAGCTCAGCGACCCGTCGGTGCTGGAGTGGACCGGGCGCTTCATCGCCCGTATCCACGCGGTGGGCGCGATCAAGCCGTACCGGGAGCGGCCGGCGATCGACATCGCCACCTTCGGCACCGAGCCTTGCGACTATTTGCAGGCCAACCAGTTCATTCCGGCCGATTTGAAGGAGGCCTACGCCAGCGTCTCGGCGCAGGCGTTGGACGGCGTGCGCCGCTGCTACGACCGCGCCGGCGAGCTGCCGCAGCTGCGCCTGCACGGCGATTGCCACGGCGGCAATGTTTTGTGGACCGACGCCGGCCCGCATTTCGTCGACTTCGACGACAGCCGCATGGGGCCGGCGATCCAGGATCTGTGGATGATGCTGTCCGGCGAGCGTACCGACCAGGTGCGCCAGATGAGCGACATCCTGGCCGGCTACGAGGATTTCTGTGAGTTCGAGCCGCGCCAGCTGCATCTGGTGGAAGCGTTGCGCACGCTGCGGCTGATCCATTACTCGGCCTGGCTGGCCCGGCGCTGGGACGATCCGGCCTTCCCGGTGGCTTTCCCGTGGTTTAACACCCAGCGCTATTGGCAGGACCGCATCCTGGAGCTCAAGGAGCAGATCTCGCTGATGGACGAGCCGCCGCTGCCGATCTAGCGAATTGACGGGCTTTTCCCGCTCTCCTTGCGGTTCGGCTTGCCTGATTGCTGCTTGATAATGAGAACTCAGAAGTCCCGGTGGGTGCCGGGGCATATCGTCTAGCGAGAACTCTCATGCAAGCACAACTGGCCAAACAAGACAGCGCACCAGACAGCGTCACTTTGCTCCCACTGGTATCGCTGCATGACCCGGACGAACCAAGCCACACCCCGCGCGCCGCGATGGAAATGAAGGCGATCCAGGAAGCGATCGCCCGCGTC
Organism: Duganella caerulea; assembly: GCF_040362985.1. Lineage (NCBI taxonomy): Bacteria > Pseudomonadati > Pseudomonadota > Betaproteobacteria > Burkholderiales > Oxalobacteraceae > Duganella > Duganella caerulea. The sequence goes on along the minus strand of NZ_BPWJ01000013.1, from coordinate 77,130 downwards.
GAGGCCGACGCCAAGGCCGCCTGCGCCGCCGAGAACCGCGCCCACGCCGAAGCCCGCGCCCGCGCGCTGGCCGAAGACCGCGCCGCCATGGATGCCGCCGCAGCAGCTGTCGCGCTGCAGAATGCGCAAGCGTCGGAGGAGGCGATCGCCGCCAATCGCGAGCGCCTGGAATCGCTGCGCGCCGCCGCCCAGGCCAGCGTGGCCCGCCTGGATGCCGTCAAACAGGAAACCGCCGAGCTGCGCGCCCGTGTCGAGGCCGACACCCAGATCCGCGTGGCCGCCGAACAGCGCGCCAAAGCCGAGAACGAAAGCCGCAAGCGCGCCCACGAACAGATCGCCGCCGAATCCGAGCTGGCTGAGCAGGCCGCGCGCGCCGCCGAGGAACTGGCGGCGCAAACCGAACAAGCCCGCCTGCAGGCGGTGGAGCGCGTGGCCGCCGTGCAGGCCGCCAAGGAAGAGGTGGTCGGGATCGCCTCGGCCGACGCCCGCGTGGCCACCTTGGCCCGCGAACGCGAGCGTCACGCCCACGCCGCCCGCCAGACCGCGCAGATGCTGGCGCAAGCCGAAGCCGAGGCGCTGGACCTGACCGTGCAGCGCGAACGCGCCGACCAGATCGCGCTGGAATCGGCCTTCAACCGCGCCGCCGCCGAGGTGCGCGCGCTGGAGGAGGCCCGTGCGCTGGCGCATCTGGAGCAGGAACGTGAACAGATCGCGCTGGCCAAGGCCGAGTCCGAGCGCAGCGCCGCGCAGTCGCTGCATCTGCGCCTGCAAACCGAAAAGGAAATCCGCGATGCGGCGATCCACCGCGAGCGTCTGGAAATGGTGGCCGCCGCCAGCGCCCAGGCGCGCCGCGACGCCGACGCCAGCATCCTGGCCGCCACCGAGGCGCGTATCGAGGTCGACAGCCAGCTGCGCGCTGTCGCGCTGGCCCGTGTGCAGGCCGAGCAGGAAGCCGAACTGAAAACCCACGCCAAGGTCGAGGCCGAAACGCTGGCGCTGGAACAGGCCAAGCTGCGCCAGGCCGCCGATGAAGCCGCCGCCGAGGCGGCCCGCGCCGACAGCCTGGAACAGCAGCGTGCCGCCGAGCTGGCCGAGGAACGCGCCGCCCTGTCGCGCGCCGCCGCCGAGCTGGCCGCCAGCCAGAACGCCGCCGAACAGCAGGAAATCGCCACGCTGGCGCTGCACGTCGAAGCGCAGGATCAGGCCAACGCGCTGGCCATGCAAAAGGCCGCGCAGGCCGAGGCGTTGCTGCAAGCCGAGCAGGCCCGTGCCGCCGCCGAGCAGCAAGCCATCGCGGCGCTGAAGGAAAAGCTGCAAGCCGAACAGGAAGCCAGCGACGCGGCGCAGCAGCGCATCGCCGCCGAGCGCGCGCAGACCGAAGCGTATCGCGAGCAGAAGGAAGCCGAGCAACGCCTGGCCGCCGCCGCCGACAAGGAAGCCGAGGCGGCGCGGGTGATGGCGCAGCAGGTGTCGCTGGAGGCTGAGCAGAAAGCCATCGCGGGACAGGCATTGGCGGCGCAGGCGCGTCTGGCGGTTGAGCTGGGCGTGGTGCATGCCGAGCGCGCCCGTGTCGAGCAGGAGAAGGCCGCCGCCGCCGAAGCGTTGCTGCTGGCAGAACGTGAATTCGTGGAGACCGAGCGTCAATCGCTGGCGCTGATCGACCAGAAGCTGACGCAGCAGCGTCTGACCACGGCCTCGGAAATCCGCGCATCGAAAGCGATCGCCGGTCGTCTGGAAGCCGAGCGCAACGTCGCGACCAATGCGCGCCAGCGTGCCGACGCCGAGCAGGCCGAAGCCGACGCGATGCATCAGCGCGAGCAGGCCGAGCAGGCAGCCACGCAGGCCGTGGCCGACAAGGCCGCCGCGCAGCAGGCGCTGCTCGAGGCTGCACAAGCGCACGCGGCGATGCAGCGCAAAGTGGCCGACACCACGGCCGCGATGACCGCCGCCAAGCAGCAATTACTGGAACTGGAAACCCGCCGTCACGCCGCCGCGCAAAAAGCGTTGGCTGCGGTGCAGGCGAAAGTGGCCGCGGCGGCCGGCGAATGCAAGCAAGCGGAAGAGGGCGCAGGCATCGCCACGCTGGACGCCGCACGCGCCCGCAAGGAAGCGGCTCGCCTGGCGCCGCCGGCCGAAGCAGGCAAAGCCGTCTGGCGCGCCCGCTAAAAAATTGCGGTCAAAAAATTGGGGTCAAGTCTGACATTCGGACACGAGCCCTACCGTAGTGTCTCGCTACGGTAGGGCTCGTGTCCGAATGTCAGACTTGACCCCAAGTTCGCGGCAGAGCTCGTGTCCGAATGCCAGACTTGACCCCACCGCATGCGGCAGAGCTCGTGTCCGAATGTCAGACTTGACCCCAAGTTGTTTTGGTTAGTAGTTGTAGCCGAGGCCGATTAGCAGCAGGTCGGCGTCGCGGTGGTAGTCGGTGACGACGCGGTTCAGTGACAGCGTGCCGACCATCCGTTTGTTGAAGTGGTAGCGCCCGGCTACCGATACCAGCCCCGCCTGGTGCGAGCGCGTGCCCGGCACGTCGTGCAGCTCGAAGGCCAGGTAGGGCCCGACGCCCATCCCCAATTCCATCTCGCGGTTCAGGGAACGGATCAGCCACAGCTGTGTCGCCACGCCGCTGCGGTGCGTGCCGGCCGAGGTGCCTTCGCGCAGGGCGCTTACGGTCCAGTCCACATAGCGCGCGATCGCGCGCCGGTATTCGATGGTGCCGGCCCGCGAACGCTCCGACTCCAGGCTGTTGACGATGCTTTGCCCGGCCATCACCGTCAGCGTGTCGTCGGTGGATTTGCCGCCGTCCAGGTGCAGCTTGTCGCCGCGGACGGTGTCGAAGCGGTAGCCCACGCCCACCAGCAGCGAGGTGGTCGGATCCTTGGCGCCGCTCGGGACGACGCGGTTCAGCTGCACCTGCGTGTACCAGTTGCTGGGATGGTGCCAGGTGGCTTGCACGCTGTAGATCGGCGCCCAGCCGTGGTCGTTGACGTAGGCCTCGCCGCCGCCGTGCGGGCGCGAGGTGTCGAAGAAATAGTACTGGCCCACGCCCACACCCCACGACATGCCGCGCTGGTCGACAGGCGTACGCAGCCACACCTGGCCGGACACGCCGTCGCGGTGGTGGTTGTCCGGATGCCCTTCATTCAGGTAGCCCAGGCTGAGCGCGAGGTAGTCGCCGTACGGCTGGACGTAGTTGACGCCGACCGCGAACGAGCGCTCGCCGTTGCCGCTGACGCGCAGCGCGCCACCCTGCATCGACAGGTCCTGCGCGGACACGGCGCCCGCCGTCAGCAGCGCGGCGAGCAATAGGGAGGGGCGCTTGGACATGGCGCTCAGGGCTGGACCTGCACCTTGGTGATGTAGTACTCGGTCTCGCCGAAGCACTGGCTCGGCACGCCCTTGTGCTGGGCGTAGCTGAGCACCACGCGCTTGCCGGTGGCGGACATCAGCTGCTGGGCGACGCCGTCGTCGCGCACGCTGAATTCAAACTTCTCGGGTATCGCGCCCGGCATCGAGGTCAGCAGGATCTCGCCTTCCCAGGTCTTGCAGACCCAGCCCCGGCTGGAGAACTTCTGCAGGTAGCCCGCCCGTTCGCCATCCGAGTAGGAGACGTGCAGCATGACCCAGGTGTAGGCGGCGAACAGCAGCAGGACGACGCCCAGCAGGCCGGCGAGGTAGAGGGTGACGCGTTTGGATGTGGTCATGGTTACGCTTGAGTTGAGTGCAATGTTTTTAATCTTATCACGCGGCCAGCCGGCGCTTGTGACGGATCGACGACCAGAGCGACACGGCGATGAAGGCCGCGCCCGACAAGCCGGTCAGCCATTCGGGCACATGGTATTTGACACTGGCCAGCATGATCAGTGCCAGAATGCCGATCGCGTAGTGGGCGCCGTGTTCCAGGTAGACGTATTCCTCCAGCGTGCCTTTGTGCACCAGGAACACGGTCAGCGAGCGCACGAACATGGCGCCGATGGCCAGCCCCAGCATGATGATGACGACGTCGCTGGTGATGGCGAAGGCGCCGATCACGCCGTCAAAGCTGAACGAGGCGTCCAGCACTTCCAGGTACAGGAAGCCGCCGATGCTGCCGCGCGCCACCGTCGCCACCACCGCGCCGACGCCGGCCTCGGTGATGTCGTCGTCGTCCTCGGGCGGCTCTTCCTCCAGCAGCGTGCTGATCCAGCCGACCGCCAGGTAGACCACCACGCCGATCACGCCGGCCGCCAGCACCGTGTACTTTTCCTCCATCGGCACCAGGCCGACGCAGCCGAACACCGCGCCCAAGGCCAGCAGCACGGCCAGGGTTTCGGTGCCGTGCTGGCCCATTTTCTTCTCCAGCCAGCCCAGCCAATGCAGCTCCTTTTCCTCGTCAAACAGGAAATTGAGGAACACCAGCAGCAGGAAGGCGCCGCCGAAGGCCGCCACCTGGGCGTGGGCGCCGGTCAGGTGTTTGGAGTATTCGGCCGGGTTGGCGGTGGCCATGTGCCACACGTCCGCCAGCCCGAGGCCGGTCGCCAGCGAGACGATCAGCAGCGGGAACAGCAGCCGCATGCCGAACACGGCCACGACGATGCCGACCGTCAGGAACAGCTTTTGCCAGAACGCGTCCCAGTGCCGCAGCACCGAGGCGTTGACCACCGCGTTGTCGAACGAGAGCGACACTTCCATCACGCCCAGCACGGCGGCCACCCACACCGCCTGCAGCAGGCCGGTGGTGCCGCCGTGTTGGTAGCCCCACCAGGCGGCCAGCGCCATCAGGACCAGGGTGACGGCAAATGAGAGTCTGAAGTGTTGCATCGTTGTTTTTATGGAAATGGGGACAGGGCTGAATTTTATATTACTTGCTTCCGTCGCTGGGGACCCTTCTGCGATAATGTCGCCACAAAAATGCAAAGGAACCATCGATGGACATCGCTTATCTCGTCACCCCGCTGATCACCTGGATCACGGTCGGACCGATCAAGTTTCTGATTAATAGCGCCAAGGCGCGCAAATGGGCCTTCAACCTGGTCGGCAATGGCGGCTTTCCCAGCAATCACAGCGCGGTGGTGTCCAGCATGGCGACCCTGATCGCGCTGCGCGAGGGCATCGGCCATCCGGCCTTCGGCGTGGCCGTCACCCTGTGCTTCATCGTCGTCATCGACGCCAACAGCCTGCGCCAGCACGTGGGCAAGCAGGCGGCGGCGATCAACCGCGTGGCCAGGGACGACGCCGGCCACCACTGGCTGCGCGAGCGCATGGGCCATACGCTGGTGGAAATCGCCGGCGGCCTGTGCACCGGCATCGCCATCGCCCACGTCATCCACGCCGTGTTCGGCCGCGGCTGATCCGTCCTGTTCCGGCGCGCCGTCCTGGCGCGCCGTCCCGCTTCCCGGCGGTTTTGCTGTTCTTTTGGCCGCTCCGGCCTATCCTGATACTTCTGATAATTCACCGTTTATCCCAGCATTTGGCAATTCAGCCACGTTTTTTGCCGTCCAGTCGCACTTGCATTGACCGTTTTCGGACACTCAGGGATACTCTGCGCCCTGTAGTCTGGCTAAAACTTTACAAGCTATTAATAGCACCCACGTGCCACTTTCTCGGAGAACTGTATGTTGCGCAAAACCCTTCTAGCTCTCGCCGTCGCTTCAGCCCTGGTTGCCTGCGGCAAGTCCTCCAAGGAGCCTGAAAAGGCGGGCGCCAGCGCCTCGGCCACCGCCGCCAAGGGTGGCAAGGACGGCAAGGACGCCGCTCCAGCAGTCCTGGCACTGGCGCCGGAGGACCTGCTGACCATTGAATCGAACGCGCTGGCGTCCGGTCCGGTCATCACCGGTTCGGTCCAGCCCGAGCGCAAGGCCGACCTGCGCGCCGAGGTGAGCGCCGTGGTGTTGCAAGTGATGAAGGAAAACGGCGAGGCGGTGAAGAAGGGCGATATCCTGGTGCGCCTGGACGAGACCTCGATCCGCGACGCCCTCAATTCGGCCGACGAGGCCACCCGCGCCGCCCAGCAGTCGCTGGAGCAGGCCACCCGCATGTTCGAGCGCCAGAAGACGCTGCGTTCGTCGGGCATGGTGTCGACCCAGGCGCTGGAGGATGCCGAGATTCGCCGCAACAACGCCCAGAGCGAGCTGGCGGCCGCCCGCTCGCGCTCGGTCGCGGCGCACCAGCAACTGACCCGCACCCTGGTGCGCGCGCCGTTCGACGGCATCGTCAGCGAGCGCAAGGTGTCCAACGGCGACACCGCCGCCATCGGCAAGGAACTGATCAAGGTGATCGACCCGTCCAGCATGCGCTTCGAGGGCCTGGTGTCGGCCGACAAGATCGGCGTGGTCAAGGTCGGCCAGCCGGTGCGCTTCCGCATCAACGGCTACCAGAACCGCGACTTCAGCGGCCGCGTCAAGCGGGTCGATCCGTCGGCCAACGCGGTCACGCGCCAGGTCGAGGTGCTGGTCGAGTTCGCCGGCAAGGACATGCCGGGCGTGGCCGGGCTGTACGCCGAGGGCCGGGTCGAGTCCGACGTCTCGAACGCGCTGATGATCCCGGATTCGGCGCTGGTCACCAGCGGCGACCACAGCTACACCTGGCGCGTCAACGGCAAGGCGCTGAACAAGGCGCCGCTGACCATCGGCGTGCGCGATCCGCGCACCGGCCAGTGGGAAGTGCGCAGCGGCCTGGCCGCCGGCGACCGCGTGCTGCGCGTGCCCAACTCCGGCTACAAGGATGGCCAGGGCGTCGAGCTGACCGCGCCGAAGGTGGCCGGTTCCGGCAACGGCGCGGCCCAGGCCTCCGCCGCGACCTCCCCAAGCACCGCTCCGAAAGGGAACTGATCCATGTTCTTATCCGATTTCAGTATCAAACGGCCGATCGCGACCATCGTCCTGATCGTCGCCATGATGTGCCTGGGCTTGCTGGCGCTGAAGAAGCTGCGCGTCAACCAGAACCCGGACGTCGAGGTGCCGTTCATCATCGTCAGCGTGCCGTATCCGGGCGCCTCGCCCGACACGGTCGAGCGCGAGATCGTCAACCGCCTGGAGAAGCCGCTGCTGGCCATTTCCGGCGCCACCAAGATCGAGAGCGCGGCCAACGAGGGCTCGGCGCAGATCTTCATCGAGTTCAGCTTCAAGAAGAACCTGATCGAGGCTTCCGACGAGATCCGCAACGCCATCGCCTCGGTGCGCTACAAGCTGCCGCTGGAGATGCGCGAGCCCATCCTGCAGCGCATCGACCCGGCCTCCGATCCGGTGATGCAGATCTCGCTGTCGTCGACCAGCCAGAGCCACGCCGAGATCTCGCGCCTGGCCGAGGACACGCTGTCGGACCGCTTCCGCGCGGTGGACGGGGTGTCGCAGGTGCAGGTCAACGGTTCGCTCAAGCGCGAGCTGTCGGTGCTGCTGCACGCCGAGAAGCTGCGTGAATACAATGTCTCGGTCAGCGACGTGGTCAACGCGCTGCGCAACCAGAACACCAACGCGCCGGTGGGCAAGGTGCGCGGCGTGCTCGACGAGAAGAGCATCCGCCTGGTGGGCCGCATCATCACCCCGCGCGAATTCGAGGGCGTGGTGGTCAAGCGCAACGGCGACGAGGTGGTGCGCCTGGCCCAGCTGGCCACGATCGAGGACGGCTTCGCCGAGGTCGACGGCGTGAGCATCCGCAGCGGCAAGCCCAACGTCGGCATCGCCATCTCCCGTTCACGCGACGCCAGCACGGTGTCGGTGGCGGCCAAGCTGCGGGAGGAAATCAAGGCCATCAACGCCACGCTGCCGGCCGGCACCAAGCTGGAGATCACCCGCGACGGCGGCGACGATTCCCAGCGCAGCCTGAACAACGTGATCGAATCGCTGGTGCTGGGCGCGGTGCTGACCATCTTCGTGGTGTACGCCTTCCTGAACTCGTGGCGCTCGACCTTGATCACCGCGATGAGCCTGCCGACCTCGGTGGTGGCGGCCTTCATCGCCGTGTGGCTGTGCGGCTTCACGCTGAACTTCATGACGCTGCTGGGCCTGTCGCTGGCGATCGGCGTGCTGATCGATGATGCCATCGTGGTGCGGGAAAACATCGTGCGCCACATGCAGATGGGCTTTGACCGCCGCACCGCCGCGCTGAACGGCACGGCCGAGATCGGCCTGGCCGTGGCCGCGACCACCTTCTCCATCATCGCCGTGTTCATTCCGGTGGCCTTCATGCCGGGCATCTCCGGTGAATGGTTCCGTCCGTTCGCGCTGACGGTGACGTGCTCGGTGCTGGTCAGCCTGGGCATCTCGTTCACGCTCGATCCGATGCTGTCGGCCTACTGGGGCGACCCGGTCGACCACCACACGGCGCCGAAAAAAGGCCTGGGCAAGTTCCTGCAGAAGTTCAACGACTGGTTTGACCACCAGTCCGACCGCTACGGCCACGTGATCGCCTGGGCGCTGCACCACCGCCGCTGGATGGCGATGATCGCCTTCGGCACCTTCGTCGGCGCCATCGTGTTGCACGCCAAGTTCGGCGGCTCCAGCTTCCTGCCGGCGGCCGACCGCAGCACCATCGCCATCGACGTGCGCATGCCGCCGTCGGGCAGCGTGGAGATCGCGCGCCGCAAGATGGAGACCATCGCCGCCATTGCCCGCACGATTCCGGAGACCAAGGACACCAACTCCAACATCAACGCCGGCGGCGGCCGCATCTACCTGGACATCGGCAAGCGCCAGAACCGCAAGCGCACCGCCTTCCAGATCGGCGCCGAGCTGCGCGAGAAGATGAGCCACATCGCCGGTGCCGAGATCTCGGTGGTCGACGACCTGGGCAACCAGGGCAAGCCGGTGCAGATCGAATTCACCGGCCCGGACTCGCGCCGCCTGATGGAAATCACCAACGCCTACATGGACAAGCTGCGCCAGATCCCTGGTGCGGTGGATGTCGGCCTGTCGCAGCAGGATCCGAAGAACGAGCTGCAGATCGAACTGAATCGCGGCCTGGCCAACTCGATGGGCATTTCCGTCAACGACGCCGCGCAATCGCTGCGGGTGGCGTTCGCCGGCGTCGAGGTGGGCGACTGGGTCGACCCGACCGGCGAATCGCGCGACGTCGCGGTGCGCCTGGCGCCGGAAGACCGCGTCAACGCGGAAAACATCGAGCGCCTGCCGATCTCGGTGACCGGCACCAACCAGATGGTGCCGCTGGACCAGATCGCCACGATCACGATGGGCAAGGGCCCGTCCACCATCGAGCACAAGAACGGCAAGCGCACCGTGACGGTGTCGGCCAACGTGCAGGGCCGCTCGCCCGGCGAGGTGACGGCCGACGCCATGAAGCTGGCCAACTCGATCGACTACCCGCCAGGCTACGGCCTGGACCTGGGCGGCGACGGCAAGAACCAGACCGAGCTGTTCACGGAAATGGCGATCGCGCTGGTGATGGGTATCGGCCTGATGTACCTGATCCTGGTGATGCAGTTCGGCTCGTTCACGGCGCCGGTGGCGGTGATGCTGTCGCTGCCGCTGTCGCTGATCGGCGTGGTGCTGGCGCTGCTGGTCACCAGCAGCACCTTGAACCTGATGAGCTTTATCGGCGTCATCATGCTGATGGGCCTGGTCGCCAAGAACGCCATCCTGCTGCTGGACGCGGCCCGCAAGCGCGAGGCCGAGGGCTACGGCCGCGAGGACGCGCTGATGTACGCCGGCCGCATGCGCCTGCGTCCTATCCTGATGACCACCTTCGCGCTGATCGCCGGCATGTTCCCGGTCGCGCTGGGGCTGGGCGAGGGCGGCGAGTTCTACCGTCCGCTGGCGATCGCCATCATCGGCGGCACCATCACCTCGACCATCCTGACCTTGCTGGTGGTGCCGACCTTCTACGACAGCATCGAGATCGCCAAGGACCGCGCGCTGGCCAAGTTCCACCGCCGCGCGGCGCGCTGGACGGCGGCGCCGGCGCTGGTCATGACGCTGGTCGAGGCCCTGCTGACGCTGATCTTCGTGCGCCTGGTGTTCCGCATGCTGATGTGGGTGGTGTACAAGGTGACGGGCAAGGGCGGCCGTGGCGTGTCGTCCGGCGCGCTGGATCCGCACTAAGTCGCTGTTTTAGCGACACTAAAAAAGGGCCTGCGGGCCCTTTTTTTACGCCGTCAATGCAGAGCAACTGCTCGGTTTCAAGGTATAAATTAGAGTTTTAACTCTAACGACTTGCCTTTTGAATAGTTTTATAAATGTAGTATGCTGCTGGCCTCCTGCACCGGTTTCGGCGCAAGAAATCCAGAAAAACCTGGCGCAGAGCCGCCTACTTATAAAGCGAGACCACAATGCAACACAAATATCTCCCCCTGATCATCGCCGCCGCTCTGAGCGCCATGTCCGTGGGCGCCCAGGCGTCCGGCTACCGTTTCGGTTCGCAGAGCGTATCGGCCCAGGGCACGGCTGACGCCAACGCCGCTGAAGCCAACGACGCATCGACCATCTTCTACAATCCGGCCGGCCTGTCGCGCCTGGACGGCCTGCAGATCAGCGGCAGCGCCACCGTGGTTGTGCCGCACTCGACCTTCAACGACAGCGGCTCGACCCGCTTCACCGGCACCCCGACCGGCGGCACCGCCGCCAACGACTATGTGCCAAGTTCGGTCACCGCGCCAGCCTTCTACCTGAGCAAAAAGCTGAACGACAAGTGGACCGTCGGCATGGGCATGTTCGTGCCATACGGTACCAAGATCAACTACGGCAGCGAATGGACCGGCCGCTACGCGCTGTCCGACGTGAAGCTGGAATCGATCACGCTGAACCCGTCGGCCTCGTTCAAGCTGGACGAGCGTCACGCCTTCGGCTTCGGCATCGACGCCGAGTTCATGAAGGCCAGCCTGGGCCAGGCCGTCGACGTGCCGGGCACGATCGCGGCGCTGCGCGGCACGCCGCAATCGGCGGCGCTGGCCAAGCAGATCGCTCTGCTGGGCGGTAACCCGCAACTGCTGGCCACCGCCAAGGACGGCCACGGCTCCAACGACGGCAAGGACTGGGGCTGGGGCTTCAACCTGGGCTATATGTTCACGCTGGACAAGGACACCCGCTTCGGCCTGTCCTACCGCTCGTCGATCTCGCACAAGCTGCGCGGCAGCACCGTGTGGGACTTCTCGAAAGTGACCTCCGACCCGGTCGTCAACGGCGTGCTGGCCAAGTCGTCGAACAAGGCCAACTCGGCCGCGCTGGTTGAGCTGCGTACGCCTGAGACGCTGTCGGCCAACGTGTTCCACCAGTTCGACGCCAAATGGGCCGGCATGGCCGACGTGACCTTCGTGCGCCACAACCGTCTGGGCGACCTGGACATCCAGTTCCCGGGCACCACCGAAGGCGCCGAAGTCATCCGTCAACAGTGGAAGAACACTGTGCGCGTTTCGCTGGGCGGCAACTACGCCTACAACGAAAACCTGACCCTGCGCGCTGGCGTGGCGTATGACGAGTCGCCAGTCAAGAACGCCGAGCTGACCCACCCAGCGCTGCCGGACAGCGACCGCATGCAGTACTCCATCGGCGCCAACTGGAAGCTGGATGCCCGTTCGTCGATCGACCTGGCGTACAGCTTCCTGGACTTCAAGGACGCGTCGATGAACTACACCAACAAGTGCAACCCGGTGATGACCACCTGCACGGGCAACGGCGAAACCACGCGCGGCACGTACCAGACCCATCTGTCGCTGATCGGTATCGCTTACAACTACAAGTTCTAAACCGAAACGACGCAGCATAAAGGGCCTACGGGCCCTTTTTTTACGCCTATTGAGTGGTCGCAGGCGGCGCGCTGCTCTGGGCCGGTGGCGTGGCCGCTGGCGGCGTGGCGGGCGTGGTGTTGTTGGGTGTGGTGCTGTTGTTGGGCGGCGTGGCCGGCGTGGTCTGTTCCGGCGTGGTGACGGCGGGCGTTGGTGGCTGGTCCGCCGCGTGCTTGTTGCAGCCGCCCAGCAAGGCGGCCGCCGTGGCCGCACCCAGTAACAGTCGGCAAGTCAGGGAGATCGTAGTCATCATTTTTTCCTTTCAACTCAGGGAAAAAATTAGACCGCGTGGCCGCCCGGCGGTTCCCACGATTTTTTACCGCCAGCGGGGTGACTATTGGAGAGTATTAACGTATGGCAACAGTGCTAGGCTATCACTATTCCAATTTTCATCAACTTGAGCGAGAAAACATGATTGTGCAGATGTCGAAAAAGACCGCGCCGCTGGCCCTGGCTGGCTTGATTGCAATGTCCCTGGCTGCCTGCGGCGGCGGTGGTGGCGGCGCGTCGCCGGGCAACAGCACCGCCGCCACGGTGGTCACCAGTGTCCCGGTCCAGCAAGGGCTGGCCTACGCGTTCACGCACGGCATGCAGTCGAGCCTGGCGATCTCGGGCAGCACCAGCAGCGGCAGCGTGACCTATCCGCTGTCGGGCACGCTGACCTACACGCTGGGCGCCGCGGTCAACGCCACGTTCAATGGCGTCGCGGCCATGCAGGCGACGGAAACGATCAGCGGCACATTGACCGGCAACGGCGTCACGCAGCCGCTGTCCATTTCCAGTCCCTTGTACGTCAATGCCCAGTACGCGCCGATCGGCTCGAATGAGCCGGGCAACTATTGCGTGGCGACCAGCACGGCAGGCTATCCGGCCAGCGCCACGGCCGGACAGAGCGGCGACCTGGCCAGCTACAACTGCTACTCGGACAGCACCAAGCGCACGCTGGTCGCGACGCAAAAAATCACCTATGTCACGACGGCCGGCGACGACAGCAACAGCCTCAATGTCCAAATGCTGAGCACCGTCTACGATGGCTCGAACAAGCTGCAGGGCTCCGTGAGCACGACGTACTCGATCACCACGGCCGGCGTGCCGAAACTGATCCGGCTGCAGATGTCGGAAGTCGTCGACGGCATTTCCATCAGCATCGACGCCAGGTAGGATCAGGCGGCCTTGCGGTCGCTGTCGACCGGCAGCTCGGCGTCGCTGGCGAACACGCGCAGGTCGGTCTCGCCCAGCACCCGGCTGGTGACGGTGCCGGCCGCGATCGAGCCGCTGACGTTGAGCGCGGTGCGGCCCATGTCGATCAGCGGTTCGATCGAGATCAGCAGGCCGGCCAGCGCCACCGGCAGGTTCATCGACGACAGCACGATCAGCGCGGCGAAGGTGGCGCCGCCGCCCACGCCGGCCACGCCCACCGAGCCGATGGTGATGATGGCCAGCAGCGGCGCGATGAAGCTTACCGTGAACGGATCGATGCCGACGGTGGGCGCGATCATCACCGCCAGCATGGCAGGGTAGATGCCGGCGCAGCCGTTCTGGCCGATGGTGGCGCCGAACGAGGCGGCGAAGTTGGCGATGCCTTCCGAGGTGCCCAGGCGCAGCGTCTGGGTCTGCACGCTCATCGGAATGGCGCCGGCGCTGCTGCGCGAGGTGAAGGCGAAGGTCAGCACCGGCAGGATTTTCTTCACGTAGCGCGCCGGGTTGAGGCCGGCGCCGGAGACGATCGCCAGGTGCACGCAGAACATCAGGATCAGCGCGCTGTACGAGGCCAGCACGAAGTCGATCAGGTGCAGGATGTCGGTGTAGCTGGAGGTCGACACCACCTGCGCCATCAGCGCGAACACGCCGTACGGCGTCAGGCGCAGCACCAGCGTGACGATGCGCATGACGATGGCGTGGGCGACGTGGATGAAGCGCTCGAACGAGGCGAACACGTCCGGCTTCTTGTCGTGGATGCCGGTGGCGGCGATGCCGATGAACACCGAGAAGATCACCACCGCGATGGTCGAGGTCTTGCGGCCGCCGGTCATGTCGAGGAAGGGATTGGCGGGGATGAAGCTCAGCAGCATGCTCGGCAGCGAGATCGCCTGGGCCGCCTCGACCTTGCCCTGCAGGTAGACGCCACGGGCGACGTCGGCGGCGGAGGCGGTCAGGCCGACCGCGCTCAGGTGGAACACCTTGGCCATCAGGATGCCGAGGCCGGCTGCGATCAGGGTGGTCAGCATCAATATACCGATGGTCAGCGCGCTGATCTTGCCCAGCGAGTTGATGCCCTTGAGCTTGAGGATGGCGGAAATGATGGACACCATAATCAGCGGCATGACGATCATCTGCAGCAGCTTGACGTAGCCGGAGCCGACGATGTCGAGATAATCGCCGGTGGTTTGCAGGGCGGGGGAGGTGGCGCCGTACAGCGCCTGCAGCGCCGCGCCCAGCAGCACGCCCAGGCCCATGCCGGTGAACACCCGCACCGAGAACGACGCATGCCTGCGCTGCTGCGCGTACAGCACGCCGAGCAGGACCAGTGCCGCCAGCAGATTGAGAATTACATTGATCGTCATGGGCTGCCCTTTGCTGCGAGAAGGAATGTGGCCGAGGCCGCTAAAGAAGCGGCCATTTTATATGCGATTGGGGCGCCCGAACGAATTTTTGGCGATAACCATATGCGCCAAACGATGTTGGGGTCAAGTCTGGCATTCGGACACGGCCTCTGCGGTAGCGGGCGCTACGGCAGAGCTCGTGTCCGAATGCCAGACTTGACCCCAACGCTTTACGGCGGAGCTCGTGTCCGAATGTCAGACTTGACCCCCGGGTTGGAGCCAGATGTCGAAGCGGGTTGTGCCTTGGCCGGTGGCGGCCAGGCGGTAGCTGAAGCCGTGTCGGTTCAGTACTTCGCGCACGAACAGCAGGCCTATGCCTTGGCCCCCTTTTTTTGTGGTGAAGAAGGGCGTGAACAATTGCCGCGCCGGGACGTCGCCCAGCAGGTCGCCGGAGTCGATCACCGAGAGACGCACGCCACCGTCCTCGGCCGCCAGCACCAGGTCGATGCGCTTGTCTTCGGCCGCGCCGGCTTCCACCGCTTCCATCGCGTTCTTGACCACATTAAGCAGCGCTTGCTCCATCAGGTGCCGGTCCAGCGCGATGGCGGGCACGTCGTCGCAGCGCTGCCAGCCGATGTGGATGCCGCGGCTGCGGCAGGGCTCGCGATACAAATAAAGTATGTCGTCCATGACGTCGCGCACGGCGTTGGGCCGCAGCTCCGGCGCCGGCATCTTGACCACCCGCGTGAACCGTTCGATGAACTCGCCCAGGCTGACGTTGCGCCGCTTGACGGCGACGATGGCGGTGCTGAAGTCTTCGCCGTCGCGCTCGGCCAGCTGGCTGCGGTAGTACAGCAGCGAGTCCAGCACCGAGCCGGTGGCCGCCACGGTGTTGTTGACCTCGTGCGCCAGTACGCGGATCAGCTTGTCGTAGGCGGCTTTTTCCGAACTCTCCAGCTCGGCCGTGAGCTCCTCGACCAGCAGGAAGTGGCGCGCGAAGCCGCGGTCGTAGAAGCGGCCGCGCTGGCCACGGTAGCGGCGGCCGTCGGTGTCGGTCAGCAGCTGGCTTTCACCCAGTGGCAGCGCGTCGAGCTGGGCCAGCAGGCCGGGGTAGTCGCCGCCGTCGGCCGGCAGGCAGGCCGACAGCGGCTGGCCCTTGGCGTCGTCGCGCTTGAGCAGCGCCTGCGCGCTGGCGTTGAGCAGGCTGATGCGTCCGTCGAAGTCGAACACGATGACCGCGCTCGGCGTCGCTTCCAGCAGCCGGTCGAGGAAGCCTTGCTGTTCGCCCAGCTGCAAACGCTCCTGGTACAGCGCGCCCAGCATGGTGTTGAACAGCTGGACCAGTTCGTTCAGTTGCGGATCGCCGCTCTGCTGCAGGCGCGCCGCGTAGTGCTGGTCCTGCAGCAGGTCGTGGAAGTGGCGGGTGTAGCTGAGTGGCTCCAGCGCGCGCCGGATCAGCCGCACACCCAGCGCAAAGCTCAGCAGCACCGCGGCCTCCAGACCCAGCATCAGCAATGGTGCCTGCTTGAACAGGGTGATGGTCAGCCCCAAAAACAGCAGGTGGGCGACTGTCAGGTAGCCATACAGCTGGTGGCGCAGGCTCATGGACGCGCTTCGTGGGCGGCCTCGGGCGCGACGCCGCCGCCCAGGCCGTGCCGCTCCAGCCGCCGGTACAGCGCGGTGCGGCTCAGGCCCAGCGCCTTGGCCACGCGCGAGATATTGCCCTGGTGCTGCTCCAGCGCCTTGGCGATCATGTGGCGCTCGACCTGCTCCAGCGTCATGCCATCCACGCCCAGCCGCTGGCCGCCCAGCGCGCCGCCGTGCTCGTGCTGCTCGGTGGCGATGAAGTCAGCCTGCTTCAGTTCGCTCTTGCCTACCAACAGCAGGGTGCGCTCCAGCGTCTGCTTGAGCTGGCGGATATTGCCCGGCCACGGTTGCGCGCTCAGCCACTCCAGCGCGGCCGGCGCGATGGTGGCCGGCCCCAACCCGTAGCTGGCCGACACCTGGCCGATGATGTGGCGCGCCAGCAGCGGGATGTCGCTGCGGCGTTCGCGCAGCGGCGGCAGGCGGATGGTGATCAGGTTGAGCCGGTAGAACAGGTCCTCGCGGAACTCGCCGGCCGCCACCAGCTCGGCCAGCTCGCGGTTGGTGGCCGACACCACGCGGATGTCGGCCCGCTCGGTGCGGCTGGCGCCCACCGCCTGGTAGGTCTGGTCCTGCAGCACGCGCAGCAGCTTGACCTGGTCCGAGCGGTTCAGCTCGCCGATCTCGTCGAGGAACAGCGTGCCCTCGTGCGCGCTGGCGATGTGGCCCTTGCGGTCGGTCCTGGCGTCGGTGAAGGCGCCGCGCACGTGGCCGAACATTTCGCTTTCGAACAGCGATGGCGTGATCGCCCCCATGTTGATCTTGACGATGGCCTGCGCCGCGCGCGGGCTGTTGCGGTGCAGGGCGTCGGCGATCAGCTCCTTGCCGCAGCCGCTTTCGCCGAGGATCAGCACTGGCGCCCGCGTGGCCGCCACCTGGCCGACGGTGGCCAGCACCTTCAGCAGCCGGGGATGCTCGCCGACGATGCCGCTGAAATCGAACTGGGCGTCGAGCGCGGCGCGCGTCGGACAGCCGGCCGGGGCGGGCGCGGCGGTGTCGAGCGTGGTGCGGATCAGCTCCATCAGCTGGGCGTTGTCCCACGGCTTGGTGAAGAAGTTGGCGGCGCCGGCTTGTACGCCCTTGACCGCCAGCGCGATCGAGCCCCAGGCGGTCATCAGCAGCACCGGCGGCGCCGGTTGCAGCTGTTTGATGTCAGCCAGCAGCTGCAAGCCTTCCTCGCCGCTGGTGCGCAGCGAGAAGTTCATGTCCTGCAGCACCAGGTCGGCCGGCTGGCGCGCCAGCTGCTCCAGCGCCTGGCGCGGGTCGTCGCAGCACACGGTGTCGAAACCGGACTGCTTGAGCAGCAGCGCCAGCGACACCTGTACCGCGCTGTCGTCGTCGACGATCAGGATGCGTGGTTTGCGGGTTGATTCCATCAATTCAAACTGGCCTATTCATAGTGCAGCGCCTGGGTCGGGCTCAGGCGCGCAGCGCGCCAGCCCGGATAGAGCGAACACAGCAAGGATAGCAGATAGATCACGCCGGCCGATAGCGCCGCCGCCGTCAAAAACACCGTCCAGTTCAGGCTGTCGCCCAGCGCGCCGGTCAGCGGCAGCTGCACCAGCAACAGCAGCGCGATGGCCATGGCGCCCGAACTGAGCAGCATCTGCTCGACGATGATCTGGCTGTAGATGTGGCCGGAATCGGCGCCGATCGCGCGCCGTAGGCCGATCTCCGGAATGCGCTGGGTGGTGTTCTGCCACAGCACGCCGAACAGGCCGAACGCCACCATCACCAGCAGGAAGGCAGCGATCACCGCCAGCACCGTCAGCGGTATGGTCTGGGTCTTGATCATCGAGGTGCGCATGTCGGCCACCGGCGAAATGGTGTAGCTCCAGTCGTTGCGCACCAGCTTGAGCTGGCGGTTGAGCGCCGCCTCGAAGGTGCGCGGCGTGCCGGGGCGCACCTTGAGCTGGATCGCCTCCAGCCCGCCTTCGCCGGCGCCCGTCTGGTGGCGCACCAGCATGAAGTTAGGCGGCGACATGAACTCGCCCTGGCTGCGGAACTCCTCGACGATGCCGACCACCTTGAACTGCTTGAGCGCTTTCTTCGGATCGTCCTCATCCTCGGTGAACACCTGGCCCAGCGCCTGCTTGCCGTCGAACAGCTTCTGCGCCAGCCGGCGGTTGATGACCACCGGCCGCTCGGCCGCGCCGTCGTCGGCCTGGGAGAACCAGCGGCCCTCGGCCAGCGTCATGCCGACCACGGCGGGGAATTCATCGCTGATCTGGAACAGGTTGGAGACGAACTTGCGCTTGCCTTCGCGCAGCGTGAATTCGCTGATCCAGTTCGACGACTGGTAGACCGGGAAGCTGCTGAAGCCGACTTCCTGCACTTCCGGCAGCGCCTTCAGGCTCTGGCGGAATTTATCGTAGATCAGCGGATCGGCCTCGATGCCGCCCTCGTTGCGGGCGTTGAGCGAGGCCGACCACACGTCCTGGTAGCTGAAGCCGGTCGGCATCCGGTACAGCTGGTAGCTGCGCAGCGCGAACGCGGCAATGGCGAACACCACCACGAAGGCCAGCAGGATTTCCAGCGACAGCATCATATTGCGCGACTTGCGTTTCCAGATCAGTTTCAATAAGTGGCGCAGCATCATGCGGCTCCTTTCAGGGCGTGGACGGGGTCGAGGCGGGACATCTTCCAGGCCGGCAGCACGCCCGACAGCAGGCCGAACACGGTCGCCAGCAGCAGGCCCATGCCGAACACGGCCAGGTTCAGTTCCACATGCAGGTAGGGGATCAGGCCCGAGCCTTCCAGCCACCACAGCACCACCCGCGCGCAGGCCAGGCCGATCAGGCCTCCGGCCAGGCACAGCAGCACGTTCTCCAGCACCAGCTGGCGCACCAGGTGGGCGCTGGTGGCGCCGAAGGCCTTGCGCACGCCGATCTCGCTGCTGCGCTCCAGGATGCGGCCGGTGTTCAGGTTGACCAGGTTGAG
Organism: Duganella caerulea; assembly: GCF_040362985.1. Lineage (NCBI taxonomy): Bacteria > Pseudomonadati > Pseudomonadota > Betaproteobacteria > Burkholderiales > Oxalobacteraceae > Duganella > Duganella caerulea. The sequence continues at coordinate 58,290 of NZ_BPWJ01000013.1, read as the reverse complement.
CGCCGGCAGCGCCATGAACAGCAGCATCAGGCCACCGATCACCAGCAGCAGCTTGCCGGCGCCGGAATCGGCGCCTTCCTGTTGCAGCAGCATGCGGGCGAACAGGTCGAGCTTGCTGTCGCCCCAGACGCGGGCGATGTTGTATTCCTTGGGATCGTCAAACACCACGGTCTTGGCGGCCGCCTCGATGTCGCGCCGGATGCGCGGCAGGTCGGCCGCCGAGTGGGCCAACACCATGACGGCGAAGTTGCCGAAGATCTGGTTGCGGTAGTCGGTCGACGGGAAGGTGGTGATGGGCGCCCAGATGTCGGAGAAGGCGTTCAGGTGCATGGCGTCCTCGACCACGCCGATGATGGTGAAGTACTGGCCGCCGATGCTGATCTTCTGGTCCAGCGCCGGCTGGCCGGGAAACAGCTTGCGCGCGGTGCTGGCGTTGACGACCGCCACGAAGCGGCCCTGGTCGAGGTCGGCCTGGTCCGGCACGCGGCCCTGCAGCACCTTGAAGTCGAGGATCTTCCAGTATTCGGCATCGGTGCGGCGCATCAGCAGTTCGCTGACGCGGCCCTCCTGGTACACCGACACGGTTTCCGGCATGGTGGTGGCCGATACCGCCTCCACGCCAGGCAGCGGTTTGATGTACTTGTCGATCAGCTTGAAGCCGAGCGGGCTGCGGCGCACGCCCTTGCCCTCGGTGTGGCGGGCCTCGATCATGATGGCCTGCACGAAGCGGTCGCTCTTGCCCTCGACGCCGCTGGGGAAGAAGGCGTTCTGCAGCAGCGCCGTGACCACCAGCAGCACCACCAGCGTCAGCACGATGCACAGCAGGTTGATGGCGGTGAACAGCTTGCGGCGCATGAAGACCTTCCACGCGGTCAATAGATAATTCCTGAACATGGCGTCCCCTTAAACTTAAGCGACCAGCTGGCCGTCGAACACGCGCACGATGCGGCTGGCGCGCTTGGCTTCCTGCTCGTCGTGGGTGACCATCACCACGGTCGTGCCTTCGCTGTTGAGCTTGAGCAGGATGTCCATCACCTCCTGGCCCATCTTGCTGTCCAGGTTGCCGGTCGGCTCGTCGGCCAGCAGCACCTGCGGCTGGCCGACGATGGCGCGGGCGATCGCCACGCGCTGCTGCTGGCCGCCAGACAGCTGGTTGGGGTAATGGTCCATGCGCGCGCCGAGGCCGACTTTTTCCAGCGCCTCGCGCGCCAGCCGCTGGCGCTTCTTGGCCGACAGGTCGCGGTACAGCAGCGGCAGCTCGACGTTGTCGATCACGCGCAGGTCGTTGATCAGGTGAAAGCTCTGGAAGATGAAGCCGAAGGTGTTGTTGCGCAGCTTGGCCACGTGCTTGTCCTTGTACGAGGCCACCGGCGCGCCGGCCACGTGGATGGCGCCGCTGCCTGGACGGTCCAGCAGGCCGATCAGGTTCAGCAGCGTGCTCTTGCCGCAACCGCTGGGGCCCATGATGCAGACGAATTCCGACTTCTCGACATGCAGGTCGATGTCCTTCAGGGCCAGGGTTTCGACCTTGTCGGTCTGGTAGGTTTTGCTGACGTTGCTCAGGCGGATCATGATGCGGTCCTTTCGATGCGGGTTATTGGGCGACGCGGATGCTGTCGCGGTCCTTGTAGCGGGTGGTGTCTGAAATGATGAGGCGGTCGCCGGCGCGGGCGCCGGACAAAATCTCCACGGCCTTGCCGTCGCTGGCGCCGATGTTGAGCGTGGTCTTGCGGGCCATGCCGTCGCGCACCACGAAGATGTCCTGCGGGCCGCGGCCGTTGAAGGCCGGGCCGTAGTCGGCCAGCAGCGTGCGCTGCTTCTGCTCGGTGACGATGTTCACCTCCACCCGCAGCTTGTTGCGCAGCATCGGGTGGTTGGGCTGGTTGAGGGTGACCAGCAGCTTGACGGTGCCGTTCTGGATTTCCGGCAGGATGGTCTGCACCACGCCGTCCAGCCGCACATTGCCCTGCTCGACGCGCACCGCCTGGCCGGCGCTGAGCGCGCGCGCGTGGAAGTCCGACAGCGAGGCCTCGACCTTGTAGTTGCTCAGCTCCGAGACCTTGGCCACCAGCTGGCCGGTGGCCAGGCTGGCGCCCTCGTCGGCCAGCAGCCAGGTCAGCATGCCGGCGAACGGCGCGCGCACCTGGGTTTGCGCCAGCAGCTCCTGTTGCTGCTGCAGCTGTTTTTGCAGGATGTTCTTTTGCAGCCGCGCGCCTTCGATGCTGGAGGAGGTGACGCGCTGGCTGTCGTCGATCTGTTCGTGCTGCTGGCGCAGCTGGATCTCGGTGCGCTTGACGTTCAGCTCGGCGGTCAGCAGATCCTCGGCCGAGACGCCGCCGGCCTTGCGCAGCGTCTGGTAGCGGCCCAGCTTGACGCGGGTGGCCTGCAGGTCCAGCTCCAGCAGTTCGATGGCGCTGACGATCTGCTTGCGTTTCTGCGCCAGTTCCAGCGTCAGCGCGAGGATGCGGTTTTCCTGCTGGGCCAGTTGTTCCTTGATGCTGTCCATCGCCAGCACGATGGTGCGGTTGTCCAGCTCCAGCAGCAGCTCGCCGGCCTGGACCTGCTGGCCCAGCTTGGCGTGCACCTTGGCCACGTGGGTCTGGATCGGGCTGGAGACCAGCTCCTCGTGCACCGGGATGACGATGCCGGAAGCGTTGATGGTGTTGGCGATATTGCCGACATGGACCTCGGCCAGCACCACGCTGCCGGCGTCGACGCTGGGGCTGACCACGCGGTTGATGCCCCACGCGGCCGCGCACAGCGTGGCCAGCACGGCGGCCACCACCAGCGCGGTCTTGCGCTTGCGGCGGGAAAGGATATCGGGGTTGAGCGCCTGGTCCATGGGATGCGATAGTGAGCTAAAGTAGTGCTCTCTATTGCAATAGCCGTGCCACATGCCGCCGATGCCCGCAAAGCCAGCAAAACCAAGGCTTGCGCGCGATTCGGCATGGCGCGCGCGGCGGGCGCGCTTGCCCGCCTTCGTTCAACACCGTCCGGAAACGGACACCCCTAGAAGCGATACCTGAGGTTGAGCGCGGCGCTGCGCGGGGCCGCGTAGGTGATCGCGCCATACGCGGCGAACATGCCGAAGTGGCGCTTGTCCAGCGCGTTGTTGACGTTGAGCTGCGCCGACCATTGGCGGTTGATGTCGTAGCGCGCCATCAGGTTGACCAGGCTGTAGGCCGGCTGCTCGATGCGGCCGCCGCTGTGCGCGGGCGCGTTCGGATCGGCCGTGTAGCCGCGGCCTTCCCAGTTGACGCCGCCGCCCAGCGTCACCGCCTTCCAGTCGCCCGGCAACTGCCAGGTGGTGAACAGGCGCAGCAGCTTGCGCGGGTAGACGCTGTTGATGTCGGCGCCGGCCGCGTCCTCCGCGTGGAAGCGCGTGTAGCCGAGGCTGGCGTTCCAGCCTTTGGCCAGCTGGCCCGCCAGCTCGAACTCGACGCCGTGGCTGGTGGCGCCCGTCGCCGCGCGGTAGTAGGCCTCCGGCGCCAGCGGTCCGGCGCCGTCGCGGTCGACCAGGCCGGCTTCCTGGCCCAGTTTGTCCTGCTTGATGCGGAACAGCGCGAACGAGGCGTTCAGGCGGCCTTCGAGGAACTCGCCCTTGACGCCGGCCTCGGCGCTCTTGCCTTCGATCGGATCCAGCGTCTTGCCGCTGAAGTCCTTCAGGTTCTGCGGCTGGAAGATGCTGGTGTAGCTGGCGTAGGCCGAGTAGCTGTCGTTGATGTCGTAGACCAGGCCGGCATATGGCGTCAGCTGGCGGTTGTGCTTGAGCTGGTACGGCGCGGCATACAGGCCGTGGCCGGTCTTGTCGTAGTCGCCGAGGCGGGCGCCGGCGATCAGCTTGAGCGGATCGGCCAGCGAGAAGCGCGCCACGCCGTAGACGGCCTGCTGCGTGGTGACGCTGCTTTCGTAGAAGGTGGAGGGGCCCCACGCCGGCTCGGGATAGCTGCCGTTCCAGCGGTTGAAGTCGCCCACGTCCGGCACGCCGCCGGGGCCGTAGTCGGCGGCGCGGCTGTCGGCGTTGAACTGCTGCTTCGAATGCATGTAGCCGAACGCCGCCTCGTGCTTGCGCCCGCCCAGCGCGAACGGGCCGCTGGCGTGCAGGCCGAAGTCGTCCTGTTTGGTGTGGGTCTGGTAGGAGCCGGCGAACGCGCCCATGCCGGCGCCGGTCGCGCGGTCGGGGATGCCGGACAGGTAGAGCAGCCGGGAGTCGGCCTTGCGGTCGCCGTGGCTGTAGCTGGCGCGCAGCTTCCAGCCGTTGTCGAGTTCATGGTCGAGGTTGGCGAAGAAGTTGCCGTATTCCGTGCCCCAGCGGGTCCAGCCGGCGGCCGAGGTTTTCGAACGGTCCCAGGCGGTGAGGCCGCCGTCGCTGTACCAGTAGGGCAGGCCGCCCCACATCGGGCCCTTGGGATCGGTCTTCTGGTAGCTGTAGCCGGCCGACAGCACGGTCTTGCGGCCCAAGTCGGCCTCCAGCGTGCCGTACAGGGTGCGGCTGTTCTTCCGCATCAGATGGATCCAGCTGTCGCCGGCCTGGTACTCGCCGACCACGCGGGCGCGCACGCTGCCGGCCTGGTTCAGCGCGGTGGAGACGTCGGCCATCGCGCGCCGTTCGTTCCAGCTGCCGATGCCGATCTCGGCCGTGCCGGTCAGCTCCTTGCTGTTGGCGCGCTTGCGCACCAGGTTGATGGCGGCGGACGGATTGCCGGCGCCCGTCATCAGGCCGGTGGCGCCGCGCACCACCTCGACGCGGTCGTAGGTGGCCAGGCTGCCAAGCACCTCGCCCGAGCTCCATGCCTGGTCCCAGGTGGCGGGGATGCCGTCGATCTGCAGGTTGTCGATGTCGAAGCCGCGCGCGGTGAAGCCGGCGCGGTTGGTTTCGTATTGGTTGACCGAGACGCCGGTGACGTTGTTGACCACGTCGGTCACCGTCAGCAGGCCCTGGTCCTCGATGCGCTGCTGGGTCACCACCGAGACCGATTGCGGCGTGTCGCGCAGCGCCATGCCAAGGGGCAGGGCGGTCCTGGCCTTGCCGGTGGTGTACGAGCCGGTGCCTTCGGTGGTGGCGCCCAGGCTCTCGCCGTGGACTTCAATGCGCGGCAGGACCGCTGTGGCCGCCTCCGCCGCGATCTGCGCCTGCGCCGCCAGCGGGGCAGACAGGCCCATCAGGACCGCCAGCCGGTCCAAGGTATGCTTTTCCATTTGTATCCCACAATCAAAGCGAGAATGTGGCTGGCGGCGGCAGGCTTCTCAGTTAAATATTTGAATGATAACCATTCTCATTTGACTGTGTCAAGGCGCTTGCTCATGCTGGTGTAGGCCAGGCTCCGGCCGTCGATGCGGAACAGGTCGGGGATTTCGCCGGTTTGCTCGAAGCCGTTGCGGCGGTACAGTGCGATCGCCGGCGTGTTCACGGACAGCACTTGCAGGTCGATCCAGTCCAGCCGGGCCGACGTGCGCGCCCAGTGCGCCGCGTGTTCGATCAGGCGGCCGCCCAGGCCCAGCCGGCGGAAGGCGCGGTCCACGCCCATGCCCAGCAGGCAGCGGTGGGGGGCGTGGCGTTCGGGATGGGCGCGCAGGTCGACGTGGCCGGCGATGCGGCCGTCGTCCGCGCGCGCCACCCAGACGCGGCGCCAGCCGGGGGCGTCCAGCGCCGTGCGCATGCCGGCCTGGAAGGCGTCGGCCTTGTCGGCGGGGAAGCGCGAGTCGTCGCGTGGCAGCGGCTGGAAGTAGGCGGTGTCGCCCCGGCCGTTGTCGGACAGGTGATCGTTGAGGTAGCGGAGAAAGTCGTTGAAGTCCGCGGGCTCCAACAGGTCGATAGACAGTTGGCTCATCGGCCGATTGTAGCTGGCGGACGCGCGGTCCGCCAGCGCGCCTCCGCTCAGGCGGCCTCGCGGTGGCCCAGCGCCAGCCGCGACGGCTTGCGCGGATTCAGGCGGGACACCGGCGCCGCGCGGCGGTCGGCGGCCAGCTTGAACACGCCCACCAGCTGCACCAGTTGATGCGCCTGGTCCTGCTGCGCCTCGGCCGCTGCGGCGGCCTGCTCGACCAGCGCGGCGTTCTGCTGCGTCACCGCGTCCATCTCGGCGATGGCCTGGTTGATCTGCTCGATGCCGGCTTCCTGCTCGTGGCTGGCGATGCTGATCTCGCCCATGATCTCGGTGACGGATTTGACGGCGGCGACGATCTTCTCCATCGTCGCGCCGGCTTCGCCGACCAGCTCGGTGCCGGTGGCGACCTTGCCGACCGAGTCGTCGATCAGCGCCTTGATTTCCTTGGCCGCCGCCGCCGAGCGGTGCGCCAGCGTGCGCACCTCGGTGGCCACGACCGCGAAGCCACGGCCCTGTTCACCGGCGCGCGCCGCCTCGACCGCCGCGTTCAGCGCCAGGATATTGGTCTGGAACGCGATGCCGTCGATCACGCTGATGATGTCGACAATCTTCTTGGCCGAGTCGTTGATCTCGCCCATGGTGTGGACCACGTCGGCCACCACGGCGCCGCCGGCCAGCGCGGTCTGCGAGGCGGCGGCGGCCAGCGTGTTGGCCTGGCGCGCGCTCTCGGTGTTCTGCTTGACGGTGGCGGTCAGCTCCTCCATCGACGAGGCGGTTTCCTCCAGCGAGCCGGCCTGCTGCTCGGTGCGCGAGGACAGGTCGAGGTTGCCTGCGGCGATTTCCGTGGCGGCCGTGACGATTGAATCTGCGCCGCCGCGCACCTGGCCGACGATCTTGGCCAGGCTGTCGCGCATGGCCGCGATCGCGAACAGCAGGCTGCGCTGGTCGCCTTGGCGGGTGGCGATGGGCACGGCCAGGTCGCCGGCCGCGATCTGGCTGGCGATGCCGGCCACGTAGTCCGGCTCGCCGCCGAGCTGGCCCAGCAGCTGGCGCGAGATCAGCACCGCGCCCGCCACGCCCGCCGCCAGCGACAGCAGGCCCATCACGATGGCCAGGTTGCGCGCCTGGACGTAGGTGGCGTCGGCCTTGACGCGGCTGGTTTCCATCACCGCGCTCTGGTGCGCGATCAGCGCGTCGAGGCTGTTCATATAGGCCGTCTGCAGATCGCGCATCGGCCCCAGCATGTAGTCGACCGCGCCGTCGATGTCGCCGGCGCTGCGCTTGCGCATCGCCTCGTCAAGCGCGGCCTCGTAGGGCGTGCGCGCGGCCTGCAGCGCGGCCAGCATCTGGCGTCCGGTCTCGGACTTGACCAGGCCGGCCAGCTTCTGCGTGACGGCCTCGACATCCTTGCGCTTGTCGGCGATCACCGCCAGTTCCTTGGCGGCCTTGGCGTCGTCGTGGATCAGCAGGGCGTTGCGCAGCGCGCGGGCGATCCGGTTGCTGTGGTTCATCAGGGTCTGCGCCTGCGCGACCTTGGTGTAGCTTTCGGTGACGATGGCGTCGGTGCCGTCGTTGAGTGTGCCGAGGCTGACGATGTTTTGCACGCTGGCGATGGTCAGCATCAGCAGGATGGTGCCGAAGCCTAGCCCCAGCCGGGTGCCGACTTTGAGATTCTTGAGGTTCATATTGTTATTCCGTTTTTTGTGAAAACGTGCGTCCCCGCTGGGCGGGGCTGGACGCGTTGGCGGGGGCATGGCCAGGAAGGCTGGCGACCGCGGGGATTGGGCGGTTCGGCCGTGCGTCAAGTTGAGGGCCGTTAATATACATTAAGATTTATTCCAGAGCAATTAATTGCATCGGGGCCGGGGGCGTCATGCTATGATCAAAAATCCCGCTTTCTTGCGAAATACGCTACCCATGGCCCATCGATTCCTCCGCTGGCTATGTGCCGGTTGCTTGATGTTGGCGCTGACCGGTACGGTGTCGGCGCAGCAGACCAGTTACACCTTCGGTGTGGTGCCGCAGGAGTCGCCCTCGCAGATGGCCGCCAACTGGACTCCGGTGCTGATGGCCTTGTCCGGGCAGGCCGGCGTCAAGATCAGCTTTGCCACCGCGCCGGACGTTCCCACCTTCGAGCGCCGCCTGGCGGCAGGCGAATACGATTTCGCCTACATGAACCCGTATCACTTCGTGGTCTACAACGCCAGGCCCGGCTACCGCGCGCTGGCCCGCGCCAGGGGCGAGCGTCTGCGGGCGCTGGTGGTGGTGCGCAAGGACAGCCCGCTGCGCGACCTGAAGCAGCTGGCCGGCGCCACGCTGGCCTTCCCGTCGCCGGCCGCGTTCGGCGCGTCCCTGCTGGTGCAGGCCGAGCTGCGGCGCCAGGGCGTGCCGTTCAAGGCCGCCTTCGTCAAGTCGCACAACTCGGTGTACCGCGACGTGGTGCAGGGCCTGTATCCGGCCGGCGGCGCCGTGCCGCGCACGCTGGACCTGCTGGACCGCCGCCTCTCGCGCGAGCTGCGCGTGTTGTGGACCAGCCCGCCATTCACCACGCACGCCATCGCCACCCGTCCGCAGCTGGACCCGGCCGTGCGCGAGCGCGTGCTGGCGGCGATGCTGCGCATGAACCTGGATGCGGCGCAGCTCAAGCTGCTGGCCGGGATCGGCTTCGACGGCTTCGAGCCGGCCCAGGACAAGGACTGGGACGACGTGCGCCGGCTGGCGATCTCGCCGGCCGACGCCCGGATCCAGGAATAGGCCATGCGGCTGGCCCTGAGCTTTCGCGCCAAGACCATCCTCGGCATCGCGCTGATCGAGTTGCTGTTGCTGGGCGTGCTGGTGTGCAGCGTGCTGCATTTTTTGCGCGAGTCCAACGAGCAGCAGGTGCTGCGCCACGCGCGCGTGACGGCCGAGACCTTCGCCGCCATGTCGCGCGACGCCGTGATCAGCCACGACCTGGAGGGCCTGCAATCGTTCGCGCGCCAGCTCAGCGGCACCGAGGGCACGCTGTACGCGCAGGTGCTCGACGCCGACCAGCGCGTGCTGGTGGAGGCGGGCCGGCCGGAGGCGCTGGCCAAGCCCTTCGTGCCGCACGCGTCGCTGTCCGAGGCGGCCGACGGCATGTTCGCCATCAGCAGCCCGGTGGCGGTGGCGGGCGTCACCTACGGCAGCGTGCGGATCGGGCTCGATGTCGCCAGCCTGGAGCGGACGCTGGCGGCGGCCCAGCGCTGGAGCCTGGGCCTGGCCGCGCTGGAGATGGCGATGGTGGCCTTGTTTTCGCTGCTGCTGGGACGCTACCTGATCCGCCAGATCGCGCAGTTCACGCACGGCGCGCAGATGATCGCGGCCGGTCAGCTGGGCGGCCAGCTGGAGGTGGTGGGCAACGACGAGATCGCCCAGGCCACGCGCGCCTTCAACCACATGTCGCAGGTGATCCGGCAGGGGCACGAGACGCTGGAGGCGCGCGTGCGCGAGCGCACCGAGGAGCTGTCGCGCGAGCGCGACGCGGTGCTGGTCGAGCGCAACCGGGCCGAGACCGCCACGCGCGTCAAGAGCCAGTTCCTGGCCACCATGAGCCACGAGATCCGCACGCCGATGAACGGCATCCTCGGCATGCAGCACCTACTGCGCCTGACGGAGCTGAGCCCGCAGCAGCGCGACTATGTCGACAAGACCTACGCGGCGGCCCATTCGCTGCTGGGCATCCTCAACGACATCCTGGATTTTTCCAAGGTCGAGACGGGCAACCTGGTGCTGGAACGGGTGCCGTTCAACCTGGAGCAGATACTGCGCAACCTGGCGCTGATCCTGGGCGCGAGCGTGCAGGACAAGCCGGTCGAAGTGCTGTTCGACCTCGACCCGGCGCTGCCGACCGACGTGCTGGGCGACGCGCTGCGGCTCAACCAGGTGCTGGTGAATTTGGCCGGCAACGCGGTCAAGTTCACCGAGCGCGGTTCGGTGGTGGTGAGCGTGCGCCTGCTGGACGGCGATGACGAGCACGTACGGCTGCAATTTTCCGTGCGCGACACCGGCATCGGCATCGCGCCCGAGCAGCAGGGCAGCATTTTCGATTCCTTCACGCAGGCCGAGAGCTCGACCACGCGGCGCTTTGGCGGCACCGGCCTTGGCCTGGCCATCAGCCAGCGGCTGGTGCGCCTGATGGGCGGCGAGCTGCAGGTCGAGAGCGCGCCCGGCCAAGGCAGCACCTTCTCGTTCACGCTGTCGTATGGCAGGGCAGAGCAGGGCGCGCCGCGCGCGGCGCTGCCATTGAAGGTGCTGGTGGTCGGCGCCGGCGAACAGTCGCGGCAGCTGCTGCTGACGATGATCGCCGGCTTCGGCGGCCAGGCCGACTCGGTCGCGGACCTGCCCTGCGCGCTGCCCCTGTTGCGCGCAGGGACCGCCTATGAATTGTTGCTGTTCGACGGCGTGGACAGCTGGGACGGCGTGTTGCGCCTGCGCCGGCAGACGGCGGCGCCGTTCGTCGCGCTGGCCGCGGCCGAGGCCACGCATGGGCTGCATCAGCGCATGCAGCAGGAGCCGGGCGTGCTGGACCTGGTGCTGATGAAGCCGTTGACGCCGGCCATGTTGTACGAAGCGCTGCAACGGGCCGCGCCGCAAGATGGCGCGGTGGACGCGGCGCCGCCTGCCGCCGTGCCCGAGGCCGCAGCGTCGGCGGGGCTGCGCCTGGCCGGGCTGAGGCTGCTGCTGGTGGAGGACAACCCGCTCAACCAGCAAGTCGCCTGCGCCTTGCTGCAACTGGAGGGCGCGGAGGTGGACGTGGCCAACAACGGCCGCGAAGGCGTGGACCAGGTGATGAACGGCCCGTTCTACGACGCCGTGTTGATGGATATGCAAATGCCGGTCATGGACGGCAACGAGGCCACGCGCCTGCTGCGCGCGCAGGGCTACCGCAGCCTGCCGATCCTGGCGCTGACCGCCAATGTGCTGGAGGCCGAGCGCGACGAATGCCGCGCCGCCGGCGTCGACGACTTCATCGCCAAGCCGATCGAGTTCGAGGACATGGTTCTCACCGTGGCCAGATATTGCGCTCCGGCTGCCCGCCGGGCCTGAAAAATCGCACCGTTGGGAGCGGTTCCATTCTACACTTGGCATTCTATTCACTTTGCCAAGGTTGATGGAACATCATGCGCGCCAACTCTTCCCGTCTGGATGTGATCGACGCCCTGCGCGGCTTCGCCATCGTCTCGATCATGCTCCTGCATAACATCGAGCACTTCGATTTCTATTTCCTTCCCGCTGGATTGCCGGCCTGGCTGGTGTCGGTGGACAAGATGATCTGGGACAGCCTGTTCTTCCTGTTCGGTGGCAAGTCGTACGCGATCTTCGCGCTGCTGTTCGGCCTGACGTTCTACATCCAGGACCATAACCGGGAATTGCGCGGCGAGGATTTCCGCGCCCGCTTTGCCTGGCGCATGGTGTTATTGCTGGGATTCGGCCTGTTCAATTCGATGTTTTATCACGGCGACATTCTCAGTATTTATGCCGTATTGGGGCTGGCGCTGATACCTGTGGCGCGTTTGCGCAGCGGGGTGGTGTTATGCATCGCGATATTGTTATTGCTATTGCCGCACGCCTGGGTGGAATTCTATCAGGCGTTGCCTAATCCTGATGAGAAACTCGCGGATCCCGCTTCCTGGGCATATTTCGGCCGCGCTGAAAAATACATGGCGCATGGGTCCGCATTTGATGTCTGGATGGGGAATTTAAGCAACGGCAAAATTGGAGTAATACGCTGGAGCTGGGAAAACGGCCGCATATTCCAGATTCCGGCATTATTCATGTTGGGTATGCTGGCTGGTAGAAAAGGGCTGTTTATTCCATCGATTCCGAATAAGACGTTCTGGCGTAAAACCCTGCTGATTGCCATCCTGGCGTTTATTCCGCTGTATCTGTTGAAAAGTAATCCCGACCTGTGGCATATCGGCGCGGCGGTGCGCCGGCCATTATTGGTGATCGTGACTTCATGGTCGAACGTGGCGTTCATGGCGGTGCTGGTATCGAGTTTTACGCTGCTGTCTTATGCGGGCAATTGGCTGGGTATATTCTCGCCATTGGGCCGCATGAGTTTGACCAGCTATGTGGTGCAATCCATTGTCGGCACGTCGATTTATTATGGCTTCGGCCTGGGGCTGTATCAATATACCGGCGCCAGCTTCGCGCTGGCGATCGGACTGACGCTGGCGGTGCTGCAACGGCAGTTCAGCGTCTGGTGGCTGCGCCGGCACAAGCAGGGACCGCTTGAAACGCTGTGGCACAAAGCCACCTGGATCGGCGCCCAGAGGGAAGCCATGCCAAATATTGGCGCGAATATACCAAAAAACAGCTTGTGAAGGGCGAACGGCGGCAATGGCCGCCAATCGCGTCATTCGTCGTCGGGGGTGATCCATTGAATGCGGCCATGGCCGGCCTCATTCAATCGGCTGACTAATGGCGCGGCTGCGCTGTCGGGGAGGCTGAATTCAAATTGCACGTGGTCGGAATGCGCGACATTATCGAGACTGGCGCCGGCCAGTTCAATTTCCCGGCGTATCGTGCCTTCCATCGCATACGGTGCGGTGCAGATCAGATAATGCAGCTTGATAATCGCGATTTTCTCGGATTTTAATAATGCCTGGGCCACGCTGTCGGTATAAGCGCGCACCAGTCCACCGGCGCCCAATTTAACGCCGCCAAAATAACGGACTACCGTGGCTAATACGCCTTCCAGATCCTGATGGCGTAATACATCAAGCATGGGACGGCCGGCGGTTCCACTCGGTTCGCCGTCATCGACCGCGGCCGATTGACCGCCTGCTAATAATGCCCAGCATACGTGGGCGGCGCCAGGATGTTGCGCCCATAATTCAGCCACCACTTTTTGCGCGGCGCTCCGGTCCGTCATCGGCTGAACGCAGGCAATAAAACGGCTTTTCTTAATCACCAATTCGTGGTGAACGGGTGTGGCGATGGAGAAGGGCATGGCGGGATTTCTGGCACGGCGGCGGTGTAAACCGGGCTATGGTGCCAGAAATCCGGAGGAAAGACAAAAACGCGCTTAGCGGTTGCTGATTTTGAGGCCGTCGCTGTCGGTGAAGCTACCGAGAACGACCATAATAAAATCGATCAGCGCCCAGATGCCGAAGCCGCCGAATGTGAACAACATTAACAGGCCGGTGCCGATCTTGCCGACGTAGAAGCGGTGCACGCCCAAAAAGCCCAGGAAGAAGCACAGCAGCACGGTGACGACGTAATCCTTATCCGAACGCGGACCGGAGGCGGCGCTGGCATGTTGCGGCGCGCCGCAATGCGGGCAAGTTGGTGCTGTCTCGTGAATTTCCTTGCCACAACCGCGGCAGAATACCATGCCCATGTTTTCCCTTTTGTTTTCTGTTTATTGTTGTAGGCTGATTGCCTAGGCGGAATATTATAGGTGGGCGACCTGCTTAGCTTTCTCACCAACTGTAACGATCTGCTAAAATTTCAGCCTACTTATCCGAATACCGCATATGAGCAATCCCTCGCCAGCACCGCATCACTCCGCCACAGACAGCGACCAGGGGGAAGACGACGACCTGATGCACCGGCTGGGCCTGAGCGCCAAGGGCGTGGTGCTGGCGCGGCAGGAGGGGCGCGTGTTCCTGCGCTTGAGCGGCGTGGTGTCGTACAACGGCTTGCAGGTCGCCTACGACCTGGTGCCGGCGCAGGGCGTGCTGGCCAAGGCGTCCAAATGGCGCAAGATGGACGCCGATACCCGCTCCCAGCTGCTGCTGGAGCGCGCCAGCGACGCCGTCGGCGAGGAGCTGCGCGGCTATGTCAGCGCCTTCGTGCAGGAGATGGCCGACGCCTGCGACGATTGCGGCCTCGACGCGCAACCGTTCCTCGGCGCGCTGGCGGACATGCAGATTTCCGAACCGGCCGGCATCGTCTTCGACCGCATCCGGCAGCGCCTGGAGCACGCCGTCGAGCGCGAGATGGAGGAGCAGCACGCCGAGCGCACCCGCCAGAGCATCAACCTGGCCGAATATCCGGCCTCGTTCGACGTGGCGCGGCGCATGAAGCGGCGCTTCATCGCGCTGCTGGGGCCGACCAATTCCGGCAAGACCCACCAGGCTATCGAAGCGCTGGCCAAGGCGCCCAGCGGCGTCTACCTGGCGCCGCTGCGGCTGCTGGCGCTGGAAAACTACGAGCGCCTGCAGGCCATGGAGGCGCACGGCAAGCCGCTGGCCGTCAGCCTGGTGACGGGCGAGGAGCGCCGCCTGGTGCCGGGCGCCACGCACGTGGCCAGCACGGTGGAGATGCTCGACACCCGCACCCCGGTCGACGTGGCGGTGATCGACGAGATCCAGATGCTGGCCGACCGCGACCGTGGCGCGGCCTGGACCGCCGCCGTCTGCGGCGCGCCGGCGCAGGTGGTGTACCTGGTGGGCGCGCCGGAAGCGCGGCGCGCCATCGAGGTGCTGGCGGCGCGGCTGGAGTGCGAGCTGGAAGTCCACGTGCTCAAGCGCAAAGGGCCGCTGTCGGTCGAACCGACCGCCGTGCGCAAGCTGAGCAACCTGCGGCGGGGCGACGCGGTGATCTGCTTCTCGCGCCGCGAGGTGCTGATGTGGCGCGACATGGTGACCGAGCTGGGCCTGTCGGTGGCCACCGTGTACGGCAACCTGTCGCCGGAGGTGCGGCGCGCGCAGGCCCAGCGCTTCCGCGACGGCGCGGCCGACGTGGTGGTGGGCACCGACGCGATCGCGATGGGCCTGAACATGCCGATCGCGCGCATCGTCATGACCACCTCGGTCAAGTACAACGGCTATGAAGAGGAAGAGATCCCGGCCGCGCTGGCGCGCCAGATCGCCGGCCGGGCGGGGCGCTTTGGCGTGCACGAGGAAGGCCTGGTGGCCGGCTACGACAACGAGACCCACAACGTGGTGCGCTCGCTGCTGAAGGAAAAGCCGGTGCCGCTCAAGACCACCGGCTTCGCCGTGGCGCCGACGCTGGAGCACCTGCACCGGATCTCGTCGGTGACCAACGAGCACGCGCTGGCCAAATTGTTGAAACGCTTCGTCCACAACATCGACGTGCCGGACGGCTTCTTCTACCCGCGCATCACCGAGGACCAGTTCGAACGCGCGGCCTGGCTCGACACGCTGGAGCTGACGGTGGCGGAGAAGTTCGCGCTGTCGCTGGTGCCGATCTCGTCCAAGGTGCCGTCGCTGCAGCGCGCGTGGGAGCATTGGGCCACCGCGCTGGCCGCCAAGAAAATCACGCCGATCAAGACCGAGCAGGTGCCGCTGCACTACATGTCGCTGCAGGAGGTCGAGGACGCTTGCCGCATGTATTCGGCCTACGCGTGGCTGGCCTACCGCCAGCCCGAATACTTCCCCGACACCGAGCGCGCGCAGCAGCTGTCGCGCCAGGCGTCCGAGCGCGTGGACGCGATGCTGCAGGACCAGAACTCCGCGCTGCGCAAGCGCCAGCCGAAGAAGTTCCGCCGTTGATGGCGGACGCCAACGAGCGCATTGACGCGATCGACATCCTGCGCGGTATCGCGCTGTTCGGCGTGCTGATGGTGAACCTGCTGTCGGAGTTCCGGGTCTCGATCTTCCAGCAGTTCCTGCCGCCCGATCCCGCCATCGGCAGGTGGGACGGGCTGGTCGAAACGCTGGTGCGCGCCGGCTTCGAGATGAAGGCCTTCGCGGTGTTTTCGTTTCTGTTCGGCCTGGGGCTGGCGGTGCAGTTCGAGCGCCTGGCCAGGACCGGGCGTCCGCGCTACTGGCTGACGCGGCGGCTGGCAGTGCTGCTGGTGTTCGGGCTGGTGCATCTGCTGCTGGTCTGGAACGGCGACATCCTGACCGAATACGCGCTGGGCGGCTTGCTGGTGCTGCCGCTGCTGGCGGCGCCGGTGTGGGCGCTGGCGGTCGCGGCGGCGTGCCTGTTCGCGCTGTATGTGTACATCGGCATGGTGCCGGTCGGGATACCGTGGCCGGAGGCTGCCTGGTTCCAGCAGCACGTGGCGCTGGCCAACCAGGTGTTCGCCTCGGGCAGCTTTGCCGAGATACGCCGCTTCAGCATTGACGAGCTCGCGAATCTGCTGCCCCTGCACATCTTTATTTTCCCACGCACCCTGGCATTGTTCCTGCTGGGCACGCTGGCATGGCGGACCGGTATCGCACGCAAACCGGAGCAGCATCGGCGCCTGCTGGCCGCCATCGCCGTGGCCGGCATCGCGGGCGGCGCGGCCTTGTCGACGGTGGACGCGGCCGCAGGCATGGGCCAGACCCTGCTGGCCACCGGCTACGCGGCGACGGTGCTGCTGCTGGCGCAACGCCGCACGCTGCACATCTTCGCCCCGCTGGGCCGGATGGCGTTCACCAACTACATCGCCCAGTCGCTGATTTTCGGCTACATCTTCTTCGGCTATGGGCTGGGACAGTTCGGCCGGCTCGGCGCCGCGCCGGTGTTCCTGCTCGGCCTGGTCGTGTACGCGGCCCAGATGGCGTTGAGCGCCTGGTGGCTGCGGCATTACCGCTACGGCCCCTTGGAATGGCTGTGGCGCTCGCTGATGTACGGTGCCGCGCAGCCCATGCGTGTTGCGTTGCGCGAAAAGGATTAATTCAAAAAGGTAAAGGCGATTTTGATCGAGATCAAAGGATTTTCAGGCGCGGCTGCTTAGCATCAATGCCAGTAAGTCCCTTACCGGATCATATTGTTTTTTCTTTTTGAAGAGGCCTGACAATGCTGAACAAAAATAGTCGCGAGTGGAGCAAGCTATCATGAGCAAAATGATGAAGGCTGCGGTGGTGCGGGCATTCGGCCAGCCGCTGGTGATCGAGGACGTCGAGGTGCCGACGCCGGGAGCCGGGCAGATCCTGGTCAAGATCGAGGCTTGCGGCGTTTGCCACACGGACCTGCATGCGGCGCACGGCGACTGGCCGGTCAAGCCCGCGCCGCCTTTCATTCCCGGCCACGAGGGTGTCGGTTACGTGGTCGAGGTCGGCCCCGGCGTCAAGCACGTCAAGAGCGGCGACCGCGTCGGCATTCCATGGCTGTACTCGGCTTGCGGCCATTGCCCGCATTGCCTCGGCGGCTGGGAGACCTTGTGCGAATCGCAGAAGAACACCGGCTATTCGGTCAACGGCGGGTTCGCGGAATACGCGCTGGCCGATGCCGATTATGTCGGCCACTTGCCGAAGGAGATAGGCTTCGTCGAGATCGCCCCCATCCTGTGCGCCGGCGTCACGGTCTACAAGGGCTTGAAGATGACCGATACCAAACCCGGCGACTGGGTGGTGATCTCGGGAATTGGCGGGCTCGGCCACATGGCGGTCCAATATGCCTGCGCGATGGGGCTGAAGGTGGTGGCGGTCGATATCGACGACAGCAAGCTGGCGCTGGCGCGCCGCCTGGGCGCGGTGCTGGCGATCAACGCCAAGACGGCGGATCCGGCGGCCGTGATCAAAAAAGAGATCGGCGGCGCGCACGGGGTGCTGGTGACCGCCGTCTCGCCGATCGCCTTCTCGCAAGCGCTGGGCATGGTCCGGCGCGGCGGCACGGTGTCGTTGAACGGCCTGCCGCCCGGAGACTTCCCGCTGCCGATCTTTGACATGGTGCTCAACGGCATCACCGTGCGCGGATCGATCGTCGGCACGCGGCTTGATTTGCAGGAGTCGCTGATGTTCGCCGCCGAAGGCAAGGTCAAGGCGACCGTCTCCACGGACAGCCTGGACAATATCAACCACGTTTTCGACCGGATGCTGCAAGGCGATATCGAAGGCCGCATCGTGCTTGATTTTGCGTCAAAAACGCATTGATACCACCTGATCTACCCTAAACGCGCGCCAACCGGAGGCCAAGCTCGGCTATCATGGCGGCCGGTTGGCGCAAGCTGGATGTTTAGGGACAGGAATGAATGGAGCAAGGGGAGGGGCCGGCACGGCCCCGCCACAATTTGGGTTGATCAGTCTGCTGAAGGCCGGCGCGGCGCAATTGATTGTGCTGCACCACCTGGCCTTTTACGGACCCATGTCGGATCAGGTGCGGCCGCTGTTGCCGGCGCTGATAGCCTGGCTGGGCGGACCTGCGCGCATTGCCGTGCAGGTTTTCCTCGTCGTCAGCGGCTTCCTGGTGGCCAAATCGCTGTCGCCGGCTGGCGCCGCCGGGCTGGCCGATCCGCTGGGCGCGATCCGCCGGCGCTACGCCAAGCTGGCGCCGCCGTTCATGGCCGCCACGCTGCTGGCCGCCGTCGCTTCCTCGTGGGCCGGCAACTGGATGACCCACAGTTCGGTCTCCGCGCCGGCCACCTTGAGCCAGCTGAGCGCCCACGCGCTGCTGCTGCATGGCGTGCTGGGCTATCCGTCATTGTCGGCCGGCGCCTGGTATGTCGCCATCGATTTCCAGCTGTACGCGGTCGCGGCGCTGGGGCTGTGGCTGTCGGGCCGCGTGGCCGGCGGGCGCGCCATGCCGTGGCTGATGCCGGTCATCACCACGCTGGGCATCACCTTGTCGCTGCTGCATTTCAACCTCGACGCCGACTGGGACAACTGGGCGCCGTATTTCTTCGGCAGCTATGGCCTGGGCATGATGGCGTGGTGGGCCAGCGACCGCCGCCGCGCGCCGGGCGCCGTGGCCTTGCTGTTGGCGATGGCGGTGGTGCCGGTGACGGCGGCGCTGTTCCTGGATTTCCGCAGCCGCGTCGCGCTGGCGCTGGTGGTCGCTTGCCTGCTGTACCTGTTCGGCCGCGTGAGAACGGTGTCGGCCGGACGCGCCTGGGGCGTCGTCAACGGCCTGGGTCGGATATCGTACTCGGTGTTCCTGATTCATTTCCCGGTCTGCCTGCTGGTCAACGCGGCGTTCAGCCGCTTTGTGCCGGAGGGACCGTTCTGGCAGGGCGCGGGCATGCTGCTGGCATGGGGCGCCAGCCTGGCCGCCGGCGCCGTATTTTTCCGCTGGGTGGAGACGCCGCTGGGACGCCTTGTCCAGCTGGCTACCGCGCGGGGGCGCCAGCGCCCCGGTCTATCGTTGCCTTCAGTGCTTTCGTGACGGCCTCGGCGATGTCGTCCTGCACCATCAACAGATCGTCGACCGGCTTGTCGTAGGTTTCCGACCACAGGATGAAGCCGTTGTCAGCCTTCATCAGGCGCGCGGCGACGCGCAAGACATTGCCGGATTTGCGCACACTGCCGTCGAGAATGTAGACGACGCCCAGCTTGCCGGCGACCTCGGCAAGCGGTTCCTGTTTGTTCTTGTAATAAAACGCCGCGCTCGGCGCCGGCACCTTGTAGCCCGGCAGCTTGCTGAACCTGCCGATCAATTCCTCGGTCATGCCGTCGGCGAAGGTTTCGTTCGACATGCCGTCGGTCAGGTCCGCGAACGGCAGCACGGCGATGGATTTTTGCGACGCCGGCGCCAGTGCCGGGGCGTGCTGCTCGGTCGCCAGTGTGTTGTGCAGCCAGAACACGATGCCGATCAAAATCGGAATGCAGGCCGTCGCCAGGAAGACCAGGCGGCTGCGCGTGGCGTGCGACGGCGGCGCGCTTGCCTCGACGACCTGCGCGGCGGCCTCGACCTGCGCCGGGAGCGCGTCCGGCGCTTGCCAAGGGCCGACCTCGGCCACCAGCCTGTAGCCCTGGCGCGGCACGGTGACGATGTAGCTGGCCTCGCCCAGCACGCGCCGCAGCGACGCGATCGCCTGGTACACCGAATCCGGCGTGACGATCACGCCCGGCCAGACCTGGCTCAGCAACTCGTCGGCGCTGACCAGCTCGCCCGCGCGTCCGGCCAGGCAGAGCAGCAGGCGCAGGGTGCGCGGATCGAGCCGCACCGACTCGCCGCCGCGCGCCATCTCGCCCGAGGCGGTATCCACAATCCTCGACGCGCCGATGTTCCCGGACATCACCTTCAAGAGCACGAAGATCGAGAAGGGGCCGATGGACAGCCTCAAGATCAGCGGCAACCTGTCCGTGCACGGCGTGACCAAACTGGTGGTCCTGGACGGCAAGGTCAACAAGATCAAGCAGGATCCGGCGGGCAAGGCGACCGAGGCCGGCTTCGACGCCATGGTCAAGCTGAACCGCGCCGACTTCGGCGTCAACAAGTATTTCCCGAACACGGCGCGGGAATTGACGGTTCACATTACGGTGGCGGCGAATTCGGCCGGATCGTAAAACAGCCGGCGCCGCTCAGAGCTTGACGCTGAACTGCAGCGCCAGGGTGCGCGGCGATACCGGGATGTCGAACGGCAGCGCCAGTCCGGGCGCCAGGCTCGGCTCGCGCGCGTCGGCGTCGAACAGGTTGCGCACGGTGGCCGTCACGGTCCAGCCGTGCGGCAACTGCCGGGTGAGGGTGGCGTCCACCGTCCGGTAGTCGGCGACCGGGGCGCGCGCGTCGCCGGCCGCGCGGCGCCGCCCCGCGACCCAGTTCAGTTGCGGACTGAACTGCCAGCCGGGGCCAAGCGTCCAGTCCAGGCGGGTGTTGGCGTGATGGCGCGGCGCGTAGCCCGGATCGCCGTGGGTGATCGTGTCGTGCGCGTTCTGGCGCGCGTAGTTGGCCTGCCAGCGCAGGGACGGGCTCAAGTCCCATGCCAGCTCGATTTCGCCGCCGTTGCCGTCCATGCCGCCGCTGTTCTGGTAGGTGGCGCCCGGCGCCGGCGCCGGGTTCGGCACGGAACGGATCAGGTCCTTCAGCCGGTAGCGGAACAGGCTGAGGTTGAGGTTCAGGTCGGGGCGCGCCTGCCAGGCCAGCGCGGCCTCCGTGGTACTGATGGTTTCCGGCCCCACCTGCGGGTTGCCCATGTTGACCGGGTTGATGCCGGTCTGCTCGTTGAAGCTGGGCGAGCGGAAGGCGCGGCCGTGCAGCAGCTTGACCGTGATGTCGAGGTCGGCGTCCCACACCAGCGCCAGGCGCGGGTTGGTGGTGCCGCCGAAGTCGGAATAATCGTCATGCCGCACGCCGGCCGTCAGCGCCCAGTCGCGCGCGAACTGCCACTCGTCCTGCGCGTAGACATAGTTGATCTTGCGGCGCTGGGGCCGGATGTGCGGCTGGATCGGGCCGTAGTCGATCACGGCGCCGGTCGGGATCGGGATGCCGGCCGGGCTGATCAGGAAGTTCTTCATGGTCTCGACGCCGTACAGGTACAGGTCGTCGTGGCCCGCGCCCAGGCGCAGCGCGTGGCCGCTTACGCCGCTGTAGGTGGCGAACGCCGAGCTGCGCAGGTTGCGTTCCCAGCGGCCGGGGCCGCCGATCATGCCGTTCGGGAAAAGGTTGGGGCCGATGCGCGCGCCCGCCGGAAACAGCCCCAGGCCGTCCGGCGACTGCTCGGTGAAAAACATATAGCTCAGCGATGCGCCCACGCTCCAGTCGTTGGCGAAGTCGGGCGCGGTCCACGACAGCTCACTGGCCGCGTAGCCGCTGCGCGCGCGGTGGTCGGGATCGAGGGCGGAATTGACGCCAAGGCCGGTGCCGACGTTGTCCCGCCATTTCAGGTTGGTGCGCCAGCGCCAGCGCTGCCAGGACAGGTCGAGGCTGCCGTCGTAGGCGTTGTAGCCGATGTTCATCGGGCCCGGCGCCTTGCTCACGTGGGTGCCGAAGCGGCGGTCGTTGAGGGTCTGCGCATCGGCCTCGACCAGCGTGTCGGCGCCGTCGGTGCGGCCCGCCTGCAGGTAGGCCGCGATGGAAAGCTGGCCTTGCTTGCTGCCGTATTCCAGCCAGGCGTCGCGCGCGTTGAACGAGCCGGCCCGCGCGCCCACGCGCAGGCCCGGCATTTGTTCCGCCGTCTTGGTGATGATGTTGATGACGCCGGCGAAGGCGTCGGCGCCATACAGCGCCGAGCCGGGGCCGCGGATGATCTCGATGCGCGCCACATTCGTCAGCGGCATGCTGGCCCACATATTGCCCTTGTCGCCGTTGTAGTCGGTGTTCATGCGCAGGCCGTTGAGCAGGACCAGCACCTGGGGATTGGTGACGCCGCCCGTGCCGATGCCCCGGATAACGTAGTTGGGCGCATACATGGTCGCCACGCGCGTGACGTGGATGCCGGCCACCGCCTCCAGCACGTGGTCCAGGTCGGTCGCGCCCATGGCGGCGATATCCTCGGCCGTCACCACCGAGGCGACCGCCGGCGCGCGGCGCAGCGTCTGGACCGAGCCGGTGGCCAGGCTGATCGCGGAGCGGTCCATGCCGTACAGGGCCAGGTCCTCATCCTCCGGCTGGGCCGCGGCCAGCGACCAGGGGTGCCAGGCCGACAAAGCCAAGGCGATCAGCCAGCCGGACCGGAAGTCTGCCATGCACAGGCGCGTAGCGCGCGGAGAGGGGAACTGTTTCATATTGAAAGTCGAGCAACAGCAGATGCACCACAATACACGGCGCTTTGCTCTTTAACAATTGACTGTTGTCAAAGCGCATCAGGCGGGGGAAGTCCTTAGCAGGGCGCCCGGGTTGGGTTTGTTTCCTTATGGAAAATACAAATATATTTCTTGTACTTATCTGGTGAGGATGATATCTTTCGGTCCTGCATTCAGGAAACTTAAATTTCAAAATGGAAATTTTTTACCAACCTTGCCAAAGAACATAATGAAAACCATTTTTAAAATTGCCTTGTTGAGCACCACCCTCGTCGCCGCTGTCGCGCAGGCTGCTAATCCGGGTCCTGGCACGTCCAGCGCGAAAGACGTCAAGCTGGCAGGGGACAATGCGGATAAATATGTTCTGGTCCAGGGCCACAACATCAACCCGATCCAGTCGACCCTGGGTTTTGACAGCGCCTTCGTGAGCGCTTCCGGTACGGCAGCCAAGGGCTGGAGTCTGGCCGAAACGGTCGAATTCAACGATAAGAGCAACAAGCTGGTGTTCACCGACAAGGCACCGACCGATGGCCTGAGCTTCTCCTTCACGGAAGCGGCCAGCCACACCAGCGGTACCTGGACGGTCACCAACACCAGCGCGACCAAGAACACCACGCTGGACCTGGTCTTGTCCTTCCACGCCGGTAATAACGTCGGCAGCTTCCTGTTCAACGACCAGGCCATCCTGGCCAACCAGACGCTGACCGGTAGCTGGGCCATCAACTGGCTCAACAACGCCAAGAGCCCGAGCAGCATTCCCGGCTTCTCGAACGTTGGTTTCTACACTGGCCAACGGAGCTACGTCACCACTCCCGTCCCTGAGCCGGAAACCTACGGCATGCTGCTGGCCGGCCTGGGCCTGATCGGCGTCATCGCACGCCGCCGCCGCGCCAAATAAGCGCAACGCGCAAAATCAAACGCCAGCTTCTTGCTGGCGTTTTTTTTTGCGCGGTTATTCTTGTATCCGATCCGCTTCCCGGATGAAGTCGATGAAGGCGCGAAGCGGTTCCGGGACCAGCCGGCGCCCTGGGTAGTAAAGGAAGGGGCCGGAGAACGACAGCCACCACGGTTCCAGCACCGGCACCAGCGCGCCGCTGTCGAGGTGGGGGCGCAGCCAGTCCTCGAACAGATACACGATGCCGCTGCCGCCGATCGCGGCCTCCGCCAACAGGTCGGCGATCGCGCCGCCTTGCACATACAGCGGGCCTTCGGCATCGATCTGCACGGTCTCGCCGTCGCGGGCGAATTCCCATGGGGGCATCGCGCGGCCGGCGAAGCGCAGGCGCAGGCAGTCGTGCTGCAGCAGGTCGCGCGGGTGGACGGGGCGTCCGCGCCGCTCGAGGTAGGAGGGCGCGGCGGCCGCGGCAAAGCGCTGGATGCGCGGGCCGATGGGCACTGCGATCATGTCCTGCTCCAGGCGCTCGTCGTAGCGGATGCCGCCGTCGCAGCCCGCCTCCAGCACGTTGACGAAATTGTCGTCGGCGGTGATGTCGAGCCGGATCTCGGGATAGGCGGCCAGGAAGCGCGAGACGATGGACGGCAGGATCAGGCGCGCCCCGCTGATGGGGACGTTGAGCTTGAGCGTGCCTGAAGGGCGGCCACGGTAATCATTGACGGCATCGAGCGCGGCTTCCACCTCCGTCAGCGCGGCGCCGAGGCGGGTGCGCAGACGCTCGCCCGCCTCGGTGGTGGCGACGCTGCGAGTGGTGCGATGGAGCAGCCGCACGCCGACCTGTGCTTCGAGCCGGCGCACAGCCTCGCTCAGCCCCGATGCGCTGAGTCCGCTGGCGCGTGCGCCTTCGCGGAAACCTTTTGCATTGGCGACGGCGAGAAACGCGGTGAGGTCGGCGAGGTCGATTTTCATTGTGCGGAATTTCGTACGGGTTGTCTTGATTATACCTACTTATCGAACGCCGCCTGCGCGTCTACACTGGCCTCTACTTAAACAGGAGGAATTCAGATGAACCAATCTTTCACCACTTTCAAACTCGGCAGCCGCACGGTCAAGCGGGTGGGTTATGGCGCCATGCAGCTCGCCGGACCGCATGTCTTCGGCCCGCCGGCCGACCGGGCAGGCGCCTTGGCCGTGCTGCGGGCAGCTGTCGAAAACGGTATAAATCATATCGACACCAGCGATTTCTACGGCCCCCACATCACCAACCAGTTGATACGCGAAGCGCTTCATCCCTATCGCGACGACCTGGTCATCACCACCAAGATCGGCGCGCGGCGCGGCGCGGATGCGTCCTGGCTGGCCGCCAGCTCGCCTGATGAATTGACGAAGGCCGTGCACGACAACTTGCGCAATCTGGGACTGGATGTGTTGGACGTGGTGAACCTGCGGGTAATGATCGATGCGATGCAGCCAGCCGAGGGCTCGATCGAAGAGCCCTTGACCGCGCTGGCCGAGCTGCAGCGCCAGGGGCTGGTGCGCGAGATCGGTCTAAGCAACGTCACTGAGGCGCAGGTGGCGCAAGGGCGGGCGATGTGCGAGATCGTCTGCGTGCAGAATCACTACAACCTGGCGCACCGGCAAGACGACGCGATGATCGACGCGCTGGCGAAGGACGGCATCGCCTATGTGCCGTTCTTTCCGCTGGGTGGATTTTCGCCGTTGCAGTCGGCGACGCTGTCGGCCGTCGCCGAGCGCTTACAGGCGAAGCCCAACCAGGTGGCGCTGGCGTGGCTGCTGCGCCGCTCGCCGAATATCCTGTTGATTCCGGGGACGTCGTCGCTGGCGCATTTGCGCGAGAATATCGCGGTGGGGTCGTTCGTGCTGCCTGATGATGCGGCGGCTGAATTGGATTGCATGGAGCCGCGCGTGACAAACGAGTTGTAGCAGGCCAAGCGGTTATGCGGTTTCCCGTAGCTGGATTTCGACGTGCAGGCCTGCTTTGGTCAAATCGGTCGTTGATAAAAATGATTTATACCATTTTTGGTACGCGCTCTCGCGATGTGCGGCGTGATGGCGGCGTGGCAACCTTCGCCCGCGCTGGCGTCTTGGACTGCGTTGAACTCCTGCGTGCGCTCTCTGGCTGCGGCTTGCCCTTAATTCGAAAGCGCCTGAAGAATTTAAACTTTCGGCTCACGCCGCGCGGATCGGAAAGAAGGGGAAGGGCAAATTCCCGTTCTGCTAGCAGCACCATGCGCCAGACGATGCCGCCGAAGAAGCGAAACGTCAGCGTATTCGGCGGCTGCAGGCTCAGTTCAGCAAACATGCCGGTCGAGTACATTGCGCCGAACACGGCAGCATCCATCAACGTCATATTGGCGTCGAACATATAAATCCGCAGCATGTCTTCAAAGGGAATGTCATCGGTGAGGAAAGCGATGCGACAGCCTTGCCATTCCACAGCCGCTTCCAGCACGGCTCCCGTCACGATCAGGCCGCTGGGCTCACCGTCCAGCAGCAGTTCCGACGAGGCCAGCGCCGCATCGGTGTAGGGTGTCGCCAGCCTTGTCGCGAATTCTGATGTTGAAAGTAATCTCACGAGTTTGCCCTATGGCCCGCGGTAGGCGCTGAGCGGGCGGCACGGCAGTGAGAAGTCCACATGATAGTGTTCGTCGTGCCTGATCCACGGCGTGGTTTTCATGAAGGGCAGGGTGGTACGCAAATCGCGCCCACGTGATGTCTGGAGCAGCCGTTCCGCGAGTTCTTTCTGGAAGATCACCCGTTCGATTTTCACATGTCGTTTTTCTGCCGCGTCGGCCAACTGGTGCAGGTGCTCCGCGATGGCTTCAAAGTCGATATGCAAATCACCCAGCACGCCGTTCGCGTCAAACTCAAGACCATAGCCAAACTTGTTCAGCGCATTCGACGGCAGCAGCGTCGGTTGGTTCTTGCTGTCGAGGACGGGCACCATGAAATCGACCGATAGCCCGGCCTGGTGAGTGTGATGCGGCTTGATTTGCCCGCCGTTGGCCAGCCCTGTTTCGCCGTACATGAAGCGCTTGTCTGGCGCTGCCTGATAGACGGCGTCGTAAGCGTCGACCACGATATCGCGGATGCTCTGATGCACATAGGTCCGGCCCAGCGCGACGCCGACACTGCTGTAGGGAACAAAATTCTTGCCCTGCGCAGGAAGCTGCACGCCATCTTGCAGGCGGCCATTCGCTGGCTTGCCATAGCAGGTGCTGGCATTGGCGAGCGCCAGCGGCAGCGCAAACAGCACGCCGCCCGCTACCCACATGCGGTATGCTCTCGGCCGCTTCGTCATAAACATAAGTACAAGCTTTCGCATAAAGATTCCGTCATGCCTCCGCCCAATGCAGGAAACCGGAAGAGCTTGTGCTCGTCTGGTAATACCTTTTGCGTGATGGGCTCGGCCAGTTTCAAACCATTTTCACTGTTGGTCAACATCACCAGTCCGTCACCCGTGCGGGGCGATGCGATAACGAATGCACGATAGCCGGTATTGTTGCCCCATTGCCAAATGTAGAGATTGTCCCGGCTTCGCTCGATTCCCCAGCCTAGCCCCCAGCTCAGATTCAAGCTTTGATCGGACTCCACTGGCGACGCGGTTATCTGCTTGAGCACTCGGTCGTCGTTCAGCACGGCGGCCAGGAATTTTCCATAGTCCGCAACGCTGGTGTAGAGGGAAAACGCTGCGACCGGCCGCTTGAAGTCTTTTGTCGCTCTGGGCGTCCCGTTCGCTTTGGTCCCAGGCAGGATATTTTCAGCAAGGCGGCCGTGCCAGACGTAGTCGCTATGATCCATGGCCAGCGGTGTGAATACCTGGGTGTCCATAAGCTGGTCCAAGGGCTGGCCGGTCACCGCCTCCGCAGCATTCTGCAACAGCACGAAACCTTCCCCGGAGTATCCCCATTTCGCGCCAGGGGCCGAATCGAATTTCAGTGGACCGGACGCCCAGTTCGGCAGGCCGGACGTGTGGTTCAGCAGCATGCGGACGGTGACCGCCTGGATTTGAGGATCGGTCACCAGATCGGACGGTTCAGCCTTCAACGGTTGAAACCGGTGCCGATAACCCTGAGGCAGATAGTGCATGACGGGCATATCAAGTTCCATTTCCCCTTGATCTACCAGCTTCAGCACCTCGTAGGCGAAGACCGGCTTGCTGAGCGAGGCAGCCTGAAATACGCTGTCCGCGTTCGGCACCATCGTCGGTTCGCAGCCGGAGGCGAACTCCATTGCGTCCAGCTTTCGATTTTTGATCGTGGCGATCGCCACGGCGCAAACATGATGTTTTGACGCAAGCCGCGCCAATGTCGAGTGCAAATCCTCGGAGGACGGTTCCGCAGGATGGAGGGAGGCGCACCCAAGCATGGGTGCCGACAGGACGGAAGCGAACAGCCAGAGCAAGACGTTGCGCATGCAGATCTCCTTGGACGCAAAAAAGCCCACGAACCGAAATTCGTGGGCTTCCTTGATAATTCTTGGTAGGCCGTGCGGGATTCGAACCTGCGACCAACGGATTAAAAGTCCGCTGCTCTACCAGCTGAGCTAACGACCCAAAGGTATGAAACCTTGGTTTTCTTCGAATGGTAGGCCGTGCGGGATTCGAACCTGCGACCAACGGATTAAAAGTCCGCTGCTCTACCAGCTGAGCTAACGACCCCCGAAGAAGCGAGATTATAGGGGGTAATGAGTCCGGCTGTCAAATACCCCCGAGTAATTATTTGCCGCCGAGGCGTTCCTTGGCCGTGGCCGCTGCCGACGAGTCAGGATAGGTCTTGATCAAATCCTGCAGCGTCTTCTTGGCGGCCTTGTCTTTCAGCTCGGTCTGGCAGCTGGCGATGATCAGCATGGCTTCCGGCGCCTTCGGGCTGTCGGCGTAGTTCTTCAGCACCTGCTGCTGGGCCGCGATGGCGCTCTTGCAGTCGCGCTGCGCGAAGTAGGCGCTGCCCAGGTAGTACTGCGCGGCCGGCGCATAGCTGGAGCCCGGATAACGCTGCACGAACTCGGTGAACGCCGTGCCCGCCGCCTTGTAGTCGCCCGACTTGAAGGTCTGCCACGCGGCCTCATAGGTGCGCTGTTCGCTCGGGTCCACTTGCGCGGTCTTGCCGTCGATGGTCACCTCGCGCGGCTCCAGCTTGCGCAGGCGGGCGTCGAGGTCGACATAGAAATCCTTCTGGCGCTTTTGCGCGTTGGCCAGCTCGTTGCTCAGCACTTCGATCTGGCCGCGCAGCTTGGCCACTTCCTGCAGCGTCATTTCATTCTGCGAGACCAGGTCCAGCGTGCTGGACTTGTCGGACTTGGTGTCGATGCGGGCGTTCAGCTCGGCGCGCATGGCTTCGACCTTGGCGCGCAGGTCGAGCAGGGCTTTGCGGGCTTCGTCGTCGTCGAACAGCCCGGCGTGGGCTTGCAGCGGCAGCCAGGTCAGTGCGGCCAGCAGGACGGCGCTCAGGCCGGATTTGGAGAGTTTCTTCATGTCGGACGCTTT
Source organism: Duganella caerulea (assembly GCF_040362985.1). Classification (NCBI taxonomy): domain Bacteria; kingdom Pseudomonadati; phylum Pseudomonadota; class Betaproteobacteria; order Burkholderiales; family Oxalobacteraceae; genus Duganella; species Duganella caerulea. Next base: position 29,736 of record NZ_BPWJ01000013.1, on the reverse strand, counting down.
CACACAAATCTAATAGGAAACGGGGCGGGACGCGGTGTTATCCGCGTGCCGCCCCGTATTATGCCTGTCACCCGGCAAAAGGGTAGTGCTTTCGATTACTTGTAGACGATGTCTGCACGACGGTTTTGCGCCCATGCTTCTTCGTTCGAGCCGGTGGCTTTAGGCTTTTCCTTGCCCAGCGAAACGGCTTCGACCTGCGATTCCGACACGCCCAGCGTGGTCATGGCCTTGCGCACGGCTTCGGCGCGCTTCTGGCCCAGGGCCAGGTTGTACTCGGCGCCGCCGCGTTCGTCGGTGTTGCCTTGGATCAGGATCGAGCGGGCTTTGTTCTTGGCCAGGTAGGCCGAGTGGTTTTCCACCACTGGCTTGCCGTCGTCGCGCACGACGTAGCTGTCGAAGTCGAAGTACACGCTGCGGTTGGCCAGCACGCCTTTTGGATCGTCCAGCGGATCCAGCGATTTGGTTTCGACCGGTGCCACGGTGCGGGTGTCAGCCTGCGGCTGCGGTTTGGCTTCGATTTGACGCTCTTCCACCTTGGCTGGCTCTGCAACCTTGACCGGGGTCGACGAGCAGGCGGACAGGATGGCGGCGGTGGTGACGATGAAAGCGAGGCTGCTGAGTTTACGCATTTGATTCTCCTAGAGATGAAAGGTAAAAGTTACTGCATGAATGGACCCCAGGTGGGCTCCTTGATGTTGCCCGCCTGAGTGGTCAGGCGTTGCTTTACACGTCCATCCACCGAGACCACAGCCAGCGATTTGCGGCCGCCGGCTTGAGTGGCGTACATGATGTATTTGCCGTTGGGGGCAAAGCTTGGATACTGGTCGTCGGTGCTGTCGGACAGGCGCTGCTCCTGGCCGCTGGCCAGGTCCATCACGTACAGCTGGTAGTTGCCGTCGCGGCGGGAGATGTAGGCCAGGGTCTTGCCGTCGGCCGACACGCGCGGGCTGATGTTGTAGTTGCCGGTGAAGGTGATGCGCTTGGCGTCGCCGCCGTCGGCGTTCATGCGGTAGATCTGCGGGCCGCCGCTGCGGTCGCTCATGAAGTAGATGCTGCCGTCGGGCGCGAAGTTGGCCTCGGAGTCGATGCCGGCGCTGTTGGATACGCGCTTGAGGTTGCCGCCGTCGGCGTTGACCGTGTAGATCTGCGTGTGGCCGTCCTTGGACAGCGACACGGCCAGCTTGTTGCCGCTCTGCGCCCAGACCGGCGACGAGTTGCTGCCTTTTTCGTTGGCGACCACGGTGCGCGCCCGGTTGACCAGGTTCTGCACGTAGACCACCGGCTTCTTCTGTTCGAACGAGACGTAGGCGACCTTGGTGCCGTCCGGCGACCACGATGGCGAGATGATGGGCTCGTTCGAGCGCAGCGCCATCTGTTCGCCTTCGCCGTCGGCGTCGGCCACCAGCAGTTCGTAGTGGCGCTTGTCGTACTCCTTGACGTAGGCGATGCGGGTGGAGAAGGCGCCGCGGATGCCGGTCAGCTTGAGGAACACGTCGTCGGCGATATTGTGCGCGGTCAGGCGGGTGAACTGCGGCGCGCGCGCCACGTTTAGTTGCGACAGCTCGCTCTGCTTGACGGTGTCGAACAGCTTGTAGCGCACCTCGTAATCGCCGGCCGCCGACTTGGCGACGGTGCCGACCACCAGCGCGTCGGCGCCCTTGGCCTTCCAGGTGCCGTAGTCGATGTTGTTCATGCTGGTGATCACGCCAGCGTCGATCAGCTTGAAGGCGCCGCTGCGCTCCAGGTCGGCCTTGATGATGGCGGAGATCTGCTGCGGCGCGATGTTCTCGTCCGCGAAGCCGGCCACGGCCACCGGGATCTGGTTGCTGCCGACGCCGGAAATCTCGATCCGCATCTGGGCATGGGCGCCTGCGGCGGCCAGTGCCAGCGCGGCGGACAGGATCGCTTGGTTCAGTTTTTTCGTGGTGCTCATCAGTGCATATCCTTCATATTGAAATCGGCGACAAACTCGCGCTCTACCGTACCATCTTTTTTCTTGGGTAGTGGTGACGATTTGGCGATCGCGTTTTCAATCGCGCTGTCGTAGGCGGCCGAGCCGCTGCTCTTCATCTTGCGCACGCCGATGATTTCACCGGTCGGCAGCTGGGTGATCTGGTAGGTCGCGCTCAGCGTGTCGTCCACCGTGCCGTAGACCAGGTTGCTCTTGATCTTGGCCCGGATGGCCGCCTGGTAGCCGCCGTCGACCTTGCCGCCGGTCGAGGTGGCGGCGGTGCCGGTGCTGCCCTTGGCGGCGTTGCCGGTGATGCGGCTCATCTGGGCGGCGAAGATCTTGTCGCGGGCGGCCTTGTCGGCCTTCTCGGCTTTTTCCTTGGCGGCTTTCTCGGCCAGCGCGGCTTTCTTCTTGTCCTTCTCGGCCTGTTCCTTCTCGTCCTTCAGCTTCTGCTCGGCTTCCTTCTTGTCGGCCAGCTTCTTGGCTTCCGCCTTGGCCTGTTTCTCTTCGGCTTCCTTCTTCAGCTTGGCTTCCTTGGCCGCCTCGAGTTTTTCCTGTTCGAGTTTCTTCTTCAGCTTCAGGCGTTCGAGGGCGATGTCCGGTTCCTTCGGCGTCGGCGGCGCTTCCACCGGTTTTGGCGGGGCGGCCTTGACCACCGGCGTCGGTTCCGGTTCGGGCTCAGGCTCAGGCTCGGGCTTGACCTGCGGCGGCGCCGGCGCGGCTTCCTGCACCTTCATGTCCCAGATCTCGGCCTGCACGGTGGTCGGCTCATTGTTCTGCCAGCTCACGCCCACCCACAGGAACAGCAGCAGCACGGCGTGCATGGCCGCGGCCAGCGCCATCGAGCGCCAGCCCTCGTTTTGTCGCGGCACTTTGTAGGGGCCGCCTGCCGTTGCGGGTTTCATCGTATGCACTGTGATTTACTTGGTCGACAAACCGACCCGGTTGATGCCCATCTTCTTCGCTTCCGAGATCAGCTGGATCACGTCGTCGTACTTGCTTTCCTTGTCGCCGGCGATCAGCACCGGATAGTCGGGATGGTCGTTGTGGATGGCGCGCAGCTTCTTGACCAGCGCGTCGCGGTTGGGCGCGGTTTCCGGCGCCTCTTCACCCTTGCCCTTGACACCGATCGACAGCGCGCCGTTCGGCTTGATGACCACCTGCACGTAATCGCTGGGCGGCTTGGTGGAGCGCTCGGCGCTCGGCAGGTCGACCACGCTCGGGTCATTGGCCGACGGCATGACCATGAAAATAATCAGCAACACCAGCATCACGTCGATATATGGCACGACGTTGATCTCGGACTTGAACTTGCGGCCGCGGCCGCCGCGCATGCTGCTGGAGAAAGAGGAAGCCATGATTGCTCTGCCTTCTTAACGCGACTGACGTTGCAGGATGTTGGAGAACTCTTCGACAAAGCTCTCGAAGCGGATCGCCAGGCGGTCGATGTCGTGCGAAAAACGGTTGTACGCGACCACGGCCGGGATCGCCGCGAACAGGCCGATGGCGGTGGCGATCAGCGCTTCGGCGATGCCGGGCGCGACCGCGGCCAGCGTGGCCTGCTGCACATTGGCCAGGCCGCGGAAGGCGTTCATGATGCCCCACACGGTCCCGAGCAGGCCGATGTACGGCGACACCGAACCGACCGAGGCCAGGAAGGCCAGGTGCGATTCGAGGACGTCCATCTCGCGCTGGAAGGCGGCGCGCATGGCGCGGCGGGCGCCGTCCAGCACCGCGCCGGCGTCCATGCTTTCGCGGGCGGCGGTGTAGGCGGCCTTGCTCTTGATGAACTCACCCATGCCGGCTTCGAAGATGCGCGCCAGCGGGCCGCTGTTGGCGCGGTCCTTGCCGGCGTTCTGGTGCAGCGCATGCAGGTTGCCGCCGGCCCAGAAGGTTTTCTCGAATTCGATGGTCAGGCGGCGCGCCGAGCGCACCGCGAACATCTTGCTGAAGATGTAGGTCCAGCTGGTCAGCGAGATGCCGAACAGCAGCGCCATGATCAACTGCACGATCAGGTGCGCGTTGGTGATGAGGGACAGGAAAGAGAGGTCTTGGGTGACGTTCATGTATAGGTTCAGTCTGTTTTGATGGTACTACGCATTTTTTCGGCCACCGCCGCCGGTACGGCGCGCGGCGACAGGTCGGAACCCACGCAGCCGACCTTGACGCGGGCGGTGTTGAGCAATTGTTCGCCGCACCAGGCTTGCTGCACGAACAGGATCGAGGCACGGCCTAGCTTTTCGATACTAAGTGTTAATTTTAGTTCATCGTCCAACCTGGCAGGCGCATGATACTCCGCGCTGACGCTTTTGACGACGAACAAGACATCATGTTCGTGGAGCAAGGCGTGCTGTTCGACGTGGATGGCGCGCAACCACTCGGTGCGGGCTCGCTCGAAGAATTTGAGGTAGTTTGCGTAATAGACGATACCGCCGGCGTCGGTGTCTTCGTAATAGACCCGTACGTTCCAGATAAACTCTGCAGGCATGTTATTTTGACTACTGGTAAGATTGAGCAACATTCTACGCGATTTTATTGTTGTCGTTGAAGCTGCTACGGCGTCATTCGCGTTAAATCCGTTGTTTCTGCGGATTTTTCACGAAGACGTCAAAAATTGCATTTGCGATAGTAAAGCGTTTTCCCAGCAACTTGCCAAGGTTTGTAACAACCGCTTACGAATCGCTTCAGGGATGAAACGATTCGTCGGTGCCAACGGCTTACAGGTTGCGCTTGATCGCCAGCGGGCCGTAGCCCTGGCAGGTCGGCATCATTTCGATGCGGTTGATGTTGATGTGGGCCGGCAAAGTGGCGATCCAGTAGGCTGTGTTGGCGATGTCCTCGGCCGTCAGCGGCTCGGTGCCTTCGTAGACCTTGGCCGCTGCCTCGTCGTTGCCCTTCAGGCGGACGTTGGAGAACTCGGTGCCGCCGCACAGGCCGGGCGCCAGGTTGGTGGCGCGCACGCCGGTGCCGACCAGGTCGGCGCGCAGATTCAGCGTGAACTGCTCGACGAAGGCCTTGGTGGCGCCGTACACATTGCCGCCAGGGTAGGGCGTGTCGCCGGCCACCGAGCCCAGGTTGATCACGGTGCCGCTGCCGCGCGCCACCATCGCCGGCAGGATGGCGCGGGTCATGGCGACCAGGCCGCTGCAGTTGGTGGCGATCATGGTGTCCCAGTCCTCCAGCGACGATTCGTGCGCCGGCGTGACGCCCAGCGCCAGGCCGGCGTTGTTGATCAGCACGTCGATCTGCGACCACTCGGCCGGCAGGCTGTCCAACGCGCCCTTGATCGATGCCTTGTCGGTCACGTCCAGCACGATGGGGCGGGCTGCGGCACCCAGCTCGGCGGCCAGCGCCTCCAGGCGGTCGGCGCGGCGGCCGCTGATCAGCACTTTATGGCCGTTCTGGACGAAGGTGCGGGCCATGGCGGCGCCGAAGCCGGCGGTGGCGCCCGTGATGAAGACGATCATGTTCTATCCTTATGCGAGAGTGGAAACGATGGTCAAGTGTAGCCGAAATGGCAGTATGGCTAGCCGCGACTATCAAAATCAGCACAAGATTGCCTTTTAAGCAATCATTTCCTTGCTCAAATCTGGCGCATAAATTACAATCAGGCTTCCATTACGTCTCACGTAACTGGCGAAAAGCTCCGGCCATCACCATTTTGGTGCGTGGCGGCCGGTCGGCGAAAGGTGGGCATCCACCGGGAAACGTGAGATTTCAACAGCCGTTCGCCTGGGCAGCCATCGATGGAAATGCACGAAGAGGCTGCCTGTCCGCTATCGGCTTCCCTCATTCGATCCAACCTGCCAGTAACAAGTTACTCAATTCGATTGGAGTTTTTTCATGTTCGCAAAAGATCACACCCTCGCCAGCGTTGACCCGGAATTGTTCGGCGCCATCCAGAAAGAAAACACCCGTCAGCACGATCACATCGAACTGATCGCTTCGGAAAACTACACCTCGCCAGCCGTCATGGAAGCGCAGGGTTCCCAGCTGACCAATAAATACGCCGAAGGCTACCCAGGCAAGCGCTACTACGGCGGTTGCGAATACGTCGACGTCGTCGAGCAACTGGCGATCGACCGCGTCAAGCAGCTGTTCGGCGCGGAAGCGGCCAACGTGCAGCCGAACTCGGGTTCGCAAGCCAACCAGGGCGTGTTCTTCGCCGTGCTGAAACCAGGCGACACCATTATGGGCATGTCGCTGGCCGAAGGCGGCCACCTGACCCACGGCATGCCGCTGAACATGTCCGGCAAATGGTTCAACGTCGTTTCCTACGGCCTGACCCCGGAAGAGGACATCGACTACGCCGCCATGGAAGCGCTGGCCAAGGAACACAAGCCCAAGCTGATCATCGCCGGCGCCTCGGCGTTCTCGAAAAAGATCGATTTCGAGCGCTTCGCCGCTGTCGCCAAGGCTGTTGGCGCCTACTTCATGGTCGACATGGCGCACTACGCCGGCCTGATCGCCGCCGGCCTGTATCCTAATCCAGTGCCGCACGCCGACTTCGTCACCTCGACCACGCACAAATCGCTGCGCGGCCCGCGCGGCGGCATCATCCTGATGAAGGCCGAGCACGAGAAGATCATCAACTCGGCCATCTTCCCAGGCATCCAGGGCGGCCCGCTGATGCACGTGATCGCCGGCAAGGCCGTCGCGTTCAAGGAAGCGCTGACGCCTGAGTTCAAGGCTTACCAGCAACAAGTCGTCATCAACGCCGACGTGCTGGCCAAGACCCTGATCAAGCGCGGCCTGCGCATCGTTTCCGGCGGCACCGAGTCGCACGTGATGCTGGTGGACCTGCGTCCGAAGAACCTGACCGGCAAGGAAGCGGAAGCGATCCTGGGCGCGGCTCACATGACCTGCAACAAGAACGGCATCCCTAACGATCCGCAGAAGCCATTCGTGACTTCGGGCATTCGTTTGGGCTCGCCTGCCTTCACCACCCGTGGCTTCAAGGAAGCGGAGGCGGAACAAGTCGGCAACCTGATCGCCGACGTGCTGGACAATCCGCACGACGCAGCGACCATCGACCGCGTGAAAGCGGCCGTGAAGGTTCTGGCTGACAAGTTCCCTGTCTACGCCAAGTAATCTGTAGCACCGCGACGCCGGCCTGTGCCGGTGTCGCGTCATCGAATAGCGCCAATATGAAATGTCCGTTTTGCCAGCATGAAGATACCCAGGTTCTCGATACGCGTGTATCCGAGGAAGGGGACGCCATACGCCGGCGCCGGCGCTGCGGAAAATGTGATAAACGATTTACCACGTATGAGCGCATCGAACTGGTGATGCCGTATGTGGTCAAGAAGAACGGCAGTCGTACCGAGTATTCGTCGGCCAAGCTGCGCGGCAGCCTGACGCTGGCCCTGCGCAAGCGCCCCGTGGCGGCGCCCGCCGTCGATGCGGCGATATTGTCGATCGAGGAAAAGCTGCTGACCAGCGGACAGCGCGAGGTCGATACCGGCTATATCGGCGAGCTGGTGATGCAGGAGTTGAAGCGTCTCGACAAGATCGCGTATATCCGTTTTGCATCCGTCTACAAAAACTTCGAAGACCTGGCCGAGTTCCAGGACGCCATTGCCGAAGTCGGGCAGGAACGCAAGCCGCGCAAGGCTTAGTTTCCCGTGCGAGTTTCCCGCGCGTCAGCCGCCGGCCCATGGCTGGCGCACCATTGATACATCTCATACTCTCAGCTGCAGTCACTGCTAACTTCTAGCACTGTCCTCGTCGACTTGCGGAGGTGTGCAATGCGCACACGCGCTTATATGCCGGGCTTTACGCTGCTGGAAATCCTCGTTGCCGTGTTGTTGCTGGCGTTTGGCATTGTCGGCGGCGTGGCGATGCAATTGTCCGCGTTGCGTGCGCGGCATCAGGCGGCGTTGCTGTCGCAGGCGGGCTACGTCGCGGCTGGCCTGGCCGAACGCATGCGTGCCAATGGCGCGCAAATGCATCTGGCCGATGGCGCCAATCCCTACCTGTTGCTTGATTACGATGCGCTGGCGGAACCTCATCCGCCGGCGCCGTCGGCGCTGTGCTATGGCGGCGCGTGCGACAGCGCGCAGCTGGCGATGTTCGATCTGTACGAGGCGAAAATGCAGGTGAGCCAGTATCTGCCGGCGGGCCGGGTGCGCGTGTGCCGGGACGGTGGCGGCAAGACGGTCTGGGCCTGCGGCGGCGGGGCGGGTGCGCCGGTGGTGGTCAAGATCGGGTGGCGCGAAAAAAATCCTGATGGCACGCCGCACAAGGATGCGAGCGGCGAGTTTGCGTCGGCATTGGCCTTGGTTGTTGGAGCGACGCGATGAATGCGCGCCTTGTTCGCGGCTGGACTGTCGTCGAGTTCGCCATCGCGGTGACGTTGGGCTTGGTCGTGACCTTGCTGGCTAGCGGCTTGCTGCTGTCGGCTGGCAGCAGTTACCGCAATCACGACGAGTACGTCGGGCTGAACGACGGAGGGCGCCATGCGCTCGACATCCTGGCGCGTTCGATACGGCAGGGCGCCTACGTCAACTGGGACGGCAAGGCGGCCCCGATAGAACTGGATGATGCGGCGCCGGCGTCCGTAGCGGGACTGGATGCGCGCAGCATCAGCCGGGGCAGCGCGGATATCTCGGGGCTGTTGCCGGCGGTGGCGCATGGCAGCGATGTGCTGGCGTTGCGCTTCTCTGGCAGTGGCGTGGGCAGCAATGGCGACGGTTCCAATCTCAATTGCGCCGGCTTCGGCGTGGCCGCGCCGGACGCGACCGACGCGCGCGGCTGGAGCATCTTCTACGTTGCGGACGATGGTGCCGGCGAGACCGAGTTGCGCTGCAAATACCGGGGCGCTTCCGGCTGGGGCGCGGACGCCATCGTACGCGGCGTCGATTCCTTCCAGGTGCTGTATGGGCTCGACACGGATGTGCCGGCGGACGGCGTGCCCAATACCTATCTCAATGCCAGCGGCATCGATGCGTTGGACGCCGCGTTGGCGCTGGTTGGCGCGACGGCGGATGAACGCTTGCGTGATTTCCGCCGCAAGACTTTCTGGAAGCGCGTTTGCAGCGTCCGGGTGGCGTTGCTGCTGCATGGCGAGAGCAACGCGCGCGCCGATAACGGAGCCGCGCAATACGACCTGTTCGGCCCCGCGTATTCCGATGCGCATGGCGACGACGAGGGCGTGCGCATCGTGGAGGCGAGCCTGCCGACATCGCAGCGTACGCGGGCGCGCAGGGTGGTGAGCATGACGGTGGCGTTACGCAACCGGAGCGGATAGTCATGGCGCGGCGAAGGCAACGGGGCGTGGCGGTATTGATGTGCCTGATGATGCTGATCCTGGTGATGTTGCTGGGCGTGTCGGCGGCGCAAATGAGCTTGCAGGGCGAGAAGGCGGCGCGCGGCGAGCGTGATCGGGAAGTGGCGTTACAAGCGGCGGAGGATGCCTTGGCAGATGCGGAGCGCGATATTCAATCCGGCACGGCGGCGGTCAGCGCCTGCGATGTGGCGCCCGCGTGGCAGCGGGTGGATCTCTCTGGAGCGGAGGACGGCGGCGCCTGCACGGTGGGCTACGGCGAGCACACCGGGGCGGAGATGCTCACGGCAGAAGGCGTGCTGCCATTCAGGAAGCCGCGCTATCTGGTCGAGCGCATGGCGTGCCATCAGCCGGGAGAGGACGCGTCGGCCGTTAGCTATTGCTACCGCGTGACGGTGATCGGATTCGGCGCGCGGCCGGGGACGGAAGTGGTCTTGCAAACTGTGTACAGCAAGCCGGAGTGAGGAGGGGATATGCAAATAGCGATGCCTGGGCGTGGCCGCATGTGGTCGTGGGTCTTGATCGCCTTGCTGTTGATGCTGCTGCCGATGCTGGCCTCTGGCGTACATGCCGCACCGCCGCTGATCAATATCGGCAGCGAACCCCTGACTGCTGCCTGCCGCGCCGCCACGCCCGCTGCGGGAATGCGAATGGCGGGTACCTCGTTGCTGCTGGCCGCGCCGGCGGCAGTTGCTGCGCCGTCCGGCGCCGCGTCTCTTGGCCCAGCGGCCCTCGTCGCAGCCGCGCCGCCCGGCACAGCCGCATCCTTCGCGCTGCTCGGCGACTTGCTCAGCGCGACGCTGGACGCGGGCGACAGTGGCGGTCACTTTGAACGCAGCAGCTTGCCGCTGGCCGGCGTGGCCGTGCCGGGAGCCGTGCTGTGGGATGCCGGTGCAATCTTGACCGGTGCGCCGGGACGGCCTCCCTTGCCGGCACCCGACGCGCGCAATCTTTACACGGCCATTGTCCAGAGCGATGGCAGGCTGAGCGGGATTCCATTTAGCTGGCCCGCCTTGTCGGCCGCGCAGCAGGCGATGTTGGACCAGACACCGCCGCCGCGCGCGACCAGCGACGGACTGGGCGAACGGCGCGTCGCCTACCTGCGCGGCGACCGCAGCGACGAGGGCGCGTTGTTCCGCCGGCGCAGCAGCGTGCTGGGCGACTCGATCAACAGCACGCCTGTGTTGGTAGGCCCGCCGTCGGGCGCTGCGCTGGATGCGGGCTTCATGGCTTTTCGCGAACGGAACAAAGCCCGCCGCCCCATGATCTACCTCGGCGCCAACGATGGCATGCTGCATGGCTTCGACGCCGACAGCGGCATCGAGCGCTACGCTTACCTGCCCGACGCATTGATATCGGCGCTAAACCGCTTGCCGAGCCCCAGCTATGTGCACCGCGCCTACGTCGATGGCCCCGCGATCAGCGGCGACGCTGTTATTGCAGACAACTGGCGCACCGTACTGATCTCCGCGATGGGCGGCGGCGCGCAAGGCCTGTTCGCGCTGGACGTCACCGACCCTGAGGCACTGAACGCAGCGTCCGCGCTGTGGGAATTTACCGACCGTGACGATCCCATGATGGGCAATCTCACCACGCTGCCGCAGATCGCCAAGGTGCGCACCGGTCACGGCGGTGAGGCGGCCAGCGACCGCTATTTCGCCGTCGCCACGAGCGGCCTGAACAACTACGCCAGCGACGGCCACTCCAGCCGCAACGGCAAGGGCGCCTTATTCCTGCTGGCACTCGACAAGCCCAGCGATGCGCCATGGAAGCTCAACGCGAACTACTACCGATGGACCACGCCGATCTCCGATTCAACGATGGCGAACGGCCTGAGCGCCCCAGCCTTGACCTTCGACCGCGACGGCGCGCTGAGCTACGCCTACGCCGGCGACCTGCAAGGCAATCTGTGGCGCTTCGATTTCGCTGGCTGGCCCAGCGTCGCGGTGCAAGCGCTGTTCGCTGCCCGCGATGCCGATGGCCGCCGTCAGCCGGTCGCACAGCGGCCGATGCTGGCCTATGCCACCGGCGGCGGTTACATGGTGCTGTTCGGCACCGGCGTGTTGTTCGACCGGACCGACTTGTCGGCAGGCGGTTTCGTTACCCAGTCGTTTTATGGCATCCATGACAGCTTGTCCGTTCCGATGGATGTCGTGGCCGGCCGGCGGCAGCTGACCGAGCGTATGTTGAATGCCTCGTCCGCAAACCTGTTCAGCCTCAGCGGCGCGGAGATTGCCCCGGGCAGCAAAGGCTGGTATGTCGACTTCCTGCAATCGTCGCGCACGGGCGAGCGCAGCATCGGCAGCGGCGTGTTGGCGGGCGGCGCCGTGGTGTTCAACACGCTGTTGCCAGGCACGGACAAATGCGATGCTTCACGCAGCCGCACCTACGTGCTGAATGCGCTTACCGGCCTGCCAGAGGGCCGCAGCACAGCCAGCATCGATCCGACCAAGCCGATAGTCGGCCTGCTGCAACCGACCTACCCAACGTTGGTGGCGCTGGTGCCGCAATCGTCCACCCCCAGCGCGCCTGATCCCACCGGGCAGGTCGTGGTGACGAAGAACTATGCGGTGGCCAACGTGTCGGCAGGGGAGGTTGCAGTGGCGGGCGCGCTCAAGGTGCGCTTGCGGTCCGGCCGGCTTAGCTGGCGTGAAGTCGCCAACTGGCGCGAGCTGCATGAGGCCATCAAATGAAGCCTCTTCATGAGCAGGCGTTCAGCATGATCGAGCTGCTGGTGGTGCTGGTGATTCTGGCCGTGCTGGCCGCGCAGGCGATGCCGAGCTTTAAGCAACATGTGATCCGCGCCCGCCGTTCCGAAGCGCAGGCGGCGATGCTGCAATTGATGCAGCAGGAAGAACGCTTTTACACGCAGGCCAATACCTACATCGCCTTTTCATCAAGCACCACGGAGCCGGAAGCCCGCCAGTTCAAGTGGTGGAGCAGCAACGGCGCGCCTACCAGCGCGTATGAAATCGAAGGCAAGGCTTGCGATGGCGAGCCGATTTCGCAATGCGTGCAGTTGATCGCCACGCCCGGCACCGCGATGGTCGACCGTAACTTTCGCGATGAAGATTGCCTGCAGCTCAAGCTCACCAGCAGCGGCCTGCGCCTGGCGACCGGCCCATCCACCCGTTGCTGGCCATGAGAGGGCGGCGCGATGCGTTCACATTCCACACCCGGACACACGCTGATCGAACTATTGATCGTCCTTGCGCTGGTCACGACCTTGCTCGGCGTCGCCGTGCCGAGCTTCCACGCCGGGCTGAAGCAACAGCAACTGCGGGTAGCCGTCAACGACCTGCTGGCCGCGATCAACCTGACGCGCTCGCAGGCCATCGCGCGTGGCGCCCAAGTCTTGATGGTGCCGCTGGAACCGGCAGGCGCATCCTGGCGCGAAGGCTGGGTGGTGTTTGTCGACGAGAATGGCAACCGCCGCCACGACGCCGGCGAGCTGCTGCTGACCAGGCACGGGCCGGTCGCCGAAGGCATCACCATCACGGCGGCGTTCTCGTCGGCCGCAACGCCGCAATATCTTGCTTATAATGGCGCTGGACGCGCCTGCAGCGCGAGCAACAGCCTGGCCGCGCGCTGGGGCACTCTGTCGCTGACGCGGGGCGAAGACGTGCGCAACATCAAGATCAATATGCTGGGCCGGGCGCGCGTGTGCGACCCGGCGGCGGGCGACGCCAGCTGCGCCAGCGCCAAGGACTAAGGACAACGTGAACATCAACAACGATCTCGAAGGCATGACGCTGGCGCTGGAGTGGGCCGCGAAAGGCCTGTACACCACCTCGCCGAATCCGCACATCGGCTGCGTGATCGTGCGCGACGGCCAAGTGATCGGCGCCGGCGTCACGCAGCAGGCCGGCAGCGACCACGCTGAAATCCAGGCGCTCAAGGATGCTCAGGCGCGCGGCCACGATGTGCGCGGCGCCACCGCCTACGTCACGCTGGAACCCTGCAATCACCACGGCCGCACGCCACCATGCTCGGACGCGCTGGTGCGTGCCGGCCTGGGTCGCGTGGTGGCGGCGATGGAGGATCCGAATCCGCTGGTGGCCGGGCAGGGCATGGCCAAGCTGGCCGCCGCCGGCATCGAGACCAGCGTCGGCCTGCTGGCAGAGCAGGCGTATGAACTGAACATCGGCTTCTTCTCGCGCATGACGCGCGGCCTGCCGTGGGTGCGCATGAAAACCGCCGCCAGCCTGGACGGCATGACGGCGCTGCACAACGGCGTCAGCCAATGGATCACCGGGCCGGAAGCGCGCGCCGACGGCCACGCCTGGCGCGCGCGCGCCTGCGCCATCCTGACCGGCATCGGCACCGTCAAGGCCGACGATCCACAGCTCAACGTACGCGCGGTGGAAACGCCGCGCCAGCCGCGCCGCATCGTCGTCGACAGCAAGCTCGACATCGATCCGTCCGCAAAGGTCCTGCAGGGCGGCGGCACCTGGATCGCGGCGGCCGTGGCCGATCCCGAGAAAGAGGCCGCGCTGCGGGCGACGGGCGCGGAAATCATCCTGCTGCCCAACGCCAGCGGAAAGGTCGACCTGCCTGAGCTGATGCGCGAGCTGGGCCGGCGCCAGATCAACGAGCTGCACGTCGAAGCAGGCGGCAAGCTCAACGGCTCCCTGATCCGCGAGGGTTGCGTGGACGAGCTGCTGGTCTACCTGGCGCCGATGCTGCTGGGCGACGCGCAGAGCATGTTCGCCTTGCCGGCGCTGGCCGAGCTGTCGCAGCGGCAGCAGCTGAAATATCACGAGGTCAAGCAGATCGGCGAAGATTTGCGTATCCTTGCACGATTCACTCATCATTAAGATTGCACTCACATGTTTACTGGAATTGTCGCCGCTATCGGCAAAATTGAATCGGTCAAGCCGCTGGAAGGCGGCTCGTTCGCGGGCGTGCGCCTGGACATCAACGCCGGCGGCCTGCCGCTGGCCGACGTCGCGCTGGGCGATTCGATCGCCATCAACGGCGCCTGCATGACCGTGGTGGAAAAGGATGACAGCAACTTCCGCGTCGACGTCTCGCGCGAAAGCCTGAACTGCACCGTTGGCCTCGACACGCTGACCGAGGTGAATCTGGAAAAGGCCGTCACGCTGAGCGAGCGCCTCGGCGGCCATCTGGTGACCGGCCACGTCGACGGCCTGGGCGTGGTGCGCAAGTTCGAGGCGGTGGGCGAATCGTGGGAGCTGGTGATCGAAGCGCCGCAGGCACTGGCCAAGTTCCTGGCCTTCAAGGGCTCGATCGTTGTCAACGGCGTCTCGCTGACGGTCAACCGCGTGACCGATATCGGCAGCGGCAAGGACCTGGTGTGCCAGTTCTCGATCAACCTGATCCCGCACACCATTGCCATGACCACCCTCAAGCACCTCGAGGTGGGCAAGCAGGTCAACCTGGAGATCGACCTGATCGCCCGCTACGTCGAGCGCATGGTGTCGGTGGGCGCCGCCGGCAAATAAGCGGCCAATCGCTGAAATATTGGCAAATAATCCAGAAGGCGCCCGCCAAAGTCGGCCATTTGGCGGATAAAAGCGGCCTTTTGCGGTGGGGCGGGCGTAAATCCTTTAAAATAGCGCCCTGTTCCAGCTCCGCTACAAAGGATTAAAAATGTCAATTTCCAGCACCGAAGAAATCGTCGCCGAATTGCGCGCTGGCCGCATGGTGATTCTGGTCGACGAAGAAGACCGGGAAAACGAAGGTGACCTGGTGCTCGCGGCGGACTTTGTGACGCCTGAAGCCATTAATTTCATGGTCAAGCACGCGCGCGGCCTGGTCTGCCTGACCCTGACCGAAGAGCGCTGCGACCAGCTGAACCTGTCGATGATGTCGGCCCGTAACGGCACCGCCTTCGGCACCAATTTCACCGTGTCGATCGAGGCGGCCGAGGGCGTGACCACCGGCATCTCGGCGGCCGACCGCGCCAAGACCATCCAGGTGGCCGTGGCCAAGGATACCCAGCCGTCGGACATCGTCCAGCCCGGCCACATCTTCCCGCTGAAGGCCCAGCCTGGCGGCGTGCTGATGCGCGCCGGCCATACCGAAGCCGGCTGCGACCTGACCGCCATGGCCGGCCTGACCCCGGCCTCCGTGATCTGCGAGATCATGAAGGACGACGGCACCATGGCACGCCTGCCGGACCTGCTGGAATTCGCCAAGGAACACGGCCTGAAGATCGGCACCATCGCCGACCTGATCCACTACCGCAGCCGCAACGAGTCGCTGGTCGAGAAGATCGGCGAGCGTCCGCTCAAGACCGCGCAGGGCGACTTCCGCATGATCGCCTTCCGGGACAAGCCAAGCGGCTCGGCCCACCTGGCGCTGGTGCACGGCGACATCGACAAGACCAAGGAAACCCTGGTGCGCGTGCACCAGCCGGTGTCCATCCTCGACTTCCTGGAGTCGGAAGCGACCACCCACTCGTGGAACCTGTCGTCGTCGCTGGCGGCGGTCAAGGCGTCCGAGCGCGGCGTGATCGTGCTGCTCAATTGCGAAGAGACGGCGGAGCAGTTCTTCGCGCAGTTCGACGCGCTGGGCAAGCCGGAAACCAAGCCGAAGGGCCGCGCCGCCAGCATGGACCTGCGCAGCTACGGCATCGGCGCGCAGATCCTGCGCGAAGTCGGCGTCTGCAAGATGCAGCTGCTGGCCAGCCCGCGCAAGATGCCGTCGATGACGGGCTTCGACCTGGAAGTGACCGGCTACATGGCCAAACCGAACTAATTCAACCCAACATACAAGAGGCACTCCATGACTGTAGGAAGCTACGAAACCAATTTGTCCGGCGACGGCCTGCGTATCGGCATCGTCCAAGCGCGTTTCAACGAAGACGTCTGCCACGGCCTGCTGTCGGCCTGCCTGGCCGAGCTGAAGCACCTGGGCGTGGCTGATGAGGACGTGCTGCACGTGACCGTGCCGGGCGCGCTGGAAGTGCCGCTGGTGCTGCAGAAGATGGCCGAGTCGCAGCAGTTCGACGCGCTGGTCGCGCTGGGCGCCGTGATCCGTGGCGAAACCTACCACTTCGAGCTGGTCTCGAACGAATCGGGCGCCGGCATCACCCGCATCGGCCTGGATTATGGTATTCCTATCGCTAACGCGATCCTGACCACCGAGAACGACGAGCAGGCCGAGGTTCGCATGGCCGAAAAAGGCACCGATGCGGCGCGCGTGGCGGTGGAGATGGCCAATCTGACCATCGCGCTGGAAGAGCTGCACCAGGATCAGGGCGACGACGAGTAAGAACAGGTAGGAACGGCGGAGTGTGCCGGTATGCGCCGGCGCACTGAGCCGGATTTTGTAAGTATTTAAGAACAGGTATAACCATGACAGATAAAATTTTGCACGCCAACCCCAGCAAGAACCGCACGCCGCGCCATCGTGCGCGCGAGTTTGCGTTGCAGGGTTTATATCAGTGGCTGCTGAACAATGAAGACGCCGCCACCGTGGTGAACAACATCCGCGCCGCGCACGGCTTCGACAAGGCCGACGGCGACCACTTCACGGTGCTGCTGTACGGCGCGATCAAGGATTCCGTGGCGCTGCGCGAGAGCTTCGCGCCGCTGGTCGACCGCGGCGTGGCGGAACTGTCGCCGATCGAGCACGCGGTGCTGCTGATCGGCGCGTTCGAGCTGAAGAACAACCTGGAAATCCCTTACCGCGTCGTCATCAACGAGGCGGTCGAGCTGACCAAGTCGTTCGGCGGTATCGACGGCCACAAATACGTCAACGGCGTGCTGGACAAGCTGGCCGCCAAGGTCCGCCCCGACGAAGTCGCCGCCGACAAGAAACGCTAAGCAGCGTCCGGTACTGTCAGAAGCCACCCAAGGTATCTTGCGGTGGCTTTTTTTATTTGGGGTTTGACGGGGGAGGGGACTGCGTCGCAGAATCCGTTGATTTTCAATTAATGTCGAGGGCGCATCATCGAACTGCATACCCTGGAGCGGACGCCGGACTGGCGTCGCCGCGGCTGGCTGGCGCTAATCGCCGGCGCGCATTTGCTGGCGTTTATCGGCTGGCGCGCGCCTGAGCGGCCTCTGGCGGCCCCCGTGGGGCGTCACGAGGCCATCACATATATCCTGGCGCCGGCGAAGCCGCCGCCGCCGAAGCCCTCGACCCAACAACCCAAACCCGTCCGCGAACCGGCCGCGCCGCGCCTGACGCTGCTGCCGCCCGCGCCGCCGCAGCCGATCCGGCAGCCGGAGCAGGCCCCGCAAGCCCCGCAAGCCATCACGCAGACCATGCCGCCACCGGACCCGTTTGCGCAGCCACCTGCCAAGCCGGCCGAGGATCTAGTGCAGCGCTCGCTCAAGAGCGCCGCCGCCGTCGACCGCCAGCTGCGCAAGGAAGCCTGGAATCCGCACGACAAGAAGATCGCCAACACCACCACGGCGCTGGCGGCCAAGCTGGGTGGCGCCTTTGTGGGGGATGAGGGCACGACGTTCGAAAACTTCACCACGCCCGATGGCCGCCTCATGACGCGCGTGCGTTCGGGCGACGGCAGTTATTGTGCGGTGATGGAGTCCAATAGCTTGACCGGCGGCCGCGATCCGTTCCGGGACGGTGTCAAAACCAGGGTCGGTACCTGTCCGCACTGATCGTCCAGACGTAAAAAAGCCACCTCGCAAGGTGGCTTCGTCTGCTTGATCTACCGAAATCAGAGGCCGGCGATCTGGGTGCCGGTGACCGACTTCTCAACCGCCGCGACCGGCGGCGTAGGCTTGGCTGGCGCGGCGGCCATCATTGGCGTGATGGTCGGCACTTTCTTGCCTGCCGAAACCTGCTTCAGGCGCTGGTACTCGGCCAGCACTTTCGAGCCGTAGCCGTCGTCGTGTTCGAACGCAGCGGCGCCGACGTAGATCTTCAGGCCGGCTTCGACCGAACCGCCACGGGTGACGTAGTCCTTCAGGATCAGCGAGCCGACACGGATGTTGGCCACCGGATTGAGCGCAGCCTGCAAGCCACCCATTTCCTGGAATTTATCGTGGTGCACCTTGGACATCACCTGCATCAGGCCTTGCGCGCCGACCGGGCTTTCCGCGAACGGATTCAGGCCCGATTCAATCGCCATCACGGCCAGGATCAGCAGCGGATCGAGCTTGATCTCGCGCGCCGTCAGGTAGGCGGTGGAGACCAGCATGTTGGCGGCGTCGCCCGCTACGCGGTAACGCTTGGACAGCCAGGAGGTGACCCATTGCTGCTGCTTCTGCGTGCCCAGCAGGGCTTTTTCTTCGGCGGTCAGCGGCGCGGTGCTGGCGGCCGGTGCCGCGGCTGGCGTTTCCATCAGGGCCGACAGGGGCGGCGCCACGACGGCGACAGCTTCGACTTCCGGTTCGTGGTTCAGGCTGTTGCTCAGAGCCTTGGCCAGGTCGGGACGGACAAACAGTACTGCCATCACTACTAAAGCGGTCACACCCAGAATGGTCAGAGTGTGCTGGGCGGTGGTCAACACGCCCTTTGCCGAAACGCGAGTCGTGGAGAACCACGCTGCTGGCTGGCGAGCCATGGTGCGGGCAAACTGAGTTGCACCGGTGAAACGATTAATCATAGAGTTCCCCTGAAATGTCCGTAAAAGCGGGTCCCCGCCAGCGTTGAACGCAGCTAACCGGGTGCTAATGCCGTGCATCAGAAATATCATCGTCCGTCGCCGCTGGGAGCGCGCGTTGGACGCCGTCATTGCTTGCTTGAGCTGATGTTTCCCTGTGGTATTCGATCAGTCGCAATACAACTTCTTTCGGGGGTAAGGCAGACGCCTTTTGAAAACACTCCTTAAAATGTCATGTGGAGCCCCGACTCCGTGAATGAATGAGCAACACATTTGCGTGGTCCGCTTACCGGGCTCAACCCGTGCTGAACCGTGTTCTCTTCAAGTAGGGCAAATTGTAGAAGCCGTTTTATATCAAGTCAATACTAACGCGATCAAAAGCTATAACTTATAAATCTTACTTTTTTGCTTGTATTGCGCCTAAAACCAATAAAATCAACTACTTGACCTGTCTTTTTAAACAGTATGCTGCGCTGTAAGAAAAAATTAAAAAACGATGAAATATTCTGATCTGCGAGATTTTATTTCCCAACTGCAACGGATGGGCGAACTTAAGCCCATTTTGGTCCCTGTTTCGGCGCATTTGGAGATGACCGAGGTTTGCGACCGCACTTTGCGGGCCGGCGGACCGGCTTTGCTGTTCCAGAATCCGACCGGACACAGCATGCCTGTGCTGGGCAATCTGTTCGGCACCGAGCGCCGCGTGGCGCTGGGCATGGGCGCCGACAGCGTCAGCGAGCTGCGCAAGATCGGCCACGTGCTGGCGCGCCTGAAGGAGCCGGAACCGCCCAAGGGCTTCAAGGACTTGATGGGCATGGGCTCGCTGGTCAAGGCCGTGTGGGACATGGCGCCCAAGGAGCTGCGCGGCGCGCCGTGCCAGGAGATCGTGTGGGAGGGCGCCGATGTCGACCTGGCCAAGCTGCCGATCCAGCACTGCTGGCCGGGCGATGTGGCGCCGCTGATCACCTGGGGCCTGGTGATCACCAAGGGGCCTAATAAGAAGCGCCAGAACCTGGGCATCTACCGCCAGCAGGTGCTGGGGCCGAACAAGGTCATCATGCGCTGGCTGGCCCACCGTGGCGGCGCGCTGGACTTCCGCGAGCACGCCATCCAGAGCAAGGGGCAGCCGTATCCGATCTGCGTGGCGCTGGGCGCCGATCCCGCCACTATATTAGGCGCGGTGACGCCGGTGCCGGACAGCCTGTCGGAATACCAGTTCGCCGGCCTGCTGCGCGGCAGCCGCACCGAGCTGGTCAAGGCCATCGGCAGCGAGCTGCGCGTGCCGGCCTCGGCGGAGATTGTGCTGGAAGGTCATATCTATCCTGACGAAAACCACCCGAGCGGTTACGAGCACGCGCTGGAAGGCCCGTACGGCGACCACACCGGCTATTACAACGAGCAGGACTCGTTCCCCGTGTTCACCATCGACCGCATCACGATGCGCCGCGATCCCATCTATCACTCGACCTACACCGGCAAGCCGCCCGACGAGCCTGCCATCCTGGGCCTGGCGCTGAACGAGGTGTTCGTGCCTCTGCTGCAGAAGCAGTTTTCGGAGATCACCGATTTCCACCTGCCGGCCGAGGGCTGCAGCTACCGCATGGCGGTGGTGCAGATCAAGAAGCAGTACGCCGGCCACGCCAAGCGCGTGATGTTTGGCGTGTGGAGCTTCCTGCGCCAGTTCATGTACACCAAGTTCATCGTGGTGGTGGATGAGGACGTGAACATCCGCGACTGGAACGAAGTGATCTGGGCCATCACGACCCGCGTCGATCCGACCCGCGACACCACGCTGGTCGACAACACGCCGATCGACTACCTGGACTTCGCCTCGCCGGTGAGCGGGCTGGGCAGCAAGATGGGCATCGACGCCACCAACAAGTGGCCGGGCGAAACCACGCGCGAGTGGGGCACCACGATCACCATGGCGCCCGAGGTGAAGGCGCGCGTCGATCAGATTTGGCAGGAGTTGGGCCTGTAGGTTATAATTGCGCTTGGCGGGCCCCTGCGCATTGTGGCATGGCTAACCTGGTCAGGTCGGGAACGAAGCAGCCACGGCTATTAACCATAAGTGCCGCAGATCAGGCTCGCCTCCTTCGGGAATATTAAAAAAGCTGCCAAGGGCAGCTTTTTTTATTTGCTCACTGATTTATTCACTGTCCAGCCTGGCCTCGATTGGCCGCTCGGACGCCACCATCAGCGGATTCTCCTTCAGCCATGCGGACTCGGGCTTCAGCCTGATCTGGTTCTTGGCGTCGGTGCTGTAGGCCGTCTCGCCGACTTTCAGCTGCGCCGGCTTGCTGAACTTGAACACCACCACCTTGACGCTGGGCGCGAACATGCTCAGCGCGCCGGCCATCTTCTTGATCGCCTGGTTCATCTGCGCCACGCTGCTCATCACCGGCGTGTAGTTCCATTGCGTGCCTTCGGGCAGCGGCGTGGTGACTTCGTAATCCACCGCCGATTTCTCGCCCTTGGGCAGGCTGGTCATGATCTTGGTGTCGTCCGACAGCCATTTGGGATTCGGCACCACCGTCAGGCGGTAGTCGGCCGACAGCGGCGTCAGCACCTGGCGCTCGCTGCCATGCACCACGGTCAGCACCACGTCGGCCGGCTTGTAGGCGGCGTTGCGCGGCTTGACCGTGATGTACATATTGAGCTTGTCGCGCTCGGCGGCCGGGATGGCGTAGAACTTGTCGAGGCGTAGTTCCTCGATCAGCTTCTTATATGGCACCCATTCGCGTTCGTCGGCGTGGGCGGCGAGGGACAGCAACAGCAGCGGCAGCAGGACAAGTTTCTTCATATAATTTCATGTTAAAAGAAAAACACATTGTAAGACAGTCCGGCCCGATTACCCAATCCGGCCCCGCCTTGTTACAATTGCCGTTTTGGCGACCCTGCGCCGCGTCTTATTAGCTGAGCAGGATAGGCCCTTTGCATCCGCTATCTACGGTAAAATCCCAGCATGTCCTATCAAGTCCTCGCCCGTAAATACCGCCCCAAGAATTTCGAAACGCTCGTCGGCCAGGAGCACGTCGTGCGCGCGCTCACGCACGCCCTGCACAGCGGTCGCCTGCACCACGCCTATCTGTTCACCGGAACGCGCGGGGTCGGCAAGACCACCTTGTCGCGCATCCTGGCCAAGTCGCTCAATTGCGTCGGGCCCGACGGCAACGGCGGCATCACGGCCACGCCGTGCGGCGTGTGCGAGGCGTGCACGGCGATCGATGCCGGCCGCTTTGTCGATTACATCGAGATGGATGCGGCGTCCAACCGCGGCGTCGACGAGATGGCGCAGCTGCTGGAGCAGGCGGTGTACGCGCCGAGCAATGCGCGCTTCAAGGTCTATATGATCGACGAGGTGCACATGCTGACCAACCACGCCTTCAACTCGATGCTGAAGACGCTGGAGGAACCGCCCGAGCACGTGAAGTTCATCCTGGCGACCACCGATCCGCAGAAGATTCCGGTGACGGTGTTGTCGCGCTGTCTGCAATTCAATTTGAAGCAGATGCCGCCGGGGCACATCATCGGCCATCTGGATAATATTTTGGGGCAGGAGGGCATCAGCTTCGAGGCGCCCGCCTTGCGCCTGCTGGCCGCCGGCGCGCATGGTTCGATGCGTGATGCGTTGTCGCTGACTGATCAGGCGATCGCCTATGCGGCCGGCGCGGTGACGCTGGACGCGGTGCAGGGCATGCTGGGTGCGCTGGATCAGTCTTATCTGATTCGTTTGCTGGATGCGCTGGCGGCGCAGGATGGCGCGGACTTGCTGGCCGTGGCCGATGAGATGGCCACGCGCAGCCTGTCGTATAACGGCGCCTTGCAGGACCTGGGTACCTTGCTGCACCGGATCGCGCTGGCGCAGACGGTGCCGACCGCCTTGCCGGAGGATTTGCCGGAGTACGCCGATATCGTGCGTCTGGCGGCGGCCTTCGATGCGGAAGAGGTGCAGCTGTATTATCAGATCGCGGTGCATGGCCGGAATGAATTGGGCTTGGCGCCGGATGAATATGCGGGCTTCTCGATGACCTTGCTGCGCATGCTGGCCTTTCGGCCCGGCGTAGGCGGAGCGGAGGGGCAACCGGCTGCGGCGCCGGCCATGTCGCGTCCGGCGGCGGTGGCTGCGGCGCGTGCCGCGGCGGCGCCGCCTGCGCGTGCGGCTTCGCATCTGCAGGCTAGTCACGCCAGTGTGACGCCGGCGGGGGGGGGGGCCGGTGCGGCTGCGGCGATGGCGCGGGCGGAGGCGCCTGCTCCGGCTGCGGTTGCTTCCAACCCGTCTGCCAGTGCGATGCCATCTGCGCATGTTGCGCCACCAGCGCCAGCGCCTGCTGCTGCTCACGCGCCGATGCATGCGCCGGCTGCTGCTGCGCCAGCGGCGATGAATGCCCCGGCCGCCATTGCGCCAGCTGAGCACGCTGCATCTGCGGCGCCGGCTGCACCAGCGGCTCCGGCTGCACCGGCAGCGCCTATCAGTGCCGCGCGTGCCGCCATCAACGCTGCCCTAGAGGCGGCCCGCGCGGCTTCCAAGCCAGGCGCGCGATCCGCGTCGGCAAGCGCCGCACCAGCACCGGCTGCGTCCGCGCCGTCCTCCCCGGCGCCAGCAGTGGCGCCGTCGAGCGGCGCACCGGCATCGTCGTTTGGTGCCGCGCCGGATGCCGGGCCTGCCGCTTCCGCACCGCCCGCCGCGTTCGCATCGCCTTCGCAGCCGCACGCGCCAAGCGCCGCGTACACGCCGCCTGCTGCGCCGAACGCTGCGCATGTGCCGCCGGCTGCTGCCGCGCCGTCGCGTCCGGCGCCGTGGGAAGACATGTCGCCTGCGGCGACCATGGGCGGCGATGCGCAAGCGGCCGTACTGGAAGCGCCTGTGCGCCAAGTCGCGCCGCAGCAAGTCGCGTCGCCTGCCGCGCCAGCTGCCAAGCCTGCTCCGCAGCAGGCTGACGACGAGGATGACCTACCGCCCTGGGTCACTGAATTTTCCGACGATAGCGCGGTAGCACACTCCGCGCCTGCTTACGCGCCGGACCAGCCGCCGTCGCATGCATCCTCGCCAGCGCAAGCGCGCGGGCCATCGCACGCGCAGTCGCATGGACACGCGTACGCGCCATCGCATGTGCCATCGCACGCACAACCGCACACGCAGTCGCGCGCGCCGTCGCAGCACCAGGCGCCGCCGCCGTTGGCTTATGCCGACGAGGCGCAGGCCGTCGTCATGCCGGCCCGCGCCGCGCCGGCGCCAGCCAAGGCGCCGCACGCTTACGTGATCACGCCGGTGCCCGAACTGAACTGGGACGGCAACTGGCCCGCCGTGGCGGCCGCCTTGCCGCTGCGCGGCGTGGCCCAGCAGCTGGCCATGCAGGCCGAGCTCATCGAGTGCAGCATCGACGGCAACGCCGTGGTCTTCAAGGTCCGCGTGCCGATCGAAACCTGGCGCACGCCGGGCAACGTCGAGAAGCTCACCGTCGCGCTGAGCGAACGCTTCGGCCGCCCGGTGCGCGTGGACACCGAACTGGGCGCCGTCTGGTACACCGCCAGCGCCGAGGCGCAGGCGCACCGCGAAGCCTGCCAGCGCGCTGCCGAGGACACGGTCGCCAGCGATCCCTTTGTGAACAGCCTGATCCGCGAGTTCGACGCCTGGGTCGTGCCCGGATCGATCACGCCGCCGCCCGCCATGCTGGCGTCGGCCGCGGCCAACTGAACACCTCTTTAATTTTCAATCCACGGAGAATCCCATCATGATGAAGAACCAACTGGCCGGCTTGATGAAACAAGCGCAAGCAATGCAGGACAACATGAAGAAGGCGCAGGACGCGCTGGCACTGATCGAAGTCGAAGGCCAATCCGGCGCCGGCCTGGTCAAGGTTGTGATGACCTGCAAGAACGACGTCAAGCGCGTGTCGATCGACCCATCGCTGCTGGCCGACGACAAGGACATGCTGGAAGACCTGGTGGCCGCCGCCTTCAACGACGCCGTGCGCAAGGCCGAAGCCACCTCGGCTGAAAAGCTGGGCGGCCTGACCGCCGGCATGAACCTGCCGGCCGGCTTCAAGATGCCTTTCTAAGGGCTGCCGCAACGTAAAGCACCATGTCCAAATCGCTGGAATTTCTGACGGAAGCGCTGCGCCGTCTGCCCGGCGTCGGCCCCAAGTCGGCGCAGCGGATGGCCTTCCACTTGCTCCAGCATGACCGCGAAGGTGCGGACATGTTGTCGCGCGCGTTGCACCAGGCGGTGAACGCCGTGCATCACTGCGCGCTGTGCAATACGTTCACGGAAGAAGAGGTCTGCGACACCTGCAACGACGAGCAGCGCGACCGCCGCCTGCTGTGTGTGGTGGAGACGCCGGCCGACCAGCTGATGATCGAGCAGACCCTGACCTACAAGGGCCTGTACTTCGTGCTGATGGGCCGCCTGTCGCCGCTGGACGGCATCGGCCCCAAGGACATACATTTGGAAAAACTGGTGGCGCGCGCCGCCGACGGCCTGGTCACGGAAGTGGTGCTGGCCACCAATTTCACCAACGAGGGCGAGGCCACCGCGCACTACATCAGCGAGCTGCTGAAGGCGCGCGGCCTGCGCGTGAGCCGGCTGGCGCGCGGCGTGCCGGTCGGTGGCGAGCTGGAGTACGTGGACGCGGGCACCATCGCCCGCGCCATGCTGGACCGAAGGGCGACATGACTGACAAGAACACCGCCGGCCCTCTGGCCGGCATCAAGGTACTGGAACTGGGCACGCTGATCGCGGGCCCTTTTTGTGCGCGCATGCTGGGCGAGTTCGGCGCCGAGGTCATCAAGATCGAGTCGCCCGACGGCGGCGATCCGATCCGCAAATGGCGGGTGCTGAAGGACGGCACCTCGCTGTGGTGGTCGGTCCAGTCGCGCAACAAGAAATCGCTGACGCTCAACCTCAAGCACGCACGCGGCCGCGCCATTGCGCGCCAGCTCGCGCTGGACGCGGACATCATCATCGAGAACTACCGCCCCGGCGTGCTGGAGAAGTGGGACATCGGCTACGAGCAACTGAAGGCGGCCAATCCGGCCACCATCATGGTGCGCCTGTCGGGCTTCGGCCAGACCGGGCCGATGAAGGACTTGCCCGGCTTCGGCGCCATCGGCGAATCGATGGGCGGGCTGCGCTACGTGTCCGGCCACGCGGACCGGCCGCCGGTGCGCGTGGGCGTGTCGATCGGCGACTCGGTGGCGGCACTGCACGGCGTGATCGGCGCGATGATGGCGCTGCGCCACCGCGACGCCACCGGCGGCCGCCTCAAGGGCGAAGGCCAGATGGTCGACGTGGCGCTGTACGAATCCGTGTTCAACCTGATGGAATCGCTGGTGCCGGAGTTCGACCACGCCGGCGTGGTGCGCGAGCGCACTGGCGGCGCGCTGCCGGGCATCGTGCCGTCCAACACCTACACCACCAAGGATGGCGAGAACATCGTCATCGCCGGCAATGGCGACGCCATCTTCAAGCGCCTGATGCTGGCCATGGGCCGCATCGACCTGGCCGGCGATCCGCAGCTGGAGCGCAACGACGGCCGCGTGCAGCGCACGCAGGAAATCGACGACGCCATCCAGGCCTGGTGCGACACCCAGGACATCGACAGCGCGCTGACGGTGCTGAAGGCGGCCGACGTGCCGGCCGGGAAGATCTACTCGGTGCGCGACATGATGACCGATCCGCAGTTCGTCGCGCGCGAGATGTTCGAGCAGCACCACTTCGCCGACGGCACGCCGGTCAAGCTGCCGGCAATTTCGCCCAAGCTGTCGGCCACGCCGGGCCACACCAAGTGGATAGGCCCGGCGCTGGGCCAGCACAACGACGAGGTGCTGCGCTCGCTGGGCTACAGCGCCGAGGACATCGCCGCGATGAAACAGGACGGCGTGCTGTAAGCGGCTGTCAGTGCCGGGCGGGGAAGATCATCGCGTGGCCGGCATCGCTGGCCGCCGCCGCCGCGTTCAGCGCGAACTGGTTGGAGAGCATGAGGTCGATCGATTCCGGCGGCGACGGATGGCCCAGGTAGTAGCCCTGCGCCAGGTCGCAGCCGTATTGCTCCAGCAGCCTTAGCTGCGCGCCGGTCTCCACGCCTTCCGCCACCACCGCCATTTTCAAACCATGCGCCATGGCGATGATGGCGCGCGTGATGGCGGCGTTTTCCGAATCCTGCGGCAGGCCGCTGATGAAGCTGCGGTCGATCTTGAGCGCCCGCACGTCGAAGCGCTTGAGATAGTTCATCGACGAATAGCCGGTGCCGAAATCGTCGATCGACAGGTAGACGCCGATGCCGCGCAGCTGCTCCAGCGTGACCATGGTGGCGCGGGCGTCGTCCATCAGCGTGCCTTCGGTCAGCTCCAGTTCCAGCAGGTCGGCAGGCAACCCGGTCTCGTGCAGCGTGGACAGCACGATCTGGCTCAGGTTCTCGTCCTTGAACTGCTTGGCCGACAGGTTGACCGCCACCCGCAGCGGCCGCTGGTCGGCCGTCTTCCACGCCATCGCCTGGCGGCAGGCGGTGCGCAGCACCCATTCGCCGATCGGCACGATCAGGCCGGTCTCCTCGGCCAGCGGGATGAACTCGGTCGGCGAGATGATGCCGCGCTCCGGGTGGCGCCAGCGCACCAGCGCCTCCACGCCAACGATCTGGGCGCTGGCGACGTCGATCTGCGGCTGGTACAGCAGGTACAGCTCGTTGTTCTGCAGCGCCTTGCGCAGGCCCACCTCCAGCTTGACGTGGCTCATGATCTGCATCGTCAGTGACGAGCTGTACAGCTTGGCGTTGTTCTTGCCGCAGTTCTTGGCGTGGTACATCGCGGTGTCGGCGAACTTGAGCAGCGAGTTGCAGTCCTCGCCATCCTCCGGGTACAGCGAGATACCGATGCTGGCGGTGACGAAGATCTCGTGCGTGTCCAGCAGGAAGGGCCGGCGCATCGCCTCCTTGACGCGGTGGGCGACGTTGAGCGCGTTTTCCACCCGTTCCAGGTCGGGGATCAGGATGGTGAATTCGTCGCCGCCCAGGCGCGCCAGGTTGTTGCTGCCGACCTCGGTGCGCGAGACCAGGTCGCTGGGCCGCGTGGTTTCGCGCAGGCGCTCGGAGACGGCCTTGAGCAGATGATCGCCGACGTCGTGGCCCAGCGTGTCGTTGATGCGCTTGAAGGCGTCCAGGTCCATGAACAGCACGGCGAATTTCTTGTTGCCCTTGCGCGAGCGCACCAGCTCGGCCTCCAGCGTTTCCAGGAAGGCTTGCCGGTTGGGGATGCCGGTCAGGCTGTCGCAATAGGCCAGGCGGCGGATCTGCTCCTCGGTGCGCTTGCGCTCGCTGATGTCGCGCACCAGGCCCAGCACCTCATCCGGGCCGGTGGCCACCAGGCGCGCCTCGAAATGCCGCACCGGCGCCGGCCCCGTGTGCTCGCCCTGGCGCACGCGCGGGGCCGCGCCGGGGACGGGCAACTCGTAGTCGAGCGAGCGGATGTGCTGGGTGTCGAGCACGGTCTGCACCTGTTCCAGCATGTGCTGGGCGATGTCGTCCGGCAGCACCTGGTTCAGGTGGCGGCCCACGCACTGGTCGCTGGCGAACACGCCGCTGGCCTCGTGGCCCTGTTCGTAGTCGAGGTAGTAGCCGTCCTTGTTCATGCGGAAGAAGGTGTCCGGAATCGCCGCCAGCACCGCGCGGTGGTGGGCGTCGGCGATGCGCAGGCGGGTGATGGCGTCGCTGGCGCGCAGCACGTACAGCACCCGGTGGCCGAGGATGGGCCAGTTGATCGGTTTGGAGACGAAATCGGTGGCGCCGGCCTCGTAGGCCTTGGTCACCGATTCCAGCTCGTCGCCGCCGGTGACCATGATGATGGGCACGGTGGTCTGGGTTTCCAGCCGGCGGATCTCGCGGCACACGGCGAAGCCGTCCATGCCGGGCATGTCGACATCCAGCAGCAGCAGGTCCGGCGTCAGGCGCTGGAAGCATTCCACCGCTTGCAGGCCGTCCTCGGCCTCGACCGCGTCCAGGCCGACCTGGGCCAGCATCTCCAGCATCAGCATACGCATCACGGGATCGTCGTCGGCGACCAGGACCAGGCCGCGCTTGGGGGAGGTGGGCGTTGCCATGTCATG
This sequence comes from Duganella caerulea, assembly GCF_040362985.1. NCBI lineage: Bacteria > Pseudomonadati > Pseudomonadota > Betaproteobacteria > Burkholderiales > Oxalobacteraceae > Duganella > Duganella caerulea. Next base: position 860 of record NZ_BPWJ01000013.1, on the reverse strand, counting down.
TTTCCTTTTCCAGGATAGCTCCCAACGCCTGCCGCACGGCCTGGAAAGTACGTTCCATATCCGCCAGCAGGACAGCGGCCCCGGCGGTGGTGTCATTGCGGCCCAGCTGTTCGAGCTCCCGGCAGCGCTGGGCCAGCGCGTCGGCGCCGACGTTGGCGCTGCTGGACTTGAGGCTGTGGGCGGCCTTGCGCAACTGGCCGGTGTCGCCGGCGGCGATCGCCTGGCGCAGCGTGTGCAGGTGGCTGGGGGTGTCGTCGAGATAGGCGTGCAGCACGCGGTCGAGCAGGGCGTCGCCGTTGGTGGCGCTGAGCGCGCGGATGTTCTGCAGCGCCTGGCGGTTGATCTCGCTGTGGGGCATGGCCACGGCTGGCGCTGCCTGCGCTGCCTGTGTTTCCGGCACTTCCGGGGCCGGTGGCGTGGGCGCCAGGCGCGGCAGGCTGATCCAGCGGGCGATGGTCTGGCCGAGCGCCTGCTGCGTGAACGGCTTGCTCAGGTAGTCGTCCATGCCGGCCGCCAGGCAGGATTCGCGGTCGCCCTGCAGCGCGTTGGCGGTGATGGCGATGATGGGCACGCTGCGCCCGCGGCCGCGCTGCTGCTCGCGGCGGCGAATTTCGGTGGTGGCCGCGAAGCCGTCCATGACCGGCATCTGGCAATCCATCAGGATCAGGTCGAACTCGCCGGCCTGCTCGGCCTGCAGCGCCTGCTCGCCGTTGCAGGCGCGGCTCACTTCCAGCCCCAGTCCTTCGAGCATGGCGCCGGCCACTTCGACGTTGACCGGATTGTCCTCGGCCAGCAAGACCTTGCGCCGCTTGCGCGCGCGCGGCGCCGGCGTGGGGCCGGGGCTGAACGCGGCCAGCGGC
>NZ_BPWJ01000012.1:0-124050 GCF_040362985.1 Duganella caerulea | reverse complement strand
GCTGGCGCTGCGCGGCGTGCGCTGAACTGGGCGCGCCGAGCCGGATGCGCGCCGAGCCAGGCGCCCGTTGAGCCGGGCGGTCGGCGCGGCGGACTTAGCTGAACACCTTGTCGGCCGGCAGGTTGGCCAGGAAGGCGTGGATCTGCGATACCACGGCCGCGCCTTCGCCCACCGCCGCCGCCACCCGCTTGGTCGAGCTGGCGCGCACGTCGCCGATGGCGAACACGCCCGGCACGCTGGTCTCCAGCGCCGAGCGCGACGGCAGGTCGCGTGGATACACGCCGTCGGCGAAGTTGGCGCGGCATTGCGCCTTGGTGACGTCGAAGCCGGTGCGGATGAAACCGTTGGCGTCGACGTCCACGCCGCAGTCGCTCAGCCAGCCGGTGTTGGGGTCGGCGCCGATGAACAGGAACACGCGGCAGACGTCGTAGTCGCATTCCTGTTCGTTCAGGGAATTGCGGATGCGGACCTGCTTGAGGCCGTCGTCATCGCCCTCCAGCGCCACGATCTCCGAGTGCGTGTGCAGCTCGATGTTGGGGGTGGCCTGGATGCGCTCGATCAGGTAGCTGGACATGGTGGAGGCCAGGCTGTCCTTGCGGATCAGCATGTGCACCTTGGACGCGTGGCCCGACAGGAACACGGCGGCCTGGCCGGCCGAGTTGCCGCCGCCGACCAGCACGATCTCCTCGGTCTTGCACAGCTTGGCCTCGATCGGCGAGGCCCAGTAGTACACGCCCTTGCCCTCGAACTGGCGCAGGTTGGCCAGCGACGGCCGGCGGTAGCGCGCGCCGCACGACAGCACGACGGTGCGCGCCTTCAATCGTTGCAGGCTGCCGCACATCTCGACCTGCAGCGGATAGGTGTCGCAGATCAGGCGGCCGGCCGGGGCCGGGATCGCCACCTCGACGCCGAACTTCTGCGCCTGCACGTAGGCGCGGCCGGCCAGCGCGCGGCCGGAGACGCCGGTGGGGAAGCCCAGGTAGTTTTCGATGCGCGCGCTGGCGGCCGCCTGGCCGCCGTAGGCGCGCGTCTCCAGCGCCAGCACCGACAAGCCCTCCGACGCGGCGTACACCGCGGTCGCCAGGCCGGCCGGGCCGGCGCCGACCACGATCACGTCCCAGATCTTGTCGCCGTCCAGCTCGGGCAGCATGCCCAGGCAGCGGCCGATGTCGACCACGGTCGGGTTCTTCTTGACCACGCCGTCCGGGCAGACCACCAGCGGCAGCTCTTCCGCCTTCGGCTGGTAGTGCGCCATCAGGTCGGCCGCCTGCTGGTCCTGCTCGGGGTCGAGCACGGTGTGCGGATGGCCGTTGGCGGCCAGGAAGCTTTGCAGCGTGTGGATGCGGCCGTGGCCGCGCGGGCCGACGATCACCGGGCCGCCGGAGTTCTGCTCGATCAGGCCGACGCGGCGCAGGATCAGCGCGCGCACGATGCGCTCGCCCAGCTCGGCGTGCGCGACCAGCAGCGCGCGCAGCGATTCGGACGGCAGCACCAGCACCTCGGTCGCGCCCACCGCCTTGCCGTTGCCCAGCGACGGCCGGCCCGACAGCTGCGCCACCTCGCCGCCGAACTGGCCCGGCGTGTGGGTGGTGATGTAGGCGGTGTTGCCCAGTCCGTCATAACGGCTGACCTCGATGCCGCCCTGGATCACCAGCATCAGGCCGAAGCCGGTCTTGCCGGCCTCGAAGATCATCTCGCCGTCGCTGTAATGGCGCACGTGGCCGAAGCGGTGCATGTGCTTGATGTCGGCCGCGCTGAGCACGGGGAAGATCTGGTGGCGGCGCTGTTCCAGGTCGAGCGGCAGCTGCGGCGTGGGCTCGTCCGGCGTGTATTCGGGGAGCAGTTCCAGAGGGGTGATGGCCATGATAATTCCGGGAAAATGTGAGGGCGGACGAAATGCTGCAAGTCTAGCGCAAGGGCGGCGCCCGGTGTAAACACTTAGGAGGGAGGGGCCGGAATGCGCCGCCGCGCAACTCGGATTAGAATGGCTGTTTTAGCGAAATCACTGACGATAGAACACGATGGCTTACAAGACTCTGGAAGATACGATAGGCAACACGCCGCTGGTGCAGCTGACCCGGATTCCCGGCGCCGACGCGCTGGCCCGCAACAACGTCATCCTCGGCAAGCTGGAGGGGAATAATCCGGCCGGCTCGGTCAAGGATCGCGCCGCCATGTCCATGCTCAAGCGCGCCGAGGAGCGCGGCGACATCAAGCCGGGCGACACGCTGATCGAGGCGACCAGCGGCAACACCGGCATCGCGCTGGCGATGGCGGCCGCGCTGCGCGGCTACAAGATGCTGCTGCTGATGCCGGAGAACCTGAGCGTGGAGCGGCGCCAGAGCATGGCGGCCTACGGCGCCCAGATCATGCTCACGCCCAAGACCGGCGGCATGGAGTACGCGCGCGACATGGCCGAGCAGTTGCAGAAGGACGGCAAGGGCATCATCCTCGACCAGTTCGGCAACTTCGACAACGCGCGCGCGCACTACGAGGGCACCGGGCCGGAGATCTGGCGCGACACCGAGGGCCGCGTGACGCACTTCGTCAGCGCCATGGGCACCACCGGCACCATCATGGGGGTGTCGCGGTATTTGAAGGAGCAGAACCCGGGCGTGCAGATCATCGGCGCCGAGCCGGAGGAGGGTTCGTCGATCCCGGGCATCCGCAAATGGCCGGAGGCCTACCTGCCGAAGATTTACGAGCGGGCGCGGGTGGACCAGGTCGAGCCGGTATCGCAGGCGGCGGCCGAACGCATGGCGCGCCGCATGGCTGCCGAGGAGGGGATCTTCTGTGGAATTTCGGCGGCGGGCGCCTGTGAAATCGCGCTGCGCGTCTCGCAAACGGTGGAGAACGCGACCATCGTGTTCATCGTGTGCGACCGGGGCGACCGCTACTTATCGACCGGGGTGTTCCCGGCGTAAGCCAAGCGTGAACTGCGCACCCGCCCCCGGATAAGGGGCGGGCGCGGCGGCAGGACGGGGAGCTGTGATCAGCTCTGGCCGCCTGGTTCGCCTTCTTTCGGCTTGAACTGCTTGTCGCTGATGCGGAACTTGTTGCGGCGATCGCCCATCAAGTAACGCAGGTCGCGAATGCTCAGGTCGCTTACTTCGTGCATGCGGATCAGCAGCGAAGCGCCAACCGGCAGGCGGTGGTGGCGGATTTTGCTGATGACCGGCGGCGCCACTTCCAACGCGCGCGACAGGGCCGCGTCGTTTTTCAGACGCAGGTTCTCGATCAGGGTATCGAGCAGGCGGTTGGGATTGTATTGCAACAGATCATCGCCATCCGCATCGTTGTTCATATCTATGCCGACTTGGTTTGTCATGATTTCGTCTTTTCCTTCTGTAAAGTTGTCCTGCAAAGTACAACACTCGGAGCTCGCTTTGCTGCGTTAATGTTCATCCTTACTAAGGAACGAATTCACACACGGACGGGATTCCGGGATAACAAGTTTCATAATATATACACAATTGTACAACAACATGCCTTCTAATACTCATAAGCAATAAAAAAACTCGCTTGCCATGGGTTATTGTTGTCGGGTTGCAACATTGTGTGAGAATTATACACCCAACGATATGCTAAGCTGACTGTGCACACTTTTAATGAACACACAAAGTTAATTATAAATTAATTTTGTTGTAGAACGGTTTACGTTAGGCCCACAGTAACCGCAAGTTTGTACAAATAATTGCCAAGTGTCAACTAAACAATACAGTTTGCAAGTCCGTGGGACAAGATACTTTACGCTTCCTTACATCCCGCCGCGTGCCAGACGCACCGCGCGCCCCAATTCGACCACCGACATCGCATAAAAATAACTGCGGTTGTACTGCGTGATCGCAAAGAAATTGTTGTTCGCCAGCCAGTATTCGGTCGGCTCGGCGCCGTTCTGCAAGTCCACCAGCCCGTAGGTCTGCTGTTCCGGCACCGGCACCGTGGTGCTGACGCCGGCCGCGGTCAGTTCCTGCGGACGGTACTTGGCGCTCAGGCCCTGGTTGGTCATGCTTTCCCAGGCGCGGTTGGGCGAGACGGCGGCCGAATACACCAGCGGGCCGCCCAGCTCGCGCTGCCAGCCGTGCGCGACCAGGAAGGCCGCCACGCTGCCGATGGCGTCGACGCCGGAGTTGAGCAGGTCGACCTTGCCGCTGCCGTCGAAATCCACCGCGTACTTCATCAGGCTGCTGGGCATGAACTGCGGCATGCCGATGGCGCCGGCGAACGAGCCGCGCAGCGACAGCGGATCGACGCCGTTCTGGCGCGCGAACAGCAGCGTCGCCTCCAGCTCGCCGCGGAAGAAGGCCATGCGCTCGGTGCGCTGCGGCGCCTCGGGATACGAGAACGCCAGCGTGGTCAGCGCGTCGACCACGCGGAAGCGGCCGGTGTTGCGGCCGTACACGGTCTCGACGCCGAGGATGCCGACCAGGATCTCGGCCGGCACGCCGTACAGCGCCTCGGCCCGCTCGAGCGCCTCGCGGTTGTCGTTCCAGAACTTGACGCCGTTGTCGATGCGTATCGGATCGACGATCAGCTTGCTGTACGCCTGCCAGTTCTTGGGCTTGCCCGGCGGCGCCGGCTTGACCAGCTGCACGGCGGCGTCGACGTAGCGCACCTGGCCCATCAGCGTGTTCAGTTCGGCGCGGTCGAAGCCGTCCCGGGTGGCAACGTCGTCGAGGAAGGCGCGCACCTCCTTCCAGTCGCCGAAGTTGACGAACTCGCCGACGTAGTCGATCGGCGGCGGGCCTTTTTTCTTGGGAGCCGGCGCGGCCTTCTTCTTCGGCCGCATGCTGGGCGGCAGCTTGTAGCCGTAGGGGTCGATGGCGGCGGCCTGGCTGGCCTGGCCCAGGGTGGCGGCGCCCAGCAGCAGGGCGGAAATCAAAGTCTTCATCGGCATAAGGTTAGCAGTGTTTTTAGCGTCGTCAGCGACGCCGAACGTGATTCGGAACCGGCGGCGCCATACTTCAGCGCGCCGTACAGGGTTAAAAATTTTTCCATCGCGGCATGCTTGTCCGGGCTGGCCCGCATCGTGCGCAGGCGGGCGGCGTAGCCGAGCGGGCCTTCGTCCGGGCGGCGCGCGTAACCGTGGCGCGCCTGCTGCCGGCAAAACCGCTCGTACAGCCCGTCCAGCGGCGCCAGCGGCCGGCGCCGCCGCAGCCAGCGCAGCACGGCCAGCAAGGCGCACACCAGCGCCGCACCGAGCGCGCCGCGCCAGTTGGCGAAGGCCGAGCTTAGTTCTTCGAGGAAACCTCGCTGCCTGTCTGGATTGTAATCCAGGACCCATTGATTCCAAGCATTATTCAACGCGGCGTAACGGAATCTGATCTGGCTCAACCACGAATTGGGGTCGTTTTGCAGATTTAGCAAGGGGGCGAGGCCGAAACCTGTGGCTTGCGGCAGCGCCCGGGCCAGGTTGTGGGCGATGCGTTCGGGGGCGACGGCGGCGGTCGGGTCGACGCGGCGCCAGCCCACGCCGGCGGCCCAGTACTCGGCCCAGGCGTGGGCGTCGGACTGGCGGATGGTGAGGTAGCCGTCCACCGGGTTCAGTTCGCCGCCCTGGTAGCCGGTGACCACGCGCGCCGGCACGCCCATGGCGCGCAGCAGCACCACGAAGGCGCCGGCGTAGTGCTCGCAGAAGCCGGCCTTGCTGCCGAACAGGAAGTCGTCGACCGCGTCGTGGCCCAGCAGCGGCGGTTGCAGCGTGTAGGCGTAGCCGCCCTCGTGGAAATATTGCAGCGCCTGCAGCGCGGCGCCGGCGGACTGGCGCGCGGTCAGCGGGCCTTCGGCGCCGGGGGCGACGGTCTGGCGCCAGCGGCGCGCCAGTGCCAGCGTGCGCGGATTGTAGCCGGCCGGCAGCTCGGTCCAGCGCGCCATGCGTTGCGGTTGTTCGGCCGCTTGCACGGTGAAATCGGTCCAGGCGTCGGCCTCGTAGCGCAGGCGCTGGGTGACCGGATCGCTGGTGAAGAATTCGAGCTCGTCGGAGTCGCGCACGCGGTGGCCGGGCAGGGACAGCGTCGGGCCGCTCAGCTCCAGCGCGGCCAGCCAGCGGGTGTTGGTGGGCTCCATGGTGATTTCGTGGTGCAGCGGCTGGCCGCGCGTGGCGATGTTGACCTCCAGCCGCTGCAGGCCGCGCCGGCGCGGCACGCGGGTCCAGGTGCGGCCGTCGTAGTCGCCCAGCACGATGCTGCGCCAGTACAGCTGGCTCTGGGCCGGCGCGCCGCTTGGAAAGCGCGCGCGGAAGGCCACGGCGTCGGACTGCGCCAGCGAGGACAGCGTGCCGGGCGCCATGCTGTCGGAGATGCCGGTGTGGCCGCTGTGGGCGTCGCCGGGCAGGCCCCACAGCGGGCCCTGGATGCGCGGGAAGCCGATGAACATCAGCAGCGCCAGCGGGGTGGCCAGCAGCGCGGTGCTGGTGGCTTTGCGCAGGCGCTGTGCCAGCGGCGGCACGGTGCCGGTGTACTGGAACGATTGCTGCGCGGTCAGCAGGACGATCAGCGTGGCGCCCATCCACAGCGCGGTTGGCATGGTTTGCGAGTAGAGGAAGTTCGTCAGCAGGACGAAGAAGCTGAGGAAGATCACCACGAACAGGTCGCGCTTGGCGCGCATCTCCAGCAGCTTGAAAGCCAGCAGCAGGGTGAGCATGGCGACGCCGGCGTCGCGGCCCAGCAGCGTGTGGAAGCTGCGGTAGACGCCGGCCATCGCGGCCAGCGACACCGGCAGCAGCAACCACAATGGCGGCATGCGCCGGCCGCGCCAGGTGATGGCGGCGCGCCACAGCAGTGTGGCACACACCACGGCGGCGATCCACGGCGGCAGGTGCTCGAAGTGTGGGGCCAGCACCATCAGCGCGGCGGCCAGCAGGAGCAGGGTGTCGGACTTGTCGCGGGTGAGGCGCAGCGACAGGCGGGTGCGCGGGCTGGCGCTGGGGCCAGGACTGGCGCGGACGCCCGAGCCCGAGCCGGGGCTGTGGGCAGGCGCGGAGCGGGCGCCGGCATCGCGGCCGCTGACGCGGGCGCCGGGCTGCTGCTCTGGCGGCGGGGCTGTGGTCATGGCTGGCCCTCGTGGCCGAACAGTGCCAGCGCGCGCAGGCAGGCGGCTTGGTGGGCGTCGCCCAGTGCCGGGCCGTAGTCGTGCTGCGCCAGGCGGAAGCTGTAGGGCAGGGCGCGCTGCTCGGCCTCCAGCACCCAGCGCGCCATGCGCGACAGCTTCTGTTCCAAATCCAGCTGCGGTGGCAGTTCGGCGAAGTCGAGGCACAGCTCGGCCACCGCGCCGCCGTCGAAGTGCTTGGTGACCAACTGGCCGCCCAGCGCCGGATCGTGGCGGGCGATCTGGCGCCATGCCAGGTGGCGCATCGGGTCGCCCGGCTGGTAGCTGCGGATGCCGGCGAAGTTGTCCAGTCCGACGGTGCCGTGGCCGTCCTCGCTGGCTGCGCCGCTCGACGGCAGCGGCTGCGGCGGCAGCTCGGGCGCGGGATAGACCAGCACCCTGAGCGCGGGCCGCCAGTAGCTCCACGCGCGGAACAGGCCAAGCGGGAAGCGCGTGACCAGCCGCACGCGCGGCGCCTCCAGCCAGCCGCGCTGCGAGGTGGCGGCCGTCAGCCGCACCACGCTGGCGCCGCCGGCCGGCACGTCGGTGACCTGGCGCGGCTCGCCGTCGGCCTGGAAGCCCAGCCAGACGGCGTAGCGGTCACCCTTGCCAGGGTTGTGCACCAGCAGCTCGAACTGCGCGGCCTCGCCGGCGAACACCGGCTGCGCGCGGCCGGGCGCGAGCCGCAGGCGGGCCAGGTTGTGTGCGGTCTGGTACATGTCGGCCACGGCGCAGGCGCCGGCAAAGAAGGTCAGCGCGAAGCCCAGGCCGAGGTTGTAGTTGAGCGCGCCGATCAGCATCAACAGCAGCAGGCCGGCGAAGGCCATGCCGGGCCGGGTCGGCACGATGAAGACGCGGCGCATGGTCAGCGTCACCTCGCCCGGCTCGCTGGGGCCGAGCTGGAACAGCCACTGGTCGCGGGCCCGCCGGTACAGGCGTTGCAGCGAGGTCAGCGGGCCGGCCATGGCGCTCTAGACGGGCACCGACTTTTGCAGCTGCAGCACCAGGTCGCGGCTGGCCAGCGCCACGCCGTGCGCCGCCTTGAGCGGTCGCAGCCGGTGCGCGCACACCGGCACCAGCACCGCCTGCACGTCCTCCGGCAGCACGTGGTCGCGGCCCTCCAGCGCGGCCCAGGCGCGCGCGGCCTGCAGCAGCGCGATGGCGGCGCGCGGGCTCATGCCCTCGGCGAACAGGCCGTTCTGGCGCGAGGCGGCGGCCAGCGCCTGCACGTAGTCGATCAGCGCCGGCGCGGCGTGGATGCGCTTGAGCGCCTGCTGCGCCCCGGCCAGCTCGGCCGGCGCCATGGCCGGCTGCAGGGCCTTGAGCAGCACGCGGCGGTCCTCGCCCATCAGCAGCGCGCGCTCGGCGGCGGCGTCCGGATAGCCCAGCGACAGGCACATCAGAAAACGGTCGAGCTGGGATTCGGGCAGCGGGAAGGTGCCGATCTGGTGGGTCGGGTTTTGCGTGGCGATGACGAAGAACGGTTCCGGCAGCGCCCGCGTGACGCCGTCGGCGCTGACCTGGCGTTCCTCCATCGCCTCCAGCAGGCCGGACTGGGTCTTGGGCGTGGCGCGGTTGATCTCGTCGGCCAGCAGCACCTGCGTGAAGATGGGGCCGGGGTGGAACACGAAGCCGTTCTTCTCGCGCTCGTAGATGGAGATGCCGTTGACGTCGGCCGGCAGCAGGTCGCTGGTGAACTGGATGCGGTTGAAGCGCAGCCCCAGCGAGATGGCCAGCGCGTGCGCCAGCGTGGTCTTGCCCACGCCCGGCACATCCTCGACCAGCAGGTGGCCGCCGGCCAGCAGGCAGGTGAGCGCAAGGCGGATCTGCTGCTCCTTGCCGACGATGATGTCGCCGACCTGGCGGGCCACTGCGTGCAGTTTGGTGTACATGTTCTCGATGGGAGTTGGGCGCTGTTCAGATTCTATGCGAGAAACCGTGCGGGCGATACCATGCCGTCCATCTATGGTAGATTAGCGCCTACACGCAGCAGACAAGCACATGACCACAGCCATTTACAGCCATCCCGATTGCGCCCGCCACGACATGGGCGACTGGCATCCTGAATCCCCCGCGCGCCTGCAAGCGATTGCCGACCAGCTGATTTCCTCGCACATCAGCGACCTGCTGGAATACCGCGAGGCGCCGCTGGTTGAGCTGTCGGACCTGGAGCGCAACCACAGCCGCAACGCCATCGGCATCGTGCGCGACAACGTGCCGGAACCGGGCGAGACCTACCCGATCGACGGCGACACCACGCTCAACCACTACAGCTGGCAGGCCGCGCAGCGCGCCGCCGGCGCCGCCGTGGCCGCGACCGACGCGGTCATCGACGGCGAGATCGACAACGCCTTCTGCTCGGTGCGTCCGCCCGGCCACCACGCGCGCCCGATCGAGCCGATGGGCTTCTGCCTGTTCAACAACGTGGCGGTGGCGGCCAAGCACGCGTTGGATGTGCGCGGGCTGGCGCGGGTGGCGGTGGTGGACTTCGACGTCCACCATGGCAACGGCACCGAGGAGGCGCTGCTGGACGAGCCGCGCGCGCTGATGGTGAGCTTCTACCAGCATCCGTTTTATCCGTACACCGACCCGCTGCCGATCAGCGGGCACATGGTCAACGTGCCGGTGCCGGCGCACACCAAGGGCGACGGGGTGCGCAAGGTCGTGCTGGAGCAATGGCTGCCGGCGCTGCACGCGTTCAAGCCGGAGATGATCTTCATCTCGGCCGGCTTCGACGCCCACCGCGAGGACGACATCGGCGGCATGGGGCTGGTCGAGGCGGATTATGCGTGGATGACGCAGCAGGTGATGGAGGTGGCCCGGCTGTACGCCAACGGCCGCGTGGTCAGCTGCCTCGAGGGCGGCTATAACCTGTCGGCGCTGGGCCGCAGCGTGGTGGCGCACGTGAAGGCGCTGGCCGACCTGTGAGCGCCGCTGGCGGTCAGTGATCGTCGGTCAGTTGATCGAATGCGCGGCGATAGCGGGGCAGGCGGCGCTCCAGCGTGTTTTGCGATTGATGGTTGGCGTGCTCCACCAGCGCCAGCGCGGTGGTCAAGGCGTCGCTCATCGATTTGGCCGCGGCCGTCATGGCGTCGGCGGCTGACAGGGGCTGCTTCGCGGCGCGCTGTTGCAGCTGGTTGCGCAGGCGGGCGGCGCTGGCCCAGTTTTTTTCGCCGGGCAGGAGTAGCCAGAGATCGCGCCAGGCGTTGCGGCCGTCGCCGGCGATTTGCACGGCCATCTGGCGCGGCGATACGGCCTCGCCCCGGAAGATGATTTCCTCTTCGACCACTTCGGCGTAGTACGCCATTCCGTTGTAGCTCATGCGCAGGCGGCTTGTTTCCGGAATGAAGAGCTGCTTCCATTGGTAGCCGCGCACGGGGGCTGCTGCGGCGCGGGTTTTTTCCATCCAGTCACGAATGGCGATGATGATCGCTTCCGCCGGCGACAGCGTGCTGCCGTTCTTGCGGAGAAAACTTTCCAGCTCGGTGTATGCGGCGGGTGCTATCTCACAGGTCCTTGCGGCATTCATGCTCGTTCTCCTTGTGCGTTCTGTCTCGTTTTGTCTCGTTCTGTCTCATTGGACCTTGTGCGCCGCACAAAGTTCAAACGAGACAAAACGAGACAGAACGAGACAAGCAAACGAGCACGAATGCCGCAAGGGTGGATTTCAGGACCCGGCGTCTATACTCCCGGCAAGGAAGCGGGCTGTACGCTAAGGCGCGAGAGCGAGTCGCAGGTTGGCGAGGATGGCGGCGTAAAGTTCCGGTGTGAGCTCGCCCGACAGGCTGTAGACATCGGGCGCGTTATCAACGAACAAATAGGCGTATTGCGAATTTGGGGGCGTGGACTGAATCCAGTACGCATGCACCTTATCGCGCGAGGCGTGCGTGTAGCTGATCGCGCTGTCCAAGCCTTCCACTTTTCTGATTTTCGCCCATGGACTGGTTTCATTCACTGGTTGGCCTAGTTGGTTGAGGAACTGATACGCAGACAGTTTTTGCCCGTATTTGCCCGCCAGCTCTGGTGCCGGTATGCTGGAGAGGACCACGTCATGCCTGGCGTCCCCGTCGGCAGGAACCAGATGCACCGAGGAGGCCATGCTGGCGGAGATAAAGATCTTGCCAATGAGCGCGGGCGGCAGCTGGATTTCCAGAGTGCCGAATTGGAGTGTCATGCAGCCGGTGCAACCTGCTTTTTCTGGCCATTCGATCTGTTCCAGGGTGACGGGGTGTGCTGCGTATGCGGGAACAAGCCAGCCGCTTACCGTCAGCAGCAACAAGGGGCGTGTCAGGCGCATCGCGACGACCTTGATAACAACTTCGACGATGCTATGCCAAGTGCCGCCATGTCCAAGGCCGTTCTCCATTTGTAAATCACTGTCCGAGCGCAGGTGAAAGATAACCGTTTTCGGTATGCATTGAAAAGGCCCCTGCCAAGTTGGCGGATCAGCCATGCAATGGATGCCTGGCCGCCGGGCGGGGAGGGGATCCAGCAGAACGCAGACGAACATTTTTGTGTTTCTGCCAGCATGATGCCAAATACTTTTGCAACGTCTTCATTGACGTCGCCGTCCCAAACCGGCAGGACATTCGCATAGCGGTAAAGCGCTTGAATCATACCTTTGATTTCAGCCTTCTCTGCGTCGGTTGTCATTTTCACTCTCCATTGCGCCGGTGAATTCCAGCGGAACCTCCACTGTAGGTAGGTATCCAGCGAGGATGTTGATCGCTATTAAAGGCGCAGACAGTTGCGTACTCATGTCCAGACAGTATGCTGTCAAATGAAAACGCCCTGCCGGGCGGCAGGGCGTTGGATATCACGCTGCGGGCCGCATCAGGCGGCGACGTTGCGCCCGCTCCTGGCCGACCAGCGGTACAGGCCCCACACCATGGCCACGCCGAGGATCAGCGCCACGATCATGGTCTGCGCCTCGCTCAGCGAGTTGGCGATGGCCAGCGGCTCGCCCTTGCCGGTGACGACGATCAGGCCGGCCAGCGCGACGTTGAACAGGCTCTCGCCGACGATGAAGCCCGACATCACCAGCACGCCCAGGCGCTTGGCGGTGTCGCCGCCGACCTTGTGCTCCATCGCGCGGTCGAACAGGTAGCCGGTCACGGCGCCGATGCACACCGGCGTGATCACCGCGCTGGGCAGGTAGATCGCCAGACCCACGCCCAGCGGCGGCAGCGAGTACTTGCCGTTGCTCGAGCGCTTCAGGCCGAAGTTGATCAGCACCAGCAGCAGGCCGACCAGCGCGCCGTAGCCCAGCAGGTCCCAGCGCAGCTGGCCACCGATCACGCCCTTGGCCAGCGTCGAGATCAGCAGCGCCTGCGGCGCGGCCAGCGGCTGGTCCGAGATCGAGTTGAGGTTGGGCGCGCCGACGAAACCGTTGGCGTGGTTGAGCAGCTCCAGCACCGGCGGCACCACGCAGGAACCGGCCACCACGCCGATCAGCAGGCCGACCTGCTGCTTCCACGGGGTGGCGTCGACCAGCTGGCCGGTTTTCAAGTCCTGCAGGTTGTCGTTGCCGATCACCGCCACCGCCAGCACCACGGTGGTGACGAACAGCGCGTAGGCGATCAGCGCCTGCGCCACTTCCGGGCCCATGATGCTGCGCCCGACCATGCCCACGCTCAGCGCGGCGCCGAGGATGGTGAGGATGGCGATGCCCGACACCGGCGAATTGGAGGAGCCGATCAGGCCCGCCATGTAGCCGCAGACGGCGGCGGCGAACATGCCGGCGATCAGGATGTAGCCGATGCCGACCGCCACCAGCGGGAAGGCCAGCGACGACAGCGGCCCGCCTTGCAGGAAGGAGGCCAGCAGCCAGCCGGCCGGCACCATCGACAGCAGCGTGACCAGGCCGACCACGAAGATCGGCAAGTCCTGCTCGGTGCGGTCCAACACGCCGCCATTGAGCTTGGCCTTGCGCGCCGATTCCATGGCCGACTTCAGGCCGCCCAGGATAGGCTTGGCCAGGCCGGCCAGCGTGATGATGGCGGCCATGCCGATCACGCCGGCGCCCATCATGCGCACTTCCTTGGACCAGATGCCCAGCGCGTGGGCCGAGGCGTCGACGCCGGCGGCGGCCGGCGACAGGTGGGTCATCAACGGCACCATGATGCCCCAGGCGATGACCAGGCCGGCCAGCATCGCGATGCCGACCGTGATGCCCATCAGGTGGCCGGCGCCGATCAGCGCCAGCGAGCTCGAAGCGCCGATGCCGGTGGCGCCCGCGCCCGCGCCGCTGCCGGTGCGGAAGTAGATCGCGACCTCGCCGGCCATCAGCTTGACGGCGGCGCCGGCCGCGAACACGGCCGATGCCAGGCTGCCCCAGATGACAGCCCACAGGCCGGCCTTGCCCTCGGCCGCGCCAGCGCGCGAGGCCATGCCGACCTTGAGCACCTCGGCCGCGGCCACGCCCTCGGGATAGGGCAGGTCGGACTGTGACACCAGCGCGCGGCGCAGCGGCATGGTGTACATCACGCCCAGCACGCCGCCGATGGCGCAGGCGCCGAAGGTGGGCCAGAACGGCACCTTGGCCCACCAGCCGATCATCAACAGGCCAGGCAGCACGAAGATCACCGAGGCCAGCGTGCCGGCCGCCGAGGCGATGGTCTGGACGATGTTGTTTTCCTGGATGGTGGCGTCCTTGAAGGCGCTCAGCAGCGCCATCGAGATCACGGCGGCGGGGATCGAGGTGGCGAAGGTCAGGCCGACCTTCAGGCCCAGGTAGACCTGCGCGGCGGTGAACACCAGCGTAATCAGAATGCCCAGGATGATCCCGCGAACGGTGATTTCCTTGGGGTTGGATGGTGCAGCTATGCTCATCTTCAGCACTCCGGTGGAGAAAATAATATTGTTGATATGGTCAGGAAACGGAAAAAGCGCCCCATGATATCCGAAGTCCAGACGGGGTAGCAGGTAAAATAGCGGATTGTCAGAACGAATTTGAAGGTCAGAGCATGTCGATACAATGGTACCCGGGGCACATGAACGCCGCCAAGAAGAAGGCGGCCGAGCAGATGGAGAACACCGATCTGGTGATCGAGGTGGTCGACGCGCGCCTGCCCGAGGCCAGCACCAACCCGATGGTGGAGGAGCTGCGCAAGTTCCGCCAGCGTCCATGCCTGAAGATCCTCAACAAGATCGACCTGGCCGATCCTGCCGCCACGGCGGCCTGGGTGGCCTACTACAACGCGCAGGAGGGCGTGACCGCGTTCGCGATGACGACCAAGAAGCCGGCCGACGTGGCGCGCGTGCCGGAACTGGCCAAGCAGCTGGCGCCGCACCGCGGCGTGCCCACCAAGCCGCTGCGCATCATGATCATGGGGATCCCCAACGTCGGCAAGTCGACCCTGATGAACGCCCTGCTGAAAAAACGCGTGGCCAAGGTCGGCGACGAGCCGGCGGTGACCAAGCAGCAGCAGAAGCTCTACCTGGACAAGAACACCATCCTGGTCGACACGCCCGGCATGCTGTGGCCGAAGATCGCGCTGCCGAGCGATGGCCTGATGCTGGCCGCCAGCCACGCGATCGGCTCGAACGCGCTGATCGAGGAGGAGGTGGCGGTGTTCCTGGCCGACGAGATGCTCAAGCACTACCCGCAGCTGCTGGTGGCGCGCTACGGCTTCAAGGACATCGAGAGCTTCGACGGCATCGCGGTGGTGGAGGGCGTGGCGGCCAAGCGCGGCTTCCGCCAGAAGGGCGGCGACCTGGATTTCGAGAAAGCCTCGCACACCTTCCTGGGCGACTACCGCAGCGGCATCCTGGGCCGCATCTCGCTGGAGACGCCGGCCACCCGCAAGGAGCGGCTGGAAGAGCACAACGCCGAGATGGCGGTGAAGGCCGCCGAGAAAGCCGCCATCGCCGCCGCCAAGGCCGAAGCCTACGCCAACGGCAAGCGCGGGACCTAAGCAGCTAAGCCGCTTCGCCGCCTAGCCGAAGCGGAAGCTCGACACCGCCAGCGATCCCATGAACGCGTCCTCGTGATACGGCACGGACGCCGCGTCATTCTCCGCCGCGCCCAGCGCCACCATCAACGGCAGCAGATGCTCCTCGCGCGGATGCGCCATGCGCGCGGCCGGCGCCTGCTCCCACGCCAGCAGCTGCGCCGCACGCTCCCGCGGCGGCAGCGCCATCGCCGCGCGCAGCCAGCCGTCGAAGGCGTGCGAGGCCGCCGCGCCCTGCGCGTTGAAGGCGCGCAGATTGTGGTAACTCAGCCCGCTGCCGACGATCAGCACTCCCTGCTCGCGCAAGGGCGACAGCAAACGGCCCACCTCCAGGTGCGCCGACGGATCGAGCCCGCGCTTGAGCGACAGCTGCACGATGGGTACATCCGCATCCGGATACACCGGATACATGGCGCTGAAGGTGCCGTGGTCGAAGCCGCGCTGCGGATCGAGCTTCGCCGGATGGCCGCCGGCCTCCAGCAGCTGCTGGACCTGCGCCGCCAGCTCCGGCGAACCGGGCGCCTGGTAGCGCACTTCGTAGGTGTGCGGCGGGAAGCCGCCGTAGTCGTAGATCATGGGCGGCGCGGCCGACGACGACAGCGTGAACTCGTGCTCCTCCCAATGCGCGGTGATCACCAGCACCGCCTTCGGCGTCACGCCGATCTGGCGCGGCATGTCGCGCAGCGAGGCGTCCAGCCGGGCGTACAGATGGCCGACCTGGTCCATCATGAACGGCCAGGGGCCGCCGCCGTGGGACAGGAAATAGGTGGGCAAGACTTTCATGGCAAAGCTCCGGTATGAGTATGACACCACTATAAGCACCGGCGCGGCGCCGATCAATGCACGAAATGTAGATAGGTCCTATCTAAAATGTGAATGATCGTGGCGCGCGCGTATAATCCCCGGCTTCCGCCGCCCGCCACCATGCCCATGACCACCATCACCTATGAAGCGCGCCTGTTGAGCACTGCCTTGCTGGCATGCGCCACAGTGTGCGCCATACCCGGCGCCCACGCCGGCGTCACCGTGCGCGACGACGCCGGCAACAGCGTCACCGTCGCCAGGCCCGCGCAGCGCGTCATCGCGATGGCGCCGCACATCACCGAGCTGCTGTTCGCGGCCGGCGGCGGCGAGCGCGTGGTCGGCGTGATGAACTACAGCGACTACCCGGAAGCGGCCAAGCGCCTCCCGCTGGTGGGCAGCAACGCCACCATCGACATGGAGCGCGTGCTGGCGCTGCGCCCGGACCTGCTGGTGGTGTGGAAGAGCGGGAACACCGCCGGCCAGCTGGAGCAGCTCAAAAGCCTGGGCATCCCGATCTTCTACAGTGATCCGCAAAAGCTCGAGGAAGTGGCCACCAGCCTGACCCGCCTGGGCCAGCTGATGGGCACCGAGCCCGCCGCGCGGAAGGCCGCGCAGGACTACCGCCAGCGGATCGCCAAACTGTCCGCCACCTACGCGCAGCGGCCGGTGGTGCGGGTGTTCTACCAGATCTGGGAAAAGCCGCTGTTCACGCTCAGCGGAGAGCACATCGTCAGCGACGTGATTCGCGTCTGCGGCGGCCAGAACGTGTTTGCCGCGTTGAAGGCGCCGGCGCCCACCGTCAGCACCGAGGCGGTATTGCAGGAGGACCCGGAAGCGATCATCGGCGGCGTCGCCCACGACGCCGAATCGGGCATCAACATCTGGAAGCAGTACCGGGGCATGCAGGCGGTCCAGCGGGGCAACCTGTTCATGCTGGGTGGCGAACAGCTGGTGCGCGCCACGCCGCGCATCGCCGACGGCGTGGCGGCGCTGTGCGAACGGCTGGAGACGGCGCGCCGGCGCCGGCCCTGAGGCTTAATGCCGCCCTAATTTGCACGGCGCGGAAAAAGTGGTAACCTCGCGGCGTTTGCCACTCACCTGATTGAAGGACTGTTATGCGTTTCCTGAGCTTCCTGCGGCCGCTGATCGCCACCGCCGCCTTCGTGGCCGTCGCCGCCGGCGCCCATGCCGCCGAATTCAAGAACGGCGTGGACTTCAGCACGGTGGACCTGACGACCCGCCCGGACACCGGCAAGAAGGTCGAAGTGCTGGAAGTGTTCATGTACCACTGCCCGCACTGCAACGCGCTGGAGGCGCCGCTGGCGGACTGGGTGCGCAAGCAGGGCGACAAGATCGTGTTCCGCCGCATGCACCTGGGCGAGGACGCGCAGGCCAAGGCCTTCTTCACGCTGGAGGCGATGAACGCGCTGGGCAACGGCATGCACGAGAAGCTATTCCACGCCATCCACGTCGAGCATAACCGCCTCAATACCGACCAGATGATCCTCGACTTCGTCGTGAAGAACGGCGTCGACAAAACCAAATATCTGGAATTTTTCAATTCGTTCGCGGTCCAAACGAGGATGAAGCGCGGCACGCAGGTGACCAATCAGTATAAAATCGACAGTGCGCCAACCCTGGTGATCGACGGCCACTACACGACGTCGCCCGCGCAGGCCGGGCACGACCTGGCATCGGTCCAGGCGGCGCACGCGGCACTGTTCGCGGTGATGGATAGCCTGGTAGCCAAGTCGGCCCAGGAACGCGCCGGTAAAAAGTGAGGATAGCCATGAAACAGATCAGCGACGAACAGAAGGCGGCCGAGGGCGAGGTCATGAAGATCTACAAGGAGTCTTCGCCGGTCATCGAGACCTTGTTCGAGTGGGCCTATATCAACCACGTGGCCTGGAGCCTGGCGGTGCTGGCGCTGGGCTTCATTGTCTGGCTGCTGATCGCGCTGACCAACGCCGAGAACCAGCGCAACGCGCTGATGACCAAGCAGTGCGCCGATCCCGTCTTCAAGGGGGAACTCGACAAGAAGTGCCTGCACACCGTGCACTCGCGCGAACACTGGTGGCAACACGTCGGCTACGCGCTGACGCACGTCAGCCCGGAACGATAAACCTTCCCCAAGCCCGCAGCAGCGGGCTTTTTGCTTGATTGTGTGCCCGATGAAACAAGTGATGGTGGTGACCGGCGGCGGCCGGGGCATAGGCGCGGCGACCGCGCTGATGGCGAGCCGGCGCGGCTACGCGGTCTGCATCAACTACCTGCGCGACGCGCAGGCGGCCGAGCTGCTGCGCGCGAAGATCCTGGCCGAGGGCGGCGAGGCGATCGCCGTGCAGGCCGACGTCGGCGTGGAGGCCGACGTGCTGCGGCTGTTCGCCACCGTCGACGCGGAGCTGGGACCGTTGACGGCATTGGTCAACAACGTCGGCGTGCTGGAACGGCAGTGCCGTTTGACGGAGATGTCGGTGGAGCGCCTGCAGCGCGTGTTCACCACCAACGTGATCAGCTACTTCCTGTGCAGCAGGGAGGCGGTGAGGCGCATGTCGACCGCCAGCGGCGGGCAGGGCGGCGGCATCGTCAACCTGTCGTCCGGCGCGGCCCGGCATGGCGGGGCGAATGTCTACATCGACTACGCCGCGTCCAAGGGCGCGATCGACGTGCTGACCCTAGGCCTGTCGAAAGAGGTCGCGGCGGAAGGCATACGGGTGAACTGCGTGCGGCCGGGGATCATCTATACCGATATCCACGCCAGCGGCGGCGATCCGGATCGCGTGGCGCGGCTGGCATCGACCGTGCCGATGCAGCGCGGCGGCCAACCGGAGGAAATCGCCGAGACCATCCTGTGGCTGCTCGGCCCACAATCGTCCTACGTCAGCGGCGCCATCGTCGACGCAGGCGGCGCGCGCTAACGCACGGCGATCTTCAACCGCCGCAAGCAGCTGTTTCAACGGCCAGGCCAATTCCGGCGCGGCGGCGGGCGGCGCACAATCCGGGCCTCCCCACAACGAAAGGACTGCCCATGAAACGCTCCCTCCTGCTGACCGCCTTGCTGCTGGCCGGCGCCGTCAACGCCAACGCCACCGACCTGACCGAGCAAGCCGCCCGGCGCTACGCCGCCTTCTGGAACATCGGCGACCCCGCGCTGGCCAAACAGGCGCTGGCCCCCGACTTCATGGACCGCACGCTGCCGGCTGGCCGCGAACAGGGCGTCAACGGCCCGCTGCAGGCGTCGAAAGGCTTCCGCACCGCCGTCCCCGACCTGAAGGCCGAGATCACCGACATGGTGGTCAACGGCGACCGCGTGGCTGTGCACCTGCACTTCACCGGCCACTTCACCGGCAGCTTCGGCGCCACCAGCGGCAAGGGCCAGCCCATCGACTTCCGCGCCTTCGACCTGTACCGCGTGGCCGACGGCCGCATCGCCGAGAACTGGCACCTGGAAGACAACCTGACGCTGTTGCAGCAGATGGGCGTCATGCCAGGTCCGCAAAGCGCTCCAGCAAAAACGCAATAAGCAGCGCGATGCGCGGCGGCTGGTATCGGTTGCGGTGATACAGCAGGTTGAGCGGCGCGCTCTCCGTGAAGTACTCGTCGAGCACCGTCTCCAGCCGCCCGGCGCGCAAATCGCCGGCGATGTCGAGGATGGACTTGTAGGCGTAGCCCTGGCCGGCGATGGCCCACTTGCGTATCACCTCGCCGTCATTGCTCTGCTGCGTGCGGCGCACGCGCACCGCGCGCTTCTCGTCCGCCTCGTCGTTGCTGCAATAGCGCCATTCCTGCATCGGCCCCAGCGCCGTCACCAGCACCAGCGTCGGCAACCGCGCCAGCTCCTCCGGCGTGGCCGGGCCGCCCGTCTGCGCGATCAGCGACGGCGCCGCGCACACCACCCGCCGGCTCGGCGCCAGCACGCGCGCCACCATCTCGCTGTCGGCCAGCTGGCCGTAGCGGATCGCCAGGTCGATATCGTCCTGCACCATGTTCGCGGTCGAATCGCTCAGCGTCAGCGCGTACTGCAGCTCGGGATGGCGGGCGCGGAATTCGTCCAGCATCGGCATCAGTACATTGCGGCCCAGGTCCGACGGCGCCGAGATCTTCACCATGCCGCGCACATTGTCGCCGCCCGCGTGCAGGCCGGCTTCCGCTTCCGCCATCAGCGCCATCGCCTGTTCGCTGAAGTGGCGGTACATCTGGCCCTCCTCGGTCAGGCGCAGCTGGCGCGTGGTGCGCTCGAACAGCTTGACCTGCAGCGAGGCCTCCAGCCGCTGGATGCAGGCGCTGGCCGCCGCCGGCGACATGCCCTGCTTGCGGCCTGCGGCGGAAAAACTGCCCAGCAGCGCCGCGTCCAGGAACAGGCGGATGGTGCTGAAACGATCGGCGCCGTTATCCATGGATCACCACCGTGCAGGTCGTGCCGGCCACCAGGTCCAGTCCCTTCGGCAGGTGGTCGATGTGGATGCGCACCGGCACCCGCTGCGCCAGGCGCACCCAGTTGAAGGTCGGGTTGACGTCGGCCAGCAGCTCGCGGCCGGTGTTGGCGTCGCGGTCGGTGATGCCGTGGGCGATGCTCTCGATATGGCCCTGCAGTTGGGCCGCGCCACTCATCAGGTGGACCTCGACGGCGTCGTTCACCTTCAGCAGCGGCAGCTTGGTCTCCTCGAAATAACCGACCACGTAGAACGAGGCGCTGTCGATCATCGCCAGCTTGGCCGCGCCGACGGCGGCGAAGTCGCCCGCGTGCACATTCAGGTTGGTGACGTAGCCAGTGACCGGCGCGCGCACCACCGTGCGTTGCAGGTTCAGCTCCGCCAGCCGGCGCGCAGCCAGCGCGGCCTGGTACTGCGCCGCCGCCGTGCCGACCGCGTATTGCGCCATCTCCTTGCTCTCGGCCGAGACCACGGCGTCGTCCAGCCCCGCGCGGCGGCTGGCTTCCTTGCCGCGCCGGCCTTTCTCCACCTGCTGCGAGGCCAGCATGGCGTCGGCCTGCGCCAGCGCGTCCTGGTAGCGCGCCTTGTCCACCTCGAACAGCACATCGCCCTGCTTGACCAGCTGGTTGTCGCGCACCTTCACCTCGGTGACGGTGCCGGCGACATCGGCGCTGATGGTGACCACGTCGGCCTTGACGCGGCCGTCGCGGGTCCAGGCGGACTCCATGTAACGGTCCCAGGCCGAACGCCCCATCCACAGGGCGGCGGCCACCAACAGCATGGTCAGGAAAAAGCGGAAGATTTTGGATGCGCTCACGGCGGCCTTTCTGATAAGGGGTGGATTATTTGTACAGCGTGACCAGCAGGGCGCTGAAGATGCAGACGAACAGGCAAAGCCGCGCCAGCGCCGGATGCCAACTGTGGCGGTAGGCGCCGAGGTGGCTCAGGGCGCTGTTGAGCACCAGTTGCAGCAGCACGCTGACGAGGAACAGCGGCAGCACGCCGGGCAGCAGCACGCCAAAAAAGTCTATCTCACGCGGCATCGGCGGTTTCTCCTGTAGTGATCTGGTCCAGCAGGGACGTGTAAATGGAATGCAGGTCGGTCAGCGCGGTTTGCAGGCGCAGCTGGCGTTCCGGCGTGGCGGTGGGCAGCGCGGCGCGCACGCTGGCGCCGGCGTCCAGTATCGATTGCAGCGCCGCCTGGCCGCTGGCGCTGGACGGCCCCCGCAGGTGGGCGGCCAGTTCGGCCACCACCCGCTTCAGTGCTGCCGGCACCGGGCCCGGTTGCGACGTGGCGATCAGCTGGCGCAGCTCGATCACGGCGTGGCCCAGCTCCAACAGCGTCAGGCCCTGGCGCACCACGGCGCGCACCGGCGCGCCGGGCGCGGGGCCGGAGGCGGCGTTCAGTTGGCTGAGCAGGTCGCGCACGCGGTTGTCGAAGCGGCGCTTCAGGCGGTACATCGGGGCGGTGCAGGCGCGCTGCGCCTCGCGCCACAGCGCGGCGGCCACGTGATCCTTCTGGCCCATGGTGTGCTCGGGCAGCACCACCTTGAACATCAGGTAGGCCACCGCCACGCCCAGCGTCAGCGACAGCTCGCTGCTGATGAAGCTCTCGACGTCGTAGTGCATCAAGTTGGTCGGCACCACCAGCGTGGCGCAGAACATGCAGATGCCGATGCCCACGCCGGCCCAGCGCGGGCTGGTGATCAGGTAGCTGCCCAGCGCGAAGATCGGCAGCGCGGCGATGACCAGCGTCGGAAAGTCGTTGGCGCGGGCGACCAGGAAGAATTCGGTGACGAAGGCCAGCGGCGTGGCTACCAGGAAGCCGGTCAGCACCTGCTGCACCATCGCGGTCGGGCGCGGCGAGGACGAGGCCAGCGCGCAGAAGATGGTCGCCATCAGGATGGCGTTGCCGACGTAGGGCCAGGCCAGCCAGTACCACGCGGCGGCCGTCAGCAGCAGGGCGACGCCGGCGCGGAAGCCGCTGGCGGCGACGATGGCCGGCGGCGTCTTCGGCGAGTAGGCGCCGGGATCGCTGACCTGCTGGCGCTTCTCCTGCGTCAGGCCGTGGTACAGGCAGGCGAAGGCCTCCATGTCGCGCGCGTAGCGCTCCAGCAGCTCCACCGCCGTGTCGAAACTAATGCGCTGCGCGCGTTCCAGCGGCACCGCGCCATCGGCGGCCGGCCGTGCGTCTGCGGCGGCCAAGTGCGCGTCGGCGGCGGTGCCGGCCAGCGTCCCGTCGGTGCCGGTGGCCGGCTGCGCGCCAACGGCATCGTTGGGCTGTCGCACGTCAGCAGCGGCATCCATCTGCGCGCGGGCGGCGGCGGTGTCGGCCGCCAGCCTTGCACGCATTTGCGCCATGCGCTGCGGCGTCAGCTCGTCGCGCATGGCCTGCGCCAGGTGGGCGTGCATCGGTTCGATCAGCGCCAGCACTGGCTGCGCATGGGCCGGCGCCGCGCCGCGCAGGCGGTGGATCAGGCGGTGCAGCGTGTAGAAGGTGGTCAGCACCGCCATGAACGCGGCATTGAAGGCGTGCAGTTGGCGCGTGTGTGCGCGCGCGTGCCCGGCCTCGAAGAAGGCGGCGGCGCGGCCCGATTCCAGCGCGGCGATGTCGGCGGCGAACTTCAGGTGATTGAGCTCCGTCTCGGCCGGCGACAGGCGCTGCTCCAGCACCTGGATGCTGAACGCGATGAAGCTGGCGTAGCGCGCCTGCACCGTGCGCATCACGGCATGCGAATGGCGGCGTGGGAAGACCACATCATGCACCACGGCGGCGCAGATGATGCCCAGCCCGACCTCGGTCACGCGCGTGACGGCCAAGGTGAACACGTGTTCCGGCGCGTCGATCGCGGGCACGGCGATCATGCAGGCGGTGTACCCGGCCAGCACAAAGCTGTACGACTGCTGGTTGCGGTGCATGGCCGCGCCGGCGGTGCACAGGGCGATCCACAGCGCCACGCCGACGAACAGCAGCGGCGGCGATTGCGGGAACAGCGCCACCAGCAGCAGCGCCGCCGAACAGCCGACCAGCGTGCCGAGAAAACGGTAGAACGCCTTCTCCAGCACCATGCCGCTGCTGGGCAGCGCCAGGATGACGGTGGTGGCGAGGGCGGTGTAGGGAGCGTCGAGGCCGAGGCGGAAGGCCAGCCACAGCGCGGAGAAGGAAGCCAGCATGGTCCTGGCGACGAACAGCCAGCGCGGGCCCTCGGTATTGAACCAGCCGGCCGTCTCCTGCGCCAGCCAGCGCCATGCTCCCCTTGCCGCGCTTGGGTCCTGGTTGGGAGTGGCGGCTTGGGGAGGGTTCATGGCGGTCGGTTCAGGCTAGGTTAGTGCTTCCAGGTTGTCCAGCTGCCTTTTGAGCAGCGCTTCAAGTACTTTAACTTCTTCGGCGGTGTAGCCGTCGTAGGCGCGGGTGGTGGTGCCCCAAACTTCCGGCAGCACCTTCGCGGCCAGCTCGCGGCCGGCGTCGGTCAGCGTGATCATCACGCAGCGGCGGTCGCCGGGCCGGTTGCCGCGCGAGATCAGGCCCTGGGCTTCCAGGTCGTTGCACACGCGCGTCAGGTTGGCCGGCTTCTCCATGCAGGCCTCGCCCAGCGTGGACGCCGTCGAGGTCTCGTCGTCCGAGCCATACAGCACGGCCAACACCATGTAGCTGGCGTCGACCAGATCGTATTTGCGCAGCGCCGCGTTGCTCAGGTCTTTCATCCGCTTCTGGATGTGATAAGTCATGCGCAGCACGCGCATCAAATCCTCTGGGAACTCCGGCATTCGGGCATGGATGTTTTTAAGGCGTTTTTTAGTCGCTTCAAAACTGCTCATTGCCTGCTCCTCACTAATTTTCAAGGATTTGATTGTACTATCTAAGCGTCAGGGCAAATCCAGTTTTATGCCGCCGCCCAGCGCAGCCATCAACAATGTGTAGTTATCCAGTTGTTTGCTCGCCACTTGCGCCATCTGCTGCTCTTCGTTCAATAAGGTGATCTGCGCATTGATCACATTCAGCGCGTCGGTCATGCCGGCGCGGTAGGCGCGTTCGGCCAGTTCCTGCTGGCGCCGCGCCGCGGCCAGCGCGCGCTGCGCCAGCCGGTCCTGCCGCCGCACCGAATCGATGCGCACCACCGCGTTGGCCACGTCGGCCATCGCCTGCACCACGGCGGCGTTGTACTGCTCGACCGCACCATCATAGAGCGCGGTCTGGTTGCCGAGTTGGGCGCGCAGCCGGCCGCCTTCGAACACCGGCAGGCTGACGGCCGGCGTCACACCGCGCATCGCCGAGCCGCTGTCCAGGAAGTGACCGAAGCCCAGCGACTGCAAGCCGACAAACGCCGCCAGGTTGATGTTCGGGTAGAACTCGGCCTTGGCGCCGGCGATGCGCGCGCCGGCCGCTTCCACCCGCCAGCGCTGGGCCGCGATGTCGGGCCGGTGGCCGACCAGCT
The DNA here is from genome assembly GCF_040362985.1 of Duganella caerulea. Classification (NCBI taxonomy): domain Bacteria; kingdom Pseudomonadati; phylum Pseudomonadota; class Betaproteobacteria; order Burkholderiales; family Oxalobacteraceae; genus Duganella; species Duganella caerulea. Next base: position 99,339 of record NZ_BPWJ01000012.1, on the reverse strand, counting down.
CCGCCGGCAGCGAGGCCGGCACCGCGCCGCCATGGCCGGCGTCGAGGGCCAGCATCGGCCGGGCGATCGCGTCGCCATCGCCCGGTCCCTTGCCGATCAGTGCCGCCAACTGGTTGCGCAGCAGGGCGATCGACTCGCCGATCTGCTCATGCTCGCGCCGTCCGGCCGGCAGCGTGGTCTCGATGCTCGCCACCTCGATCTCGCTGGCCAGACCGGCGGCCTGACGCTTGCGCGTGATCTCCAGGATGCGCTGGCGCTGCGCCAGGTTCTGCGCCACGCTGTCCTGCAGCGCGTACTCCAGCGACAGCTGGATGTAGCTGCGCACGACCGCCGACGCCAATGTCAACCGCGCCATCTGCGCCTCGGCCGACGCCATGTGCACCTCGTCCAGCGCGGCGGCCAGCGCGTCGCGGTTGCGCCCCCACAGATCCAGGTCGTAGGCGCCGGATAGCGTGGCCGTGTTCTTCCACGCGTAGTTGCCGGCCAGCGGAGCGGGCACGGTGCTGTGCGCGGAATACAGTTCGCGGTCGGCGCTGGCGGAGGCGGTCACCTGCGGCAGCGTGCCGGCTTTGGCGACGCCGGCCAGCGCCTCGGCCTGGCGCACGCGCGCCTGCGCGGCGCGCAGCGTCGGGCTGTCGGCCAGCGCGGCGGCCACCAGGCGGTTCAGCTGCTCATCGTGCAGCGCCTGCCACCATTGCTGCTCCGGCCATGCCACATCGGCGCTGGCGGCGGCGATGGCCTTGCCGGGATTGAGTTCGGCCGGTTTCAGCGCGCTGGCCTGCGGATGGATGCGGCCCATGTCGGCGCAGCCGGCCAGCAGCGCCAGCGCGAAGGCGGCGAGGGCGGTTGACTGGATGGCGCGCGGCGGTTTCACTGGACGGGCTTCCGATTACTTGACGTGGTGTTTCTTGGTCTGGGCGACGTCCATGTCGGCTTCGTTCTCGATCAGCGTGCCGTTCTTGCGCGCTTCCAGGAATTCGGCCTGCACTTGGGCGCGGGTCAGGCCGGCCGGTTGGGCTTTGGTGGTGGTCGCCAGCGCGCCGTTGGCGACGGCCGTTTGCGCGGCGGCGCTGCCGGCGGCGGTGCTCGTGGCGGCGGTGGTGGCCGGCGCGGCGTTCTGCGCGAAAGCGTTGGTGACGGTGGTGGCCGTGGCGGCGATCGCGAAGGCGGCGGTGGCGGCGGCTTTGATCAGGTTTTTGGTCGTGATGCTCATGGCGTTGCTCCTTGGTTTGGCTGCTGGGATGGAGTAACTATAGAGATGAATATTACATTTGTAAAGTAAAAAATACCTATGAGAACGATAGCCTTTATGCGCGATCCCGCACGGAACGGCCACGGCGGCGGTGGTCAAATGGGTGTTTTCAGAGGGAGGGACAGATCATGTCTGACAGTACCTTGGACCCGGACAATATCCCGGTCGGCACCGACCGCACACTGGGGCGCGGCCATGGCTCGCGGGCGCTGGGCCCCAGCGACAACTCCGACAGCGGCAGCGATGTCGCAGGCGAGCCGGATATCGGCCTCGATAGCGACACCGATGCAGAAGGCACCGGCGAGCGCGCCGGCGTGGACGTCGAAACGCTGCCGGCCGATACCGACATCGGCTTCGATCACGTCGAAGCGATCCCGGTGGTGGATGGCGAGTTCCACGAGGAGGTGCCGGAAGAGGGCACCGAGACCGAGCGCCCCGAGCGGCGCGACTGGTCGCGCACCGGCTCGACGCCGGCCGCGCGGCCTTAATGCGGGCTATCTGCGGGCGATCTGCGGGCGATTTATTTGTGGCTGGACGATCCGGCCCACAGATTGATGTCGCCTTCCTTGGCCAGCTGGTCGATGTCGGCCAGCTCCTTGGCGGTGAAGGCCAGGTTCTGCAACGCCGCCACGTTCTCGCGGATCTGCGCGCTGCTGCTGGCGCCGATCAGCGTGGACGTGACGCGCGGATCGCGCAGCACCCAGGCCAGCGCCATCTGCGCCAGCGTCTGGCCGCGCGCCTTGGCGATTTCGTTCAGGCCGCGCACGCGCGCCAGGTTTTCATCGCTCAGGTGCGCTTTCTGCAGAGAGCCCCCGCCCGGGCGGTTCACGCGTGAGTCCTGCGGAATCCCGTTCAGGTATTTGTCGCTCAGGATGCCCTGCGCCAGCGCGGTGAAGGTGATGCAGCCCATGCCCTGCTTGGCCAGCGTATCGAGCAGGTCTTCCTCGATCCAGCGGTTCAGCATATTGTAGGATGGCTGATGGATCAGGCACGGCACCTTCCACTCGGCCAGCAGGCGCGCCGCCTCAGCGGTCTTCTCGGCCGAATACGACGACACGCCCACATACAGCGCCTTGCCCTGCTGGACCGCGTGCGCCAGCGCGCCCATGGTTTCCTCCAGCGGCGTGTCCGGATCGAAGCGGTGCGAATAGAAGATGTCGACGTAGTCGAGGCCCATGCGCTTCAGGCTCTGATCCAGGCTGGCCAGCACGTACTTGCGCGAACCGCCGCCCTGGCCGTAGGGGCCGGGCCACATGTCCCAGCCGGCCTTGGTGGAAATGATCAGCTCATCGCGATACGGCTGGAAGTCGGCCTTGAACAGATGGCCGAAATTGGATTCGGCCGAGCCGTACGGCGGCCCGTAGTTGTTGGCCAGGTCGAAGTGGGTGATGCCCAGGTCGAAAGCGGTGCGCAGCATGTCGCGCTGCGAGGCGAGCGAGTTGGTGTCGCCGAAGTTGTGCCACAGCCCGAGGGACATCAGCGGCAGTTGCAGGCCGCTGCGGCCGCAGCGGCGGTATTGCATCGCTTCGTAGCGGTGCGGCGAGGCGTGGTAGGTCATCTGGATACTCCGGGATGGAAGAGAGGTGTTCCGGATTATAGGCATGCCGGCCCGATTGTGCAGATCGTGGCGTGCAATCCAGCCGTCGATTCCGGCAAACCATCGCGGCTGCTGGCGTTTCGTCGCATTCCGCAGGACGCCACGCGGCGGTTTTGGCAAGCTGCCGGTTTTATCCTGGAAGCCGGCCAGATGTTCAGACTATCGTTATCCATGCTGCGGCGCGACTGGCGCGCGGGCGAGTTGCGCTTCCTGCTGGCGGCGCTGATGCTGTCGGTGGCGGCGTTGTCGTCGGTGAACTTCTTTACCGCGCGCATGGGCGCCGGCATCGCGCGCAACGCCAACCAGGTGCTGGCCGCCGACCTGGTGCTCGCGTCCGACCAGCCCTTGCCCGCCGACCTGCGCGCCGAGGCCCAGCGGCGCGGCCTGCGCAGCGCCGACACGGTCGCGATGCTGAACATGGCGCTCGCCGGCGCGGACGGGCAGGGTGCGTCGATGCTGGTCGCGCTCAAGAGCGTGAGCGACACCTATCCCTTGCGCGGCCACATGAAGCTGCGCCGCGACGGCCTGCCGGATGCCGCGGCCGCGTCCATCCCCGCGCCCGGCACCGTGTGGGTCGATCCGACCCTGACGGCGGCGCTGAACCTGCGCGTCGGCTCCACGCTGCGCATCGGCGAGCGCACGCTGACGGTGGCCGGCGTGATCGCCTCCGAGCCCGACGCCGCCGCCTCCTTCCTCACGCTGGCGCCGCGCGCGATGATCAACAGCGCCGACCTGCTGTCCACCAATCTGCTCCAGCAGCATGCCATCGCCACTCACCGCCTGCTGGTGGCTGGCGAACCGGCGCAGGTGGCCGGCTTCGAACAATGGGTGAAGGCGCGCATCGCCGCCACGCCCAAGCTGGGCATCGAAATCAGCACGCTCGCCTCGGCGGGCAAGGAGAGCCAGTCCATGCAGGACCAGGGGCGGCAGTTCCTGTCGCTGGTCGGGCTGTTGTCCGCGCTGTTGGCCGGGATCGCGGTGGCGATGGCCGCGCGCCGCTACGTGCAGCGCCACCTCGACGCCTGCGCCGTGCTGCGCTGCCTCGGCCAGACCCAATCGCAGCAGATCCGCATGTACCTGCTGGAGTTCCTGATGCTGGGCGTGGCCGGCAGCGTCATCGGTGTGCTGCTGGGATTCGGTTGCCATTTCGTGCTGCTCGAATGGCTGGGCAAGCTGGTGGATGCCGACCTGCCGCCGCCCGGCTGGCAGCCCGCGCTGCAAGGCCTGGTGGCGGGGCTGGCGCTGTTGCTGGGCTTCGCGCTGCCGCCGCTGCTCCAGATGCGCAACGTGTCGCAAGTGCGGCTGCTGCGCCGCGAGCAGGAAGCGCCGCAGGCGCGCACCATCGCCAGCTACGCGCTGGGCGCCGGCGTGTTCGCCGCGCTGCTGGTGTGGCAGACCGACGACGTCATGCTCGGCCTGATCGCGGCCGCCGCCTTCGCGCTGTGCGGCTTGGTGTTCGGCCTGGCGGCATGGCTGGGCGTTGGCGCGCTGCGGCCGATGCGCGGCCTGTTCAACCATCCGGCCTGGCGCTTCGCCATCACCGACATGCGCCGCCGCCCGGCGGCCAGCATCACGCAGATCGTCGCGCTGGCGCTGGGCCTGACCGCTTTGCTGCTGCTGACGGTGGTGCGCGCCGATCTGCTGTCCGCATGGCGCCAGGCCACGCCGGACGGCGCGCCGAATCACTACATCATCAACATCGAGCCTGACCAGCGGCAGGCGCTGGAGGCGCGCCTGAAGCGCTACGGCCAGCCGACCATGCATGTGCTGAGCCGTGGGCGGCTGGTCGGCATCAACGGCAAGCCCGCCAAGTCGGACGATCCGCGCGCCAAGGAGATGGTCGAGCGCGAAATGGAGATCGAGCAGGCCGATACGCTGCAAGCGCCGAACACCATCACCGCCGGCCGCTGGTACGAGGGCGCCGCCGCCGAAGTATCGGTCGACCAGGGCATCGCCGAAATCCTCGGCATCAAGCTGGGCGACCGCCTGACCTTCGACGTGGCCGGCGAGACGCTGGACGTCAAGGCCACCAGCCTGCGCAAGGTGGACTGGCGCGCGCACCAGGTGGGCGCCGCCTTCGAAGTGGCGCCCGGCCTGATGACCACCATGCCGGCCACGCTGGCGACCACCGTGTACGTGCCGGCGGACGACCAGCGCTTCTCCTACCTGCTGGCGCACGACTACCCGAATGTGAGTGTGCTCGACATCAGCGCCTTCATCCAGCGCATGCAGGACACGCTGGCGCAGGTCAGCGCGGCGGTGGAATTCCTGTTCGCGTTCACGCTGATGTCCGGATTGCTGGTACTGTACGCTGCGATGGCGGTATCGCTGGACGCGCGCAAGCGCCAGGCCGCGCTGCTGCGCGCGCTGGGCGCCACGCGCCGGCAGCTGTCGCAGGCGCAGTGGATCGAGCATCTGCTGACCGGCGCCCTGGCGGGCGTGTTGGCGGCCGGCGGCGCGACTGCCGCCAGCTGGGCGCTGGCGCGCTTCAGCTTTCACCTGGCGTGGCAATGGTCGCCGTGGTTGTGGACCGCCGGCCTGCCGGCAGGCGCCTTGTGCGCGCTGGCGGGCGGCTGGGCGGGCTTGCGCAACGTGCTGAATCAACCGCCCTTACTCAGTCTTCGGGAAAATTAGGAGTAGCAATGACGAATTTGAATCTCGCGGCCAGCCTGCTGCGGCCGGCGATAGCGGTAAAAAACCTGGGCAAGCGCGTGAGCGACGCCACCGGTGAACTCACCATCCTGCACGACATCGACCTGACGGTGCAGGCAGGGGAGACGCTGGCCATCGTCGGCGCGTCCGGCTCGGGCAAGTCCACGCTGCTGGGCATCCTGGCGGGGCTGGACCTGCCGACCAGCGGCACGGTGGAACTGGAGAACACCGACATCTTCCAGCTCACCGAGGACGGCCGCGCCGTGTTCCGCCAGCAGAACGTGGGCTTCGTGTTCCAGTCGTTCCAGCTGCTGCCGCACCTGACCGCGCTGGAAAACGTCATGCTGCCGCTGGAACTGCGCGGCGAGGCGCACGCGAGCGAGAAGGCGAAGGCCATGCTGGAGCGGGTGGGCCTGTCGGCCCGCTTGCGCCACTATCCGAAGTACATGTCCGGCGGCGAGCAGCAGCGGGTGGCGCTGGCGCGCGCCTTTGTCTGCGAGCCGCCGTTGCTGCTGGCCGACGAGCCGACCGGCGCGCTGGACGCGGCCACCGGCGCCGCCGTGATCGAGTTGATGTTCGCGCTGAACCGCGAGCGCGGCTCGACGCTGGTGCTGGTCACGCACGATTTGTCGATCGCCGCGCGATGCGGCCGAACCGTCACCATGAACGCCGGCCGCCTGAGCGCCGCCTGAGAGAGGAACGAATGCGATTGCCACAGCTGATGTTGATCCCTGTGCTGGCGCTGGCCGGCGCCGCCGCACACGCCGACGGCCTGGCCGATTTGAAGGCGGCATTGGAGCACCTGCAGGAACCGGTGCCGTTGAAGGCCACGCTGGATTCGAACGTCTGGCGCCGCAACGGCGAGGGCAAGGACGCCGACGAGACCAGCGGCCAGGCCGCGGTCGGCATCGAGGATGGCCAGCGCGGCATGCAGCTCAGTTATAGCCGCGACATGCTGGCCAGGCTCGATGCGGAAGCGACGGCGGTCGCCCGCAATCCCAACGCCAAGACGCCGACGCTCAACGCCGCCCGCGAATTCAGCCCGACCGACCTGCGGCCCATGATCTCGGCCGCCAGCAGCCTGGCGCAGATGCTGGAGAAGACCAGCTTCCTGAGCGAGAAGGCCGACGTCTACCAGGGCAAGCCTGCGCGCGTGCTGACCTTCGCGCAGGGCATCGACGTGCTGGCCGACAGGGACCGCAAATACGTGAAGGAATTCGATGGACGGCTGAACGTGTGGATCGCCGCCGACGGCACGCCGCTGGCCAGTCGCATCACGCAGAGCATGCATGGCCGCGCCTTCATCGTCATCACCTTTGAGGCGAAGAACGAGGAATCCAGCGTCTACGCGCTGGCGGGCAACCGCCTGGTATCGATTCGTAAGGAGAGCCGCAACACCGCATCGGGCGCCGGCGAGAAGAGCGAGTTCAAGATCGTAAAGACCCTGCAGCTCCAATAAAAAAAGGGCCAAGTCCTGGACTTGACCCCTTGGCCTGCAAGCTTACAATCAGGCGAAGTTGGCTGCTGCGAAGTCCCAGTTGGCCAGCTTGAAGAAGGTCTCTACATACTTAGGACGCGCATTGCGGTAGTCGATGTAGTAGGCGTGTTCCCACAGATCGCAGGTGATCAGTGCTTTGGCGTCGGTGGTCAGCGGGGTGGCGGCGTTGGAGGTGTTGACGATGTCCAGCGAACCGTCGGCTTTCTTCACCAGCCAGGTCCAGCTCGAACCGAAGTTGCCCACGCACGACTTGGTGAACTCTTCCTTGAACTTGTCGAACGAACCCCACTTGGCGTTGATCGCGTCGGCCAGCGCGCCCGATGGTGCGCCTTTGCCGTTCGGGGTCAGGCCGTTCCAGTAGAAGGTGTGGTTCCACACCTGGGCCGAGTTGTTGAAGATGCCGCCGGACGATTTCTTGACGATCTCTTCCAGGGACAGGTTTTCAAACTCGGTGCCCTTGATCAGGTTGTTCAGGTTGGTGACATACGTTTGATGGTGCTTGCCGTAGTGGTATTCCAGTGTCTCTTGCGAGATGTGCGGCGCCAGGGCGTCGATGGCGTATGGCAGTGGTGGCAGGGTATGTTCCATTGTTCTTCCTTGTGTTGGTTTGACGATGTGAAAAAATCGAGGTGATTCTTGCCGAAACGTCCGTCATTGTAAAGCGGTTGCGCCATCGGTGCAGAAAAGGCCAGATTTCCGTGTGGCTATCTCGATCAGCGCACGCGGCGGGTGGTTTCGCGCACGATCAGCTCCAAAGGCGGCACTTCGCCCCGTGCTTCCTCGCCGTTGATGATGCGCAGCAGCGCCTGGGTGGCGATGCGGCCGATGTCATACAAGGGCTGGCGTATAGTCGTTAGTGGCGGCGTGGTATAGGACGAGCCGGGCAGATCGTCGAAGCCGACCAGCGAGATGTCGTCCGGCACGCGGATGCCCTTGCGGTACAGCGCCAGCCGCGCGCCATACGCGCTCAGGTCGTTGGCCGCGAACACGGCGGTGAACTGCTGGTGCGTGTCGAACAGCCGGTTCATCGCCAGCATGCCGCTGGCCTCGTGGTAGTTACCCTCGACGATCAGGTCCTGGTCCAGTTCGATATTCGCCTCGCGCAGCGCGCGCGTGTAGCCGGCCAGGCGCTCGGTGGCGTCGATGTTGTTGGCCGGGCCGGAGATGAAGGCGATCCGCCGGTGGCCCAGCTCGATCAGATGATGCACCGCCATGCAGGCGCCCGATTCGTTGTCCAGCTTGAAGCCCAGCGCGCTGCGGGTCTGCAATGCGCGGCCGGTGGAGACGATGGGGCGCTGGCTGGCGAAGCCCAGCACGGCCTGGTCCGACATGCGGCCCGACAGCAGGATGATGCCGTCCACCTTGCGCGCCAGCAGCAGGCGCATGCGATCGGCCTCCTCGTCCGCGTTCCAGTGGCCGCTGACGATCACCGAGGCGTAGCCGGTGCCTTTCAAGCCGTCGTCCACGCCGCGCAGCGTTTCGTCGAAGAAGGGGGAGGAGATGTCCTGCACCACGATGCCGATGGTCATCGAGCGGCCTTTTTTCAGGCCCTGCGCCATCTGGTTGGGCGCGAACTTCATCTTGTCGATGGCGGCCAGCACGGCCAGGCGCTTGTCGTCGGACACCTTGGCGGTGCCGTTGAGGATGCGCGACACGGTGCTGGGGGACACGCCCGCCTGGCGCGCTACATCCATCAGGGTCGATGGGCCGGAAGAGTGGGGGACGTCTGCCAAGGCAATTCCTGTTGTGATCGTTATTCTGTGAAAACCTTTTCGCCGAAGATTACCATAAAATTCACGCTTTCCCGGCCAAATCCACCCCCGATGCCGCATTGACTTTCACGACGATACGGTATTTAATGAAAAAGGCGCTTGAAATCGTTTTCATAAGCGATGTGACATATAATCAATCCGCCGGCAAACTACAAGAAACCAGGAAGAGACATGCAACGCGAATCGTTTTCGCACCTCGCCAACGGCCCGCGCCTGCTGGCCGACATCGGCGGCACCAGCGCCAGCTTCGGGCTGGAGACGGCCCCCAACCGGATCGAGGCGATCTGGATCACCGACTGCGCCGCCTATCCCACGCTGGGCGCGGCGCTGGTGGCCTACCTGTCGCAGCCGGCCACGGTGGCGGCGGGCGGCTACCAGGCGCGCTTCGCCGGCATCGCCATCGCCAATCCCATCGACGGCGACTGGGTGACGATGACCAACCACCACTGGTCGTTCTCGATCGAGGCGGTGTGTTCGCAATTCAGCCTGAAATCGCTGGTGGTGGTGAACGACTTCACCGCGCTGGCCAGCGCCTTGCCCTACCTGGCGCCGGACCACAAGCGCCAGATCGGCGGCGGCGTCGCGCGCGCCGGCGCCACCATCGGCCTGGTGGGCGCGGACGCGGGGCTGGGCGTGTCCGCCCTGGTGCCGGCCGGCGAGCGCTGGATCGCCATCGACAGCGAGGGTGGCCACAGCACCTTCGCGCCGATGAACGAGCGCGAGATCGACATCCTGCGCTACGCGCGCCGCTACCACGAGCATGTGTCGAGCGAGCGGCTGGTGTCGGGCATCGGCATCGCGCTGGTGTACCGCGCGCTGGCCGAGCGCGCGCGCGTCGAGCCGCAGGACCTGAACACCGCGCAGATCATGGAGCGCGGCCTGCACCGCCTGTGTCCCGTGTGCGAGGAGACGCTGGACGCCTTCTGCGACATGCTCGGCACCGTGGCCGGCAACGTCGCGCTGACCTTGGGCGCCAAGGGCGGTATCTACATCGGCGGCCGCATCGTGCCGCAGATGAGCGAATTCTTCGAGCGCTCCGGCTTCCGCGCGCGCTTCGAGCAGAAGGGCCGCTTCTCCGACTACCTGTCGCACATTCCCACCTTCGTCATCACCGAACAATATCCCACGCTGATCGGCATGTCGGCCATGCTGTCGGCCGGCTGATCGCAGCATCACAGCGCCATCTGCGGCTCCAGCGGCAGGCATAGTTCGCAATCCTGCGCCTCCACGCAGGCGTCGCGCTGCTCCGGTTCGTAGCGCTCGAAGCAGGGGCGGGCGGCCGCCTTGTAGCGGCCATACAGCACGCCCTCATGCAGCAGCCGGTGCCACGCATCCTTGCTCAACACCCTCGGGCCGATGAAGCGCAGCACCGCGTGCGCGCCACCGGCGATGGTTTTGATCGGCATGCCGGCCGGCGCCACGAAATCCCCCGGCACCTCCACGCAGACATCGTAGCGGCACTTCTCCGGTGCCGTGATGTCGGGATCGTCCAGCCCCATGCCGAAGCGCGGCGACGGCGGCAGGTTGTGCTGGCGGCACCAGGCGTCGAGCTGCGACCACTGCGCCGCGCTGTCCTCGTCGTAGGGGCCGAAGTGGCGCGTGTAGGCCACGCGCGCGGTCGGCAGACGGACTATGCGCACCGGCCCGTTCTGGCCGGCCACCGGACCCTGGCTGCTGGCGGCCGCCATGTCGCGCTGCCGGTCGCGCCAGCGCGACGGCGACAGCCCGAAGTGCTGGCGGAAGGCGCGGGCGAAGCCGTCGGCGGTGTCGAAGCCGCAGTTCTGCGCGATCGCGGCCACCGAATCGGACGAGTACAGCAGCTGCGAGGCCCCGGTCTCCAGCCGGCGCCGTCGCACGTAGGCGTGCGGCGCCTCGGCGCTCCACTGCTGGAAGCGGCGCAGAAAATGGTAGCGCGACAGATGCGCCTGGGCGGCCAGGCAGTCGAGGTTGAGGTTCTGGCCCAGATGCCCATCGATATAGTCCAGCACCTGGTTGAGCCGGTGCTCCAGCGGACGGGACGTCGGGGATGGCATGTGCATGGGTACTTGCTCCGGATTATAAAACGGGAAATGCTGTCAATATAAAAAGACAAGTGAAACGTTTCCATCATAGTCATCTCTTTTCGTCAAGGCCAGCACCGTTACATGTGTGTGGTTGAAAAGACACTCCGAAGGCTGCGCAACTTTGAACGGGTGGAGGGCTGTCGATCTGTCTATGCTTTATCTGTGTGCAATGTTGTTTTTGATATCGCACACGGAAGATCTCTTAAAAATAACTATGGAGACTAAGCTATGACAACAAGCAGACTCTGCAAACTATCGCTCGCGGCCGCCATCACGCTGGCCTACAGCGCACCCGGCATGGCCGCATCCAGCTGCGACCGTTACGTCTCGTACCCGGTGCTGGGCGAGACCTACACCGTCATCAGCAACTTCTGGAACGACAAGGCCACCGGTTCCCAGTGCATCAACGTCAACCAGGACACCGGTGAGTGGAACCTGAGCAGCGCGCCGTCCTCGCCCGACAGCACGCCGGCCGCCTATCCGGCCATCTACAAGGGCTGCCACTGGCACTCGTGCACCAAGGACAGCGGCCTGCCGCTGCAGCAGAAGGCGCTGACCTACGCGCCGACCCGCTGGCGCACCACGCCCGGCGCGGCCGGCGGCTGGGACGTGGCCTACGACATCTGGTTCAACACCACGCGGGAGGCCCCGGCCAGCGGCCAGCCGGACGGCGCCGAGATCATGATCTGGATTAACCACAACGGCACGCCGCAGCCGGCCGGCAGCAAGACCGGCAACGTTAACCTCAACGGCATGAACTGGGATGTGTGGACCGCATGGAACACGCCGAACGGATGGCCGCGCTGGAACATCGTCTCCTACGTCGCCACCTCGCCGGTGAACGAGGTCAACTTCGACCTGGTGCCGTTCTTCCGCGACTCGGTCGCCCGCAAGGCGGTCGACAGCAACTGGTGGCTGTTGGACGTCGAGGCCGGCACCGAGATCTGGCGCAACGGCTCCGGCTTCAGCAGCAGCAACTTCGACGTGCAGTTCCACACCGACCCGGTCGCCGGCATCGACCCGACCAAGTGGTACGCCGTGGTCAACAAGAACAGCGGCTCCTGCGTCGACGACGCCGAATACGGCACCAGCAATGGCGCCGTGGTCCAGCAATGGGCCTGCGACAGCCGCGGCGCCGCCAACCAGCAATGGCAGTTCACGCCCACCGACAGCGGCAACTACCGCGTCAGCAGCCGGCAGGCGCCGGCGCTCGCGTGGGACGTGGCCGGCTGGGGCACGGCCAACGGCTCGGCGGTCCAGCTGTGGACCTACGGCGGCGGCAGCAATCAGCAATGGCAGGCGGTGGACCAGGGCGACGGCCACTACAAGTTCGTCGGCCGGGCCAGCGGCAAGTGCCTGGACGTGCCCGGCGCCTCCACCTCCGACGGCGCGCGCTTGCAGGTCTGGGACTGCAACGGCACGCCGGCGCAATCGTTCAAGTTGATCGAGCAGTAAGCAGGGAGCAGTAAAAGTTCATCGCTTCGCCCGCCGCGAAGTTGCCGGCCCCGATGCGGGGGCCGGCTTTTTTACAATAATAAACAGGAGACCTATTTTGCACGCGATGACGAAGAAAACAATAATGAGCCTGGCGATAGCCAGCGCCTTCAACCTGGCCGCACACCACGCCTACGCCGCACCGGCGGACGCCGCCGACGCCGCACCCAAGGTGGTCGGCACCGACACCGACAAGGACGGCATCCCCGAAGTGAAGGTGACGGCGACCCGCTACTCCACCTCGCTGCTGAAGACCCCGCTGGCGGTGACCGCCTTCACGCAGGACAAGCTGACCCGCCAGGGCATCACCACCCTCAAGGGCATCTCCGGCGAACTGCCCAACGTGCAGATGACCGAGGCCAACGACTCGGCGGTGCAGATCACCATCCGTGGCATCAGCGCCACCAACTTCACCGAGATCGGCGACCCGTCGGCCGGCCTGCACGTGGCGGGGCTGTACTCGCCGCGTCCGCAGGGCGCGCAGGCGCTGATGTTCGACCTGGAGCAGGTGGAAGTGCTGCGTGGCCCGCAGGGCACGCTGTTCGGCCGCAACTCCACCGCCGGCAGCATCAACATCATCCCGGCCAAGCCGGAATTCGGCAGCACCTACGGCAGCAGCTCGTACGAGATGGGCAGCCTGCACATGAAGCAGCTCAACATGATCCAGAACATCGCCGTCAACGACTGGCTGGCGCTGCGCGCGACATTCATGAAGGTGAAGAAGGACAGCCGCCTGAACCAGCTGCAGGACTTCACCGGCTACACCGACAAGGGCTTCGCCTCGGTCTTCCCGCCCGGCACGCCGCTGGTGGACCAGCGCTACAACACCAAGGTGGACGCGGCCCACGCCTACAACAACCAGGACGAGTGGGCCGGCCGGCTGGCCGCGCGCATGAAGTTCGGCCGCGATGTCGAGTGGCTGCTGACGGGCGAGAAGTTCCAGAACAACGGCGCCGGCTACGTCAACGTGCGCGATTGCGACCAGGGCGCCGGCACCCGCTACGCCTGCACGCGCGGCCAGTGGGATGTGCTGATCAACGTGCCGGGCCAGACCGACATGACGATCAACACCGTGCGCTCGCAGGCCACCTGGAACGTCAACGCCAACACCACGCTGGACTACGGCTTCGCCTGGGCCGACCAGCAGCGCAGCCAGGTGCACGACGACGACAACGGCTTCCATCCGCTGCCGTTCCAGGTCGAGGTCAGCCTGCCGCTGCAATCGGGCGGCAACTGGGGCACGTGGCCGGTCAAGGACAACGCCACCCGCACCCACGATTCGCGCTACAAGTCCACGGTCAACGAGCTGCAGCTCAAGCAGAATTTCGGCGCGCTCAAATACGTCGCCGGCCTGTTCTGGATGCACGAGAAAAACCAGATCAACTTCTCGCAGGAGACCTTGGTCTACGGCCCGTACGGCGCGCCGATCTCGCAGTATTACGCGCAGCCTGACCGCGAGATCGACGCCAAGGCCGCCTTCGCGCAGGCCGATTGGACCTTCGCGCCGACGTGGACCGGCACCGTGGGCGGCCGCTTCAGCCGCGACAGCAAGTCCGACAAGGGCGGCCTGAATTACGGCGGCGACAGCTGGGGCGGCAACTACCCGAACGCCTACTATCTTGGCCTGTACAACCCCGGCGTGCCAGGCTCGCCGGGCTGGCGTCCGCATAACGGCAACGACCTGACCACGGCGATGGGCCCGAACAACGGCCCGCAAGCCTTGCTCGGCTTCGGCGCCCCGACCCCGAACGACCACGCCGACAGCTGGCGCAAATTCACGTGGCGCCTGGGCCTGAACAAGCAGATCAACGCGCAGGAGATGGCGTATGGCTCGGTCTCGACCGGCTACAAGTCCGGCGGCTTCGGCGACAAGCACGACCTGTGCGGCGGCATGCAGTGCGTGAACGGCCCATCGCCCAACATCTCGTACACGCCGTACGGCCCGGAGACGGTCATCAACTTCGAGCTGGGCTACAAGGCCAAGCTGCTGGAGAACCGTTTGGGCCTGTCCGTGGTGGCCTTCTTCCAGCGCTACAAGGACATGCAGATCACCGGCGACAACTTCTTCGCGCAGGTCATACCGAAGAGCCCATGCACCTCCGATCCGGCGTGCGACATCCAGCACGGCTGGCAGACCGTCAACGTGGCCAAGGTCAACATCCCCGGCCTGGAAATCGAGTGGGACTACAAGCCGTGGGCGGGCGCCAAGATCGGCGGCTTCGCCAGTTACATCAAGCCGACCATCCACGACTATGATTCCTACAACGACGGCTACCTGTGCAACGAGCGCATCGAGTTCAACTCGGTATCGAAGTGCCCCGAGGTGTACAGCGGGCCGGAGGCGCGCCTGCGCGGCCGCCGCGCGCGCAACCTCGAAGGCAACACGCTGCCGAACGCGCCGAAATACACCTTCGGCCTGAACATGTCGCAGGACTTCCCGCTCGACAGCGGCTACAAGCTGACGGCATGGGGTGGCATGCGCTACCAGAGCAAGATCTACTTCGACCTGCTCAACTTCGACGATCCGCATATCGGCCTGTCGCAGAAGGGCTATGCCAAGGGCGATGTCTCGCTCAAGCTGGCCAGCCCGGACGACAAGTGGTACGTGGAAGGCTACGTGCGCAACGTGACCGACACCTGGGCCAAAACCTGGGGCGGCGCGGCGACGGGCGGCCAGATGCAGGCCGGCTACATCGAACCGCGCACGGTGGGCGGACGGCTGGGCATCAACTACTAACGCACTTGTGGCACGGCAGGCGGCGGTTCGCCGCCGCCTGTTTTTAAAGGAGATATCTTGAATTCAGAATTGAATCTGCGCCCGCTGGCCATCGCGCTGGCCGCGGCCCTGACGCTCGCCGCCGCCACGGTCATCGTTATCGCCGCAGGCTTGCCCGCATATGCCGCCGACGCCGCAACGCCCGCCGCCGTTCCTGTGGCCGAACGTACTTGGATGGACACCTCGCTGAGCGCCGACCGCCGCGCCGAACTCGCGTTGAAGGCGATGACGCAGAAGGAGAAGCTTAGCTGGGTAATGGGTTGGTTCGGCTCAGACTTCGGCGACAAAAAACGCAATCCCGCCGCGCTGCCTTTCTCGGCGGGTTATATCCCCGGCACGCCGCGTCTCGGCTTGCCGGCCTTGTTCGAGACCGACGCCGGCTTGGGCGTCGCCTCCCAGGCCACCAAGACGCCGCGCGAGCGCACCTCGCTGCCATCCGGCCTGGCCACCGCCGCGACGTGGGACCGCAAGCTGGCCTACAACGGCGGCGCGATGATCGGCGCCGAGGCGCGCGCCTCCGGCTTCAACGTGATGCTGGCCGGCGGCGTGAACCTGCTGCGCGAGCCGCGCAACGGCCGCAATTTCGAATACGCGGGTGAAGACCCGCTGCTGGCTGCCACCATGGTGGCGCAGCAGATCAAGGGCATCCAGTCGAATCACGTGATCGCGACGATGAAGCACTTCGCCGTCAACGACCAGGAGACCGGCCGCTTCATCCTCGACAGCCGCATCGGCGGCGCCGAGAACCGCATGTCCGACCTGCTGGCCTTCCAAATGGTGCTGGAGCAGTCCGACCCCGGCTCCGTCATGTGCGCCTACAACCGCCTGAACGGCGCCTACGCCTGCGAGAGCGACTACCTGCTCAACCAGGTGTTGAAGAAGGACTGGGGTTACAAGGGTTACGTCATGTCCGACTGGGGCGCGGTGCACAGCACCGTGGCCGCCGCCAACAACGGCCTCGATCAGGAATCGGCGTGGGAGTTCGACAAGACCACGTACTTCGGCGTCGCGCTGGAGGAGGCGGTCGCCAACGGCCATGTGCCGCAGGCGCGCCTGGACAACATGGTGTTCCGCATCCTGCGCGCCATGTTCGACAAGGGCGTGGTCGATCATCCGGTGGCGGAGGGCGGTGCGATCGACTTCGCCGCGCACGGAGTGGTCAGCCGCACCGATGCCGAGGATGGCATGGTCCTGCTGAAGAACGCCGGCGGCGTGCTGCCGTTGAAGGCCGGCGCGAAGAAGATCGTCGTCATCGGCGCGCATGCGGATGTGGGCGTGCTGGCCGGCGGCGGATCGTCGCTGGTGTATCCGGTGGGCGGCAGCGCCGTCACCGGCATCGGACCGGCCACCTGGCCAGGTCCGGTGGTCTACCATCCGTCGTCGCCATTGAAAGCGATCCAGGCGCGCGCGCCAGGCGCCAGCGTGGTCTATCACGATGGCGTGGACGCCGCCGCAGCAGCCCGCGCGGCGGCCGACGCCGATGTGGTGCTGGTGTTCGCGCAGCAGTGGACCGGCGAATCGTTCGATGCCGCCTCGCTGTCGCTGCCGGACAATCAGGATGCGCTGATCTCCGCCGTGGCCAAGGCCAATCCGAAGACGGTGGTGGTGCTGGAGACCGGAGGCCCTGTGCTGATGCCGTGGCTGGGCCAGAGCGCAGCCGTGCTGCAGGCGTGGTACGCCGGCACCAGCGGCGGCGAGGCCATCGCCCGCGTGTTGTTCGGCGAAGTGAATCCGTCGGGACGGCTGCCTGCCACCTTCCCGGTATCGGCAAGCCAGTTGCCACGGCCTGTGCTCGATGGCGATCCGAAGGACGAGAGCAAACGTTTCGACGTCAACTATCACGAAGGCGCGGCGGTCGGCTACAAGTGGTTCGACCTGAAAGGACTGAAGCCGCTGTTCCCGTTCGGTCACGGCCTGTCGTACACGCAGTTCGCCTACTCCGGCCTGGCCGCCAGCCAGAAGGACGGCAAGCTGCAGCTGCGCTTCAAGGTGACCAACACTGGCGCCGTGAAGGGCAAGGATGTGCCGCAGCTGTACGTGGCGCCGCAGGGTGCGAAGTGGGAAGCGCCCAAGCGCCTGGCCGGCTGGGACAAGGTCGAACTGGCGCCGGGCGAAAGCCGGGAAGTCAGCGTGAGCGTCGACCCGCGCCTGCTGGCGACGTACGACAGCGGCAGCAAAAGCTGGCGCATCGCCAAGGGCAGCTACAAGGTGCTGTTGGCGCACAGCGCGGCCGATGCGGATGCGGCCAGCATCAACATCGCACTGGAGGCGCGCACGCTGAAGCCTTAAGAGATCCCGCTTGCCGCCAAGGCGTCATTCCCGCCTGCGCGTGAATGATGGCTTGGGGCGCTAAGGGCCTGTAGATAGCAACCGGGCCAGCGTCTTATCGATATCGATCGCGTAGAACGCGGTATGGAATTGATACGGCGACTGGCAGGGGACTGTCAGCTTGCCGCCGTCCTTCAAGCCGAACGTCACTTCGTGGCGCGTCTGGCAGGCGCTGGTCATCGCCGGACCGGTGGCGGCGTCGCCGAACACCGGATGGCCCTCGATGCTGGTGGCGTAGCTGTCCTGATGGATGGACTTGCAGACCTTCATGCCGTCGAGGATGATGCCCTCCGGCGTTTCGGTGGTGCCGCTGCGGCCCGCGCAATCTTCGGTCATCAGTTTGACCACGGCGCGCAACACCATCCGGTCGCGCAGCGCCTGGCTCGGCGGGCGTTGCGTCGCCAGCCCGGTCTTGGACAGCACGTCGTTCCACTGCTGTTCCATGGTCGCGCCGGACGACAGCAACGCCGGCAGCACCTGCGCCTTGCAGTTCGCCGTGTCGCCGCACTCCAGCGCCTGCGGGAAGTCCGGCACCTGGCCTTGCCGCAGCTGGTGATACAAGCTGTCGAAGCGCGCCAGCGCGCTGCCGGAGCCCTGGCGCGCGGCCAGGCTGTAGACGTAGGCCGGCAAACCGCACAGGTATTCAAGCCGCTGGCTGCCGATCTGGCGCGGCGTCAGTGCGCGCCAGCTTTTGCCCTCGGTGTACAGCATGCATTCGGCCAGCGCCTTGTCCAGTTGCGCCGCCGCTTCCGGACGCGTGAGCCAACCCTGCTGCACCGATGTGAGCCAGCGCAGGAACTCGGCGCCGCCCTCGTTGACCAGGCGCGCGTCGGGATAGACATCGACCGCGTCGCGCAGCTGGAAGCGGTGGCTGAATTCGTGCGAGACCAACAGCGTCAACTTGGCGTTTTCCTCAGGCCCGGGCGCCTGCGGCCAATTGAACAACGCCAGCCGCAGGATGTTGCCGGCATCGCCGCCGACATTCGGGCCGCCTGGTTCGCTGGCTGCGATGGCCGCGATCACGGGACGGTTGACGACTGCCAGCGGCAGCTGCTTGCTCAGGTACGCGATCGTGCCGTCGGCCACTTCGCGGATCCGCGCGACCGTCGCCGCCGACAGGCGCGGATCGAAGTAATCCAGCGAGGCGTTGGCCTGCGGCGTGAGCATCAGCATGGCGGGCGTGTCGCCGCCGGTGGCTGCTGGCGCGATTGCGACGTCGCGGTAGCGGTGTCCGTCCATGACGATGTCCGCCGCGTGGTAGCGGTAGGCCACAGGCCCGCAGCTGTCCGCCAGCGCGTAGTTGGAGCTGTGGACGTACATGCCGCCGGGAGCGGGGAAGGAGCCGGGGTAGCCGGTGATCTTCTGCATCGTCGCCGGCACGCGGAAGCGCGCGGTGCAGGCGCCGGCGCTTTTCAGCTGATCGCCTTCGGGCACGGCGCAGTCGTTCTGCTTCTGCCATGCGGCGCGGATCTGCTGGGCGCCACGTTCATCCTTGAGGAAGGCGAGGGCGGTGCATTGTTCCGGCAGCGCGAAGCTCACTTCCAGCGCATCGGCGGAGACCAGTTTGATGTCGACATCCACCGATGCCGAGTGGGCGGTGAGCGGCAGCAGTGCTGCGCCCAGCAGGAAATGCCAGATACGCGGATTTTTCATGGACGTCCGAAGTCGTGAGAGGTTGCGAAAAATATCACAACCTCCGGTACGACACAAGCCGTCCGCAGCCTGCTAGTCCAGCGAAGGCTGCACCGACTCCACGCTCACTTGCGCGCTGCCCTCGGCCAGGCGCAAGTTCAGCGTGCTGCGCGGCTTCAGTTGCGCCGGCGCGCGGACGATGGCGCCTTGTTCGTCGGTGACGATGGCATAGCCGCGTTCAAGCGTGCGCTGTGGATTCAGCAGCTCCAGCTGCGACGACAGCGCGGCCAGCGCATCGCGCCGCTGCGCGAGCTGAGTGGTGACGCTCATCGTCATCCGGTGCTGGAAGTCCGACGCCCGCGAGCGCGCCGCCGTCACATCCGGCTTGCGCGCGCCGAGACGGCCGCTCAAGCGGTCCAGTTGAAAGCGCGCCTGCGACAACGGGGCACGGTTCGCGTGCGTCATCGCGGTGGACAGCGCCAGCAGTTTCAGTCGCTGCTGGCGGATCTGCGCGCCGGGGCTGAGCAGGCGGCGCGTGTAGTTATCCAGGTTTTGCGACGCGTCGCCGACGCTGCGCCGCATCGCGCGCCGCAGGTCGATCACGTCGGCGCGCAGGGACGCCATCCAGTCCGCGCGGGGCGTCACCGCCAGTTCGGCGGCGGCGGTCGGCGTGGCGGCGCGCAGGTCGGCGGCGAAGTCGCAGATCGTGAAGTCGGTCTCGTGGCCGACGCCGGAGATCACCGGCATGCGGCAGTTGGCCACGGCGTAGGCCACATCCTCGTCGTTGAACGACCACAGGTCCTCGATGCTGCCGCCGCCACGGCAGACGATCAGCACATCGCAATCGTTGCGCAGCGAGGCGGTGTCGATGGCGGCGGCGATCTTCTCGCCCGCGCCCTGGCCCTGCACCGGCGTCGGGTACAGCACGACATGCACATGCGGCGCTCGCCGCTTCAGCGCGGTCAGCACGTCGCGCAGCGCCGCCGCCTGCGGGCTGGTGACGATGCCCACGGTGCGCGGGAACAGCGGCAAGGCGCGCTTGCGCTCCGGGTGGAACAGGCCGGCCGCGTCCAGTTTTTCCTTGAGCCGCTGGAAGGCCTCGAACAGCGAGCCGACGCCGGCGCGGCGTATCGCCTCCACATTGATCTGGTAGTCGCCGCGCGCGCCGTACAGCGTGACCAGCGCCCGCACCTCGACCTTGTCGCCCTCGCGCGGAATGAAGCCGGCATATTGGGCGCGGCCGCGGAACATCACGGCGCGCACCTGGGCCGCGTCGTCCTTGAGCGTGAAGTACCAGTGGCCGGAACTGGCCTTGGTGAAGTTGGACACCTCGCCGGAAATCCACGTGAGCGGGAAGGTGCGCTCGAGCAAACGCGCAACAGCCTGGTTGAGCGCGGTCACGGTCATTACGGGGGCGGCGGCAGGGGCGGGGGCGTTGTGGTCGTCGAAGTTCATAGGTTTCAATAAAGGAAACTATCCACACTTTGCGATTTAGGTCACACAGCGGTCATAGAGCATCTAAAGCGGTAGGTATTATAGGTAGGTATATGATTTTAAAGGGTAAACATTTCTGCCGTATTTGCGTGCAACGAGGAAAAACCCTTATGGATCAAGCACTTTGGCCTGGCCACCGGCAGTTACGCACAAAGTTATCCACAAAAGATGTGTGGAACTTTTGTGAGCGATAGCTATTTTCTTCTTGTTTATTTTGCCATGCCTAAAATTTACGCAAAGCAAGTATATTGAGATAAATCAAGGGGTTAGATAGTGATGCATGGTATTACGCACACTTTTATCCACAGAAGGTGTGCAAAACTCTCGACTTGCCCCCAGGCTCCGTATGACGGTGAATGGGGGCGGCGGAGTCGTCCGCATGGTCGAGCCGCCGGGCTGGGGATAAAAAATCGCCTGCTTCCTTTTTGTGCAGGATAATAAAAACGATATAAATCAATGGCTTTGATCATGCTGTACTGCCTTGCTCACAATCTTATCCACATAAAATGTGCAGAAGTGACAGCTTTGCTGCGATAGCCGGGCATTATCGATAGTCGACTTGCACAGGCCGGTGGAAGACCCGGTTTCCGCTATGAAAAGTGGTTAAAACAGGTACCTTGCACGATTTTTACTCACGGCAAAAATTCCCTTATAAATCAACGATCTTTCACTATGTGGGAGGCGTTGCTCACAATCTTATCCACATTAAGTGTGCAGAAGTCCACAACCATACCAGCCCGTTTTTGGCCCGTTTTGCCTGCGTTATTTTTACGCATGGAAAAAATGTCCTTATAAATCAATGGGTTTACCGGAAGTGGGTGGCCTTGCTAACAATCTTATCCACATTTTTTGTGCAGAACTCCACAGGCCGCGTCGAATGGCCACTTTTGGTGGCTGACTAAGTCATAAACCGGCCATATGCGGCCATATGCCAGATTTTTGCGCACGGAAATAAAATTGATTGAAATCAACCACTTGAGGTAGGGTTGAGTGCCTTGCTCACAATCTTATCAACAGAATATGGGCATAACTGGGCACAACTTTTGCAGAGCAAAAAGCGGGCCCGAACGCTTCAGCTGCGCTATTTTTGAGCTTTGAAATTTTGTCATTTAAAATCAATGGCTTGGGTTGCCATGCCGGGCATTGCACACACAATTGTCCACAGAAAATGTGCAGAACTCCGGCGGCGCCTGGGTGCGGGCGTTCCGCCTGTCATCCGCCACTTGCCGTGGACGGCCCAACAAGATACATTGCGCCTTCGGGTGTTTATCTAGACAGGAGTCCCTTTTGCTCGCCATATTACAAGCCGCCGGTTGGCCTATCTGGTTGTTGTTGGTCGCATCGATCGTCGCGACCGCGCTGATCATCGAACGCTTGCTCTATCTGCGCCGCAGCAAGATCCTGCCGAAAAAGCTGCTCGATGAAGTGGTGCAGGTCTACCGCGGCGGCAATATCACGCCGGACGTCATCGACAAGCTGGAGAAGAGTTCGCCGCTGGGCGTGGTGCTGTCGGCCGCGCTGCGCAACATCGATTCGCCGCGCGAGGTGATGAAGGAATCCATCGAGGAGGCCGGCAGCGGCGTGGCGCATACGCTGGAACGCTTCCTGACCACGCTGGGCACCATCGCGACGCTGGCGCCGCTGATGGGCTTGTTCGGCACGGTGGTCGGCATGATCGAGATTTTCGGCGCGCAGAACGCGACCGGTTCCAATCCCGCGCAGCTGGCGCACGGTATCTCGGTGGCCTTGTACAACACCGGCTTCGGCCTGGCGATCGCGATGCCGACGCTGGTTTTCTATCGCCACTTCCGCGCGCTGGTGGACAGCTTCATCATCGAGATGGAGCAGCAGGCGGTGAAGTTTGTCGATGTTGTGCACAGCAAGCGCAAGTAAGGACGCCGCATGAACTTCCGCAAAGGCCGGCATCGCGAAGACCCCGAGATCAACCTGATCCCGTTCATCGACGTGCTGCTGGTGATCCTGATCTTCCTGATGGTGACCACCACCTACAGCAAGTTCACCGAACTGCAGATCACGCTGCCGACCGCCGACGCGCAGAAGGCGACCGACAAGCCGTTCGAGCTGGACGTGACAGTGGACGCTAAGGGCAACTACACGATCAACGGCGAGCCGGTGTCGTTCCATGACGTGGCCGGCTTCGCGCAGGCCATGAAGAACGCCGCCGACAAGGGCGGCGCGGCCGGCAAGTCGCCGGTGGTGATCGTCAACGCCGACCAGTTCGCGATGCACCAGATGGTCATCAACGTGATGGAAGCGGCGCGCATCGCGGGCTACGAAAAGCTGACCTTCGCCGCGCAGACCAGCGCCGCGAAATAAGTGTCGACCTCTCCCACCAAATCGTCAGCGCTGGAAACGACGCTGACGCGCAACTGGCTGCGGCGCGGCCCGCTCGCTTGCGCCTTGTGGCCGGTGTCGCTGCTGTTCCGCGCGCTCAGCGGCCTGCGCGCGGCCCTGTTCCGTGCCGGCGTGCTGAAGTCCTCGCGGCTGCCCGTGCCGGTGGTGGTGGTGGGGAATATCTACATCGGCGGCACCGGCAAGACGCCGCTGACCATCTGGCTGGTGCGAGCCCTGCAGGCGGCCGGCATGAAGCCCGGCGTGATCTCGCGCGGCCATGGCAGCGATGGCGGCAGCACGCGCGAGGTGGGCGCCGCGTCCACGCCGGCGCAGGTCGGCGACGAACCGCTGCTGATCAAGCAGCGCACCGGCTGCCCGGTGATGGTGGGCCGCGACCGCGCCGCCACCGGCCGCGCGCTGCTGGCCGCCCATCCCGAAGTGAACATCCTGCTGACCGACGACGGCCTGCAACACTACGCCCTGCAGCGCGATGTGGAGATCATCCTGTTCGACGGCCGCGGCGCCGGAAATGGCTGGCTGCTGCCGGCCGGCCCGCTGCGCGAGCCGGTATCGCGCCGGCGCGACTTCACCGTCATCAACACGCCGGTGCTGTCGGCCGAGCTGGCGCGCTCCGTCGGCGCGGCCGGCGCGGCGCCGATCCAGATGACGCTGGCCGGCGCGCACGCCGAGCAACTGCGTGACCGCAGCCAGCGCCGCACGTTCGCCGAACTGTCCGAAGCCAGCAACGCCAGCCACGGCGCGGCCCTGCGCGTGGCCGCCGCCGCCGGCATCGGCAATCCGGCGCGCTTCTTCGGCATGCTGAAGGCCGCCGGCCTGCACATCACGGAGCTGCCTTTGCCCGACCATCACGACTTCCAGGACCGCCCGTTTGACGCGCTCGACGCCGACCTGATCTTGATGACCGAGAAGGATGCAGTAAAATGTGCGCAAATTGAAGAACTCAGAGACGACCCGCGACTATGGGTCGTCCCGGTGACGGCGCACCTCGACGGCGCGCTGGCCGACCAAATTGTGGAGAAATGTCGTGGACGCTCGATTGCTTGATATCCTGGTATGCCCGGTCTGCAAAGGCCCCCTGGAGTACGATAAAAAAGCCCAGGAAATGATTTGCAAGGGCGACCGCCTGGCCTTCCCGATCCGCGACGGCATCCCCATCATGTGGGCCGACGAGGCGCGCACGCTGCAGGACAAGGCGGACTAACGGTGTCCTTCATCGTCATCATCCCGGCCCGCCTGGCCTCGACCCGCCTGCCGAACAAGCCGCTGGCCGACCTGGGCGGCAAGCCCATGGTGGTGCGCGTGGCCGAGCGCGCGCAGCAGTCGGGCGCCGCCCGCATCATCGTCGCCACCGACCACGAAGATATCCGCGCCGCCTGCGAACAGCACGGCGTGGAAGTATGCATGACCCGCGCCGACCATCCGTCCGGCACCGACCGCATCGCCGAAGTGGCGCGCGCGTTGAACCTGCCGGCCGACGCCGTGGTGGTCAACCTGCAGGGCGACGAGCCGCTGATCGACCCGGCGCTGCTGCAAGCGGCCGCCGCGCGCATCGGCGCCGACGTGCCCATGTCCACCTGCGCCCATCCGCTGCACGACGCCGCCGACGCCTTCAACCCGAACGTGGTCAAGGTGGTGCTGGACAAGGCCGGCAGGGCACTTTATTTTTCGCGCGCGACCATACCCTGGAACCGCGACGCATTTGCGCAGTCCAAATCCACACTGCCGGACGGTTACGTACCGCTTCGCCATATCGGACTGTACGCCTACCGCAACGACTTCCTGCAAGCCTACCCGGCGCTGGCAGTGTCGCCGCTGGAATCGATCGAAGCACTGGAACAGTTGCGCGTGCTGTGGCATGGCTATCCCATCGCGGTCCACGTGACCGACTCGGCCCCGGCGGCCGGGGTGGATACGCCGGAAGACCTGGCCCGCGTCCGACAGTTCTATTGATTTGCATCAAACAACCGTCAGGCAGTAGTCAGTAATAACTGATATAACGAAGACAATGGTGCGATATTCATACGGAATATCTCTCCATACCCCGGTTTCGCCAGCTAAGAACGGTACAAACCGTCACAAATTGGCGTTGAGACGAAGTTTTGTGGTAAGTTTCGTACGATCCAATACCAACTAACCCACATTCTGTTTTAGGAATTTTTCATGCGTCTTATTCTTTTAGGAGCACCAGGTGCCGGCAAGGGCACCCAGGCTAATTTCATCAAGGAAAAATACAACATTCCGCAAATCTCGACCGGCGACATGCTGCGCGCCGCGATCAAGGCGGGCACGGAGATGGGCTTGGCCGCCAAGAAGGTGATGGACGCGGGTGGTCTGGTATCGGATGACATCATCATCGGCCTGGTCAAGGACCGTCTGGCCGAGCCGGACTGCGCCAACGGCTACCTGTTCGACGGCTTCCCGCGCACCATCGCGCAAGCGGATGCGATGAAGGACAGCGGCGTCGTGGTCGACTACGTGCTGGAAATCGACGTGCCGGACGAGTCGATCATCGAGCGCATGGACGGCCGTCGCAGCCATCCGGCCTCGGGCCGCGTGTACCACGTCAAGTTCAACCCGCCCAAGGTCGAAGGCAAGGACGACGTCACCGGCGAGCCGCTGGTGCAGCGCGACGACGACAAGGCCGAAACCGTCAAGAAGCGCCTGGACGTCTACCATAACCAGACCGAAGTGCTGCTCAGCTACTACAACAACTGGGCGCAATCGGGCCAGCCAGGCGCGCCGAAATACCGCCGCATCGCCGGCGTCGGTCCGGTAGAGCAAATTCGTGACAGCGCGTTTGCCGCGCTGGCGGAATAAGCGTTAAAGTAGAGCGGACCGAGTGTCCGCTTTTTTTGCGCTTGCAAATCGGCTGGATGCCATCCCGTTTTATGAAGTGATGCAGTTCGCAGGTTTAGTTGGCTGCGCTTGCCTACCCGGCGGGCGTTGGTTTTCTGAAGTGTGGGTTTGTAGGCTCGATCAATAAAAATAAGGGGACACTATGGCAGCTAGTCTTTGGCTTGCAGTTGCGTGCGGCGTGATCGCCGTGGTTTATGGTTTATGGTCTCGAAGCTGGATTTTGCGCCAGGACGCGGGCAACCCGCGCATGCAGGAAATCGCGCTGGCCATCCAGCAGGGCGCCGCCGCCTACCTGGCGCGCCAGTACCGCACCATCGGCATCGTCGGCGTGGTGCTGCTCATCCTCATTGCCGCCTTGCTCGACATGAAGACCGCGATCGGCTTCCTGATCGGCGCGGTGCTGTCCGGCGCCTGCGGTTTCATCGGCATGAACGTCTCGGTGCGCGCCAACGTGCGCACGGCGCAGGCTGCCACCAAGGGCATGAACGAGGCGCTCGACGTCGCCTTCAAGGGCGGCGCCATCACCGGCATGCTGGTGGTCGGCCTGGGCCTGCTGGGCGTGGTGCTGTTCTATATGTTCCTGACGTGGACGTCGCCGGGCGCGCCGAATCCACCGCTCAACCCGCACGATGTGATCAAGCCCTTGATCGGCCTGGCCTTCGGTGCGTCGCTCATTTCGATCTTCGCCCGGTTGGGCGGCGGTATCTTCACCAAGGGCGCGGACGTCGGCGCCGACCTGGTGGGCAAGGTGGAGGCCGGCATCCCCGAGGACGATCCGCGCAACCCGGCGGTGATCGCCGATAACGTCGGCGACAATGTCGGCGATTGCGCCGGCATGGCGGCCGACCTGTTCGAAACCTATGTGGTGACGCTGATCGCCACCATGCTGCTGGGCGCGTTGCTGATCACCTCGGCGCCGACCTCGGCCATCGTTTATCCGCTGCTGCTGGGCGCGGTGTCCATCATCGCCTCCATCATCGGCTGCTCGATGGTTAAGGCCAAGCCGGGCAAGAAGATCATGTCGGCGCTGTACACCGGGCTGTGGTGGGCGGCCGGCCTGTCGCTGATCGGCTTCGCGGTCGTCACCTGGCAGATCTGGCCGGACGAGGCCATGCGCATGAAGATGATGGGCTGCACCGTGGTCGGCATCGTGCTGACCGGGCTGATGGTCTACATCACCGAGTACTACACCGGCACCGATTTCCATCCGGTCAAGCATATTGCCGAAGCCTCGACCACCGGCCACGGCACCAACATCATCGCCGGCCTGGGCGTGTCGATGAAGTCCACCGCCTATCCGGTGCTGGCGGTGTGCGCGGCGATCCTGGTGTCGTACCAGCTGGGCCAGCTGTACGGCGTGGCTATCGCTGCCACGTCGATGCTGTCGATGGCCGGCATCGTCGTGGCGCTGGACGCCTATGGCCCGATCACCGACAACGCCGGCGGCATCGCCGAAATGTCGGGCATGCCGGAATCGGTGCGCGCCATCACCGATCCGCTGGACGCGGTGGGCAACACCACCAAGGCCGTCACCAAGGGCTACGCGATCGGCTCGGCCGGCCTGGCCGCGCTGGTGCTGTTCGCCGATTACACGCATGCGCTGGAATCGAGCGGCAAGAGCGTCACCTTCGACCTGTCGAACCCGATGGTGATCGTCGGCCTGATCATCGGCGGCCTGATCCCCTACCTGTTCGGCGCGATGGCGATGGAGGCCGTGGGCCGCGCGGCGGGCGCCGTGGTGGTGGAGGTGCGCCGCCAGTTCCGCGACATCAAGGGCATCATGGACGGCAGCGGCAAGCCGGAGTACGACAAGGCGGTCGACATGCTGACCGCGTCGGCGATCAAGGAAATGATCATCCCGTCGCTGCTGCCGGTGGTGGTGCCGATCATCGTCGGCATGTTGCTGGGAGCGGCCGCGCTGGGCGGCATGCTGATGGGGACCATCGTCACCGGCCTGTTCGTGGCGATCTCGATGACCACCGGTGGCGGCGCCTGGGACAACGCCAAGAAATACATCGAGGACGGCCACTTCGGCGGCAAGGGTTCGGACGCGCACAAGGCGGCCGTGACCGGCGACACCGTGGGCGATCCGTACAAGGACACGGCGGGTCCGGCAGTCAACCCGCTGATCAAGATCATCAACATCGTGGCGCTGCTGCTGGTGCCGCTGCTGCCGGCCTCGGGCTGGCTGGCGGTGTCGGCCCCTGCGCCAGTCACGGCGATTACCGCGCCGGCGCCGACAATGATCACGTCGCCAGCTGACGGCATGATGAAGCCGGCCGAAGTGCCGCCTCCACCACAGCCCTCGGCGTCGGTGCCGATGACGGAAGGCGCGCAACCGGCGCCGGGCGCACCGGCAGTGGAGCCTGCCGCGGCAACCCCCGCCGCGTCGGTGGAGGCGCCACCGCCAGGCAAGTAAGCGTTACCAATTGTTTCAAACGCTTCCCTCTGGTGCTACACCTGCTAATAATGAAAGGTGTAGCACTACGCGAGGTGAGACCATGAACTTGTTGAAACCGGCATTGCTGTTGGCCTTCCTGCTGGGAGCGCTGACCTGCCCATATGCCTGGGCACAGGGCCATGGCCACGGAGGAGGGGGCCACGGCCATTTCCATGGCGGCTGGGGAGGCGGCCATGGCTATCACCACGGCCACGGCTATGTGCGCGGCGGCGTCTTCATCGGCGCCCCGGTCTACTGGCCGCGTTACCGCTACTACGGTCCCTACTACGACGGGTATTACTATCCGCCCGGCTACTACGCCGACGCGCCGCTGTACCTGCCGCCAGCCGACGCCGGCGTATCGTCGAGAAGGCTGTACTACTGCGACAATCCGCGTGGTTACTATCCCAACATCACAAGCTGCCTGCTGCCGTGGCGCATGCTGGTCGCCACCGTGGTGCCGCCGCCATGAAGCCGCGCGCCGCGCTCTGCATGATGCTGGCGCTGCCCGGCGCGCTGGTTATCGCCCAGACGCCGGCGCCGGTCCCCGCCAAGATCGCAGCTCCGGCCAGTCCCGAGCTGCGCGAATACGCCAAGCTGCCGGTCTGCACGCTGAGCGCGGACGGCCAGCGATTGGCTGTCGAACCCTGCCGCACAGCGCCCGCGCGCAAGCCGATGCCGCGCCGTCCGGTTCCGCAGATCATCCAGCGCATGCCGGTCGTCAAGCAGGCGCCGCAGGTTGCGATGCCCGCCGCGCCGCCATCGCAGTCGCTGCAAACGCTGCTGAATCCTCCCAACGCACCGAAGGCCCTGAACAACTGTGGCCCCACCGGCTGCAACGACGCCAACGGCACCCACATCAACAATGCCGGTCCCGGCACCGTCATCTCTCCTTCCGGCAAGGTCTGCAACCGGAACGGCGTCTGGGTGCAGTGCTAGTAGCCCAGGCCTAACCGCGAAGCCAGTGGTGGTATTTTCATAGAGATTTAGTATTTATTCTATTTTGTAATAAAGGTATTATGTCGGCGACATTCATCTCTTTTCATTTATGAGGACTCATGCGAAATATCCTAATCGTCTCGTCGCTGGCATTGACACTTATTAGCTGCGGCGGCGGTGGCGATTCCTCTTCACCGACGCCAACCCCAACACCAACGCCAACGCCAACGCCGACACCAACCCCGACACCAACCCCGACACCAACCCCGACACCAACCCCGGTAGGCACGATATCGATCACCTCTGGTGGCAAGGACGCGAGGGTGGGCGGCTCTTCGATTCCTTTGCGCGTAGAACTCGGCCAGCTTACCGGACCGGTCACCTGGTCTCTCGATAGCGGCAGTCCCGGAACATTGATCGGAACCACCGGGAACTTGAGCAACTATGCGCCACCGGATGACGGTAGTATTCTGGTTGACACTCTTGTTAGGGTGATAGCGACCGCAGGCGGCCAGACGGCGACTACCGAGATCCTGCTGCACCCGGTACAACCCCTGACGCAATTGCTGGGACCAACTGACGATCCGCAAGCGCCAGGCAATCCGTTGGAAAGCCCAGGAGGCATTGCACGTGACAGTAAGGGCAATATTTATGTGTCCGATCAAGTCCGCGGCACGATCACCAAATTGACCCCCAGCGGTGTGCCTAGCCAGTTTGCCAAGCTCTCCGGTGGAATAGGAGCTCTCGCTTTCGATGGTGCAGGCAATCTTTACGCTGCCTATGGCTCGTCGAGTATTCTTAAGTTCACACCCGACGGCAACAGCACGGTGCTGGTGGGGCGTGCTGGATTCGGTAGTGTCGATGGGCCGGCCGATGTGGCCACGTTGCGGGCGATTCGTGGCCTTGTCGCCACCAGCAACGGCACACTGTACGTCACCGACAACCGGACTGTTCGCAAGATCGACCCGACCGGCTACGTGACCACCATCGCCGGCCATTGCGATCCGATTGGCTCCCATGATGGGGACATCATTTGCGCGGGCGGTCCGTCGGTCGATGGCGATTCGGCCACTGCACGCTTTACCGCGCCGGACGGGATCACGGTGGATAACCAGGGCATACTGTATGTTCACGACAGCACAATACGTACTGTCGGGCTGGACGGTTCTGTCCGCACCTTGGTGTCAGGCGACGTGGTGTCGTATGGGGGGGGCGGCGGTATCGCACGCGACCCGGCTGGTAATCTCTACATCGCCGCCAGTGCCGCCAATGCGGTGCTGAAGGTCGCCCCCGACGGCAGCGTCACCACCGTGGCCTATGCTGTTGGTCAAGACATCTATCACTCTGTCGTTGACGTGAAGTATGTCGATGCGCACACCTTGCTGGTGCTAACGAGACTGAGCGTGCAGCTGCTCACGCTCCCCTGAAGTCAGGCCACGCCGGCGCGGCAGACTTTGCTGTCTGCCCGCTTGCCCTTGTGCTACAGCTCGGTGCATATGATTTTTTTTTGTGATCTATCGCTTCAGGGAGCCGATCGTACACCTGTTGATCGCTCTGGCCGCCATGACCATTGAGCACTTTTCCTCAACCCCGATGAAAAATTCGCTACAATTGCGATGTGACGTTAACGTAAACGTCAAATAAAAACAGATAGGGACACACATGCAAATTCAGAACAATGTATTCATCGTCACCGGCGGCGCGTCGGGCCTGGGCGCTGCCACCGCGCGCATGATCGTGGAGCAGGGCGGCAAGGTCGTGTTGGCCGACGTGCAGGTCGAGCCGGGCGAGGCGCTGGCCGCCGAACTGAAGGCCGTCTTCGTCAAGTGCGACGTCACCTCGGAAGCCGACGGCAAGGCCGTGGTCGACGCCGCCCTCGCGCTGGGCACGCTGCGCGGTCTTATCAACTGCGCCGGCGTGGCGCCGGCCGTCAAGACCGTCGGCAAGGACGGCCCGCACCCGCTGGACGTCTTCCAGCGCACCGTCAACATCAACCTGGTCGGCACCTTCAACATGGCCCGTCTGGCCGCCGACGCCATGGGCAAGACCGCCGCCACCGACAGCGGCGAACGCGGCGTGATCATCAACACCGCCTCGGTCGCGGCCTTCGACGGCCAGATCGGCCAGGCCGCCTACGCCGCCTCCAAGGCCGCCGTCGCCGGCCTGACCCTGCCGATGGCGCGCGACCTGTCGCGCAGCGCCATCCGCGTGATGACCATCGCCCCCGGCATCTTCGAAACCCCGATGTTGATGGGCATGCCGGAGGAAGTGCGCACCGCGCTTGGCAATATGGTGCCGTTCCCGCCGCGCCT
This sequence comes from Duganella caerulea, assembly GCF_040362985.1. Lineage (NCBI taxonomy): Bacteria > Pseudomonadati > Pseudomonadota > Betaproteobacteria > Burkholderiales > Oxalobacteraceae > Duganella > Duganella caerulea. The sequence goes on along the minus strand of NZ_BPWJ01000012.1, from coordinate 67,858 downwards.
CGGCCGTCCGGACGAATACGCCCACCTGGCCAAGACCATCATCGAGAACACCATGCTGAACGGTGAAACCATCCGCCTGGACGGCGCCATCCGCATGCAGCCGAAGTAAACGGTTTACACGATTTCGTGTAGGATGCCAGAGTGATCGGGCGCGCGGCCCTGGCCGCGCGCCTCTTATTTTGGAGAGTCCATGTTCCGTCTGAAGCCTTTGGCGCTGAGCCTCGCGCTGTCCCTTCCGCTGCTGGCCGCGTTGAACGCGCCGGTCTACGCACAACGCACCGGCGCCGACGTGGCGCCCGAAATCGCCACCGGCTACGCCGAAAAAGCCGGCAAGCCCGCGCAAAAATTCATGATGGCGGCGGCCAATCCGCTGGCCACCCAGGCCGGCTACCAGATGCTCAAGCAGGGCGGCGCCGCGATCGACGCGGCCATCGCCACCCAGCTGGTGCTCACGCTGGTCGAGCCGCAATCGTCCGGCATCGGCGGCGGCTCCTTCCTGCTGTACTCCGACGGCAAGCGCGTGCAATCCTACGACGGCCGCGAAACCGCGCCCGCCACGGCGGACGAACATCTGTTCCAGGACAAGGACGGCAAACCGGTCTCGCGCGAGATCGGCGTGATCGGCGGCCGCTCGGTCGGCGCGCCCGGCGTCCTGCGGATGCTGGAGCTGGCGCACAAGGAGCATGGCAAGCTGCCGTGGAAGGCGCTGTTCGCGCCGGCCATCAAGCTGGCCGAAGACGGCTTCAATGTCAGCCCGCGCCTGAACGCGCTGCTCAGCTGGGACCGTTATCTGGCGCGCGACCCGGTCGCCAAGGCCTACTTCTTCGGCGAGGACGGCAAACCGCGCCCGGTCGGCTACCTGCTGAAGAACCCCGAACTGGCGCGCACGCTGCGCGAGATCGCCGACGGCGGCGCCGACGCCTTCTACAAAGGCCGCATCGCGCGCGACATCGCCGCCAAGGTGGCCAGCCATCCGACCAACCCCGGCAAGCTGACCGCCGCCGACATCGCCGGCTACCAGGCCAAGGAGCGCACGCCGGTCTGCAGCGACTACAAGGCATGGACCGTGTGCGGCGCGCCGCCGCCATCGTCGGGAGGCATCGCCATCGCGCAGATGCTGGGCATCCTGGAAGTGAAGGACATCAGCCCGTACAAGCCGGTCAACGGCATGCTGACGGCCGAGGGCATCCACCTGTTCAGCGAGGCCGGACGCCTGGCCTACGCGGACCGCAACCGCTACGTCGCCGACACCGACTTCGTGCCGCTGCCCGGCAAAGGCGTGGCCGCGCTGCTGGACAAGGGCTACCTGAAACAGCGCGCGTCGCTGATCGGCGAGAAGTCCATGGTCCACGCCAACTACGGCACGCCGGCCACGATGCAGGTCGCGTGGGGCGCCGACACCGCCATCGACAAGCCATCCACCTCGCACTTGGTGGCGGTGGACGCCTACGGCGGCGGCCTGTCGATGACCACCTCGGTGGAAGACGCCTTCGGCGCGCGCCAGATGGTCGACGGCTTCATGCTGAACAACCAGCTGACCGACTTCTCCTTCGATTCGCAGGACGAAAACGGCCCGATCGCCAACCGCGTGCAGGCCGGCAAACGGCCGCGCAGCGCCATGTCGCCGACGCTGGTGTTCGACAAGGGCACGCACAAGCTGGTGCTGGCCACCGGTTCGCCGGGCGGCTCGGCCATCATCAACTACGTGGCCAAGGTGTTGGTCGGCACGCTGGACTGGCAGCTCGATGTGCAGCAGGCCATCAGCCTGCCCAATATCGGCAGCCGCAACGGCCCGACCGAACTGGAAGCGGGCCGCGTGGCGCCGGCGGTGGTGGAGCAGCTCAAGGCGCGCGGCCACCAGGTGCGCGAGTTCGAGCTCAACTCCGGCCTGCAGGGCATCCAGCGCCGCACGGTCGGCGGCAAGGAGCAGTGGTTCGGCGGCGCCGATCCCCGTCGCGAAGGTGTCGTATTAGGCGACTAAAGCCGTCAAACGCTCCCCAAATCCGGCATACCCTGCTAACCTTGTCGTATGGGAATTCAAAAGAAAACAGGATTGATCCTGACGGGCGGCGGCGCCCGCGCCGCCTACCAGGTCGGCGTGCTGCAGGCGATCTCGGAGATACTGTGGGAAGCGGGCTGGCCGCCGGCGCGCAATCCGTTCGACATCATCTGCGGCACCTCGGCCGGCGCCATCAACGCCACCGCGCTGGCCTGCCGCGCCGATAACTTCGGCGAGGGCGTGCAAAAGCTGCTCGACGTCTGGCAGAACATCGAAGTGGGGCAGGTCTACCGCGCCGATTCGCTGGGCGTGATCCGCTCCGGCGCGCGCTGGTTGTCGCTGCTGTCGTTCGGCTGGCTGCTGCGCAAATGGCGCGCCGCGCCGCCCGCGTCGCTGCTGGACAATACCCCGCTGGTCGGCCTGCTGCACCGCATGCTCGATCTGCCGCGCCTGGACACGGTGCTGTCCGAGGGCCTGCTGCACGCGCTGGCCGTCACCGCCTCGTCCTACACCGCCGGCAACCACATGACGTTCTACCAGACCGCCGCCGACATCGCGCCGTGGATACGCATGCAGCGCGTGGCGCTGCAGGACCAGATCGGCGTCGAGCACCTGCTGGCGTCGTCGGCGATACCGTTCATCTTCCCGGCCACGCCGCTGTACATGGGCGGCCACCGCGAATACTGCGGCGACGGTTCGATGCGGCAGCTGGCGCCGATCTCGCCGGCCATCCACCTCGGCGCCAGCAAGGTGCTGGTGGTCGGAGCGGGGCGCCTGACCGAGCCGGCCCGCAGCGCCGCCGAGAAAAGCGCGGCGCGCTATCCCAGCCTGGCGCAGATCGCCGGCCACGCGATGTCGTCGATCTTCCTCGACAGCCTGGCGGTGGACATCGAACGGCTGGAGCGCATCAACAAGACGCTGTCCATGCTGCCGCCGGAGCTGTTGTCGCAGACGCCGCTCAAGCCGGTGCAGCTGCTGGTGATCGCACCGTCGGAACGGCTCGACGACATCGCCAGCCGCCACATCGCCAGCCTGCCGGCGCCGATACGCACCATGCTGTCCGGGATAGGCGCCACCGAAACGCGCGGCGCAGCACTCGCGTCGTACCTGTTGTTCGAATCGACATATACTTGCGAGTTGATCCGGCTCGGACAGCGCGACACGCACGCGCGCAAGGACGATGTGCTGGCGTTTTTTGAATCCTGAATTTTGCGCACGGATACCTGACCGACGGGAGTTTTTTGCAGTTTTTAATACGCCTCTGTAGCCGCTTGCTGCTGCCCGTCCTGCTGTTGTGGGGCCTGGGCGGGGCCGCCGCATGGGCCGGGGCGCCACCGCGCACGCTGCGCTTCGAGCAGCTCAGCGTCGAACACGGGCTGGCGCAGGAATCGGTGCTGGCCATCGCCCAGGACAAGCAGGGCTTCATCTGGCTGGGCACCCAGGCCGGCCTGACCCGCTTCGACGGCTACCGCACCGTCACCTACAAGAGCGCCGTCTCCGACCCGCGCAGCCTGGCCGACAACTGGGTGCGCGTGCTGCACCTGGACCGCGCCGGCCAGCTGTGGGTGGGCACCGACGGCGGCCTGGATCGCTACGATCCCACCACCAAGACCTTCGCCCACTTCCTGCCGCACGAATCGGCGCAGCGCGGCAATGGCAACCGCCATGTGCGCGCCATCGCCGACGACGGCGAGGGTGGTTTGTGGCTGGCCAGCGCCGACGGCCTGCATCGCTTCAACCCGGCCACCCAGCGCTTCACCAGCTGGCACCACGATCCGGCCGATGCAGGCAGCCTGGCCAACGACCAGGTCAACGCGCTGGCGCTGGACGCCGCCGGTCGCCTGTGGGTGGCCACCGCCACCGGCCTCGATATGCTGGCGCCGGGCGAATCGCGCTTCCAGCACTTCACCATCGACGCCCACGGCGACAGCAAATTCAACGCCGTGCTGGCGCTGCAGGTCGACAGCGCGCAGACGCTGTGGGTCGGTACGCTGGGCGGCCTGGAACAATGGCGTTTGCTGGGCAAGGAGCCGCAGCGCCGCCGCCTCGGCACGCGCGAGGGCATGAAGCCGGGCATGAGCGTCACCACGCTGTACGTCGACGCCGAGACCAACGTCTGGGTCGGCACGCAGGCCGACGGCCTGCTGCGCTGGCTGCCGGCGGAGAACCGGCTGGTACAGTATCTACATCAATTCAGCGATAGCCACAGCGTGGCGGACAACCAGATTTCGGCGCTGTTCCGCGACCGTGTCGGCACCTTCTGGGTCGGCACCTGGAACGATGGCGCCAGCCGCGTGGACCTGGGCAGCGGCGGCTTCGCCCGCATCGTGCGCCAGGCCGACATTCCCAACACCCTGTCGGACAACAAGGTGCGGGCCATTGTCGCCGAGGCGCGCGGCCAGCTGTGGCTGGGCAGCAGCGGCGGATTGAATCTGTACGATCCGGTCAGCGGCGAGGGCAAGGTGTGGCGCCACGATCCGCAACGCGCCAACAGCTTGAGCGACGACCAGGTCACCGCGCTGTGGCGCGAGAAGAACGGCAATATGTGGATCGGCGGGCGGGCCGGCGTCAATCATCTGGACGTGGCGAGCGGCGCGATCAAGGCGCTGTCCTTCGTGCGCGGCGACCCGGCCAGCGACACCATCCGCAACATCGTCGGGGACCGCAGCGGCATCTTGTGGATCGCCTCGCGCGGCGGCTTGCACCGCCTGGACCCGCAGACCATGGACGTGCGCACCTTCCGCCACGATCCCTCCGACATGAGCAGCCTGGCCGACAACGTGGTGCGGCCTATCCTGGAGGACCGCAAGGGCCAGCTGTGGGTGGGCACCTTCAACGGCCTCGATCTGCTGGACCGCAAGACCGGCAAGTTCCGCCACTTCCGGCGCGACCCGACCGACCCGTTCAGCCTCAGTCACGACGAGGTCCACTACCTGTACGAGGACGGGCGCGGCACCATCTGGGTCGGCACGGCGGCGGGCCTGAACAAGATGGAAGTGGCGGCCGACGGCGCCATCCGCTTCCGCCGCTACCTGCGCAAGGACGGCATCGCCGACGACGCCATCGCCTCCATCCTGCCGGACGACGCGGGCAATCTCTGGTTGAGCACCAACAGCGGCCTGTCGCGCCTCAACACCGAGACGGGCCTGGTGCGCAACTACGGCGGCGCCGACGGCACCATCGAAGGCGCCTACTTCGACGGCTCCGCGCTGCGCACGCCGGACGGCACGCTGTACTTCGGCGGCTTCAATGGCATCACCGCGTTCGCGCCGCCGGAGGTGCGCGAGAACAGCGTGGCGCCGACCGTCGCCATCACCGATTTCCAGATCTTTAACAAGTCGCTCAAGCCGGGGCAGGGCGACCATCCCGATGTGCTAAAGGTGGCGATCGAACACACCAACGCGCTGACACTGCTCGAAGGCGATTCCGTGTTCTCGCTGGAGTTCGCGGCGCTGCACTACGCCGCGCCGCAGCGCAACCGCTTCGCCTACCAGCTGCAGGGCTTCGACGAGGACTGGGTGGTCACCGATTCCACCAAGCGCTTCGCCACCTACACCAACCTCGATCCCGGCCAGTACACCTTCCGCGTCAAGGCCGCCAACAAGGACGGCATCTGGAACGACAACGCGGCCACGCTGGAGATCACCATCCTGCCGCCGTTCTGGAAGACCTGGTGGTTCCGCGGCGTGTTAAGCATGGTGCTGGCCGGCGCCGCCTGGGCCGCCTATCACGCGCGCGTGCGCAGCCTGCACCACCAGCAGCAGCGGCTGGAGGAACTGGTCGGCTCGCGCACGGCGGAAGTCGAGCAAAAGAACCTGCTGCTGCAACAGCAGAAGCGCGAACTGGAACAGCGCCGCCTGGAAGCCGAGGCCCAGCGCGCCGAGGCCGAGCAGCGCCGCGTCGACACCGAGCGGCAAAAGGTGGAAGTCGAACGGCAGAAGGAGAACGTCGAACAGGCGCACCGCAACATCTCGGTGCTGAGCGAACTGGGTCGCGAGATGAGCGCCACGCTGGACATGGAAACCTCCATGCGCACGCTGTACCGCCACGTGCACCACCTGATGGACGCGCAGATCTTCGGCATCGGCTTCGTGCGCGAGGACGAGGGCGTGATCGACTTCCCCTTCGCCATCGACGCCGGCGTGCGCACCTTGCCCTACCAGCGCCCGCTGGACCAGCCCAACCAGCTGGCGGTGTGGTGCCTGACGCAGCGCAAGCCGGTGTTTATCAACGACTTCCAGGCCGAATACCGCAACTACATGGATGAATCGGGCCTGGACATGCTGGTGACCTGCGTGCGCGAGGACGGCGCGCCGGCCGCCGTGGCGCAGTCGATGATGTACGCGCCGCTGGTGGCCAACGACAAGGTGGTCGGCCTGCTGTGCGTGCAGAGCGTCGAGAAGAACTGCTACCAGCAGGTGCACATGGACATGCTGCAAACGCTGGCCTCGCACGCCGCCGCCGGCCTGGAAAACGCGCGCGCTTACCAGCAGCTGGAGGAAACGCTGCAGGAGCTGCGCCAGACCCAGGCCCAGTTGCTGCAGCAGGAGCGCCAGGTGCGCCTGCACACCGAGGAGCTGGCGCTGGCCAACCGCGCCTTGCAGGAGAACGACGAGCGCCTGCGCCTGGCCAAGCAGAAGGCGGAAGACGCCACGCGCCAGAAGTCCGAATTCCTGGCCAATATGAGCCACGAGATGCGCACCCCGCTGGCTGGCGTGATCGGCATGCTGAACTTCGCGCTGCGCGACAGCCGGCTGGCGGTCGGCACGCGCGAGCAGATCCTGCGCGGCCAGGCCAGCGCGCAGTCGCTGCTGTCGATCATCAACGACCTGCTGGACTTCTCGAAAATCGAGGCGGGCAAGCTGACCATCGAGAACATCGACTTCTCGCTGTCGGCGGCGGTGGAGAACGTGGTCAGCCTGTTCGAGGAGCAGGCCGCCGCGCACAGCGTGGAATTCAGCCTGGAGTTCGGCGAGGGCCTGCCGCAGTTCGTCGTCGGCGATCCGACGCGCCTGCGCCAGGTGCTGGTCAACCTGGTCGGCAACGCCTTCAAGTTCACCGAGCACGGGTCGGTACGGATGCGCGTGGAGCGCGTGCCGCAGGAGGACGACGCGCGCGCCCGCGCCGGCTACAAGGGAGCGCTCAACCGCATCCGCTTCAGCGTCGCCGACACCGGCATCGGCATCGAGGCCGCAGCGATCCCGCGCCTGTTCCAGCAGTTCGAGCAGGCCGACGCCTCCACCACGCGCCGCTACGGCGGCACCGGCCTGGGACTGGCGATCTGCCGCCAGCTGGTCGAGCTGATGGGCGGCGGCATCAACGCCGTCAGCGCGCCGGGCGAGGGCAGCGTGTTCTCGTTCGAACTGCCGCTGGCGAACGGCGTGCCGCCGCCGCTGGTGCCGCACGTGCCGCGCGAGCCGCACAGCCACCAGCTCAAGGTGCTGTGCGCGGAGGACTTCCCGACCAACCAGATCATCATCCGCATGATGCTGGAAGACCTGGGCCACAAGGTCGATATCGCCGCCAACGGCGCGCTGGCCGTCAAGGCCTGCTCGCTGACGCGCTACGACTTGATCCTGATGGACGGCCGCATGCCGGAGATGGACGGCGCCAGCGCCACCCGCATGATCCGCTCCGGCGGCACCGAGGCGATGCCGGTGCGCGACCAGGAGCTGATGATCATCGCGCTGACCGCCAACGCCAGCGAGGAAGACCGCAGCCGCTACCTGGCCTCGGGCATGGACGACTTCCTCACCAAGCCGATCGACGAGGACAAGCTGCACTTCCAGTTGAGCCGCGCGATCGAACGCCAGCTGCAGCGGGGCTTCCAGCTGCCGCGCATGGAGCCGCGCCACGATCCCGCGCACGGCACGGCGGAACTCGATGCGCTGTTCGGCGTGGCGCCGGCCTCGGAGGAACCTGCGCGGCTGGCGCAACACAGCGGCGGCAGCGACCTGAAACTGCGCCTGCGCAGCGCCTTCCTGCAGGACGCGCCACTGCGGCTGGCGGACCTGGAGCGCGCTGTCGAACAGGCCGACGCCGATACCGCAAGCCGTCTGCTGCACGGTATGAAGGGCAGCGCCGGCTATCTGGAGGAGCAGGAACTGCAGGCGCTGTGCGGCGAGCTGGAACTCGACGCCGACCATGGCAACTGGGCGCGCATCGCCGAAGCCATGCCCGAGCTGCGCGCGTTGCTGGCGCGCGCCGGCGCGGTTAGTGAACTGTAACGCATAAATCGGGAGCGCCTGCCGCGCAGGCAACGCACATGGCGGCAGGAGTTCGCCCTTGCAAGGGCGAACCGTTGCGCGGGCGCGGGGCTCTGCCCCACGAAGTCCCCGCTGCACCGTTGCAAATGCTCGCGATAGCTCGCTATCGCTGTGCTTTGCGCCTTGCCCTGTGCGCTGCCTGCGCGTCCTTCGCTCCCAATTTAAGCGTTACAGTCCACTAGCACTTCGTAAGCTGACGTAATTCGCACAAATCCTTCGATGTCCAGGACATATTGACCCTGTTTTTCATGTAATATCGCTGCTAAGTGCCGTACTGAGGTCACACTAAAGTAGTCGTTAAGGGCACAGGGAGTCTCATGAAAGTTTTGGTAGTCGACGACGACGTCGTCTCGCGCATGGTGTTGATGCACCTGATCGACAGCTGCGGAAAATTCGATATCGTCGAAGCGGAAGATGGCGCGGACGCCTGGCGGCAGCTGGAAGACGGCTTGCGTCCTGCGATCTGCTTCTGCGACCTGCGCATGCCGCGCCTGTCCGGCATGGAGCTGCTGCAGCGCGTGAAGGGGCATGCGGAACTGAACACCATGCCCTTCGTGCTGGTGACGTCGGCCAACGACAAGGACACCGTGCAGGAAGCCACCAACGCCGGCGCGGCCGGCTACATCGTCAAGCCGTTCCAGGCCGAGCAGGTCCGGATCCACCTGGTCAATTTCCTCGACCAGGCGGCCAGCGGTTACGACCACCACGCGGAAGATCCCGCCGCCACCTTGCGCCGGCTGGGCATCAACGCCGAGCGCCTGCTGGTCTACCTGAGCGGATTCCAGAACCAGCTGACCGTCGCCACCGGCGACCTGGAAGCCTTGCTGGCCAAGGGGCAGCAGCAGGAGGCGCAGGCGCGCGTCGAACGCCTGCACGCCGGCTGCGTCACATTGGGGCTGGACGGTGCGGCCACTGTGCTGAAGAGCCTCGCGCCCGGCAAGCTGTCCAACGAGGCGGTGCAGGCCGTCCTGGCCGACGTGGTGCGCGCCGTGATCCATCAATCCGGCCTGGTACGGCAGAGCGGCGCCGCCTGAGCGATAGCACTTGATGCCGATATAGTTTAGGTTTAAAGTATCTGCTGCGTGAGCAGCGGCTACCGAACGACCTCCAACTTCAGGGCGACCATGACCAGCACCTCAGTCAGCAGCACCTCCGTCACCAGCAACGACAGCGCGCACACCGACCGCTTCGCGCGCGAGCACCTGCCGCCGCCGGCGTTGTGGCCCGAGCTGCGCTTCGACCTGCCCGAGCTGCAATACCCGCCGCGCCTCAATTGCGTGGCGGCGCTGTTCGACGGCGCGCTGGCCGGCGGCGCGGCCGGCCACGTCGCCATCCGCGGCGAATATCTCAGCTGGACCTACACCCAATTGCAGCAGCAGGTCGACCGCATCGCCCATGTGCTGCGCGGCGCGCTGGGGCTGGAGGCGGGCAACCGCGTGCTGCTGCGCGGCGCGAACAATCCGATGATGGCGGCTTGCATCCTGGCGGTGCTCAAGGCTGGCTGTATCGCGGTGCCCACCATGCCGCTGCTGCGTGCGCGCGAACTGGGCACCATCGCCGCCAAGGCCGAGATCAACGCCGTGCTGTGCGCCGACAGCCTGCGCGCCGAAATGGAAGCGGTGGACCTGCCCGCCGCCGTGAAGGCGAAAACGCTGTGGTTCGGCGCCGCCGACGGTGGGCTGGAGGCGCTGATGGCGCCGCAGCCGGACAGCTTCGACGCGGTGGACACGGCGGCCGACGACGTCTGCCTGATCAGCTTCACCTCCGGCACCACCGGCGTACCGAAAGGGACCATGCACTTCCATCGCGACGTGATGGCGATCTGCGACTGCTTCCCGCGCTCGGTGCTGGGATCGCAGCCGGACGACATTTTCATCGGCACGCCGCCGCTGGCCTTTACCTTCGGCCTCGGTGGCTTGCTGCTGTTCCCGCTGCGGGTGGGCGCGACGGCCGTCCTGCTGGAAAAACTGACGCCGGAAACGCTGCTGCAGGCGATCGAAAAATACCGCGCCACCGTGTGCTTCACCGCGCCGACCTTCTACCGGCAAATGGCGCCGCTGGCCGGCAAGTACGATATCGCCAGCCTGCGCAAGTCCGTCTCCGCCGGCGAAGCGCTGCCGCTGGCCACGCGCGAGAGCTGGCGCCAGGCCACCGGGCTGGCGATGATCGACGGCATAGGCGCGACCGAACTGCTGCACATCTTCATCTCGGCCTCCGGCGACCAGATACGGCCCGGCGCCACCGGCAAGCCGGTGCCCGGCTACCAGGCCTGCATCCTCGACTACGACGGCAACCCGGTCGGGCCGGGCGTGATCGGCCGGCTGGCGGTGAAGGGGCCGACCGGCTGCCGCTACCTGGCCGACGAGCGCCAGCGCGACTACGTGCTCAATGGCTGGAACCTCACCGGCGACGCCTACGAGATGGACGCCGACGGCTATTTCTACTACCGCTCGCGCACCGACGACATGATCATCTCGGCCGGCTACAACATCGCCGGGCCGGAGGTGGAGGACGCGCTGCTGCGCCATCCCGCCGTGGCCGAATGCGGCGTGACCGGCAGGGCGGACGAGGAGCGCGGCCAGATTGTCGAGGCGCATGTGGTGCTCAAGCCGGGCCACGAGGCGTCGGAGGAAATGACGGCGCAGTTGCAGGAGTTCGTCAAAGGGCAGATCGCGCCGTACAAGTATCCGCGCTCGATCCGCTACCTGGCGGCGCTGCCGCGTACCGAAACCGGAAAGCTGCAGCGCTTCAAGCTGCGAACCGAATAAAGAGAACCGCATGAATATCGTTTGCATAGGCGGCGGCCCCGCCGGCCTGTATTTCAGCCTGTTGATGAAGAAGCAGGACCCATCCCACCAGATCACGGTGGTGGAGCGCAACCGTCCCTACGACACCTTCGGCTGGGGCGTGGTGTTCTCCGACCAGACGCTGGGCAACCTGATGAACTCCGACGAGCCGACCGCGCGCGCGATCCTGCAGTCGTTCAACCACTGGGACGATATCGACGTTTTCTTTAAGGGCGAGAAGGTCACGTCCGGCGGCCACGGTTTCTGCGGCATCGGCCGCAAGCGCCTGCTCAACATCCTGCAGCAGCGTTGCGAGGAGCTGGGCGTGTCGCTGGTGTTCGAGACCGAGGTGGCGGACGACCAGGAGATCGCCGCGCGCTACGGCGCGGACTTGGTGATCGCCTCCGACGGCTTGAACAGCCGCACCCGCACCCGCTACGCCGACAGCTACCAGCCGCAGATCGAGGCGCGCCAGTGCCGCTTTGTGTGGCTGGGCACACGCAAGAAGTTCGACGCCTTCACCTTCGCCTTCAAACAGACGGAGCACGGCTGGTTTCAGGCGCACATTTACCAGTACGACGGCGACACCTCGACCTTCATCGTCGAGACGCCGGAATCGGTGTGGCGCGCGGCAGGGCTGGAGGAGATGAGCGCGGAGCAGTCCATCGCGTACTGCGAGCAGCTGTTCGCGGAGCAGCTGGACGGCCACGGCTTGATGTCAAATTCCGCGCATCTGCGCGGCTCCGGCATGTGGATCAAGTTCCCGCGCATCGTCTGCGGCCAGTGGGTGCATTGGAACGGCGATGTGCCGGTGGTGCTGATGGGCGACGCCGCGCACTCGGCGCACTATTCGATTGGCTCCGGCACCAAGCTGGCGCTGGAGGACGCGATCGAACTGGCGCGCTGCTTCGGCCAGCACGCCGATGCCGCCGCCGCATTGGAGGCGTATCAGTCTGTGCGGGCGGTGGAGGTCATCAAGCTGCAAAGCGCGGCCCGCAACTCGATGGAATGGTTCGAGAACGTCGAGCGCTACACGGCGATGGAAGCGCCGCAGTTTGCGTACTCGATGCTGACGCGCAGCCAGCGCCTGTCGCACGAGAACCTGCGCCTGCGCGATGCGGGGTACGTGGCGGACTACGAGCGCTGGTTCGCCGACCGCGCTTGCGAACAGGCCGGTATGCCGCCAGCGCAAACTGGCTTGGCGCCGCCGCGATCCGGCCAGCAGTCGCCGCTGCCGCAATCCGGCCTCGCGCCAGCGCACGCGGCGCCGCCGCCGATGTTCACACCCTTCAAAGTCCGCGACCTCGTTCTGAAAAACCGCATCGTCGTTTCGCCAATGGCGCAATACAGCGCCGTGGACGGCGTCGCCGGCGACTATCACCTGGCCCACCTCGGCGCGCGCGCACTGGGCGGCGCGGCGATGGTGTTCGCCGAAATGACCTGCGTATCGGCCGATGCGCGCATCACGCCGGCCTGTCCCGGCATGTACGCGCCGGAGCACACGCAAGCCTGGAAGCGCATTGTCGATTTCGTCCACCAGCACAGCGACGCCAGGATCGCGCTGCAACTGGGCCACGCCGGCGCCAAGGGCTCGACCCGCGCCATGTGGGACGGCATCGACCAACCTCTGGACAAGGACAACTGGCCGCTGGTCTCCGCCTCGCCGCAGCAGTACCTGGCCGGCATATCGCAAACCGCGCGCGCCATGACGCAGGCCGACATGGACCGCATCGAAGCCGACTTCGTGCGCGCCACGCTGGCAGCCGACGACGCGGGCTTCGACTGGCTGGAGCTGCACTGCGCGCATGGCTATTTGCTGTCGTCCTTCATCTCGCCGCTGACCAACCAGCGCGCCGACGAATACGGTGGCAACTTGGAAAACCGCTGCCGCTATCCGCTGCGCGTATTTGCCGCGATGCGCGCCGCCTGGCCGCAGCACAAACCGATGAGCGTGCGCATCTCCGCGCACGACTGGGTTGAAGGCGGCATCACGCCGGACGATGCGGTGCGGATCGCCCGGCTGTTCAAGGCCGCCGGCGCCGACATGATCGACTGCTCGTCGGGCCAGGTCAGCAAGCAGGAAAAGCCGGTCTATGGCCGCATGTTCCAGACGCCGTTCGCGGACCGCATCCGCAACGAGGCCGGCATAGGCGCGATCGCCGTCGGCTCGATCTTCGAGGCCGACCACGCGAACGGCATCATCGCCGCCGGCCGCGCTGACCTGTGCGCCGTCGGTCGCCCGCACCTGGCCAACCCTGCATGGACGCTGGCGGAGGCGGCCAAGATCGGCTATTCCGGCGTCGCCTGGCCTAAGCAGTACCTGCCGGCCAAGCAGCAGCTGGAACGCAATCTCGAACGCGAACGCCAGCTGGCGGCTGCCAATACCGGTCTCACGCCGCAGCAGGTCGCGGCCAAGCTGCTGGAAGGATGAGGCAATGAGCGAAGCCAGAAAACCCTCGGCGCGCGATGCCTACCTGGCGCCGGGTTCCGCCTTGGCCGGCACACCCGCAGCGGCTGGCGCAGGCGCGGGCGCCGGGGGCAGCGCGGTCGCAGGCGTCGGCGCAGTCCAGGGCACGGGCGCAGGTGCCGGAGCCGGCACGGCCGGCCTGCCGCTAAGCGGCAAGCACGCACTGGTGACAGGCGGCGCGCGCGGCATTGGCGCCGCCTGCGCGCGGGCCTTGCTGCTGCGCGGCGCGCGCGTCACGCTGGCGGGGCGCGATGCGCAGGCGCTGGTGGCCGCCGTCGACTCCATGAACGCCATCGCCGCGCCCTCGGGTGGCGCGGTCGCCATGCAGGTGCTGGACGTGACCGATGAGGCATCCGTGCGCAGCGGCTTTGCCGGCGCCGTCGAGCGCTTCGGCCGCATCGACATCCTGGTCAACAACGCCGGCCAAGCCGCCCCTGCACCGTTCGGTAAGACCGACGCCGCGCTGTGGCAGCGCATGCTGGACGTGAACCTGACCGGCACCTTCCACTGCACCCAGGCCGCGCTGCCCGGTATGATCGAGGCAGGGTGGGGCCGCATCGTCAACGTCGCATCGACGGCGGGGCTGGTGGGCTATCGCTACGTGTCCGCCTACGTCGCCGCCAAGCACGGCGTGGTCGGCCTGACGCGCGCGCTGGCGCTGGAGGTAGCCACCAAGGGCGTGACGGTCAACGCCGTCTGCCCCGGCTACACGGAAACCGATATCGTGCGCGAGGCGGTCGCCAACATCGTCGCCAAGACCGGCCGCAGCGAAGACGAAGCGCGCGCCGAACTGGCCGCCGGCAATCCGCAGAAGCGGCTGGTGCAAAGCGAGGAAGTCGCCAGCGCCGTGGCCTGGCTTTGTCTGCCCGAAGCGGGCGCCATGAATGGACAATCCGTCGCCGTCGCCGGCGGCGAAGTAATGTGAAGCACGAGGAAGCTATGCCACCATTTTCAGAGAACGACGACAATCAAAACCCCATCGAAAACGGTGAGGCGCCGGTGCTCGACCTGGCCAGCCGCCTGACGCAGGACCACCATCAATCGCTCAAGCTTTGGCTGCGCATGCTGTCCTGCACCGTCAAGATCGAAAACGAAATCCGCAGCCGGCTGCGCGCCAGCTTCGGCATCACTTTGCCGCGCTTCGACCTGATGGCGCAGCTGGAGCGCTATCCGCAAGGCCTGCGCATGGGCGAGCTGTCCAAGCGCATGATGGTCACCGGCGGGAACATCACCGGCATCACCGACCAGCTGGAGCAGGAAAAACTGGTGGTGCGCGTGCCGGACCCGAAGGACGGCCGCGCCTACAGCGTGAAGCTGACGGCGGCCGGCCGCAAGGCCTTCGCCACCATGGCCGCCGAACACGAAGGCTGGATCGCCGAGCTGCTGCAGGACATGTCCGGCGCAGACAAGAACCAGTTGATCGACCTGCTGTCGCAGATGAAGCAGCACCTGAACGCCTCGGACGAAAAATAAGGAACCACACCATGCGATATCTTCCCGGCGAAGCGCAGCAACTGCCCGGCAACCGCTCCGCGCTGGCCGATTACCAGGCCAGCCATTTTCTGTTTGAAGTCAGCGGCGGCGTCGCCACGCTGACGCTTAATCGCCCCGAGCGCAAAAATCCGCTGACCTTCGATTCCTACGCCGAGCTGCGCGACCTGTTCCGCGCGCTCGCCTACGCGGACGACGTCAAGGCCATCGTCATCACCGGCGCCGGCGAAAACTTCTGCTCCGGCGGCGACGTGCACGACATCATCGGCCCGCTGACCAAGTTGGACATGCCCGGCCTGCTGGCCTTCACGCGCATGACGGGCGACCTGGTGAAAGCCATCCGCGCCTGCCCGCAGCCGATCGTGGCGGCGGTCGACGGCATCTGCGCCGGCGCGGGCGCGATCCTGGCGCTGGCGTCGGACATGCGCCTCGGCACGGCGCGCAGCAAGACCGCCTTCCTGTTCACGCGGGTGGGCCTGGCGGGCTGCGACATGGGTGCCTGCGCCTTGCTGCCGCGCGTGATCGGCCAAGGCCGCGCGGCCGAGCTGCTGTACACGGGACGTTCGATGTCCGGCGCGGAGGCCGAGCGCTGGGGCTTCTTCAACAGCCTGCAGGAACCGGAGGCGCTGCTCGACGCGGCGCGCGCCTTCGCGCAAGGCCTGGCCGACGGTCCGACCTTCGCCCACGGCATGACCAAGAAAATGCTGCAGCAGGAGTGGAACATGGGCGTGGACGAAGCCATCGAGGCGGAAGCGCAGGCGCAGGCGATCTGCATGGCGACCAACGATTTCCACCGCGCCTACCATGCCTTCGTGGCCAAGCAAAAACCGGAATTCGAAGGCGACTGATGAGCGACAAGACCTACCTTGAATGGCCATTCTTCGACGCCCGCCATGCACAGTTGGAGCGTGAGCTCGATGCCTGGGCCGCGCAGCACATCGGCCAGCAGCATGAAGCCGACGTCGATGCGGCTTGCCGCCAGCTGGTGCGCCAACTGGGCGAGGGCGGCTGGCTGCACCACGCCATCGCCGGCGCGGAGGGCGCGGGCATCGACACCCGCGCCATCTGCCTGATCCGCGAAACGCTGGCGCGCCACAACGGCCTGGCCGATTTCGCCTTCGCCATGCAGGGCCTGGGCTCGGGCGCCATCAGCCTGCACGGCACGGCGGCCCAGCGCGATGCCTACCTGCCGCGCGTGGCGCGCGGCGAGGCCATCGCCGCCTTCGCGCTGTCCGAGCCGCAGGCAGGTTCCGACGTCGCCGCCATGCAGTGCGCTGCGGTGCGCGACGGCGACCACTATGTGCTCAACGGCGAGAAGACCTGGATCTCCAACGGCGGCATCGCCGATTTCTACGTGGTGTTCGCGCGCACCGGCGAGCAGCCCGGCGCGCGCGGCATCACTGCCTTCATCGTCGATGCCGATACGCCGGGCTTCGAGATCGCCGAGCGTATCCAGGTGATCGCCCCGCATCCGCTGGCGCGGCTGGTGTTCCGCGATTGCCGCGTGCCGGCCACGCAGCGCATCGGCGAGGCAGGGCAGGGCTTCAAGGTGGCGATGTCCACGCTGGACGTGTTCCGCACCTCGGTGGCGGCGGCCGCGCTGGGCTTCGCGCGGCGCGCGCTGGACGAGGCGCTGGCGCACGCCACTCAGCGCAAGATGTTCGGCCAGGTGCTGTCCGACTTCCAGATGACGCAGGCCAAGCTGGCGCAGATGGCGACCGGCATCGACGCCGCCGCGCTGCTGACCTACCGCGCAGCCTGGCAGCGCGACCAGGGGCGCAACGTGACCAAGGAGGCGGCGATGGCCAAGCTGACGGCCACTGAAACGGCGCAGCAGGTGATCGACGCCGCGCTGCAGATGTTCGGCGGCCTGGGCGTGGTGAGCGAGCAGCCGGTCGAGCGGCTGTACCGCGAGATCCGCGCGCTGCGCATCTACGAGGGCGCCACCGAGGTCCAGCAACTGATCATCGCGCGCGAACTGCTGCGCGCGGCCAACACTAAGGAAGCATGATGGAATTTCTTCAACCGCCGGGCTGGGCGCGGCCGCGTGGCTATTCGAACGGCGTCGCCGCCAGCGGGCGCCTGGTTTGCGTCAGCGGCATGATCGGTTGGGACGGGCAGGGCGTGTTCCACACCGACGACTTCGCCGGCCAGGTGCGCCAGGCGCTGCGGAACGTGGTCGAGGTGCTGGCCGAGGCCGGCGCGCGGCCCGAGCACATCGTGCGCATGACGTGGTACGTGCTGGACCGGAAGGAATATGTCGGCGCCTACAAGGAGGTGGGCGCGGCCTACCGCGAGATCATCGGCGCCCACTATCCGGCCATGACGGCGGTGCAGGTGGCGGGGCTGGTCGAGGACCGGGCGAAGGTGGAGATCGAGGTGACGGCGGTGGTGCCGTAGTCGATTGGTCCCCCCGACTGGAATCGAACCAGTATCCCACGCTTAGGAGGCATGTGCACTATCCATTGTGCTACGGGGAGGACGCCAGGCCGCGCTTTGCGGGCGGCCGGGCGCCATTATAGCCGACCGCCGCCCTCTCAGGGCAAGACGCCGGCGATGTTCATCCGGGCATACAGTGTTTGCAGCGGCAGCCATACCACCAGGTCATCGAACTCGCCGCCTGGCAGGGCCGGATCGCGGGCCGGCGGCCGGCTGACGAAAGCGTTGATATCCGCGTAGTTATGCTGTTCGTCGACGTTGGTCAGCGATGGATTCAGCTGGGCGATGCCCTGCACGCTGGTGGCCGGGTTGCTCTTGCCGCTGGAGAAGATGACCGCCGGCGAGCACTGCGCCGCGGTGCTGCAGTGCGCCTGGCCGATGCGGAAGAAGGGCCGGCCCTGGCCGTCGCGGCTGACGACCACCTTGTCGGCCACGCTGTATTGCTGCAGCACGGGCGCCCGCGTGTAGGCCGGCGTGACGCTGTAGCGCAAGCGCTTGCCCCAGCCATCGCTGCCGCCGATGCCCAGGGCCACCCAGGGCAGGAAACCGTTGCAGTCCTCCGCTGTCGCGCAGGCCGCCGGATTTTCGGTGCCATCCAGCGCGGACACGGCCGGCCGCGGCAGCCTGCCATGGGTCATCGCATAGCCCAGCAGCGCTTCACGGGCTTCGCCCAGCATGGCCTGGGTCTGGCGTTCGCGCGCCCCCTCGCCGTGTTCGCCCCCGAACAGGTGCAGGAGCAGCGCCGCCGAGCCCACGCCCAGCATGACGACCAGCAGCAGCAGGGCGGCGCCGCTCTGGCGGGAGACTGGACGTACGGGACGGTGGCGGCGCATGATTGGACGGTGTGGGCAGGCAATGGCGTAGGCCCCAGCTTAGCCGATCGGCGGTCGCGATGCCAGTATGACATGACAGAATATGCCCGCCGCCCGGCATTGCCGGTACAATACTGCTTCTTTCAATCCTCCGGCCAGGCCGCGCTGCTTGATCCGCGCCGCCGCCGGGCATTCCCACATTCTTATGGCTGTCATTTCCCTTTCTTCCGCCCAACTTGCGTTCGGTCACGTCGCGCTGCTCGATCATGCTGAATTCTCTCTCGAAACCGGAGAGCGTGTCGGTCTGATCGGCCGCAACGGCACCGGCAAATCCTCGCTGTTGAAAATCATTTCCGGCCGCTTCAAGCTGGACGACGGCCTGCTGGTCATGCAGCAAAACATCAAGATCGCCTACGTCGAGCAGGAGCCGGTGTTCGATCCGGAGATGACGGTGTTCGACGCGGTGGCCTCGGGCATGGGCCAGCTGCAGGATCTGCTGAAGGAATACGACGCGCTGACCGGCCAGTTCGGCCAGGGCAACGACGACGCCGTCATGGAGCGTATGCACGACGTCCAGGTCTTGCTGGACGCGGCCGACGCCTGGAGCTTGCCGAACAAGGTCGAAACCGTGCTCGACCGCCTGAACCTGGGCGGCGACATGCTGATGAAGACCCTGTCCGGCGGCATGCAGAAGCGCGTGGCGCTGGCGCGCGCGCTGGTGTCGGCGCCCGACGTGCTGCTGCTCGACGAACCGACCAACCACCTGGATTTCACCTCCATCATGTGGCTGGAAGGCCTGCTGCGCGACTTCAAGGGCAGCGTGTTGTTCATTACCCACGATCGTTCCTTCCTGGATAACGTCGCCACCCGCATCATCGAGCTCGACCGCGGCCGCCTGCTGTCGTTCCCGGGCAATTTCACCACTTACCAGGCGCGCAAGGCCGAGCAGCTGGAAAACGAAGAGGTGGAGAACGCCAAGTTCGACAAGGTGCTGGCGCAGGAGGAAATCTGGATACGCAAGGGCGTCAAGGCGCGCCGCGTGCGCGACGAGGGCCGCGTGCGCCGCCTGGAAGCGCTGCGCCTGCAGCGCGCCGCGCGCCGCGAACAGCAGGGCCAGGTCAAGCTGGAAGTGTCGTCGGGCGAACGGTCCGGCAAGATCGTGGCGGAACTGGAAAATGTCAGCAAGCGCTTCGGTGAGCGCGTCATCGTCAACAATTTCACCGGCACCATCCTGCGCGGCGACAAGGTGGGCCTGATCGGCGCCAACGGCGCCGGCAAGACCACGCTGCTGAAAATGATCCTGGGCGAGCTGGCGCCGGACAGCGGCGTCGCCAAACTGGGCACCAAGCTGCAGGTGGCGTATTTCGACCAGATGCGCACCCAGCTCAACGAGGAGGCCAACCTGATGGAAACCATCGCCCCCGGCAGCGATTGGGTCGAGGTCAACGGCGCCCGCAAGCACGTGATGAGCTACCTGAACGATTTTCTGTTCGCGCCGGAGCGCGCGCGCTCGCCGGTCAAGTCGCTGTCCGGCGGCGAACGCAACCGCCTGTTGCTGGCGCGTCTGTTTGCCAAGCCAGCCAACTGCCTGGTGCTCGATGAACCGACCAACGACCTCGATATCGAGACGCTGGAATTGCTGGAAGAGTTGCTGGAGGAGTACCAGGGCACGGTGTTCCTGGTCAGCCACGACCGTACCTTCCTCGACAACGTGGTCACCCAGGTGATCGTGGCCGAGGGCGAGGGTCACTGGCGTGAATTCGTCGGCGGTTACAGCGACTGGGAGCGCGTGCGCGACACCGTCGCGGCCGCGCCCAAGCCGGCGGCCAAGCCGGCGCCTGCTGCCGTGGCGCAACCAAATGTGGCCAAACAAAAGAAACTCAGTTATAAAGAGCAACGTGAGCTGGATGAGCTGCCACAGCTGATCGCCGCCCTGGAGGACGAGCAGAGCGTGCTGGCCGGGCAGTTGTCCGATCCGGATTTTTACAAGAAAACGCCGGCTGAAGCCAAGCGGCTGCACGCCCGGGTGGCGGAAATCGAGCAGGAGTTGATGGCCGCACTGGAGAAATGGGAAGCCATCGAGGCGCGGCAGTGATCCAGCGGGCAGCGCTGTACCGTATCGCGCCGTTTTTCCTGTACATGGCGTTCATCGTCGTGGCGGACCTGGCTGGGCGCATGGGATGGAGCGCCACCGGCCTGCGCTGGCTGTATCCGGTGAAGATCGGCGTGGTGGCGCTGGCCTTGTGGTGCTGGCGCCGCCATTACAGCGAGCTGCGCTTGGCGCGGCCCGGTGCCGGCGTGCTGGCGTTGTCGGCGGCGGTCGGCGTGCTGGTGTTGGTGCTGTGGGTTAACCTGGATGCGGGCTGGATGCGTGTCGGCCAGTCAGCCGGCTTCGATCCGCGCGATGACGGGCACATCAACTGGGGGCTGGCGTTGACCCGGCTGGCCGGCGCGGCGCTGGTGGTGCCGCTGATGGAAGAGTTGTTTTGGCGCTCGTATCTGCTGCGCTGGCTCGACCGGCCTGATTTCCTGCAGCTGGCGCCGGCCAGCGGCAGCCTGCGCGCCGCCGCCATCACCGCCGTGCTGTTTGGCGTGGAACATGATTTATGGCTGGCCGGCGTGGTCGCCGGTCTATCGTACGGGTGGTTGTACCGGCGCACTGGTAATATCTGGGCGCCCATCGTAGCCCATTGCGTCACCAATGGGCTGCTGGGTGCTTGGATAATTGCGACCGGGTCATGGATTTACTGGTAGTATTGTCAATTGTTTGTCCCTTCTGTTAATATTTCATCCATGATGCCAGGCTCCATGCATATTAAATTCGACAAGACCCGGAACGATATCATCCAACAACTGCCTGCACCGGACCTCGCCCTCCGCGGGATGCTCCGCCTGGCTACTTTATGCGTGGTCGGTGCCGCCGCGCTGCCAGCCGCCGCGCAAATCAGCGACACCGTTCATCCGTACGCCCTGGCGTCGATCAATCACGACGATAACCTGCTGCGGCTTGCCGATAATGCGCAGGGCGAGCGAAGCGATACCTACAAATCGGTGGAAGCGGGCCTGCTGCTGGAGCGGCCCATCGGACGCCAGGTATTGACCGGGCGGCTCAAGGCGACCAGGGTCACCTTCGACCGTTATGACCAGCTCAACTACAACGGCAAGGAGGCTGAGGGTACGCTGGAGTGGCACATCTACAATCACCTCGAGGGACACATCGGCGCCAACTATTCAGAGACGCTGGCGCCGTATGTCGATTTCCACGTCGCCGAACGTAACCTGCGGGTGCACCGCCGCGAGTTTTTTGACGGCGCCTGGCTGCTGCATCCAAGCTGGAAGTTGCGCTCGGCCTGGTCGCGTGACCGCTACCTGTACAACCTCGCTTCGCAAAAATTCAACAACCGCAACGAGGATATCGCCGAGGCCGGCGTGGATTACCTGCCGAGCACGACCAGTTCAGTCGGCGTGCGCTTGCGTCGCGTGACCGGGACCTATGTGGACCGCAACGGCTTCACCTCCTTCTTCGCCGACAACGGATATGAGCAGAACGAGGCCAAGGCCAATGTCAACTGGGTGATCAGCGGTGCGTCCCGGCTGCAGTTCCTGGGGGGCTATGTGCGCCGCAAGCACGCCGTGTTCTCGATCCGCGACGAGTCGGGTTTCAACGGTCGCCTGGTCTACGATTGGATGCCGCGCGCGAAACTCCAGCTCAACACCACGGTCTGGCGCGAGTTCGCCGCTGTCGAGGGCAGCGTGCTGAACAGCAGCCTGAACAAGGGCGTCAGCGTCAACGCCGCGTACGAGCTGAGCTCGAAGGTCAGCGCCACCGCCGGCGCCCGCACCGAGCGGCGCGGCTTTAGCGCGATTCCCGGCGTCAGCACCGCGGGCCTGGACCTGAATGACTCCATGCGCAGCACCTCGGTTGGCCTGAGCTATGCCCCGCTCAAGCAGCTGCGCCTCGATCTCAGCGGCTACCATGAGTCCCGTACCGGCAATGTGCTTGTCGGCACCAACAGCTATAAAGCCAACGGCATTTCACTCAACGTCACCGCGCAATTCTGAATACAACATGACCGTTAACGATGTACCTCTGATCTCTTTCTTTCAGCGTGTCCTGGATCCCCTGTTGATCATGGGGATGTTGTATGTGTGCGCGCTGGGATATGGTGTGCCGTTTTCCGGCTACCTGTTGATCCTGGCGGTGCTGGCGTTTTTCATCTCGACCTCGGTGTTCGCCTATGTCGACCCGTACCGCACCTGGCGCAGCGGCCGCCTGCTGGCCTATGCGCGCGACGTCATCGTCAGCTGGGTGGTGACTTCGCTGCTGCTGGCGGCGCTGGGCAAGGTCAGCGGTTTCCAGGCGTACTTCGACTACGCCGTGGTGCTGACCTGGATGTTGATCACGCCGTTCATCCTGCTGGCCAGCCACCTGGCCGCGCGCCGCATGCTGGCCTCGGAGTCGGGCGAGGTCGAGGTGCGCTCGGTGATCATCATTGGCGTCAATGACGTCAGCGTCAAGTTCGCCGCCACCATCGCCCGCAACCCGAACATGTTCATGGAGGTGCGCGGCTTCTTCGATGACCGCACGGCGGACCGCTGGCCGGCCGCGCGCCGCGAGCCGGTGCTGGGCAACATGGCCGACATCGCCGGGTATGTGCGCGAGCACCGCATCCGCTTGATTTTCATCAGCCAGCCGATTTCCGCGCAGCCGCGCATCCGCCGCCTGCTCGACGAGTTGCAGGACACCACGGCTTCGGTGTATTTCCTGCCCGATATCTATGTATTCGACCTGATGCAGGCGCGCTTCGACAACGTCGGCGGCATGCCGGTCATCGCCATCTGCGAGTCGCCGTTCACCGGCTTTAACAGCACGGTCAAACGCGCCAGCGACATCATCCTTGCCTCCATCATCCAGATACTGCTGTTGCCGCTCATGTTGGCCATCGCCATCGCCGTCAAGGTGACGTCGCCGGGGCCGGTGATTTTCCGCCAGCGCCGCTACGGCTTGTATGGCGAGGAGATCATCGTCTACAAGTTCCGGTCGATGACGGTGGCCGAGGATGGCGCGCAGGTGGTGCAGGCCAAGAAGAACGACCAGCGGGTCACGCCGCTGGGCGCCTTCCTGCGCAAGACCTCGCTCGACGAATTGCCGCAATTTATCAACGTGCTGCAGGGCCGGATGAGCATAGTCGGACCGCGCCCGCATGCTGTGACGCACAATGAGCAATATCGCAAGCTGATCAAGGGTTACATGCTGCGCCATAAAGTCAAGCCCGGCATCACCGGCTGGGCCCAGGTCAATGGCTTGCGCGGTGAAACCGAAACGCTGGACAAGATGGAGGCGCGGGTCAGCTACGACCTCGATTACCTGCGCAACTGGTCGCTGTGGCTGGATTTATGGATCGTGTTGCGCACCGTGCAGGTGGTGCTGAAACGCGAGAACGCGCATTGAGCGCGCCGCCAAAACGATGGTTTGGTGTTAATGATGTTGATCATATTGACAATCTGAAGAGTGCAACCCATACTGATGCCCGTATCGGCGGACTGTGTGCAGTGCAGCAATTCAATACTTGGGATCCTACATGCTAAAGAAATTACACAAAGTTGGTCAACGCCATGCCGCCGTCCCGCCGACAGCGAAATGGCCCTCCGTCGTGGCGGTGGTGCTGCTGGGATTGGCACTGGGCGCGTGCGGCGAGAAAAACAAGGCGCCCGGCCAGTCGCTGGCCAGTGTCAACGGCGAAGAGATCACCGTGCTGCAGTTGAACGAGGAGCTGCAGCGTTCCAATGTGCCGCAGCCGCAACAGCAGGCCGCCAGCAAGCAGTTGCTGGACAGCTTGATCGAGCGTCAGTTGCTGACCGGCGAAGCGGTCAAGGAAAAGCTCGACCGCGATCCGCGGGTGGTGCAGTCGATCGAGCGCGCCAAGGCCATGATCCTGGCCCAGGCCTACCTGCAGAAACACATGACCAGCGTGGCCAAGCCTACTCCGGCCGAGGTCGCCGACTACTACGCCAAGCATCCGGCGTTTTTCGCCAATAACAAGGTGTTCGACATGCGCCAGCTGGTGCTGGCGACCAAGGATGTCACGCCTGAGCTGAAGGCCGTCATCGACAGCGCCAAGTCGCTCGACGAGGTGGCGGCGTGGATGGAATCGCATCAGGTCAAGTTCGGCCGGGGCCAGCTGTCGCGCAGCAGCGCCGACCTGCCGCCGGAACTGTCGGCCAAGCTGTTGGCCATGGCGAAAAATCAGTTGTTCATCGTCCGCGAAGGCGAGCGCAGCTTGCTGATCGTGCTGACCGATATCAAGGACCGTCCGGTGACCCAGGAAGCGGCCGCCCCGCAGATCGAGCAATTCCTGTTCAACCAGAAGAACAAGGAAGCGGCCGCCGCCGAAGTGGCGCGCTTGCGCGCGGCCGCCAAGATCGAGTATCTGAACAAGCAGATGGCGCCAGGCGCCGACGCTCCAGCCGCCGCGGCCGCCGCCGCGGCGCCCGCCGCCTCGGCACCCGAGGCCGCCAAGCCGGCGATCAACGAGTCGACCGAGCGCGGCGCCGCGGGTCTGAAGTGATGTTCTTTTAATTACGCACATATATAACCGGGATCTGAATGATGAAACGATATGCGATGTGGCTGGTGGGAATGGTGCTGGCGCTGGCCATGCAAATGGCGGGCGCGGCGGAAGTGCTGCTGGGGGCCGGCGATGTGCTGCGGGTGTCGGTGTACAACAATCCCGACCTGAGCCTGGAAACCCGCGTCAACGACAGCGGCGCCATCACCTTCCCGCTGATCGGGCCGGTGGTGATCGGCGGCCTGTCGACCGCGGCGGCTGAAAGCAAGATCGCCGGCCTGCTGGAAAGCGGCGGCTTCCTGCGCAAGCCGCAGGTCAATATCATCGTGACCGTGCAGCAAAGCCAGCAAGTGTCGGTGCTGGGCCAGGTCAACCGCCCCGGCCGCTTCCCGATCGACGGCAAGCGCAGCATGCTGGACATGCTGGCGCTGGCTGGCGGCATCGCGGTGGACGGCGGCGATACGGTCAGCCTGCTGCGCAAGCGCAACGGCACCACCACCCGTGAAGTGATCGATGTGATCCAGATGGTGCGCGCGGGCGAGCTGGGCCAGGATTACGAAGTGCAGGGCAACGACGTTCTGTTTGTCGAGCGCGCGCCGCGGTTCTATATCTACGGCGAAGTGCAGCGTCCTGGCACCTTCCGCCTGGAGCGCTCGATGACGGTACTGCAGGCCTTGTCGACCGGCGGCGGCCTGACCCCGCGCGGCACCGAGCGCGGCCTGCGCATCAAGCGCCGCGGCGCCGATGGCAAGCTGCAGGTGATCGACGCCAAGCAGGACGACCTGCTGCAGGCGGACGACGTGGTCTACGTGCGGGAAAGCATCTTCTAAGCGTGCGGGAGGGGCGTCCCGCGCCGGACGTCGAACGATAATTTTTTTCAGTATTTGAGGGTGCAAAAATGGACTTAGCCAACCTCCTGCTCGTATTGAGGGCTCGCAAGAAAATAGTGCTGACCACCTTGCTGGTCACCGTGCTGGTGACCGTCGTGGTGAGCCTGGTGCTGCCGAAGACCTACAAGGCCACCAGTTCGCTGGTGATGAACTACAAAGGGGTCGACCCGTTGACCGGCATGACCATGCCTGGCCAGCTGCTGCCTGGCTACATGGCGACGCAGATCGATATCATCTCGAGCAAGAACGTCGCGCTGCGCGTGGTTGACACGCTCAAGCTGGCCAATTCGCCGGCCGTGATCGAACAGTTCAACAGCGACACGGACGGCAAGGGCACCGTGCGCGACTGGCTCGCCGATCTGCTGCTGCGCAAGCTGGACATCGTGCCGTCGCGCGAATCGAGCGTGGTCGACATCAGCTTCAAGGGCTCCGACCCGCAATTCGTCGCCGCCGTCGCCAATGCCTTCGCCGATGAATACCAGAAGGTCAACATCCAGTTGAAGGTGGAGCCGATGAAAAAGGCGGCCGCCTACTTCAACGACCAGACCAAACTGCTGCGCGACAACGTTGAAGTGGCGCAAAGCCGCCTGTCGAAGTACCAGCAGGAACACGGCATTGTCAGCGTCGACAACCGCCTGGACGTCGAGTCGAACCGCTTGAACGATCTGTCGGCCCAGCTGGTGATCGCCCAGGGCCAGTTGATGGAGGCGACCTCGCGCCAGCGCATGGCACAGGGCAGCAGCGGTGTCGAGTCGCCTGACGTGGCGTCCAATCCGCTGATCCAGAACCTCAAGATCGGCCTCGGCAACGCCGAAGGCAAACTGGCCGAAATGGGCCAGCGCCTGCAGGCCAATCACCCGCAATACGTGGCGGCCAAGGCGGAAGTGGAAAAGCTGCGCCGTGACCTGAGCGAGGCGCTGAAAGCCACCTCCAACTCGGTCAGCAACAACGCCGCCATCCTGCAGCAGCGCGAGGCGGCGATCCGCAGCGCCATGCAGGAACAGAAGAACAAGGTGCTGGAACTGAACCGTACCCGCGACGAGATGAACGTGCTGGCCAAGGATGTCGAGAGCGCCCAGCGCGCGTTCGACAACGCCTCGCTGCGTTTTTCGCAGACCAAGATCGAAGGCCAGTCCGACCAGTCCGACATCGCCGTGCTGAACCCGGCCACGCCGCCGGCCGAGCCGTCCTCGCCCAAGGTGGTCTTGAACACCGTGCTGTCGGTGTTTTTGGGAACCTTGCTGGGCGTCGGCTTCGGTGTCCTGGCCGAGATGATGGACCGCCGCGTGCGCTCGCGCGACGA
This sequence comes from Duganella caerulea, assembly GCF_040362985.1. Taxonomy (NCBI): domain Bacteria; kingdom Pseudomonadati; phylum Pseudomonadota; class Betaproteobacteria; order Burkholderiales; family Oxalobacteraceae; genus Duganella; species Duganella caerulea. The sequence continues at coordinate 40,836 of NZ_BPWJ01000012.1, read as the reverse complement.
TCTGGCCTCGCTGACCTCGGTGCCGGTGCTGGGGGCGATCTCCTGGAGCCAGCCCACGCACAAGCGTAAGACCGTGTTGAAATTGTTCTCGCCGCGTCGTCTCGGCGCAAACTAAACCATGGATGCCCCTATGAATCACCCTATCCCTGTACAACCGGTCGCTACGCCAGCGCGTGGCGATTCCAGCATCGGCGGTCTGTTGCTCGAGTCCGGCAAGATCACGCCGGAAAGCGCGGAGCGCGTGCTGCGCATGCAAAAGGAGCTGGGCATTCGCTTCGGCGAAGCGGCGCAACGCCTGGGCCTGATCACGGAGGCCGACATCCAGCAAGTGCTGGCGCGGCAGTTCGACTATCCTTACCTGCAGGCGGGCGAGGGCAAGTACTCGACCCACCTGGTGGCGGCGTACCAGCCCTTCAGTCCGCAGGTGGAGATCCTGCGCGCGGTGCGCAGCCAGCTGATGCTGCGCTGGTTCGCCCGTGGCCGCAAGGCGCTGGTGATCGTCGGCGTCGAATCGGGCGATGGCGCCAGCATGTTTGCCGCCAATCTGGCGGTGGTGTTCTCGCAGCTGGGCGAGTCGACCTTGCTGGTCGACGCCAATCTGCGCACCCCGAGTCAGCACGAAATTTTCGACGTCAGCGGCCGCCAGGGCTTGTCCGACATGCTGGCCGGTCGCGCCGAACTCGATGTCATCGCCAAGGTGCCGGCGTTTGTCGACCTGTCGGTGCTGACCGCCGGCACGCAGCCGCCCAACCCGCAGGAATTGCTCAGCCGTAGCTCCTTCGGCAATGTCAACACCCAGCTGGAAAGCCGTTTCGATGTCGTGCTGTACGACTGCGCGGCGTACTCGGCCGGCTCGGACTCGCTGGCGATCGCCGCGCGTGCCGGCGGGGTGCTGTTGGTGGCGCGCCAGAACAAGACGCCGCTGGACAAGCTCCAGGAGTTGAGCGAGCAGATGGCGCACGGTGGCGCCCAGGTGGTCGGTTCGGTACTCGTGGACTTTTAATGATCCAGGCAGAGAAATCGGGGCGGCTCCTGCCGCCGGTCGATGTCACGCTGCTGCCCATGGTACTGGGCTTCCTTGCGCTTTACATTCCGACCTTTTATGGACTGCTGACCGGCGTGTGGACGACGGAGGAGCAGGCGCACGGCCCCATCATCCTGGCGCTGGCGTTGTGGCTGATGGTGCGCAAGTGGCCGGAAGTGCGGGCGCAGGCGCGGCCTGCCACAGGCGGGCAACGCGTTGCCGCCTGGGCGTTGTTGCTGTTCGCGATGACGCTATACCTGCTGGGCCGCTCGCAGGGCATCCTCAGCTTCGAGATCGGTTCCTTCATCGTCACGTTGTTCGTGCTGGTCTGGCTGTATCTGGGCGCACGCAGCCTGGCCATCATGTGGTTCGCATTTTTCTTCATGTTGTTCATGGTGCCGCTGCCGGGGGCGCTGGTCAGCGCGCTGACCATGCCGATGAAGATGGCGGTCTCGTACGTAACCGAGCACGTGCTGTACTGGCTGGGCTATCCGATCGCGCGGACCGGCGTGATCTTGCAGATCGGCCAGTATCAGCTGCTGGTGGCGGACGCCTGCGCCGGATTGCAGACCCTGTTGACGCTCGAGTCGCTGGGGCTGTTCTATCTGAACGTGGTGCGCCACACGGCGCCGCTGCGCAACATCGGGCTGGCGATACTGATCATCCCGATTTCGTTTACCGCGAACGTGATCCGCGTCATGACCCTGACCTTGATCACCTATTACTTCGGCGACGCGGCGGGGCAGGGTTTCCTGCACGGCTTTGCCGGCATGGTGTTGTTTGTTAGCGCGTTGACGTTGATTATCGGACTCGATAGTTTGCTGCAGTGGATAGCGCGCGTACGTGGTGGTGTCGCGCCGCCTGCGAAGGTGACGGCATGAATAAAGCCTGGATAAATAGTCTGGCGCTCGCCAGCGTGATGGTGGCGTCGGCCATAGGCGCCAAGGTATTGACGCCGACCGTGCACCTGGCGCAGACTTCCGCCCCGCTGGTGCTGGAGCAGGCCGTGCCGGCCAGTTTCGGCGACTGGCGCGAGGAGCGTGACATGGGGGCGGCGGTCATCAACCCGGAGACCGCCCGCGTGCTGAAGCAGATTTATTCGCAGACCTTGTCGCGTACCTACGTCAACAGCAAGGGAGAACGCATCATGCTGTCGATCGCCTATGGTGGCGACCAGACCGATACCATGCAAGTGCATTACCCGGAAGTGTGCTATCCGGCGCAGGGCTTCATGCTCATGTCGCTCGTGCCGGATGTGTTGCGTACCACGCGGCGCGCTTTGCCCGTCAAGCGCCTCGAGACCAACCTGTCGAACCAGCGCTTCGAGCCTGTGACGTACTGGACCACCGTGGGGCAGGCGGTCGTGACCGGGGGAATGCGCAAGAAACTGATTGAAATGCGCTACGGGCTGCTGGAGGGCATCATTCCCGATGGCTTGCTGTTCCGGGTCTCGTCGATCGACACCGACACGGCGCACGCCTACCAATTGCACGATCGCTTTGTGCGCGATCTGGAACCTCATCTTGCGCCAGCGGTTGCCGCGCGCCTGATGGGGGCCGCGGAATAACTCGCCTTTAACTCTGACTACGATATCACCATGCCGACAATCTATTTTGCGGGACAGACTAACTTTGGCAATCGCGGTTGCGAAGCGCTGATACGGTCCAGTGTCAAAACCATACGCCAGCGTATGCCGGACGCCCAGTTCCTGGTGCCGACCGCGCAGCAGCTGGAGGATGCGCCGCAATGGCCGGATGCCGCCAACCACGGGGTGCGCTTTATCGCCGCCGAGCCCATGCCCGGCCTGATACGCTGGTGGAGCCGGGCGCGCCGCCTGTGGCGCGGCATCGAGGGCAGGCCGCCGTCGTTCCGCCTCAGTGCGCCCACGCAGAGCGCGCTGGACGCCAGCGATGTGCTGATCATGACCGGCGGCGACATCATCTCCCTCGACTACGGTCTGGAGTCGCTGTATTACTGGGTGCGGATTTGCGAGGCCGCAATGGACGCCGGCAAGCCGGCCGTGTTGTGGGCCGGCTCGGTGGGCCCGTTCACCAAATCGCCCTCGGCCGAGGCGCGCATGGCGCGTTTCCTCAAGCGTTTCGATCTGATCACCGTCAGGGAAACGTCCAGCCTGGCATATTTGCAAAAGCTCGGGGTGGAGCGGGTCGAGTTGGTGGCCGACCCTGCCTTCGTGCTCGATTTTGAGGCGGCGCCGAGCGCGCCAACCGCGCTGCTGGAAGCCGGCCGGCCGGTGCTGGGTTTCAATGTCAGCCCGCTGATCCGGAAATTCCGCGATACGGCGGAAAACAAGGATGAACTGGATCAAGAGGTGGTGGCTTTCCTGGTCGCGACGCTGCGCCAGAATTCGCTCAATGTGTTGCTGATTCCTCATGTGGATCCGCTCGACGGCGCCGTTGAAAACAGCGATTCGGCCTATATGAAAGGTATCCTGGCCAAAGTGCGGGCGGCCGGCCTGGGCGCCGACCGCATTGATATCCTGCCGCCGACGTTCAATACGGCGCAGCTGAAGGACGTCATCCGCCGTTGCACCTACTTCATGGGCGCGCGTACCCACGCGACCGTGGCCGCGCTGTCGCAGGGCGTGCCGACCACCTCGATCGCCTACAGCATCAAGGCCAAGGGCATCAACCAGGACTTGTTCGGCCATTTGCGCTTTGTGCTGGAAACGCCGGCGGTGACCAAGGCGAGCCTGTCGGCCCACCTGACGCTGCTGGAAACCGAAGCCGAAGCCATACGTGCGCAGCTGGCCGGTCGCTTGCCGGAATGGAAACAGCGTGCCGGTGTATCCGCGCAATTGCTGCAGACTCTGATGACCACGGCATAGCGAGCACGGTTTGCGTAAAATACTCGTCATATTCCTGGTGCTGTTTCTTAGCCTGCTGGCTGGCTTGATCGCCGCCAGCGGCTCGACTATTTTTGTCGTTGCCTTCGCCGGCATGTGCGGCGCGGTGTTCCTTGCCTTCTCGCCCGCGCTGCTGTTTGGGTCGATGATTGTGTTCAGCCTGGCGGTCACCGGGGTGGCGGAATTCTATTTCTTCATCAATCAGGTCAACTGGGTGGCATCGCTGATGGGGCTGGCGTTGCTGGTGATGGCGTTGTTGACCAATCTGAAGTCGACGCAACGCCAACCATTGCGCGTGCGTCCGCCGTTACCCAGCACCACTCCGCTGATCGTGCTCTACGTGCTGCTGTTGTTGCTGTCGAGCGCGATGAACCAGGTGCCGCTGGTGCAGTTGCTGATCGGCGTGCGCTACTACCTGTGTTATTTGGGCGTGTATTTCGCGCTGCAAAGCTATGCCAACAGCGATAGAGAGCAACAGCTGTGGGTCAAGATGTTGCTTGGTTTTGGCTTGGTGCAGCTGCCGTTCTGTCTGCATCAGGCAATCTTTATCGCCCCCAAACGCGCGCACTCGCTACAGGCGGTCGGGGAGGGCGTCGAGTCCATCGTCGGCAGTTTTGGCGGCAACCAGCTGGGCGGCGGTTACACCGGCGAGATGGCGGTGTTTATGCTGATGGCCAGCGCGCTGGCGATCGCCCTGGCGCCGTCGCTGAAGCGTGGTCGTCTTCTGGCGACGGTCATGTGCATCTGCGCGCTTGGTTGTGTCGGCTTGGCCGAAACTAAAATCGTGTTCGTGCTCACGCCGGTCGTGATGGGCATCGTGCTGTGGGAGCAGATCCGCGCGTCTTCACGCTATATGTTCGGCGTGCTGTTCGGCGCCGCGAGCGCGTTGGGTTTGATCGGCGCGGTGTATGCCTGGCGTTTCTGGACCAAGGGACCGGGCGAATTCTGGCATGCGTTCACGTATTCCTTTGATCCTAATTTCATGGTGGATAGATTGCATCGTGGCCGAGTGGCAACACTTGTGCATTGGTGGGATCACAACGTGCTACACTTTGACCTGCTGCATTCGCTGCTTGGATATGGTATGGGAGCCTCGGTAGAGCAAAGTAGTATTTTGCGTGCCGGTAACGCGGTGTTACTGTTTGGTGTTGGCCTGGACGCCCACGCCGCCAGTAAATTGCTTTGGGATGGCGGGCTGCTGGGATTCGGGATGTTGGGATTGATTATCCTGCGCAGCGGATGGAACGCGCATCGCGCGGTCACCATGGCCGGGATCCCTGACTTCCACCGTAATGTTTTAAAGATGGCACGCGCCGCGATGTTCTGTTTCGCGGCCATGCTTCCATATCAAGTGTCGATCGTCGGCGGTGCGCCCATGCAGTTCCTGTTCTGGTTCTTCGTGGGGTATATCGAATACTGGCGTGCTCAGGCACGGGGGAACTAATATGTTGAACAAGAAAATTTTGGTGGCTAGTATCAGCGGAGGCTTCGCGGTAGCCGTCGCTGCGGCTGCTTGGGCCGCCACGGCTGTCCCTGCGCCTTCTTATCTGGTGCAGGCGAGCTCGGCGTATAGCGTGGCGATCGATGATGTACAGATTTCGCCCTACGACGCCAAGAATCTGTTTGGTACGCACTCCATGTGGTACGGCACGCAGGAGTTAGTCCAGCCGAACGGCACCCCCTACCCTGTGCTGACCAACTTCCTCAAAACCACCGGCGGCGTCATGCGCTACGGCGGCAGCGCCAACGAGGCCTCCTACAGTATTTGTGCTGGTGCGCAAGCGACACGGCCGGCGACCAAGGTGGTGGACTGGCTGGGACCGGTCAAATGCACCTTCGGTATTCCCGAATACGTCAGCCTGGTCAAGGCCACCGGCGGTACGGTGTCTTGGACATTGGCTGATATCGCGGGTATCAACTACAAATTGTTTACTTCTGATGAGCTTGACAAAGAGGCCACCCAGGCGGCCACGTATGTCAAGAGCCAGGCGCCGACCCTCAGCCGTTATTGGGAACTGGGGAATGAACTGGAGCGCGGCAAGTATAAATGGTCGCCCGAGTTCCTGGCCAGCCGCGCCAGTCAGGCCGCCAAGGCGATTCGTAAGGTCGATCCGGATGCCAAGCTCGTGTTGCCGCTGATTGAATTTGATGCTCCTTGGCAACCGCCGAAGAAGGTATTCAATGAGCGCCTGCTGCGCGCAATGACGCAGCCGGTCAATGGCGTCGCGTTCCACCTTTATTATGATGGCCCGCCGTCCGGTCCGACGGTGTCCACGCAACTCAGCACGGTAACGGATGCGGCAAAGCTGTATAAAACTGTTACCGGCACCAATGCGGCGATATGGATCACCGAGCATGCCCGTTGGCCTCAGGGGGAAACCTTGTCTAACTGGAGCGATTTCTGGTATCGCACCAGCGACATGGATGGCTTGATCGGCACCGCGGACTTTTTGCTGACCGCATCGCAGATCCCGGAAGTGGCGGGCGTGATGGTGCATGGCGTGCGGGCCGGCCCATGGAACCTGTTCGAGAAGGTGGCGGGCAAGGATCCGACGCTGACCGGTGTCGGCATGTTGTACTCGACGCTGGCCGCGAGCAAGCCGTCGTTGCGGATGCAAACCCGTACCACCAGCAAGAACCAGAGTGGCTACCCGGGTGGCTATGAGTTCCGTGCGGCCGCCTTCAAGACCGCCGACAAGAAGTCGCTGGCGATCTGGATGGTCAATCGTAACACTGCCGCCATCTCGGTCGACACCCTTCTGCCGGCCAGCATGAGCGGTGCCGCGCTGACCAGCTCGACAGTGATCGATTGCACCATCGACGCCGGCAAATGCGGCGCCAACGACTTCCGTCGTGCCAGCCTGCCGTCGGCATCGATCAGGCGGATCGCCAGCAATGTCACCCTGAAACTGCCGGCGCGCTCCATCTCGGTGCTCGTCTTTACCGCTCCGTGACGCCGCCATTGCGTGTCCTGCTGTCAGCCTTCGCCTGCGACCCGGTCTTCGGATCGGACGAGGAAGTCGGCTGGCAGTGGGCCAGGCAACTGGCCATGCATGGTTGTGATGTGCATGTGCTGACCCGGCGCAGCCACCAGCAAGAAATCGAGCGCGCGGTGGCCGTCATGCCGGAGATGGCGCGGGTCACCTTCCACTATGTCGACCTCGACCGCCTGCACGGGGTGCTGAAACGGGTTAACCGGCGCAACCACCTGTATTACTATTTCTGGCAGTGGCAAGCCTATCGGCGCGCGCGCGCGCTGCACGCCACGGCACGGTTCGACCTGGTGCACCACGTCACCTGGGTCAGTTTCCGCCAGCCCAGTTTCATGGGCCGGCTCGGCATTCCCTTCTATTTCGGTCCCGTGGCCGGTGGCGACGAGATCCCTGCCGGCTATGCGCGCAATTTCGCCCCCAAGCAAAAGGTGGTCGAGGTGGTGCGCGGCATCGCCAACCGGCTGGTGCGTTACGACCCCTTGATGCGCATGACGTTCGGCCAGGCCGAGCGCCTGTTCGTCACATCGGCTGGCCACCTGTCGCGGTTGCCCGTTGCGGCGGCGGCCAAGGCGCGGGTCGAGCTGGCCATTGGCATGGACGCGCTGGCGCAGATGCCTGTCGTGGCGCGCGGCGCCGGCGGACAGCGCCTGCTGTTTGCCGGCCGATGCATAGGCTGGAAAGGCATGGACCTGGGTTTGCAAATCTTCGCCCGCATGCGCAGCCGCGCGCCCGGCGTCACGCTGACCATCGTTGGTGATGGCGCCGACCGCGCGCGCTGGATGCGCAGCGCCGAGGCGCTGGGCGTGGCCGACGCGATCGACTGGCGCGGGTGGCTGACCAAGGATGCAGTGCAGCAAATGTACGCGGAATTTGATATGCTGTTCTATCCCAGCCTGCGCGACTCCGGTGGCTTCGTTGTCATGGAGGCGCTGAGCGCCGGCCTGCCGGTGGCGTGCTTCAAGCTGGGCGGGCCCGGCGTGGTGGTGGACGACAGCTGCGGTGTGGCTGTCGAGGCGACGGAAGACATGGAGGCGACCGTGGAGCGTTACGCCACCGCGGCGCTGGCGCTGCTGGAACGCAGTCATGCGGAGCCGGGTTTGGCCCAGGCCTGTCGCGACCGGGTGCAAAATTTCACATGGCGCGCCTTGATCGAACGTATCTATGGCGGCCTGCCGAATCAACCAGGAGCAGCATGAAAATAGAAGTTGTCAGTTTCACCGGCGATTCCGGCCTGGCCGATTACGCCGTGTCGTTGGCGCGCGCGCTGGTGCGCAGTGCCCAGACCAGTCTGGTGACGGCGGCATCGCTGCCGGCCCGTTTCGACGAGCTGGGCTTTACGGTGCGGCGGGTGTTCCGCCGCTCGCGTCATTATCCGCTCGATATGCTGCGCTTTGGCGTCGGCGTGTTGCGCCGCCGGCCGGACTGGCTGGTACTGCAAGGCCCATTGAAAGTGGCGCTGCTGGACGGCGTGTTGATGCGGCTGCTGCGGCTGGGCGGCGTGCGCTGCGCGGTCACCGTGCACGATGTGCTGCCGCATTATCCGCGGCCCTGGAGCCGGGCCGAGTTCGGCTTTTACTACCGCTCCTTCCAGCGCGTGATCGTCCATTCGGCGGCGGCGCTCGAAGGCGTGCGCAAGCTGGGCGTCACCGGTGAGGTGCTGGTGGTGCCGCACGGAATCTACGATATTTTCAATTTGAGCGGCGTCAGCCGCAGCGCGGCGCGCGCCAAGGTCGGCGCGCTCGGCGACGATGACTTTGTGGTGCTGTTCTTCGGTAACCTGGAGACGCGCAAGGGCTTGCTGCCATTCCTGGAAGCGGCCCGCCTGCTGGCGGGAGAGCGTCGCGTGCGCATGGTGCTAGCGGGCAGCAACAGTGTATCCGGCAAGGATGCCCAGCGCCTGGACGCGGCCCGCAATGAACCCAATGTGCTGGTGCACGACCGCCGCATCCCGTTCGAGGACGTGGAAAACTATTTCGCCGCGTGCGACCTGGTGGCGCTGCCGTATCTGGAGGGCACCACAAGTGGCGTGCTCAAGCTCGCGCTGGCGTTTGGCAAGCCGGTCGTGGCGACCCGCGTCGGCGATTTTCCCGAACAGGTGCCGGCCGGTGCCGGGGTGTTCCTGGAGAACGACGCGCACCTGCCGGCGGCGCTGGCCGAGGCGGTGCTGCGGATGGCCGCCGACTACCCTGCCTACGCGGGCGCCATGGCCGCCGCCGGCCAGCACGCCCAATGGCCCGACATCGCCGGCAACGTCATGACCTACCTGAAATCCTGAAGCGCATGCCTAAACTCGTCAGTATCAACAACTACCACTACCGCCGCGGCGGCTCCGACGTGGTCTACCTCGACCATGCGGCGTTGATGGAAGAGCAGGGCTGGAGCAACGCCTTCTTTTCGATGCACCACCCGAAAAACATGGCCACGCCGTGGTCCGACTACTTTATCGACGAGATCGAGTTCGGCCACGCCTACAGCCTCGGCCAGAAGCTGGCGATGGCGTCCAAGGTGGTGTATTCGCGCGAGGCGCAGCGCAAGCTGGGCCGTTTGCTGCAGGATTTCCGCCCGGACGTGGCGCACCTGCACTGCATCTACCACCACCTGTCGCCGTCCATCCTGAGCACGATGAAGGATGCCGGCGTGCCGATCGTGATGACCGCGCACGACCTGAAGATCGCCTGCCCGGCCTACAAGATGCTCAACAGCACAGGCATCTGTGAAAAATGCAAGGGCGGCAACCTGCTGAACGTGGTCAAGCACCGCTGCGTGCGCGACTCGCTGGCGGCCAGCGCCATCGTCATGGTCGAGAGCGGCGTGCACCGCCTGCTCAACAGCTATCAGGGCAAACTGGACAAGGTGGTGGTGCCCAGCCGCTTCTTCATGGAAAAGTTCATCGAGTGGGGCTGGCCGCGCGAGCGTTTCGCGTACATCCCCAACTACGTCGACTCGACCCGCTTCACCCCCGCCTACGACAGCGGCGATTATTTCCTGTACTTCGGCCGCATGGCGCCGGAGAAGGGCGTGGCCACGCTGCTGCGGGCGGCGGCCGCCGCCGGCGTCAAGCTCAAGCTGGCCGGCACCGGCCCGATCGAGGCCGAACTGCACGCGCTGGCCGCCGGCCTGGGCGGCGACATCGAGTTCCTCGGCTACCGCTCCGGCAGCGAATTGCACGACCTGATCCGCCAGGCGCGCGCCGTGGTGCTGCCGTCCGAGTGGTACGAGAACGCCCCGATGAGCGTGCTGGAGAGCTTCGCGCTGGGCACGCCGGTGATCGGCGCCGACATCGGCGGCATCCCGGAAATGGTGCTGGAAGGCCAGACCGGCTGGACCTTTGAAAGCGGCAACGTGGCGGCGCTGACCGAATTGCTGTCCCGCGTCAACGGGCTGGGCGACGCCGGGCGCGCCGCCGTGGGCCGAGGCGCGCGCGAGCACGTCAGCACCCAGTTCAACCGCGCCGGCTACCTGCGCGCCACGCTGGAGCTGTATGCCGGGCTGGGCGTGGCAGCGTAAGGTTTTCGTGCAGTGCAACATTTTTTATACGGAACCGGGCAAACCGGGGCGCGCGTGCGATAATATAATGATACCTTGTCAATGTTCTAAGGAATGATGGCGCAGCGGCAAGGTGTTCTCTTATCGATACCGTCTACAGGATTTTTTTTCATGCGCCGCCTCAAAGCCTATCTCCGACGCAAACTGATCGAATGCCAGCCGTGTTATGCGCGCTACACCAGCGCCAAATATTTCGTCGAAAGCCTGTACGCCCTGCGCTTCAGCCTGGTCGACATGCGCCAGGTCTGGCGTCATATGTACTGGGGCCATGAACAAAGCATGGCGGCCGGGCAGTTGCAGGCCAAGTTGCTGTTCTATTACCACAAGATCGAAAAAGGCCTGTGCATGCCGGGCCGCAAGCGGCTGTTCGCGCTGGACGTGATTCCGCGCGTCATCGGCCTGCTGGAAACCTGGGAAAACCAGGGCAACAGCCGCCAGGACCCCATCTACCTGGGCGCCGTCAGCAGCCTGCGGGCCTACGGCGAGCGGATACGCGAGTCCGGACTCGATCCCCAGTTGCAGATCTTGCCGGTGGTGGACGCCTTCCTGGCCAGCCGCACGCCGTCGCCGGCCGAGCAGGCGACGCCGATCACCATTTCCGAGCAGCAGGTCGAAGCGCTGGTCGACTACCCGCAATTCCGCGCGCTGTGCGAGACCCGCCGCAGCTTCCGCGATTTCCGCGACCAGCCGGTGCCCGAGCAGCTGCTGCGCCAGGCGGTCGAGCTGGCCCAGCTGAGCCCTTCGGCCTGCAACCGCCAGCCGTGCCGCGCCTACGTGGTGACGGCGCCGGAACTCAAGCAGCGCCTGCTGAGCTGCCAGAACGGCAACGCCGGCTTCGGCCACCTGGCGCCGGTGGTCTTTGCGATCACCGCCGACATGACCCATTTCTTTGGCGCCACCGAGCGCCATCAGCCCTACGTCGATGGCGGCTTGTTCTCGATGTCGATGCTGTACGCGCTGCAGGTGCAGGGGCTGGTGAGCTGCTGCCTGAACTGGTGCGTCACGCCGGACACCGACGCCCGCGCCCATAAGCTGCTGGGCTTGCCGGATTCCGAGCGCATCATCATGCTGATGCTGGCCGGTTATCCGCCCGAACAAACCCAGGTTCCCAAGTCGCATCGCAAGATGCTGGACCGCATACTGTTCTTCCGCTGATGTCCGGCCACTACAGCAAATCGGCGGTGCGCGCGTCGCTGCTGCATTTCATGTTCGGCAAGGCGCTCAACGCGGTCGTCAGCCTGGGGACCGTGGTGCTGCTGGCGCGCTGGATCGCACCGGCCGACTACGGCGTCTACATCGCCTTCATGGCGCTGCAGGTGAGCATGCTGGCGGTCTCGACCCTGGGGATCGAGACCACCACCGAGCGTTTCCTGCCCGAGCTGCGCACCCGGCATGCCGACCACGAACTGCTTGGCTTTGTGCTGGCCGCGCTGCTGTCGCGCATCGGCACGCTGCTGCTGATGGCGGTGGTGTGCTGGCTGGCCGCCGCGCCGATCACGGCCGCCGTCGGCGTGCCGACGCAGGCGGCCGCGTTCCGCGTCTGGGCGCTGGTGGTGCTGCTGAGCGGCGCGCTGGCGATGGCGGTGGCGCTGCAGGAGGCCATGTTGCACCAGCGCCAGGCGCAGCGGTGCATGACCGTGTACACCCTCGGCCGGCTGCTGTTGCTGGTGGCCGCGCACCAGTTCGGCCAGCTGGACCTGGCGCTGCTGGTCTGGATCGAACTGGCCGCCAACGGCCTGGCCGCGCTGATCGCGCTGACGCAGGTGCTGCGCCGTTTTGGCGGCGGCACCTGGCGCGCCGGCTGGGCCATCCTGCAGCAGCACCGCGGGCGCATGCAGCGCTTCGCGCTGTTCAATTACAGCGCCCAGGTGATTTTCCAGTTCTTCAACGCCGAAGTGATGAAGCTGCTGGTGACGCGCCTGCTGGGTGTGCTGCAGGCCGCGCGCTACGGCTTTGTCTACAGCCTGGCCGACACCGTGCAGCGCTACCTGCCGGCGGTGCTGCTGCTGCGCATGATCAAGCCGGTGTTCGTCAGCCGCTACACGCAGACCGGCGACTTTGTCCAGCTCAACCGCATGGCGCGCATCATCCTCAAGCTCAACCTGCTGCTGCTGGCGCCGGCCATCGCCGTGGCCGCCGCGTATGGCGATGACGTGCTGGGCCTGGTATCGAGCGGCAAATACGGCGACGCCCACTGGCTGCTGGTTGGCGTGCTGTGCCTGCTCATACCGGTCAGCCACCAGCAGGTGCTGTCGCTGCTGGCCAGCACGCTCGAACGCAATGCCATGCAGCTGTACGCCGGCCTGGCCTCGACCATCGCGTTTCCCTGCGCCTTGCTGCTGCTGCCGCGGCTGGGGCCGTATGGCGCTATCGCGTCGTCCGCCGTCAGTGGCCTGATTTATAATGTCTTTGCCACCTATTATCTGCGCCGGGCCGGCTACGACTACCGGCCCGACGTCCGCAGCGCGGGGGTGTTCCTGCTGGCGGGCCTGGCCTTGTACGCGGTGGCGGCGTTGTGGCGGCAATGGTGGCCGGGCTGGGGCGGCATGTTGCTGGCCGTGCCGCTGGGGACGATCGCCTACCTGCTGCTGGTGCGTTGGCTGGGGGCGTTCAGCGGCGACGAGCGGGCCATGTTGAATTCGGTATTGCCGAAAAAAGTATTCATTTTCTAGCGTCCGCCGGGCGTGCGCCGGGCGGCGCCGCCTGCGGACATTCCGCAATTTCTTCCGTATGCATGACACATGACTAACAAGACTATACGCATTCTGGGCACGCGCGGCGTGCCAGCCAACCACGGCGGCTTTGAAACCTTCGCCGAACACCTGGCCTTGTACCTGGTCGCGCGCGGCTGGCAGGTCACCGTGTATTGCCAGCAGGACGAGGGCGGTGTCGTGCACGAGGACGACTGGCGCGGCATCCGCCGGGTCCACATTCCCGTGACCCAGGGAGGCGCGCTGGGCACCATCGTGTTCGACTGGAAATCGACGCTGCACGCTTGCCGCGAGCAGGGACTGACGCTGACGCTGGGCTACAACACGGCCGTGTTCTGCGCCTGGTACCGCCTCAAGGGCCTGACCAACCTGATCAACATGGACGGCATCGAATGGCGCCGCCAGAAATGGGGCAAGGTGGCCAAGACCTGGTTCTATCTGAACGAATGGGCCGGCGCCTGGCTGGGCAACCACCTGATCGCCGACCACCCGCACATCAAGACCCACTTGAAGACCCGTGTCAGCGACGGCAAGATCACCACCATCGCCTACGGCGCGCACCGCGTGGACCAGGCCGACGCGGCGCCGCTGGCGGCCTACGGCGTCACGCCACAGCGCTACGCCATTTTGATCGCCCGCGCCGAGCCGGAAAATTCCATTCTCGAGGTGGTGCGGGCCTGGTCGCGCAAGCCGCGCGGCATGCATCTGGTGGTGCTGGGCAAGTACGACCCGGCCCACGCTTACCAGCAGGCGGTGCGCAACAGCGGTTCGGACGAAGTGTTGTTTGTCGGCGCCATCTATGACAGCACCATCGTCAACGCCCTGCGTTTCCACTCGCGCATGTACATCCACGGCCACCAGGTCGGCGGCACCAATCCTTCGCTGGTCGAGGCGCTGGCCTCGGGCAGCCCGGTGCTGGCGCAGGACAATCCGTTCAACCGCTGGGTGGCGGGCGAGGGGGCCAGCTATTTCACCGGCGAAGACGGCTGTGCGGCCGAACTCGACCGTGTGCTGGGCGACGAGCCGCTGCTGGCGCGCATGCGTGCCGCCAGCCTGGCGCGCCATGCCGAAGCCTTCACCTGGGAACAGATCCTGGCCGACTATGAACAATTGCTGCTGCAGCACGCCGGCCATCCGCAGGCCGTGGCCGCCAACGGTGGAGCGCTCCGATGAAGATCCTGGTCACGGGCGGTCTGGGTTATATCGGCTCGCACACCTGCGTCGCGCTGCTGGAGGCCGGTCATGAGCTGGTGGTGCTGGACAACCTGGCCAACGCCAAGCTGTCGGTGCAGCGGCGGGTCGAGCGCATTGCCGGCCGCGCGCTGACCTTTTGCCAGGTCGACGTCCGCGACCGCGCGGCGCTGGAGGGACTGTTCGCCAGCCACGCGCTGGAGGCGGTGGTGCATTTCGCCGGCCTGAAGGCGGTGGGCGAGTCGGTCGCCAATCCGCTGGCGTATTACGACAACAACGTCGCCGGCAGCCTGGTGCTGTTCGAGACGATGAAGAAATTCGGGGTGCGCACCCTGGTGTTCAGCTCCTCGGCCACGGTGTACGGCGATCCGGCCTCGGTGCCGATCTTCGAGCACTTCCCCCTGTCGGCCACCAATCCCTACGGCCGCAGCAAGCTGATGATCGAGGAGATGCTGCGCGACCTGGCGCTGGCCGAGCCGGGCTGGCGCATCGCGCTGCTGCGCTATTTCAATCCGGTCGGCGCCCATGAGAGCGGGTTGATCGGCGAAGACCCGAACGGCATCCCCAACAACTTGCTGCCCTACATAGCCCAGGTGGCGGCGGGGCGGCGCGACTGCTTGTCGGTGTATGGCAACGACTACGCCACCCCGGACGGCACCGGCGTGCGCGACTATATACACGTGGTCGACCTGGCGCTGGGCCATGTGCGCATGCTCGACAAGCTGGCCGGCAGCGACGGCCTGCACACCTACAACCTGGGAACCGGGCGCGGCACCTCGGTGCTGGAAATGCTGGCGGCCTTCGAGCAGGCCTGCGGCCGGCCGATCCCGCATCGCATCGTGGCGCGCCGGCCGGGCGACATCGCCAGCTGCTACGCGGACGCCGGCCGCGCCGCGCACGAGCTGGGCTGGACCGCCGAACGCGACATCGTGCAGATGTGCGCGGACGCCTGGCGCTGGCAAAGCGGCGCCGCGGCATCGGCGGAGCACGATTGAATGCATAAAGTCCATGCAATTCGGGCAATTGTGTTATGCTAGTTGCTATTATTAAAATTTTATCGGCGGAACTGCTTGTGCCGCCTCCTGATATCGACTGGAACGTATGAATACCACTATCAAATCCGCCGTATCGTCGCTGTTGTTCGCCGCCGCCGCCATGGCCGCATCGTCGGCTTCGGCCGTTACCGACATCAGCTCGCCTGACGCTGCCGTGACGCTGGGTTCCGACGGCACCGCGCACTTTGGCGACAAGTTCAAGGCCAACCAGCAGAGCGCCGTGTTCAACGACAAGTTCACCTTCACGCTGTCGGCCGCCAGCGACGTCAGCATGATTGTCACGTCGATCAGCACCAAGGCCACCAACGGCCTGAATCTGAGCGGACTGGGCCTCTACAACAGCCAGAACCAGTTGGTCGTCGGCGGCCACATGGACTTGACCAATGCCGTCACCGCTGCCGGTTTTGAAGACCAATGGAGCCTGTCGGCCCTGCATCTGGCCGGCGGCAGCTATTACTTCAAGGTTGGCGGCAACATGGTCTCGTCCGGTGGCGGCGCTTTTGCCGGCAACGGTACCGTGACGGTGGTGCCGGAACCGGCCACCTACGGCATGCTGCTTGGCGGCCTGGGTCTGGTCGGCCTGGTGGCACGCCGCCGCAAAGCAGCGTAAGTCATTTCCATCCCGGCCGTCCGGTGGCGGCCTCTTTACGATAACGGCAAAAAACATGCATAAAATTACCAAACATTTGCTGGCGGCGCTGCTGCTGGCCGGCACCACGCTGATGGCGAACGCGGCTCCGCACGACCTGAGCGCGCCGACTGCTGACCTGACCTCCGATCTGACCGACTACGGCTCGTCCGACTTTGGCCGTACCGTCAAGCTGGGCGCCAACGACCAGGCCGGTATTGCCAACAACTTCTTCACGGACCAGTACACCTTCACCACCAGCAGCACCGTCGAGATGGTAGCTCTGCTGACCTCGCAAGTTGCGGCTGCGGAAGCTGGCTTGAAGATCCGGGCGCTGAATCTGTTTGGTGCCAATGGCTTCCTGCTGGTCGGCAGCCAGGACACTGTCAATCACAATGCGCTGGATCAGGCCTGGGGCTTCGCTGGTGGCCCGCACACGCTGCTGGCAGGCACCTACACGTTGCAGGTGCTGGGCTATGTGGCGGCTAACGCTGGCGGCAGCTACAGCGCCACGATGGCAATCGATGCCGTGCCAGAACCTGCCACCTATGGCATGCTGTTGGCTGGCCTGGGTCTGGTGGTGTTTGTTGCACGTCGCCGCTCGGTCTGACCAGCACCCCGGTTGACCCCACACCTTGTCCCTCAGGACAAGGTCGAGTGAGATGGCTGGGCGCTGCTGCGCCCGTCAGAGCCTTTCAGCTCGCCCCGATTGTCTCAAACAGGATGGCTTCGGCAACTCATCCGCCAGTATGGCGCGATGAGCATCGCCTTCTTTTTCCTGGCGCGAGACTGCGAGCAGGAAATATGGCTGGCTCTGCGCTGAGCGGGCAGGGGCGCCTCGCTGCCGGTTGTCCGGTTGGCGGACGTTCCTAATAGGTAGTCGCGGCCAAGGCGCTTCATGAGCGTGTTCCGCCACCTCTTTCTTCCAGCCTCTCCCAGATAACCGACGCTTGCGCTCAGCTTGTTGAGCCAACGTCCAGCCAATGCCCATAGTAAATTCGCAGGTCCCGGGCAAGGTCAAATCAATTCTATAGATGGGTTGAGGTGCCTCCACGCGCGCCTCGACTGGTTCTCCCATGGATAAACTCAATAGTAAAGGACAGCATGTTACGATCACTGCAGATAGGACGCGCCCTGGCGACAATCAGCGTTGTTGTTTTCCATCTTTCGCTGACCATGGAGCTGCCGCAATACGGCAACAACCCGGTATTCCGGGAATACACCCAATATGGCAACTCAGGCGTGGATTTTTTCTTCGTGCTGTCGGGCTTTATTATCATGTTTGCTCATCACCAGGACATTGGTCGGCCTGAGGCATGGACGCGGTTCTGCTTCAGACGGTTTGTGCGTCTTTTCCCCATTTACTGGCTTTATACCGCATGCTTGGTTGCGATGTTGTATCTGGGCGTGGGGGGCAAGACCATTTTGCCAACCGATTGGCAAGGCTGGGTAAGCAGTCTGCTACTGATCCGTTTCGATGATGTCAGCCCGCCCCTTCCGGTGGCTTGGACGCTGTTTCATGAAGTGGCGTTTTACGCCGTCTTTTCCTTGCTTATCCTTAATAAAAGGTTGGGGATCGCGGTAGCGGTCGCGTGCCTGGCGTTGTCGGTTTGTTTTTTCCAATTTCCTTCGGAGTTCGAACGCACGCCCTTCAAGGTCTACACGTCGGGATATAGCTTCCATTTCCTGTTCGGCATCGGAGCCTATTGGCTCTACCGCAAGGGCGGCACGGGCAGAATGGAATTGTTTCTCGGTGTGCTGTCGCTGTTGGTGGCGTTTAGCGCACTCACTCCGTGGCGTGACCTCCAGCATCTCGGCATGGCGCTGGGCTTTGGCTTCCTGCTGGCTGCCGCGGTCAAGTTCGAGCAAGCTGGGCACTTGAAATTCCCCCGTGTGCTGGGGGCGATCGGGGATGCTTCCTACACGATCTATCTGACGCATTCCAAAATCCTCGGTGCCTTCATGGCCTTGGCTACCGCAACAGGATTGCAGGCGAAGATAGGGGGCGAGCTGGTATTCGTGCTGGCATTGCTCACAGCACTGGTATGTGGCTATCTTGCCTATTGGCTGATCGAGCGGCGGGTGTTGAGTCTGCGCAGCTGGTTTGGCGGCAGGCGGCGCTCACCCGTGCTGGCGCCAACCTGACGGCATGGGCATTTGCCCGCCCCTGAACGGGACGCGAGTAAATGCCCAGCCATGCCTATAATGGTTGGCGGTGCCCCTGCTGGGCGTGACGTAAAGTCAGGAAGCCACAGGGCTGGCAGCGGTTTTAACGTCAGAAGATGTTTTTAACCAGCGAGCAGTGAGATAATTTCTTAACTGCTCATCTATTCCGATCAATAGCACAGCACAGAAGATGCTTACAGCAGCTATTGTGAATGTTTGGCCCGCTGGATCGAGGAGTCTTACTTGAGGTAGCTGAAGAAGAAGGCGCTCGACAGGCATGTGGATGACGTAAAGCGGATAGGAGAGGTGGCCCAGGAAGGTGCACAGTGCCTTCAACTTCCCTTGCGCGGTCAGGGTGGCCGCTAAAAACACGGTTAATGGCAGGAGTGTGATGGAATTTACAAATGCGACTTTATCATTGTCGATGAAGAGGCATAGCATCGCCGCTGCAATTGTCACCCACACCAGCGTAGCAGGCGGCGCCTTGCGTTGCAGGCTGTATTGGTAGATTCCTACTCCGGCGAAGAACTCGGCGAGTACACGGGGAAATCCCAGGATGAAGTTATGTGCTCCCCAGCCTTGGTTTCCGTGCTTCATGATAATGGTACTCATCACAAAAACGGCGGCTGCGGGAATGATGAGTTTTATGCTGAAGACCTTATGATATTTATAAACAAAAACGAAGAAAACGATGTTGACGAAGGCTTCGAAAAATAGCGACCATGCAGGGTCGTTCAAGGGAAATACTGGCTCCTTTCCGACCTGTGCTGCCAGCGGCCACGGAAGCTCGCTGAAATAGGGTAGCCATGCCATGTTCAAGGCGGCCATGGTGGCAATTTGTTCGATAGACGATTTTGAATCCGGATGGGCATAGAGCGATAGCAACGCTGAAAAAATTCCTAGAAACAGTCCGAAATAATAGAGTGGACCCAACCTGACCAATCGTATCAGTAGGAATTGTTTGAAATGCATGCCTTTGAGCAGTTTTGCGCCGTAACTGTGTGCAATGACGAAACCGGAGAGGATGAAGAACAGATCCACTGCGACCCATGCGCCGGGAAGCCAGCGGAGACCGTTGTGCTGGGTATAGTGATAAAACATCACTGCGATGGCGGCTATGCCGCGCAGGCCGTCCAGGATGTCAAATCTGGGGCGTGGAAATAGGGACATGTGACTCTCCTTAATGGGGAAATATCGCGACGCGAAAAATTTCAATGCCGCGCACTGATCATTGCTGTGTGAGCAAAATTGAAATGATAAAATTACAATAACCTAGCAAGGTATTGTCCATTTGTCAATCAATTGCCTGCAGGTGGGGGGGGCGGGCGTGAACCATCCCGGTGCCAAACTGGGCCAGCGCACTCAATCGTGGCTGCCTTTACATTAAGAAGTGCTTGTTATAGTATCATCGCGTACTATTTTTTTGGTGCGCCGCAGCAAACGTGCCGTGAGGGCAAAATCGTAGGGGGGCGCTCGATGCGCCCCAACGTTGCGGCGATTTTCTATTTATACTTTGAGGCAAAAAATGAAAGCAATGATATTGGCCGCAGGGAAGGGGACGCGCGTCCGTCCTTTGACTTACGATCTGCCCAAGCCCATGATCCCGATACTGGGCAAGCCGGTCATGGCCTATCTGATCGAGCACCTGGCCAAATACGGTGTGACGGAAATCATGGTCAATGTCAGCTATCTGCACGAGAAGATCGAGGACTATTTCGGCGAGGGCCACCAGTACGGCGTCCAGATCGGCTATTCGTTCGAGGGCTACACCAAGGACGGTGGCGAGGTAATCCCGCAGCCGCTGGGGTCGGCCGGCGGCATGAAGAAAATCCAGAACTTCGGCGGCTTTTTTGACGAGACCACGATCGTGCTGTGCGGCGACGCGCTGATCGACCTCGACATCAAGTCCGCGCTGTTCGAGCACAAACGCAAGGGCGCGCTGGCGTCTGTGGTCACCAAGGAAGTGCCGTGGGAATCGGTGTCGAGCTATGGCGTGGTGGTCACCGACGCCCAGGGCCGCATCCAGTCGTTCCAGGAAAAACCGTCGCAGGCCGAGGCGCTGTCGAACTTCGTCAGCACTGGCATCTATATCTTCGAGCCTGAAGTGCTGGACCTGATACCGTCGGACCGGCCGTTCGACATCGGTTCGGACCTGTTCCCGTTGCTGGCCGAGAAAGGCCTGCCGTTCTTCGCCCAGCGGCGCCCGTTCAACTGGATCGACATCGGCAGTGTGAAGGACTACTGGGAAGTCTGCCAGAGCGTGCTGATGGGCGAGGTGGCCCACCTGGACGTGCCCGGCATCCAGCTGGAGGAGGGCCTGTGGGTCGGCCTCAACACCAGTATCGACTGGAACGGCACCTCCATCACCGGCCCGGTCTATATCGGCTCCGGTTCGCGCATCGAGTCCGGGGTGACCATCATCGGCCCGACCTGGATCGGCCACGGCAGCCATGTGTGCAGCGGTGCCCAGGTGATCCGCAGCGTGCTGTTCGAGTACACCCGCGTGTTACCAAATGTTTCGTTCAATGAAATGATCGTCTTCAAAGACTACAGTGTCGACCGCGACGGCGAGATGCGCCATGTGTCGGACTACGATCCGGATGAATGGGCCAACGCGCGGGACCGCCGCAGCAAGCGCCGCAACGAAGCCAGCAACGAAGCCCCAAAAGAAGAGAAAGTCGTCAACATCCTATGAAAATTTATCCCGTGATCCTGTCCGGCGGCGCCGGCACCCGTTTATGGCCGCTGTCGCGCGCGGTATTGCCCAAGCAGTTGCTGCCGCTGGTATCGGACCGCACCATGTTGCAGGAGACCGCGCTGCGCCTGCATGGCCGCGCGGCACTGCAGGCGCCGCTGATCGTCTGCGGCAATGAGCACCGCTTCCTGGTGGCCGAGCAAATGCGTGAAATCAAGGTGGCGCCCCTGGGCATCCTGCTGGAACCGGTCGGCCGCAACACCGCGCCGGCGGTGGCCGCCGCCGCAGAGTTCCTGAAAGCCATCGACCCGCAGGCGATGATGCTGGTGCTGCCGGCCGACCACGTGATCGAGGACGTCGACGCGTTTTATGCCGCCATCGAGCACGCCGCCGTGCTGGCGGTCGACGGCGCGCTGGCCACCTTCGGCATCGTGCCGACCGCGCCGGAAACCGGCTATGGCTACATCCAGAGCGGCAAGCCGGCCGCCGCCGAGCAATGTTTCAGCGTCGACCGCTTCGTCGAGAAGCCGGACCGCGCGACCGCCGAGGGTTTTGTCGCGGCCGGCAATTATTTCTGGAATAGCGGCATGTTCCTGTTCCGTGCCGAGAGCTACCTGCGCGAACTGGCCGAGCTGGCGCCGGCCATCGCCACCGCCGCCGAGGCGGCGGTGCGGCTGGGCTACCGCGACCTCGATTTTTGCCGCCTCGATGAAGCGGCCTTCACCGCCAGTCCTTCGGACTCGATCGACTACGCGGTGATGGAGCATACCCGTCACGCCATCGTGGTGCCGTCGGACATCGGTTGGAGCGACGTCGGCTCATGGTCGGCCCTGTGGGACGTGCAGACCGGCGACGCCAACGGCAACGTGTTGCGCGGCGATGTGTATGTTGACGGCGTTTCCGGTTCGCTGGTACGCGCCGAGAGCCGCATCGTCGCCGTGGTCGGCGTGCAGGATCTGGTGGTGGTCGAGACCGCCGACGCGGTGCTGGTGGCGCACAAGGACCAGGTCCAGCGCGTCAAGCAGATCGTCGAGCACCTGAAGAAGGAAGAGCGCACCGAACACCTGCACCACACCAAGGTCTATCGTCCGTGGGGGTGCTACGAGGGCATCGACATTGGCGACCGCTTCCAGGTCAAGCGCATCACGGTCAATCCGGGCGGCAAGCTGTCATTGCAGATGCACCACCACCGCGCCGAGCACTGGATCGTTGTCAGCGGTACCGCGCGCGTGACCTGCGGCGACACCGTCAGCCTGTTGACCGAGAACGAGTCCACCTACATTCCAATCGGCATGAACCACCGGCTGGAGAATCCGGGCAAGCTGCCCTTGCACCTGATCGAGGTGCAGTCGGGCAGCTATCTGGGAGAGGACGATATCGTCCGCTTTGAGGACGTCTACAAGCGCAGCTAAGCGGCGCCTGCCGGCAGCAAGCCGCCCGTGACCGGGCGGTTTTTTTTTGCCGCCGGTGGAAGCCGGGCTATGTTACAGTCCGGGATCCCGGCACGACTTTTTTGGATAGGATATTGTCATTGCGTAAGATGATTTTGTGGCTGGCCGCTCTGGCATGCTGGCATGGCGCCGCTGAAGCGCAAATGGCGAAGCCGTCCGGCTTGCGCCCCGAGCAATTGGCGCTGGTGATCAACGACGATGAGCCCAACAGCGTCGAGATTGGCGAATATTATCGCCAGGCGCGCAATGTGCCGGCCGAGAACGTGGTCCACGTGCGCATACCGAACCGTCCGCGCAAGCTCGACGTCGAGCAGTTCAACCAGTTGAAGGAGCAGATCGACGCCAAGCTGGGGCCGCATATCGAGGCCGTGCTGATGGTGTGGACCGCGCCGTACGCGGTGGAGTGCAACTCGATCACCTCGGCCTACACCATGGGCTTCGATGCCGCCGTCTGCGCGCAGCCGTGCGGCCCCAGCAAGCCCAACCGGAATTTCAACGCCAGCGGCGTCCAGGGCGAGCAGGGCATGCGGCTGTCGATGTTGTTGCCGACCGACTCGGTCGAGGGCGCCAAGGCGCTGATCGGACGCGGTGTCGCCAGCGGATTCGCGGTGCCGGTCGCCACGGCTTACTACCTGACCACCAGCGAGGGTGCACGCAACAGCCGTGCCGTGTTCTTCCCGCGCGCGGGGGTAGTGCCTTCGCGCAAGCTGACGATCAAGCGGCTGTCGGCCGACAGCATCGAAAACGAAAAAGACATCATGATCTATCAAACCGGCATGGCGCGCGTGGCCAAGCTGGAGACGCTGCAGTTCTTGCCGGGCGCGCTGGCCGACAGCCTGACCTCGGTCGGCGGCGATCTGCTGGGCAGTTCACAGATGAGCAGCCTGCGCTGGCTGGAAGCGGGCGCCACGGCCAGCTATGGCTCGGTCACCGAGCCCTGCAACTACTGGCAGAAATTCCCCCAACCCACGGTGCTGTTGCAGCAATACCTGCGCGGCGCCAGCGCCATCGAGGCATATTGGCGCAGCGTGGCATGGCCGGCCCAGGGCGTGTTCATCGGCGAACCGCTGGCGGCGCCTTACCGCCAACGCTGAGGGCGCCGCTTCGCCCACCTGACCCCGGCTCAAGATTTCCCGTCTTTTTGTGGGCCTGTTCCTACCTCGCCTGTTGCGCGAAGACGCGGCACCGCCGGGCGCCGGCTTTCTCCTATGAGGGCCGTCCCGCTACGCCAAGGGGCGGGGGATCTCCGCCTGGCGCGAAGTGGTTGCCGGGAAAGTTGATGATATTAAATAGTCAATCATATCAATTCAACCATGATACGATCGTTGTGCAGGTGTTGTACAACGATGCGGCCTGTCCGGGCCGCCCATCTCATGGAGGATGCATATGAAGAAAACTACTACCGCGCTGGCGGTGCTGGCCTTGGCCGGAGCCGGGTGGGCGCCGCTGGCGCTGGCGGCCGATGCCAGCCAGGCGACGCAAGTGCTGGACCTGAGCCGTGGAGTCGCCAGTTTTTCCCGCACTATCGATGCCGGCAACGCCGGCAATACCTTTGCCGACCGCTACGACTTTCATCTGAGCGGCACGTCGTCGCTGGCGGCCTTGCTGTCCGGTTTTAACCTCGCCGAGTTCGGCGGCGTCACGTTCAGCAACTTCAGTCTGGTCAATTCGGCGGGCATGGCGCTGGACGGCGTCAAATCGCTGGATGCCGGCGGCGTGCAGACCTGGCAGCTGTCGGCCAAGCCCTTGGTGGCGGACACCTACCACTTGCTGGTCAGCGGAAGCGTGCTGAACGCCAAAGCCGCCAACTACGTGGGCTCGCTGGCGGTGTCGGCTGTACCGGAGCCGCAGACGTATGGGATGCTGGCGGCGGGGTTGGGCCTGCTGGGATACGTGGCCCGCCGGCGCCGCGCTTGAGCGGGTCGGCAGTGCCCGGCACAACGGAGGCCGGGCCTCCGTTGTCGCGTTATATGGACCGGGCGCCAGGACGGGCGCGGCGCCGCAACCGTGACCAGCCGCCCAGCAACAGCAGGCCTGCGGAGGTCAGCACAAGGCCCGATGGTTCCGGCACCGACGGTACGGTGTTCATCAGTGCATGGGGAGCGTCTGGCGTGCCGGCCACACCGCGGCCGTCCTCGCCCATGCTGAAACGCGCCACGGCCGGACCGGCCAAGCGGTGTTCGATGCTGTCGTTGTGCAGGCGGCTCAGTTCCAGCGCGTCTTCGGCTTGTTGCCAGGGATCGTGGTCGGCCTCACCGGTGTTGATGCGCTCGTCGGCGTCCTGGCTGGCGTCGGCCAATCCGCAATCGCGCCGCATCAGATGCATGGAATGTTTCGGCTGCTGGCTGGCGGCCCGCTCAGGTGTTACCGTCTGCGGTGCGCAGGGATCGGACACAGGCGGCGCGGCCGGCGCTTCTGCCGCCATGGCGAGCGTCGGCAAGGCGGCACCGCATACCAGCGCGATCTGGGTGAGGAGGATTTTCATGGCGTTCATCCCTGGCCTGAACAGCAAAATTGAAGTTGTTTATTGGTAATTATTGTTACCTTATAGAAATTAGTATAGCACGTGCGGCGCAAATAACCACCATGTCGCGCTTGCCACGTCTTAGTCCGAATGGACTAAACCCACGTCATCATGGCGTCACGGCCGGATCGTAATATGCAAATTGCAAGCTTTAAAATCAATTTGTTAATATTCCAGGACTGTTCATGAAAAAACTCTTCCCTACGGCGGGCAGCCGGGCCGCCGCCACGCCTGGCCGCCGCACCATTCTGGCCGCCGCCCTGTTGGCCGCGCTGTCGGCCCAGGCCGCGACGCCCATCGTCATCAGCCAGGTGTACGGTGGCGGCGGCAATTCCGGCGCCAGGTACAAGAACGATTTCATCGAACTGTTCAACCGCGGCGACAGCGCCGTCGACATCAGCGGCTGGAGCGTGCAGTACGCCAGCGCCACCGGCAGCAGCTGGCAGCTCACCAAGCTGGCCGGCAACACCGTGCTGCAGCCCGGCCAGTATTTCCTGGTCCAGGAATCGGCCGGCACCGGCGGCACCGACGACCTGCCCACGCCCGATACCACCGGCACGCTGGCGCTGAGCGGCACCGCCGGCAAGGTGGCGCTGGTCAGCAACGTCGGCGCGCTGGCGGGCGCGGCTCCGGCCGCAGGCTCCTATGTCGACCTGGTCGGCTTTGGCACGGCCGGCTACTTCGAGGGCAGCGCGGCCGCGCCGACGCTGAGCAACACCACCGCCGCGCTGCGCGCCGCCGCCGGCTGCACCGACGCCGACAACAACGCCACCGACTTCACCGCCGGCGCGCCGGCGCCGCGCAACAGCGCCAGCGCGCTGCACGCCTGCGGCGTGCCGGCCGCGCCGCCGATCGTCGCCACCTGTCCGCCGGGCCTGTCGCTGGCCTATGGCGTCGCCGGCGGCGCCGACCTCAGCGCCACCGACAGCGACGGCATCGTCAACAACGCCGTGATCACCTCGACCGCCGTGCCGGGCATCAGCCTGGTCAACTTCCAGGCCGCCCCGGCCGCCGGCGGCAACGCCACCGTCAGCCTGCAAGTGGCGGCCTCGGTGCAGGCCAGCACCTATCCGGTGACGGTCCGCTTCGACAACAACCAGTCGCAGCAGACCAGCTGCACCATCAACGTCAGCGTGGCCGCGCCGGCCGCGCTGACCCACACGATCCCGCAAATCCAGGGCTCGGGCGACACCAGCCCGTACGCCGGCACCATCCAGACCACCGAAGGCGTGGTCACCGCCAAGGTCGGCTCCGGCTTCTTCATGCAGGACGAGACCGGCGACGGCGACCCCTCGACCTCGGACGGCCTGTTTGTCTACACCACCGCCGCCAACCTCGGCACCGTGCAGGTCGGCGACAAGCTCCGCATCACCGGCAGCGTCACCGACTACGCGCCGGTGGCCGGCGGCCATGCCTACACCGAGCTGCAGAACATCACCGCCATCGTCAAGCTGGCCGGCGGCATCAGCATCACGCCGACCAACGTCCAGCTGCCGCACCCCAACCTGGGCCAGGTCGAGGGCATGCTGGTGCGCTTCACCAATGCGCTGACCGTGTCGCAGCTGGAGTTCCTGGGCAGCCGCGGCGAAGTGACGCTGTCGTCGGGCCGCCTGGAGATCGCCTCCAACCGCTACCGCGCCGGCACGCCGGAAGCGCTGGCGCAGGCCGCCGCCAACGCGCTCAACCAGATCGTGCTGGATGACGGCCTGTTTGTCGCGCCGACCACCATTCCCTACCTGGGCGCGGACGGCTCGCTGCGCGCCGGCGACACGGTGTCCGACCTGACCGGCGTGGTGGACTTCGGCGCCAAGGGCGGCGGCGGCGCCGGCTTCAAGTTGCAGCCCACCGTGGCGCCGGTGTTCTCGCAGGACAATCCGCGCGCCGCGCCGCCGGCGCTGGCGCCGGGCAACGTCAAGGTCGCCAGCGCCAACGTGCTGAACTACTTCACCACGTTCACCAACGGCACCGACGTCGAAGGCCACACCAACCAGGGCTGCTCGCTGGGCGGCTCGGTGTCGAAATCGAACTGCCGCGGCGCCGACAACCTCAACGAGTTCAATCGCCAGACCACCAAGATCGTCGGCGAACTCAAGGCGATCGACGCCGACGTCTTCGGCCTGATGGAAATCCAGAACAGCGGCGAATACACCGTGACCAAGCTGGTGGACGCGCTCAACGAGGCGATCTCGCCGGGCACCGGCCTCAAGACCTACGCCGTGGTGCCCAAGCCGGCCACCACCGGCACCGACGCCATCCGCGTGGCGATGATCTACAAGCCGGCGGTGCTGACCCGGGTCGGCGACGCCATGACCGACGGCGACGCCATCAACAACCGTCCGCCGATGGCGCAAACCTTCAAGGCCGCCAACGGCGCCAGGTTCTCGCTGGTGGTCAACCACCTGAAGTCCAAGGGCAGCTGCCCGGCCAGCGGTCCGGACGCCGACCACAACGACAGCCAGAGCTGCTGGAACGCCACCCGCGTCCAGCAGGCGCAGCGCCTGGTGGGCACCTTCGTGCCGCAGGTGGTCAGCGCGGCCGGCGACGCCAAGGTGCTGCTGATCGGCGACTTCAACTCCTACGGCATGGAGGATCCGATCAACACCATCACCGCCACCGGCTACGTCAACCAGCTGGAGCGCTTTGTGCGCGGCGCCGGCGACATGCCGTACTCGTTCGTGTTCAACGGCGAGGCGGGCTACCTGGACCACGCGCTGGCCAGCGCCGCGCTGAGCCCGCAAGTGGCGGGCGCCGCCGAATGGCATAACAACGCCGACGAGCCGACCGTGGTCGACTACAACACCGACGGCAAGCCGCAGGACAAGTACACCAGCGCGCCGTACCGCGCGTCCGACCACGATCCGGTGGTCATCAGCCTGAACCTGGCGGCGCCGTACACCGACGTCACCGGCAGCATCCGCGCCGTGGCCTCGGGCCTGACGCTGAACCGCCTGACCGGCAAATGGACCGGCACGCTGTCGCTGACCAACACCGGCGGCGCCGCGCTGCAAGGACCGTTGCAGGTGGAGCTGGTCGGCCTGGTGGCGGGCGCGACCCTGGTGAACGCCAGCGGCGTCCATGACGGCTCGCCGTACATCTCGGTCGGCGCCGGCCTGGCGCCCGGCGCCAGCGTCTCGGTGCCGACCACGTTCACCAAGACCGGTACCGGCGGCGTGACGTACTCGTCGGTCAAAATTTCCAGCGGCACTTTCTAAGGATTCATGCACATGTTCATCACCTCCACCACCATCCGCCGCGCCGCGCTGGCCCTGGCGCTGAGCGCTTGCGCCTCGCTGGCATCGGCCGCCGCGACCTTCCATATCGAGCTCGACACGGCCGGCTTCGGCAACAAGGGCTGGATCGATCTGCAATTCAACCCGGCGCCGCTCGACCCGGTCGCGGCGTGGGCCGACCTGAGCGGTTTCATCGGTTTCGGCGACTCCGCGACGGCGCAGGCGACCGGCGTCACCGGCTCGCTGGCTTCCGGCTTCCACATGAGCACCGCCGGTGGCGCGAGCGATCTGTTTCATGAGGTCAGCTTCAGCGGCGGCAAGGTCGGCTTCAACGTCACCATCGGCGGCAACGCCGGCGCCAGCCAGGCCGGCTCCGCTTTCTCGGTGGCGCTGATCAACGCCGCCGAGGACGGCGTGCTGGGCGCGACCGGTCCGGACGGCTACAGCCTGCTGCACCTGGATTGGACGCCATCCGCCACGGCCGGCGGCAGCGGCAGCCTCGTGGCCAGCGGCTTCGACAGCGCCAGCGTGCACGTCAGCGCCGTGCCTGAACCGGCGACCTGGGCCATGCTGGGCGCCGGCCTGGCGCTGGTGGGCCTGGCCCGCCGCCGCAAGCTTCAAGCCTGAGTCCGCAGCGGCGCGGCGCAAAAACGACACAGCGATGTGTCGTTTTTTTTATGCGCGCAACAATTTTAGATCGTCTCTTCTAAACGGCAAGCGGGGCAGGCGGGGACTGGATATATATTAAAAATATCTGAATTTTCAATAGAAATCATATTAGTAATGCCAGTTTGTTTATTGCATAGTATTTCCTTTACTTGGATCTGCCATGCTACCCGCCCATATCCTTGTCATTGAAGACGAACCTGCGATCCAGGAACTGCTGGCCCTCAACCTGGGCATGGCCGGGCACACGGTCAGCCGCGCGCGCGACGCCGAGAGCGCCTTGCTGATGATCGAGGACGGCCTGCCGGATCTGCTGATGACGGACTGGAACCTGCCGGGCCAGTCCGGCCTGTCGCTGATCCGCCGCTTGCGCGCGCAGCCCGCCACGCGCGGCCTGCCGATCATCATGGTGACCGCCCGTTGTGGCGAACCGGACAAGATCATGGCGCTGG
Source organism: Duganella caerulea (assembly GCF_040362985.1). Classification (NCBI taxonomy): domain Bacteria; kingdom Pseudomonadati; phylum Pseudomonadota; class Betaproteobacteria; order Burkholderiales; family Oxalobacteraceae; genus Duganella; species Duganella caerulea. The sequence goes on along the minus strand of NZ_BPWJ01000012.1, from coordinate 11,641 downwards.
AAAGCGGCGCCGACGACTACATGACCAAGCCCTTCAGCCCGCGCGAGATGCTGGCCCGCGTGCACGCGCTGCTGCGCCGCGGCCAGTCGCATGTCCGGCAGGACGAGGCCGGCGCGGTGCGGATGAACGGCCTGCAGCTCGATCCGCACACGCTGCGCGTGACGGCCGGCGCCCGCGAGCTGGCCATGGGCCGGGTCGAATTCAAGCTGTTGAACTTCCTGATGAACCACCCCGAGCGCGTGCACACGCGCGCCCAGCTGCTCGACCAGGTGTGGGGCAGCGACGTCTACCTGGACGAGCGCACCGTCGACACCCACGTCGGCCGCCTGCGCAGCGCGTTGCAGCCCAGCGGCCACCAGCAGCGCATCGAAACCGTGCGCGGCAGCGGCTACCGCTACATCGCCGGCGAACGCGCCGCCATGGGCGCCCAGGCCTGAACGTGGACCAGCTGGTCATACTCAGCAAGCTGGAGCAGGAGTACCTGCTGCACGCGATCGAGGCGGCGCTGCCGGTGAGGCAGGCGCGCCAGTTCTTCCTGTGGACCCAGGGCCAGCTGCAGGCGTTGCTGCCACACCAGGTCATGCTGTGCCTGCAGTTCGGCCCGCAGGACGAGGTGCAGCATGTGGAGTGCGTGCACAGCACCGTGCTGGACGCCGGCCTGCTGGACCGGCTGGCCAACCGCGACGATGGCCTGGCGCTGCGGCTGGCGCGCCATTGCCGCCAGGGCGTGCGCTTGCCGGCCCTGCTGGACGCCACGCCGGGCGCCGAGAGTCATGCATTGGCGCCGTTCCTGGGCGAGCTGCGCGACCTCGGCCTGGACAACCTGCTGCTCCACGGCACCGGATGGCTGCCGGGCGGCGCCACCTTCTTTGTGCTGTTCGGCCTGCCTCAGCGGCCGCGCGCGCGTCATGCGTACTTTCTGGAATTGCTGCTGCCGCACCTGCACATGGCGCTGCAGCGCATCAACCTGCAGCAGCGCCAGGCCCGCGCCGGCGCGCTGGCGCGGCCGGCCAGCGCGCGCGAGGTTGAGATCCTGTACTGGGTGCGCGAGGGGAAAAGCAACGAGGAAATCGGCCTGATCCTCGGCATCAGCGGCCTGACCGTCAAGAACCATCTGCAGCGGCTGTACCGGCTGCTGGGGGTGTCCAACCGCGCCCACGCCATTGCCCGCGGCATGGCGCTGCACCTGTTCGAGCAGCCGGCGCTGGCGCTGGCGCAGGCCGCCTGATAACTTGCCGGCTTGCCCTCCTGTTTGAAACCGTGGCAATCTGGCGCTGCGCCCGCGCGCACGGCAAGAAAAGATTGTCGAGTATGCAAACCGCATGGTAGCCTCTGACTTCTAGCCTCTGGGCTTAGCGAATTAAGGAGTCGTTCGGATGGAAGTCGCAAAGTATCACCGTCAGACCGCAGCGCACAAGGCTGGCGGCTTTACCCTGCTGGAATTGCTGGTCGTTATCGTGATCATCGGTTTGCTGGCGGCGTATGTCGGTCCCAAGTACTTTGCCCAGTTGGGCAAGTCGGAAGTGACCATCGCCAAGGCGCAGATCGAGGCGTTTGAAAAATCGCTGGACACCTATCGCCTCGACGTCGGCCGCTACCCGACCACCGACGAAGGCCTGGCCGCCTTGCTGGTCGCGCCCGCCACGGCCGGCGCCAAGTGGAACGGCCCCTACCTGAAGAAGGGCGTGCCGCCGGACCCATGGGGCCACCCTTACCAGTACAAGGCCCCCGGCACCAAGGCCGAGTTTGAAATCACTTCGCTGGGCCGCGACGGCCAGCCCGGCGGTACCGGCGAAGACGCCGACATCACCTCACAATAAGCCTCGCCGACACGGAAAGCCGTTTTCGCCATGCAGTTCGATGTCCGCACCTTGTCGGCCGATATGGCCATCTCCCATCTGGTGATCGATGGCCGCGACGAGGCCGACGCGCGCCGCCAGGTGGAGGCGCGCGGGCTGTACGTCAGCGCCATCGCGCCGGCGCGTGGAGGGCTCGGCCTGCGCGGTGGCAAGCCGCGCGGCAAGGGCCTCTCGCTGGTGCTGTTCAGCCAGGAGCTGCTGGCGCTGCTGACCGCCGGCCTGGGCGTGGTCGAAGGCCTGGAGGCGCTGCTGGAAAAGGAAACCAGCCCCGTCACGCGCGGCGTGCTGGAGCGCCTGCTGTCCGGCCTGCGCGAAGGCCAGCGCTTCTCCGCCGTGCTGGCCGAGCAGCCCGACCTGTTCCCGCCGCTGTACATCGGCATCGTCAAGGCGGCCGAGGGCACCTCGGACCTGCCGCGTTCCCTGTCCCGCTTCATCGACTACCAGCAGCGCATCGACCTGGTGCGCGGCAAGCTGGTGTCTGCCGCCATTTATCCGTGCATCCTGCTGCTGGTCGGCGGCGGCGTCAGCCTGTTCCTGATCGGCTACGTCGTGCCGCGCTTCGCCGAGGTCTACCAGGGCGCCGGCCGCAACCTGCCGTGGCTGTCGCAGCAAATGCTCAACTGGGGCCAGTTCGCAGGCGCCCACACCACGCTGCTGTTGGGCGGCATCGCCGCCGTGCTGGGCGCGCTCGTGCTGGGCGTGCGCCAGCTGATGGGCAACGGCGGCTTCGCCCGCCTGCTGGCGCGCCTGCCCGGCATCGGCGAGCGGGTGCGCATCTACGAATTGTCGCGGCTGTACCTGACCCTGGGCATGCTCAGCGAAGGCGGCATCACCATCGTCCACGCGATCGAGACGGTGCAGGGCATGGTCTCGGCCGGCATCCGCCAGAATTTGCAGGCGGCGCGCGCCGACATCGAATCTGGCCTGCCGCTGTCGACCGCCTTCGAGGCCAGCAACCTGACCACGCCGATCTCGCTGCGCATGCTGCGCGTGGGCGAGCGGACCGGCGACATGGGTCCGATGCTGACCCAGTCCGCGGCCTTCTACGACGGCGAAATCAGCCGCTGGATAGAACGCTTCACCCGAACCTTTGAACCGCTGCTGATGGCCGCGATCGGTCTGGTGGTCGGCGCCATCGTGGTGCTGCTGTATATGCCGATTTTCGATCTGGCCGGAGACATGTCATGACGGCCCAGGCCACCCCGCAGATCGCCGCCGTGGTGCCGGCGCTGGACACCGCGCTGGTCGCGCGCGCCCGCCACCTGCGCCAGCAATCGAAGCGCACGTTGGTCGAGGAACTGGTCGCGCTGACCGACATGGAACCGCGCCTGGTGGTGCAGGCGCTGGCGCAGCCGTTCGGCATGGCCGTGCTGGAGACGGTCGACATGCTGGGCTACACGCCGGCCTTCGACCTGTTGCCGCTGTCGCAAGCACTGGCGCGCCACTGCGTGCTGCTGCGCGGGCACGACGGCCTGGTGGTCGGCGTGATCGCCGATCCGTTCGACCTCGATCTGCAAACCTGGCTGGGCACGCAGGCGCGCGCCACGCCGCACGCGCCGCTGCAAACGCGCCTTGCGCTGCAGGCCGACATCCAGGCCTACCTGTCCAAGCAGGAGGAATCCGCGCGCGCCACCGACACGCTGCTGCCCGGCGCCAGCGAGGGCCGGCGCGACGGCAAGACCGCCGCCGTGTTGTCGTTCGCCTCGGTGTCGGAAGCGGCCAGTCCCGCCGTCCGCCTGGTCAACTCCACGCTGTACGATGCGCTCAAAGCCGGCGCCTCCGACATCCACCTGGAAAGCACCGCCGGCGGCCTGGCCGTCAAGTACCGCGTGGACGGCGTGCTCGATCACGCCACCTCGGTCAACGGCATCGACGTCGCCGAGCAGATCATCTCGCGCCTGAAGGTGCTGGCGGAACTGGACATCGCCGAACGCCGCGTGCCGCAGGACGGCAGCTTCCGCGTCGAGGCCAACGCGCGCGAGATCGACCTGCGCGTCTCCATCATGCCGAGCATCCACGGCGAGGACGCGGTGATCCGTATCCTCGACAAGCGCGCCATGATCGAAGCCTACGGCTCGCTGACGCTGGAGGCGCTGGGCTTCGACGCGCCGTCGCTGGCCACGCTGCGCGTGCTGGCGCAGGAAGCCTACGGCATGCTGCTGGTGACCGGGCCGACCGGCTCCGGCAAGACCACCACGCTGTACGCCGCGCTGACCGAGATCCACAACGGCCGCGAGAAAATCATCACCATCGAAGACCCGGTCGAGTACCAGCTGCCCGGCATCCTGCAGATCCCGGTCAACGAAAAGAAGGGCCTGACCTTCGCCAAGGGCCTGCGCTCCATCCTGCGCCACGACCCGGACAAGATCATGGTCGGCGAGATCCGCGACCGCGAGACGGCGGAAATCGCCGTGCAGTCCGCGCTGACGGGCCACCTGGTGCTGACCACCGTCCACGCCAACAACGTGTTCGACGTGTTCGGCCGCTTCACGCACATGGGCATCGACCCGTATGCCTTCGTCTCGGCCTTGAACGGCATCTGGGCGCAGCGGCTGGTGCGCATCAACTGCCCGCACTGCGCGGCGCAGTACACGCCGGACGATCACGAACTGGCCAGCGTGGGCCTGGCCCGCGCCGACGTCTACGAGTACCGCTTCATGCAGGGCAAGGGCTGCGGCGATTGCCGCGGCACCGGCTACAAAGGCCGCCGTTCGATCGCCGAGATCCTCACGCTGAACGACGAGATCCGCGAACTGATCGTCGACAAGCGGCCGATCCGCCAGATCAAGCAGGCGGCCTACGCCAACGGCACGCGCAGCCTGCGCCAGGCGGCGCTGGAACTGGTCAAGCGCGGCGGCACCACGCTGGCCGAAATCAAACGAGTGACCTTGCATGCGTAGAGCAATTGGACAATCCCTGCGCATCGGCGTCTCCGGCTTTGCCGTGAGCCTGCTGCGCATCAGCCGCTGGCGCGGCGAGCCGGTCACCGTGCTGGCCGAACATGCTTTCGCGCCGTCGGGCGAGCATCCGTTCGACGCCATCGCCAATGCCTTGCGCGCGCTGTTGGGCGAGCAGGAAGTCGGCGGCTGGCCGGTCAGCATCGTGCTGGCCGACGACCTGACCCGCCTGTGGCGCGTCGTGCCGCCGCCGGACGCCGCGCGCCTGGCCGACATCGAAGCGGCGGCCGGATTTCGCTTCCAGTCGCTGTACGGCGAGTCGCCATCGGCCTGGCAGATCTCCGGCGACTGGAGCGCCACGCAGCCGTTCTTCGCCGCCGCCGTGCCGCGCGCCTTGCTGGCCGTGTTGGGCAAGGTGGCGGAGGAATTCAATCTGCACATCGTCGGCATCGAACCGCACTTCATCACCGCCTACAACCGCTGGCGGCGCGGCCTGAAACCCGGCGCGTGGTTCGGCCTCGTACACGACCACCTGCTGACATTGGCCGCCATCGAAGCCGACGGCAAGAGCATCCGCGCCATCCGCGCGCTGCCGATGCCGGCCGGGCAGGGCGCCGACCAATACTGGCTGGGCCAGACGCTGAAGCGCGAGGCGCTGCTGCTGGACATGGAAGCGCCGGAGCTGCTGCAGGTATGCGGCGCCGCGCCCGCCGTGTGGAGCAAGCCGGTGGCCAATCCGGCCCACATCGCATGCGCGGCGCTGGACCAGTCGCAGCAAGCGTCCAGCGGCGGCCTATCGACGATGGCGCTGATGGCGCGCGGCGGGAGCGCGGCATGAAGAACATGCAGATCGATTTCGCCCCGCGCGGCCTGCGCCGCACCCTGTTCCACACGCACCCCGCGCTGCTGGCGCTGGGCGGCGCCGGCCTGCTGCTGTGCGCGGCGGCGGCGTTCGGCGGCTGGAAACTGGTGGAGCAGCAGCGCTTGCGCGAGCACGAGCTGCGCCACGTGCGCGAACGCGCGGCGGCCATCTCGGCGCGGCCGGTGGAAGTGGCGCAGGTGGCGATACCGGAAGGGCAGGCCGTCTTCGTCAACGGCGCCATCATGCAACTGAACCTGCCGTGGCGCGACTTGCAGGACGCGGTGGCCGCGGCCACGCCGCGCAGCGTCGCGCTGGTGGCGATGGAGCCGGACCCACGCAAGCAGGCGCTGAAGATCACCGCCGAGACCAAGACCAGCGACGACATGGTGGCCTACGTGGCGGAGCTCAAGCAGCAGGAGCTGTTCACCGGGGTGGTCCTGACCCGCCACGAAATCAATGAGCAAGATCCCAACCGGCCATTGCGCTTCCAGCTGGAGGCCACATGGGTAGCCCGATGACGCCTGTTAAGGATACCGTGAACCTCGCCGCCATCGCGCTGCGCACGCGCCTGGCGCTGACGCGCATCGGCGCGCCGGCCTGCATCGTCATCGCGTTGTGCGTGACCGGCGTCGCCGCGTGGGCCTGGCTGCTGCCGCAACGCGCGGCGCAGGCGCGGCTGATGGCGCGTCCTCTGCCGACGCCGGCGTCGCTCGTCACCGCACCGCCGCCGCCATCGGCCAACCAGAACCTGGCTGGCTTCTACGAAGTGCTGGGCGAGAAGCGCTACGCCGAGCAGCAGGTCAAGGTGCTGTTCGACCTGGCGGCCAAGAACAAACTGACGCTGAGCCAGGGCGAATACAAAGCCGGCTACGACAAGGCCAGCCGCGTCAGCACCTACCAGATCATCCTGCCGGTGAAGGGGCCGTACCAGTCCATCTGGCAGTTCGCCATGCAGGCTTTGGGCGACATGCCGTTCGCGTCGCTGGACGAAATCGGCTTCCGCCGCGAAGCCATCGCCGAAACCACGGTGGAGGCGCGCCTGCGCTTCACGCTGTACCTGAAGGATGGCGAGCCATGAAGCCTTATCAGATCGCGATGGGCGTGGCGCTGGCCGCCGCTGCGGGGCTGGTGCTGTTCGGCGATAACTCGCCATCCGGCGACATCGCCGAGCCGGTGGCGCGCAGCCGCTCGACCGCCCCGGCAGCTGCGCCAACGTCGCCCGCTCCGCGCGCCGGCAAGGACGGCAAGCCGCAGCCCGAAGTGGCCATCCTGCGCCTGACGCCGCGCGCCACACTGGTCGGCGAATCCGGCGAGGCCACCTTCGCGGCGGGCGAGGGCGTGTTCCAGGGACAGAACTGGAATCCGCCGCCGCCACCTCCGCCGCCCGTGTCGAACGCGCCGCCGCCCGCGCCGGTGGCGCCGCCGATGCCGTTCACGGTGCTCGGCAAGGCCGTCGCCGACGGCGCCTGGGAAGTCTACCTGGCGCGCGGCGACAAGACTTACGTCGTCAAAAACCAAACCGTCATCGACGGCACCTACCGCGTCGAGAAGATCGCGCCGCCGCTGATGTCGGTCACCTATCTGCCTTTGAATCAGGTACAACAGATCAATATTGGAGTCCTCGACTGATGGCTAGTCATCTGAAGAATTTGGGCCGCCGCGCCGCGCTGCCTGCCATGCTGGCGATCGCCCTGAGCGGCTGTGCCGGACAAATGGCCTATCGCGATGGCCGCGACCTGATCGCCAAGGACCAGATCGAGGCCGGCCTGCTCAAGTTCCAGGAAGCCGTCAAGGCCGATCCGGGCAACGCGCAATACCGCTCGGCCTATCTGCTGGAACGCGACCGCGCCACACTGCGCCTGCTCGACCAGTCCGAGCGCCAGCAGTCAGAGGGTCAATTGGACCTGGCGGAACAGGGCTTCCGCCGCGTGCAGGCGCTGGACCCGCTCAACGAGCGCGCCCGCGCCGGCCTGCGCGCGCTGGAGCGGGACGCCCGCCAGACCAAGCTGCTCGCCGCCGCCAGCGCGCACGTCAACAAGGGCGAGTACGAACTGGCCAAACAAAAGCTCAACGCGATGCTGGTCGAGAACCCGGCCAACGAGAAGGCGCGCCTGATGCTGCGCGAGGTGAGCGAGAAGATCGCGCCGCCGGCGGCGGAACCGGGCCTGTCGAAAGCCTACAAGCAGCCGATCTCGATCGAGTTCCGCGACGCGCCGCTCAAGCAGGTGTTCGAAGTGATCTCGCGCCGCTCCGGCCTGAACTTCGTGTTCGACAAGGACGTCAAGACCGACCAGCGCACCACGGTCCTGCTGAAGAACAGCACCGTCGAATCGGCGATCTACTTCCTGCTGCTGACCAATCAGCTGGAGCAGCAGGTGATGGATGCGAACACGATCCTGATCTACCCGAACGTGGCGGCCAAGCTGAAGGAATACCAGGAGATGACGGTCAAGACCTTCTTCCTGGCGAACGCCGAGGCCAAGCTGGTGGCCAACACGCTCAAGACCATCCTCAAAACGCGCGACGTGGTGGTCGATGAAAAACTCAACCTGCTGATCGTGCGCGACAGTCCGGAGGCGATCCGCCTGGCCGAGAAGCTGGTGGCCCTGCAGGACGCGCCGGAAGCGGAAGTGATGCTGGAAGTGGAGATCCTGGAGGTGAAGAAGGGCAGCGTGATGGACCTGGGCGTGGTCTGGCCGACCGGCGTCGGCCTGGCGCCGCTGTCCACCTCGGGCGGCACCGGCATCACCATCCGCGACCTGAATAACCTGAACCAGCGCACCATCGGCGTGACCGGTGTCACGGCCGGCATCAACGCCAACAAGAACGACACGGATTCCAACCTGCTGGCCAATCCGCGCATCCGCGTGCGCAACAAGGAGAAGGCCAAGATCGTCATCGGCGACAAGCTGCCGGTGATTACCACCACCGTGTCGTCCGGCGTCGGCGGCTTCGCCAGCGACAACGTGACCTATGTCGACGTCGGCCTGACGCTGAACGTCGAGCCGACGGTCTACCTGAACGACGAGGTGGCGATCCGCGTGCAGCTGGAGGTGAGCAACCTGACCGGCACCATCACCACCAAGAGCGGCGGCACCGCCTACCAGATCGGCACGCGCCAGGCCACCACCATGCTGCAGCTGAAGGATGGCGAGAACCAGGTGCTGGCGGGCCTGATCAACAACGAGGAGCGCGGCACCGCCAACCACGTGCCGGGCGCGGGCGACCTGCCCATCGTCGGCCGCCTGTTCGGCAGCAAGCGTGACGACAACCAGAAGACCGAGATCGTGCTGTCGATCACGCCGCATCTGATCCGCAATGTGCAGCGTCCCGAAGCATCGGCATCGGAGTTCTCGGCCGGCACCGAGGCGAGCTTCCGCCGCCGTCCGGACCTGAGCGCGCGTCCCGCCGTGCTGATGCCGCCGTCGCCGGGTGCCTTGCCGCCGCCGGCCGGCGTGCAACCGTCGCCGCCGCGTCCACCGGTGCAGGCGATCCCGCTGTCGCAGGGCCAGCCGGCGCCGCTGCCGCCCAGCCAGGGGCAACAGCCGCAGCCGGTGCTGCCGCCGCCTGAACCGGAACCGGCGCCGATTCCGCCGGCGCAGCAGTAATCCCATGATGATGAAGCGCGTCCGTGGCTTCACGCTGATCGAACTGCTGGTGTCGCTGGCCATCCTCGGCCTGCTCAGCGCCCTGGTGGTGCCGACCGCGCAAGTGGTGGTGCAGCGCCGCCAGGAGCAGGAGCTGCGCGAGGCGCTGCACCAGATTCGCGGCGCGCTGGACGCCTATAAGGTGGCCTACGACCAGGGCCGTGTCGCCAAGGCGATGGGCGCGACCGGCTATCCGAAGACGCTGGAGCTGCTGGTGGAAGGCGTGCCGGACGCGCAGAATCCCAAGCACACCAAGATCTACTTCCTGCGCCGGGTGCCGCGCGATCCGTTCAATCCGGACGCCGCGCTGAGCGACGGCCAGACCTGGGGCAAGCGCAGCTACGCCAGCGACGCCGACCAGCCGAAGGAGGGCGAGGATGTCTACGACGTCTACAGCCTGAGCGAGAAGACCGGCCTGAACGGCGTACCCTACAGAAAATGGTGACCATGAAGACCAAAGGATTCACGCTGATCGAGCTGCTGGTGGTGCTGGGCATTGTCGCGCTGATGCTGACGCTGGCCGTGCCGCGCTACTTCCCCAGCATCGACAAGTCGAAGGAGGTGGTGCTGGCCGATAACCTGCGCAATGTGCGGCAGGTGCTCGACCAATACTACGGCGACACCGGCCGCTATCCCGACTCGCTGGAGCAGCTGGTGGAGAAGAAGTACCTGCGCGCGATGCCGGTCGACCCGATCACCGAGAGCGACACCACGTGGATCATCGTGCCGCCGGAGGACACCGGCAAGGGAGGGGTCTACAACATCAAGAGCGGCGCGCCCGGCAACGACCGCAGCGGCAAGCCTTACTCCGACTGGTGATGAGGGCGCCGCGCCTGCGCCGCGTGGGCGGCTTTACTTACCTCAGCCTGCTGATCCTGCTGGCGATCATCGGCCTGGTGACGGCCACGGCGCTGAAGCTGGGGTCGGTGGTGCAGCGCAGCCGGGCGGAGATCGAGCTGCTCGATATCGGCGCCGCGTTCAGCGACGCCCTGAAAAGCTACGCCGACGCCACGCCGGCCGGAATGCCGCCGCAGCCGCCTTCGTTGAAGGAGCTGCTGAAGGATCCGCGCTTCCCGGGAACCCGCCGGCACCTGCGCAAACTGTTTGTCGATCCGATGACCGGCAAGGCGGAGTGGGGCATCCTGTATCTCGGCGACAAGGTCGGTGTGCTGGCGGTCTACAGTCTGTCCGACGCCAAGCCTGTGAAAGTGGGAAATTTCCCGGCCCGCTACACGGGTTTTGAAGGCAAGGCGCATATTTCCGACTGGAAGTTTTCCATGGCCTTGGCCGGGGCGGTGCCGACCGAAATGACGGGGCCGTCGCCGCACCTCACCGCCCCCGCGCCCGGAAAACCGCAAGCCGCGCCTCCGTCGATTCCGCCCCCGCCGCAACCGCCGGTGGAGGCGCCGGTCAGTCCGCCGGAGCGGCCGGAAGTTCGGCCCGATCCGGCCGAGCCGCACATCCCCGAAACGCCTGAAAAACCACAGGACTAGCGGCTTGGAAGCCAATTTTTAAAAATTTTTCTCTCGAATTGTTACGGTTTTTAAGTTTACTCCCTGACATTTACCCTGATATTTTCACAACATGGGAAAAGTTATTTAAAAGAAACTAAAAATGGAAAAATAACAATTGGAATTAATATTCTTATGTTATGATTCTTCCCGAAGTACTCCTATTAACTATTCGGTGGTTGGCGAAAGCGCAGCCACAATTCGTTTGATTAAGGAAATCACATGAAATTGAAATCTATCGCTGTTGGCGCTCTGTTCGCTGTCGCTTCGTTTGCTGCTTCGGCTGCTGACCAATCCGTCGCTGTGACCGCTGGTCCGGTTTACACCTTCACCGGCGTTGGCCCACTGTTCTCGAACCATGACACGCCAACCAGCACCGGCTACGACGTGATCAGCTTCACCGGCTTGGCTGCCGGCAGCTATGAAGTTCTGTTGAGCTACTCGGGCACCAACACCCGTATCACCGCTGCCAGCCTGAACGGTCAAGCACCGGACGACCTGTCGACCGGCAAGAAAAGCAGCTCGGGCTTCTTCGACGTGACCGACAACTCGCCATTCACCCTGAAACTGTGGGGCACCATTGTTAGCGGTCCTGCGGCAGCCAACTACAACGGCACCGTGACCATCACCCCAGTACCAGAACCAGAAACCTACGGCATGCTGCTGGGCGGCCTGGCACTGATGGGTGTTGTTGCTCGTCGCAAAGCAAAAAAAGCAGCTTAAGTTTTAGCTGCTCTTGAAACCCGCCTCGGCGGGTTTTTTTTGGCTATGTAGCGGCTAGGTGTGGAAAGACTCCGACGGAGGCCTTGAGTAAGGCCAGCGGAGCATTGATCCGGTGGGCGTCCAAGGCCCATCGCCATCCGAG
>NZ_BPWJ01000011.1:0-156817 GCF_040362985.1 Duganella caerulea | reverse complement strand
CGCCAGCGCCGGCCGCCGACGCCAGTGCCGCCGGCGCGCAGGCCGGCGCCGCGCAGGCGCAGACCGGCACGCCGTCGCCGCCGGACACCACCGGCCCGACTCCGGCCGCTGCCTTGCCGGTGGAGGCGCCGCCGGCGCAGGGCGCGCGCCGCTACAAGGTCAACCTGCCGCCGTCGGCGAAACTTGACATGGATGTGGCCCGGGTCGACGCCGACGGCACCAAATGGACCGGCTCCGCGAACATGAGCTGGCAGACCGACGGCAGCACCTACCAGGCCTCGGCGGAAGCGGGCATCAGCCTGCTGGTGACGCGTTTGAACCTGCTGGTGATGCGCAGCGCCGGCACCATCGACGATTACGGCATCGCCCCGAACACCAGCACGCAGAAGCGCGCGCGCAGGGCCGAGACGGCGACCCATTTCAACCGCGACGCCGGCACCATCACGTTCTCGGCGTCCGAGCGCAGCTACCCGCTGATGGCCGGCGCGCAGGACATGACGACGGTGCCGTTCCAGCTGGGCGGCATCGGCCGCGCCGACGTCAATCAGTTCGGCAGCGATATCGACATGCAGGTCGGCGAGGACAAGGAAGCGAACATGTTCCGCTTCCAGCTGGTGGGCGAGGAGGAGCTGGACACCAAGATGGGCAAGGTGGTGACCTGGCATCTGAGCCGGCCGCCGCGCCCCGGCAGCTACTCGTCACGGCTGGACATCTGGCTGGCGCCGGGCCTGAACTGGTACCCGGTCCAGCTGCGCAATACCGAAGCAAGCGGCGCGCTGACCACGCAAACCGTCTCCAAAATCACGATGTCAGAATCAGGGAAATAATATGCATACTTCTTACACCACGCGCCTGCTGGGCATGAGCGCCGCCATCTTGTTGAGCTGCGCGGCCCGCGCCGCCGACGCCCCGGCCGGCGAGCACCCGAGCGTCAAGCGCCCATACAGCCTGCCGCCGTCGGCCGACCTCACCTACGTCATCAAGGCCAAGCAGCACGGCTTGAGCCTGGGCGGCACCGCCACCGTGCAGTGGCGCGCCGGCGACGGCAAGTACTCGGTGGCCACCGAAAGCCGCGTCTCGCTGCTCGGTAAAATCCTCGACAACCGCAGCGAGGGCGCGGTCGACGACTACGGCCTGGCGCCGGCCGCCTTCGTCGAGAAGCGCTTCCGCAAGGATCCGACCACCACCACCTTCCAGCGCGACGCCAGGACCATCACCTTCAGCGAAGGCGACGAGACCTATCCGATCAAGGGCGGCGAGCAGGATCGCACCAGCATCCAGTGGCAGCTGGCGGCGCAGGCACACGCCGCGGCGGACAAGTTCAAGCCGGGCAGCGAGTGGAAGTACTTCGTGGCCGGCCGCCGCGACGCCGAGGTGTGGAGCTTCAAGGTGCTGAAGAATGAGGCGGTGCAGGTCGGCGCGAACGAGGTCAATGCGGTCCACCTGGTCAAGGCGCCGCCGCCGGACGCCCAGGGCCAGCAGGTCGACCTGTGGCTGGCGCCGTCGATGGACTGGTACCCGGTGCGTGTGCGCTTCAACGACGCCGACGGCGATTACGTCGACCAGACGCTGGAAAAGGCCGTGAAAAAGTGAGCTCCTGCTATACTGACGCCCCCGCAATCTAGTCGTTGCGTTGCGTACAGAATGGCAAAGAATGATAGAAATTACAACAAGTGAGCTGGATCAGCAACAGCAGCAGGACAGCCTGCAAGCCCACTTCCAGCCGAATTTTTCGGCCGACGAGATCGAGCAGGTCTACCACCTGAAACGCGCGCAGCCGCTGCTGCAGGTGTTCACGGCGCTGTTCCACGGTGGCTTCGACGGCGTCCTGGTGCGACTGCTGGTGCTGCGCGAGCTGGCGTCCGACGCCGCTTCGTCGACCTTCTCGCGCGCCGACATCAACACCCGCCTGGCCTACCTGCTGCCCGAGTCGCTGGAGACGGTGCTGATGCGCCTTCGCACCAACCAGCTGCTGGCCTGGGACGCGCAGCAAGCCGTCTACCGCGTCACGCCGATGGCGCGCAACGTGCTGTCGGCCATCGACGGCCTGCTCGCGCTGGGCAAGGAAGAGGACAACGCCGACATGGGCTTCCTGCTGTCGCAGGTGGCCGGCGCCCAGGTGATGGGCGGCGTCACCGTCGAACAGCTGAACCATCTGCTGGGCCGCCTGGTCGACCTGACCGAGGAATTCTCGGACGCCATCGCCTCCGGTTCCGAGTTCCGCCTGCGCGCCTCGCAGGCCAAGTGGCACACCGCCTGCGACTGGGTGGAGAAGGGCTCCGAGATCCTGCGCGCCATCCTGTCCGACGAAAACGCCGACGGCGCCACGCACAAGGCGGCGCAGGCCATCGGCCGCGCGCAATCGGCGCTGCTCAACATGCAGGGTATGTTCTCGCGCGCGCTGAACCAGATCGAACGCCAGCGCGTGCACCTGGGCCAGTCCGGCCTGTCCACCACCGACATCAAGCGCTGGCTGCTGCTGCACGAGGACCTGGCCTCGCTGGCGACCGATGCCATCGACCAGCCGGTGGTGCCGCTGTTTATCACGCCGGCCGAGATGATCGACGTGGCCGAGACCGAGCTGCTGCAGGACCGCGCCGTCAGCGCCGTCTCCAACGGCCTGCCGACCGGCACCGACGCCCCGACCACCATCAGCGACGGCCCGCAGATGCAGCGCGAGCTCGATGACTGGCTGGCGCGCCTGTCCGACTTCGCGGCGCTGGGCAATTTCCCCAGCATCGCCGACGAGGGGCCGAAATCGATCCCGGTGCAGGATTCGCTGCTGCCGGCGTCGTTCGCCGTGGCGTCGTACCGCGCCTCGATGCTGCCGCTGCTGGGCGACGCCGACGAGGCCCGCCTGCAAGGCGCCACCGCCGAACTGGCGCGCCTGCCGGTCAAGTTCACCCCAACCGACGAAATGATACAGCTGCCCGATTTGCACGTGGCGGCGATGTCCCTGGCCTCCCTCTCACTGTCTTTGAATACGGAAGGCGACAAGTCAGATGAATGACGATTCCCAAATCCTGATCGCGCGCCTGCTGACGCATCAAACCCTGCGCCGCGACGATAAACTGGTCAAGCGCGTGCTGTCGGACGAGTTGTTCCGCGCCGAAGTGGACGCGCGCCTGCTGGCCACCGGCCTCAAACTGCTGGACAACGTCTACGCCGACCACGTGACGATCGCGCTGCACCGCGCCATCGAGCCGAAGATCTTCGGCGCGCGCGACGTCTGGCAAAACAATAACTTCGGTTTGTCGCGCGATGGCGTGGCGCTGCTGGTGGTGCTGTGGGCGCAGATCATCCTGCCCAAGCGCGAACGCCAGGAGACCCACCAGCACGCGGACGACGACCAGAACGACATGTTCGGCGTGGAGAAGCCGCTGCCGCGCGCGGAAGACACCTCGATCGGCATCGCCTACAAGGCGCTGCTGGCCGACTTCGGCGACAAGTTGGGCAAGAAGACCCGCCTGGACATGAACCTTGGCATCCTGGCCAAGCTGGGCTTCATCGAGCGGCGCGGCGACGTGATCGTCGAAGGCCCGCTGCTGGACCTGATGATGGATACCGACCTGCTGAAAGAGCGCATCATCAACGGCGCACTGGCCGACGTGTTCAAACGCTCGCCGGCGCAGATCATCCCGGTGCCGCGCAGCGCGCCGCCGGTCGCCGCCAACGACGAGGCTTTGCCGGAAGAAGAGGCGGAAGCTGTGGAGGAAGAGATCATCCCGGCCTTCGAAGCGCCGCCGCCGGCGCCGCTGCCGTTGACCGAGCCGGTCGAATCGCCCGACCCCGAACTTCCAGCCAAGGACTAAGCCATGTTTCACATTAAATCGTTAGAACTGGTCCACTGGGATTACTGGCAGCGCATCAAGAACATCCCGCTGGACGCCAAGATCATCACCATCGCGGGCCAGAACGGCTCCGGCAAGACCACCTTGCTGGACGCGCTGCGCACGCTGTTCGGCCTCGATTGCTCGATGGGCCGCACCTACAAGCACTACGCCCGCCACAGCGGCCAGCAGACCGCCTGGCTGCGCGCCGTGGTCGACAACAAGAACGTCGGCAAGCAGCTGTCCAACCGTCCGTTCCGCAGCTCCGGCTTCTTCAGCGACGACGAGGTCACGCTGTTCTGCCAGATCCAGAAGAACGGCGGCGACTGGAAGCGCCAGTACCTTATGCGTCCCGGTAACGTGCAGATCGAGGACATCGGCGAAGCCGGCAACGACTGGCTCGGCGTCGAGAACTACCGCAAGCGCTTGGCCAACGCCGGCCTGTCGCCGGCGATGGCGAAGGTGCTGGCGCTGGAGCAGGGCGAGACCGACAAGCTGTGCGAATACGCGCCGCGCCAGTTGCTGGACCTGGTGTTCCAGGTCTTCGGCGACAAGGAGGTGCTGGACGCCTACGACGAAGCCAAGCGCCATCAGCGCGACACCGAGATCGAGCTGAAACGCTTCGAGAGCGAACTGGAAGCCTCCAAGACCAACCTGGAGGGCCTGCGCCTGCGCGTGGCCAACTACCACCAGTGGGAAGACCTGAACAAGGAACGCCGCAACCTGCAGGAAGAAGTGCTGCCGACGCTGGAGTATCACGAGGCGCGCGAGAAGCACGCCAACATCAGCCGCCAGTTGCGCGACGCCCGCAAGCCACTGATGCAGGCCGACCAGCAGTTGACCGACAAGCGCAACGCGCTGGCCGCGCAGGCCAAGGCGTTGAGCGACGCGCAACAGCACGAGACGGTGCTGGAGCAGGAATCGACCGCGTTGCAAAGCCGCCTGAATCAGATCAACGGCAAACTGAAGCCGCTCGACAGCCTGCTGGAGCAGAAGGCGCGCCTGCAGAAGCTGGCCGCCGACGCCGGCGCCGACCTGGCCGAAGTGGCGCAGCAGCTGCAGGAAAAGGAAATCGAGCTGGCGCGCCAGCGCATGGCGCGCGACGCCGTCGCCACCAAGATCGCCGGCGAGCTGTCGACCATCGCGGCACTGCAGGGCAAGACCGCGATGCCGGAGCCGGAAGCGCAGCGCACCATGCGCCGCGCGCTGAACGACGCCGGCATCGGCCACGCCATGCTGTCCGACATCGTCGAGGTGACGGATGCGCGCTGGCAGGGCGCGATCGAGGGCGTGCTGGGTGGTTATGCCTCCGTGGTGCTGCTGGATAAATCGTCCGACGCTTCGGCCGCGTACCGCCTGGCGGAGAAGGAGCGCTATCGCCACTTCATCGTGCCGGACCTGGTGCATGCGCCGACGGTCAAGGACGATTCGTTGATGTCGGTGGTGAAGTTCTCGGCCAAGGTGCCGGCGTGGCTGGTGGAGCAGCTGTCGCGCATCACCCGCGTGGACACGGTGGACGCCGGCGCCAAGCTAGGTAGCCACGACGAGTGGATCACGCCGGACGCCTACCACCGCGAACGCCGCGGCGGCCGCTCGCTGTTCGTGGAAGCTTCGCGCTACCGCTTCGGTTCCGCCGGCCGCACACAGCGTATGGAAGCGATCCAGAAATCGTTGCCGGCGCTGGAGGCGCAGGAGGATGCGCTGACGCTGATCGTCTCCAAGCTGGCGACGGAAATCAGTTCGCTGAAATCGCGCCTGGCCGGTGTGGACGCGGCCAAGGAACTGGCTGCGCGCCAGGAGGAGTTCGACGAGGCGGCGCGCAACGCCGTGCCGCTGAAGGAAGAGCGCACCGAAGTCGGCACCCGCCTGGGCGAGCTGCAAACGCTGATCAAGAACGCCGTGGTCACGCGCACCCGCGCCGATACCACGTGGCAGAACGCGCGTTTCGCGCTGTCCGAGTCGGAGGCCGGTCTGCGCCTGAACAACAAGCGCCAGATCGAGCAGCGCGCCGACCATGCGCGCGCCTTGCTGGCGCTGCGCAAGAGCTGGCGCCATCTGCCGAAGAGCTGGCGCCGTCCGGCGCGCCGCGCGGCGCTGGTCAGCGAGCACCAGAACTCGCACCAGGTGGTGCTGCGTATCCATTCGCTGGAGGCCAGCCTGGCCCGCAGCGACTGGGAACTGGACGCCACCGTGATCGACCAGTATCAGCGCCTGAACGAGCAGCTGCATGGCCGCCAGTCTGAAACCGAGGAGCGCCGCTACCAGAACAACCGCGCCATCGAGGCCACCGGCAACGCGCGCGGCGCCTACATGGAGCGGCTGCGCTACACCATCAAGACCTACTCCAAGAACATCAAGGAGCTGGGCGAGCTGGCGGGCATCGAGGTGCACTCCGATCCGGTGCGGCTGGAGAACGACGATACGCTGCTGTCGCAGGCGGGCCTGCACGTGCGCTTCAAGTTCGACGGCAAGGGCATCATCGGTATGAACGACGGCGAAGCGTCCGGCGGCCAGCAGGTGATGAAATCGCTGGTGCTGCTGATTGGCTTGCTGAAGTCGGAGGATGGTTCCGGCGGCTTTGTGTTCATCGACGAACCGTTTGCTCACCTGGATATCCGTAACATCCAGCTGGTCGGCGAGTTCCTGAAGAACACCGAGGCGCAGTACCTGATGACGACGCCGCTGACGCACAACACCGACGTCTACGATCCTTCGGAGCTGACGCTCATCACGAGCAAGAAGAAGAAGGATACCGAGTGGGCGCAGCCGATCTTCGTGCTGCAGCGCCGTCCGGCCGAAGCGGCCAAGGTGGCCTGACGGTCAGTCGAAGGTCAGTCGAAGGTCAGGCTGTCGGCTGCCGGGGCTATGCCCAGTAGCCGGTCCAGCTGCAGGGCGAGGGCGGCGGCGGTGTCGTTGCCCTTGGCTTTTTGCACCGCCTCCAGATAGGGCATGCGCAGCTCGCGGAAGTCGTCGACCGAGCTGGCTTTTTCCACCTTCAGCTGCAAGGTGAAGCCGCGCAGGCCTATCGTGCTCTTGATGGTCTTGTTGAAGAAATTGTAAAGCGACTGGAATTGCTGGACCTGTGCGGCCACCGGCTGTTTCACCTGTTCGGGTTCCGGCTCGGGCGGTGCCGCCACCGGCGCTTCCGCCAGCGACACGTAGCTGGTCGACAGCACGATGAATTCCCCCGCCAGCAGCTCGGTCAGCGCGCCGGCGGTCAAGCCCAATCCCGCCACGTTGCGCAGCAGTTCCTCTTCGGTCTTGCGGCCGTCGATCAGTACCAGCAAGGTGCGCAGGCGCGGCGCCAGCTGATGCTTGCGTGTCGCGATTTCTTCCCGGCCCTTGGCGGTTTTGTCGTAGATGGACGTATTCATAATTGTGATTTCAGCACAAGAAAATTGCACTGTGGATACATTCAGCATACCACCAAATGCGCTCCGCCCATACGAAATACGATAGCACTGTCGCGAAAACGACGTCGCTCGTCTGTGCTGAACAAGGACAGGGGGCTGCGCTCTGGGGTATGGGCTAATAGGCTCCGGGAATAGTTCAATGCTTGAAAAAATCGAAGAAAATCGACATAGAAATCGAAGCTTTGCTACAAGGAGCGCGGAGGAGCACCCCGTGTGCATACTCCCACGGGGCGGCGGGCCCGGGCGCAAGGATTGCGGTGGTTCGACTTACAGCAGCTCGCCGGCGTCGCCGTTCGTTTCGCCTTCGTCCGGCACCCAAGTCAGGATGTCGCCCGGCTGGCAGGCCAGGCGTTCGCAGATCTTCTCCAGCGTGGAGAAGCGGATGCCTTTGACCTTGCCGGATTTGAGCAGCGACAGATTTTGCTCGGTGATGCCGACGTAGGCCGCCAGTTCGCGCGATTTCAGCTTGCGCTTGGCCAGCATCAGATCGAGGTTGATCAGGATCGCCATCAGACAAAGCCCTCGTTCTCTTCGCGCAGGCGGCGGCCTTCGTGCATCAGCCGCGTGATTAGGTAGAACATCCCGCACACCAGGATCAGCATCAACTGCTCGGAATTGACGCCGACCGCGAAGTGCCGGCCGCCGTCGCCGGCCAGGCGCAGCGCCAGCGTGCGCACCGGCGGCTCGGCGATCGACAGCGCGGTGGAAAGCAGCGTGGCGCCGGCGAAGGCGCGCAGGTGGCCGATCGACTGCGCGCTGAATAACTCCCGGCGGTGGAAGTTGAGCAGTAGCCGGTCCAGCCGCCACAGTCCATACACCAGCACCAGCGTGGTCGGCAGCGCCAGCGCGGCGCCCAGCACGCGCACGGACGGCGTCAGCGCAAGGCGGGCGCCGAAGGGCATGCCGATGGCGGTCATGTCGATGGTCATGGAGCCGATGCTGGGCGCGTAGGTGGTCCACGCCAGCACGAAGAAGGCCGCTTGCGCGGCCACGCACAGCCACAGCAGCGCGCGGATCAGGGTGATTTTCATATTTATCGTAATATAGTAAAAAATTATCGTTTTACATTAAATTTTTGTTGTTATATATTGTACCTTTATTGGAGGCGACGATGAAATTCATATTGGTACTGATGATGGCGATGTTGTCCGGTTGCGCGGTGCGGATCGGCGAGGGCAGCGTGGTGCATCCCGATCGCGCGGGCGAGGCGCGGCCCGCGGGGCGCATCGGCGACGGCGGCGCGGCGGACTACGAGCTGGCGCCGGTGTCGCTGGCGGCGGACGATGTGCAACTGAATGGCGTCAAAGCCACCGCCGCCGGCGCCAGCAACGCGCTGACGGTGCTTTACTTCGGCGGCAACGGCTTCCATCTGGATGAACATGGCGACCATGTGCTGGCCGCCATCGGCCCGTGCCGCGCGGACGTGGTGATGGTCGATTATCGCGGCTACGGCCGCAGCACCGGCGTGCCGACCATCGCCGCGCTGAAGGCCGACGCGCTGCGCGAGTTCGACCTGGTCAACGCGCAGGCGCCGGGCAGGGTGATCGTGCATGGACAGTCGCTGGGCAGCTTCATCGCCGCCTACGTGGCGCAGCAGCGGCCGGCCGTGCGCGGGCTGGTGCTGGAATCGACCACCACCAACGCGCGCGACTGGGCCAACAACATGCTGCCCTGGTATGCGTGGCCGTTCGTGCGGGTGGAGTTGAGCGAGCCGCTGCGGGGGATAGACAACGTGGCGGCGGCGTCGGGCTACGCCGGGCCGGCGCTGGTGCTGGAGGGGAGCGAGGACGAGGTCACGCCGCCACGCCTGGCGCGGCGGGTCTACGACGCCTTGCCGTCAGCCGAGAAGCGCATGGTGATGGTGCCGGGCGCCGGACACAATGGCGTGTTGTCCAGCGCGGCGGTGCGGCCGGCCTACTGCGAGTTCGTGCGGCAGCTGGCGGCCCGCTAGTTTATTTGATATCGAAGATGTCGATCGGGCGCGGCACCGGCACCTGGGTGCGGCGCCAGCGGATCAGCAGCACGCTGTAGCAGCAGTAGAACCCGGCCAGCAAGCCAAACAGCACGGCCGTCAGCGGATTGCCGATGAAGTCCGGGTCCAGCGGCAGGCGGTCGTGCATGTGCAGGTAGGCTTCGAACAGGCGGTAGATCAGGCGGCTGATGAACAGCATCGCCACCAGCAAACCCAAACGGCGGTTGGGCGTGTAGAAGAAGCCCTCCTGCGTGTTCTCCAACCGGGTCAGTTGCATGTTGCGGTAGCCCAGCGCGGCGCCGAACGCCGCACCCACCGCCAGCGCGGCGAAGGCGTCCCACTTGCCCAGCAGCGTCGCGGCCAGCACGCCCAATACGCCGGCCATCACCACGGCGGCGGTGTAGTGGCGCCACAGTTCGGACCTGGTGCGGCCCATCAGGCGTTTCAGGCGCGAGTAGATGCGCCAGATGGCCAGGGGCACCAGCAGCAGCAGGACGATAGTAGGCATATCCATAGACGATTCCAACGGCGTGATTCGAAGAACCGCGATTGTACGCCACTCCGCCTGCGCGCCCCAGCGTTACAGATTGTCGCGGAATATCCGGCATTGGTTGACATTCACGGATAGCATAAGCAAACTGGTCCGCAGCAGCCTCGCTTCTGGACCGAAAGGACATCCATGAACAAACCGTTAACCATGCTGCCCCTGAATCTGGGATTGATGGCCGCCTCGCCGCAGGCCGGCGCGCAGGAGGGCGGCTACCGCCTGCCGCCCGCCGCGCTGATGGACATCGTTGACGCGCCGCGCGCGCCGGGCCTCAGTCTGAGCCCGCAACGCAACCTGGCCGCCGTGGTGCAGACGCCGCCGCTGCCCGGCATCGCCGAGGTGGCGCAGCCGGAGCTCAAGCTGGCCGGCCTGCGCATCAATCCGCGCACCTGTTCCTCGTCGCGCTTCTCGTTCGGCACCGACCTCGGTCTGCTGGACATCGCCACGCAAAAGGAAAGCCGCATCAAGGGCCTGCCGCGCGCGCTGCGCCTGGCGGACCTGGCCTGGTCGCCCGACCAGCGCCACCTGGCGTTCTCGCACGTGGCCTACAAGGGCGAGCGCGGCGCGGTGGAATTGTGGCTGGTCGACATCGAGGCGCGCAAGGCCAGGCGCTTGTCGGCGCAGCCGTTGTCGGCGGTGCTCACGCGCGGCTTCAACTGGCTGCCAGACAGCAGCGGCCTGCTGGTGCACTGGCGTCCCGCCGGCATCGGCAAGGCGCCGCAGTCGGACGGCGTGCCGGCCGGCCCGATGCTGCAGGATAGCGAACCGGGAGGCGCGCCGCGCCAGCTGCGCACCTATCAGGACCTGCTGAAGAACGAGGACGACGCGCGCCTGTTCGAGTACTACGTCACGGTGCAGATGGTGCTGCTGGACCTGCACGGCAAGCCGCGCCCGATCGGCGCGCCGGGGCAGTTCTCGCGCACCTCGATCGCGCCGGGCGGCCAGTACCTGCTGACGCAAAGCGTGACGCGGCCGTATTCCTACATCGTGCCGGCGTCCAGCTTCGGCGAGCGCATCGAGGTGCGCGACCTGGAGGGCGAGGTGCTGCACACGGTGGCCACGCTGCCGCTGGAGGAGGGACTGCCGCCGGGGAACGACGCGGTGTCCGAGGGCGTGCGCCATGTGTCGTGGCGGGCCGACGTGCCGGCCACGCTGGTGTGGACCGAGGCGCAGGACGGCGGCGATCCGGCGCGCCCGGTGGTCGACAATGTCCGCGACGTGGTCTACCTGCACGCGGCGCCGTTCCGCGAGCCGCCGCTGGTGCTGGCGCGGCTGACGATGCGCTACGCCGGCGTGGCCTGGGGGCGCGGCGACGTCGCCCTGATCAACGAGCGCTGGCACAAGACGCGCGACTACAAGCAGTGGATGATCGAGCCCGAACACTTGTCGACGCCGCCGGAGCTGATCTACGCCGGCTCGTACGAGGACCGCTACAACAGCCCCGGCTCGCCGGTGATGCGGGCCGACGCCAGCGGCTTCCCGCGCCTGCTGATCGGCCCCGGCACCACCATCCTGCTGGACGGCGCCGGCGCCACGCCGGAGGGCGACCGTCCCTTCATCGACCGTTTGAGCCTGACCACGCGGCAGAAGGTGCGCCTGTTCCAGAGCGAGGCGCCGTACTTCGAGAACGTGGCGGCGGTGCTGAACGACGACGGCACGCTGCTGCTGACGACGCGCGAGTCACCGACCGAGCGGCCCAACTACTACCTGCGCGATCTGACGCGGCCCGAGGGCCTGCAGCTCAAGGCGCTGACCAACTATCCGCATCCGACGCCGCAGCTCAAGGACGTGCACAAGGAGCAGATCCGCTACCCGCGCAACGACGGCGTCGAGCTGACCGCCACGCTGATGCTGCCGTCCGGGTACGACGCGGTGCGCGACGGCCCGCTGCCGCTGCTGATGTGGGCCTATCCGCAGGAATTCAAATCGGCCGGCGCGGCCAGCCAGACCACCGGTTCGCCGTACCGCTTCAACGCGGTCAGCTACTGGGGGCCGGCGGCCTTCCTGGCGATGGGCTACGCGGTGCTGGACAATCCCTCCTTTCCCATCATCGGCGCCGGCGACGCGGAGCCGAACGACAGCTATCTGCCGCAGCTGGTGGCGGACGCGCAGGCTGCGGTGGACGAGGTGGTGCGGCGCGGCGTGGCCGACCGCCACCGCATCGCCATCGGCGGCCATTCGTACGGCGCCTTCATGACCGGCAACCTGCTGGCGCACACGCGGCTGTTCCGCGCGGGGATAGCGCGCAGCGGCGCCTACAACCGCACGCTGACGCCGTTCGGCTTCCAGTCCGAGGAGCGGGCGTTCTGGCAGGCGCAGGAGGTGTACCAGGCCATGTCGCCGTTCAATAACGCCGACAAGATCAAGGATGCGATGCTGCTGATCCACGGCGCCGAGGACAGCAACTCCGGCACCTTCCCCTTGCAGAGCGAGCGCATGTTCCAGGCCATCAAGGGGCTGGGCGGCACGGCGCGGCTGGTGATGCTGCCGAACGAGTCGCACGCCTACCGCGCGCGCGAGTCCATCCTGCACATGCTGTACGAGACCAACGCGTGGCTGGATAAATACGTGCGGCACGCGAAACCGGGGTAGAGCGGCGTAGAATGGCGGTACGACTCAGCTCAAGGAGTACCGACCATGCACCTCACCCACCGCGCCCCCGACCCTATCCCGGTGGATGACCCGGCGCCGCCGGCCATCCCCCATCCCGTGCCGCAGGACGACCCGGTGCCGGACCACAATCCGAGTTAGTCGAAGGCCCAGGTGTAGAGCACGTCCAGCGCGTTGTTGGTGCCGGTCTGGAACTGCAGCGCGATACGCGGGTTCAGCTTGTACTTCAGCTTGACCAGGCTGGTCGCCGTGCCCGCGCCCTGCTCGAAGCTCAGGTAGGCGCGCGACGACAGCCGCTTGCCCACCGTGACCACCGTGGTCTGCAGGCCCGTGGCCGCGCCGGCCGAGTTGCCGGCCGCCTGGCTCACGCCCAGTTCATCCACGCCCAGCGCGTTGGCCAGCTTGCCCTGGCCGCCGCCGAACAGCGCGCCCGCCGCCGCGCTGAGCAGCGCCATGTCGTTGCCGGCGGTGTTGTCGATGCCGTGGCCCAGCACCAGCCAGGCCAGCTTGTCGCTGTCCGACACGGCCGGCGTGGACACCAGCTTGGCCACCGGCGCCAGCGCCGTGCCGCGCACCTCCACGCCCGCCTCCACATTGGTCTCGCTGAGCGCCTCGCCCTCGGGCCGGCGGCGCACCGCCAGGATGCTCAGGCCCGGGTTGTCGTAGGCGCCGGTGAAGTTGATCACGCCGCGGTCGATCGCCAGCTTCTGTCCATACGCCGCGTAGGTGCCGTTGACCACGCGGATGCTGCCGTTGACGCGCGGCGGCCGGCGGTCGGCCACGTGGATGCGCACCGCGCCGGCCAGCTGGGCGTCCAGGCCCTTGCCTTTGAGGTTGAAGGCGTCGCCCAGGTCGGCCTCCAGGTCGATGTTGAGCGGCTGGCCTTGTTGCGCCTGCGCCTTGGCCGGCGGCGCGCCCTTGCCGATGATGACCACGTCGTCGCTGAGCGTGGGCGTGTTCTCGCCGGCCAGTTCGATGTTGGCGCGGTCGGCGCGGAATTTGCCGTCCAGCTGGAAGCGTTTGGCGTCGCGCACCAAGGTGCTCTGGCCGCTGACCACCAGGATGCGGTCGGGGCGCGACAGCACTTCCAGCTTGTCGGCGCTGAGCTTGAGGTTCATGGTGGCCTCGTTGGCCGCGTAGCGTATCCAGCCGTCGGCCTGGGCGTGGCCCTCGTTGCCGTCGAAGGCCAGCTTTTGCAGCTGCAGCTGGTCGCCGCTCAGGCGCGCCTGCAACTGGCCGTTGCGCAGCTTGATGCCCTGGTCGACCCAGCTCAGCACCAGCTTGTCGCCGCTGATATCGCCGTCCAGCAGCGGCGCGGCGATGGTGCCGGCGCCGGTGACGGCCAGCTTGAGCGCGCCGTCGATTTCCAGTCCCGGCTGGCCGGCCAGCGGCGCCAGCCAGGCCAGCGATCCCATATTGGCGTTGCCGCTCAGCGTGATGGCGCTGCTGTCGGCCAAGCGGCCGTCGTGCAGCTGCGCGGTGGCGTCGATGCGGGCCTGGCCGGCGCGGGTGCCGTCCACCTTCAGTTGCAGGCGCAGCGTGCCGTCGTTGACGTCGACGCGGCCGTCCAGCGTGCGCAGGCCGAGCGGCTGCGGCAGGTCGGCGCCGGTGATGGTCAGGTCGCCCTGTTCGCGGTAGACGTGCAGCAGGCCGCCCAGCACCGGCGGGCTGTCCTTGCTGGCCGCCTGCAGGTGCAGGCCCCATTCGGCGCCGACGGTCATGGTGCTGCGGACGTTGTCGCGCCAGGCGTCGGAGAACTGGGCCAGGTAGTTGACCGGCACGCCGGCGGCCATGCCCTTGCTGCGCCAGGCGGGGCCGGTTTTTTCCAGGCTGTCGATGCGGATGCTGCCGTCGGGGAGCTTGATGGCGGTGGCGCCCAGGGCGATCTGCTCGGGGTGCAGCAGGCCGGCGACGCCGCTGCCGGCCGGCGCGGCCAGTTTGAGCGGCGCCGGCGCGGCCAGGGTGAAGGCGTAGCGGCCGCGGTTTTGCAGGGTGTCGATGGCGCCGGTCCAGGTGTCGTTGGCCCAGCCGCCCTTGACGCGCACGGCGGCGTCGAAATCGGCGTTGCTGGCGCTGAGCTGCAATGTGTGGCTGCTGCGCGTGCCGCTGGTTTGCAGGCGCGCCTTGTCCAGCGTCAGGGAAGGCGAGACGTAGCGGGTGATTTCGATGTCGCTCACTAGCGGGACGTCAGCGTAGGTGTCGGCGTCGGCGCCGCGTGCCGCGTTGGTGCGTGCCGTGGCGCGGGCGTTGGCGCCGGTGGCCGCGCGGCGGTCCTGCGCCGTGGCGGTGGCTGGCGCGTTCGCCGAGGTGGCCGCCGATGCCACGGCCGATTTGGCCGCCGACGTGACCGCCGAGATGGCCGACGCGATGGTTGGCGGCGTGCCGGCCGCCAGCGCGGCGGTGTTGCCCAGCGTGGCGCTGCCGCGTATCGTGCCGATTTGCTGCTGGCCGGGTGCGCGCAGGTTGGCGCCGTCCAGTGCGAGCGTCAGCGCCGGCTTGGCGCGGGTGCCGGACAGGCTGCCGCTGGCCTGCAGCGTGCCCGCGAACTGCGGACCCAGCGCGGCCAGCTGCGGCGCGCTGAGCTTCCAATCGAGCTTGTCGCGCGGGCTGCCGAAACTGCCCTTGGCCTGCAGATTGTTGGACGCCAGCCGCAGGTCGATGTCGGCGTTGTCGATGCTGTCCTTGTCGGCGCTCAATCGCGCGTAGCCGCTCAGCGGCGCGTTGGCGAAGGTCGAAGGCTGCAAGGTCAGGTTCACGCCGGCGCGCCAGTCGGCGGCCAGCCGCGCGTCGGCCGTGAACGTGGCGTTGACGGCGCCCGCCTGCGCCGCGCCGAAAGCGGCGGGATTCAGGCGCTGTATGGCGCCGCTCATTTTCAGCTCGGGCGTTTTCTTCGGCCCGGCCAGCGCGACGTCGCCGGCGGCGTGGATCAGGCTATCGGCCACGGGGCGCTTGGCGGAGGCCAGGCCCAGTCCCTTGGCGTCGGCTTCGAAGCTGGTGCGCGGCTCGGCCATGCTGCCGGTGACGATGCCGCTGGCGCTGACGGCGCCGATCAGGTCCGAGGCCAGTGCCGACAACTGGCGCGCGTCGACTTTCCAGCGCAGCTGTTCGCCCGGCGCGCCGAAGCCGCCGCTGATGTCGGCGGTGTTCTGCGCCATCGCCAGGTGGGCGTCCACGCCGCTGATGTGCTGCGCGTCCGCATTCAGCTTGCCGTTGCCGGACAGCGTCTGGCCCGCGAGCTTGCTGGCCTTCAGGTCGAAGCTGGCCGCGACCTGCCATGCCGGCGCGACGTGGCCGCTGGCGTTGATGTCGGCATTGAGGTCGGCCACCGGATAGCCGGCGCCCAGCGCGGACGGATCGAAATGGTCGGCGCGCAGCTTGGCGCTGAATTCGCGCTTGTCTTTGAGGCTGGCCTGGCCGGTGGCGCTGATGCTGCCTTTCTTGGCCAGCAGGCGCGCTTCCTGCAGCTGGAGCAGCGCGTCGGCCAGCGAGGCTTGCAGGTCGAGGCGCAGGCCATCCTGCGCCAGCCTGGCGCTCAGCGTCTGCTTGCTTGGCGTGCTGCCCAGCGTGATGTCGCCGGCCACACTGGTCTTGTTGATGCTGCTGTGGATGTTTTTCAGGTCGAGGCGATCGGTGTGCAGCGCGAACTGCGCGGCGTCGACGCCCGCGTCGGGCGCGCTGCGCTTGACGTGGCCACCGCCGGTGAAGCGTCCCGCCGCGCCCAGGTCGAGCAGCACGTTCTCCAGCTGGGAGGCGGTCAGCGTGCCGGCCAGCTTGCCGCTGAACGCCTGCAGCGGCAAGCCTTGCTGGTCGAGCGGAGCGGCCTTGCCCTGGTTGAGCAGGGCGAACTGGCCGGACAGCTTTTGATCGGCCGCGATGGCGGCGCTGACCTGCAGGCTGAATTTCGCCTGCGGCCAGCTTGGGTCGAAGCCGGCCGGATCGAGGTCGCGGGCGTTCAGGTCCAGCGCGCGCAGGATGACGGGGTCGAACGGCGCCAGCGCCACATTGGCCTTGCCGCTGGCGCCATTGGCGCTGCCCTGCGCCTTGAGCGTCAACAGCGCCAGGTTACCGCCGGCCTCCAGCGACAGCCGCGCGCCGCCGGTCTTCGCCGGCTGCGCGCTGCCTCCGCTCTGCGCCAACCGCGCGGTGGCGCCTGTCGGTGCCGGCCGCGTGGCAGCGCCGGTCTGCGATGATTGCGTGGCGGCGCCGGTTTGCACCAGCGCGGCCTTGCCTTGCAGCGCGAACGGCTTGCTGGCGCCGATGGTCAGGTCGGCGGTGGCGTCGCCGAACGCGGTGTGGGCGCTGGCCTGCTGCAGGTGCCAGCTGGTGCGGTCGCCGTACAGCTGGAAGCGCAGGCGCTCGATCACGTTGCTGCCGGTGGCGCTGGTCAGCGTCAGCTTGTCGAGCCGCACGTCGGACAGGCTGAGACGGAAGGGCGCGGCCAGCGACTCGGGCATCTTGGCCGGCTCCGACGGGCCGATGCTCTGCACCGTCAGCGCGGCCACATGCAGCTCGCTGATGGCCAGGCCTTCGGAAAAATACTGCAGCGGCGACCAGTTGATGTCGATGTCGTCCGCCGTGATGACGCTGTCCTTGCTGCGATAGACCAGATGCCCGATGTGCATGCGGTGGTACAGCGATCCGGAGACGCCGCTGACGGCGATCTGCCCGCCGCTGGCGTTGGCGATGCGCTGCACCAGCTGCTGCAAGGTCGATTCGCGGCCCAGCAGCCAGAAGGCGCCGGCCAGCAGCGCCACCAGCACGCCGAGCGAAACCAGCACGCGGCGCGGCCAGCGGCGGCGCGGCGTCGCGGCGGCGGTGTTCGGCGCGTCCGGCGACGGCGGGGTTGGAGTGTCTTGGTTGTCGGCCATCAGAAGGTGAATCCCAGCGAGAAGTGCAATCGGTATTTATGGACCGCGTGGCCGTACGCGACGTCCACGTTGATCGGCCCGACGGGGCTTTTCCAGCGGCCGCCGGCGCCGTAGCCGGATTTCGGATGCAGCGCGCTGAAGGTGTCGCCCGCGTTGCCGGCGTCGTAGAACACGGCCATGCCGTAGGTGGGCTTGAACCAGTACTGGAACTCGGCGCTGCCGGTGGCCAGGTAGCGGCCGCCCGTGATGGCGTCGCCTTCGTGCACGCCCAGCTCCTGGAAGGCGTAGCCGCGCACCGACTGGTCGCCGCCCGCGCGGAACAGGTACACGGCCGGCACGCCGTTCTTGTCGCGCGAAGCCAGCGCGCCCATTTCCCCGCGCAGTATCAGGTTGGTGCTGGCGGTCAGCGGCCGGTACCAGACGGCGCGCGCGTAGCCGCGCACGAAGGCCTCGTCGGTCAGGATGGGCAGCAGCGCGCCGCCCAGCTGCGCGTTGAGCGCGTAGCCCTTGGTCGGGAACAGCAGGTTGTCCAGCTTGCGCCAGGTGACGGCGTAGGTCAGCGGCAGGCTTTTGCTGGTGCTGGACGGGATGCCGTCGATGGTCTTGGTCTCGGTCAGCAGCTCCAGCGACAGGCTGCGCTCGAGCAGCGGCGTGCCCCAGGCGCGCTTGCCGGCCACGCTGGCCACGCTGGTGACCTCGCCCGAAATGTCGCTGCGCTCGAACGAGGCGCCGAAGCTGTCGTTGTAGCCGTCGGCCGTGGTGGGGAAGTAGAAGTCGCTGCGCGCGGTCTGCTTCTTGGTCTCCAGCGTCAGCGCGCTTTTCATGCGCAGGCCGAACACCGACAGGTCGTCATACGCCAGCGAGGCGCGGTTGCCGGTGTTGGTGCTGAAACCCAGGCCGGCGCTGACGTTGCGGCGCTTGTTCTCGGTCACGCGCACCAGCAGCGGCAGCGGCGCCATCGCGGCTTCGGCGTTCTGCTTCGGCGTGGCGGCGCCGGCATCCAGCTGTTCGTTGAGCACCGCGCCCATGTCGGCGCTGACCTCCACGCCGCTGAAGTAGCCCGTGTCCTGCAGGCGCGCCTGGTAGGACTGCAGCGCGGCCTCGCTGTAGTAGTCGCCCGGATGGATGGGATTCAGGTTGCGCACGATGGCGGCCGGGTAGCGCTTCAGGCCCTCGATCCGCAGCTCGCCGAAGCGCAGCTCCGGGCCGCTGTCGAGCACCACCCGCAGCGTGGCCACGTGGTTGTCCGGGTCCACCGTGGCCTGGGTGTCGGTCAGCTGCGCGCGCGGGTAGCGCGTCTGCACCACCTGGCGCAGCAGGCCGCGCTTGGCCTGCTCCCAGTCGGTCTGGCGGAAGATCTGGCCTTTCTTGAGCGTCCACCCGGCTTTCAGCGCGGTGGTGTCGAACTGTTTTTCGGGCGGCAGGTCCGGCACCGGCGCGAAGCCCTGCAGCACCAGGTCGACGTCGCCGACCCGCACCGGCTCGCCCGGCTGCACGCTGACTTCGACCCGGGGCGTGTCGCCGTCGCGGTCAAGCCGGGCCTCGACCACCGGCGAGTAGTAGCCGTCGGTGGCCGCCAGCGTCTTGACCTGCTCGGGCGCGGCGCGCACCAGGCGCACCAGCTGCTCGCGGTTCATGCGCGCGTTGCCGCGAAAGCGCAGCAGGTCAAGGTTCTGTTCCAGCAGTTCCCGCAGCGGGGCCGGGGCGTCGATGTGGACGTCGTACTTCAATCCCTGCGCGGCGGCGGGCAGCGCCACGGCTGCGAGGACGCCGGCCACGGCGAGGCGGCCGGATACTTTTGCCACAACTTGTGCCAAAATTCGTGATCCTGCCATTTTTTTTGCTGGCGATGCCGGTAACATGAGACTCCATCAGGGTGTACGCTGGCTGACATGTTACCGGATTGCCCTAAAAGATGGCGTACTTATAACGTTGCAAGACCCTGCAAGTCCTTGAAAGAACAAAGCAATGCTGCCTACCGATTCCGCCCTGGTCCTGTTTAGCGGTGGCCAAGACTCCACCACCTGCCTGGCCTGGGCGCTGAAGCACTACGCGCGCGTGGAAACCATTGGCTTCGACTACGGCCAGCGCCACGCCGTCGAGCTGACCGTGCGCCCGTCCGTGATCGCGCGCCTGCGCGCCCACTCGCCCGAGTGGAACGCCAAGCTGGGCGAGGACCACATGATCGACCTGTCGCTGATCTCCGAGATCTCGCAGACCGCGATGACGCACGATATCGCCATCGAGACCCAGGCCAACGGCCTGCCCAACACCTTCGTCCCGGGCCGCAACCTGCTGTTCATGACGGTGGCCGCCACCGTGGCCTACCGGCGCGGCCTGACGGTGCTGGTGGGCGGCATGTGCGAGACCGACTTCTCCGGCTACCCGGACTGCCGCGACGACACCATGAAGGCGCTGCAGGTGGCGCTCAACCTGGGCATGGACACCCGCCTCAAGCTGGAGACCCCGCTGATGTGGCGCGACAAGCGCCAGACCTGGGAGCTGGCGCAGGAGCTGGGCGGCCAAGCGCTGGTCGATCTGATCCGCGACGGCACCCACACCTGCTACCTGGGCGAGCGCGGCGCGCTGCACGACTGGGGCTATGGCTGCGGCACCTGCCCGGCCTGCGCCCTGCGCGCGCGCGGCTACCGCCAGTTCGCGGGCACCGAGGTGTAGATGCCCTCCGCCCCCCGGGCGCGGCTGCGCCGGCTGCTGCAGGCATCGCTCTCGCCGGGCGTGCTGGCGGCGCTGGTGCTGGCCGGCTGCCTGGGGGCGACCGGCGCGCTGTGGCTGGGCGCCCGCGCGCAGGCCGGGCAGGAGCTCGAGGCCGACTTCAACAGCCGCGTGCGCGAGCTGGTCAACAATCTCGACCGCCGCATGCAGACCTATGAGCAGGTGCTGTACGGCGTGCAGGGCCTGTTCGCCAGCTCGGTCGTGGTGGACCGCGCCGAATTCCGCGCCTACCTGGCCGGGCAGAACCTGGACGCGCACTTCCCCGGCATCCACGGCGTCGGCTACATGGCGATGGTGACGCCGGAGCGGCGCGCCGAACACCAACGCCTGGTCCGGCTGGACGGCGACCCCGATTACCGCATCCGCCCGGACGGCGCGCGCGCCTGGTACGCGCCGGTGGTGTATCTGGAGCCGTCCGGCGGCAGCAACCGCCACGCCTTCGGCTACGACGCCGCGTCCGAGCCGGTGCGGCGCGGCGTGCTGGAGCAGGCGCGCGACTCCGGCCTGCCCGCCGTCAGCGGCCGCATACGGCTGGTGCAGGAGGAGGTCGAGCCGGCCCAGTCGGGCTTTTTGATGGTGCTGCCGGTGTACCGGCACGGCCAGGCCACCGGCACCGCGGCCGCGCGCCGCGCCGCCATCGACGGCTGGGTGTACGCGCCGTTCCGCATGGGCGACCTGATGGCCGGGCTGGGCGGGGCGCGCGCCGCCGCGCTGGCGGTCCAGATCTACGACGGCGACGCCGTGGCGCCGGCCGCGCTGATGTACGAGAGCCATCCGGGCGGCGCCGGCGGCCAGCGCAGCAGTGTGCGCCGGGTCAGCGCCGGCGGCCATCCGTGGACGCTGCTGATCGCCGCCCGGCCGGGCGCCGCGCCGGCGCGCGACCAGGCGCGCGAGGTCGCGTTAGGCGGTGTGTTGCTGAGCGCCTTGCTGGCCGGCCTGACCTGGCTGCTGGCGCGCGGCCGCGTGCGGGCCCGCGCCGCGCAGGCGCGCGCCGAACAGCTGGCCGGCGAGCTGCGCGAGGGCCAGGCCACGCTGCGCGTGCTGGCCGACGGCGCCCAGCGCAGCCAGGCGATGTTGCGCAGCATTCTAGATTCCACCGTCGACGGCATCCTGGTCGACAACCTCAAGGGCGGCGTGCTGACCGCCAACCGCCGCTTCCGCGAGCTGTGGAGCGTGCCCGAGCAGCTGGACTGGCAGGCCGACAGCGCCGCGCTGATGGCGCACATGGCGCGGCAGCTGCGCCATCCGGGCCAGGCCGCGCCGCCGGCGCCGGCGGCTGGCGGGCCGCCGGCCAGCCAGCTGGAACTGCTGCACCTGAAGGACGGCCGCGTGATCGAGCGGCACACGCGCGGCCTGCTGCTGGGCAGCGAGCCCGCGCGGCTGTGGTCGTTCCGCGACATCACCGAGCGCACCCAGGGCGAGCAGCGCGAACACAACCGCCGCCACGTACTGGAACTGCTGGCCACCGGCGCGCCGCTGCCGGCCATCCTGGAGAGCGTGGTGCTGGGCGTCGAGGCCGGCAACGAAGAGATGTTGTGCAGCATCCTGCTGCTTGACGAGGCCGGCGAGCGCCTGCTGGTGGGCGCGGCGCCCAGCCTGCCGGCCTTCTTCAACGCCGCCGTGCACGGCCGCCCGATCCACGGCAGCCAGGGCGCCTGCGCGCAGGCGGTGCTCACCCGCAGCCGGGTGATCGTCGAGGACATCCGCCGCGCCTCGGCCTGGACCGAGTACCGCGACCTGGCGCTGCGCGCCCGGCTGGGCGCGTGCTGGTCCGACCCGATCTACGGCGCCGGCGGCAACGTGCTGGGCACCTTCGCCATCTACCACCGCGAGCCGCACTCGCCCAGCGCGGCCAACCTCGCGCTGATCGAGCAGGCCGCGCGGCTGGCCGGCATCGCCATCGAGCAGGCCCAGGCGGCGGCCGCGCTGCGCGCCGGCGAGGCCCGCTTCCGCAGCCTGTACGACCACGCGCCGGTGGCGCTGTGGGAGCAGGACTGGTCGGCGGTGCGCGCCGCGCTGGCCGAGCTGGAGCTGTCCGGCGTCGACGACCTGGGCCGCTACCTGCAGGCCAACGCCAGCCAGCTGCGGCGCCTGGCCGGGCTGGTGCGCATTGTCGACGTCAACGCCGCCGCGCTGGCGCAGGTGGGCGCGGCGCCGGGCCGGCACGAGGCGCCGCGGCTGACGCTGGCGCAGAACTTCGATGAGGCCGCCATGCCCAGCTTCGCGCTGGCGCTGACCGCGCTGGCGCAGGGCCAGCACTTCTTCGCCTGCGAGGGCAGCTTCGAGCGGCTCGACGGCACGGTGCGGCTCAACGAGCTGACCCTGCTGGTGATGCCGGGCCACGCGCACAGCCTGGACTTCGTCATCGTCTCGACGCTGGACGTGACCGAGCGGCGCCGCCTGCACGACGAGCTGCGGGTGCTGGCCACCACCGACTTCCTGACCGGCCTGCCGAACCGGCGCGAGTTCATGCGCCGGCTGGAGGACGAGCACGCCCGGCTGCGGCGCGCCGCCGGCGGCCGCGCCGCCGTGCTGTTGCTGGATGTCGACCACTTCAAGCGCATCAACGACGCGCACGGCCACGCGGCCGGCGACGCCGTGCTGCGCCAGCTGGGGGCGGCGCTGCGCGAGGGCCAGCGCCAGATCGACGTGGTCGGCCGCATCGGCGGCGAGGAGTTCGCGCTGCTGTTGCCGGGCACGGCGCCGGAGGAGGCGGCGGTGCTGGCCGAGCGCCTGCGCCAGCGCGTGGCGCGGACGCCGATGGGGCCCGACGACGGCGCGGCGGTGACGGTGACGGTGAGCATCGGGATCGCCGCGCTGGACGGCGCCGAGGGCGGCGGCGAGGCGGCGCTGCGGCGCGCCGACCAGGCGCTGTACCGCGCCAAGCGCGACGGCCGCAACCGGGTGGCGCTGGCGGGGGAGGAGACTGGGGACGGGACGGGGAAAGAGGCGGATCGGCCGGGAGTTCAGGTCCCGGCCGCTTCCGGTTGAAACTGT
This sequence comes from Duganella caerulea, assembly GCF_040362985.1. Lineage (NCBI taxonomy): Bacteria > Pseudomonadati > Pseudomonadota > Betaproteobacteria > Burkholderiales > Oxalobacteraceae > Duganella > Duganella caerulea. The sequence continues at coordinate 133,847 of NZ_BPWJ01000011.1, read as the reverse complement.
GGGGACGGCTTAGACGGCGTGTTCCATGGTGGCGCGCAGCTGCTGTTTGCGGGAGCGCGAGCGGAACACCATGTACAGGCCGACCGGGATCAGCAGCGGCAGCAGCAGGGGCGAGACCGCCGCCGCCACCACCACGGCCAGCAGCACCAGGCCGCTGATCATCAGGATGCCCAGGCCGGCGAACAGCAGGCCGACAAACACCGCGCCGCAGGTGATGGCCACGGCGGCGATCAGCAGACCGCCGCCGGCAAACACGGTGCCGAGCAGGAAGCCCAGCGGGCCGTCGATCTCGTCGCCGTCGATGTTGACGTGCATGCCGTCACCGAAGATCGACTGCCACGCGGCGACAGCCAGCAGGGTGACGAAGGCGGCAAATACCAGTTTTTTAGCAGTGATTTTCATGGCGGACCTCGGTGGTTGGGTGGTTCTGTTTTTCCTGTGCCGTTTGGCATGGTTGAACTGTACCGATCGCCCCCGGCGGCGGCCAGCGGATTGCGACAGACCGGCAAATTGGCGGGATGGAATGCTTGTCCGGCGCGACGAGCCGGAATCGTCCTTGATTTAAAGTTATGCCTGCCTATACTGATACTCTGACCATTGCAGGGAGGGCTCTAACATGGCTTGGCTAGAATTGAGCGAGGGTCAATCGCTATCCTCGATTTGCAAGCGGACCTGGCGCCAGCGCAGCGCACAGCACCTCTCCGGCGGAGGCCCCAAGGGCCCGCCATCGGCGCCGCCGACGATACCGCCCATCATCATCACGCCGTTCAGCTACCACACGCCGGACCCGGCCATCGACCCGCGCGTGACGCCGCTGCGTCCGCCCATCATGCCGCCGCCGCGGCCGTGCATCTCGTGCTGAGCGCCGCCGGCTGAACGCACCGCCGCCGGACGTAAAAAAAGCCCGCTACATGCGGGCTTTGGCGCTGGGCGGGCGGTTTATGCCCGCGCCCTGCGGCGGCGGCGCGCGATGACGCCCACCAGGCCCAGGCCGGCCAGCATCATGGCGTAGGTTTCCGGTTCCGGCACCGGCGCGCTGATCCGGTACAGGCCGGCGTTGGAGGTGGCCTGGAGCGCGGTGTAGAACTTGTCCACGCCGCTGCCGGCGTTGAACGCGTAGAAGTTGGTGACGTTGCCCGGTCCGCCCTGGCCATTGCCGAAGTGCAGGCCGACGATGACGTTGCCGGTCAACAGCTGCGGGAAGTCATAGGTGGTCACGTGGGTCAGGCCGTTGGCGCTGACGTTGAACGAGGTGATCGGCACGCCGCTCTGGCCGCTGAAGGCGAACTGCGTGGCCAGCAGGCTGGAGACCGTCAGCTTGTCGGCTGGCGAGCTGTCGACCACGTTGCCGGCGACGCTGTAGCATTTCGAGACCGTCACGCCGGGCACGTCGAAGGTGAGGTCGGTCGTGGGGCAGTCGCCCGCCGAGGCCAGCCCGGATGCGGACAGCAGGGCTGCCGCGGCGATTTTTGGAAGTAAATTTTTCATCATGGACCTATCTTAATAAAAACGCGGATTGGATTGGCGGCGGCGGCTGGAGAGACCCAGCAGGCCGAGGCCGGTCAATAGCATCGCGTAGGTGCGGGGTTCGGGAACCGCCGCGATGTACGAATGGTTGTCCGACTCGAAGGCGTTCTGGTTGGACGAGAACGTGACCCGGGTGATGGTCGTGCCGTGGTCGGCGAAGAAGTTCATGTAGAAGCCGGTCTGCTGGTTGCCGTTGGCCAGCAGGCTGGCGGCCGACGCCATGGCGTCGCCGTTGATCTGCAACACCTGCGTGGCGCCGCTGTACAGGGTGACGATGTTGTAGTTGTCCGGCGAGCCCATGTAGTAGCCGAAGTAGCTCACGCCGAGGCCGCCGAACGTGACGCTGGACGACGATGGCTGGCCGTTGCTCACGCCGACCGAGAAGAAGGCGGTGGCGTCGCCCGGCGGCTGCGCTGCGTAGCCTGGATTGCCCGGCGACGGGATCAGGGCGCCGGCCTGGTCGTAGGTGGCGAAGCCGGCCGGCAGCAAGCCGTCGTCGAAGGTGTTGGTGGTCACGCCGGCCACCGCGGAGGTGGTGCCGCCGGTCGCTGTGTAATTGACGGCGGCGCCGGCGTTCAGGGCGGCGCCGGCCAGGCCGAGGGCCAGCAGGGTTTGGGCGATCATTTTGGACGTTCCTTGTGCTTTTTAATTTTATTAACAACTGGAAACTGATGATTCAATATTGATAATAATCATATTCTGGTGACAATGTCTGTTGAAATTTAGAATGTTTCTTCGGTTTTTGGCGGGCGTCCCAGTGGCGGCGTGACAATTTCGTGTCAAAAACCCACACATCTTGCGGCCGGGCGCTTATCATTTCACCCCCATCCAACTTTCCAGGCGAGCCCACAGCATGAGCGCAGACTACCCCGACACCGAACAGCAGCAGGACGACGACGCCCCGGTCCAGGAGGCGCGCGTATGGCAGGGGAACGGCTGGACCGCGCGCGTCATCAAGAACGACGATGACGAGGGCTGGGCGGTGGCGATGATCAAGGACGGCGAGCCGGAACCGGCGCTGGTCGGCCCGTGGACCATGGGGCGCGACAAGAAAAACCCCAAGCCGCTGGACGTCAACGCCTTCAACACGCTGGTCAAGACCGCCAACGAGGTGATCCGCCGCCACGAGCAGCAGCTGCACGCCCAGCTGCACAAGCATGTGTTCGTCAACGGCGAGGCCGGCCAGGTCCGGGTCAACCTCGACATCGTGCCCGACGAGGACGACGCCTATGCCACGCTGTGCGCCTTCGACCCCTACGGCGAGGAGCTGGCGCGGGTGCGGGTGGCGCCCACTTTCAAGCTGAGCGTGACCAGCGCCTCGGCCTGGATCGACAGTGGCTATCGTAAACCGTAGTCACTCAGCATTAGTTCTTTACTAGAATTAAGATTTCGTTAAATAAACGTGTAAGAGGATGTAACATTCAATTGTGCGGGGCCGGTCGGCAAGGACGAGGCTGCTACATTTTGGACTCCCTTTTTTTAGGAGTTCGATATGATTAAAATCAAAACACTGACCGGCGTTTTGGTCATGACCGGCGCCGCCTTCCTGTCGCAAGGCGCGATGGCAGCCGACATCAGCAATCCCGACACCGCGCTCAACCTGAGCAGCGGTGCGGACTTTGTCGGCCACCTGGTCACCGGTAATCACGCGGGTGACACCTTCACCGACAAATACACCTTCACCCTGACCGGCGCCTCGACCATCGCGGGCGACCTGCTGTCGTACACCGGCAATGCCAAGAACGGCCTGGACATCACCAACCTGGCGCTGTACAACAGCAGCGGCTTGCTGATGACCGGTAACCAGCTGTCGACCGGCGCCACCGATGTATGGCAGCTGAGTTCGGCCGCCCTGGGCGCCGGCAACTACTACCTGGCGGTGAGCGGCAGCGCCGTGTCGAAGTCGGCCGGTTCGTATTCGTTGGGCGTGACCGTGACGCCGGTGCCGGAACCTGAAACCTATGGCATGCTGCTCGGCGGCCTGGGCCTGGTTGGCCTGGTGGCACGCCGCCGCAAGCAGTCCGCCAACGCCTAAGCTTTTTACCGCGCAAGCGAACAGCCAGGCCGTCGCAAGACGGCCTGGCTGTTTTTGTTTCGGTGGCCGGCTTGGGCCGGACCTGCTAGTATTTCCTATGCGCATTAGCTCACACTAGGAAAATCGATGGAAAGTCGCCTCACCCGCCTGGAAGCCGTCCAGACCATGTTGCTTGAAATCGGGCAGAAGTCGAGCAGCTGCACCGATATCAGCGAGTTCCTGCAGGCCGTGCACGCGGCGCTGGGACGCATCATGTACGCGGCCAACTTCTTCGTGGCGTTGAGCGACCGCGACGGGCCGGTCAACCAGGTGCGCTTCGTGTATTTTGTCGACGAGGTGGACGACCCGCCCAGCCGCGACGAATTGTTCGAGCTGGTCGAGGGCGAGTCGCCGACCGCCACCGTGATCGCCACCCGCGAGCGCATGGTGATGACGGCGGCCGAGCACCTGTCGCGGCGCGAGGCCAACGCCGGCTTCGGCATCGGCACCATCGCCGAGCACTGGATGGGCTGCCCGCTGCTGGACCAGAACCACCAGGCGCTGGGCGCGATCGTGATCCAGAGCTACGACAAGCAGCACACCTTCAGCGAGGAGGACCAGGCGCTGTTCGCGCTGATCGCCAACCACGTGTCGAGCGCGCTGCAGGGCCTGCAGAGCATGGACCGGCTCGAGCGCGCGGTGCAGGAGCGCACCGCCCAGCTGTCGCACGAGGTGGCCGAGCGCCGCCGCGCCGAGGCCATCCAGCGCGCGCTGTACGAGCTGGCCAACCTGTCGGCCACGGCCACCGGCGGCAGCCGCCTGAACATGCGGCTGCACCAGATCATCAGCGAGCTGGTGCCGGCGCAGAACTTCCTGATGGCGCTGTACCACGCCGACACCAAGGAAATCAGCATCCCGTATTTTGTCGACCAGAAGGACGAGCACGCGCCGGTCAAGCGCTTCGACTACGGGGTCGGCATGTCCTCGTACATTTTGCAGCGCAAGCAGGCCATGCTGCTGGACCGCGCCGGCTTCCAGGCGCTGGTCGACAGCGGCGAGATGGAGCACCCGCTGGGCAACACCGACATCGCCAGCTGGATGGGCGCGCCGATGCTGCTGGGCGACGTGGCGTACGGCGTGATCATCGTGCAAAGCTACGACGAGACGGTGACCTACACCCAGGCCGACCTCGACATCCTGGCCTTCATGGCCAGCCACGTGGCGGTGGCGATCGCGCGCATGCAGGCCGACCGCGAAATCCGCCGCGCCAAGGAGGCGCTGGAGGAGCAGAACGCCGCGCTGGAGAACGCGCTGACCTCGCTCAAGGACGCGCAGGGCGAGCTGGTGCGGCAGGAGAAGCTGGCCTCGCTGGGCCGGCTGGTGGCCGGCGTGGCGCACGAGATCAACACGCCGCTGGGCATCTGCGTGACCGCCACCAGCCATCTGGTGGAGGAGCTCAAGCTCACGCGCGAGGACATGGCCAACGGCACGCTGGACGAGGACGGCCTGAACCAGTTCTTCGACATCATCGCGCAATCGCTGCGCATCATGACCACCAACACCCAGCGCGCTGCGGCGCTGGTGCGCAGCTTCAAGCAGGTGGCGGTGGACCAGTCGTCCGACGATATCCGCAGCTTCAACCTGCGCAAGTACCTGGACGAGGTGCTGCTGTCGCTGCAGCCCAAGCTCAAGGGCAAGCCCATCGCCGTCGAGATCGATTGCGACGAGCACATCAACATGGCCAGCTTCCCCGGCGCGGTGTCGCAGATCGTCACCAACATGGTGGTGAACTCGCTGGTGCACGGTTTCGAGGAGGGGCAGTCCGGCAAGATCAGGATCAGCGGCAAGGTCGACGGCGACTTCGTCGACTTCCAGTTCAGCGACGACGGCGTCGGCATGGACAGCGCCACGCTGGCGCAGCTGTTCGATCCCTTCTTCACCACCAAGCGCGGCTCGGGCGGCAGCGGGTTGGGCGCGCACATCCTGTACAACCTGGTGACGGGCGCGCTGGGCGGCACCGTCAAGGTGGTCAGCGCGCCGGGCATGGGACTGCACTACAAGCTGCGCTTCCCCAAGGTCAAGCGCAAGTAGACGCGACGGCCTGGCGCGGGGCTGTCGTCAGGCGCGCCATGGCTTGGCCGTCTACGGCCCGCGGCGCGTGGTCGCCCCAGCTGGAATCGCCGCCGCCGTTGCCGCGCAGGCGGCAAGCCCTGTGTGCGGCGGTGAACTTCGCTCAGTCCGGGAAGCGCTCGTTGATGGCGACCGCCTTGTCGATGTTCTGGCACAGCAGGTCGACGTACAGCGGGTCGAGATGATGGCCGGCCACTTCGCGCAGATGCGCCACCACCTGGTCGATCGGCCAGGCTTCCTTGTAGCAGCGCTTGTGCATCAGCGCGTCGAACACGTCGGCCACGGCGACGATGCGCGCGTACAGGTGGATGTCGTGGCCCTTGAGGCCTTGCGGATAGCCGCTGCCGTCGAACTTCTCGTGGTGCTGGTGGGCGATCACGGCGGCCGCCTTCAGGATCGGGCGCTGCGAGCCGTCCAGGATGGACAGGCCGACGGTCGGGTGCTGCTTCATGATTTCCCATTCGGCCGCGTCCAGCTTGCCCGGTTTGAGCAACACCGCGTCCGGCGTGGCGATCTTGCCGATGTCGTGCATCGGCGCGGCGTGGCGCAGCACGGCGGTCTCGTCCTCCGGCATGCCGGAAGCCTGGGCCAGCAGGTGGCACACCTCGGACATGCGGCGCACGTGGTTGCCGGCCTCGTTGGAGCGCGACTCGACCACGTCGCCCAGGCGCAGAATCAGTTCGGCCTGGGTGTCGGTGATTTCCTGCGTCAGCAAAATATTATCGAAGGCGATGGCGACACCGGAGCAGAACACTTCCAGCAGCTTGGTGTCGATCTCGGAGATTTCGTCGACGCCCTTGAGCACCAGCAGCGAGGCCTTGCCGCTGCTGTTGGGGAAGTAGCCGATGTAGGTGTCGCCCTCGACGCGCGAGATCTTGTTGCTCTTGGCTGCGTCGAGCTGGGCCAGCACGTCGGGGCTGAGCAGGGTGCCGTCCTCGTCGCCGATCTGGGCCAGGATTTCGTAGTCGTTCTCGCCGGTGATGGCGGTGGCGCCGCGCAGGCGCAGCAGCATGCTGTGTTCCAGGCGCAGCAGCGCGACCACCTGCTGCAGCAGGCCGTTGGCGAAGTCCTTCAGGTTACGCTGCTGGAAAATGTGGGCCGAGGCGGCGATCACGCGCTCCAGGCCCTCGCGGTAGTTGAGCTGCTGGCGGCGGGCCTCCTCGACCTTCATGATGTCGCGGTAGGCGCGCAGCGCGGCGAAGGTGGTGGTGAACAGCTTGGTGCGGTCGAGCTCGGTCTTTTCCTTGTAGTCGTTGATGTCGTAGTTGACGATCACGCGTTCCTCGGGCGCCTGGCCGGGCTGGCCGGTGCGCAGCACGATGCGGGTGAACTGGTTGTCGAGGTCCTCGCGCATCCAGCGCGCGACCTCCAGGCCGCTGTCTTCCTTCTCCATCACGACGTCGAGGAACACCAGCGCCACGTCGGCCTCGCGCGCCAGCACTTCCTTGGCCTCGGCGCCGCTGTAGGCGTGCACGAAACTGAGGGCGCGGCCGTCGAGACGGAAGCGGCTCAGGGTCAGCTTCGTGATGTCGTGGATGTCCGGTTCGTCGTCGACCAACAGGACTTTCCAGGGCGCTAGCTTAGGCGAGGCAGCAGACAAAAAAGACATAGGGACGAGTTCCGCAAAATGGCACTACTGAATGAGTTTTTCGATTGTAGTCTTACCCACTGATATTAACAACAGGCAACAAAAATTCCTGCTGCCTTGCACAACACTCCGGAGCTGTCCGGGCAGTCTGATTGTACGGCGCGTTGTTCCACGACGGCGCAGCGTTAGTCTGCCGTAACGCCCTGTGCAACCGGAACAATACTTCGTTTTTGGCAATATTGCTATCTCTGTGAGAAATATTTTGGTGGGTTGTGCAACAAACTTGCGGCGGACGCGGCGCGGTTACTTTGACGCGGGTCTAAGGGCGTGCAAGTAATAGGGACTACGATTTAAGTATCCTCATGGCCGGAGCGCGAAAACATGCTAATCGCCAACTACGCTGACATCCATATGCAGATCGTCGAGCTACTGGAATCCTCGCGCCGGGCCGCCGCGCGCAGCGTAAACGCGGTGATGACCGCCGCCTATTGGGAGATTGGCCGGCGGATTGTCGAGTGCGAACAGGCGGGAGGCGAACGTGCGGCCTACGGGGAGGAATTGATTGAGCGCTTGGGTACGGACCTTACCAAACGCTTCGGCCGCGGCTTCAGCAAACAGAACTTGCTGCAGATGCGTAAATTCTATTTGTTCTGGCCGGAAATTCTCCAGACAGCGTCTGGAGAATTGCTCTTACCCTGGTCGGCCTACGTGCGCCTGATGTCGGTGAAGAACGCCACCGCCAGGCTGTTCTACGAAACGGAGGCGCTGCGCGGGGGCTGGTCAGTCCGCCAGCTGGACCGTCAGGTCAACAGCCAGTTCTACGAGCGCACCGCGCTGTCCAGGAACCAGGCCAAGATGCTGGTGCAGGGCGCGCAGCCGCAGCCGGAGGATTTCATCACGCCGGGCTTGATACTGTGCGCCGCCCGCGGCGCGGCCGAGGCGCGTTACGCGCTCGACGCCCTGCCTAACAAGATCATCGCCGCCGAATACCAGATGCTGCTGCCAGCCGAGCGCCTGCTGGCCGCCCGGCTGGAACACTGGACGCAAAAAAGCCCGCAAGGCGCTTGAGGCGCGTTGCGGGCCGGGACAGCTGGGGTGACTTAGTTCAGCGTCGGGAAGCCGGTCAGGTAGCCGACCGCGGCGCCGAAGCGGTCGCGGTAGTTGGCGCGGATCAGCGGGTCCAGCGTCGGCTGCACCTTGCCGTGCAGCGCCGATTCCCAGTCGCCAGGATGCTGGAAGTTGCTCATGATGTAGGCGAAGCCGTTCATGTCATCGACCGCGTGCAGGCCGGTCGACTCGGCGCCGGCCGGCGTCGACAGCACGCGCGTCAGCGTCTTGGTGTCGACGTTGTAGGCCCACAGGAAGTTGTTGACGTGCAGGCCGCTGTCCTCGCCGATGAACAGGGTGCGCAGCTTTTCCGAGAACTTGATGTTGTCCGGATTGGCGATCTTGTCCGGATTGGCCAGGTTGCCCAGCGCGTCCGGCGTGGCCAGGTCCTCGCCCACCAGCGCCGGCACGGCGGCCATGTCGACCGGCACCCATTCGCTGTTGATGGCGGCGCCGGTGTCGTCCACCTGGCCGGCCTTCAGGTTCAGCGCGTACACGATGCCGGCGCTCGGGCCCTGGATCTTGATGCCGCCCGAACCGTCCTTCATGGCGCCGTTGATGTAGCTCATCGCCGAGTACGCGATCTTGTCCTTGGCGTTGACGGTCGTGCCTTCCATCTTGGTGAAGCCCATGCTGCCGCCCTTGAACGCGGCGTAGCGGTGGGTCTCCAGGAAGGCCGCGGCCTTTTCCTTGCCCGGCACGATCTTGATCCAGTTGGTCTTGCCGCTGAACGGGATCTTGGTGTAGGTGGCGTCGGCCGGATCGGTGGTCTTGACGCTGAGGATGTCGGCCGCCTTCAGCGAGTCGGCCAGGGCTTTGATCTCGGCGCTGGTGGCGCTGCCCAGCTTGATCCACGACAGCGTGGCCGAGCCGCCGTTTTCTGCGGTCTTCTGCGTCCACTTGGCGACGTACAGGGTGCCGCTCGACAGGTCCTGCGCCTTGTCGGCCACGAACATGAACAGGCCGCCGTTGGTGGCGTCGTCGCCCATCAGCGCGGTGCGCTCGTCCGGCATCACCTGCACCAGCTCATGCGAGATGCGGCCCATGCAGTAGTGCTTCTTGATGCTGCCGGTGCCGTCCGGGTTGACGGTGATCTCCGGCATGTGGCCGTAGTGGTAGGGGTTGGCCTTGGTGGCGTCGCCGAACAGGTTGGTGCTGAAGTTGGCGAACTGGGTGTTGCTGGCGATGCTGGTCGCGTCCGGCTCGTACTCCTCGCTCGACAGGTGGGTGTTCCACGGCGAGCGGCTGGCGCCGCAGGTGATCCACAGGCCGTTGACGCCGGCGGTGTTGACGTTGTGGTACTTGACCAGCGACAGCGCGCCGGTGGTCTTGTCCTGGTCCAGCGTCAGCACGGCGATCGGCGACGGCAGCATGCCGTACATCGAGTCGCCCTTGACGTTGCGGGTGGTGTATTCGAACTGCACCACGGCGAACACGGTGTTGCCCTTGACGCCGGGCACGGTCGGCGCGGCCAGCTTGAGCAGCGAGGTGCCGTCCGGGCAGTCCGAGAAGAACTGGCGACGGCCGGCGTCGGTCTTGTCGACGATCGGCTGGTTGTTGATGTCGTAGTAGCCGCCGGCCAGGATGGTGCCGCCGCTGCCGTTGGGCACGTTGGCGCCGGTGATGAAGAAGGTCTGGTAGGCCAGCGAGTAGGGCTGGGTCTTGCCGTCGGAGTAGGTCAGGTTCAGCGTCGAGCCGACCGTGGTGGTGGCCATGGCGGCGGCGTTGGCCAGCGAAGGCGCGGCCATGCCGGTGAAGGTGACGGACAGCAGTTGCGGTGCTTGCGCGGCGGTGTCGCCGCCGCCGCAGGCCGACAGCAGGGCGGCGGTCGCGCTGCCGCCTGCCAGCGGCAACAGCGGCGCGCTGGACAGGAACTTGAGGATGCTGCGGCGGGACAGATCGAGGGACTCGGTCATGGGAAAATCCTGTTGTAGTTGTGGCCATTCCATGTGCCGGCGCCGGGCGCGGCATCATGCGAGGTGGTGGCTGCACCTCGACGGGCGTAATATTAAGGATTTGATATGACAGGGGCGTGACATCGGCCCAGGTAAGTTTGGTAACAAAGCGCTTCAGGCAGTACCCGCGCCGGCGAAACGGGCTATATTGAAAGCATCAACTGTGAAGGAGAAGCAAATGCGAGCATACACCCGTACCCTGCTGGCCGCGTCGTTGGCGCTGCTGGCCGGCGCCGCTTGGGCCGACGTCAGCGTCAGCTATGTCAAGCCGGAGGACTTCACCGACGTGCCGCGCAACGCCATCGACCGCGAGCGCGTGCTCAAGGATTTCAGCGACTATTTCGCCACCTGGAACAAGAAGCTGCCGGCCGGGCAGAACCTGAAGATCGAAGTGCAGGACATCGATATGGCCGGCCGCATGTGGCCGCGCCGCAATGGCGGCGAGGATATCCGCATCCTCAACGGCGGCGCCGACTGGCCGCGCATGCGCCTGCACTACACGCTGGAGCAGGACGGCCAAGTGCTGCGCAGCGGCGACGAGCAGCTGTCGAACATGAACTACATGCAAACCCTCAGCCGCTACAGCGACAGCGACACCCTGCGCTACGAGAAGCAGATGCTGGACGACTGGTTCAACAAGACCATCGTGCCAAAGGTGGCCAAGCGCTGACGCGCGGCCTCAGCCGACGCGGTTGACCTTGGGGAACTTGGCCAGGAACTCCGGCGCCATCGGCGTCACCTGGCCGCTCTGGTAGTTGAAGAACACGAAGCCGGACTTGGCCATCGCCACCAGCTTGCCGTCCTTGGGGCGGGTCACGCGGAAGGTGATGTCGCCGCCGTAGGCGTTGAAGTCCATCACGCCGATCTCGAACAGCAGCTGGTCGCGCGCGTGGGCCTCGGCCTTGTAGGTGGTGGCCAGGTCGGTGACGATGATGCCGACGCCGTCGCTGCCGGTTTCCTGCACGCCGAACTCGAACAGGAAGCGGGCGCGCGCCTCGGAGATCATCGAGATCATCGAATCGTTGCCCAAGTGGTTGGCGCCGTTGATGTCGGTCACGCGCACCGTCAGCTGCGTCGAGTAATAGTACTGGTCCTCCGGGAAGGCCAGCGTCAGGCGCGCCATTACAGCTGCTCGCCGACGAACAGCAGCGTGTTGCCGTGCGCCTGCGCGGCCGCGCGCTGGTGGTAGGACGAGCGGTGGTTGCAGTTGAAGCCGTGCTCGGCGCCCGGGTACACATGGATCTCGACCTGCTCGTTGTCGCCGAAGCGCTCGGCGATGCTTTGCACCGCGGCCGGCGGGATGTGGCTGTCGGCGCCGCCGAAGTGCATCAGCATCGGCACCGTGATCTCGCTGGCGCGGTCCAGCGCGTTCTGGATGCCGCCGCCGTAGTAGCACACCGCCGCGTCCACCAGGCCGTTGGCGGCCGTGTGGTAGGACAGCTTGCCGCCGTAGCAGAAGCCGATCGAGGCGATCTTGTCGCCCACGCCGTCCATCGCGCGCAGCGCCTTGACGGTGGCGGCGATGTCGGACTGCGCCAGCGTGAAGTCGTTGGCGTTCATCAGTTCGACGGCGCGCTTCCAGCCGGCTTCGTCGTAGCCCAGCTCGATGCGCGCGCCGTGGCGCCAGAACAGGTCCGGCGCGATCACCATGTAGCCGTCGGCCGCGTACTGGTCGGCGACGTTGCGGATGTGCTGGTTGACGCCGAAGATCTCCTGCAGCAGCACGATGCCCGGCCCCTTGCCGCCGCGCGGTAGCGAGACGTAGGCGCCGAAGCTGCCGTCGGCGGTGGCGATGTCGATCCAGTGGCTGTTGGTTTCCATGATGTTCCTTGTGCGGTGGTTCGGGGAGCGGCCATCCTACCCTGTTTTACGCGGCGCTGCAGCGCGGCCATCTACATCCAGCCTAGCGCTTGACCTTGCCGAAGGCGTCGCCCGCCTTCCAGCTTTGCATGGCCGGCGCGTTGCCGACCGCGTAGCCCAGGTTGAGCGTGAACTGCGCCTGCTGCACCATGCCCGACAAGTCCCAGTCGGCGTGGTATTCGTCGGTGACCTGGTGGTAGTCGTTCTTGAACGCGACCAGGCGCGCGGCCGACCGCGCCGGATCCTTGACGAACTCGAAGTGGCCGTCGCCGGAGAACACCGCCGAGCCGACATTAAACGCCGGCACGCCGGCCTTGGCGAAGTTGAAGTGATCGGCGCGGAAGTAGGCGCCGGACAGGTCGGGGATGGCCGGCGCCAGCTTCAGGCCCATCTTGCGGGCGACATCGGCGGCGGCCTCGTACAGGCTGCTGCGCTCGGCGCCGGCGACGCCGATGTCGCGCGTGAGGCCGACGAAGTTCATGCTGTCCAGATTGAGGTCGGCCGTGGTCTGCGCCAGCGGCCAGGCCGGGTTGCGCACATAGGCCGCGCTGCCCAGCAGGCCCTGCTCCTCGGCGGCCGGCCACAGGAAGACCTGCGTGCGCTTGGCCGGATGCTTGACCGCTTCGGCCGCCATCGCCAGCAGGGCGGCGGCGCCGGAGGCGTTGTCGATGGCGCCGTTCCAGGTGTGGTCGCCGCGGTCGTCGCGGCGCACGCCTTCGTCCATGCCCAGGTGGTCCCAGTGGGCCGAGTAGACCACGGCCTGCGCTTTCAGCTTGGCGTCGCTGCCCGGCACGATGCCGGCTACATTGAACTGCTTGATCTGGCGGATCGCGCTGTGCACCTCGGCGTGGACGCTGGTCTTCAGGTCGACCGGGCGGAAGGCGCGGGTCTCGGCCTGGGCGCGCAGCGCGTCGAGGTCGAAGCCGGCGGCCTTGAACAGGGCGCGCGCGGTGTCTTCCTGCAGCCAGCCCTCGACCGGGTTGCCGGCGCCGGCCAGGTGGAAGCGCTCATGACTGAAGCCGTTGGCCGGCACGCTCCACGGGTAGGAGGCGGACGGCGTGGTGTGGATCAGCAGCACGCCGGCCGCGCCCTGGCGCACCGCTTCCTCGTATTTGTACAGCCAGCGGCCGTAGTAGGTGTAGGCCTTGCCGGCGAAGCGGTTCGGCTCCTCGGCGGTGGGCTGCGGATCGTTAACCATCATGACCAGCAGCTTGCCCTTCATGTCAACGCCCTTGTAGTCGTCCCACTTTTCCTCAGGCGCGATGGCGCCATAGCCGACGAACACCAGCGGCGCGTCGATGGTCAGGTCGGCCTTGCCGGCGGCGGTGCCGAACACGATCTCGCTGCCGTTCTTGGGCGTGATGCTCTTGCCGTTGGCGTCGAAGCGCACGAAGCTGCGGTCCAGCAGCTTGGTGCCCTCGATCTTGACCGGCATGCGGTAGCCGCCGCCGGCCAGCGGCTTGAGGCCGATGACGGCGGCTTGCGTCTCCAGATAACGCACCGCCAGGTCGCCGCCGCGCTGGCCCGTGCCGCGGCCCTCGAACAGGTCGTCGGCCAGGAAGGACAGGTGGGCGCGCAGCGGCGCCTCCGTCAGCACCGGCGCCTGCTGGGCGGCGGCGTGGAGGGAGGCCAGACCGAGTCCGGCGGCGATGGCGAGTGCTGGAAGACGCATTTTTACTCCGTAATGTGTGAATCTGTGCAGAAGCGGGCTATCTTACTGTACTTGCCAAAATAAGGGATAGCCTATGAAAGTCATCATCATCACCGGAAGTTCGGACGGCATCGGCGCCGAGATGGCGCGCCAGCTGGCACGCGGCCATGGCGGCGGCGTGGCGCTGGTGCTGGCGGCGCGCAACGCGGCGGCGCTGGAGCGGGTGGCCGCCGATTGCGCGGCGGCCGGCGCGCAGACGCTGGTGGTGCCGACCGACGTGTCGGTGGAGGCGCAGTGCATGGCGCTGGTGGCGGCCTGCGTGGCGCGCTTCGGCCGCATCGATGCGCTGATCAACAACGCCGGTCGCTCGGCGCACGCGCTGTTCGAGGAGGTGGCCGATCTGGCCTGGTACGAGGAACTCATGAAGATCAACCTGTGGGGCAGCGTGTGGTGCACGCATGCGGCGCTGCCATATTTGAAGCAGTCGCGCGGCAGCATTGTCGCGGTGTCGTCGCTGGCGGGGCTGGTCGGGGTGCCGGGGCGCACGGCTTACGGCGCCACCAAGTTCGCCATGAGCGGCTTTTTCGAGGCCCTGCGCGTGGAACTGAAGGCGGCCGGCGTGAGCGTGACGATCGCCTATCCAGGCGTGGTGGCGACGCAGATACGCTATCGCGGCTTCAACGCGGCCGGCGGGGCGCTGGGCAGCAGCAGCCTGAAAGAGGACAAGGCCATGCCGGTGGAGGAGTGCGCGCGGCTGATCGTCGACGGCATGCAGGCGCGCCGGCGCGAAGTGGTGATGTCGGCCAAGGGCAAGCTGGGACGCTGGATGAAGCTGATCGCGCCCGGCCTGGTGGAACGCATGGCGCTGGCGGCGCTGAAGGACGAGGTGAAACCGCATTGAGCGTGTTTGCGGCGAGTTGTAAGCGAATGTAAGAGTCGGTAAGAGGTTGTAATGGCCGTCAACTGAACGATGGCCTGCGCCGTTTTTTGCTCATGCGACACGGGATAGTCCCGATGCCGAAACCCAGAAAAAGGAAATACATCATGACCAAAATTATCGCTTCCCTGATCGCCGGCCTGTTCGCAACCGCAGCATTCGCACAAGCGCCAGTCGCCGCCACCACCGCTCCAGCCGCCAAGCCAGGCGTGGTGAAAACCGAAGCGAAAGCCGATGTGAAAGCGCCTGAAGTCAAAACCGCCGATGTCAAAACCGAAGCCAAGGCCGAAGTGAAGACCGCGAAGACCAAGACGCATCACAAAGCCAAGGCAACCAAAGAATCCAAGGACGCAGCGCCAGTCGCCGCTGCAAAAGTAGACACCAAAGTAGCAGCAGCCAAGTAATTCGATAAACGATATAAACCAATTTAAAAGGAAATCACATCATGAAAAAAGTAATCGCCACCCTGATCGCCACCCTGTTCGCAGGCGCCGCATTCGCCCAGGCTCCAGCCGCTTCGGCACCAGCCAGCGCACCTGCCGCATCGACCCCGGCTCCAGCCGCATCGGCGCCAGCATCGAGCGCACCGGCCAAGAAAATGCATCACAAGAAGCACAAGACCACCAAGGCCGCCAGCGCACCGGCAGCTTCGGCACCAGCAGCTTCGACCCCGGCGCCAGCAGCATCGGCTCCAGCAGCAAGCAAGTAATCCGCCGTATCGCGGAGCGCAGCGAGGCTTCGGCCGGAATGCCGCCCAGTTCACACTGGGCGGCATTTTTTTTGATTCACCCCAGTCACGCCTCAGGTATATGCAGGGCGGGGTCTATTTTTTCGGCTTTTACTAAAACCTGCTAACTACTACTACCTAATAATAACCATCGATATTTCGTACGAATCCGCGCTATTTTCGGAACTAAAAACTACTAAACGCCTCTAACGAATACAGGCCGAAAATTAGTAGCGATTAGCGTTCGACACGGCATTTTTAGTATGTGATAGCGCTGTGTAGTAAAGGTTAGTAGTGGTTAGCAGCGCTTAGTAAAACCCGATTTTAGAGAGCCCCCCATGCCTACCTCGCCCAAGATCAAGTCCACGTACAACCTCCAATTCCCGATCCGCGTCCCTGATGACGTGCTGGTCGAGCTGGGCGAATTCACCGGCAATTTCTGGTCGGATTCGCTGGCGCAGGAGCCCTTCGTTATCGAAGCGATCCGCAACTACATCAATCCCCCACCGCCCCCCTCGCAGCAGCCTGCCGCGACAACCGAGACGGGATACCAATGGAAGCAGGTCTTTCTTCCCGAGGGCACAAGGCTGCGCGCCAGCTTCGGCCGGGAGCCTTATTTCGCCACAGTGGTGGGAGCGGAAATCAAATATGAAGGGCACACGGTATCGCCATCGTGCTTCGCGAACCTGCACGGCAGTGGCAACCGCAATGCATGGAAAGCCATATGGCTGCGCCTCCCCGGCAGCAACGAATGGCTGCTGGCCGAGGTCTGCCGCTCGGCGCGAAAAGCCGCGATAGCTCGTCTGCACGAAGGCGGCGTGCAGGCGGGCAGCCTGTCGCCGGAAGGCGAGCGCGCTCCTGCGCCGCTGTCAGCACGCCAGTCCGCAGCGCGCCATCTCCCGGCCAGTCAAACATGGCCGCGATCAGCCACAGGCCAACGCAGTGCATCTGCGGCGCAAGATAGTGGCGGCGAGTTGTAAGCGAGTGTAAGAGTCGGTAAGAGGTTGTAATGGGCGTCAACTGAACGATGGGCTGCGCCGTTTTTTGCTCATGCGACACGGGATAGTCCCGATGCCGAAACCCAGAAAAAGGAAATACATCATGACCAAAATTATCGCTTCCCTGATCGCCGGCCTGTTCGCAACCGCAGCATTCGCACAAGCGCCAGTCGCCGCCACCACCGCTCCAGCCGCCAAGCCAGGCGTGGTGAAAACCGAAGCGAAAGCCGATGTGAAAGCGCCTGAAGTCAAAACCGCCGATGTCAAAACCGAAGCCAAGGCCGAAGTGAAGACCGCGAAGACCAAGACGCATCACAAAGCCAAGGCAACCAAAGAATCCAAGGACGCAGCGCCAGTCGCCGCTGCAAAAGCAGACACCAAAGTAGCAGTAGCCAAGTAATTCGATAAACGATATAAACCAATTTAAAGGAAATACATCATGAAAAAAGTAATCGCCACCCTGATCGCCACCCTGTTCGCAGGCGCCGCATTCGCCCAGGCTCCAGCCGCTTCGGCACCAGCCGCCGCACCTGCCGCATCGACCCCGGCTCCAGCCGCATCGGCGCCAGCATCGAGCGCACCGGCCAAGAAAGTGCATCACAAGAAGCACAAGACCACCAAAGCCGCCAGCGCACCGGCAGCTTCGGCACCGGCGGCATCGACCCCGGCGCCGGCAGCATCGGCTCCAGCAGCCAGCAAGTAATCCGCATCCGCTAGCGCAGGACGTGCCGCCCCGGACCTCTGGCCTGGGCGGCGCAAGAAAGAAGACAGGCTCCGGCCTGTCTTCTTTTTTTGGGGGGCCGCGAACGTCGCGCTTTTGCTGATAAATGGCCGTTTTTGTCCAAAAACCGGCCCGAAGCGTCGATAGAGAGTAAACTACGCACAAATTTCTTTCGCAATTAGGCGATTCGAACATACTTGTGAGTGACGCCATGTCTGAAACCCCAACCTCCCCCGTGACCCTTTTTTCCGATCTGAACCTCAGCGCGCCGTTGATCAAGGCCCTGAAGGAAGTCGGCTACGAGTCGCCGTCGCCGATCCAGGCCGCGACCATCCCTCTGCTGCTCGATAACCTGGACGTGCTGGGCCAGGCGCAGACCGGGACGGGGAAAACCGCAGCCTTCGCGCTGCCCATCCTGTCGCGCATCGATATCAAACAGACCACGCCGCAGGCGCTGGTGCTGGCGCCGACGCGCGAACTGGCGATCCAGGTCGCCGAGGCCTTCCAAACCTACGCCGCCCATATTCCCGGCTTCCACGTGCTGCCGATCTACGGCGGCCAAAGCTACGGCCCGCAGCTGTCGGCGCTGCGCCGCGGCGTGCACGTCGTCGTCGGCACGCCGGGCCGCGTCATCGATCACCTGGACAAGGGTTCGCTCGACCTGTCCAAACTGAAAACGCTGGTGCTGGACGAAGCCGACGAAATGCTGCGCATGGGCTTTATCGACGACGTCGAACGCATCCTGCAGGAGACCCCGGACTCGCGCCAGACCGCGCTGTTCTCGGCGACCATGCCGTCTGCCATCCGCCGCATCGCCAACACCTATCTGCGCAGCCCGAAGGAAATCACGGTCGCCGCCAAGACCGGCACCAATGAAAACATCCGCCAGCGTTACTGGCTGGTGTCCGGCATGCACAAGCTGGACGCGCTGACCCGCATCCTGGAAGCCGAGAACTTCGACGGCATGATCATCTTCTCGCGCACCAAGCTCGGTACCGAGGAACTGGCGCAGAAGCTGCAGGCGCGCGGCTTCTCGGCCGCCGCCATCAACGGCGACATCCAGCAGGCGCAGCGCGAGCGCACCATCCAGCAGCTCAAGGACGGCAAGATCGACATCCTGGTGGCGACCGACGTCGCCGCGCGCGGCCTGGACGTGGAGCGCATCAGCCACGTGGTCAACTACGACGTGCCGCACGATCCGGAAAGCTACACCCACCGTATCGGCCGTACCGGCCGCGCGGGCCGCAGCGGCGAGGCGATCCTGTTCATCACCCCGCGCGAAAAGAACCTGCTCAAATCGATCGAGCGCGCCACCCGCCAGCCGATCGGCATGCTGGAGCTGCCGACCATCCAGGCCGTCAACGACGTCCGCATCGCCAAGTTCAAGTCGCAGATCAGCGAGACGCTGGCCCAGGGCGAGCTGGAACAGTTCCAGTCGCTGATCGAGGACTTCGAGCGCGAACAGAACATCCCGGCGATCGAGATCGCCGCCGCGCTGGCCAAGATGGCCCGCGGCGACGTGCCGCTGCTGCTGGATAAAAAGCAGCAGGTGGCCGCGGCGACCTGGGACGAACGCCCGGGCCGTCAAGTGGGCTTCGAACGCGGCGACCGCAATGACCGTGGCGACCGGGGCGACCGCTTTGAGCGCGGCGACCGCGCCGAACGCAGCGAGCGTTTCCCGAAAAAGGAACGCATCGTGCGCGCCGCCGATCCCGGCATGCAGACCTTCCGCATCGAAGTGGGCTACCAGCACGGCGTCAAGCCGGGCAACATCGTCGGCGCCATCGCCAACGAAGGCGGCATCGACTCCAAGAACATCGGCCGCATCGAGATCTACGACGACTACAGCGTGCTCGATATGCCGGACAGCCTGACCGCCGACGTGCTCGAACACCTGGCGGGCATCAAGGTGGGCGGCCAGCAGCTGCGCATCAGCCGCGATAACGGCGATGCCGCGCCGTCGGCACCGTCGGCCGCACCGGCGGCCCGTCCTGTGCCGGCCCGCGCGCCGGCCGCCGCCAAGGCCGGGCCTTCGGCCGCTCCAGCCGCATCGCCGCTGGCCAAGGCCGCGCGCGTGGAATCGGCCGAGGTGGAAGCCGAAGCCGCGCCGAAGAAGAAAAAGGAAAAGCCGGGCAAGGTCACGCTGCCGATGAGCGCTTTCCGCATCGAGGTGGGCAGCAACCATGCGGCCACGCCGTCCAACATCGTCGGCGCCATCGCCAACGAGGCGGGGCTGGAGGCCAAGCATATCGGCCGCATCGAGATCTTCGACACCTACAGCATGCTGGAGCTGCCGGACGGGATGCCGCCGGACCTGTTCAAGCACCTGGGCAAAGTGTGGGTCGGCGGCGCGCAGCTGAAGATCAGCCACGCCGACCGCATGCCGCCGGAGTCCGGCAAATCGACGCCACCTAAAAAGCCGGCGCCGGGCGCCAAGGACAAGTTCAAGAAAAAGTACTGATCCAGTACTGAGCACGCAAACCACAGGGCCGCAAGGCCCTGTTTTCATTTGGGCCGCCTGCACGCGCACGGTGCGCCCCGGCCGCCGCCATGCACCACAAGCACGCCTGGCGCGGGCGCCGGCCGCGTCGCTTTCATAGGAGAGCGGCGGCTGGCCCGTTTATTGCATTGGATCAAGGGAAACCGACAAGTCGTTGAGTAAGGAGCACGGAATGACCGCATTGTTTCTACACTCCCGAGGCGCCGATGCTGCTTCGGAATGACCTGCTGCAGTACACGCATCCCGCGCCGCGTACCTTGCGGGTGCTGTGGATCGCACCCGAGCAAAGCCACGCCTACGTGTTCGACGTGGCGGCGCGTTCGGCCGACGTCGAGCTGGTCGCGCTGCCGCTGCTGCAGGCCGACCTGCGCGCCGGCCGCGCGCGCGTGCTGGCGGCCGATCCCTACCTGATGGTGGTCAGCCAGGAGCTGCTGCCGCCCAAGCACCTGCAGCTGCGCGCCCGCGCTTGGCGGATCGTCGAGGCGCTGGTGGCGCAGGAGCCGGGCATCTACGAAGCGCGCCTGCGCGGCCAGCTGGTGGCGCAGGCCACCGTCGACCATGGCGTCTCCCATCCGACCATCTACCGCTACCTGCGCCGCTACTGGCAGCGCGGCCAGACGCCCAACGCGCTGCTGCCCGACTACTGCAACTCCGGTGGACGCGGCAAGGTGCGCCAGGCCTCGGCCGGCGTCAAGCGCGGCCGCCCGCGCAAGAACGACGCCGGCGATGGTCCCGGCATGAACGCCGACGAGGAGATCCGCCGCACCTTCCGCGTCGCCATCGCGCGCTACGCGGCGGGCCACGCCAAGTTCTCGCGGCTGGGCGCCTACCAGCAGATGCTGGCCGATTTCTTCAGCGGGCACCGCATCGACCCCGACAGCGGTCGCGTGCTGCCCGCGCAGGACGCGCCGGCTGCCGTGCTGCCGACCTTCGGCCAGTTCAACTACTGGCTAGACCACGACGACGACCGCCCGCCGGAAGTGGCCCGCCGCAGCGCCGCCGCCACCACGCGCCGGCAGCCGCCGCTGGAACAGCACGCGACCGGCGCGGGCCAGGCGACCCACGCCATCGCCGGTCCGGCCATCCACACCGGCGATGGTGCGGCGATCCACGCCAGCACCGGCCCGGACGCCAACGCCGGCATGGGACCTGGCGCCGACGACTGGCAGCCGCCCGCCGATGGCCGTCCCGGCGCCTGCTTCCACCTGGACGTGGTGCGCGCCGAAGTGCAGCTGGTCTCGCGCGCCGACCGCCAGCAGACCATCGGCCGCCCGCTGGTGTACGTGGCGGTCGACGCCTTCAGCCACATGGTGGTCGGCGTCTACATCGGCATGGGCGCCGCCAGCTGGCAGCACGCCATGCTGGCGCTGGCCCATTGCGGCGCCGACAAGCAACGCTACAGCCAGCAGTTCGGCCGCCGCATCGAGGCCGCGCAGTGGCCCAGCCGCCACCTGCCGGACACGCTCTCCACCCACGCCGCCCTGAGCGGCGGCGCCCAGCGCGACACGCTGCTCAACAACTTCAACCTGCGCTGCGTCGCCGCCAACGACGGCCCGGACGATTGGCGCGCCGTGATGGCAAAGCGCTTCCAGCTGCTGGCGCCGGACGCCGCCGGCGCCCCGTGCCGCCTGGACGGCGTGCTCGATCTGGACCAGTTCACCCGCATCGTCATCGACTGCGTCCTGTACCACAACAACAGCACGCCGCTGCAGCACGCCGGCCACGCCACGCCGCGCGCGCTGTGGGAGTGGGGCGTGGCCCATCGCGGCGGCAGCCTGAAGACCTATCCCGAACAGCTGCTGCGCTGCAGCCTGATGCCGGCGGCGCAAGCCACCGTCACCGCCGACGGCATCGAGTTGTCCGGCGTCGCCTACACCTGCGCGCGCGCCATCAACGAGCGCTGGTTCGAGCGTGCGCGTTCGCGCGGACAATGGCATGTGCGTGTGGCCTACGATCCGGCCGACATGGACGTGATTTATTTGTTGGACCCGAACGCGCCGATGCAATTCCACGCCTGCCACATGGCCGACAGCGGCGGCATGCAGCGCCACCTGGCCGCGGTGGAAATCGCCGCGTTGCCTCGCCCGGTTCCCGCCATCCCCGCAGCACCCTTACGTAGCACTACGCACGCCATCGTCAGCTTCGCCAACTGAAACGCCCACGGCGCTGTCCAGCGCCGTGCATACCACTTCTTTCCATTCCGGTGCGCGCCTCTCGCTGGTGCGGAGCGCCGTCTCCGCATCCGCTTCGCAAGCGTCGGCGGCGCAAATAAAGTCTGTCGCCACCGCCGCCTTTTCATGCCTCCGGCGCGCCGGCCATGGGGCCGCGAAAGAACATTGTTTTATCCCGTTCCGCCTTATTCCATAAGGATCGCTTTAACGGCGAAGCATGTTTATTTTGTCCTTCGCGGTGGCACGACGATTGCTAGATAGGGGCTATGGAATCGCAAGTCACGAAAGGACGTCGATGAATAGCAAAACAGTAAAACCGTTTAAATCATTTAGTTCATTTACTCGAAGGGATTTCCTGTACCGCGCGGCAGCGGTCGGCGGCACCGGCCTGCTGCTCAACACCATGAACGCCTGGGGCATGGGCCTGAACTCCACTGCATCCGAGCCGCCGGCGCTGAGCGGCAGCGGCAAGGGCAAGAAGGTGCTGATACTTGGCGCCGGCCTGGCCGGCATGACCGCCGCCTACGAACTGGGCAAGCTTGGCTACCACTGCCAGATCCTGGAGGCGCGCGCCTTCGCCGGCGGGCGCTGCCAGACCGCGCGCAAAGGCTTCAGCCTGACCGAGCTCGGAGGCGAAAAGCAGACCTGCGATTTCGACGACGGCCAGTACATCAACCACGGCCCATGGCGCATCCCGCTGCACCACCAATCGACGCTGCACTACACGCGGCTGTTCGAGGTGCCGCTGGAGGTCATGGTCAACGATAACGACCACGCCTTCGTCTACTCCGAAAACGCCGGCCCCTACGCCGGCAAGCGGATGCGCGTGGCCGAGATCAAGGCCGACATGCGCGGCCACGTCTCCGAACTGCTGGCCAAGTCGGTCAAGAACAAACAGCTGGACCAGGAACTGACCGCCGACGACCAGCGCCTGCTGCTCGACTACCTGGCGCATGAAGGCCAGCTGGCCGGCGCCGACCTGCAATACAAAGGCCGCAGCGGCCGTGGCTTCACCGTCAATCCCGGCGCCGGCTTGTCGCCTGGACCGGGCACGCCGTCCGATCCGCTGGGCTTCAAGGACCTGCTGGCCTCCAAGCTGGGCAACGTCTACAGCGCGGTGCAGGACTTCCCGATGCAGAACACCATGTTCCAGCCGGTCGGCGGCATGGACGCCATCGCCAAGGCGTTCGAAAAACGCGTCGGCAAGAACATCCGCTACCGCGCCGAAGTGCAGACCATTCGCCAGAACGACAAGGGCGTCACCGTCACCTACAAGGACACCGGCAGCGGCAAGGTCGCCAGCATCGGCGCCGACTACTGCCTGGTGGCGATGCCGCTGTCGGTGCTGCGCCAGATCGACACCGACTTCTCGGACAAATTCAAGAAGGCCGTCGCCACGGTGGCCTACGCGCCGGTCGGCAAGATCGGCCTGCAGATGAAGCGCCGTTTCTGGGAGGAGGACGAGCACCTGTACGGCGGCCATATCCTCACCGACCTGAAAGGCATCAACACCATCTCGATGCCGTCCTACGGCTGGCAGAAGAAAAAGGGCGTGCTGCTCGGCTATTACCAGTACCAGACGGCCGCCATCGAGACCAGCGCGCTGTCGCCGAAGGAGCGCGCCGCGTTCGCGCTGGAGGCCGGGCAGAAGATCTTCCCGCAGTACACGGAGAACTTCGAGACCGCGTTCTCGGTCGCCTGGCACCGCGTGCAGTACAACTTGGGCGGCTGGGCCGAATGGACCGAGAAAACCCGCGCCGCCGCCTATCCGGTGCTGCTTGAAGGCGAGGGCCGCGTGCTGCTGGCCGGCGAGCACCTGAGCTACCTGACCGGCTGGCAGGCCGGCGCCATCGAATCGGCGTGGCAGCAGATCGCCAAGATCCATGAAAGGGCCAGCGCATGAAGGAAGCGTTGATCAAGACGGCGATGGTGGTGGTCGCGTTGCTGGCGGCCGGCGCCAGCTCACCGTCGCGCGCGCAGCAGATGGATGGCAAGGCGCTGTTCCTGAAGAACTGCGCGGCCTGCCATCAGGCCACCGGCAAGGGCATACCGGGTGCCTTCCCGGCGCTGGCGGGGAACAAATTCGTGCAAGGGAAGGGTACCGACGTCGCCACGGTGCTGCTCAAGGGGCGCGGCGGCATGCCGGACTTCAGCGACAGCTTGAGCGACGCGGAAATCGCCACCGTGCTCAGTTTCGTGCGCAGCAGCTGGGGCAACCAGGGCGCGCCGCTCAGCGAGTCCGAGGTGCTGGCGCTGCGCGACGTGCTGCAAGTCGACCATTTTAGCAACGGCCAGATGTCCAACAAACATTGAAGGAAGAACGCATGAAGAAATCGCTCGCCACCCTGTTGATCCCCGCCGCGCTGGCGCTGTTGCCCGCCGCCGCAGGCGCCGCGCCGAAAGCGGCAGCCGCGGACATCGTCCGCCACAAGATCCCCGGCTCGGACTTCCCGATCGCGCTGGCCGTCACCGTGCCGTCCACCGCCACCATCCACTTCGTCAGCGGCCAGGTGCCCGCCATTGCCGATTCCAGCGCCGCGCCGGATACGGTGGCCGCCTTCGGCGACACCAGGACCCAGTCCGAGTCGGTGCTCAAGAAGATCAAGGAAGTCCTTGAGGGCATGAAGCTCGACATGAGCGACGTGGTCAAGATGACCGTGTACCTGGTCGGCGATCCGGCCAAGGGCGGCAAGGCCGACACCAAGGGCTTCATGGAAGCCTACACCCAGCACTTCGGCGGCGCGCAGACCAAGCTGCCGGCGCGCGCCGTGGTGCAGGTCGCGGCCCTGAGCAATCCGGGCTGGCTGGTGGAAATCGAAGTCGTCGCCGCAAAAAAATAATTACGCAGTAGGTCTTACTTTCTTTTTCATTCAATGGGGATTCAATATGCATAAGGCCATACTCAAAACCGGCGTCGCCGCCGTGCTGTCCACCCTGGCGCTGGGCTCCGCCTACGCCGCCGCGGCGGGCGCCGACGATAGCGCCGCCGCCACGCCGGCCGCCGACGCTTCGGGCGAAGCCCCGGTCAGCGCGGTGATCGTCACCGGCACGCGCTCGAGCGGCATCAAGGTGGAGAACAGCGCCTCGCCGATCCAAGTGCTGGACTCGGCCTCCCTGCAGCGCACCGGCCAGCCGGACCTGATCCAGGCGCTGGCGCAGAACCTGCCGTCGTTCACCGCGCAAGCCTTCGGCGGCGACACCGCCAACCTGACGCTGTCGGCCCGCCTGCGCGGCCTGAGCCCCAACAACACGCTGGTGCTGATCAACGGCAAACGCCGCCACGGCACCGCCAACCTGGCCGTGCTGGGCGGGCCATACCAGGGCGGCGCAGCGGCTGACCTGAACTACATCCCGGTCGCCGCGATCGACCACATCGAAGTGCTGCAGGACGGCGCGGCCGCCCAATACGGCTCCGACGCCATCGCCGGCGTGATCAACATCATCCTCAAGTCGAACAACCATGGCGGCACCGCCAGCGCCACCGGCGGCGGTTACTCGGACGGCGGCGGGCGCACCGGCGACGGCGCCGCCAACATCGGCGTCGAACCGTTCAAGGACGCCTATCTGAGCCTGACCGCCGAATCCAAGTACCACGGCTACAGCGACCGTGGCGGCATCGACCCGCGCGTGATCACCGCCGCCAACATGGCGGCCTATCCGGGCATGTTCCAGCAGGCCGGCTACCCGCACGTCAACCACATCTCGGGCGACGCGCAATACCACCTGAACGTATTGGCGGCCAACTTCGGCTACGACTTCGCACCGGACAGCCAGTTGTACGCCATCGCCACCTGGGGCCACAAGGAAGCGCGCGCCTACGAGAACTATCGTCTGCCGAGCCGCCTGCCGAAGGTCTATCCGACCGGCTTCTCGCCGAAGGAAACCATGAAGCAGGACGACTACGCGCTGACCGCCGGCGTCAAGGGCGTGGTGGCCGGCTGGAATATGGACCTGAGCTCCACCTACGGCAAGGACAACAGCAAGATCGGCGTCGCCGATTCTGGCAACGTCTCGCTGTTCAAGGACACCGGCAGCACGCCGACCGTGTTCCACGCCGGTTCCTTCATCGCCAGCCAGTTGACCACGTCGCTGGAGGCGAGCCGAGAGTTCGCGGTCGGCTGGGCCAAGCCGCTGAACGTGGCGGCAGGCCTGGAGCACCGCATCGACAAGTACGAGATCGAAGCGGGGGACGCCGCCTCGCGCTACAAGGAAGGTTCGCAGTCGTATCCGGGCTTCTCGCTGACCGACGCCGGCAGCCATCGCCGCACCAACGAAGCGGCCTACATCGACCTGGCAGGCAATCCGGTCAACGACCTGACGCTAGACCTGGCCGGCCGCTACGAACACTTCAGCGACTTCGGCAACGCCAAGGTGGGCAAGTTCACCGCGCGCTACGACATCTCGCCGAAGGTGGGCGTGCGCGGCACCTTCAGCAACGGCTTCCGCGCGCCGACGCTGGCCGAGGAATACTACTCGGCCACCAACGTCAGCCCGACCAGCGCCTTCGTGCAGCTGGCGCCGAATTCGGCCGGCGCCAAGCTGGTGGGCGTCGACGGTTTGAAGCCTGAAAAATCGACCAACTTCAGCCTCGGTCTGGTGCTGAACCCGGCCGCCGACCTGGCCATCACGCTGGACGTCTACCAGATCAAGATCCGCGACCGCATCGTCGGTTCCGGTGCCTTGTACGGCTCGGGTGGATCGGACAACTCGCCGGCGGTGGTGGCGGCGATCCTGGCCAACGGCAATGTGCTCGACGACACCGTCAGCCAGACCGGCATCAACATCTTCTCCAACGCGGTCGATACCCGCAGCCGCGGGCTGGAATTCGTCGCCACGCTCAACGAGAGCTACGGCACGTGGGGCAAGGTGGATTGGTCGGTGGCCGCCAACTACAACAAGGTCGAAGTCACCAAGATCAACCAGGCGCCGGCGCAGCTGCTGCCACAGACGCTGCTCGACAAGGCCGCGATCTCGGACCTGGAGACCGCGTCGCCGAAGGTGCGCATCAACCTGGGCGCGCTGTGGAAGATCGGCGCCTGGACCATCAACCTGCGTGAAGCGATCTACGGAAAATCGTCGGAGTACGGCAGCGAGGACGGCTCGGTGTACCACCTGACCGAAATCTCGGCCAAGGCGATCACCGATCTGGAGGTCGGCTACAAGATCAACTCCGCGTGGTCGGTGGCGGTGGGCGCGAACAACCTGTTCAACAAGTATCCGAACGGCGTGAATCCGGCGCTGCTGGCCGACCAGCGCGCGGCCGGCGACAACGCGGCGGTGACGGTGCTGCCATCGTTCTCGCCGTTCGGCATCAACGGCGGCTACTACTACGCCCGCGCCAACTACAAGTTCTAAATCCGCCGGACAACTTTGGGGTCAAGTCTGGCATTCGGACACGAGCTCCACCGTAGCGTGCCGCTACGGTGGAGCTCGTGTCCGATTGCCAGACTTGACCCCAATTTGCGTGTAGCATGGCGGCATCGTCTTTTGGAGTACACGCATGTCCAACCCTATGACTTTGCAGGAATATATGGCGCTGGGCGGGCCGGCGCCTACGCTGCATGTGGCCTATGGCGCCGCGCCGTCGCAGTTCGCGGAATTGTTTGTGCCGGCCGGTGATGCTCCGTTTCCGGTCGCGTTGATCGTGCACGGCGGTTGCTGGTGCAAGGAATACGCTGGGATCTCGCAGATGCGCAATATCGCCGGCGATCTGCAAGGGCAGGGCGTGGCGGTGTGGAATATCGAGTATCGCCGGTTCGATGAGGAGGGCGGCGGTTATCCCGGCATGTATCTGGATGTCGCCACGGCGGTTGACCTTCTGCGCTCGCTGGCGGCGGAGTGGCGGCTGGATTTGTCGCGCGTGGTGCTGGTCGGACATTCGGCCGGCGGGCATCTGGCGCAGTGGGCGGCTTCGCGCGCGCGGCTGCCTCGCAGTAGTCCGCTGTTTGTGGAGGATCCGCTGCCGGTGTCCACCGTCATCAGCCTGGGCGGGCTGGCCGACTTGCGCAATGAGGAGCAGTTGATCAAGACCAGCTGCGAGCGCGATATCGTGCAGCTGGCCGGCATCGCCAGCGCCGCGCGGCCGGATATTTTCTCGGATACGTCGCCCGTCGAGATGCTGCCGTCCGGCGTGCGCACGGTGCTGGTCCACGGCGAGTTCGATACCATCTCGCCGCTGCGCGCCGGCCAGGATTACGCGCGCCGCGCCCAGGCGGCCGGCGACCAGGCCGAGGTGATCGTGCTGCCGGGCGGCAGCCATTTCGACGAGGTGGCCGCCACGTCGCCGTCGTGGACCATCGTCTCGGCGCAGATCCGCAAGGCGCTCGGCTTGTAGGGCCGCCGGCCGCGCCGCCGGCGCCCCAGTGTATGCTGTCGCCATGGATTCCCTGATCGCCGCGTCCGCGCGCGCGCTCGCCGCCGGCGACGCGCTCGGCGCCCTCAAACATGTCGCCCTGCGCGACGATCCGCCGGCGCTGGCCCTGCGCGGCATCGCCATGGCCCAGCTGGGCGAGCATGTGCGCGCCCGCGAACTGCTGCGCCGCGCCGCGCGCGGCTTCGGCGCGCATGAGGAAGTGTCGCGCGCCCGTTGCGTGGTGGCGGAGGCCGAGGTGGCGCTGGCGGTGCGCGATTTCGCCGGCTCGCCGCGCGCGCTGACGTCGGCGCAGGCCGTGCTGTCCGCGCACGCCGACCACGCCAACGCCCTGCATGCGCGCCTGATCGCGGTACGCCGCCTGTTGCTGCTGGGCCGCCTGGGCGACGCAGCCGACACGCTGGCGCAACTCGATGGACTGGCCCTGCCGCCCGCGCTGGCGGCGGTGGCCGAACTGGCGTCGGCGGAACTGGCGCTGCGCTCCCTGCGCGTGGCGCCGGCAAAGGCGGCGTTGATCCGCGCGCAGGCCGCGGCCGAACGCACCGGCATCCCGGCGTTGCTGGCCGAAGTGGCCGAGGCGCGCGCCGCGCTCGGGCGGCCCGCCGCGCGCCGCCTCGTCGCCGGCGCCGAGCAGCTGCTGCGTCTCGATGAAGTGGCCGCGCTGCTGGCCTCCGATACATTGGTGGTCGACGCCTGCCGCCGTGGCCTGGCCAGCGGCGACGCCTGGCAGCCGTTGGCGCGCCGTCCGGTGCTGTTCGCGCTGGCGCGCGCGTTGGCCGAGGCCTGGCCTGGCGACGTCTCGCGCGAGGCGCTGATCGCCACCGCCTTCAACACCCGCGATCCCGACGAGACACACCGCGCCCGCCTGCGGGTCGAGATCGGCCGCCTGCGCGCGCTGGCCAGGCAGCAGGCCGGCGTCGAGGCGACCCCGCGCGGCTTCGTGCTGCGGCCCTTGGGCGCGGGCGGCGTGGCGCTGCTGGCGCCACCCGTCGACGGCGAACAGGGCGCGCTGGTGGCGCTGCTGTCGGACGGCGCGGCCTGGTCGACCTCCGCGCTGGCGCTGGCACTGGGCGCCAGCCAGCGCACCGTGCAGCGCGCGCTGGCCGAGCTGGAGGAGGCCGGCCGCGCGCGCCCGATCGGCCAGGCGCGCACGCGCCGCTGGCTGGCGCCGCCGCTGGCCGGATACACGACAATCTTGTTACTCCCGGCGGCGCTGCCGTTGGCATAAAGTGCTCTTGCGGCGCCGTTCCCGGCGCATCTACCTTCAGGAGGCAGCAATGAACGCGAACACCAGCACATCCAGGCTCCAGCCCAAGGCCACGAGCGGCAAGGCCGACATCGTGCGCGAATACGGCCCCTTCGACGGCGCCGGCCAGGTCCACGGCGTCACCCATGACGGCCAGCGCGTCTGGGCCGCCACCGGCGGGCATTTGATCGCCTTCGATCCGGCCAGCGGCGCCACCACCCGCACGCTGGACATCGCCGCCGACGCCGGCACCGCCTTCGACGGCACTTACCTGTACCAGATCGCCGAACGGCGCATCGACAAGATCGACCCGGCCAGCGGCAAGGTGCTGGCCTCGATCCCGGCGCCCGGCGACGGCTACGATTCCGGCCTGACCTGGGCCGAGGGCAGCCTGTGGGTAGGCCAGTACCGCGACCGCAAGATCCACCAGGTCGACCCGGCCACTGGGGCCGTCATCCGCAGCATCGATTCGAACCGCTTCGTCACCGGCGTGACCTGGGTCGACGGCCAGCTGTGGCACGGCACGTGGGAAGGGGAGGAGAGCGACATCCGCCGCATCGATCCGCGCAGCGGCGAGGTGCTGGAGCGGCTGGAGATGCCGGCCGGTACCGGCGTCAGCGGACTGGAATCGGACGGCGCCGAATTGTTTTACTGCGGTGGCGGCGGCAGCGGCAAGGTGCGCGCCGTGCGCCGGCCGAAGCAGGCCACTTAATACTGGTCGTACTTGCGGGCGTCGCCGCGCACCAGGTCGGCCGGATACTTGGCGGCGTTGAGCGCCATCTTCTCCAGCGCGGCGGCGTGCAGGTCGACGTCGACTTTGTCCGCCAGCTGCACGAGGTAGAGCAGCACGTCGGCCAGCTCGTGGCGGATGCCGGTGCGGGCGGCGTCGTTCAGCTCTTCATCGGCGCCGGTTTGTAGCCACTGGAAATGCTCGGCCAGTTCGGCCGCCTCCACGGTCAGCGCCATGGCCAGGTTCTTCGGCGTGTGGAACTGCCGCCAATCGCGTTCGGCGGCGAAGCGGCGGGTCAGCTCGCGCAACGCGAGCAGGCTGTCGGTGGCGGAGGGGGCGGCGGGAGCGGTCATGGCGGGCGCGGGGCATGGGAAGTCTGGGCCCGCCATGATACCATCGCCGCTTTGCGCCGCCGCCGGCGCGCGCCCACTTGACCGATCACCTCATGCAGAATATTTTCGGCGCCATCGGGCGCTGGTACGATCGCCGCACGGCGCGCTTCAATCATCCCGCCACCTTGCGCCGCGCCGCCTGGCTGGTGCCGCTGGGCTTCGGCCTGCTGTCGCTGCTGCTTGGCCAGGACGACAACTGGGACCTGCGCAACTACCACCTGTACAACGCCTACGCGCTGCTCAACGGCCGCATCGGCTTCGACCTGTCGCCGGGTCAGTGGCAGAGCTACTTCAATCCCACGCTAGACCTGCTGTACTACGGCTTGAACCGCGCGCTGCCGCCGCCGGTGGCCGGCTTCATCATGGGCGTGCTGCACGGCCTGAACTTCGTGCTGGTGCTGGCCATCGCGCGCCTGCTGTTGCCGGCGCCGGACGCCGCCGACCGCTATCGCCTGCCGCTGCTGCTGGCGCTGGCCGGCACGCTGGGCGCCGGCTTCCTGTCCGAACTGGGCAACTCGATGGGCGACAATATGAGCGCGCTGTGCGTGCTGGCGTCGCTGTACCTGGTGCTGCGCCACTGGCCGCGCTGGCGCGCGTTGGACCGCCGCGCGGCGGGCTGGCTGGCCTTGTCCGGGCTGGTCATGGGCTTGGGCGCCGGGCTGAAACTGACCAACGCCACCTTCGCGCTGGCGCTGTGCGCTTCGTTGCTGACCGTCGGCGGCGGCTGGTGGCAGCGCCTGCGCCTGTCGCTGGTGTTCGGCGTGGCGGTGCTGGCCGGCCTGGCCGCCGCCGCCGGCCACTGGTTCCTGCGCATGTGGCTCATGTTCGGCAATCCGCTGTTCCCGCAGATGAACGATGTGTTCCGCAGCCCGCTGGCGCAGCCGGTCGGCGTGGCCGACACCGCCCACCTGCCGCACAACCTGGCCGAGGCGCTGCTGTGGCCTTTCATCTTCACGTTCGACGGCCATCGCGTGTCCGAGCTGGTAATGCGCCAGATGATCTGGCCCGTGGTCTATGTGCTGTTCATCGCGCTGGCCGTGCGCCTGCTGGCCGGCCGGCTGCGCGGCGCCAGCACCGGCACCAGCGCCGCCATCGGCGACGCGGCGACGGCTGGCCGCGAGCGTTTGCTGCTGGTGTTTTTTGCGCTGGGCTACCTGGGCTGGCTCAAGCTGTTCGGCATCTACCGCTACCTGGTGCCGCTGGAACTGCTCGCGCCGCTGACGGTCTGGCTGCTGCTGCAGCGGCTCTGCAAGCCGCAACTGGCGCGCCGCGCCGGCGCCTGGGCGCTGACGTTGTGCGCCATCGTGGTGTTCCCGTTCTCCGCCTGGAGCCATAGCGGCTGGACCGCGGCCGGCTTCACCGCCGACGATCCCGGCGTGGCCGATCCGTCCTCCAGCCTGGTCTACACGGTGCACGGCGATCCGCCGATGGGCTGGATGGCCACGCTGCTGCCGCCGCAGGTGCCGGTGGTGGCGCTGGCCGGCGGCTTCCCGGAATCGCCCGCCTACCTGGAGCGCATCCGCGCGCTGGCGGCCAGCCGCCACGGCACCCATTACGTGATGCTGATCGCCGCCGCCAACCACGAGGAGCTGACGCTGGCGAAAAAGAACCAGCTGGCCTCCTGGCTGGGCCAGACCGGCAGCGAGGCCGCCTGCGCGCGGCTGGAGCGGATGATGGCCAAGGTCCGCTTCCACGTCGGCGTCGAGCCGCTGGCGGCGCCGGACGGGCCGCGCTGCCGCCTGGTGCTGCTGCCGCAGTACCGCATCGACCTGGCCGCGCGCAACCTGGAGCTGCAGCGCAAGGCGGCCGGGGACCTGCAACGCTACGGCCTGCGGCTGCGGCCGGACAGCTGCCGCGTCCACCGCGCGGCGATCGGCACCGAGCCCTATCCCTACCAGTTGTGCGAGGTGGACAAGTAAAGGTGGGCAAGTAATACAGCAAACGGCGCCCAGGGCGCCGTTTGCGCGTCCCGGCCCCCGTTTTCTGCCGTTCGTCGCACGGCGCGGGCGGGGAGCGGGCGGCGGCGCTACAGTGTCGACACTATAACTTCAGGGACGACCCCATCATGCGCACTGCCATCTCCATCGCCGTCATCACCGCCCTCGCCACCATCGCCGGCTGTGCCGTCATCGTCGTGCCGGACGACGGCAACGGCAGCGGCGGCGTGCATTACAGCTCCGCCTTCGGCAGTTCGGCGGTGCAGGGCAACGGCCAGCAAACCACCGAACGCCGCGATGCCGCCGCCAGCGACGGCGTCGACATCAACGGCCCGATGCAGGTCGAGGTGCGGGTCGGCGAGGCCGCCTCGCTGCAGGTCGAAGGCGACAGCAACCTGCTGCCGATGCTGCGCACCGACGCCAGCGGCGGCATGCTGCGCAT
The DNA here is from genome assembly GCF_040362985.1 of Duganella caerulea. Lineage (NCBI taxonomy): Bacteria > Pseudomonadati > Pseudomonadota > Betaproteobacteria > Burkholderiales > Oxalobacteraceae > Duganella > Duganella caerulea. The sequence goes on along the minus strand of NZ_BPWJ01000011.1, from coordinate 100,844 downwards.
CTGGATCGACGGCAGCGTCCGCAGCACCAACCCGCTGCGTGTGATCTACACCACGCCGCAGCTGCGCCAGGTCAACGCCAACGGCTCCGGGCGCCTGTCGGTCAGCGGCTTGAACGGCGCGCCGTTCAACCTGAACCAGAACGGCTCGCGCCAGGTGCAGCTGTCGGGCAATGTCAGCCGCTTCGATGTGCGCGTCAACGGCTCGGGCACTGTCGACGCGGACGGCCTGCAAAGCGGCTCCACCGTCGCCAGCGTGAACGGCTCCGGGCGCCTGAACCTGGGCCGCCTGAGCGGCGACACGCTGAACCTGGAGCTCCGGGGTTCGGGCGGCGCCAGAGCCACCGGCAACGTGCGCGGCATGAACGTGCGCGTGTACGGCTCGGGCAGTGCCGACCTGGCCGGCCTGAGCGGCCAGAGCGCCGAACTGGCGACCTACGGCTCCGGCAGCATCTCGGCCGGCGTCAGCCAGTCGCTGGTGGCCGACACCACCGGCTCCGGCCACGTCACCGTGTACGGCAATCCGTCCCAGCGCAGCATCAGCGGCAAGCACGTCAGCGTGATGCAGTAAGGCGGCCGGCGGCCCTGCCGCCGCCGCGATGCTTTTCGCTCAGCGCACCTTGAAGAAGGACATGGAGCTCTGCAGCTGACCGGCCTGGCCGCTCATCTCCTCGGCGGTGGCGGCCAGTTCCTCGGAGCTGGAGGCGTTCATCTGCGTGGTCTGGCTCAACTGGCTCATGGCCGAGTTGATCTGGATCGCGCCCGTGGTCTGCTCCTCCGACGCCGCCGTGATCTCCTGCACCAGGCTGGAGGTGCGGCGGATATTGGGCAGCATGGTGTCGAGCAGGGCGCCGGCCTTTTCCGCCAGGTTGACGCTGCCGCTGGCGACCTGCTCGATCTCCTGCGCCGCCACCTGGCTGCGCTCGGCCAGCTTGCGCACCTCGGCCGCCACCACCGCGAAACCCTTGCCGTGGTCGCCCGCGCGCGCCGCCTCGATGGCCGCGTTTAGCGCCAGCAGGTTGGTCTGGTAGGCGATGTCGTCGATGATGCCGATCTTCTTGGCGATCTCGCGCATCGCCACCACCGTCGAGCGCACCGCCTCGCCGCCTTCGCCCGCCTCCTGCGCGGCCTTGCCGGCCATACCGTCGGTGACCTTGGCGTTCTCGGTGTTCTGCGCGATCGAGGCCGACATCTGCTCGATGGCGGCGCTCGATTCCTCGGCCGCCGCGGCCTGCTCGCTGGCGCCCTGCGACAGCGACTGCGCGGTGGCGCTCACTTCCTCCGAGGCGCTGGCCAGCGCCTCGGCGCCGTTATTAACCTCGGTTACCACCCGCGACAGGTTGCCGACCATGGTGTGCATCGCCGCCAGCAGGCTGGTGGTGTCGCCCGGCTTGATGTGCACCTGCATCGTCAGGTCGCCGGCGGCCACGCGGTTGACCACTTCGGCCGCGTAGTCCGGTTCGCCGCCCAGCTGGCGCAGCAGCGCGCGCGTGATGAGGGCGCTGATCAGCGCCACCGCCACCAGCGTGCAGGCGGCGATGAGGACCGAGCTGCGCATCGCCGCCGCCTTCATGGCCACCGCCTCGTCCGCGCCTTTCTGCCCCAGTTCGATGTTGTAGTCGAAGTGGTTGTCGATGGCGGTCTGCAGCACCTGGATTTCCGGCCGGGCCAGTTCGAGCAGGGTGCGCGCCTTGTCGTTGTGGTTGGCGCGCGATTCGACCAGCACCGCCTCGATCATCGGCTGCACCTTGGCCCACGAGTCGTGCTCGCGCGCCAGGATGCCCTTGTCTTTGTCGTCGCTCACCAGCGCCTCGTATTTCTTGAGGTTGTCGTCGACGCCCTTGCGCATCTCGACGATCTGGGCGTCGATTTCCGCCAGCTTCTTGTCGTCGGTGTTGAGCACGTGCTGGTTGACGCGGATGCGCAGGCGCAGCAGGCTGTCGCGCAGCCGGTCCAGCACCACCAGGCTGGGCACCGTGTTGACGGTCGAGTAGCTGGCCGATTCGTAGACCCTGTTCATCTGGTACTGGCTCAAGCCGGCCAGCAAGGCGATGCCGGCCAGCGCGGCGCCGGCCAGCGCGATCATTTTCTGTACTACGGTAAGTTTCATTGCTCGCTCCCCCCAGTTGTACGTGGCTTACGCGGCAGCCACCGCCGTTTTCCCTTGTAACCGGTCGATCAGCGCGGCCAGCGGCGCCGGCCGCGCGTACAGGTAGCCCTGCATGCAATCGCAGCCGTGGTCCACCAGGAAGTCGGCCTGCGCCTGCGTCTCCACGCCCTCGGCCACCACCCGCAGCCCCAGGTGGCCGGCCATCGCCAGGATGGACTGCACCAGCGCGCGGCTGTTGGCGTCGTCCGGCGTGTCCATGATGAAGCTGCGGTCGATCTTCAGCTCGTACAGCGGCATCTTCTTCAGGTAGGCCAGGCTGGAATAGCCGGTGCCGAAATCGTCGATCGAGAAGCGCAGCCCCAGCGCCGCCAGTTCGTGCATGCGTTCGATGGTCTGCTCCATCTTGTCGATCAACAGGCCCTCGGTCACCTCCAGCACCAGCAGCGCGGCCGGGGCGCCGGTGTCGGCCAGCGTGCGCCGCACCACGTCGACGAAATCGGCCTGGCGGAACTGGGTCGGGCTGACGTTGACCGACAGCGGCACGGCCAGCCCGGCGCGCGCCAGCTCCAGCACCGCCGCGCAGGCCTGGCGCAGCGCCCACGCGCCCAGTTCGACGATCAGTCCCGACTCCTCGGCCACCGGGATGAACACCTGCGGCGGCACCATCTCGCCGCCGGCCAGCGGCCAGCGCATCAGCAGCTCGCCGCCCACCACCCGGCCATCGCGGTCGACCTGGGGCTGCACGTGCATCCGCAGCGCGCCGGCCGCCAGCGCGGCGGCCAGGTCGCGCTCCATCGACAGGCGCCGCTCGACCTCGGCCTGCATCGCGGTCTCGAAGAAGGCGATGCCGTTGCGGCCCTCGGCCTTGGCGCGGTACATCGCGGTGTCGGCCTCGCGCAGCAGGTCCTGCGCGCTCTGGCCGCCCTGCGGCAGCATGGTCACGCCGATGCTGGCGGTGGAGTTGTAGGTCTGGCCGTCGATCTCGAAGTCCTGGCCGATGGCGGCGCGGATCTTCTCGGCCACCACCGAGGCGGCATGGGTGGCGGCGTGCAGCTCGTGCGCCAGGTGGCCCAGCAGCACCACGAACTCGTCGCCGCCAATGCGCGCCACCGTGTCGGCCTTGCGCATCAGCTGCGACAGGCGCTCGGCGGCGTTGCGCAGCAGGGCGTCGCCGATGGCGTGGCCGCGCGCGTCGTTGATGGTCTTGAAGCGGTCCAGGTCGATGAACATGACGGCGCTGTAGGTGGCGCCGCGCTCGGAGCTGGCCAGCAGCTTGTCGATGCGGTCCATCAGCAGGCGGCGGTTGGGCAGGCCGGTGAGCACGTCGAAGAAGGCCAGCTGGTGGATGTCGTCCTGCGATTTCTTGCGCTCGGTGATGTCGCGCTCGACCGCCACCCAGTGCGTGTTGACGCCGCCCTCGTCGGCGAACGGCACCAGCTCGGTCTCCACCCAGTACGGCTCGCCGGCCTTGGTGTAGTTCAGCAGCTCGGCGCGCACCGCCTCGCTGCGCGCCATGGCCCGTTCGATGTGCTCCAGCACGGCCGCCTCGGTGTCCGGCCCCTGCAGCAGGCGCAGGCCGCGCCCCAGCACCTCGCCGCGCCGGTAGCCGGTGCGGCGCTCGAAGGCGTCGTTGACGAAGATGATGCGCTGGCCGGGTTCGCCGTCCGGGTCGACCTCGGCGATCAGCACCATGTCGTTCAGGCGCGACACGGCGGCCGAGGTCAGGCGCAGCTCGGCGTTGAGCGCGGACAGTTCCTGCTGGTGGTGCTGCAGCTCGTCGAAGGAGCGCGCCAGGTGCTGCAGCAGCACCGCGCACGACAGCGTCAGCACCGCCGTCATGAATAGGAAGTTGAAGGTGATGATGGCCGACTTGAGCAGGCCGTAGTCGGGCACGCCGGCCAGCTGCAGCTGGGCGTTCTGGTCGAAGCCGACCACCAGCACCGCCAGCCCGGCGATGCCCAGCGTCCACAGCGCCGGGCGCAGGCCCAGCAGCAGGGCCGCCAGCACCGGCACGGCCATCAGGTAGATCTGGCTGACCGGCCCGACCTTGAGCAGCAGGCCGATCCCGACCATCAGGGCGATGCAGAGGAAGTTGAGCACCCGCAGCGTGTACGGCAGGCGGCGCCAGCGCCAGATCAGCGCCAGCCAGGCCAGCGCGACCAGGTCGATGACGACAATGGACCAGATGCCCTCGCTGGCGGCCAGCAGCACGCTGGGCACGGCCGTGGCCGCGCCCAGGACGAACACAACCAGCAGCAGCTTCGCAAAAATTTGCGCGCGCCAGTGCGCGATGTCGTTCGGCACAGCCACCGGGTCCACCTCCGAGGTGCGTTGCGGTTATTGTGTCTTTGATAGTAACCGCAATCGCCCGGCGTGTCAGTAGGGCAAGTTAATCCTTGGCATTAAAGCTGCCGATGCCGGCGATGGACTTGTTGACGGTCTTCGGATGGCCGTAGTAGTCCAGCTCGCCCATGCCCTTGGCGACCGCGTTGAGCAGGTCGGTGGCGTGCACGCTGACGTGGCCCACGCCCTCGAAGTTGACGTCGACCCGCTCGGCCACCAGCGACTTGGCGTCGATCTCGCCCACGCCCTTGGCGTTGACCCGCAGGTATTTGATCTTGCCGTTGGCCGCCACGTGGCCGGCGCCCAGGTAGCCGATGTCGAGGCGATCGCCGCTGACCTTGTTGAGGATGGTCTCGCCCGCGCCCTCGACCTTGACCCGGCTCAGCGAGGGCACGGTGATGGTGATGCGCGCCTCCTCGCCCTTGCCGGACTTGAAGCTCTTGTCCGGCATGGTAATGGTCAGCTCGTTGGCCACCACCTCGGTCTTGAGCGAGGAGACGAACCGTTCGCCGCCGCTGACCACCACCGACTGCGCCTTGCCCACCTCCACCGTCATGGCGAAGGCGCCCTTGGCGTTGATGGCGACAAAGGATGGCAACTGGCGGGTCGACTCGGCGGCCGTGGCGGCGGCGCTCACGGCAAACAGGGCGGGGATCAGGACGGCGGCAACGGTACGGCGCATGGTAATTCCTCGGTGATTGTCAATTTGAACAAAGTGAATTTTACTTAAGCTGGCCGCCGCTGCCGACAAGTTTGCGATAAACGGTAGAAATCCCGGCATGTGTTGCATTATGGACACGTTCAATGGCGGAAGGCGGCGGGCCATTGAAGGGAAAATGAAAGAAATCAGGCGTATGATCGGGAAAATTCCGGCGGACCCAGTCCGACCCGATTCACACAGCAGCGAGACATCCATGACCTCCTCTTCTTCCCCCGCCCGGCAGTCGCATTTCAGCACGGTGTTCCGCGTCGTCAGCGGCAACTTCATGGAAATGTTCGACTTCTTCCTGTTCGGCTTTTACGCCAACGCCATCGCCAAGGCCTTCTTCCCCAGCGGCGACGAAGTGGCGTCGCTGATGATGACCTTCATGACCTTCGGCGCCGGCTTCCTGATGCGTCCGCTCGGCGCCATCATCCTGGGTTCCTACGTCGACCGCGTCGGCCGCCGCCAGGGCCTGATCGTCACGCTGGCGCTGATGGCGCTGGGCACCTTGCTGATCGCCTGCGTGCCGGGTTTCGCCACCATCGGCTACCTGGCGCCGGCGCTGGTGCTGATCGGCCGCCTGCTGCAGGGCTTCTCGGCCGGCGTCGAACTGGGCGGGGTGTCGGTCTACCTGTCGGAAATGGCCACGCCCGGCCGCAAGGGCTTCTATGTGAGCTGGCAGTCGGCCAGCCAGCAGGTGGCGGTGGTGGCCGCCGCCGCGCTGGGCTACGCGCTCAACCAGGCGCTCACGCCGGCCGAGGTGGGCGAGTGGGGCTGGCGCATTCCGTTCTTTGTCGGCTGCCTGATCGTGCCGGTGCTGTTCGTGATCCGCCGCTCGCTGCAGGAGACCGAGGAATTCAAGGCGCGCAAGCACCGTCCGGAACTGAAGGAAATCTTCCGCTCCATGCTCAACAACTGGGCGCTGGTCATCGCCGGCATGATGCTGGTGGCCATGACCACCGTGTCGTTCTACCTGATCACCGTCTACACGCCGACCTTCGGCAAGAACGTGCTGCACCTGTCCACCACCGACGCGCTGATGGTGACCTTGTTTGTCGGCCTGTCGAACTTCTGCTGGCTGCCGGTGATGGGTTCGCTGTCGGACCGCGTCGGCCGCCGTCCGCTGCTGATCTGCTTCACCGTGCTGGCGATCTGCACCGCGTATCCGGCGCTGCACTGGCTGGTGCAGGCGCCGAGCTTCGGCCGCATGCTGGGCGTGGAGTTGTGGCTGTCCTTCCTGTACGCCAGCTACAACGGCGCGATGGTGGTGGCGTTGACCGAGGTGATGCCGGTCGAGGTGCGTACGGTGGGCTTCTCGCTGGCCTACAGCCTGGCGACGGCGGTGTTCGGCGGCTTCACGCCGGCCATCGCGACCGGCCTGATCGAATACACCGGCGACAAGAGCGCACCGGGTTGGTGGATGACGTTTGCCGCCGTGTGCGGCCTGTGCGCCACGCTGATCCTGTACCGCCGCCAGGAGCGGCAGCAGCGGCACGCGGTCGGTGCAACGGTCTGACCCCTAAGTGGCGGCGCTCGCCAGCCACTTAGGGCATACGGGGTTTACTTGGCGCTCAGGCAGCCCTTCATGAAGGTCTTGCGCTCGTCGCCCTTCTTGCCGGCGGCGTCGGCGTTACAGGCCTTCATCTTGTCCTGCTGCGTCATCTTCGGCGCCGGCGCTTCGGCCTTGGCGCTCAGGCACTCCTTCATGAAGGCCTTGCGCTCATCGCCTTTCTTGCCGGCCGCATCGGCGTTACAGGTTTTCATCTTGCTTTGCTGGGCCGTCGGCTCGGCCGCGAACACGGCGCCGCTCAGGGACAGGATCAGACTGGCAACGAACAGTTTTTTCATTTTTCAATTCCTCGAAAGTCGAATGACGGTGGGCGCGGCGTGATTGCTTGCCACATGGTCACTATAACCGAGTTGGCTAGCGCCGGCCATCTCTCTTGGGGCTGCTCCACAAGCGTCACGGCGCCGTATCTTGGTCTTGGTTTTTATCAAAGTGAAAATTATCAACATACCCACAATGATTTCAGGATGGATGTTTATCTAAACAGCCGGAAGCTACCTTAACTGACTGGAGATTTCCCATGAGTGTTATCAAAGGGTTGGTGTGCGGGACGGGCGGGGCGTTGGTGGCATGGCATATGTCGCAATATCAGAGCTCGGGTCCTACCTCGCTACTCGGTTGTTTGTTGTTCTTCAACGTGATTTCATTGGTTGCGGCGTTGATGAGATCGAAATAAGTTAGGCAGCAGCCATTTGTCAGCGACATCTGGCTGCTGAATTCACACCGAGCCAGCAGCTCGGCGCGGCCGGCAAGTGCCGGCCATTTCTATTGCGCCTCCTCCACGAACACCACGGCGCTGCGCGCGGCCACGGTGAACTTGCCGTCCACCGGGCTGTAGTTGCCCACCCGCGCGCTGCGGCCGCCGTTGGCGTTGAGCAGGATGCGGTGCACCGCCAGCTTGCGGCCGGCCAGCTCCGGCACGGCGATGCTCTTGCCGACCTTGTCCACATTGAACACCGCCACCACCATCTTGTAGCGGGCGCCCTCGTAGCGGCGCGGCTGCTGGCCGTCGATGCTCATGACGATCAGCCCCGGCACCTGCTGCGGCCCGGTGTTGTAGAAGCGCAGCCGCTCGGACACGTCCCGTGCCGTGCGCAGGCGGAACAGGCTGCTGTCCTGGCGGATCGCCAGGAAGGCGTTGACGGCGTTGCGCGCGCTGACGATGGCCGTGCTGTCCGGCTTGAGCAGCGGATTGGCCAGCAGTGGCGACATCAGCGGCCAGTTGTCCTTGTTCACGCCGGCCATCGGCAGGCCGACGCCGAAGTTGTTCGACTGGTAGCTGTAGTCGAGCTTGTTGAACCAGTCGCCGGCGTCGTAGCTGTCGCGGTCCATCGATTTCGAGCGCAGCATCTCCTGGCCGGCGTGCAGGAAGGGCACGCCCTGCGCCAGGATGTTGATGGCCGCGCCCAGGCTCTGCACCCGCACGCGCTCGGCCATGCTGGTGGCCAGCGGCAGCTTGTAGACGTTCAGGTCGTACAAGGTCTGGTTGTCGTGCGCCTCGACGTAGTTGATGGTCTCCGAAGGTTGGGCCGCGAAGCCGGCCTGCTGGCCGAAGTAATCGATCTCCGAGTTCTTGCGCACGGCGCCGGTGCGGTCGGTGAAGCTGTAGTCGCGCAAGGTGCCGGACAGGCTCACCTTGACCAGGTCGCCCAGGCGCAGCAAGTCGTCCTTGGTCTGCGTCGATTGCGCGTTCGGATCGAGGTAGGCGCCGTTGATGAAGCCTTGCTGGCTGATCAGGCTGGAGCCGCTGTCGCAGCAGCCGCCGCCGCGCACGGTGTCGCGGATACGGTCGTTGAACGAGCCGATGCCGCTGCCGTACATATTGGCCTGGCGCGCCTGCACGAAGCGGGCGTCGTTGCCGACCGTGCCGAAGTTCCACGCCTCTCCGTACAGGTAGATGTCGCGCCCGGCCGCGCTGTTGACGGCGGCCTGCAACCGCTGCATCACCGCCAGCGGCGTGAAGCCCATGATGTCGAAGCGGAAGCTGTCGACCTTGTAGTCGCGCGCCCAGGTGCTGACCGAATCGATCATCAGCTTGGCCATCATGGTGTTCTCGGAAGCGGTGTCGGCGCAGCAGCTGTCGTTGGTGATGCCGCCGCCGGCGTTCAGGCGGTAGTAGTAGGTCGGCACGATCTTGTCCAGCACCGACAACGGTCCCTGCTGCGAAGCGCTGGTGTGGTTGTAGACCACGTCCATCGTCACCCGCAGTCCCTGCTTGTGCAGGCCCTGCACCATGGCGCGGAACTCGCGCACGCGCACCGCGCCGTCGTTGGCGTTGGTGGAATAGCTGCCTTCCGGCGCCGTGTAGTGCACCGGATCGTAGCCCCAGTTGAAGCAGTCGCCGCCGCGCGTGGCTTCCACCGCCGCCTGCTGGTCGCTGGAATTGGCTGCCGCGTTCGGAATCGCAGGCGTGGTGCAGCCGGCCTCGTTGACGCTGGCGTAGTCGAACGACGGCAGCAGGTGGATGTGGGTCAGGCCGGATTGCTGCATCAGGCGCAGGTGGCGCATGCCGTCCGAGTCGTGGTCGGTGAAGGCCAGGTATTTGCCGCGGTGCGCGGGCGGCACGCTGGCGTCGCTGGCGCTGAAGTCGCGGATGTGCAGTTCGTACAGGGCGATGTCGGTCGGGCTGTCGAGGCGCGGCACGGGATGGTGGTCCCAGCCGTCCGGCTTGAGCGCGGCGCTGTCCAGGTTGGCGACGAAGCTGCGCTGGCTGTTGGCGTTCAGGCTGAAGGAGTAGGGATCGGTCACGCTGTTGTCGACCACCGTGTTGGCGGCCCAGCGCGACAGCACGCGCACCTGGTAGGTGTAGTAGTAGCGGTTGACCCAGCTGGCGTCCGGCGCGGTGTAGCTCCAGATACCACTGGCGGCGTCGCGAGTCATGGCGCGGGTCTGCGTGCTGGCGCTGGTGGCATCCGGGTACAGCTGCAGGCTGACCGACTTGGCGGTCGGCGCCCACACGCGGAAGGTCGGCACCCCGGCGCGATCGTAGCTCAGGCCCAGCGTGGCGTTGGCCGCGGCCGGGGCGAACACGCTGTCGAGCATGCCGCTCATCTGCAGCGAGGTCACTTGCAGCAGCTTGCCGCCGGCGTCGAACTGGGCCACGGCGAACTGGCCGCTGGCCTTGGCCGCGATGCTGGCCGCGTCGGCGTCGGCCATGGTCAGCGCGGTGGCGCCGGCCAGGTGCGGATATTTTTGCTGCAGGGCGGCCGGCAGTGCGCCGGTGGTCAGCGCGATGCTGCCGTCGGCGCCGGTGACGCCGCCGGCGTCCGAGCCCAGGCCGCCGTTGGCCGCGTAGTACAGCTTGTAGCTGCCGCCGGCAGGCGCGCCCGGCCAGGCCAGCGTGGCGGCAGACAGCCAGTGCGCGCTGGCGTTGTTGAGGTTGCCGTAGCTGATGGTGGGCGGCGCGCCGTAGACGGTGCAGTCGCCTTCCAGCATCCAGACTTCCTGGCCCTTGCTGGCGATGTCGGGCGTGAAGTTGGCGGACTGGTCGCTGCCGCAATTCTTGTTGCCGCTGCCGTCGGTGACCAGGAACCAGATCGCGGATTTGGCGGTGTTGACGGGGATGTCGACGTAGCCGCCGAAGTCGTCGCCCTGGGTCATCATGAAGCGGCCGGTGATCCAGCCGGCGCTGGGATTGACCGGGCCGTCCCATGAGTACACGCCCCACTGGCTGGCGTCGCCTGCCGCGCGGTGGAAGTGCATGCGGATGTTGGCCGGGGCCGGCGGCGCGGCCGCGACCATCATGCCGGCCAACAGCTTGTTGGCCGGGGCGGCGGTGCTGGCGCTGTCGCTGCCGCCGCAGGCGGACAGCAGGGCAAGCACGCCTGTGGCCGTGATCCGTTTCAGTTGTGAAACTAAACTACAATGAAGTTTCATGTTTGTCTCCGTGTTTTATGGTTTTTTGCCTCCAATCGTCTGTGGACTGGATGGGTCTGTAATATTACTACTTAAAAATACGAGAGGATAAATATTTCAATGGAGTGTTGTTGTCCCGGCACTTTCGCGTTTCGTTTGAAAGTCATTCCTGGATTCCGGTCTGTTTGGAAGGCGGCCGCGCGCCTACCATGCGCCTGGCATTCAACTTTCAAAGGCATTCCAAATGAAACAGATCATCCGGCTGGGCCATATCGACCTGAGCTTTCACGCCGCCAGCGCGGCCATCGTGCAGCGCATCCTTGAAGGCCACGGCTATGAGGTGCTGAGTTCGGCTTCGCCGCATGAAGAAATGTTCCGCCGTTACGGCGAGGGTGACGTCGACATGCTGGCCTCGGCATGGCTGTCGTCCAGCCATGGCGCCTACCTGGCGCCGTACCTGGCGCAGACGCGCAAGCTTGGCGTGCTGTACCAGCCGTATTGCATCTGGGGTGTGCCCGACTATGTGCCGGAGGAGGCGGTCGCTTCGGTCGAGGATCTCGCCAGGCCGGAGGTGGCCGCGCGCATGAGCAAGCTTTTACAGGGCATCAATCCGGGCGCCGGCATCAGCCGCTTTTCCCGCCGCATGATGGCGGCGTACGGCCTGGAAGAGCTGGGCTACCGCTTCGAAAACGGCAGCGAAGACGATTGCTTCCGCCGTTATGAGGATGCCGTGCGCCGGGGCGAATGGCTGGTCGTGCCGCTGTGGCATCCGCAGTTTTTGCACCATGGCTTGCGCATCCGCGCGCTGGCCGAACCGCTGGGCTTGCTGGGCGGGCACGATGAGGCGACGCTGATCGTGCGCGAGGCATGCGCCGCCCGCATGGCGCCCGAGGTGTTGGCGCAGTTGGACAAGCTCAGCCTGGGCAACCGCGCCGTCAGCGAATTGGACTACATGATTTGCCGCCAAGGCCTGTCGCCGTTGGCGGCGGCCGACGCCTGGCTGGCGCGGCAGTCCGCTCAGGCGGCCCTGGCTCCCTCCGAGCGGCCGCAGTAGCGCTCGACGTACGCCTGGTGCGTCGGCAGCTGCACCACGATGCGGTCCACCCGCGACTTGATGCCGCCCAGGAAGTGCTTGAGTTCCTCGTCGCCCATCAGGTCGGCGGTCTGGTGGTGTGAGCGCGGCATGATGCCCTGGCCCAGCATCACCTGGATCCACGAATTCTCCGCGAACAGCTCGTTCGGCACGCGGAACACGCGGCCCGTCTCGCGGAACAAATCGATGCGGTGCCGCAGCGAGGCCGGGATGCTCATCTCGCGCGCCTCGGTCCAGAACGGCGAGTCGGTGCGGTTGTTGACGTGGTAGTGCAGGATGATGAAATCGCGGATGTGCTCGATCTCGGTGTTGCACTGCTGGTTGTACTCGTCGATGTCGGCCTGGCTGATGCCGTCGGTGGGGAAGGTCTGCATCAGGCGCACCACGGCGCGCTGGATCAGGTGGATGCTGGTCGATTCGATCGGCTCCAGGAAGCCGCTGGCCAGGCCCATGGCCACGACATTGCCTTTCCACGTCTGCTTGCGCTGGCAAGGCTTGAACTTGATCACGCGCGGCGTGACCAGCGTCTTGCCTTCGACATTGCCCAGCAGCTGCCGCATCGCCGCGTCGTCGTCCAGGTGGCGGCTCGAATACACGATGCCGTTGCCGACGCGGTGCTGCAACGGGATGCGCCACTGCCAGCCGGCCTGGTGCGCCATCGAGCGCGTCAGCGGCACGGCGTCGCCCACCGACTCGGTCTGCACCGCGATGGCGCGGTCGCAGAACAGCCATTGCGACCAGTCCTCCATCGGCTCCTGCATGGCCTCGCCGATCAGCAGGCCTCGGAAGCCGGTGCAGTCGATGAACAGGTCGCCTTCGATCTCCTGGCCCGACTCCAGCACCAGCGAGCGCACGTCGCCGTTGTCGGCGTGCTGGGTGTAGCGCACGATCTTGCCTTCGACGCGCTTGACGCCGCGCGGCTCGCTCAGGCGGCGCAGGTATTTGGCGTAGCGGCTGGCGTCCAGGTGGTAGGCGTAGTTCATGCCGTTGTCCGGCAGGTGGGCGAAGCGGTTTTCCAGCGAAGCCTTCAGCTCCAGGCAGTAGTCGCCGTAGTCGCCGGCCAGGCCGCGCTCGACGCCCTTGTGCCAGAAGTGCTGGAAGCCTGCGGTCCAGTGGTCGGTGCCGGTCATGCCGAAGGAGTGGATGTAGTCTTCCTTGACGTTGCGCCAGCTCTCGAAGCTGATGCCCAGCTTGAACGTGGCCTGGGTCTCGGCCATGAATTCCTGCTCGTTGATCTCCAGCAGGTTGTGGAAATTGATCAGTGTTGGAATGGTGGCCTCGCCCACGCCCACCGTGCCGATCTCGTCGGACTCGACCAGCGTGATGTCGAGCCGCTTGCCCAGCACCTTGGCGATGCCGGCGGCCGCCATCCAGCCGGCGGTGCCGCCGCCGGCGATGACGACGCGGCGCACTGGCCGGCGGGTGTTCGGATCTCGGGTGCCTGGGTTCATCGATGTCTCCTGATTGGTGTATTTATCGGTGTATTTTTTTCAGTGCCTGGGCGCGCAGCACGCGCGCGGCCTCGTCGTTGAGCGGCGCCAGCACATGGCGGGCGTGCTCGGGTATGTGTGCGGCCGTGGTCTCGTCGGCCTCGAAAATGTAGTGGCGGAAGATCTCCTGCCACGCCTTGCGCTGCGCCGCCGGCAGGTCGCGCATGGTGAGGAAGGCCAGCATCAGCGCGCTGGTCGGCGTGTCCATGTAGTCCGGCGACTGGCGCCACCAGTAGTTGACCAGCACGTTGAACGGGTCCAGCGATTCGATGTGGTGCCACCACATGCTGGGGATGAAGATGGCGTCGCCCGGTCCCAGCTCGGCGGTGCGCGCGTGCGCTAGCGCCTCGGCGAATTTCGGATATTTGTCGAAGTCCGGGTTCAGCAGGTCCACCAGGCTGACGGCCTGGCCGGCCGGCGTGAAGTCCAGCGGGCCGATGTACAGGTTCTTCAGCTGCGACGGCGGGAACAGCGTGAAGCGGCGGCGGCCCGCCGCCACCACGGCCAGGTTGTCCGGCACGTCGTAGTGGGCGGCGATGCGCGTGCGGTTGCCGATCCAGATGCTGGCCAGCGCGTCGCGCCCACCCAGGTTGATGTCGTTGTGTTCGCGGAAGCCGGGCAGGCAGGTTTCCACCGTGGTCGAGCCGACGTAGACGGTGGCGGGATTGGCCTGGTGGCGCTTGGCTTCGATCTCGTCCAGCACGGCGGTCAGCTTGGCGTGCACGGGATAGAAGTTGAAGCCGCTCATGTCGGCGTTGTAGAAGAAGCGGCCGCCCGCTTCCGGCGGGCCCAGCATCGCGCCGACCGTGGCGTCGCGGTAGTGGCTGCGCAGGTAGGCGTCGCCGCCGCGCTCGTCCGCCAGCGTGGCGCGCACCATCGGCCAGCTGGCGGCCAGGCCGCGCAGCACCAGCGGCTCGGTGGCGGTGAGGATGTCGTCGCCCAGGTCGTTAACGCCCAGGCTGCTGATTTCGCGCAAGGCTTCAGGCATGGGCGGCGTTCTTGCGGTCGATCAGCATGCGGAAGTTCGACAGCGAGGCCAGCACCATGTAGATGCTGTGCAGGTGGCCGGCGCGGTGCAGCGCGGCCACCGCGTCCGCGTCCAGCGCCGCCAGCTTGTCCTCGTTGATGGTGTAGAAGCCGACCAGGCGGTTCTGCGAGCCGTCGTTCAGCTCGACGTCGAGCACGAAGCTTTCCAGCAGCTCGTGCTGCAGCAGCGCCGACAGCAAGGCCGGCGTGGCCTGCAGGCCCTGGTGAATGGTCAGCAGCATCGAGCTGGCGCGCTCCAGGAATTCGCTGTTGCCGCCGAGCGGCAGGAACACCGGCTCGCCCTCGTCGCGGCTGACGCGCGGGCTGTCGGTGTCGATGTGCACCATCAGCTCGGTGCCGTTGACGCCGATCAGGAAGGGCTGGCGCTCGATCATCAGCGGCACGTAGGGCGCGTCCCAGCGCTGGCCGTCGAGGAACAGGTTTTCCTCTTCCTGGAAGCCGAACAGCGCGACCGGTTCGAAGCCCAGGCCGTCCGTGGTCTTGCGGAACACGATGGGGTAGCAGGCCTGCACGTCGCGGAACTCGGCCGGGAAGGTGGTGGCCCACATCTGGCGGTCGCCGAATTGCGCGCCGTGGCGGGTGATGACGCGCAGGTCCTTGTGGTCTACATTGTTGAGCAATACGATGTTCGGCATGTGGTCTCTCGTGATTTAGATTTTCTGCAAGCCGTGGCGCTTGATGTGATTGATCAGGGTGCGGTTGTCCGGCAGTCCGCCCAGCATCTTGTGGGTCAGCTCGGCGGCCTGGCGGAAATAGCCGTCGGCCAGCGCGGCCTGGCGCGGCTGGGGATTCATGAATTCGCTGCGGAAGCCCATGCCGTACAACACGTACTGGTAGCTGGCCCACGGGAATACTTCCTCGATGCGGTTGAAGTCGTTGCGCGATGGCGCGCGGTGGCGCCACAGGGTCAGCAAATCGTTCAGCCGGTCGGGGATGGCGGCGGTGTTGTCGCGCCAGTAGTCGCTGTCGCGGCGCTGGCTCAGCACGTAGTGCAGCTTGAGGAAGTCGATCACCCGTTCCCAGCGGTAGGTGAAGGCTTCGTTGAAACGGTTGGCGACGATGTCCATCGCCGCGCGCGTGGCCGGCAGTTCGTCGCTGACCATGGCGGCCGACATTTCCGCCAGCGCCAGGGCCGACGCTTCCAGCGGCTCGATGAAGCCGGCCGACAGGCCGATGGCCACGCAGTTGCGGTGCCAGAAGCGTTCGCGGTAGCCGGGGTTGAAGCTGAGCTTGCGCGGTGGCGGGATGTCCCGCGGGCCGCCGGTGTCGATGATGTAGCGGCGCAGCTCGGCCTCGGCCTGCTCGTCGCCGATGTGGGCGCTGGAGTACACGTGGCCGACGCCGCGCCGGGTCGGCAGGCCGATGTCCCAGATCCAGCCGGCGCTTTGCGCGGTGGACGAGGTCTGCGAGGCGATCGGGTAATCGTCGTCGGGGTAGGGGATCTGCACCGCCAGCGCCGTGTCGTTGTACAGCACGTGTTTCTGCGACAGGAAGGGCACGGCGTAGTGTTTGCCCAGCAGCAGCGATTGCATGCCGGTGCAGTCGATGAACAGGTCGCCTTCCAGCGCGCCGTGCGCCTGCGTGTGCAGCGCGGCGATGTCGCCGTTGTCGTGGCTGGCGATGCCGACCACATTGTCCGGCACGTAATGCACGCCCAGCTTTTCCAGGCAGTGCTTGCGCAGGAAGACGCCGAACTTGCCGGCGTCGAGATGGTAGCCGTAGTTGGCCACCGACGAGAACTCGGGCGTCACCACCTGCTTGGGCGCGCGGCCGTTGACGCACAGGTGCGGCTGGTAGCTGACCAGGTCGGCGAACGGGATGCCGGGATGCTGCGCCTGCCATTGCTCCGGCAGGTTCACTTCGCCATGGCCTTGCGGCAGCACGAAGGGATGGAAATAGTAGTCGTTGTCCGCACCGTTCACCCAGCGGTTGAAGCGCGAGCCCTGCTTGAACGAGGCGTCGCATTCGCGGAAGAAATCGGATTCGGACACGCCGATGCGGCGCAGCGTGTCGCGCATGCTGGGCCAGGTGCCTTCGCCCACGCCGATGGGCGCGATGTCGGGCGATTCGATCAGGGTGATCCGCAGGGACGAGCCCTGGTGGTCGGCCGCGATCAGGCCGGCCGTCAGCCAGCCGGCGGAACCGCCTCCCACAATCACGATGCGTCGGACCATATTGCTCGCCTTGGTTTAAGGATGAGATTGCTGAAGTCTAACCGAAAAGGGCCGCTGACAGTCAGCGGCCCCGGAACGATCAACTACCGGTTAGAACTTGTAGCGGGCGCCGATCATGTAGCGCGGGCCCTGCTGCGTGACCGACTCCAGCTGCTGCTTGGTGCGGCTATGCACGCGCTGGATCGAGTTGCCCACGTTGATGCCCTCGAACTGGAAGCTCAGCTTCTCGTTGAAGTTGTAGCCGATGCTGATGTCGACCTGGCCGTAGGCTTCCACGTACTGCGGGTTCGGGCCGGAGCCGTCGAAGGTCGACGACAGGAACTCGCCGCGCCAGTTGTAGGCCAGGCGGGCGGTGAAGTTCTTGTCCTCGTAGATGCCGACCACGTTCGACGAGTTCGACAGGCCGACCAGCGCGAACTGCTCGCCGATCTTGGCGTTGTCGTACTTGAGGCCCGAGTGCACATACGTGTAGTTGGTCGACACGCCGAAGCCGCTGTTGCCGAACATGTGCTGCAAGTTCACCTCCAGGCCGTTCAGGCTGGCCGCCTTCTGGTTGGAGAAGGAGTTGATCTTGAAGTTGGCGATCGGATCGCTTGGCTGGCCGACGATGGTGCCGGTGGCGTGCTTGTCGTTGCCGGTTCCGGTATCGGGGCCGCGCGTCACGCCCGGCGCGCCGTCGTGGTTGCGGAAAATGTAGTCGCGGATGCAGGTGGTGTCGGCATTGGAGCAGCCGCTGGCCAGCGCCTCGTTCCAGAACTTGCCGCCCACCGGCGTGTGCAGGTTGAACGGCGTGGCGTCGAACTGCGACTGGCCGGCGTAGTTTTCCAGGTTCTTGCGGAAGTAGCCCAGCGAGAAGAAGTTCTGCTTGCCGTAGTACCACTCGTAGGACAGGTCCAGGTTCTTGGACTTGACCGGCTTCAGCGCCGGGTTGCCTTGGCTGCCGGTGCCGCCGTTGGCGCGGGTGATCGAGTCCAGCGTGGTGCCGCCCTGGATCTGGTCGTAGCGCGGACGGCCGATGGTCTCGCCCAGGCTCAGGCGCACCTTCTGGTTCGGCGTGAGCTCGATGTCCGAGTCAAAGCTCGGCAGCAGGTTGTGGTACTTGCCGGACAGCGTGGTGAAGGTCGGGTCGCCGAAGGTGATCGGCAACTCGTTCTGCGACACCCAGCTGATGCCCGTGGCGGCCGGCACCAGCGCGGTCGAGTTGACGTCGGTGGTCTCGTAGCGCAGGCCGACCGAGGTGCGGATCGGCAGCTTGGTATCCCAGTCGGTGTTGAACTGGACGAAGGCCGAGTTCGACTTCTCGGTGGTGCGGGCGTCGTGGTCGAAGGTGGTCTTCGGCAGGTACAGCGCCGGCTGGCCGGAGGCGGCCGCGGCCAGCTGGCGCACCTGGGCGAAGTTGAAGGTGTAGAACTGGTTGAACAGGCTGGGGCTGCCGCTGCCGTCGATGTGGTCGAAGTACTGGCGCACCGACTCCGGATGCCACACGCTGCTTGGATAGTCGGACGGCTTGGTGGCGCCGCCCCAGGTGTCGCGCTGCTGGTTGGAGAAGGCCGAGCGGTTCTTCACCTCGGACACGGTGGCGCCGAACTTCAGCTCGGACGCTTCCAGCACTTTCCACGCGCCCTTGACCTGGGTCTGGTCGACCTCGCCCTTCATGTAGCCGTTGGTGAACACCGAGCCGGTGACCTGCTGCGGCGCCTTGGTGAAGTCGGCGCCGGCGATGCTCAGCACCGGGAAGTCGTGGCTGAAGTCGGCCGTGGTGTCGCCGCGGCTGAAGCTGGCGGTGCCGAGGGTGTTGCTCGAACCGAAGGGGCTGTCGGCGCGCGACTCGGCGGTCGAGTGGTGGGTGTCGAGCTCGAAGCGCAGGTCGTTGGTCGGCTTCCACACGGCGTTAAAGCCCAGCGATTTGTTCTGCGTCTTGGTGGCGAAGTCGGCGCCGCCCATGGCGATGTCAGAGGTGCCGTCGAGGATTTCCTTGTAGATCAGCGGGCTCTGGACCGGGCCGCCGGTCCACGAGCTGTTCGACGCACCGAAGTTGAACCAGGCCGAGATGTCGTTGCGCTTGGTCTGGATCTTGTTTTCGGAGTAGGTGTAGTCCAGCGTGGTGACCAGCTTGTCGACCGGCTTGTACTGCAAGGTCAGCTGGGCGTTGGTGCGCTGGCGCTTGACGCCGTTGAAGTTGTAGTTCAGGTTTTGCGGCACCGAGTACAGGTCGCTCGCGGCGGGAGGATTGGTGGCGCTGCCCTTGGGGATGGTGCCCCAGCTGTTGTCGTCGCCGCGGAACGGGCCCTTCCAGCCGTTGGAGACGGC
This sequence comes from Duganella caerulea, assembly GCF_040362985.1. NCBI lineage: Bacteria > Pseudomonadati > Pseudomonadota > Betaproteobacteria > Burkholderiales > Oxalobacteraceae > Duganella > Duganella caerulea. Next base: position 82,155 of record NZ_BPWJ01000011.1, on the reverse strand, counting down.
CGCGGTGTTGTAGCCCAGGTTGCGTTCCTGGTAGCTGCCGGTCAGCGCCACGCCGAACTTGTTGTTGTCGAAGGTGTTCGAGTACAGGCCGGACAGTTCCGGCGTGGTCGAGCGGCTGGCCTTGATGTCGCCCGGCAGGTTGCCGTTGGTGCTGTCGTACACGCCCTTGACGCCCACGCTCGAATGCATGCCGGGACGGTCGAACGGGCGCGCCGTCATCACGTTGACGGTGGCGCCGATGCCGCCGGTCGGCGTTTCGGCGCGGCTGGTCTTGTACACCTGCAGCTGCGCGATCGCTTCCGACGCCAGGTTGGCGAAGTCGAAGGCGCGGCCGTTCAGGTCGCCCAGGTTGGAGGTCGGCATCTGGCGGCCGTTCAGCAGCACCAGGTTGAAGTCGGGGCCGACGCCGCGCACGGTGATCTTGGAACCCTCGCCGATCGAACGGTCGATCGACACGCCCGAAATGCGCTGCAGCGATTCGGCCAGGTTGGTATCGGGGAACTTGCCGATGTCCTCGGCCACGATGCCGTCGACGATACCGTCGGAATTGCGCTTGAGGTTCATCGACGAAAGCAAGCTCTGGCGAATACCGGTCACCACCACGCTCTGGACTTCCGGTTCGGCAGCCTTGGCGGGCGCTTCCTGCGCCAGCACCTGGGCGGCCGCCGCCGCGCAGGCGCCGGCCACCGCCAGGCTCATTAATTTTTGTCGTGTCTTTGGATAATGCATGTCATCTCCTGTGTTTTTTTTGAACTGCCCGCTGCCAACTGCCCGCTTCTCAGAGTTGGAAAGGTTTCCAATTCATGTGGCAAATATAGCACCGAACGAATTTCAAAGTCAATTTGCGATGCCGCATAAGTGGGGCCGGGTTTTCGTTGACAGAGGAAAGCAAGCCGTGCAACATGGCTGGGAACGTTTCCAAAAAGAGACACTTTGCATGCACACCCCATCGGAAAGGCGGTCGCCATGGCCACCATCAAAGACGTAGCCCGCCTGGCGGGTGTTGGACTGGGCACCGCCTCGCGCGTGGTCAGCGGCAAGGGTTCGGTATCGCCGGCAACGCTGGCGCGGGTCAGGGCGGCCATCGAGGAACTGGACTTCCGGCCCTCGCACGCGGCGCGCACGCTGCTGTCCGGTTCCAGCCAGATGATCGGCGTGTACATCCCCGTGCTCAGCGGCACCTTCTACACGCCCATCCTGCAAATCATCGACAACGAACTGCGCGCGGCCGGCCTGCACATGGTGGTGGCCTTCGGCGCCGGCCTGGGCGGCGCGCGCCAGCAGGCGATCGAGGGCATCGCCTTCCTGATCGAGCGCGGCTGCGACGGCCTGATCCTGATGACCAACGTGCTGCAGGAGGAGGACATCGCCGCGCTGCGCTTCCAGCACAAGCGCATGGTGGTGCTCAACCACAGCTTCGACAGCCTGGCCGGGCAGTGCTTCACGGTCGACCACATGCTGGGCGGGCGGATGGCGGCGCGCACCCTGCTCGACCACGGGCACCGCGAGATCGCCGTGGTGGCCGGGCCGTCCAGCCTGCCGGACAACGTGGTGCGGGTCAACGCCTTCCTCGACGAGCTGCGGGCCAACGGCGTCGACACCGCCAGGCTGTGGGTGACCGAGCGCGACTTCTCGCCGGCCGGCGGCTGGTCGGCGGCCAAGGAGTTGATGGACTCGAAGCATCCGTGCAGCGCGCTGTTCTGCGCCAATGACGAGATGGCGGTGGGCGCGCTGTCCTACTTCCAGGAGGCCGGCATCCGCGTGCCGCACGAGCTGTCGGTGATCGGCTACGACGACACGCCCAGCGCGGAGTTCTCGGCGCCGCGCCTGACCACGGTGCACATGCCGTGGCGCGAGATGACGCAGAACGGCATCAACGCCTTGCTCAACAGCTGCTACGACCTGCAACGCCCCGTCACGCGCGGCTATCCGGTGACGATGACCTTGCGCGCCTCGCTGGCCTCCCACGCCGACGCCGCCAAGCCGGCCCGCCGCCGCAAGCCGGCCTGAGATCCCCCTCCGCCAGCGCCGCCCGGCGCCGGCTCCTCCCTCGGCAACAATGTCGCAATGCCAAGTTAGCTTCAGCCGGTAGTTGTTAATTTGCCGCATGAATCTGGTTTCACGGCCAAGATTGGTGGAAACAATAGACGCTCCACGGTGATGTCTATACATTCAGCCTAGCAACAATCATCACGTGGCATCCATGTTGCAACCAATCGACACCTGACATCACGAAAATAAAGAGATCGAACAATGAAAAAGAATTTTCCATTCGCAGCGTTGTTGTTGTCCGCCAGTCCATACGTCCTGGCCCAGGCCCAGGCTGAAGCAGCCGCCGTCGCGCAGACCGCCGCCGTGCAGCCGGCCGCCGCGGCCGATGCCACCCCGGACGATATCCAGAAAGTGGTGATTGTTTCCACCGGCAGCCGTGGCGCCCAGCGCACCATGGTCGATACGCCGGTGCCGGTCGATATCATCGGCTCGCGCGAGCTCGGCAAGACCGGCCAGGCCTCGCTCGACAAGGCGCTGCAGTTCCGCGTTCCATCCTTCAACACCGTGCAGACTCCGGTCAACGATGCGACGTCGCTGTTGGATCCGTACGAAATCCGTAACATGGGACCGAGCCGCGTGCTGATCCTGATTAACGGCAAGCGCAAGAACGCCAGCTCGCTGGTCTACACGCAAACCTCGCCGGGCCGCGGCGAAAGCGGCTCCGACATTTCCGCCATTCCGCAGGACGCGATCAAGCGCATCGAAGTGCTGCGCGACGGCGCCTCGGCCCAGTACGGTTCCGACGCCATCGCCGGCGTGGTCAACATCATCCTCAAGGACAACGCCGAAGGCGGCTCGGTCACCGCGCGCGCCGGCATCACCCACGAGAGCGACGGCAAGATGGGCGGCCTGAGCCTGAACCAGGGCGTGGCGCTGGGCGACCGGGGCTTTGTCAACTACACGCTCGACGTCTCGCACGTGGGCCTGTCCAACCGCCCCGGCCTGGTCGATGCCCGGGCCGAGCCCGATACGCTGGGCGGCACCCTGGCCGACGCGCAAGCCTTCCTGGCGATCAAGCCCGATGCGGGCAATATCAACGGCTCGCCCGCCACGTCCGCGCAAAAGGCGCTGGTCAACAGCCGCTATGACGTGAACGACGACGTCTCGGTCTACGGCAACGCCGCGTATGTGCACAAGAAGGTCGACAGCTACGCCAACTACCGCACGCCGTACTGGCGTCCGACCGACTACGGCTTGCTGCACGCGGCCGGCACTCCCTACCTCGGCTACGTGCCGACCTTTGTCGGCAAGCTGGACGACTACAACGCCACCGGCGGCGTGAAGTTCCCGCTGGGCGGCTGGGCCACGGACCTGAGCCTGACCTACGGCGGCAACGAGCAAAGCTACGAGGTCGGCAATTCGGTCAACCGCAGCCTGGGCGCCGCATCGCCGACGCACTTCAACGCCGGCGGCGTGAAGTTCGAACACTTCGTGTTCAACGGCGACCTCTCCAAGCAGGTCGCGCCGACCGTCAGCGCGTATGCCGGCACTGAAATCCGCCACGAGAAATTCAAGACCATCGCCGGCGAGGAAGCGTCGTACATCGGCACCGGCGCCGACTCGTTTGCCGGCAACGATCCGCGCAATTCCTTCCCGACTTCGCGCTCGAACTACGGCGCCTACGGCGGCGCCACCTGGGACATCAGCGACAACCTGCTGGTCGACGGCACCGGCCGCTACGAAAAATACAGCGACTTCGGCAGCGCCTTCGTGTGGAAGCTTTCGTCGCGCCTGAAAGTGAACGAGCAGCTGACCCTGCGCGCGTCGGCATCGACCGGCTTCCGCGCGCCGTCGCTGGCGCAGATCTACACGCAGAAGGCGCAGTACGCCTTCGTGCCGGGCAAGGGCATCCAGGTGTCCGGCCTGGTCAACAACGTGTCCAAGGAAGCGGCGGCGTTGGGCGTGCCGAAGCTGCAGGCCGAGAAGTCGAACAACATCACGCTGGGCCTGGGCCTCAAGCCCGACAACAACACCAGCATCACGGTCGACTACTACAACATCAAGGTGAAGAACCGCATTGTGCTGGGCAAGGAGATTGTACCGGCCTGTACCGAGACCGATCCTGTGAAGCAAGCCGCCTGCGTCGCGGCCAGCCCGCTCGACCAGGTGTTGAACGCCAACGGCATCGTGTCGGTGAGCTTCTTCGCCAACGCGCTGACCAGCCGCACCTCGGGCCTCGACTATGTGCTGTCGCGGAAGAACCTGTCGCTGGGCGAAAGCAAGGTGACGCTGAACCTGTCGGGCAACCTGTCGCTGAAAAACGAGCGTGAGGGCAGCGTCCACAATCCATCGACGGTGGCGGCGGCGAACCAGTCCGTGCTCGACCCGACCCAGGAAGCGCTGATGTTCACGTCGCGTCCGAAATACAAGACCATCTTTGGCGCGGACCTCGACTACAAGGACTACAACTTCTCGCTGAATAACACGCTGTTTGGCCCGACCCGTTTCCGCAACGCCGGCCTGGACAACAACCTGGAAGTGGAGTTCAAGACCAAGGTGGTCACCGACTTCGCGTTCAACTACAACGTGGCCAAGAACGTGACCTTGTCGTTCAACGTCAACAACATCCTGAACGTCACGCCGAAGTGGAACATGAAGGCGCTCAACTCGGCGGGCCAGGCGCTGTTGGACAGCAAGACCAAGGACCCGGCCACCGGCATGACCCCGTCCGAGGTGCAGTACAACTCCATCACCTTCGACGGCCGCTACTCTATGGTGACCTACGACGGTTCGCAGTTCAGCCAGTTGGGCCGCACCTTCGCGGCCTCGCTGAACTATCGCTTCTAAGCGCGACGCCGCAGCTATAATGGGGTCCGCCGCTCCGCAAGGAGTGGCGGACCTTTTTTTATGGAGTGGTACACATGGTTTCGTTACAAGATCAATTGCTGAAGGCCGGCCTGGTGGCCAAGAACAAGGTCAAGGTCGCCAATCAGGAAAAGAGCAAGCAGAAGAAGGAAGAGCGCCGCACCGGCACGCAGAGCGTCGACGAAGCCAAGCTGGCCGCGCAGGAGGCGCAGCGCAAGCTGGCCGAGCGCAACCGCGAACTGAACGCGCAGCGCGACGCCGCCGCGCAGCAGAAAGCCATCCTGGCGCAGATCGCGCAGATGGTGCAGCAGAACCGCCAGAGCAAGGGCCACAACGGCGACATCGCCTACAACTACACGCACGGCAGCAAGATCGAGCGCATGTTCGTGACGGCGGCGGTGCGCGAGCACCTGGTCGCGGGGCGGCTGGTGATCGTGGTGCTGAACGGCGTGGCCGAACTGGTGCCGCGCGTGATCGCCGACAAGATCGCCGAGCGCGATCCGGCGCTGGTGGTGCGCGTCAACAAGAGCACCACCGCGGTGGAGGAAGACGATCCGTACGCCGCCTTCCAGATCCCCGACGACCTGATGTGGTGATCAGGCCAGCAGCTTGAGCAGCGCGGCGGCGGCCGCTTCCGACGAGGCCGGGTTCTGGCCGGTCACCAGCAGGCCGTCGGTGACCGCGTAGGCTTGCCAGTCGCCGAGCTTGGAGTAGATGCCGCCGTTTTCCTTCAGCATGTCCTCGACCAGGAAGGGCACGACCTTGGTCAGGCCGACCGCTTCCTCCTCGGTGTTGGTGAAGCCGGTCACCTGCTTGCCGCGCACCAGCGGGCTGCCGTCGGCCGCCTTCACGTGGCGCAGCACGCCGGGCGCGTGGCACACCGCCGCCACCGGCTTGCCGGCCGCCAGCATGGCTTCGATCAGCGCGATCGAGGCGCGGTCCTCGGCCAGGTCCCACAGCGGGCCGTGGCCGCCCGGATAAAACACAGCGTCGAAATCAGCCGCGGAGACCTCGGCCAGCTTGCCGGTATGGGCCAGCGCGGCCTGCGCCTCGGGGTCGGCCTTGAAGCGGATGGTGGCCGGGGTCTGCGATTCGGGCGCGTCGCTCTTCGGGTCCAGCGGCGGCTGGCCGCCCAGCGGCGAGACCAGCGTCAGCTTGGCGCCGGCTTCCTTCAGCGCGTAGTACGGTGCGGCGAATTCCTCCAGCCAGAAGCCGGTCTTGTGGCCGGTGTTGCCCAGTTGGTCGTGCGAGGTGAGTACCATCAGGATGTTCATGTCGTGTCCTTTGTGTGTGAGGTGGAGTTACAGTGCGGCTTCGAGAATGCGGCGGCTGCGGGCCAGGTCGATGTCGCGGTGTTCGCCCAGGCTGGTCATGCCGTGCGCCTGCAGTTGCGCCAGCACGGCTTCCACCGCTTCCTGGCCCAACTGGTAGGCCGACAGGCGGGTCGGGATGCCCAGGCCTTCGAAGAACGCGCGGGTGCGGGCGATGGCGGCATCGATGCGCTGCTCATCGCTGCCGTCGCGGATGCCCCAGACGCGCTCGCCGTATTGCAACAGCTTCGCGTGTTTGCTGTCGCGCTGTACGTCCAGCAGCGACGGCAGCACCAGCGCCAGCGTGCGCGCGTGGTCGATGTCGTACAGCGCGGTGAGCTCGTGGCCGATCATGTGGGTGGCCCAGTCCTGCGGCACGCCGGCGCCGATCAGGCCGTTGAGCGCCAGGGCGGCGGTCCACATCAGGTTGGCGCGGGTGGCGTAGTCGTCCGGCGCGGCCAGCGCTTGCGGCGCGATCTCGACCAGCGTCTGCAGCAGGCCCTCGGCGAAGCGGTCCTGCGCCAGCGCCTGCACCGGATAGGTCAGGTATTGCTCGACCGTGTGGACGAAGGCGTCGACCAGGCCGTTGGCGACCTGCTTGGTTGGCAGCGTGAAGGTCTTGGCCGGATCGAGCACCGAGAACTGCGGGAACAGCAGCGGGCTGCGGAACGGCAGCTTGGTGTGGGTGGCCTTGTGGGTGACCACGGCGCCGTTGTTCATCTCCGAGCCGGTGGCGGGCAGGGTCAGCACGGCGCCGAAGGGCAGGGCGCGGCGCACCTTGGCGCCGCCGCTCTGTGCGATCTCCCACGGCTCGCCGTCGTACAGCGCGGCGGCGGCGACAAACTTGGTGCCGTCGATGACCGAGCCGCCGCCGACCGCCAGCAGGAAGTCGATCTCGTCGCGGCGCACCTGTTCGACGGCTTTCATCAGGGTCTCATAGCTGGGATTGGGTTCGATGCCGCCGAACTCGCGGCTGACGCGGGCGCCGAGCGCCTGGCGCACCTCGGCCAGGGTACCGGTCTTCTCGGCGCTGGCGCCGCCGTACAGGATCAGCACGCGGGCCGATTCCGGCACCAGCCGGGACAGTTGAGCGACAGTCTCGGCCCCGAAGACGATCTTGGTAGGGTTATGAAATTCAAAATTCTTCATGCTAGCTCCTGATATTAGACTGGTCGTCTAGAAAATGGGGTCAAGTCTGACATTCGGACACGAGCTCTACAGTAACGAGCTGCTACTGAAGGGCTCGTGTCCGAATGTCAGACTTGACCCCCGAGGTTGAGGATGGACAGCGTGGCTTGCCAGGCGGCGCGCAGCGCGCTGGGCTCGCGCCGCAGCTTGGTCAGCAGCGCCGCGCCCAGCCACAGTTGGTACAGTGCCAGCGCCGTGTGCTGGGCATCGCTGACGTCGCGCAGCGAGCCGTCCGCCAGCGCCCGCTCGATGCTGCCGGCCAGCCGGCCGACGATGCGGTTGGTGCCGTCCAGCAGGGTGGTGCGCATGGCTTCCGACATGTCTGCCACTTCGCCGCTGAGCTTGACCACCAGGCAGCGGCAATCGCAACTGTCCGCGTCGAGGTCGTCCCAGCTGGCCCAGTAGTCCATCAGCGAACGCGCGGCGCTTTGGCCGGGCTGGTTCAGCGTGACGTCCATCTGCGCCAGGTAGCGCTCGATATAGTCTTCCAGCAGCGCCTCGCCAAACAGCTCCTTGGACTTGAAGTAGTGGTAGAAGGAGCCCTTGGGCACGCCGGCCGCCGTCAGGATCTCGTTCAAGCCCACGCCGGCAAAGCCTTTGCCGGTGATGATGGTCTTGCCCGTGTCCAGGATGTGCTGGCGGACGTTTTGGTGTTCTGTCGTCATGGTGGACACATCATAACACAATTAGACCAGTCGTCTAGTGTTTTCTCCGTCGGGCGAAATCCGACGGCAACGCCCGGCCATGCCGGGCGTTGCGCGCAGAGGGCGGACTCAGCCGCGGCGCACCAGCTTCATGCCGTTGGCGCGGCCGAGGTAGGCCACCATGCCGGTGACCTTGCCGGCGCGGTCGCGCTCCAGCCGCAGCACGATGCCGGCGGCACCGAAGGCGTCGGTGAACACATTGTCGAGCGGCTGCTCGCCGAAGCGCGGCACCGTCATCCACAGCTTGCCGTCCTTGAGCCTCAGCGTGAAGGTCGCGTTGAGCTCGTCGCTGTGGTAGCTGCCCGCCACGCCGGCCAGCTGCTTGGGCGTCATGGCGCCGGCGGCCACCCGTTCGAAGCGGGCCGGCGGTTCGCCCGGACGCTCCACCACCAGCGTGCGTTCGGTGAAGACGGCGGGCTGGGCCATGCGCTTGGGATCGCGCACGAAGCGGCCTTCCGCCACCGGCAGCAGCTCCTGCTTCATGCCCGGCGCGTTGTACCACAGCTTGCCGTCCTGCGCATCCACCCGGCGCAGCATGCCCTCGCGCGCGTTCCAGTACACGCCGGCGTAGCGGGCCGGATCGGGCAGGGCCACCGCCACCGGCTCGGCCGCCGCGGCCGCGGCCGGGAATTCGCCGGCCGCGTAGATGTCGGCCATCTGGCGCGCCAGCCTGGCCGGGGCCACGTCGGGACGGTTGCACAACACGGCCACGCCCAGTTTCAGTTTCGGCAGGCGGATCAGTTCAGACCGGTAGCCGGCGAAGGCGCCGCCATGGGAGACGATGTCCAGGCCGCGGTACTGCTCCACCATCAGGCCGCGCGCGTAGTGCAGCGGGGTGCCGTCGTTGAGCTTGCCCACCGTCTGCAACTGCTCGACCAGCCAGGCGCCGCCCACCTTGGGCTGGTAGAAATTGGCGTCCCACTTGGCCAGGTCGGCCACGGTGGACTGGACCGCGCCGTCGCCGGTCTGCTCCCAGTTCGACATCAGCAGCGCGAAGCCGGCGGGGCCGTTCGGACGGTAGGCGGTGGCGCGGTGCGGCACCACTTTGGCGTGATCGTCGAGGATGCTGGTGTCGGCCATGCCCAGCGGCTCGAAAATGCGCGCCTTGGAGAATTCGGCCAGGCTCTTGCCGCTGACCTTCTCGACGATCTGGGCCAGCAGGAAGTAGCCGGTGTTGCTGTAGGTGTAGGCGCTGCCGGGCTGGAAGTTCAGGCCCCGCTGGCGCGCGACGGCGGCCAGCGCGTCGGCGCTGGTGCTGACATCGCCGTCGTCGACGCCGCTCAGGTTCAGCAGCGCAATGTAGTCGCGCAGGCCGCTGGTGTGGTGCAGCAGGTGGTCGACCGTGATCGGCGTGCCGTAGTCTGGCAGTTGCGGCAGGTAGCGGCGGATGTCGTCGTCCAGCTTGAGCTTGCCGTCCTGCACCAGCAGCAAAATGGCGGCCGCCGTGAACTGCTTGGACGTCGAGGCGAGGTCGAACACGGTCCGGCGCGCGTCGATGGCGACTTCGTGTTCGAGGCTGGCGGCGCCGTAGCCCTGTTCGAACAGCGGCTTGCCGTCGCGCCAGGCGGCGACCGCGCAACCGGGCGCGCCGGCCTTGGCGTATGGCGCGAACAGGGCGGCGGCTTGCTCGTCCGGCGTGGCGGCGCCGGCGGCGTGGCTCAGGATCAGGGCGGATAACAGCAGGGTCAGACGGCTGGGCTTGTTCATGGCATCTCCTTTGTGGTGTTGTAGTGAAGTATAACACTAGTATTGTCAAAAGAGTCAACATGGAAAAGCAATTATTTTTGGCGGATGCGGTATGCTGGCGGGATGCCACAGCCGAACCCCCAACCCGGATCCCGTTTCTGGCGCGACGCCAGCCTGCCCTTCATCGAGGCGCGCACGGTCGGCGACGGCCGCAAGCTTTGCTACGGCAGGCACGCGCACGAGACGTTCTCGATCGGCGTGATCCGCAGCGGCCACACCGATTACCTGAACCAGTCCGCGCGCCGGCAGGTGGGGCCGGGCACCGTGGTGCTGATGAATCCCGGCGACGTCCACGCCTGCAATCCAATCGCCGACGAGACCTGGTCCTACCGCATGCTGTATGTGGACCGCGCCTGGCTGGCCGGCGTGCAGCGCGAATGGGGCTGTCACGATTTCCGCCCGTTCGCGGCGGCCATGAGCACGGCGCCGGCGCTGTACGCGGGCTTCAACCGCTTCTACGACGTGCTGACGGCCGACGGCGCCGACCACCTGCAGCGGCAGTGCGCGGCGGTGGACTTCTTCGGCCAGGTGCAGTCCAGCCTGGGCCCGGCGGCCATCGTCGAGCGCGAGGCCAACCGCAAGCTCGACCGCGCGGCCGACTACATCCGCGACAACTGCGCGGCCGCGCTGAAGCTGGAGGACATCTGCGGCGCGGCCGGGCTGTCGCCGTCCTACCTGATCCGCGCCTTCCGCAAGCGCTACGGCATGACGCCGCACGCCTACCTGCTGAACCGCCGCATCCAGCTGGCGCGCGGCCTGCTCAAGGGCGGCGCGGCGATCGCCGAGGTCGCGCTGGCGACGGGCTTCGCCGACCAGGCGCATTTCCAGCGCACCTTCAAGCTGCTGCTGGCGGCGACGCCGGGGCAGTACCTGCGCTGAGCAGCAGGTAGAGCGCGCTGGCCGCCAGCAGCAGCGCCATGGCGCGGTTGAAGCGGCGCATGGCGGCCGGATCGGCCAGGCGCCGGCCCAGGAAGGCGCCGGCGTAGGCCCAGCAGGCGATCGAGCCATAGCAGATCACGAAGTACAGCGCGGCGAACCGCCACACCAGCGCGGGATCGCCGTCGGCCACGAACGCGCCCATGCCGGCCACCGCCGCCACCCAGGCTTTGGGATTGAGCCACTGCATGGCCGCGCCCATCGCCAGCGACGGCCGCTTGCCATGGCCGCCGGGCGCGAGCGCGCCGTCGTCGCGCGCCAGCTTCCAGGCCATGAACAGCAGGAAGGCCACGCCGGCCAGCTGGATCGACCGCGCCAGCGCCGGCGCGCGGGCCAGCAGTTCGTGCAGTCCCAGGCCGGTCAGCAGCAGCAGGGCGGCGAAGCCGACGGTGGCCCCGGTCACGTGGCGCAGGCTGGCGCGCAGGCCGTGCCGCGCGCCGCTGCTCAGGGCGACGATGTTGACCGGGCCGGGGGTGATCGATGAGGCCAGCGCGAAGGCGGCCATGGAAATCAGGATGGTCATGTGGGGGTCTCCGATAAGAATTGACAGTACCGGGGCGGACGATACGCGGCGCGGCCGCCGCCGTATTGAAGGAAATGACCCCGTCCGCTGTGATAATTTGAGAGTTTTTATCCCCGTAAATCGCACATACTGGTTCTTTGCCTGGTCGATGACACTTCGAGGTGCCGCCTATGATGTCCAGCAACACGCCGGAACACCCGCCCGGCCAGCCCGCCGCCCAGGGCCGGAACCGGCGGCCCATCATGTTCCTGGCCATCTCCCTCGTGGTGCTGGTGTGCGTGTCGCTGATCGGCGTGCAGGCCTGGCTCAGCGTGCGCGCCCGGACGATCCAGTTGAAGGAATCGGAAATGGCGGCCGCCAACCTGGCAGAGGCGGTGGCGCAGCATGCCTACGACACCATCAAGGAAGCCGACACCGTGCTGGTCGGACTGGTGGAGCGCATCGAGCACCAGGATCCGGCGGGAGCGGACTACGGCCGCGTCCACGACCTGCTGGTGCATCGCGTCGCGGAACTGCCGCAGCTGCACGGGCTCTTCGTCTACGGCGACGATGGCCGCTGGCTGGTCAACTCGCAACCGGTGCTGCTGCGCGGGCAGAACAACTCGGACCGCGAATACTTCATCCACCACCGCGAGCATGCGGACCGGGGCATCCACATCGGCCCGCCGGTGCGCAGCAAATCGACCGGCGACTGGATCGTGACGGTGTCGCGCCGCTTCAACCGGCCGGACGGCGGCTTCGGCGGAGTGGTGCTGGCCACCATCAACATGGAGTACTTCCAGAAGTACTTCCAGCGCTTCAATATCGGACAGGAGGGCGCCATCCAGCTGGCGCTGGAGGACGGCATCCTGTTGGTGCGCCGGCCCTACAACGAAAAATCGCTGGGGCGGGACATCTCGAAGTTGCCGCTCTTTAGCTACTACCTGCCGAAGGCCGCCGCCGGCACCGTCACCTTCCCGTCGGCCCAGGACGGCGTGACGCGGATTAACAGCTACCGGCGCCTGGATCAATATCCGCTGGTGGTCTCGGCGGCGCTGTCCAGGGACGAGGCGCTGGCGCAGTGGCGCGGCGACGTGTATGTGGACAGCGGCGGCATCGTGCTGCTGGTGCTGGTGGTCGGCCTGCTGGGCGTGCGGCTGGTGCGCCTGATCCGCTGGCGGATCCAGGCGGAGGACGAACTGGTCCAGGCCCGCAACGGACTGGAGGCGCTGAACCACGAGCTGGAACGGCTGGCCATGCAGGACGGCCTGACCGGCTTGAGCAACCGCCGCCATTTCGACACCGCGCTGCAAAACGAATTCAGCCGGGCCATGCGCAGCGGCAGCCCGCTGGCGCTGATCATGCTCGATGTCGACTGCTTCAAGCAGTACAACGATCTGTACGGCCACGCCGCCGGCGACGAGTGCCTGAAGGCGATCGGCAAGGTGGTCGAGGCCGGCAAGCACCGGCCGGGCGATGTGGCCGCGCGCTATGGCGGCGAGGAGCTGGCGGTGCTGCTGCCGGGGACCGATGTGGCGGGCGCGGTCGCCGTGGCCGGGAAAATCCTGGCCGCCATCGAGGCGCTGCAACTGAAACACCCCGGCAACCCCACCGGCCACGTGACGCTCAGCGCCGGGGTCGAGTCGTTCGCGCCGGTGCGCTTCGAGTCCGAGCCGGTCGACCTGATCGAGGCCGCCGACCAGGCGCTGTACCGGGCCAAGTCGCAGGGCCGCAACCGCGTTGCCTCCAACATCGTCGGGCCGGGACGGGAATCGACGGAGGCTAAATCTTCAGCGTCAGCATCGTGACGCCGAACGCGAAAAACATGAGCGCGCTCAGGCGCGACAGCAGCCGCGCGCTGCCGGGCCGGCTCAGCCAGACGCTGGCCCTGGCGGCCAGGCCGGCATACAGCCCGTGGATCAGGACCAGCACGATGCAATAGGTGGCGACCGCCGGGCCGGCGGCGCCGTGCGCGACCTGCGGCAGCACGGACAGGAAGAAGAACAGCGACTTGGGATTGCTGGTCTGGAGCAGCGCGCCTTCCAGCAAGCGCTTGCGGGCCGCGCCGGCGGCGGGAGCGGTGTCGCGGCGGGGCGCTTGCGTCTTCGGATCGCGCCGCCAGGTCTTGAACGACAGGTGGAACAGGTAGGCGACGCCCGCGTATTTGAGCAGCTGGAACAGCGGCGGCGAGGAACGGATCAGCAAGCCGATGCCGGCCGACGACAGGCCCGCCATCACCGCCGCGCCAAGCGCCAGTCCCAGCACGCCTTGCATCGCCGCGCGCCAGCCGACGGCGACCGCGTTATCGAGCGTCATCAGCACGCCGGGACCGGGGCTGGAGACGGTGAACACAACCATGACCACAAACAACCAATATGCCTCGCCCATCGCCTGTCCTCCCTGTTGTGCGCTGTGGCCGCAATGATGCGTTGGCGCCCGCCGGCGGGCAAACGAGTTTTTGGTATCATGCGTTGAGTATTTCTCAACACTAGCGGAGCGCCATGTCACTACAACCGCCACTCAATGCCCTGCATGTCTTTTGCGTCGTCGTGCAGGAGGGCGGCTTCCGCCAGGCCGCGCAGGCGCTGCATCTCACGCCGGGCGCGGTCAGCCGGCAGGTCCAGTCGTTGGAAGCCCACCTGCGGCAGGTGCTGTTCGACCGCAACGCCGGCGCCCCGGCGACGCTGACACCGGCCGGACGCAAGCTGCACGACAGCGTGGGCACGAAGATGGCCGCGGTCAAGGAGGTGCTCGATACCGGCGGGCGCGCGCGGCGCCAGGCGTCCATCCTGGTCGACACCAGCGTGACGCTGGCGATGCACTGGCTGATCCCGCAGTTGCCGGCCTTCCGCGAGCGCCACCCGCAGCTGAACGTGCAGATCCGCACCGTGGATGGCGACATCAACCCCGCCTCGCCGGCCGACGTGTTCCTGCGGCGCGACGTGGCGGAATTGCGCGGCCTGCCGTTCCACACATTCATGCGGGAGCGTTCCGTGCTGGTTGCAAGTCCCGTCTTCATGCCGGGCGTGGCCGCGCGCAAGACGGACCTGCTGCGCTGGCTGGGCAAGGCGCCGCGCATCGGCACCCGCTCCCGGACCGACCTGTGGCCGGGCTGGTGCCGCGCGCACGGCCTGGATGCCGGCGCGCTGGAGCCGACGCTGGAGCTGGATAACACGGTGCTGGCGATCCAGGCCGCCGTCCAGGGCCTGGGCGCGCTGGTGGTGCCCGAGGCGTTTGTGCGCGCCACGCTCGGCATCGATGCGCTGCGATGTCTTTCAGGGCCGGTGGACAGCGGCAGCTATTCGTATGCGATCGGCCGCCGGCAGGCATCCGCGCGCGTGGCGATATTCACCGAGTGGCTGAAGGAAGCCGGGCGCCAGGAGAATGAAAGCGGCGTCTCTTTTCAGGCGCATCAAGCAGGATTTTCCTAGCCAATAATTTTCGACCAGCATAGTATCGAATGCTGAAACAGATCGGATGAAGTGACATATAACTGTTGAACTGAAAGGGAGAACACATGAAAAAAACGAATATCCTCGCCATGGGCGCGATGCTGGCCTTGTCATGCGCCGCCTACGCACAGGACCATGCCGAGCATTCGCACTGGGGTTACGAGGGCAAGGGCGACCCGGCGCACTGGGCCGACCTGGAGGCGGCGAACACCGCCTGCAAACTGAGCAAGGAACAGTCGCCGATCGATATTGAAGAGCGCAACGTCAAGAAGGCGCCGTTGGCCCCGCTGGCTTTCAATTACGCGGCCGGCCCCGCCGAGATGATCAACAACGGCCACACGGTGCAGATCAACCTGCCGCCCGGCAGCGTGCTGAAGGCGGGCGACGATAGTGCCAACCTGCTGCAGTTCCACTTCCACACGCCGAGCGAGGAAAAGATCAACGGCGTCAATTATCCGATGGTGGCGCACTTCGTCCACAAGAGCGCGGACGGCAAGCTGTCGGTGGTCGCCGTGCTGTTCAAGGAAGGCGCCGAGAACAAGACGCTGGCGCCGTTGTTCGACGCGTTGCCGGCCGAGGGCAAGCCGGTGCAGCTGGCCAGCTTCAATCCGGTCGACGTACTGCCCGCCAACCACGCCTACTTCAAGTTCATGGGTTCGTTGACGACGCCGCCGTGCAGCGACGGCGTGCGCTGGCAAGTGCTGCGCACACCGGTCGAGCTGTCGAAGAGACAGCTGGCTGAATTCCACAAGTTCTACAAAATGAATGCGCGTCCCGTGCAGCCATTGAACGGCCGCGTGGTCCAGGTCAGCGAATAGCGTGTGTTGGCCGCCGCCGCGCCGGCGATTATTTCGCCTGGCCGGCGGCCTTCAAAGCGCCCCAATAGGCCGGCTTGGCGCCTTGCCGATGATCGAAGAGCAGCGGCTGGTCGCTGCGCCACCAGTCCCAGCCGCTGTTGCGGGCCGTGTGGAAATCCGAGATGCCCCACCAGGTGACGGAGGTCAATTCCGGGTGGGCCAGGAAAACGGTCATCAGCGATTCGTAGCGCTGGCCTTGCATGGCCAGCAGTCGCTCGGCGGGTTCGGACAGCACATACGCGTGGCGCCGATACAGGCTCAGGTCCATTTCGGTGATCTGGTTTTCCAGACCCAGGCGCGCGAACATGGACAGCGTTTCATCCACCTCCGCCGCCGATGGCTCGAAGATCGAGATATGCATCTGGTGTCCCACGCCATGCACG
Organism: Duganella caerulea; assembly: GCF_040362985.1. NCBI lineage: Bacteria > Pseudomonadati > Pseudomonadota > Betaproteobacteria > Burkholderiales > Oxalobacteraceae > Duganella > Duganella caerulea. Next base: position 66,220 of record NZ_BPWJ01000011.1, on the reverse strand, counting down.
GGAACCCCGCGGTCGAGCATGCCCTGCACCACGCGGCGCAGGCATTCGCGCTTGGCCGGCTGGGTGGTGGAGTAGTCGTTGATGATCAGGCGCGCCTCGGGATCGGCCGCGTGCGCGTAGCGGAAGGCCCAGTCGATATAGTCGGGGCCGACGATCTGCAACCACGGACCCTGGCGCAGACAATCGGGTTCGGCCGCGTCGATCACTTCGTTGACCACATCCCACACGTGCACGCTTTTCCGGTAGCGGCCCATGACGGCGTCGATGTGCCGCTGCAGGCGCGACAGCACCAGCTCGCGCGAGGCCGGCTTGCCGTCCTTGCCGGTCCAGAACCAGTCGGGGGTGCGCTTGTACCACAGCAGCGTGTGGCCCCTGACCGCCATCCCGTGCTGGCGCGCGAAATCCACGATCGCATCGGCCGGCGCGAAATCGAACTCACCCTCGCGGGGCTGGATGCGTGACGGCTTCATCACATTTTCCGCCACCACGCTGTTGAATTGTGTAGCCAGCAAACGTCCCTCGGGCGTATCCAGCTGGGATGGCTCGACCGCCGCGCCGATCCGGAACTTGCCCTGATACGCTTGCGCCAGGGACGGCGTTGCGGCCGCTGGCGGCTGGTCTGTCGTGGCGCAGCCTGGCAGCGTGGCCGCGAGCGCGGCGGCGAGCGCTGCACAGCGCAGGATGGTGCGGGCAGGATGCATGAAGGATCCGTTCAACGTTGCAGGACGAGTGCGGCGATTTTTTCGGCCAGCGTGTCCGGAGCGGGATTGGCCGAATCGCTGTTCCCCAGCACCGCGATGAAGATGCCCTCTTGCGGAAAGCGCAGGGTATCGGCGCTGAAACCGCCGATGTCGCCACCATGTTCGATGGCGGCCTTGCCGCGCATGGTGCGGATGAAGAAGCCGTAGCCGTAGCCCGTGGCGCGCTTGCCGTGCAACAGGTAGCTGGTGGACATCCGGTTCCAGGACTCGGGCTTCAACAGCTTGCCTTGTGCGATGGCCTGGTCCCACAGCGCGAGGTCGTCGACGCTGGTGCGCAAGGCACCGGCGGCGTAGGGCCAGCGCATGCTGTAGTTCGGCGACGCGACCACGTTGCGGCGCTCTTGCGTATAGCCGATGACGGGGCCGGCGGCGGGGCGGGTTTCGATCACGGTATGCGTCAACTGGAGCGGCGCGAAAATATGCTGGGCCATGAAGTCCGCATACGGCATGCCCGACACGCGCTCGATAATCGCGCCCAGCAGGAAGTAATTGGAATTGCTGTAGGCGAAACGGTCGCCCGGCTTGAATTCCGGCGTGGCGTCCTTGAAGAAGACGATGCCGTCGTCCACGCTGGTGTCGGCCGTCATCACCTCGCCAAAGCGGGGCAGGGCCGTGTAGTTCCGGATGCCCGAGGTATGCGTGAGCAGATGCTCGATGGTGACCGGCGTGTCCGGCATGGGGTAGCCTGGCAGGTATTTGTCGATCCGGTCGGACAGCGCGAGCTTGCCCTGTTCCGCCAGCAGCATGATCGCCGCCGCCGTAAATTGCTTGGTGACGGAGCCGACGCGCAGGCTCATTGAAGGATCGAGGGCGACGTTGTCGGCCACGTTGGCCATGCCGTACGCTTTGCGGAACAATGGCTGGCCGTGGTCGGTCACGATGACGGCCGCGCCCGGAGCGCCAGGCTTGAGGTAGCGTGACAGCATCGAGTCGATCGATCGCGCCAGTTCCGGGGAAGGCTCGGCGGCGACCAGCCTTCCGCCATTGACGCTCACCAGCAGGAGCAGGAGGGCGGCGCGCGCCAGGCGGGGAGGCAAGAGTGTCGTCACGTGGTCAGTCGATGTTATAGAGCCGGCAATTGTATCAGTCGATTCCCCGCGCCGGGAATCGTTGCCGCGGCCGTGAGGGTATATCATGGCGGTCGTTTCAACGATAGGACCAGGTATGATCATAGCGACTCACAGCGGCAAGTTTCACGCGGACGACGCGTGGGCGGTCGCCGTACTGAAGGTATTATTCCCCGACGCGGACATTATCCGCACGCGCGATGCGGCGGCCATTGACGCGGCCGACTTCGCCGTCGATGTCGGCGGCATCTGGGACCCGGCCACCGGCCGTTTCGACCACCATCAAAAAGGCTTCGACGGCGCGCGGCAGAGCGGCGTGCCGTATGCCAGCGCTGGCCTGGTCTGGCGCGAGTACGGCGCGCGCTGCGTCGCGGCGCTGTCGCTGGCGGATTGCGGGCATCAACTGGCGGACGACAAGGCGCGGGAAATCGCCTACGGCATCGACGCGGACGTGGTGCAGTATCTCGATTTGTCGGATGTGGGCGCCGCGAAAAGCGCGCCGGGCGGGTATGGATTGTCGGCGGTGGTTTCTGGCTACAACACCAACTGGCTGGACGAGCAAAGGCTGGGCTACGGCGAGGCGGTGGACGTCTACCGCATGGAACAGTTCCGCCGCGCGATGGCCATGCTGACCGACGTCATGCTCAATGCCGTGCGCTACCGGGTTGGCGCATTGCTCGCGCTGGAGCAGGTCCGGCAGGGCGAGGTGCTCGAAGACGGCAAAGTCCTGTTCCTGAAAAACGGCGCGCTGCCGTGGAGCCAGGTGGTACGCAAGGAAATGCCGAAGGTGCTGTTCGTCATCAGCCACAACGTCGCCGAGCAGCGCCACATGCTGCACACCGTATCGGTCAGCGCCGAGAGCTTCGATGCGCGCGCCGACCTGCCCGAAGCATGGGCGGGCCTGCGCGACGCCGAGCTGGCGGCGGTGACCGGTGTGGCGGACGCGGGCTTCTGCCACAACGGCAGGTTTATCGCGTCGGCCAAATCGTACGAGGGCATACGCACGATGGCGGCGCTGGCGTTGCAGGATATCGACGAATGCGGCGCGGGCTAAGCGATCGGGATGGCGTAGCGCATTTGCGATCGCTCGGAAAGCGGATCGAAGCTGGCGTCGTAGATTTCCAAATCGGGGCCGCCGTTGTGGCGGTAGGCGGACTGGCATAACCAGCTCGAATAAATGAAGTCCACCGTGCGGTCGACCAGCTTGCCCACGCCGTGGTGCACAAAAGTCGCGTACGTCGCGGCCGGGACCTCGATCGTGTGCATGCCCTCGGGCAGTGAGCCGGCTTGTCGCACTTCGATGGCGGCGTAGTACTCCAGTTCATCGGAGTCGCCCGCCACCGGCAGCACCACGCCATAGCAGCACCCAGGTACCGTGTGCTCCACTTCCTTGAGCCGCGCGATGAAGCGCTCCCAAAGGGGAGGCAGCTTCTCGCCTAAATTGTTCTTCTCCGATTCGCTGCCGTAAAAACGTGTGTGCATGCCGACCAGCAGCATCGACGGGCGCGCGTGCAGCTCCGGAACGTGCTCCACGTTCTGGTGGACATGACGGAGATAGTCCTCATCCATTTTCAACTTGCGCACGATGAGATTGCGCCGCCCGCGTTGGCGGAATTCGTTCGGCGTGAGCGCGTAGTGTTCCTTGAAGGCCCGCGTGAACGCTTCCTGGCTGTTGTAGCCCGCCAGGATGGCGATGTCGAGGATGCCCAGGCGCGTCTCCAGCAATTTATCCAGCGCGTGGGCGAGGCGGCGCGAGCGAATATAGGTCTTGAGCGTTTCCTTGGTCAGCGCCTTGAAAATGCGCTGATAGTGCCATTGGCTCAAGCCTGCTTCGCGCGCCACCGTGGTCAGCGCGATGTCCTCGTCCAGATAGGTTTCAATGAAGTCGATGCCTTGCTGGATTTGATTCAGGTAATTCACGCGGACTCCATTGCAACGCCGGGAGATGTTCAGATGTCGAAGAAACCGGCGATTGCCACAAGCCGGCCCGCTTCATTGTAATGGCCCACGCTGGCGCCGTCACCAATGACATTGCCCAGCCGGTCCAGCATGTCCCACTGCGCGACGCTCTGCCCCTGGTGGTAGCGGAAGCGGCGCGTGACAAAATGGCCGCCGGGGATTTGCTGGTGGAAGTTCGACATGTAGGCCATCAGGTTGTCCCAGCCGTTGACCTTGGTCAGCGGATCCTGGTACGCGCACTCCCTGGCCAGGCTGGCTTCGAACAATGCGCGCTTGTCGTCGGCACTTTCTGCCTTCCAGGCGGACGTGTAGGTTTCCCAGACCTGTTGGTGATCGATTTGCATGGTGGTTCCCGGTTGATTGGCAAGGCAGCCATGATGCGGCAGGGCGGCGCATCAGTTTTGATATTTTGTGCTGCCGCCACGCGGAACCGGAGCCAGGGCTACAGCAGCGCAAGCGCGTCCTCGCCCGCGGCAATCCGAATCGGGCACGACGGGTCGGTTGCCGCGCGCCAGACTGCCTCCGCAACGTCCTCCGCTTTGGTGACGGCAGACGAACTCGCCATGCCTTCAAAGACGCCTTGCGCGAAGGATGCGTAGGGCGCCGGGATGCTGTCGCTTGTCATCAGGGCTTTCGCGTGCTCTCCGAAACGTGTGCCGGGTGCGCGGCCGGGCTGCACCAGACGTACGCGGACATCGAACTGTTCCAGTTCCAGCGCCAGCGATACGCTGAACGCATCGACCGCCGCCTTGCTGGCCGAATAGACAGAAATCAGAGGGAAGGGCGCGGCTGTCACTATCGACGTCACGTTGACGATGACGCCCGCGCGCCGTGCCCGGAACTGGGGCAGCACGGCCTGCGTTACGGCCATCGTTCCAATGGTGTTGGTCTCGAAAATTGCACGTGCGGTTTCCATCGAAGTTCCTTCCAGCACGCCCATCACGCCGATACCCGCATTGTTGACCAGGACGTCGATAGGGCCGGCGGCTTCGATCGCCTGGCTGATGCTGTGCGGGTCGGTCACGTCGAGTGCCATCACGTGCAGGTGTTCCGAATGCGGAAGAATCTGCTGCGGTGTTCGCATCGTGGCGATGACCTTCCAATCTCGCTCCAGAAAGTAGCGGACGGTTTCAAGACCGAATCCGGAAGAGGCTCCGGTAACCAGAACGGTTTTCATAATGCATATCCTTTGAGTGGGTGAACGAGGTGAGAACGATAGTTCAAGGTCGCAGGATTTGCTACAATCAAAAGTCCACATTTCATTCGCAAGAGTCCTGAATTGATCGATCCATTCGCAGAAGTGGTAGCGTTGTTGCAGCCTGGGGCACCGCTCTCGAAAATCGTTGCCGGAGCTGGCGCGTGGCGGGTGCGGCGCTCGGAAATGGGGCAGCCTTTTTACTGCGCCGTCCTCGAGGGCAGCTGTGTTTTGACATTGGACCGGCGCACGCCCATCACACTCGGGGAAGGTGACTTCATCCTGATCCCTGCCGCGCATGATTTTGCGATGTCGAGCATCGTGCCGGCCGATCAGGAGCTGGATACGCCCCCGCTCGAACTCGGGCCTGGCGAGTTCAGGCTGGGGATTGCGCATGGTCCGCATGACGTTCGCCTGATCGTCGGCCACTGCGTTTTCGGTTCGCCGGATGCGGCTTTGCTCGTTTCGCTGCTGCCCGAGCTGATTCACGTGCACGGAGCGCGCAGGTTGGCATCGCTTGTCGAACTGGTGCGCGAAGAGTCCCGCGAGCAGCGACCTGCGCGCGATATCGTTTTGCAGAAAATGCTGGAGGTTCTTCTGATCGAAGCCATCCGCAGCCACGAAGTAAAACCAGAGTCGAAGGGTTTGTTGCGCGGGCTCGCCGACGAGCGCTTGGCGGCGGCGTTACGAGGAATGCATCGAGCTCCTGATCAGTCCTGGACCGTCGCACTGTTGGCGCAGGAGGCGGCCCTTTCCCGGTCGGCATTCTTTGCGCGGTTCACCGATGCCATGGGAATCGCGCCGATGAAATACCTGCTCACCTGGCGCATGGCGCTTGCAAAGAACCTGTTACGAAACGACTGCCGGATCGCGGACGTAGCCGAACGCGTCGGCTACAGCTCGGCAAGCGCCTTCAGCGTCGCGTTCTCACGCCATGTCGGAATGGCGCCGGTCCACTATGCACGGGAATGAATGAGCAGGACAGGGCGAGGATTTCCAGCGCTGGGACAAAAACGCCGGTCAGCATGGGGCGCCGGATGGGAAGGTCATGCGAGTCAGGGCGCGGCGCTGCGATTCAGGCGCACATAGGCGTCGAGCAGGTCCGTCTTGTAGACTGCGCCAAGTAGCACAGGCTTGGCCCTGCTCTCCACGGCCGGCAAGCGTTCGCCATGATGGCGATTGAACTGTTCGAACGCCTCATCGAGCGACATTTCTGGCGTGATGATGGCCAGGAAATCGCGGCGCAAGAGGTCTGCGGCCAGCAGGCTGCGGTGGAATGTGCCGTCGGCGACGGCCGCTGCAACTTCGCTCAGGGCCACCACGCCCTGGAAGAGCTGGGCATCGTCCACAACATAGACATATTTCACCGGATGGACACGAAACATCGCCGTGATGTCGTCCAGGGTTGCCCCCAACGTGATGACGGTTTCGGCGGGGCGGATGAGTTCGCGCATTTGCGTGCTCAGCAAACGCAGTCGCTCGCGCTCATCGCGGCTGCGTATGCTTGTGATGGCGTACATCGACGGACTACCGATGCCACGGGCCAGGAAATAGGCGAGCACGCAGGCCAGCATCAGCGGCAGCATGATGTGATAGCTGAGCGTCATTTCGAAGATCATCAGGATGGCCATCAGCGGCGCACCGGTGGCGGCGGCCAAGACCGCCCCCATGCCAACGATGACGAAGATCGCCGGCGTCGGCGCCACCGCCGGCCACAGCGCGATCACGGCCTGCCCGAACAACTGGCCTATGGCGGCGCCAAGAAACAGGGTAGGCGTGAAGATACCGCCGATGGCGCCTGAGCCGGTGGTAAACATCGTTGCGATGACCTTGCAAATCAAGACAGTCAGCACGGACGACCACAGCCATGGAGAATGAAGCATCGAATTGACGACGCTGTAGCCGTTGCCCCACACTTGTGGCACCCAGACCGAGACGATGCCGACCAGCAGTCCCCCAACGCCCAATCGTGCTGGCAAGGGGAGCACCGCGGTTTCGAATGTACGCTTGGACAGCGCCAGCAAGCGCAGGAATTGCGGCGCGATCAGGCCCGCGATGATGCCCAGTGCTATAAAAAGCGGCACCGCACCGTTGGGCACATCCGTCAGTGCCGGCATTTCATAGGTCGGCCGGTAGTTGGGGAAGCGGCGCATCGTAATATTTGCCATCACCGAGGCAATCATGATCGGCCCGAGGCTGTCCATGACCATGGTGCCCAATACGATTTCCGTGACAAAGAAGGCGCTGGCAATCGGTGCATTGTAGGCGGCCGTGATGCCGGCCGCCGCGCCGCAGGCAACCAGCAAACGCAGTCGCGGCGCATCGAAGCGTCTCAAGCGGCCGATCGAAGAGGCGCACATGGCCGCCAATTGCACCATCGAACCCTCGCGGCCGATCGAGCCGCCGGAGGCGATTGTGCAGAGCGAGGATGCGCTGTTGAGCAAAGTCTGGCGTACGGAAATGCGCCCGTCGCCCAGTGCGACGGCTTCCATATAATCGGCCGGCGCGTTGGCGGCATATCGTTTTGCAAAGACGAGGAAGAAACCGGCGACAACGCCACCGGCGGCGGGAAGCAGCACGCGCATCTGCCAGGGCAGGGCTGCGGCCATTTCGACGAACGATCCGCTGTGCCCGACGAGCAGCCACTGCATGCCGGCCAGGCCTTCGCGAAAGGCGATTGTCGCCAGCGCACCCGCCATGCCGACCAAGCCGGCCCACAGCATCATTGCCGGGGCGCCGGCAAAGCGGGGCAGCCGCTTCACGAGCGTGGAAAAGCCTGTCAGCTGGAAGGTCATGAATGCATCATCCCATATTTGGACTATGGGACCAAGATGCGCTGCGGTCCATGGTGCGAAGTCCGGAAACGACAACGCCCGCTGCATGGGCGGGCGCTTCTTGAGGCATGTTCTTGGTGGCCCGGGGCGGAATCGAACCACCGACACAAGGATTTTCAATCCTCTGCTCTACCAACTGAGCTACCAGGCCAAGGGCCGCAATTATAGCAGACGCCCCCAGGGGTTTGGCAAGGGCCTCTCCGCACTTTTATTGACAGTAATAATTTCGGGGTATAAGTTAGTTACTTTGCATGACATCGATAAGGAGCACTATGAAGCGGGCGACCTGGTTGGCGGCGGGATTGGTGGTGGCGGGTGCGGCGCATGGCGCCGATCTGTCGCCGGTGCAGAAGCAGATGCGCGAGATTTACCAGGAACTGGTGGAAACCAATACCACCAATTCCACCGGTTCCTGCACGGTCGCGGCCAACAAGATGGCCAAGCGCCTGAAGACGGCCGGCTACAAGGACGCCGACCTGCACCTGATCGTGCCGCCCGGCGGCCCCACCAAGGGCAACCTGGTGGCGCGCATCAAGGGCGACGGCAGCAAGAAGCCGCTGCTGCTGTTGGCCCACATCGACGTGGTCGAAGCCAACCGCGCCGACTGGGTGCGCGATCCGTTCAAGCTGGTCGAGGAGGACGGCATGTTCTACGCGCGCGGCGCCTCCGACGACAAGGCCATGGCCGCGTCCTTTGTCGCCAATATGATCCGCTACAAGAAGGAAAAGCTGGCGCCCAAGCGCGATATCGTCATGGCGTTGACCTGCGACGAGGAGATGGTGCCCAGTAAATTCGACGGCGCCGAGTACCTGTTCAACCACCACCGCTCGCTGATCGACGCCGAGATCGCGCTCAACGAAGGTGGCGGCGGACTGCTGGACAAGCAGGGCAAGCCGGTACGCCACGGCATCCAGGCCGGCGAAAAAATCTACCAGAGCTTCCAGCTGGAGGTGACCAATCCCGGCGGCCACAGCTCCGCCCCGTACCGCGACAACGCCATCTACCATCTGGCGGAAGGCTTGTCGCGCCTGGGCCGCTTCGCTTTCCCGTTCAAGCTGTCGGACGTGACGCGCTCCTACTACGAGCGCATGTCCAACGTGGAGCAGGGCCAGGTGGCCGCCGACATGAAGGCCATCCTCAGCGATACGCCCGACCCCGCCGCGCTGGAGCGCCTGTACGCGGTGAGCCCGGTGCACAACTCAACCGTGCGCACCACCTGCGTGGCGACCAGGGTCGATGCCGGCCATGCCGACAACGCGCTGCCGCAGCGCGCCCGCGCCACCGTCAACTGCCGCATCCTGCCGGACGAGAAGGTGGACGACGTGCAGGCCACGCTGCAGCGCGTGCTGGCCGATGACCAGATCAAGATCACCCGCATCGGCGAGGGCCTGAGCGCGCCGATGCCGCCATTGACGCCGACGCTGATGAAGGCGGTGGAGGAGATCAGCAACGATATGTGGCCCGGCGTGCCGGTGATTCCGACCATGTCGACCGGCGGCACCGACGGCCGCTTCCTCAACAGCGGCGGCATCTGGACCTACGGTATCAGCGGCATGTTCGCCGGCCCGGAGGGCAGCGGCGCGCATGGCTTGAATGAGCATATCCGCGTGAAGTCGCTGTACGACGGCCAGGAGTACCTGTACCGCCTGGGCAAGCGGCTGGCCACCGAGTAGCGCTTATTCCGGCACGACGATGCGCCAGCGCCACGGCTTGAGCACGGCCTGGCCTTCGTCGCCGGCTAGCTTGTACTTCTGCAGCGTGGCGGTCGGGTTGACGATCACGCGCACATTGTTCTTGCCCTGCTGGCGCTTGAAGGCGAACAGCTGCTCGTTGCCGACGTCGAGCAGCTGCACCGCGCCGCCGCTGGCGCCGTTCCACAGCGCCTGGTTTTCCTTCTTCAGCTGATTCAGGCCGGCGTAGAAGCCTTCCAGCTCGTAGCTCTTCCAGTCGATCGGATCTTTTTCGAAGAACTCCAGCTTCTTGTCCAGCCGCGCTTCCTGGCCGCTGTACACCAGCGGGATGCCGGGCAGGGTGTAGCTCAGCACCGTCATCGCGCCGTAGGCCGGGCCATACAGCTCCTTGTCCGTGCCCTGCCACGAGTTGATGTCGTGGTTGTTGGTGAACTGCAGGCGGTAGGCGTCGCGCGGGTAGGCCTTGGGTGGATTCGTCACGAAGGCTTTCAGTTCAGCCGCTCCGGCCTGGCCCTTGCCGATTTTTTGCATCAGCGCGTTGAGCGGCCAGTCGTAGCTGGCGTCGAACGCTTTCTCGTGCAGCGCCGGCTCGTCCGATTCGGCCAGCATGAACACCGGCTTGATTTTGTCGAGTTGCGTGCGCGCCTGGTTCCAGAATTCGGTCGGCACCAGGCCGGCGGCGTCGCAGCGGAAGCCGTCGATGCCGGCCTCGCGCACCCAGAACGCCATCGCGTCGGTCATCCCCTTCCACAGGTCCTTGTTGGCGTAATCGAGGCCGATCACGTCGGTCCATTCCTCGGTGCCGCCGGTTTCGTTCTTGAAGGTGACGGAGTGGATCTCGCCCTTGTCGTTCTTCTTGTACCAGTCGGGATGCTGGGTGGCCCAAGGATGGTCCCAGGCCGTGTGGTTGCCCACCCAGTCCAGGATCACGTGCATGCCCAGCGCGTGCGCCTGCTTGACCAGCTTGCGCAGGTCGTCCATGGTGCCGTAGTCCGGGCTGACGGCCTGGTAGTCCTTCACCGCGTAGTAGCTGCCCAGCGTGCCCTTGCGGTTCTGCTGGCCGATCGGGTGCAATGGCATCAGCCAGACGATGTCCACGCCCATCTGCTTGAGGCGCGGCAGGTTGGCGGCGAAGGCGCTCAGCGTGCCTTCCTTGCTGTACTGGCGCAGGTTCACTTCGTAGACATTGGAACTGCGCGACCAGGCCGGGTGCTTCACGGCGCTGGTTTCGGCGTGGGCCGCGAGCGGTCCAAACATGAGTGCTGCCAGCGGCAGCAGGGCGGCGAACTTTTTCATGGATCTCCTTATTTTTTCAGCGTGCGTTCGAACAGCTGGTAGATGCGGCGATATTCATCGTACCAGCTCTCCGGGTGGACGAAGCCGTGGCGCTCCATCGGGTACGGCGCCAGCTCCCAGTTATCTTTCTTCAGTTCGATGAAGCGCTGGGCCATGCGCACCGAGTCCTGGAAGAAGACGTTATCGTCGATCATGCCGTGGGCGATCAGCAGGTTGCCCTTCAGCTGATCGGCGTATTCGATCGGCGACGAGACCTTGTACGCGTCCGGGTCCAGCTCCGGCGTGTTGAGGATGTTGGCCGTGTATTCGTGGTTGTAGGTGGTCCAGTCGGTGACGGGGCGCAGCGCCGCGCCGGACTTGAACTGGTCCGGTGCGCGCAGCATCGCCATGAAGGTCATGAAGCCGCCGTAGCTGCCGCCGTAGATGCCGACGTTGGCGGGATCGCCCTGGTGGTTGGCTACCATCCAGTTCAAGCCGTCGACGTAGTCTTCCAGTTCCGGGTGGCCCATCTGGCGGTAGATGGCGGTGCGCCAGTTGCGGCCATAGCCCAGCGAGGCGCGGTAGTCCATGTCCAGCACGATGTAGCCTTTTTCCACCAGCAGGTTGTGGAACATCTGCTCGCGGAAGTAGACCGGGTAGCGCTTGGTGACGTTCTGCAGGTAGCCGGCGCCGTGCACGAACATCACGACCGGATATTTTTTACCCGCTTCCAGCGTGGCCGGGCGATACAGCTTGGCCCACACCGGGTCGGCGCCATGCGTGGACGGCACGGCGACGATCTGCGGCGTGATCCACTCGCGCGCCTTGAAGTCGGCGCTGCGGGTGTCGGTGAGCTGGGTGGCGGCGCCGCCGCTGCTGGCGACGGTGGCGATCTGCGTCGGCATGTAGGACGTGGAGTAGCGCACCAGCAGCTTGCGGCCGTCCGGCGACAGCGCGAAGCTTTCGACGCCGCCCAGCGATGTCAGCTCGCGCAGCGCGCCGTCCTTGGTCGAGGTGGAGCACACCTCGTAGGTGCCGGGCAGCTTGGGATTGCACAGGAAGTAGGCGGTGCTGCCGTCGGCGTTCCATTCGATCTCGCTGGTTTCCCATTTACCGGAGGTCAGCGCGCGCGCCTTGCCGTCGGCGGTCTGCATGTACAGGTGGGCGTAGCCGCTTTCCTCCGACTGGTACCACAGCGTGCTGTTGTCCGGCTGCCAGCCGAAGTCGTTGCCACGGTTGTTGACCCAGGCCGCGTCGCTCAGGCGGTGCACCGGTTTCAGTTTGGCGGCGGCCAGGTCGACGGTGGCGATCCAGCGGTCCTTGTTGTCGATCGCCTGCGCCATCACGGCCACCTGCGCGCCGTTGGCGCTCCAGCGGATCGAGTCCTCGCGGTTTTCGAAGCGCAGGCCGCGGTTGCCCTTGAGCGGGTCGAGCTTGTGCGCGGCGCGCAGCTCGGCCAGCGGATCGGTGGCGATGCCGGGCAGGGTGTCGAACGACAGGTCGCTCACCTTGCGGGTCGATAGTTCAACCAGTTTCAGTTGGTGCGGCTGCGGGCCGGTATCGCTGACGCGCTTGCGCTGGTCGTCGGTTTCCTCATAGCCCGATTCGGTGACGTACTTGGCCAGCTTGCCGATGCGGCGCTTGTCGCCGTCCTTGGCGCTGGTGACCACCAGCAGGTAGCGGCCGTCCGGCGACAGCGCGCTGGTTTCGATGACGACCTTCTCGCCGAGGTAGACGGGCAGCGGCGCGCGGGTGGCGTCGGCGCTGCGTTCGGCGTTGCGGCGGTCGCGGGTGGCGTCCTTCTCTTCCTTCAGGCGCGCCAGCGTGGAGAGCAGGCGCAGTTGCAGGTCGCGGCGGCTGTCGGCGTCGGGCGCGGCGTCCGGGTCCTTGGCGGTGCGCAGCAGCGCCACCGGCGACACCAGGCGCTCGGCGCGGCTCCAGCTGAACCAGTCGCTCCCGACGCGGAACTGCACGTGGGCGCCGTCGGCCGCGTATTGCGGATCGGTGGCCGGCGTGGTGCCGCGCAGGATCTGCGTCAGCGCGCCGGTCTTCAGGTCACGCTCGAACAGGTCGCCGTTGCGCAGCAGGATGGCGCGCGTGTGCTCGCGGTTGTAGACCGGCGCGGCGGCGTCCAGGTTGGCCAGCTGCTTGTCGTCGACCAGCCTGGCGGCGTTGGGGGCGGCGATCTGGAAGGTGTCGCGCAGCGGCGAGCCGGCGCGCTTTTGCTTGTAGTAGACCTGGCGGCTGTCCCAGCCCCACCACGCGGCTTCCACCGGATTGCCGATCCAGTCGGGATTGGACATCGCCTGGTCCAGCGTGATCGGGGTGCGGGTGGCGCCGGCGCTGGCGGCGAACGAGCCGGCCATGGCGGCGGCTAGGAAGGGCAGGACAAAACGCATTGGTTGGGTCGCTTTGAAGTTGGGTGAACGGGAGCGCCGGATCGCGGCGCGTCCGAGATTCTAGCCCAAGCTTCAGTAGCGGGCCATCTTGTCGGTCCGCCCATGGCCAGCGTCCGGGCCGCCGCGGCGTGGCGCCAGGCGCAGGGCCAGCATCAGGATGGCGCCGGCCGCCAGGTACATGGCGATCAGCACGGCCAGCGTGGCGGCGCTGCCGCCCCACGCCTGCATGCGCGCGCCGAGCGCGGGACCGAAGGCGCCGCCGGCCAGGCCGCAGCTGACCACCAGCGCGATGCCGGCCGCCGCGCGCCGGCGCGACAGCAGGTCGGTGGCGATGGCGATCAGCAGCGGCGCGGCCGAGGCGATGCCCAGCGACGCCAGCGCCAGCCCGGCCAGCGACCAGGCCATGCCGTTGTTGGCGGCGATGGCCAGCGCCAGGCCGCCGGCGGCCAGCACCATGCAGGCGACGAAGTGGCCGCGCCGTTCGCGCCGGCGGTCCGAGTCGTAGCCGATGGCGATCATGCCGGCCACGCCGGCCAGGTGCGGGATGGCGGCCAGCAGGCCAGGCTGCATATGGCTTTGTTCGGCCCAGCGCTGCACCAGCGCGGGCGCCCAGGAGGCCAGCGCGTAGCTGGCGCCGATCAGCAGCAGGTTGGCGGCGGCCAGCAGGCACAGGGCGCGGTCGCGCAGCAGCGAGGCGAGGACCGCGGTGAACGGCGCGTCGTCCGCCGGCTGGCCGGCCGGCGCGGCGGCCTGCAGCTGCGCCTCGTCGCGCTCCAGGTCCTGTTCGATCATCAGCTGTTCGAACGGCGACAGCCAGCCCGCGTCGTCGGGACGCTCGGCCAGGCAGGCGTAGGCGATCACGCCCAGCAGCGCGGCGGGCAGGCCTTGCGTCAGCAGCAGCCATTGCCAGCCCCGCATGCCGGCGGCGCCCTGCAATGCGGCCAGCGTGGCCTCGCTCAGCGGTCCGGCGCTGGCGGCGGCCAGCAGCGCGGCCGAGCCGAACACCGCGTACACGCGCGCGCGGCGCGCGGCCGGGTACCACCAGGTCAGGTAGAGGATCACGCCGGGATAGAAGCCGGCTTCGAACACGCCCTGCGCGAAGCGCAGCAAGTACAGTTCGAACGGCGTGCGGACGAAGGCGGCGGCGGCCGACGCCAAGCCCCAGCCCAGCATCATGCGCAGCAGCGTCTTGCGGGCGCCGATTTTTTCCAGCAGCAGGTTGGCGGGGAGCTGGCACAGGCAGCAGCCGGCGAAGAACAGGGCGGCGCCCCAGGCGTAGACGGCATCGCCGAAGGCCAGGCTGGCCTGCATCTGCCGCTGCGCGTAGCCGAGGTTGAGGCGGTCCAGGCAGGCGACCGCGTAGCACAGCATCAGCAGCGGCAGCAGGCGCCAGCCGACCTTGCGGTAAATGGCGTCCATGCCGGCGGCGCCGCGAAGGTGCAGTACGGTGGCGGAAGGGGTCTGCATGCAGACGATATTATCCGCACGTTTTTGCTTAGGCAAGCTTTAGCGGCGCGCCGCGGAACGCAAAACAACAGTGCGCCAAATGGGTGCGCCCGCGCTCGTGCCGGATCAGGCCGCCGCGGCGCCGGAGCCGCCGGCGTAGATGCGGGCGCGGCGTGGACGCAGCTCGGGCTGGGTGGCGGCGCCGTTGTCTTCCTGCGCCAGGAACTGGCTGCCGATCTCGAACCACTCTTCGCTGGAGATCACTTTTTGCGCCAGCGGCAGCAATTCCTGTTCTTCCTTGTCGAGGCGCTTGAGCAGGTTCTGGCAGTACAGGTCCACCGTGCGGCACAGGAACTTGCCTTGCGAGGCGCTGCGGCGCATGGCGCGGCGCAGGCACTTGTGCACCGCGTTGAGCATGGCGCCGCCAAGGCGGCTGAGCGATTCGAGGTCGTTGATCAGGGCGCCGCAGCTGGCGTCGGCCGCGCGCACGGCCGGCATCAGGCAGGCCTCGACCTTGCGCTGGTGGCGCGTTTCGGCAAAGGTGGTCAGTTCCTTGAGCTGGGACTCGATGAACACAGGATCAATCTCCTGCGGGCGGCGCGCGATCGCCTGCACGTACTGCAGCAGGCGTGCGATGAAGTGGCGTTCTTTCTTTTGTTCGATGGATAGTGTCAACAAGACATAGGTGGCAGTAAGCATAACGTTTCCCGTATTTCATCTGACTTCGGCTGCGCGGCAAGCGTTGGATGGCGGACGCGCCCGAGGTGGAGACTGCTACCTTAGCGCTGTGACGGGCTCATTCAACGTCGATTTACAATTGTTCACAACTGGTCGTGTAGCAATAACAGTATCGAAACAAGATCGCGAAGATTACCGGCGGGGAAAACGAATGTACGCATGTCAAGCCGGTCGTGAACATGCGCACTCTTCCTGACTGAGTGGGAAATTATGCACCTTTTTTGCTCGTGAAAATACGTGTTTTATTGCGTCGATCAAAAAATATTTTGTATCGGCCCCGGCGATTTTTCGCGGCGGCCAAATTATTACGATGCAGTATCCGGATAGCAACGCTCGGCTTGCCGGTCCTGGTGTAAGGTGGAATTGCTTTGCATTTGTCGATCGATGTGGACGGGGGGGAGCAATGAAAAAAATCATCGCCTTAACAGCCATCGGCGCCGCGCTGCACGCCACGGCGGCGCAGCCGGCAACCACCATACAACTGGCCAGCCTGGAGTGGATGCCTTTCAGCGGAGCGACCTTGCCCGGCGATGGCTTGTCCGGCACCGTCGTCGCGGAGGTGGAGAAGCGCCTGGGCAACAACGTCAAGGTCAAATATTTCGAGTGGAAGGAAACGGTCGCCAAGGGCGAGTCCGACCCCGAGTATGCGGGCTACTTTCCGGTGTACTACACGGCTGAACGAGCGGAGAGCAAATGCTACTTGTCCCAGCCGATCGGCAAGAGCGAGACCGGGATCGGCTACCTGAAGGAGACGCCGGTGCTGTGGAAAAAAACCAGCGACCTGGCGGCGTTCAAGATCGGCGTGGTGGAGGGCTATGCCAACAGCGCCGAGTTCGATGCCGCCGTGAAGCAGGGCAAGCAACCGGTGGAGGTGGTCAGCAGCGATACCAACAACGTGCGCAAGCTGGTGGGCAAGAAGGTGCCTGGCATCGTCATCGACAGGCTGGTGCTGCGTTACTTGACCTTGCACACCGGCGCCAGGGACAGCGTGATGTTCAGCGACCATCTGCTGACCGAAAGCACGCTGCACGTCTGCTTCCGCCGCTCGCCCGCCGGCAAGGCGATGCAGGAGGCGTTTGACGCCGAGTTGAAAAAGGTCGACATCGCCAAACTCGAAGCGGCCTACCTGAAGCGTCTGGAAGCGGACGCCAAGTAATAAGAACAGCCGGAGGGGGGGAATCATGCACCTGAACTGGACCAGGGTTTTTCGGGGCGGCGCGTTGTGCGCGGCTGTGTTCGTCTGCGGCGCGGCCTGCGGCGAGGACGCGTTGCACATCGGTGGCGCGATACGGTTTAATTACGTCTACAAGAACTGGCAGGCCGACCATCCGCACGGCTTCTTCGGACTGGACACGGCGCGCCTGGACGTCAACTACGACGATGGCCGGTGGCTCGGTTCCGGGCAATATCGCTACAACGATTTCCCGCAAGGGCAGGGCGATTACACCGAGCATTTCCTGCATCACGGCTGGGTCGGCATGCGCTTCGAGGACAAGAGCACCGTGCATGTGGGGCTGGATAAAATCCCGTTCGGCCTGCAGCCGTTCGCCTCCAACAACTTCTACGAATCGATCGCGTTCTACACCGGCCTCGAGGACATGTACGACCTGGGCGTGACCTACGCCAGCAAGCCCGGCGCGCTGGAATGGCAGCTCGGCTTCTATCCGCGCGATGGCGGATCGTACGGCGGCAGTTCCAACACGGCCGGGGCGTCGAACCGCTACTCGTTCAACATCGTCGCGGACGACGATGCGCAGGGTTACGGGACGGGCCAAAAGGACAGCGAGCGCAACACGCTGGTCGGGCGCGCCGCGTGGCACTTCGGCGCCGGCGATAAACAGGAGCTGGGCCTGTCCGGTCTGAGCGGCGAGATACGCAACGGCGCCGGCGAACACTCGCGCCGCAACGCCGTGGCCGTCCACTACAAGGGCGCTTTCGGGCCGGTCGGGGTGATGCTCGAAGCGCTGCGCTACAGCTACCACACGCGGCACGCGCCGGGCCAGACCTACGGCGGCCTGGACCCGAACAGCTTCGTGATGCTGGGCGCGTTCGGCTATCCCTATCCGGTGGCGGCCAAGGGCGACATCCTGGTGGCCAACCTTAGCTACGACATCACGGGATCGCTGGGGCCGTTCAGCGGCTTCAAGGTCTACAACGACTACAGCGTGCTGACCAAGCGCGTCGGCAACTACAAGGACTCGCAGCAGAACGTGACCGGGCTAAGCTTCTCCGCCGGAAAATGGTATTTCTACGCCGACTACATGCTGGGCCGGCACCAGCCGTACATGGGGCCGGATTTTGGCGGATTGGGCTCGACTTCCAGCAAATATGATAGTGTCACCCATCGGGTCAATCTGCAGGCCGGATACTATTTTTGATTGTCCGAGCCTGGAGATGGAACGATGCGTGGTGTGGCGATTATCCTGTGGTGGCTGCTTTGCGTATCGTTTGCCGGACTGGCCCGGGCGGAAACGGTCACCATCGCCACCGGCGAATTTCCGCCGTGGACCAGCGAAAGCGCGCGTTACGGCGGGTTCGTCAATCGCGTGGTCGCGGCCGCGTTCGCGCGGGTGGGGATCGACGTCAAGTTCAGCTACATGCCGTGGAAGCGCGCGGAAGCCGAGACCAGGGTGGGGCGCTACGACGCCAGCGCGTTCTGGTTCGCCAGTCCGGACAGCGAGGTCGACTTTATTTTGAGCGCCCCGATCTCCAGCCACAAGGAGGTGTTTTTCCATCTGAAATCCAAGCCGTTTCCACACTGGGAAACCTTGTCCGACCTGCACACCGTGAAAATCGGCGCCACGCTGGGGTACACCTACACCAGCGAATTCTGGGAACTGGCGCATGACGGCAAGATCAATGTGGAGGTGGCCGCTCGGGATGAGCTGAATCTGAAAAAAGTGGCCATCGGAAGGATCGACGCCTTTCCCATCGATGAGATGACCGGATGGCTGCTGCTGTCCAATCCCAAGCTGTTTCTTCCCGGAGTCAAGAATATGTTTGCGACGGACGCCCGGCCCTTGCGCGCGACGTCCGGCTACCTGCGCTTCCCCAGGCACCAGCCGCGCACCGCCCGACTGCTGGTGAAGTTCAATGCCGGCCTGCTGGCGCTCAAGAACGATGGCAGCTACGACCGGTATTTGCAGGACCTGATTTCCGGCGTCTATTGACCGGGCGGCCGGTGCGCCGCCCGATGCTTGCGTTGCACTATGCCGCGAGCGGCTCGCCCAGATAGATGCCGCGCGGGGCGGCGAGACCCTGCTTGACCTGGCGCGCGGTGTCGTCGGTGAGCACCTCGTCGTGGCCCGCCTCCAGCGCTTCCATGATGGCGCGGGCGATATCGGCCGGCGCCGATTTCGGCGCGTCGATGCCGTCGGTCATGTCGGTGTCCATATAGCCCATGTGGGCGCCCAGCACTTGCGTGCGTTGCGCATGCAGCTCGACGCGCAGGCCGTTGGTCAGCGACCAGGCGGCTGCCTTGGAGATGCTGTAGGTGCCGCCGGCCGGCATCGAGAACCAGCTGAGCGCGGACAGGATGTTGACGATGGCGCCGCCGCCGTTGCGCGCCAGCGTGGGGGCGAAGGCCTGGCTGATCGCCATCGGGCCGTACAGGTTGGTGTCCAGTTCGGCGCGCAGCGCGGCGGCCGCGTCCGGCGAGCCCACGGTGCTGCCGGTGAAGATGCCGGCGTTGTTGATCAGGATGGTCAGGTCGGGGATGGCCTGCGCGGCGGCGGCGATATCGGCCGGGTTGTTGACGTCGAGCTTGATCGGCGTGACGCCCGCCAGGGTGACGGCGGCTGGATTGCGCGCGCCGGCGTACACCTTGCGCGCGCCGGCGGCCAGCGCGGCTTGCGCCAGCGCGTTGCCCAGGCCACGGTTGGCGCCGGTGATGAGGATGACTGCGTCCTTGAGTTTCATGGTGATTCCTTTCAGTGAGAAGTGATGTAAAACAATATGACCGGTCGTCTTAAAATACGGTCAAAAAAAACCGCGTCACAACAGGATGCGGTTCAAAACCATGTCGGCATAGCGGTCCAGCGGCGCGCGGTTGTGCTCGGCCTTGGCGTGCAGCACCGCGCCTTGCCAGGCGTCGATGATGAAATGGGCCAGCTCCAGCGCCGGCTGCGTCGCGGCCACGCTGCCGTCGCGCTGGGCCTCGGCGATCACCGCCGCCAAGCGTTCGGCCCAGCCGTCGAAATTGCGGCGCAGCGACTCGCGCACGGCCGGGATCTGGGCCGACAGCTCGGCGCTGAAGTTGCCCATCATGCAGCCGCGGTTGTAGTCGGTGGCGGTGTTGAAGCCGATCAGCAGGTCGAAGTACTGGCGCAGCCTTTCCTTGGGCGGCAGGGCGTGGTCGTCCAGCACGGCGCAGTAGCCTCCGGCCTCCTCGGCGTAGCGCTCCAACACCTCCACCCCCAGCGTTTCCTTGCTGGCGAAGTGGTTGTAGAACGAGCCCTTCGGCACGCCGGCCGCCTCGGTGATGTCCTGCACGCTGGTGGCGTTGAAGCCCTTGCTGTGCAGCAGATCCAAGCCGGCGGCGACGAGTTGTTGTTTAACGTTAGGTTTAGCCATGCGTTTAATATGACTGGTCGTCTTAAAATAGTCAAGCATTATTTGCGGCGGCCCGCATCCCACGCATCGCCCTCTCAGCTAGCCGCATTGGTTTTTTTGAGCCATTCCGAGACGAATAGGCTGTAGTCATTGAACGTGATTTCGTCTGGAGAAATCCTGAACTGTTGGCACATGGCGGGCAGGTCAGCAGAAAATAAGGCGTAACGTGCAGTGATTTCCTTCCCGCCGGGGATAGTTGTTCGTCTTGACGCAGAACTCAACCAATTTCTGACGTGCCCGATGAGTAGCGCGCTATTTCCTGCATGTGAGCGAATATCCTGACCGGCGATATCGGAAAGGAATTTTTGATACCGGTATTCTTCCCGGTCCAAGATCAGCAGATTTTTCTTTTTTTGTTCTTCGTCGCCATACCTCCGGGCGCCCAGGAATAGCCCAAGTTCAAATGGCATGTTAAAACGGGGAAGCCCGTTCACCCGATCAAGTTCTGTGCGCGAGATATCGTGGATGCCGTACCGCGATATTTCAATCAATCGTCTAATCTTGTCGAAGCGGACGTCGCCGGCATCGTTTTCCTCCAAAGCGCAGCGCGGGACGAAGCCGCAATCATAGATGGCGAACACCATGGCATTTTGTAGTTCCTTATGGTCCTCGTCGAAAGGGCAATTAATGAAGACGTTGTCGTTGTAATTGTTTTTCGCATCCATTAGGCGCCTACTTCTTGTGCGCCAGGACTGCGCTCGCCACCGCACTGCGTACCGCTGCCCGTGAAAGGGTGCCAGCCTTTGGTGGCGACTTTACTATCCGGAGTGTGTTTTTCGTGGAGGCTCCGGTTTTTCCGTCCGCCCCGCTCGATTGCTTACGAAGGCTGCTCGCCTCTTTTTTCCCGGTTGCCATCCCTGCCTCCACTGGACGATTCGTCCCATTTAAAAAACCACTCCAGTCTACACCCGCATAACTCTTTTGCTTGCTGCACTGCGATCTTGGTATCATGCCGGCAGCCGGCCACCAGCCGGTATTTTTCTTATAACGTCGGAGATCACCGAATGAGACTATCACTGCTGCTGTTGGGGACCGCTGTCGCGGCTTCCAGCGCCATCGCCGCGCCGCGCGGTTTCACCGTTGAGGATATGGTCAAAATGGAGCGCGCAGGCAGCCCAGTGCTGTCGCCGGACGCTTCCCGCATCGTCTACACGGTCCGTTCCACCAACATGGACAAGAACCGCGGCAATACCCAATTGTGGATGCTGGACCTGCGCGCGCCCAAGGCCGCGCCGGTGCGCCTGACCCAGGCCGACGCCAGCAGCAGCGATCCCGAATGGTCGCCGGCCGGCGACGCCGTGTACTTCCTGTCGGCCCGCTCCGGCTCGCAGCAGGTATGGCGCCTGCCGCTGGCCGGCGGCGAGGCGGCGCGCGTGACCGACCTGCCGCTGGACGTGGAAAACTTCCGCCTGTCGCCGCAGGGCGACCGCCTGGCGCTGAGCCTGGCCGTGTTCCGCGATTGCGCCGACCTGGCCTGCAGCAAGGCCCGCCTCGACGCGCAGGGCAAGGTCAAGGCCAGCGGCAAGGTCTACGACAAGCTGTTCGTGCGCCACTGGGACACCTGGGCCGACGGCCGCACCAACGTGCTGTACGCGGCGCCGATCGACGCCAGCGGCAAGGTCAGCGCGCAGCCGGTCAGCCTGTCCGGCACGCTCGACGGCGACGTGCCGTCCAAGCCGTTCGGTGACCATGACGAGTACCACTTCAGCCCCGACGGCAAGACCGTGGTGTTCTCGGCCCGCATCGCCGGCAAGACCGAGGCGTGGTCGACCAACTTCGACGTCTACACCGTGCCAGCCGAGGGCGGCGCGGTCAAGAACCTGACCGCCGACAACCAGGCGTGGGACACCAAGGCGATCTACTCGCCGGACGGCAAGACCCTGGCCTACCTGGCGATGGACAAGCCCACTTTCGAGGCCGACCGCTTCCACCTGGTGCTGATGGACGTCGCCACCGGCAAGAAGCGCACCGTGGCCGACCACTGGGACCGCTCGATCGCCGACTACCGCTGGACGCCGGACAGCAAGACCCTGCTGGCCAGCGCCGACGACATCGGCCAGCACCGCCTGTTCGCCATCGACGCCGCCAGCGGCAAGGTGGCGCCGCTGACCGGCAACGGCTACGTCAGCGGCTTCGACGTGGCGCGCGACACCGTGGTCATGGCGCAGGCCAACCTGGCCTCCGGCGCCCAGCTGTTCAAGTTCAAGCTCGGCGGCACGGCCGACAAGGCGCAGCAGCTGACCACGCTGAACGCGCAGGCGCTGGCCGACGTCAAGTTCGGCGAGTACGAGCAGTTCTCCTTCACCGGCGCCAACGGCGAGACCGTCTACGGCCACGTGATGAAGCCATGGAACGCCCAACCCGGCGTGAAGTACCCGATCGCCTTCCTGGTGCACGGCGGTCCGCAGGGCAGCTTCGGCAACTCGTGGAGCTACCGCTGGAATCCGCAGGTGTACGCCGGCGCCGGCTATGCCACCGTGTTCATCGACTTCCACGGTTCGACCGGCTACGGCCAGAAGTTCACCGATTCGATCAGCGGCGACTGGGGCGGCAAGCCGCTGGAAGACCTGCAAAAAGGCCTGGCCGCGGCGGTGCAGAAATTCCCGTGGCTGGACCGCGAGCGCAGCTGCGCGCTGGGCGCGTCCTACGGCGGCTACATGATGAACTGGATCGAAGGCAGCTGGCCGGACGGCTTCAAGTGCATCGTCAACCATGACGGCGTGTTCGACACGCGCGGCATGGCCTACGCCACCGAGGAGATCTGGTTCACCGAATGGGAAAACGGCGGCGCCTACTACGACGTGCCGGAACTGCACGAGAAGTTCAACCCGGCGCTGAAGGTGAAGAACTGGAAGACGCCGATGCTGGTGGTGCAGGGCGACCTGGACTTCCGCATCCCGACCACGCAGGGCCTGGGCACCTTCACCGCGCTGCAGCGGCGCGGCATCCCGAGCAAGCTGCTGATGTTCCCGGATGAGAACCACTGGGTGCTGAAGCCGGCCAACTCGGTGCTGTGGCACCACACGGTGATCGACTGGCTCGATACCTACCTGAAGAAATAATCAACCAGTTTAACGACGCAACGCCCGCAGCCACTGCGGGCGTTGCCGCATTCAAGGAACATCCATGAAAAAATCCATGATCGTGGCCGCCGTCGCGCTGGCCTATGGCGCCGCGCAGGCCGCCACACCGGCCACCACCGCGCCGCGCGCGGAAAACGCCTTCCTGTCGCAGGCCGATGCCGCCGCCCGCTCGGCGCGCGTGTCCAATGTCGACTACACGCTGGACTTCACGCTGACCGGCAAGGAAACCTTCTCCGGCACCACCACGCTGGCCTTCGACCTGAGCGACGCCAGCGCGCCGCTGACCATCGACCTCGACAAGGCCAACATCCTCAGCCTGACCGTCAACGGCAAGGAAGTCGCGCCGCAGTACAACCAGTGGTTCATCACCATCGCCCCGGCCGACCTGAAGGCAGGGCGCAACAGCGTCACCGTCAGCTACACGCGCCTGCACAGCACCAACGGCGAGGGCCTGCACCGCATGGTCGATCCGGTCGACCACCGCGTCTACACCTACTCGCACTTCGAGCCGGCCGCCGCGCATCAGATGTTCCCGGTGTTCGACCAGCCCGACCTGAAGGGCACGTATGAAATCACCGTCACCGCGCCGGCGGACTGGGTGGTGTCGTCCACCAAGCGCGAGACCGGCATCCAGGATATCGGCAACACCAAGCGCTGGACCTTCCCGCGCACCAAGAAACTGAGCTCGTACAACTTCGCCATGCACGCCGGCCCGTATAAGGTGTGGGAAGACCACAGCGGCCCGTATCCGCAGCGCCTGTTCGCGCGCCAGTCGGTGGCCGCGCAGGTGTCGCCGCAGGACTGGTTCAACTACACGCGCCGCGGCCTGGCCTTCTTCGACCGCTACTTCGGCGTGCCTTACCAGTTCGAGAAATACGACCAGCTGCTGGTGCCGGACTTCCTGTACGGCGCGATGGAAAACGCGGCGGCGATCACCTTCGCCGAGGGCCGCTTCCTGCACCAGGACGAGATGACGGCGGCGCAGAAGCAGAACCTGGCCGGCGTCATCATGCACGAGATGGCGCACCAGTGGTTCGGCGACCTGGTGACGATGAAGTGGTGGAACGGCCTGTGGTTGAACGAGAGCTTCGCGTCCTTCATGGGCACGCTGGCGACCGCCGAATCGACCGAGTTCACCAACGCCTGGCAGGGTTTCTACTCGGGCGCCAAGCAGGGCGCCTATGTGCAGGACCAGCGTGTGACCACGCACGCGATCGAGACGCCGGTGCCATCCACCGCCAACGCCTTCGACAACATCGATGCCATCACCTACTCCAAGGGCGCGTCGACCTTGAAACAGCTGCGCCACCTGCTGGGCGAGGAAGTGTTCCGCCAGGGCGTGCACAACTACCTGGTCAAGTACTCGTATCAAAACGCGAAGCTGGACGACTTCATCGGCAGCCTGGGCGAGGCCGCGCACCGCGACCTGAGCGGCTGGACCAGGCAGTGGCTGTACGAGCCGGGCGTGAACACCATCGCGGCGGAATACAGCTGCGCGGCCGGCAAGATCAGCAGCTTCAAGCTGCGCCAGAGCGCGCCAAGCAAGGCGATGCCGACGCTGCGCGAACAGCGCGTGCAGATCGGCCTGTTCAACCTGGGCGCGGACGGACTGGCGCTGAGCAAGAACGTGGCCGTCACCTACCAGGGCGCGGTCACCGCCGTGCCGGAACTGAAGGGCGCGGCTTGCCCGGACCTGGTCTATCCGAACTACCAGGACTGGGGCTACGCGCAGGTGCAGCTGGATAAAAAATCCTTCGCCACCGCGCAGTCCAGCCTGGGCAAGGTGGACGATCCGCTGCTGCGCTCGATGCTGTGGCAAAGTCTGTGGGACGGTGTGCGCGCCGCCAAGCTGCCGCTCAACGAGTTCCTGAAAGCCGCGCTGGCCAACGCGCCGGGCGAGAAGGATTACACGCTGCTGGGCGACATCACCGGCAAGATCCGCGCTTCCAAGGCCTACCTGGACAAGATGGGACCGTCGGCCGCCGCCTACACGGCGCAGATGTCGGTGCAGCTGGAGCAGATGGCCTTCGCCGCCGCCAACGCCGCCAGCGGCGACAAGAACTTCCAGCGCCGCTGGTTCTCGACTTATGTGGACGTGGCCAGCAGCCCGGCCGCGTTGGCGCAGCTGGCCGACATCCTGGCCGGCAAGCTGGTGGTGCCGGGGCTGAACGTCAGCCAGGACGTGCGCTGGGATATCGTCAACCGCCTGAACCGCTACGCCTATCCGGGCGCGGCGGCCTTGCTGGCGGCTGAGCAGGCGCGCGACCCGTCCGACAGCGGCCAGGCCGCCGCGCTGTCAGCCGCCGTGGTGCAGCCGGATGCCAAGGTCAAGGCCGAATGGCTGGCCAATATCGCCGACCTGCAGACCAAGCTGCCGTTCTCGAAGGTGCGCCGGGCGATGGAAAGTCTGTATGCGCCGGAGCAGGGCGCGTTGAGCGAGTTGAGCGCGGCGCAACGCCTGGCGCAGCTGGGGCAGGTCGACAAGGCGGCCGGTCCGGTGTTCATGCGCTCGTACGCCAACACGATGATTCCGGCCAATTGCACGCCGGCCAGCGTGCAGCGCTTGCAGGGTGCGATTGGCAAGTTGAAGGACTTGTCGGCCGGCACCCGGCGCGCGCTGCTGGTGACGCATCAGGAAGACGAACGCTGCGTGGCCATCAAGAAGGCGATGACGGTCAATTAGAGTTTTGCACGCAGTGGCCGGCGCGGCAGACTGCGCCGGCGTCCACTGCCATCATGCAGTTCGACAGCACGTGGCCGCGCTTGTCTTCTTCGACGCGGGCGGCGGCGTGCTGCGCCACCAACTGCTTGAGCTTGGCGCCATCCTGCGCGCGATCCGACCACGCGATGTAGCGCTCCGGCCCGCCACAAGCCTTGGCGCCGACGGCGATGGTGTGGCATTGGCTGTCGCGGTCGCAGCCGGTGTCGGCGTTCTGGGCTTCGATCTGTTGCCACAGTGACGCCGCCTTTGTGTTGGCAGTGTTGGCGGGCGGCGCGCTCTGGCAGGCGGCGGCGATCAGCATCAGCGCGCCGACGGCGGCCAGGCGCAGGGGGAGGATAGGTTTTTTCATCGTCACATCATGTGCCTGTTCTCCATGTTTTACAAGCGTTCTCCGAGGCGTGCCTTGCGCGCCACCCCGTCCGGGCCGAACAGGATGACGAAATCGGCATAGCGCGGCTGGCCGTCGACGGCGCGCTGCAGCGATGGATAGCGGTAGCGCCACAGCTGGTAGCCGCTGTCGAAACGGACCACGGTGGCCGGGCCCAGCGCGGCCTGCATCTGCCGCATGCCGCGGTGGTCGTCGGCCACGGCGATGTCGGCTGCTGCTGGCGGATCGTCCTGGTAACTCAATTCCAATAGCGTGTCGTCGGACCAGTTGCGGTCCCACAGCGGCGCGTAGAAGCTGCGGTCCAGCAGCACCTGGCAATCGCAGAAGGGCAGCGTGGCCGGCGTCTGCGTGCCGCCAGCGAACAACATGTCAAACGGCAGCGCCTCGCTGCGCGCGCCATCGTGCAGCGTGACGGCAAACAGCGGCCGTTCACTGAAGAACAGGTAATTGCCTTGCGGTGAGGTGCAGACGCGGTCTGGATCGGCGAATAGCTCGCCCAGCCAGGCGAACATCTTGGCGTTGTTCGACACCAGCCTGGCCTGCATGCCGACCAAACACTCCAGCCGCAGATCGCCCAGCCGCCGCATATTGGCCGGCACGCCGGGACTGCGCACCTGCGCGCGCCAGGTCAGCGTGCTGGTCTTGCTGCTGGCGATCAGCGCCGCGTCCTCCTTCAGCGCCTGCTCGTTGGCCGGCAGCGTGAAGGTGTGGTCGGGCGCCACCGCGACAGGCAGCGACAGCGTGTCGCCAACCACGCGCAGGGTGATGCCGTCGAGCCGGGTGGTGGGCAGGCGCGGCAGCAGTTCGAAGCGCAGCGTGGCCTGCGGCGCCAGCGCGTGATCGCGTTCGAAGCGCTGCATGCCGGCGATCATCTTGCGGTAGGACTTGTCGACCGGGTCGCGCGTGGCCGTGACCGTCACGCGAGGCGGTTCGGCTTGCTGGGCATGGGCGGCGCCGGCCAGCGCCGCAGCCAGCAGCCAGACGTGGACTCGATTGCGCATCGCCGTTCCTTCCGGCTAAAACCTCATGGTAGAGCCTTGCGCGTCACGGCGGCGCACCGCTGGGCGGTGGCTCAGCGGCCTGTCACCGGCGCCACGTCCGCGCGGGTTGGGGCGGGCCGGTCGGCGGCGGGCTGGCGGGTTTTCTGCTGCTCGATCCAGCGCAGCAGGTCGCGGCCGAACACGCGGGTGCGGGCGGTGTCGAGCTGGCGTTTCTTGTAGGCGTCGTGGCTGGCCGGGCCGGTCAGGCTGCGCTGGTAGCTGGCCTCGTCCATCAGCTGGATCTCGTACTCGAAGAAGAAGCCGACGTCGTAGTCCTGCTCCGGTCCGGCGTCGAGCTGTTGCACGTGGATCATCTTGCGCACCGTCACCTGGATGCTGTTGAAGCCGCTGCCGCTGTGCGGATTGTCGCAGCGCGTTTGCGGCTGCGCCAGCTCGGCCAGCTCCGCGTCCATGGTTTGCAGCAGCGCGGCCGGATACTCGTCGCTGTGCTCGAGCTGGGCGCGGTACTTGATGAAGATCTGCTTGGCCGCCTCCAGGTCCAGCAGGGTGTTGCGGGTGCGTTCGGCGTCGACGTTGGTGATCGACAGCAGGTGCGCGCGCTGCAGCGTGCGCAGCGCCAGCAGGCATTCGAAGCGGGTGGCGAACACCAGCCGCACGCCGAGGTGGTCGAAGATGTCGGCGGCCAGGTAGGCGGCCTTCTGCAGCAGCTTGAGCAGGATGCTGTTGCGGCCCTTGTTGTCCTTGCGGTCGTAGTGCAGCATCGGCAGGCAAACTTCGCCGTCGGTCAGGTAGTGGCGCTCGCCGTCGTGGCGGATCACCTCGTCGAGCGTGCCGAACACCTGGGCGCGGATGGCGTGGAAGTGGCGCAGCTTGAGGTTGTTGTCGATGTAAAAAATCCCGTGCATGACCTTGAGCACCGCGCACGACCACATGCGCCGCACGTCCACGTGCTGGCCGCGCAGCGAGGCGTACACCAGCAACTGCAACGGGTCGTCGGGATGGGCGACCTCGTGCGGAATCAGCGCGGCCTGTTCCGGCGTCAGGAAGCTGTGCAGGATGAAGTCGACCGCCTCGCGGTGGGCGCGGCGTATCACCGACGCCGTGGCGGGCTGGTCCAGGTCGAAGCCGTACTCGCGCACGAACTGCCGGGCGTCGTGCAGATTGCGCAAGGCCAGCGCGCCCAAGTCGATCGCCGACACGCCGTTGGCGATCGCGTTGAGATAGCTCCAGTTGAGCGAGAACTTGCCCCCGCTCTTGAGCGAGGCTTTGAGTTCGGACATGGCATCAGACGCAGGCTGTGATGATTCAGTATCGCAGCCCATTTGCCCAGCGTCAATGCTGCACCGCCGCACCGTGCGGGCGGCTTATCCGACTTGAGTCTAGCTACGCCGACTTGTATTTTTCTCTACAATGCAGCGATCCCCTTTGAATCCATGGAGTCAGCATGTCCTTCCTGATTGTTCTTGCCGCACTCGTGTTCCTGATGCTGGCCGCCTATCGCGGCTACAGCGTGATCCTGTTCGCGCCGGTGGCGGCGCTGGGCGCCGTCCTGCTGACCGATCCCGGCGCGGTGGCGCCGGTGTTCAGCGGCATCTTCATGGAGAAGATGGTCGGCTTCGTCAAGCTGTACTTCCCGGTGTTCCTGCTGGGCGCCGTGTTCGGCAAGCTGATCGAGCTGTCCGGCTTTTCTGAAGCCATCGTGGTGGCGGCCATCAAGTACATCGGCCGCTCGCGCGCCAACGCCGTCATCGTCGCCGTGTGCGCCTTGTTGACCTACGGCGGCGTGTCGCTGTTCGTGGTGGTGTTCGCGGTCTACCCGTTCGCTGCCGAGCTCTACCGTCAGAGCAACATCCCCAAGCGCCTGATGCCGGGCGCGATCGCGCTGGGCGCGTTCTCGTTCACCATGGATTCGCTGCCGGGCACGCCGCAGATCCAGAACATCATCCCCACAACGTTCTTCAAGACCACCGGCTGGGCCGCGCCGTGGCTGGGCGTGATCGGTTCGCTGTTCATCCTGGTGGTCGGCCTGAGCTTCCTGGAATGGCGCCGCCGCGCGGCCATGGCCAGCGGCGAGGGCTACGGCGCCACCGCCGCCAAGGAAGCCACGCGCGCCGCCAGCGCCGGCCTGCCGCATCCGCTGCTGTCGGTGGCGCCGCTGATCCTGGTGGGCGTGGCCAACTTCGTGCTGACCAAGCACATCCCCGGCTGGTACGGCGAGAGCTATGCGCTGACCACGGAGGCGCTGCCAGGCCTGCACGCGCCGGTGGCGGTGCCGATCAAGACCGTCATCGGCATCTGGGCGGTGGAGGGCGCGCTGTTGATGGGCATCCTGCTGGTGGTGGCGACCGCGTTCAACCGCATCCGCAGCAGCTTCGCCGAGGGCACCAAGGCGGCGGTCGGCGGCGCGCTGCTGGCGGCGATGAACACCGCGTCCGAGTACGGCTTCGGCGGCGTGATCGCTTCGCTGCCGGGCTTCCTGGTGGTCAGCGACGCGCTGCGCAGCGTGCCCAATCCGCTGGTGAACGCGGCGGTGTCGGTGAGCTCGTTGGCCGGCATCACCGGCTCGGCCTCGGGCGGCATGAGCATCGCGCTGGCGGCCATGGCCGACACCTTCGTCAAGGGCGCGCAGGCGGCCAACATTCCGCTCGAGGTGTTGCACCGCGTGGTGGCGATGGCCAGCGGCGGCATGGACACCTTGCCGCACAACGGCGCCGTGATCACGCTGCTGGCGGTCACCGGGCTGACGCACCGCGAGTCGTACAAGGAGATCTTCGCCATCACGCTGATCAAGACGACGGCTGTGTTCTTTGTGATTGCCGTGTATTACCTGACCGGGCTGGTGTGACGTATTGCTGCTGGCACTGGTTGCAAAAGAAGCTGCGCCGGTGGGCCTTGCCCAGGTGGGCGCGATGGAAGGGGATGTGGCAGCGCGGACACACCTGCCGGGTGTGTGCGAGCCAGTGCTGCTTGAGCTCGTATGCCTTCTTCCATTTCAGGAAATCGAAGCTGTAGACGCGCGCCTGCTCGACCAGCTGGCGCAGCTTGGCGGCCGGCAGGTCACCGATCCGGGCCAGCGGATGCAGGTGGATGCGGAACAGCACCTCGTTCTTGATGATGTTGCCGACCCCGGCAAAGATGGCCTGGTCCAGCAGGGCGTCGCACACCAGCGTGTCCGGCGCGGCGCGCAGCTTGGCCAGCGCCCGCTTCGGGTCCCAGGCGTCGGACAGGACGTCGCCGCTCCAGTCGTACTGGGCGTCGAGGTCCGGATCGATCTGTTTGACCGAGCAGGCGTAGAAATTGAGCTCCTCGCCGTCGTCGAACCCCAGGCTCAGGCGTGGGCTGGTCTCCTTGCGCTCGTTGATGCGGTAGCTGCCGAACATCATCAGATGGATGCGCAGCGCGGTCTCCGGCAGCTGGATCAGGAAGTGCTTGCCCCACGTGCGCAAGGCCGTGATGGGACGGCCGGCAAGAGTGTCGAAGTCGACCGCCTTGCTGTTGCCGCTGGCGGCGCGGATGGTGCGGCCGACAAAGCCGGCGGCCTGCTCGCGCAGGATGACGATCGATGGTCCTTCGGGCATGGCGGTCTCCGGGGAGCGGTCAGGCGTCCAGTGTGCGCCGCCGCGCGCGGGCGGACCGTGCGTTGGTTCACCGTGCCCGGATGTGTTCAGCCCGCCCGCTCGCGCCGCGCCGGCGCGGCCGGCTCCTGCCGGCGGCCCAGCACCTTGTACAGCCAGATGCCGCACACGGCCACGGCGATCAGCAGCAGCTGGCTGAACCCCGGCAGCGCCACCGCCAGCTTGCCGAGCAGGCCGGGCTTGGCAAGCTGGGCGCCGGCCGCCAGCGTCGCCAGGTCGTAGGCGGCCAGCCGGTCGGTCCTGGCATTGAAGTCGTCGTAGCGCCGGCCCGCGGTGAAGGCGGCGGCCGCGGCCACCTCCCGCATCCCGCGCTTGACCTGCTCGAACTGGTTCATGCCGGCCACGCCGTCGAGCACCAGCACACCCTCGCGGCCCAGCAGGCGGACGTTGTAGCTCAAGCCGTTCTCGTTGCTGCCCTCGGTGTGCAATTCCTTGGCCCACGACAGCTGGTGCCGGGCGCGGTCGTAGCGCGGCGGCTCGGCCCAGCCGATCAGCGTCATCGCCGCGTAACCCTGCTCGCGGCGCGCGGTGTTGCGGTCGGCCACCGCCTCCTTCATCTGCGCCAGCAGGCCCGCGTAGTCGGCGCCGGCGTCGTTGTCGCGCACGTGGCCGTCCTGCTCATAGCCGATGATCACGCCCCAGCCGGCGGCGCCCAGCAGGTCGACGCCGGCCGGCACGACCATACCCAGGGTCTGCGGCCCCGGCGGATTGCCCCAGCTATCGACCAGCACCTTGCGGGCCTCGTCCGGATCCAGGTAGCGCAGCTGCGGCGGCAGGTCCAGCGTGGCGATGCCGCCTGGCAGCGTGATCTTGCCGGCCATGGCGTGCAGGCCGTGTGGCATGGAGGCGGCGCCGGCCAGCAGGGGCGGACACAGAATCAGGCACAACAGGGCGGTCAGCACGCGGCGCATCGTCACTCCTTGCTAGAAAAGCCATATCCTACAGGAAAGTATTGCGTATTTGGTAATTATTTTCGATAGTACGACGTTTGGCGAAAATGGGACGCGCGGTAGGCCCCGGCATGATTGCCGCGTAGTTGATTTCATGTCAGTATTGCCTCGCTGTTCAATTAAAAAAATTACGGAGACAGATTTGAAAAACACCCTCTTCATTTGTTCGCTGCTTGCCGCCGCCACCGCACAGGCGGGCAGCGGTCCGGAGTTCGACGCCAAGCATTTGTCGCAAGACGTCAAGGTGCTGGCATCGGACGAGTTCGAAGGTCGCGGTCCGAACACGGCCGGCGAGACCAAGACAGTCGCTTACCTGATCGAGCAGTTCAAGGCGGCCGGCCTGCAGCCGGCGGGCGACCTGCTCAAGGGCCAGAAGACCCAGCGCAGCTGGACCCAGGACGTGCCGCTGGGCCGTTTTGAAATCAAGGGCCCGGTCAAGCTGGTGGTCAGCGACGGCAACACCCGGCAGGAACTCAAGCAGGGCGACGACATGGCCGTGCGCGCCGCCATGAACGGCAGCCACCAGGTCGACTTCCGCAACGCGCCGCTGGTGTTCGTCGGCTACGGCGTCAACGCGCCCGAGCGCAAGTGGGACGACTTCAAGGGCTTCGACCTGCGCGGCAAGCTGGCGGTGGTGCTGATCAATGATCCCGACTTCGAGACCGGCGTCGGCGACTTCGGCGGCAAGGCCATGACCTACTACGGCCGCTGGACCTACAAGTACGAGGAGATGGCGCGCCGTGGCGCGCTGGGCACCATCATCGTGCACGAGACCGCGCCGGCGTCCTACGGCTGGGCCACGGTGAAGAATTCCAACACCAACGTCATGTACGACATCGTGCGCAAACAGCCGGCCTCGGCCCACGCGCCGATGGAGGCGTGGATACAGCGCGACCTGGCGGTCGACCTGTTCAAGCGCGGCGGCCAGGATTTCGAGGCGCTCAAGAAGCTGGCGCAGACCCGCGCCTTCAAGCCGGTGCAGCTCAAGGGCGTGAACCTGAGCGCCAGCTACGCGGTGGACGCGCAGACCATCGTGTCGAAGAACGTGGCTGGCCGCGTGGTCGGCAGCACCGCGCCGGAACAGACCGTGATCTACAGCGCGCACTGGGACCACCTGGGCGTCGGCCTGCCGGACGCCAAGGGCGACAAGATCTACAACGGCGCGGTCGACAACGGCACCGGCATCGCCGCCTTGCTGGAACTGGCGCGCGCCTACGGCAAGGCGCCGGCGCCGCAGCGCAGCGTGGTGTTCCTGGCTGTCACGGCCGAGGAGAAGGGCTTGCTCGGCTCCGAGTACTACGCCGCCTATCCGCTGTATCCGCTGGCCGAGACCGCCGGCGTGATCAACATGGACGCGCTCAGCCCCTACGGCCCGGCGCGCAACTTCACCATCTCCGGCAGCGCCAAGCTGGACCTGCTGGACCAGCTGATCGCCAAGGCCAAGCAGATGGACATGGCGTACGCGCCCGATCCGAAACCCGAGGCCGGCCACTTCTTCCGCTCCGACCACTTCCCGTTCGCCAAGCGCGGCGTGCCGGCGATCTCGTTCGGCTCCGGCGACGACTGGATCGACGGCGGCCTGGCCGCAGGCCGCAAGGCCGAGGAGGACTACAACACCAACAACTACCACCAGCCGTCGGACGAGTGGAACGCCAACTGGCCGTTCACCGGCATGGCGCACGACCTCGGCCTGCTGTACGGCCTGGGCCGCGACCTGGCCGATTCCAACGCCTGGCCGAACTGGGCGCACGACGCGGAATTCCGCGCCACCCGCGACGCCAGCTCGGCGCGCCGCAAATAAAAAAAACTGCGCACCCGCTGTAAAGCCGGTGCGCCTTTTTTTTGCAGCCTGCCATTCCCCATCAAGGAGATCCGCATGACCCTGTCCTTACGCCGCACCATCCTGGCCGCCTCGATCGCCCTGGCCACCGCCAGCGGCGCGCTGCACGCCGCCGAGCCGGCCAAGTCCGCCAAGTCCGATATCGCCATCCCCGACATCCCGTACACCAAGTTCGTGCTGAAGAACGGCCTCACGGTGCTGGTCCATGAGGACCACAAGACGCCGGTGGTGGCGGTCAACACCTGGTACCACGTCGGCTCCAAGAACGAGAAGGCCGGCAAGACCGGCTTCGCCCACCTGTTCGAGCACCTGATGTTCAGCGGCAGCGACCACTTCAACCAGGGCACCTTCATCAACGCCATGGAGCGCATCGGCGCGACCAACCTCAACGGCACCACCAACACCGACCGCACCAATTATTTCGAGAACGTGCCGACCTCGATGCTGGACTACACGCTGTTCGCCGAAAGCGACCGCATGGGCCACCTGCTTGGCGTGCTGGACCAGAAGAAGCTGGACCTGCAGCGCGGCGTGGTGCAGAACGAGAAGCGCCAGGGCGAGAACCAGCCCTACGGCGTGGCCTACCAGCTGCTGACGGAAAACACCTGGCCCGCCGGCCACCCGTATTCGTGGACCGTGATCGGCTCGATGAAGGACCTGGACGCGGCCTCGATGACGGACGTGCAGGAATGGTTCAAGACCAACTACGGCCCGAACAATGTGACGCTGGTGCTGGCCGGCGACATCACGCCGGAACAGGCGCGCCAGAAGGTCGAGAAGTACTACGGCGAGATCCCGCCCGGCCCGCCGCTGGCCAAGCATGAGGCGTGGATCGCCAAGCGCACTGGCACCCATCGCGGCACCGTGCAGGACCGCGTGCCGCAGGCGCGCATCTACCGCGTGTGGAACGTGCCGGGCGCGCACACCGCGACCGAGCCGCTGCTGGACCTGGCCGCGCACGTGCTGGGCGGCGGCAAGACTTCGCGCTTCTACAAGCGCCTGGTGTACAAGGACCAGCTGGCCACCAGCGCCACCGCCGGCAACGACTCATCGGAGATCGCCGGCCAGTTCGACCTGACGCTGACCGCCCGTCCCGGCGCCGACACCCGCAAGCTGGAGCAGGCCGCCGACGAGGAGCTGCGCGCGCTGATGAAGTCCGGCCCGACCGCGGCCGAGCTGGAGATCGCCAAGACCGCGATCCTGGCGCGCTTCACCCGCATCGTCGAGCGCGTCGGCGGCTTCGGCGGCAAGAGCGATCTGCTGGCCTCCTGCGCCACCTACACCGGCAACCCGGACTGCTACAAGGACTACCTGAAGGCCATCAAGGCGGCCACGCCGGCCGCCATCAAGCAGGCCATGAACGACTGGCTGGCCGACGGCGACTACGTGCTGGACGTGCAGCCGTTCCCGACCAACCTGGCCGCCGCCGGCGACAAGCTGGACCGCAGCGCGCCGCCAGCCGCCGGCCAGCCTGAATCGCTCAAGCTGCCGGCCATGCAGAGCGCCACGCTGTCGAACGGCCTGAAGGTGGTGCTGGCCGAGCGCCACAGCGCGCCGGTGGTCAACCTGTCGATGATGGTCGACGCCGGCTACGCGTCGGACTCGCAGGACCTGCCCGGCCTGGCCAACCTGTCGCTGCGCATGCTGGCGGAGGGCACGCCGACCCGCGGCGCGCTGAAGATCAGCGAAGAGTTCGAGGCGCTGGGCGCCGAGTACTCGGCCTACAGCAACCTGGACGGCGCCTTCGTCCAGCTCAACGCGCTCAAGGCCACGCTGCCGAAGGCGCTGGACGTGTACGCCGACGTGCTGCTGCATCCGGCTTACGCACAGAACGAGCTGGACCGCCTGAAGAAGGACCAGCTGGCGTCGATCGCGCGCGAGAAGTCCAATCCGCAATTGATGGCGCTGCGCGTGATGCCTGGCCTGATCTACGGCCAGGGCCACGCCTACAGCCTGCCGCTGACCGGTAGCGGCACCGAGGCGGCGGTGGCGCGCATCGGCCGCGACGACCTGGTCAAGTACCACCAGACCTGGTTCAAGCCGAACAACGCCACGCTGCTGGTGGTGGGCGACACCACGCTGGCGGAGATCACGCCGCTGCTGGAAAAAACCTTCGGCGGCTGGAAGGCCGGCGCGGTGCCGAAGAAGAATGTGGCCGAGGTCGCGCCGGCCGAGAAGCCGGTGGTGTACCTGATGGACAAGCCGGGCGCGCTGCAAAGCGTGATCTACGCCGCGCAGCTGGCGCCGCCGCGCAACGCGCCGGACGCCGTGCCGCTGCAGGTGGTCAACAACATCTTTGGCGGCACCTTCAGCTCGCGCATCAATATGAACCTGCGCGAGGACAAGCACTGGTCGTATGGCGTGTACGCCGGGCTGCAGCCGGCGGTGGGCCAGCGCCTGTACCTGAGCACCTCGCCGGTGCAGACCGACAAGACCGGCGCGGCCTTGCAGGAACTGGTGCAGGAATACGCCAACATCGCCGGCGCCAAGCCGATCACCGCGGCCGAGCTGAGCAGCGCGAAGGAAAACGAAACCCTGCGCCTGCCGGGTTCGTTCGAGACGTCCGGCCAGCTGGCCGGTGCCTATGGCGCGATCCTGCAATACAAGCTGCCGGCCGACTACTACAACACCTTCACCGGCACGGTGCTGGCGATGACGCCTGAGCAGGCCAACGCGCTGGCGGCGCGCACCATCACGCCGGGCCGGCTGACCTGGCTGGTGGTGGGCGACCTCGGCAAGGTGGAGGCGAGCGTGCGCGCGCTGAACCTGGGCGAGGTGCGCAAGATCGACGCCGACGGCAAGCCGGTGCAGTAAGCGCCGGAGTTGTTCGCGCCGACCCCGCCCGCGTTGCGCCGGCGGGGTTTTTTTGCGTCCGCCGGGCGGCCGGGGCGATGCTGAACCGCGTATCGCGCGCGGTAAAAATGTGATTGGAGGGATTTTCATCGCCGCCGTAGCATAGGATGAGAATCAAAACAAAAAAAACCTCAATCACAATGGAGACAACCATGAAGCGTCTACTGTCATGCCTGGCCGTGCTGCTTTGCCTGGCCGGCGCGGCCTTTTCCGCGCGCGCCGCCATCACCATGAACACCAGCGTGCAATACAAGATCAAGAACGTCAACAGCGGCCTGGTGCTCGGCATCGATGGCGCCAGCCAGGCCGCCGGCGCCAAGGTGGTGCAGTGGGCCGACAACGGCACCGCCGACCATCTGTGGCACTTCATGCCGATGGGGAATGGCCAGTACAACATCGAGAACATGCTGACGCACCAGGTGCTGGGCGTGGCCAATGCCGGCACCGCCGACGGCGCGCAGATCGTCCAATGGGCCGACAACGGCACCACCGATCATCTGTGGACCGTGACCCAGGCCGCCAGCGGCAACTTCCTGATCCAGAACGTCAACAGCGGCAAGTACCTGGAGGTGTTCCAGGCCAGTAACCTGAACACGGCCACCATCGACCAGTGGGGCTCGACCGGCTGCACCTGCCAGGAGTGGCAGCTGGTGAACACGCAGGTCAGTCCGTACCCGGCACCGCGCGCGGTGAGCGGCGCCGGCATCTTCGTGCACGATCCGTTCATGCTGCGTGACGCCGGCGGCAAGTACTGGCTGTACGGCAGCCACCAGACGCTGGCCACTTCGACCGACCTCAACAGCTTCACGCCGTACACCAGCTGCACCACCACGCAGATGGGCGGCTACGCGCCGAACTGCCCGCCGATCGGGCCGGACTTCAGTTCATGGAGCGGCCTGCAGACGCCCAAGGGATGGAACAACGGCGCCAACACCGATATCTGGGCGCCCAGCCTGTTGCTGGCGAACGGCACTTACTACCAGTACTACTCGATACCGTACCTGCCGAGCTCGGGCGCCGAGGCGGTGATCGGCGTCGCCACCAGCTCGGCGCCGCAGGGACCGTGGACCGACAAGGGCTTTGTCACCAAGTCGTGGACCAGCAGCACGAACGCGCCGCCGTCCGGCTTCTGGAAGACCACCGACAACGCCATCGATCCGGCGCCGTTCACCGACGCCAGCGGCAACTGGTGGATGGCCTGGGGCTCGTGGACCGATGGCACCCACCTGATGCAGCTGAATCCCGCCACCGGCCTGCAGTCGACCACCAACACCACCGTGTACACGCTGGCGCAACGGGGCTCGCCGACGTCGGCCGAGGAAGGCCCGTTCATCTACTACTACAACGGTTTTTACTATTATTTCGCGCCGATCAACGCGTGCTGCAGCAGCACCTCGCCGTATCGCACCATCGTCGGCCGCTCGGCTAATGTGACCGGGCCGTACGTGGACCGTGGCGGCGTCGCGCTGACGGCGGGCGGCGGCACCATCCTGCTCAGCACCCACGGCAACATCATCGGGCCGGGCGGCGGCAGCGTGTTCACCGATGCCGGCCACAACAACCGTCCCACCTTCGTCTACCACTACTACGACGGCAACAACAACGGCCGGCCCACGTTGGGCATCAACCCGCTCGGCTTCACCGCCGACGGCTGGCCGTACGTGATCGCGAACTAGGCGAAGGCTACAGGTAGCGCGCCAGCAGTGCGCGGTCCAGCGACGGGTCCAGCTCGATGCGCACGATGTGGCCGCTGCCCGGCGCCACCGTGATGTCGGTGCCGTCGTCGGCGCGCATGCGCGTCAGCTGCAGGTCGCGGTTGCCGCTGGGGTGGATCACCTCGATCCGGTCGCCCAGCGCGAAGCGGTTCTTGACCTCGACCCTGGCCCAGCCGTCCGCCACGCCCAGCACGTCGCCGACGTACTGGCTGCGCTCGGCCTCGGAGGCGCCGCGCATGTAGTTCTGGTGCGCCTGCGTGTGGTGGCGCTGGTAGAAGCCGTCGGTGTAGCCGCGGTTGGCCAGGCCCTGCAGCTGGCCCAGCAGGCCGATGTCGAACGGCCGCCCGGCCACCGCGTCGTCGATGGCCTGGCGGTAGACCTGGGCCGTGCGCGCCGCGTAGTACAGCGACTTGGTGCGGCCCTCGACCTTGAGCGAGGTGACGCCGATCTTGACCAGCCGCTCGATGTGCTCGACCGCGCGCAAGTCCTTGGAGTTCATGATGTAGGTGCCGTGCTCGTCCTCGATGATCGGCATCAGCTGGCCCGGCCGCTCGGCTTCCTCGATCAGGTAGGGCTGGTCGGCCAGCGGGTGGCGCGGCTGCTGGTGCAGCGTCGACCACGGCCGGTTGGCTTCCTCCAGCGCCTGCTGGAAGTGCAGCGGGATGACTTTCGTCGGCCCGAGGTCGCCGCTGGCGTCCTCGGCGGCCGGCTGCACCTTGTAGTCCCAGCGGCAGGAGTTGGTGCAGGTGCCCTGGTTGGGATCGCGGTGGTTGAAATAGCCCGACAGCAGGCAGCGGCCCGAGTAGGCGATGCACAGCGCGCCGTGCACGAACACTTCGAGCTCCATCTCCGGGCAGCGCTGGCGGATTTCCTCGATCTCGTCGAGCGACAGTTCGCGCGACAGGATCACCCGCGTCAGGCCCATGCGGTGCCAGAACTTGACGTCGGCCCAGTTGACCGCGT
Organism: Duganella caerulea; assembly: GCF_040362985.1. Taxonomy (NCBI): domain Bacteria; kingdom Pseudomonadati; phylum Pseudomonadota; class Betaproteobacteria; order Burkholderiales; family Oxalobacteraceae; genus Duganella; species Duganella caerulea. Next base: position 27,094 of record NZ_BPWJ01000011.1, on the reverse strand, counting down.
TGGCCTGCACCGACAGGTGGATCGGCATGTCCGGCCACTCGTCGCGCACCATCATGATCAGGCCGGGATCGGCCATGATCAGCGCGTCCGGCTTCATGGCGATCACCGGCGCCATGTCGCGCAGGTAGGTCTTGAGCTTGGCGTTGTGGGCGAAGATGTTGGAGGCGACGAAGAACTGCTTGCCGCGCGCGTGGGCGCCGTCGATGCCCTCCTGCAGCGCCTGCAGCGTGGAGAAATCGTTGTTGCGCACGCGCAGGCTGTAGCGCGGCTGGCCGGCGTAGACGGCATCGGCGCCGAAATCGAAGGCGGCGTGCATCTTGGCCAGCGAGCCGGCGGGGAGGAGAAGTTCGGGGGCGTGGAGCATGACGGATGGGCAAAAGTCAGGCAGTCTATGGCCCCCGCCGTCAAATTTCCTTGACCTGGATCAAAATTTCCCGGATCGGTCTACAGCGATTTGCTGCACAGCTTGAAGTCCGGGTCCTCGTCGTAGGGGCGGATCTGGAAGCCCAGGCTGGCCATCAGCTTGAGCATGCCGCTGTTCTTGCACAGCACCAGGCCGTCGATCTCGCTCAGGCCCTTGTCGCGCGCCACGTCCATGATGCCCAGCATCAGCCGCGTGCCCAGGCCCTGGCCGCTGTAGCGGTCGTCCACCAGCAGCGAGAACTCGCAGCTGCTGTGGTCCGGATTGGCGATGTAGCGCGACACGCCGATGATGCTGTCGGTCTCGACGAAGTCGCCGTCCGGCCCCGGCGTGCGTTGTGTCAGCACCGCCACCAGCGCCATCTCGCGGTCGTAGTCGATCAGCGTGTAGCGCGCCAGCATCGGCACCGACAGCTCGCGCAGCGACGAGGCGAAGCGGTAGTAGCGCGACTTCTCCGACAGCCCGCGCACCAGGTCCTGCAGCATCGAGGCGTCGTCCGGCTGCACCGGGCGCAGCGTGTACTGGCCGCCGCCGCGCATCGGCCACTCCTGCGTGTAGCTGGACGGATAGGGCAGGATGGCCAGGTGGTCGTAGCGGTGCGCCGACGGCGCCGCGGCGTCGATGACGATGCGGGCGTCCACCGCCAGCGCGCCGTGCTCGTCGACGATAAGCGGGTTGATGTCCATCTCGCGCAGCTGCGGCAGCTCGCACACCATCTCCGACACCCGCAGCAGCATCTGCTCGATCGCCTCGCGCTGCACCGGCGGCGCGCCGCGCCACTCGCCCAGCGTGTTGGCCGCGCGCACCCGGCTCATCAGGCGCTGCGCCAGGAACAGGTTGAGCGGCGGCAGCTCGACCGCGCGGTCGTCGATCAGCTCGATCATGGTGCCGCCTGCGCCGAAGCTGATCGCCGGCCCGAACAGGCGGTCGGTGACCACGCCGATGTACAGCTCGCGCCCGTTGCGCTTGCCGGCCATGCGCTGCACCGTCACGCCGTTGATGCGCGCCTCCGGCAGCAGGCGGCGCACGGTGGCCATCATGTCGCCGTAGGCGTCGCGCACAGCCGCCGCGTTGAGCAGGTTGAGCACCACGCCCTGCACGTCGGACTTGTGGGCGATGTCGGGCGAGTCGATCTTCAGCGCCACCGGGTAGCCCAGCTGGCTGGCCACCATCATCGCCTCGGCCGCGCTGCGCGCCAGGATGGTCTGCGTGATCGGGATGTGAAAGGCCGCCAGCAGCGCCTTCGATTCCATTTCGGTGAGCACCTTGCGGCGCTCGGCCAGCACGCCCTCGATCAACAGGCGGGCACCGTCCAGGTCGGGCTGGGCCAGCTGCGACAGCGGCGGCGGGGTCTGGTGCAGCAGTTGCTGGTTCTGGTAGAACGAGGCGATGTTGGAGAAGCCATCCACCGCCGCCTCCGGCGTGCGGAAGGTGGCCACGCCGGCCGCGTTGATCAGCTGGCGCGCCTCGGCCACCCTGCGGTCGCCCATCCAGCAGGTCAAGAGCGGCTTGCCGAGGCCGGCGTTGAGGGCGCTGACCGCGCGCGCCACCGCCGCCGGATCGCTGCCCAGCTTGGGCGAATAAATCACCAGGATGCCGTCCACCTGATTGTCGTGGGCGCAGGCCTGGACCGCCTCGGTGAAGGCGTCGGCGTCGGCTTCCTCGGTCAGGTCGAGCAGGTTGGTCAGCGTGGCGTGTGGCGGCAGCTTGGGCGCCAGCGCCTGCGCGCCGGCCTCGGACAGCCGCGCCAGTTGCAGGCCCAGCTCGGCGATCCAGTCGGCCGCCAGCACGCCGGGGCCGCCGCCGTTGGTGACCACGGCCAGGCGCGGCCCGACCGGGCGGTAGCGCGAGGCCAGGCACTTGGCGGCCGAGAACAGCTGGACGAAGGTCTTCACCCGCACCGCGCCGGTGCGGCGCAGCGCGGCGTCGAACACCATGTCGCTGGCGACGATGGCGCCGGAGTGGGTCAGCGCGGCCTGCGACGCGGCCGAGGCCTTGCCGGCCTTGAGCACCACCACCGGCTTGGTGTTGGCCGCGCCGCGCAGCGCCGACAGGAAGCGGCGGGCGTCGGTCAGGCCTTCCATGTAGATGACGATGCTTTGCGTGGCCGGATCGGTGGCCAGGAAGTCCAGCGTCTGCGCCAGGTCGACGGCGGTGTTGGCGCCCAGCGAGACCACGGTGGAAAAGCCCACCGCGTTCTGGCTGCCCCAGTCGAGGATGGCCGAGGTCAGCGCGCCGGACTGCGAGATCAGCGCCAGGCTGCCCGGCTGCGCCAGCTGGCCGGCCACGCTGGCGTTGATGTTCAGGCGCGGGCGCTGGTAGCCCAGGCAGTTCGGTCCGAGCAGGTGGATGCCGTGCTTGCGGGCGATGTCGTGCAGCTCGCCGGCCAGCGTGCCGTCGACGCCGCTCGACAGGATCAGCGCGGCGCGGCACTGGATGCGGCCGGCCACTTCCAGCGCGAAGCTCAGCTCGTCGTTGGGCAGGGCGATCACCGCCAGGTCGGCGCGCGACTGGGCCAGGTCGGCCAGCGTGCCGCTCATGCCGACGTCGAGGTAGGTCACCGGACCGGTGAAGCCGCCTTGCTCCAGCTGGTCGCGGATGCCGCGCCCGTAGCAGGTCTGGCGTTCAGGCTGGTCGGCCTGGCCGGCGAAGACCACGATGGACTTGGGCGAGAACAGCGGCGTGAGGTAGTGGGTTTCCATGATGGGGCGGTGGTGAGAAGGTTAGTCGTCCATGCCGAGCAGGACTTTGACGTGGGCCGCCGCGCTGCGCGCCAGCGACGACAGCTCGTAGCCGCCCTCCAGGCAGGAGACGATGCGGCCCTGGCAGTGGCGGGCGGCGACGCCGACGATCTGCTTGGTGATCCAGGCGTAGTCGGCTTCGACCAGGCCGAGGTTGCCCATGTCGTCGTCGCGGTGGCCGTCGAAGCCGGCCGAGATGAAGATCAGCTGCGGCTGGAAGCGCTCCAGCGCCGGCAGCCATTGCTCGGTCACGGCCTGGCGCAGCAGCTCGCCGCCGGAGCGCGCAGGCAGCGCCACGTTGACCATGTTGGCGCCGCGCGGCACGTTGCCGCAGAACGGATACAGCTTGTCCTCGAAGATCGAGCACATCAGCACGCGCTCGTCGTCGCGCAGGATGTCCTCGCTGCCGTTGCCGTGGTGGACGTCGAAATCGACCAGCGCCACGCGCTCCAGGCCGTGCACGTTGAGCGCGTGGCGGATGCCGACCGCGGCGTTGTTGAAGAAGCAGAAGCCGCCGGCGGCGCCGTACTCGGCATGGTGGCCGGGCGGGCGCACGTTGCAGAAGGCGGTGCCGGCGCCCTTGGTCAGCACCAGGTCGGTGGCCAGCACGGCGGCGCCGGCGGCGCGCAGCGCGGCCTGGTAGGTGTGCGGGTTCATGCTGGTGTCCGGGTCCACCTGCACCGAGCCCTCGCGCGGCGACAGCGCGGCCAGGGTGTGGATGTACAGGCTGGAATGGGCTTGCGCCAGTTGCTGCTCGGTGGCCAGCGGCGCCTCGCACGGCTGCATGAAGTCCAGCAGGCCCTTGATCAGCAACATGTCGCTGACCGCGCCGATGCGCTCCGGGCATTCGGGATGCTGGTCGCCCATGGCGTGCTTCAGGCAATCGGGGTGCGAGATGTAGGCTGGCAGCATCGGGGCCTTGGTGTGCGTTGACGAGGATGAAACGAAGGTAGCTTGAATCGAGTGTAATGAGCTCGATCAAACTTTTCGTTGATCCAAGTCAAAGTCTACCTCATGCGGCCAGCGGGGTGCGCAAGGCTGCGGCCGGGCGTTGCTTCGCACCCAACACCAGGATCCACAGCGCGAAGGCCACCTCGCCCAGCTGGAGAGGGAAGGCGATGCCGGCGACCAGGTCGTTCCATTCCGGGCGCAGCAGGCCGGCGTAGCTCAGCGCCAGATAGGCGAAGCCGTTGATGGCCAGCCAGACCGCCAGGAAGCGCGGCAGGAAACCGCTGCGGTACACCAGCGCCGCCAGCGGGAACAGCCACAGGCCCCAGAAGATTTCCGAGGCATAGGTCATCATGCCGTGCACCCGCAGGAACATGGTCGCCAGGCCGTCGCGCTGGACCTTGCTGAAGCCGGCCAGGAAGTCGGGACCCTGCACCAGGATCAGGGTGGCCATGTCGTTGAGCGTGTTGAAGAAATACAGCGGCGTGTCCATGAAGCCCAGCATCAGCATCAGCAGGGCGGTGTTCTTGTTCACGTCCCGGAACAGCCGGTACAGCGTGAAGGTCAGCACCAGGCTGACGGCGCCTGTGACCAGGTCGCCGGCGATGCCGAAGCGGAACAGCTGTTCGTGGGCGGCGATGCCGGCGATGGTCGCGGCGGTGTCGCCGTTGACGAACAGCTTGCTGGGGATGAAGACCAGGCGTAACGGCGCGATCAGGATGACCAGCAGGTAGAAGAAGCCCGCGACCCTGGCGTTTTTGCTGAGTGTGTTCATGCTGCTGCCCTTAATGAGAGTGGCGCCGGATGCGCGCCCGGTTAAGATTTTTCAATTTCATGTGTCAACAATATCTGACATATGAAATGAATGCAAGATAAATTTCGCCGACAATCACGGCAGCGGCCGCAGGCAGCAAACCCTTTGCTAGAATCGCATCTTCCTCATGTTCAGGGTTGTGAGCCTATGAAGAAAATTCTGATGGGTGGTGTCCTGCTGGCGTCGCTGTGCTCAGGCGTGCAAGGGCAGGAGTGCAAGAGCCAGGCGGAGTATGCCAAGGCGCGGGAAGTGATCAGGGACCTGGGCCGCATCGTCGCGCCGTCCGGCGTGCAGGAAGCCTACAAGGCCAGGATCGGCGGCATCGACCAATGGATCAACGTGCGCGGGCAAGACAAGGACAATCCCGTGATCCTGTTCGTCCATGGCGGTCCCGCCTCGCCGCTGATCCCGGCTATCTGGCAGTTCCAGCGTCCCCTCGAAGAATACTTCACCATCGTCAATTACGACCAGCGCGGCGCCGGCAAGACCTTCAATGAAACCGCGCCGGACACGGTCAGCGACAGCATCCACATTCCGCGCTACATCGACGATGCGATCGAGGTCGCCGAGTACATCAAGGCCCGCTACCACAAGGACAAGGTGATCCTGATGGGACACAGCTGGGGCACGGTGATCGGCATGGGCGCGGCGCTGAAGCGGCCGGACCTCTTCTTTGCGTACGTCGGCATTGGCCAGGTGATCAGCACCCAGGAGAATGAGCGCATCAGCTTTGACTACGCGGTGGAACAATCGAAGGCGCACAACAACGAGAAGGCCATCAAGGAGCTGGCGTCCATCGCGCCGTATCCCGGCGACCAGCCGCTCACCCGCGAGCGGATCGTCACGGAGCGTACCTGGGCGCAGTATTACGGTGGCCTGAGCGCCTATCGCGACAGTTCGGAATACTTCTATGACGCGGGCAAGCTGTCGCCGGAGTATAGCGATTGCGACGTCAGCGCCATTGATGCTGGCAACGTGTTCTCGCTGGGTCGGTTGCTGCCGGAGTTCCTCCGCGTCGACTATCGCAACGTGCGCAGCTTCCCGATCCCGGTGGTGATGTTCATGGGACGCAACGACTACACCACGCCGTCGGTGCCGACCGAGCAATGGCTCAAGCGCGTCAAGGCGCCGTACAAGCGCGGCGTGTGGTTCGAGCATTCGGCCCACATGATTCCTTGGGAGGAGCCAGGCAAGACCCTGGTCAGCCTGCTGGAGACGGTGCGTCCGCTGGCGGTGGCGCGGTCCAAACGCAAGTAGCCGGTGGCCCGGGGCGGAATCGAACCACCGGCACAAGGATTTTCAATACGCGGCTCTACAGCCCAGGCCAAAACAAGCGACTTGTCGTGCCGCTCCGCGCACGCCGTCAAGCGCTGATAGACTGCCCCCGTAACATCATCGATATTTTAAAGGAGGGACAGATGCAGTTCTTGTCGAAACCGGTGCTCACGTCTTTGTTCGTGCTGGCCGCCATGGCGCCACTGGCCTGCGCGAAGGCCGCCCAATTCAATGTGCTCGTGTTCAGCAAGACGGCGGGTTGGCACCACGACTCGATCCCGGCCGGCGTGGCCGCCATCGAGCAGCTCGGCAAGCTGCACGACTTCAACGTCATGTGGACCGAGGATCCCAATCGCGTCATCAACGACAAGGAGCTGGCGAAATACCAGGCAGTGGTATTCCTGCTGACCACCGGTGATGTGCTCAACGGCGAACAGCGTGGAGCCTTCGAGCGCTACATCAAGGCGGGGGGCGGTTATGTGGGCGTGCACAGCGCATCCGACACCGAATACGGCTGGCCATGGTACCGCAAGATGGTGGGACACATGTTCCGTGCCCATCCCCCCATCCAGACCGCTGTGCTGAAGGTGGAGGACCGCGACTTCCCCGGCATGGACCGCTTCGCCAAGCGGGCGCTGGTTACCGAGGAATGGTACGAATTCACCGCCGCCGAATCGGACAAGTTGCATTATTTGCTCACGGTGGATGAGTCGACCTACAAACCGAAGGACAAGGCAGTACCCGTGGATGGCAAGGGCGCGGAAGGCTTTCATCCGGTGAGCTGGTATCAGTCCTACGATGGCGGCCGCGCGTTCTACACCGCGCTTGGCCACCTTCCGGCCAGCTACAGTGATCAGACCTTCCTGCATCATCTGTATGGAGGTATCTACTGGGCCGCCACCGGCAAAGGTTTCAAGGCCGAGTAGCGGAGTACCTTAAACCGCACATCAAGTTGCCCAACATTTCCCGCGCTGGAAACAAAAACGCCAACCTGCATGGGTTGGCGTTCTGTTTTAACACTGTTCTTGGTGGCCCGGGGCGGAATCGAACCACCGACACAAGGATTTTCAATCCTCTGCTCTACCAACTGAGCTACCAGGCCAAGGAGCAGAATTATAGCAGGCTTAAGCGAAATTGCAAGGACGAATTTCTCGGGCGCACAAACGTTATAATGTTTGGATGACTATTCCATCCTCCCCCGCCGCGCGCGTTACCGAGAGTGATATCTGTATTGTTGGCGATGGCGCGATTGCCAAGACCGCCGCGCTGGGCCTGGCCCAGGCCGGCTTCAGTGTCACGCTGCTCGGGCCGCCGTCGCCTCCGGCCCGGCCGGCCGCCGTCGATCCCGGCTGGGACGCGCGGGTTTATGCGCTGAACCACACCGCCCACGACCTGCTGTCGTCGCTGAAGGTCTGGCAGGCGCTGGACCACGCCCGCGTGGCGCCGGTCGACGCCATGATCGTCCACGGCGACGGCGCCCAGGCCGGCGGCCTGGCCTTCGACGCCTACGGCGCCCACACCGGCACGCTGGCCTGGATCATGGAAGACCGGAACATAGGACAGGCGCTGGACGCCGCCCTGAAGTTCGCGCAGAACGTGCGCGTGGTCCAGGGCCGCGCCACCGGCCTGCTGCGCGGCGACGACAGCGCCTCCGTACACCTGGACGACGGCTCCAGCATCAAGGCCGCGCTGGTGGTCGGCGCCGACGGCGCCCAGTCGTGGGTGCGCGGCCAGTGCGACATCGGCCTCGATTACCGCAGCTACAACCAGCGCGCGGTGGTTTCCAACTTCGCCTGCGCCAAGCCGCACCACGGCGCCGCCTATCAATGGTTCACCGGCGCCGAGGGCATCGTCGCGCTGCTGCCGCTGCCGGGCGACCAGGTGTCGCTGGTGTGGTCGGCGCCCGAAGCGCTGGTCGATACCCTGCGCGCCGAATCGGCACAGCAGATCGCCGACCGCCTGGCCGTCTACGCCGCCGACAAGCTGGGCGCCCTGACGCCGCTGCAGCCGGAGCTGGTGCGCGACTTCCCCCTGCGCCTGATCCGTCCGCACGCCATGAGCGCGCCGCGCGTGGCGCTGGTGGGCGACGCCGCGCACGTGGTCCATCCGCTGGCCGGCCATGGCATGAACCTGGGCTTCGCCGACGTGGCGCAGCTGGTCAAGACGCTGGGCGAGCGCGAGGCGCAGCGCGGCATCGGCGATACCCGTGTGCTGGCCCGCTACGAGCGCGCCCGCAAGGAGGATGTGCTGCTGATGCAGCTCACCACCGACGGCCTGGCGCGCCTGTTCGGGGCGGATATCGAGCCCCTGCGCGTGGTTCGTAATTTCGGATTAAACTTGCTGGATAAATTACCCGTGCTGAAGCGCCGCCTGATCTCCCACGCGATGGGAAAATAGGCCTGCGCCAGTGGGTTCGTATAGTCATCGGAGATGTTATGAGAAAAAGTAAGACCGTTTTGCTGTTGTTGTCGGCGCTGATGGCGTCCTGCGTGAGCGCGGAAACCCCATCCACGGATGCGATCAAGAAGCTGGTCGAGCCGCGCCTCGGCGCGAACGTGAAAGTCGATTCGATCAAGGAGACGCCTTACAGCGGCCTGTATGAAATCCGCATCGGCAACGACATCCTGTACACCGACAAGACCGCGACCTATCTGTTCTCCGGCCACGTGTTCAACCTCACCACCAGCACCGACCTGACCAAGGAACGGCTGGAAGAGATCAACAAAATCAAGTTCTCCGACCTGCCGCTGGATAAGGCCATCAAGACCGTCAAGGGCGACGGCAAGCGCGTGATCGCGGTGTTCGAGGATCCCAACTGCGGCTACTGCAAGCGCTTCCGCCAGACCACGCTGAAGGAGACCGACAACATCACGGTCTACACCTTCATGTACAACATCCTGGCCGACGACTCGTTCACCAAGTCGAAGAATATCTGGTGCGCGCCGGACCGCAGCAAGGCCTGGGAAGACTGGATGGTCAACAACAAGGCCGCCCCCGCCGCGGCGGAAGCCTGCGCATCGCCGAACCAGGACGTGCTGGAGCTGGGCCACAAGCTGGGCGTCTCCGGCACCCCGGCCATCTTCTTCGCCGACGGCACCCGCGTACCCGGCGCGATTGACACCAAGGCTCTTGAAGAGAAGTTCGCCAAGATCAAACAATAACAGCAGCCAAACCAGCGCATCGCCCATAGGAGAACCGAATGATCACTTTGAACATCAATGGTAAAGACATGCAGGTGGACGCCGATCCCTCGACGCCGATACTGTGGGCTTTGCGCGATAACCTGAATATGACCGGCACCAAGTTCGGTTGCGGCGCGGCGCTGTGCGGCGCCTGCACCGTGCACCTGGGCGGCCAGCCTGTCCGGTCGTGCGTGACGCCGATTTCGGCCGCCGCCGGCCAGAAGATCACCACCATTGAGGCGATGGAGTCCGACAAGGTCGGCAAGGCCGTGCAGGCGGCGTGGGTCAAGCTGGATGTGCCCCAATGCGGCTACTGCCAGAGTGGCCAGATCATGAGCGCGACCGCTCTGCTGCGCACCAACAAAGCCCCTTCCGACGCCGAAATCGACAACGCCATGAGCGGCAATATCTGTCGATGCGGGACGTACCAGCGCATCCGCGCAGCCATCAAAGACGCAGCTAAAACCATCGCCTAAGGAGAATCGCATGCGTATCGAATGGCTTAACCAGGAATCGATGGCGGGTGTGGAGACTTCCGGCGGCGGCGTGTCGCGCCGCGGCTTCATGAAGGCCGGTGCGGCGGTGGGCGGTGGCCTGGTGCTGGGCTTCTTCATCCCGGGCGCGGGCCGCTTCGCCAATGCGCAGCAGCCTCCGGCCAAGGTGTACCAGCCGAACGCCTTCCTGCATATCGCGCCGGACAACAGCGTGACGGTGCAGGTCAACCGGCTGGAATTCGGCCAGGGCGTGCAGACGTCGCTGCCGATGCTGATCGCGGAAGAGCTGGACGCGGATTGGTCGAAGGTCAACGGCGCGCTGGCGCCGGCCGGCGATCAATACAAGGATCCGCTGTTCGGCATCCAGATCACCGGCGGTTCGGGCAGCATCGCCCACTCCTACACCCAGTACCGCGAGATCGGCGCCAAGGCGCGCGCGATGCTGATCGCGGCGGCGGCCCAGGAATGGAAGGTCGCGCCCGAGCAGGTCAAGACCTCGAAAGGCACGCTGACCGGCCCCGCCGGCCAGAAGGCCACCTACGGCGCGATGGCCGATGCGGCCATGAAGCAGCCGGTGCCCGCCGCCGTGAAGCTGAAGGATCCCAAGGATTTCAACTTCATCGGCAAACCGATGAAGCGCCTGGACGCGAAGGATAAATCGACCGGCAAGCAGCAGTTCGGCATGGACTTCAAGGCGCCGCACAGCAAGGTCGCCGTGGTGGCGCGGGCGCCGGTGTTCGGCGCCAAGGTCGCCAAGTTCGACGCCTCGAAGGCTAAGGCCATCAAGGGCGTGCTTGAAGTGATGGAGGTGAAGACGGATCGCGGCGGCAGCGGCGTGGCGGTGGTGGCCGACGGCTACTGGCCGGCCAAGATGGGCCGCGATGCGCTGGTCATCGAGTGGGACGCCAGCGGTGTGGAGAAGGTCGGCAGCGACAAGCAGCTGGCCGAGTTCAAGGCTTTGGCGCAGAAGCCGGGAACGCCGGCGCGCAAGGCCGATACGTCCAAGCTGGCTGGCGCCGCGACGAAAATCTCCGCCGTCTATGAGTTTCCGTATCTGGCGCACGCGCCGATGGAGCCATTGAATTGCGTGGTCGACCTGCGCGCGGACGGCTGCACCGTATGGGCCGGTTCGCAGTTCCAGACGATGGACCAGGGCGCGATCGCCGCCACCGCCGGCCTGAAGCCGGAGCAGGTGGTGCTGAACACGATGATGGCCGGCGGTGGCTTCGGCCGCCGCGCCGTGCCGACCTCGGACTATCTGGTGGAAGCGGTCAACGTCGCCAAGGCCTGGAAGGCCGCAGGCAAGACGGAGCCGGTCAAGGTGATCTGGAGCCGCGAGGACGACATCAAGGGCGGCTACTACCGTCCGTCGCATGTGCACCGCGCCGACATCGGCATGGACGACAAGGGCAATATCGTGGCGTGGGATCATGTCATCGTCGGCCAGTCCATCATCAGCGGCACGCAGTTCGAGCCGGTGATGATCAAGGACGGCATCGACTCCACCATGGTCGAGGGCATGGGCGAACCATATGAAGTGCCGCTGAACCTGAGCGTGCATAACGCCAAGGCCAACGTGCCGGTGCTGTGGTGGCGCTCCGTCGGCTCCACGCACACGGCCTTCGTGATGGAGACGCTGATCGACGAAGCCGCGCACGCGGCCAAGATGGACCCGGTCGCGTATCGCAAGAAGCTGCTGGGCGAGAAGGGCAAGCGCCACATCGCCGCGCTGGACCTGGCGGTCGCCAAGTCCGGCTACGGCAAGAAGGCTTTACCTAAAGGCCAGGCTTGGGGCGTGGCGGTGCATGAGTCGTTCAACACCGTGATCGCGTACGTGGTGGTGGCGTCCGTGAAGGACGGCACGCCCAAGCTGCACAAGGTCACGGCCGGCGTGCACTGCAACCAGGCGGTCAATCCCTTGACGATCGAGGCGCAGATCCAAGGCGCCGCGTTGATGGGCCTGGGCATGACGCTGCCTGGCGCCGCCATCACGCTCAAGGACGGCGTGGTGGAGCAGCAGAATTTCAGCGACTACACGGTGGCGCGCATGACGGACATGCCGGCGATCGATGTGCACATCGTGCCGTCGAACGATCCTCCGACCGGTATGGGCGAACCTGGCCTGCCGCCATTGGCGCCGGCCTTCGCCAACGCGCTGTTCAAGTTGACCGGCAAGCGTTTGCGCAAGCTGCCGTTCGATCTGGCCAGCGCTTGAGCCGCGCTGGATGGCACTGGTAGGGATATTGCTGGCAGCCGGGCGGGGTAGGCGTTTCGACCCGTCCGGCGTACAAAACAAACTGCTGCAACCGCTGGAGAATGGCGACGCCGTCGTCGCCGCCAGCGCAAGGAACATGCTGGCCGCACTGCCGCGGGTGGTGGCCGTGGTCCGCCCGGACGACGGCCAGGTGGCGGCGCTGCTGGGCCGCCTGGGCTGCGAGGTGCGCGTCTGCGCGGACGCCGATCTTGGCATTGCCGCCTCGCTGACGACGGCGATCGACTACACCAAGGGTGCGGAAGGCTGGCTGATAGGCCTGGGCGACATGCCCCACGTGCGGCCTGATACCATGCGGGCCCTGGCCGCGACCATCGAGCGGGGCGCCCGCATCGCGGCGCCCATGCATGAAGGACGGCGCGGCAATCCGGTCGCCTTCAGCAGTTATCATTTGCCATTGCTGCTGGCGCTGCAAGGCGACCAGGGCGCGCGCGAGATCTTAAAAAGCCATGCGGTGAGCGAGCTGATAGTCGACGATGCCGGCGTGGTGCGCGATATCGATACGCCTGGCGATTTGTAAAACAAGGACCGAGATGAAGAAAACGAACAAGAATACCCCGGCGATCGCCTACAGCATCGTCGGACACGACCTGGCCGCCCACCTGTTCCACGTCACGCTGACGGTGGACGCGCCGGCCGAAGGCGGCCAGGTGTTCGCCCTGCCGGCCTGGATCCCGGGCAGCTACATGATCCGAGAATTCTCGCGCAACATCGTGCGTATCCGCGCCGAGTCGGACGGCCAGCCAGTGGCGCTGGCCAAGCTGGATAAGCACTCGTGGCAGGCCGCGCCGCTGAAGGATCACGCTGCCTCGCTGACGGTGCATTACGAAGTCTATGCCTGGGACATGTCGGTGCGCGCCGCGCACCTGGACCAGAACCACGCCTTCTACAACGGCACCAGCGTGTTCCTGCGCGTGCTGGGCCAGGAAGACCAGCCGCACGTGGTGGACATCCAGCGCCCGGCCGACGAAGCGGCCAAGACCTGGCGCGTGGCGACCTCGCTGCCGGAGCTGAAAGCGAAACGTTATGGTTTTGGCACCTACATCGCGTCGAACTACGACGAGTTGATCGACCACCCGGTGGAGCAGGGCGACTTCGCGCTGGCCACGTTCAAGGCGCACGGCATCCCGCACGACATCGTCATCAGCGGCCGGGTGCCGAACCTGGACCTGCCGCGCCTTTGCGCCGACCTGAAAAAGATCTGCGAAACCCAGATCGCCTTCTTCGAACCGAAGGCCAAAAAGGCGCCGATGGACCGCTACGTCTTCATGACGCAGGCCGTCGGCGACGGTTACGGCGGGCTGGAACACCGCGCCTCGACGGCGCTGATCTGCGCCCGCGCCGACCTGCCGAGCACGGCGTCGGCCGGCAAGGAGATCAGCGACGGTTATCTGCAATACCTGGGCCTGTGCAGCCATGAATACTTCCACACCTGGAATGTGAAGCGCATCAAGCCTGCGGCGTTTGCTCCATATAACCTGCAGGTCGAAAATTATTCGCCGCTGCTTTGGCTGTTTGAAGGTTTCACCAGTTATTACGACGATTTGATGCTGGTGCGCGCCGGGGTTATCGCCGAACCGGCTTATTTCAAATTACTGGGTAAAACCATAGGCAGCGTATTGCGCGGCAGCGGCCGTACCAAGCAAAGCGTGGCCGATTCCAGTTTTGATGCCTGGGGTAAATATTATCGCCAGGATGAAAATGCGCCCAATTCGATCATCAGTTATTACACCAAGGGTTCTCTGATTGGACTGGCGCTGGATTTGAGCATCCGCGCTAAAACCGGCGGCAAGAAATCGTTGGACGACGTGATGCGGACATTATGGCAGCGTTATGGCCGCGATTTTTACGAAGGCGGCGGACGCGGCGTTACTCCGGCCGAAGTGGAAGCGTTATTCGATGAAATCAGCGGCGGCCGCTTCAAGCCATTCTTCGATAAATATATCCGTGGCACGGAAGATTTGCCGTTGGCCAAAATGCTGGCGCCTTTTGGCGTTAAATATAATGACGAGCGCAAATCGACCAAACCCAGCCTCGATGTTAATCTCGGCAAGGACGGTAATGACTGCAAATTGTCCAGCGTGCACGAGAATGGCGCCGCGCACCAGGCGGGATTATCGGCCGGCGATATATTGATGGCGGTGGATGGATTGCGTGTTACCGCCTCCAATCTGGAAACGCTGCTTTCCCGCTATGGCGTGGGATCGGAAATTGAAATTCACGCCTTCCGCCGCGACGAGTTAATGACCTTCAGCGCGACACTGCAAGGCGACCGGGTGCCGGGCGTCAGCCTGTCGCTGGACCCGGCCGGCAAGAAATCCACCGGCCCCTTGCGCCCCAGCGCCGCACGCTGATTCCTGAGTCCGGGGCGAGTCCCCGGATTTTTTTGCCCTATCCGTGCCAGAAATTGGCACGTACTAGCCATATTCCGGCATGTGTTGAGGCATTACGGGGTCCGTGTAGGTTTAATCCTACGCCGCGGTCTGGTTCTGGTTTAGAATTTGGCTGACCTTTTCTGCCCGAGGATAGACCCGCAAGTGTTCCAACTTGATTCCGCCACGATTATCCTGATGTCGACGCTGATGGCCGGCGCGATGAGTGTCGTCCTTTATTCCGCCCACTTCAGTTTTCCAGCTGAGATCAAGGGCCTGAATTATTGGGCGGCGGGATTGGTATCGCTCGCTTGCGGCGCGTTTCTATTCAGCTTGAGGCATAGCGTCTTCAACGAAACGCTAGTATTGCTTAGCGCTAATTCGGCCCTGGTTTGGGGCGTGGGCCTGGCGATGATCGGTACCAGGAAATTTTATGGGCTGGTGCCGTCCTGGTGGTTATTTCATCTGGTTTGGTTATTGGCCATGCTGGGCGTCGGATATTGGTTGTTAATTCAGCCGGTTTTTGCCGCGCGCGTCGCCGTATTCTCTTTTCTGGTTTCCATATTTTATATAAACCAGATTCTGGTGGTATGGCGTCACGGCGAACGTCACTTTTCCACCATATTCTTCGGTTCGTTATTGCTGTTTCAAACGCTGGTGGTATTAACTCGAGGCATTCTCGCGTTATTATTCGGCAGCGCCCAGGTTGATTTAACGGCTGTCGGGCCATTTCAAAGTATTTATCTCGCGGCCGGCCAATTCATGGTGTTGCTGCTGGCGGTGGGTTTCAAGGCGGTAACCACTCGGCGTTTGCAAGCGATACTGGAACGCCGCTCCACGCTTGATCCCCTGACTCAGGTTTTAAACCGGCGCGGTTTCGCCGATATTTACGCTAAAGAGCATGCGTTGATGCGGCGTGAATCCACCGCCATGACAATGCTCAGCATCGATCTGGATTATTTTAAGAAGATTAATGACTGCTACGGTCACGCTACCGGCGACCGGGTTTTAGTCGATGTGGCGCAAGTAATCGGCAAGGCGTTGCGGGTATCCGATCACGTCGCCCGTTTTGGCGGCGAAGAGTTTATTGTTTTGCTGCCGGTGACCGGTGTGGATTGGGCCCGCGATATCGCCGAGCGCATCCTGGCGGCCGTGCGCGAACCAAGCCGCGGAGACTTGCCCGCCTATACCGTCAGTATTGGCATTGCTTGCCAGACAAGCTCCGACGAGGATCTGGACGCCATCCTGATGCGCGCCGACGAGGCGCTGTACCGCGCCAAGGAGCGCGGGCGCGACTGTATCGAGATCGCGCCCACGCCGGCGCCGCCCTTGCAGGCGATTAAAGCTTAGTTGAACAGGCGCGCCAGTTCCGCACCCGGATCGGGCGCGCGCATGAAGGCTTCGCCGACCAGGAAGGCGTGCACATTCGCCTCTCGCATGCGTTTGACGTCGTCCGGCACCATGATGCCGGATTCGGTGATGACCAGTTTATCCGCCGGAATGCGGTCCAACAGGCCCAGCGTGTTTTCCAGCGAGACCTCGAAAGTGCGCAGGTTGCGGTTATTGATGCCCAAAAGCGCGGTTTTCAGGCGCAGCGCGGCGGTCAGTTCGTCGCCGTCGTGGGTTTCCACCAGCACGCCCATGCCCAATTCGTGGGCGCAGGCTTCCATTTCCGCCATCAGCCCATGGTCCAGCGCCGAGACGATCAGCAGGATGGCGTCGGCGCCCATCGCGCGGGCTTCGTAGATCTGGTACATATCGATCATGAAGTCTTTGCGCAGCACCGGCAGCGAGCAGGCGGCGCGCGCCTGCTGCAGATACGCCACCGAACCCTGGAAGAACTGCTCGTCCGTCAGCACCGACAGGCACGCGGAGCCATGGGCCTCGTAGCTGGCGGCGATGTCGGCGGGGCGGAAGTCGGCGCGCAGCACGCCTTTCGACGGCGACGCCTTTTTCACTTCGGTGATCACGCCAGCTTTGCCGGCGGCGATCTTCCCGCGCAGGCTGGCCTCGAAGCCGCGCAGGCCGGCGCGCAGTCCGGCGTCGCTTTCAACGTCGGCGCGCAGGCTGGCGAGGCTGCGGTGTTTTTTGGCTGCGGCGACTTCGTCGGCTTTGACTGCAAGGATTTTGTTCAGGATGTCGGACATGGTGAGCCTAAGTTTAATGTTGTTCTGCCAGCGCCAGTCGCAGGCCGAGAGCCAGGAACAGGCCTCCCGTTACGCGGTTCAGCCACAGGGCCACCAGCGGCTTGACCTTCAGGCGCGCACTGGCGAAGGCGGTGAAGACGGCCAGGCCGTTACACCACAACATACCGTTGAAATTGAAGATGCAGCCCAGGACGATGAAGGCTAGCGGCTTGCTGGCGGAATCGGCCGAAATAAACTGCGGGACGAAGGCCAGGAAGAACAAGGCCACCTTCGGGTTCAGGACATTGGTCAGGAAACCCTGGAAGAAGATTTTACGATACGCCAGTGGTTGCGCGGCGCCGCGCACGGCGATGTCGGTGGCCGCCGCGTCATCGGCTTCGGTGCGCAGCCTGGCGCGCAGCATGCCGATGCCGACGTAGACGATGTATGCCGCGCCCACCCATTTCACCGCCGTGAACGCGGCGGCGGACGTCGCCAGCAGCGCCGACAAACCCAACGCCGCAGCGATAATGTGGATCATGGTGCCGGCGCCGATGCCCAGCGCGGCGGCCGAACCGGCGCGCCAGCCCTGGGTGGCGCTGCGCGTCATGATCAGCAGTGAATCGGGGCCGGGCATGATGTTCAGCAGCAGCCCGGAGATGATAAACAACGTCAGATCGTGGATGCCGAACATGCTGGCCGCCCTTAGTTGGTATTGCCGAGGCTTTGCGTGACCTGCACGAACTGCTCGACCTTGCGCATCGCGTCGCCGGAGCTGACGGCTTTGCGCGCGCGCGCCAGGCCATCCTCGATCGAGCTGGCGACACCGGCCGCGTACAGCGCGGTGCCCGCGTTGAGCGCGACGATATCGTAGGCCGCGCCAGGCTCTCCGCGCAGCGCTTCCATCATTTTCGCTTTCGACTCCGCCGCATCCGCCACTTTCAAATTGCGGCTGGCGATCATCTGCAGGCCGAAGTCCTCGGGATGGATTTCATATTCGCGGATCTCGCCGTTAACCAGTTCGCCGACCAGCGTGCCGGCGCCCAGCGAGACCTCGTCCATATTGTCGCGGCCATACACCACGATGGCATGCTGCGCGCCCAGGCGCTGCAGCACGCGCACCTGGATACCCACCAAGTCGGCGTGGAACACGCCCATCAGGATATTCGGCGCGCCGGCCGGATTGGTCAGCGGCCCCAGGATGTTGAAGATGGTGCGCACGCCCAGCTCGCGGCGGACCGGCGCCGCATGCTTCATCGCCGCGTGGTGGTTGGGCGCGAACATGAAGCCGATGCCGGTCTGCGCGATCGATTGCGCGATCTGCTCGGGCTTGAGGTTGATGTTCGCGCCCAGCGATTCGATCACGTCGGCGCTGCCGGACGACGACGACACGCTGCGTCCGCCGTGCTTGGCCACGCGCGCGCCGGCCGCCGCGGCGACGAACATCGACGCCGTGGAGATGTTGAAGGTGTGCGCGCCGTCGCCGCCGGTGCCGACGATGTCGAGCAGGCCGGTGGTGTCGGCCATCGGCACCTTGGTGGAGAACTCGCGCATCACTTGCGCGGCGGCGGCGATCTCGCCGATGGTTTCCTTCTTCACGCGCAGGCCCATGGTCAGGGCGGCGATCATGGTCGGCGACATTTCGCCCGACATGATCTGGCGGAACAGGTGCAGCATCTCGTCGTGGAAAATCTCGCGGTGTTCGATGCAGCGCAGCAGTGCTTCTTGATGGGTGATAGGCATGGCTATTCCTTCTCTGAATTTGGGCGTGGGCGCGCGCGGCGGCGCGCCGGTACGAACAGCGCTGGTCAGCGGACCAGGAAGTTCTTCAACAGTGCGTGGCCGTGTTCCGACAGGATGGACTCGGGGTGGAACTGCACGCCCTCGATGTCGTAATCCTTGTGGCGCACGCCCATGATTTCACCGTCGTCCGTCCACGCCGTGACCTCCAGGCAGGACGGCAGCGAGCTGCGCTCGATGGCCAACGAGTGATACCGGATCACCGTGAAGGGGGAGGGCAGGTCCTTGAAGACGCCCACGCCCGTATGCGCGATTAAAGAAGTTTTGCCATGCATGACCTGCTTGGCGCGGATGACTTTTCCGCCGAACGCTTCGCCGATGGCCTGGTGGCCAAGGCATACGCCCAGTATCGGCTTCTTGCCGGCGAAGTGCTTGAGCACCTCGATCGAAATACCGGCTTGCGACGGATCTTTCGGGCCTGGCGAAATGCAGATGTGGTCCGGGTTCAGCGCCTCGATTTCCGCGATCGTGATTTCGTCGTTGCGGTACACGCGCACATCCTCACCCAGCTCGCCGAAGTACTGCACGATGTTGTAGGTGAAGGAGTCGTAGTTGTCGATCATTAGCAGCATCTCAGATCTCCCCATCCAGGCCATCTTGCACTTGTTCGGCGGCGCGCAGTACTGCGCGCGCCTTGTTTTCAGTTTCCTGCCATTCCATCTCCGGTATCGAGTCGGCGACGATGCCGGCGGCGGCCTGCACATGCAGCATGCCGTCCTTGATCACTCCGGTGCGGATCGCGATCGCCACGTCCATCTCGCCGCCGAAGGACAGGTAGCCGCAGGCGCCGCCATAGATGCCGCGCTTGGAGATTTCCAGTTCGTCGATGATCTCCATCGCGCGCACTTTCGGCGCGCCGGTCAGCGTGCCGGCCGGGAAGGTGGCGCGCAGCACGTCCAGGTTGGACAGGCCGGCCTTCAGCTTGCCCTCGACGTTGGAAACGATGTGCTGCACATGCGAGTATTTTTCGATGACCAGGCGGTCGGTGACCTTGACGCTGCCGATCTCGGAGATGCGGCCCAGGTCATTGCGCGCCAGGTCGATCAGCATCACGTGTTCGGCGATTTCTTTCGGATCGGCCAGCAGTTCCGTGGCCAGTTCGGCGTCGCGCTCCGGCGTCGCACCGCGCGGGCGGGTGCCGGCGATAGGGCGCAGCGTGACTTTCTTCTCGCCGTCCGGCAGCGTCTCGTTGCGGACCAAGATCTCCGGCGAGGCGCCGACGATCTGCATGTCGCCGAAATTGTAGAAGTACATATACGGCGAAGGATTCAGCGAACGCAGCGCGCGGTACAGCGACAGCGGCGAATCGACGTAAGGCTTGCGCAGGCGCTGGCCGATCTGCACCTGCATCAAGTCGCCCGCCATCACGTATTCGTGGGCCTTGGCGACCGCCTTCAGGTAGTCCTCTTTCGGGAAATCGCGCGTGATGTCGGTGCGTACCGAGGCGCTGGTCACCGGCGCATCGAGGCCACGGCGCAGCATCATGCGCAGGTCTTTCAGGCGCTGGCGCGCTTTGGCGTACGATTCCGGCTGCGTGGTGTCGGCGTAGACGATCAGATACAGCTTGCCGGACAGGTTGTCGATGACGGCCAGTTCCTCGGTCACCATCAGCTGGATATCGGGCAGGCCCAGGTCATCTTTCGGCTGCGAGTGGGCCAGCGTTTTTTCGATGTGGCGCACCGTGTCGTAGCCGAAGTAGCCGGCCAGGCCGCCGCAGAAGCGCGGCATGCCGGGACGCAGCGCGACCTTGAAGCGCTTCTGGTAGGTCTCGATGAATTCGAGCGGATTGCCTTCGTGGGTCTCGATCACCGTGCCGTTCTTGACGATCTCGGTGCGAGTTCCGAAGTTGCGCAGCACGGTGGTCGCGGGCAGGCCGATGAAGGAGAAGCGGCCGAAACGCTCGCCGCCGACCACCGATTCAAGCAGGAAGGTGTTCTTGCCGGCGTTCTGGGTCTGGGCCAGTTTCAGGTACAGCGTGAGCGGGGTTTCGAGGTCGGCGAAAGCTTCGGCGATCAGCGGGATGCGGTTGTAGCCGTCGGTGGCCAACGATTTGAATTCGAGTTCGGTCATGTCTTCTCTCCATGCCGCCAAGGGCGTGGTTGTGGCTTGGCGGTGGTTTGTCAAAAAACCTGTCGGACGCGCGGATGCGGACGACAGCAATCAGTTCGGCTCAGTTTTGCCAGGATTGCCAGCGTCGCCAAAGCCAGGCCTCAATCGAGCCGGTTTGGTTGACGTTGTGTTTTTTGGTGAGAGACATGTTGGTCAGGTTAGTTCAGCTAAGGGTTAGTTTTGCGAACGTATCAGGCTGGACGCTTCCAGCAATGTGGCTACTATACCATCGGAATCCGTTTTGTGTATAGCTTCTCCGTGATTGTAACCGTAAGGTACCGTCAACACCGGGCAACCCGCTGCCCGTGCGGCTTGCGCGTCGTTCGAGGAGTCGCCGATGGCCACCACCTGCGCCGGCGCCAGGCCGAAATCGGCGCACACCGTTTGCAGCGGCAGCGGATCGGGTTTCTTGCGCGGCAGCGAATCGCCGCCGTAGACCACGTCGAAAAATCCGTCCAGGCCTTTCAGTTTGAGCAGCGGCGCGGCGAACGAGATTGGCTTGTTGGTTACACAGGCCAGGCGCAGGCCTTGCGCCTTCATCGCCGTCAGGCCTTCGATCACGTCCGGATACAGCGCGCTGTGGTCGCCGTTGATGCCCAGGTAGTGGCGCTGGTAGGCGTCCATCGCTGCGTCGAAATGCGCTTCCACGCGGGCCGCGTCCCAGTCCAGGCCCAGCACGGAGCGGATCAGGTTCTCGGAGCCCTTGCCGACCATCAGCGCGATCTGGTCCTGCGAGATCGGTTGCAGGTCCAGCTCCGCGCGCATGCCGTTGATCGCGACGTGGAAGTCGGGGATCGTGTCCAGCATGGTGCCGTCGAGGTCGATGATTGCGGCGCGTACGCCTGCCAGCACACTCATATTTACACCGTCGCCAGTTGGGCGCGCATGGCGTCGATGACGGCCTTGTAGTCCGGCTTGCCGAAGATGGCGGAGCCGGCCACGAAGGTGTCCGCGCCTGCCGCCGCTGCGGCCGCGATGTTGTCGATCTTGATGCCGCCGTCCACTTCCAGCAGGATGTCGCGGCCGGATTCATCGATCAGGCGGCGCGCTTCGGCGATCTTCTTCAGCGCCTGCGGAATGAAGGACTGGCCGCCGAAGCCCGGGTTGACCGACATGATCAGGATCATGTCGATCTTGTCCATCACGTGTTCCAGGTAGCTCAGCGGCGTGGCCGGGTTGAACACCAGGCCGGCCTTGCAGCCGTGGTCGCGGATCAGCTGCAGCGAACGGTCGATATGGTCCGACGCTTCCGGGTGGAAGGTGATGATGTTGGCGCCAGCCTTGGCGAAGTCCGGGATGATGCGGTCGACCGGCTTGACCATCAGGTGCACGTCGATCGGCACTTGCACGTGCGGGCGGATCGCTTCGCACACCAGCGGGCCGATGGTCAGGTTCGGAACATAATGGTTGTCCATCACGTCAAAGTGAATGATGTCCGCGCCGGCGGTGACGACGTTGCGGACCTCTTCACCCAGGCGGGCGAAATCGGCGGACAAAATGCTGGGAGCGATGCGGAATGTGGTCATGGCTTAGGGCTGGCAAGAAAAAAGATGCGCTATTTTACGCTGCCCGGCGCGGCCGCACCGATTTTCAGCCGCGCCGTCCTTGCATACGGGGCGGATTTGCGGTGCAATGGGGGCCTGACGATATACAATCGCCAATTTTGCATAGAGCGATTACGCTTTTACCAAGCCTTAAGGAATTTCGATGGCCACTTACGAATTTACTGTGTCGGTCAGAACCCAGTACCTGCCGGATCAATCGGACCCGGATCGCACCAATTTCGTGTTCACCTATTCGATCACGATCAAGAATACCGGCACCGTGGCTGCGCAGCTGATTTCGCGCCACTGGGTCATCACTGACGCCAACAATCATGTGGAAGAGGTGCGCGGACTGGGCGTGGTCGGCCATCAGCCGCTGCTGCAGCCCGGCGAGCATTTCGAGTACACCAGCGGCACGGCGCTGCAAACCCAGCAAGGCTCGATGGTCGGCGAATACTTCTGCGTGGCCGAGGACGGCCATCAGTTCGAAGTCAAGATCCCGGAGTTCGTGCTGTCGCTGCCGCGCACGCTGCACTGATTACTTCGGCTCGTTTTCCCGGTCCGGCGGGGGCAGCTGCTTAGTCTTGCCCTTGCCTTGGTACATGGTCCACCAGACGATGAACACCAGCAGGAAAAACGCCACGCATGCTTCTATCATTAAGACCCACATAGCCATCCTTATGTCATTAACTAGCCGTAGTCTACTCGTTCCGCTGACCGTCGTCGCGCTTTCCCTGGCCGCCTGCACCACCACGCCGCTGCCGCCGGCCCAGGCGCCCGCGCCCGCCGTGACGCCACCGGTCACTCCGCCGGTCACGCCTCCAACGGTGCCGCCGGTGCCGCCCAAGCCGGCCGCGTTGCAGATGGTGCCGGCCACCTTCGCGTCGCTGCCGGGCTGGGACAAGGACGATGTGCGCGCGGCCTGGCCGGCCTTCATGTCCTCGTGTTCGGTGCTGGTCAAGCAGCCGAACTGGAAGGAATCCTGCACCATCGCGCGCACCGTCAACGGCAGCGACGAGCAGGCGATCCGCACCTTCTTCGAGGCGTTCATGGAGCCGAACCAGGTGATCGCGCCGGACGGCGCCACCGACGGCCTGATCACCGGCTACTACGAACCGCTGCTGCGCGGCGCGCGCAAGAAGGGCGGCCCCTACCAGACGCCGCTCTATAAAGTGCCCGACGATATGCTGACCATCGACCTGGCCAGCGTGTACCCGGAGCTGAAGGGCATGCGCCTGCGCGGCAAGCTGGTCGGCAAGAAGGTGGTGCCATATGCGACCCGCGCCGATATCGAGAAGGCTGACTTCAGCGGCAAGGAGTTGCTGTGGGTGGACGATCCGGTGGAGTCCTTCTTCCTGCAGGTGCAGGGCTCGGGCCGCGTGCAGCTGACCGATACGCAGGAAACCGTGCGCGTGGCGTATGCGGACCAGAACGGCCATCCGTATAAATCGATCGGCAAGTACCTGGTGGAGAAGGGCGAGCTGACGCTGGAACAGGCGTCGGCGCAGGGCATCAAGGCGTGGATCGCCGGCCATCCCACGCGCATGCAGGAGCTGTTCAATGTGAACCCGAGCTATGTGTTCTTCCGGGAGGAGCGCCTGCCCGATCCGAAGGTAGGGCCGAAAGGTTCGCTGGGCGTGCCGTTGACGCCGTCGCGTTCGGTGGCGATCGATGCGTCGCAGCTGCCGCTGGGTGCGCCGGTGTTCCTGTCAACCACCATGCCTAACAGCGATATCCCGCTGCAGCGCCTGGTCATGGCGCAGGACACGGGCGGCGCGATCCGTGGCGCGATCCGTGTCGATTACTTCTTCGGCTTCGGCACGGAGGCGTCGGAGAACGCGGGCCGCATGAAGCAGCGCGGTAATGTCTGGGTGCTGCTGCCGAAGCAGCCGCTCTAACGCAGGACCATCACGGGCAGCGTGGTGTGGGCCAGTACCTTCTGCGTTTCGCTGCCCAGGAATAGCCGGTTCAGGCCACGCCGTCCGTGCGACGCCATCATGATGATGTCGCATTCAAACTTCTTGGCCGCCTCGACGATTTCTTCGTAGGGGCTGGGGGACATCGTCACCACGCCCTCGAACGGAACTTCCGCGGCGCGCGCGGCGGCGGCCACTTTCTCAATATGGTGTCGGGCGGCGTTCTGCATCTGCGTGGCGAACTGGCCGGAATCGATGACCGCGCCGCTGTCGCCCATGGAGGCGAACGGCAGCGGCGTGATGACCGTGATCGCGACCAGGCGCGCTTGATTGAGCTGGGCAAACTGGACCGCCATCGCGGTCGCTTTGTCGGACAGCTCGGAGCCGTCGGTCGGCAGCAGGATGGACTTGAACATGGCGTACTCCAATGTAGGGAACACAAAAACAGCCTAATGATTTAGAACGTTCGACGGCGCACGTTAGGACGTTGCAGGCGCCGTATGTTGCTGCATGTTGCGCATGGACGAGGCCATCGCAACAGTCAGCGCGATGCCGCCCACCGCCACGCAGGCCATGCCGGTGCGGATGCTGAAGTGCTCGCCGATATAGCCGGCCGCCAGCGCGCCGATCGGCGCGGTCGCCACGGTCAGGAAGCGCATGGTTGAGACCATGCGGCCCAGGTAGGCGTCCGGCGTGACTTTCTGGCGCATCGTCATATATGGCATGAAGAACAGCATCACGCCGCAATCGAGGAACAGCGACAGGCCGCCGCACGCCACCGCGCTGGCGGTCGGGCTGCCGAACAGGTTGGCCGGGATCATCGGCATGGCGGCGAACGCGAAGGCGGTCAGGCCCAGGCCGATCAACATGGTTGCGCCGGGGCCGAAGCGCGTGTTCAGCGGCTTTAATAAGAGTGAACTCATCAGTACGCCGACGCCACCAACCATCTGCGCCATGCCCAGCATACCGGCCGTCATGCCCAGTTCGCGCGTGGAGAACAGCACGCTGAGCGCGGCGAAACCATAGAACAGCATATGCCACACGCCCGCGCCCCAGGCCAGCGTGCGCAGCAGCGGCTGGCCCCAGATGAACAGCAGGCCGTCGTGGATGTCGCGCAGCGGATGCTTGTTGGACGGCGCCGGCTTGGGATCGTTGGCATTCAGATTACGCAGCAGCAGGATCGAGATCACGAAGCCGATGGCGTTCAGCATGACGGCGAACGGCGCGGTCAGCCATTGGATCAGCACGCCCGCGACGCCGGGCGCGATCAGGCGCGAAGCCGAGTCGGTGGCGGCGAACTTGGATTGGGCGTCGGTCAGGCGGTCGCGTCCGATCAGGTTGGTGAGGAAGATCTGTTCCGCGCCGCCGCCCACCACCGAGCAGGCGCCGCTGATAAAGGAGACCATATACATCCATTCGATGGACAGCCGCCCCAGCCAGTAAGCCAGCGGGATGCTGGCCAATGTGAGCGCCATGATCGCCTTGCTGCCCAGGAGTACCGGCAGCTTGCGGTTGCGGTCCAGGAAGACGCCGGCCGGCAAGGCCAGCAGCGCGAATGGAATCGCCGCGCTGGCGCCCAGCATGCCCATCTGCGCCGGCGTGGCATGCAGCAGCAGGACCGAGCACAGCGGCAGAGCCAGCGCGCTGATGTAGCTGCCGAAGCCGTTGAGGATGGCGCTGGACCAGTAGCGCATGAAGTCGCCGTTGCGCAGCAGGGCGTCGTTGTCCAGCTTGAGGCTCAGGTGGCGGCGTAAGGCGGTAAAAATAGGAGACTCTTAAAAGCAGGTTGCTATCGTTCAATGATACCAGCGCGGGAGTTAGGCGCTACAATCCTTCAGGAATATTCCACTGTGAAGGAGACACCGATGCAATATGAAGACCTGATCGTTGAAGTGCACGACAAAGTAGCCCTGATCCGCCTGAACCGTCCGAAGGCGTTGAACGCGCTGAACGACCGCATGATGAACGAGCTGGGCGATGCCTTATATAAGTTCGACGCCGATCCGGCCATCGGCTGCATCGTGCTGACCGGCAGCGAGAAAGCCTTTGCCGCCGGCGCGGATATCGCTGCCATGGCGGACTACACCTATGTGGATACTTATCGCGACAACTACATCACCCGTAACTGGGAGCACATCCTGCGCATCCGCAAGCCGGTGGTGGGCGCTGTGGCCGGCTACGTGCTGGGCGGTGGCTGCGAGCTGGCGATGATGTGCGATTTCCTGATCGCTGCTGACACGGCCAAGTTCGGGCAGCCGGAAATCAAGGTTGGCGTCACGCCTGGCGCCGGCGGCACGCAGCGTCTGCCGCGCACCATCGGCAAGGCCAAGGCCATGGACATGCTGCTGACCGCGCGCACCATCGACGCGGTGGAAGCGGAGCGCATCGGCCTGGTGTCGCGCGTGGTGCCGGCCGATAAGTTGATCGAGGAAGTGCTGACCGCGGCGAAGCAGATCGCGTCGATGCCGACCTCGGTGGCGATGATGATCAAGGACTCCGTTAACCGCGCCTTTGAAACCACGCTGACGGAAGGTGTCAATTATGAACGCCGCCTGTTCCAGTCTGCCTTCGGCACGCCTGCGCAAAAAGAAGGCATGCACGCCTTCCTCGAAAAGCGCTTGCCAAACTTCGACGGTCTTTGATATAGTTCGCCTCCCCGCAAAACGGTGCATGCAAATGCAGTGTTGAGTGGGGAGAAAAAAAGAAGGGGTTGACGAAACGATCTAAACGCTTCATACTCTTTCTTCTTCGCTGACGAACACAACGCTTCGCAGCAAACGCAGTACCGAATAAAGTTCTTTAAAAATTAACAGTCGATAAGTGTGGACGTTTGATGAAAGTGCACAGCAGACTAGTTCTGCTGATACTTAAAATATCAAATGTTCACAAAAAATATAGGATGCTTCGCAAGAAGCAGCCTGTCAGTATTTTGAGTGAGCGACCCGTGAGAAATCACGGTGCCAGAAATGGCAAATAAACAGAGATTAAACTGAAGAGTTTGATCCTGGCTCAGATTGAACGCTGGCGGCATGCCTTACACATGCAAGTCGAACGGCAGCGCGGGGCAACCTGGCGGCGAG